>JAWLCL010000007.1:0-50179 GCA_041687255.1 Mariniphaga sp. | reverse complement strand
CCCGACCCCCTAAATCCCCCAAAGGGGGACTTTTGGCCGGTGCATAATTTGTAATGCATGGTTTTTCAAATCAACTGGAGGCCCCTCATCGGAGCGATCTTCTCCTCCCCTTTGGGGAGGTTGGGTGGGGTCAGAAGTTCATGAAATTACCTGAGGTGGTTTATTCCCGACCCCCTAAATCCCCCAAAGGGGGACTTTTGGCCGGTGCATAATTTGTAATGTATGGTTTTTCAAATCAACTGGAGGCCCCTCATCGGAGCGATCTTCTCCTCCCCTTTGGGGAGGTTGGGTGGGGTCAGAAGTTTACGAAATTACCCGGGTCGGCTTAATCCCGACCCCCTAAATCCCCCAAAGGGGGACTTTTGGCCGATGCATAATTTGTAATGTATGGCTTTTCAAATCAACTGGAATCACTTCATCGGAGCGATCTTCTCCTCCCCCTGGGGGAGGTCGGGTGGGGTCAGAAGTTCATGAAATTACCTGAGGTGGTTTATTCCCGACCCCCTAAATCCCCCAAAGAGGGACTTTTGGCCGGTGCATAATTTGTAATGTATGGCTTTTCAAATCAACTGGAATCACTTCATCGGAGCGATCTTCTCCTCCCCTTTGGGGAGGTTGGGTGGGGTCAGAAGTTCATGAAATTACCTGAGGTGGTTTATTCCCGACCCCCTAAATCCCCCAAAGGGGGACTTTTGGCCGGTGCATAATTTGTACAGCATGGCTTCTAAAATCAACTGGAATCACTTCATCGGAGCGATCTTCTCCTCCCCTTTGGGGAGGTTGGGTGGGGTCAGGAATCAAAATCAAAGCTGCATACTACTTTATGCAATGTTTGTATACACAGCCTGAACGTCGTCGTCGTCCTCAAGTTTATCGAGCATTTTCTCTATGTCCTCGAGCTGTTCTTCTGAGAATTCAACCGGATCGTTGGGGAATCGCTTAAGCACAGCTTTTTGAACCTCTATGCCCAATTCCTCAAGGGCGTGTGCCAAATCACCGAAACTTGTATAATCGGCATAGGCATAAAATACGCCTTCGTTTTCTTCAATTTCTTCCAGCCCCGCATCAATCAGTGAAAGTTCAAGTTCTTCAAGATCCATTCCCTCCTTCTTTTCGAATTCAAATACGGCTTTGCGCGAAAACATGAATTCCAGAGAACCTGTGGGAACAAGGCTTCCACCGGCTTTATTGAAATAACTTTTTACATTGGCCACAGTACGGGTGGTGTTGTCGGTGGCGCATTCCACAAATACCAGCACGCCGTGAGGGCCTTTTCCTTCGTAGTTAACCTCAGTAAAGTCGGCAGCATCCTTACCGCTGGCCCGCTTAATGGCGGCATCGATGTTGGCTTTGGGCATGTTTTGCGCCTTGGCATTTAAAATGGCTGTGCGCAGGGCAGCGTTAAGGTCGGGGTCGGGACCGCCGGCTTTGGCTGCTATGGTAACCTTTTTTGCCAGTTTAGGAAACGTACGTGACATCTTGTCCCAGCGTTTTTCTTTCGCTGCCCGTCGGTATTCAAATGCTCTTCCCATGATTAACTTGATTTGCGGAAAAAATTTTCGCGAAAATATAATTTGAAAATGAAATAGCAGTCATCCGGCTCCCGGAAATATGCCTTTAGCTTTTAATTTTTTTTGGCTTGCACACCTTATCCTCCTTTTTCACCTTTGCCCCGCACCGTTTGCATTCGTATTTTGCATTCTCCTTATCCTGAAAATCCCTCTTCTTACAAGCCGTTTTCCCCATTCCTGTTTTTTAAATTTGTTGTTCACGGTGAACAAGAACAACATTTACATTGAAATTGTTGCGCAGGTGCGCAGCCAGTTTTTCGGCGGCATATACCGAGCGGTGCTGTCCTCCGGTGCAGCCGAAGCTCACCGAAAGGTGCGTAAAACCACGTTCGAGGTAGTTTTTCACCGACTGTTCAACCAATGCTTTCACCGGTTTCAGGAACCACCGCATCTCTGAATTTTGCTTTATAAACTTTTGTACCTCGGGGTCTTTGCCGGTGAGGTATTTGTATTCGATATGACGTCCGGGGTTGTTCAGGGCACGGCAATCGAAAACAAAGCCGCCGCCGTTACCTGACGGATCCTCTGGTATGCCCTTCTTGTAGGAAAAGCTGGTTATCCTTACCGTCAGTTTTTTCTGCGCCTGTCCGAATTCCTTCAGCTCTTCCGACTGTGTCAGCAGGTACAGCACCTTCTTCAGTTCGGGTAATTCCACCGGAAGGTTCAGCTCGGGAAGCAGGCTCTGCAGGTTACGGATGGCGTAGGGTATGCTTTTCAGGAAATGCTCCTTCTTTTCATAAAACCCCCTGAAACCGTAAGCCCCCATCGCCTGCATGATGCGAATCAATACAAAGCCGTTGAACCAGGAGGTAAACTCATATTCGTTCACCGGCAGGTAATTCTTTAACTCATCGATGTAAAACCGGAACAACAGGCTCCTGATTTCCGGGGGCATATCGGCCTTGCCGTCGTAAAGCAACGAAGCCAGGTCGTATTGCAACGCCCCGCGGCGGCCTCCCTGATAATCGATGAAATACACCTTTCCATCTTTCAGCATCACATTGCGCGACTGAAAATCGCGGAACAGGAAGTAATCCGACGGAGCCGTCAAAAGATAATCGCTGAAGGCCTGGAAATCATCTTCCAGGGCCTGCTCATCGAAAGGCACCTTTGCCAGCTTCAGGAAATAGTATTTGAAGTAGTTTAAATCCCACATCATCGACTGCTTGTCGAATGCTTCGCGCGGGTAACAAACCGAATAATCCAGGTCCTTCCCTGCCACAATCTGGATGCGGGGCAACTCCCTGAGCACTTTGCGGTACTCCTCTATGATTGTTTCCGAAAACCCTTCCGTTTCACGCACCTGCGAAAGGAAATCGAACAGGGTGGTATCGCCCAAATCTTCCAGGAGATATTTCTGCCTGTCGGCGCTGACAGCATACACTTCCGGAACGGGAATTTCATTTTTTTTGAAATGATCGGTAAACGACAGGAAAGCAGTGTTTTCCTTCACATCGGCATTCCAGGCGCCAATAACAGAGTGCCCGTTGCTTCGGATCCGGCAGTACTCCCTGTATGACCCCGAAGGGGGCAGCATGGTCACCTTACCGGGCTTCGCTCCGAATTGCTGCTCAAACAGTTGTTCTATCTCTTTTCTTACTTTGGTTTTCAATAGCTGAAAGTTAAAAGATTAAATGTATTTTTATGACTTTAACACTTTAAATGGCAAAAAAGTACTTCAAAAATATTCTTTTTTTAAGGATAGTGCGAATTTTTTTTATTGCAGCAGGAGTTTTCTTCATAGCGGTTGTTGCAATGGCCTTCACTTCGCTTCCCTTTTGGGGCATCCACTGGCTGGGCACCAGCAGGAGCGAGCTGAACGGCGCCCCGGGAACCATTGTGTTGCTGGGTGGCAGCGGCATGCCCAGCGAAAGTAACCTTATGCGCAGCTGGTACACTGCAAAGGCATCTGCAAGTTTCCCGGAGGCCAGGGTACTTATTGCCATGCCGGGCGATACCACTGAAAGTAACAGCACCCCGCAAATGATGAAGCAAGAACTGGTGCTGCGCGGAGTTGACAGCCTGCGCGTGCATTTTGAAAACAAAGGCACCAACACCCGGTCGCAGGCGTTGCATTGTGCCGGTATGCTCGATACGGCAAGCCCGTTGCTGCTGGTAACCTCGCCCGAACATACCCGGCGGGCCGTGCTCTGCTTTTACAAAGCCGGCTTTGAAACGGTGTATGCCCTGCCCGCCTTTGAAAATGCCGCTGAAGCCGACCTCACCTATCGCGATGAAGAGCTGGGCGGACGAAAAACAGTTGCCCCCGATGTGGGCGAGAATACCTCTGTCCGTTACCAGGTGTGGAACCACCTGAAGTATGAAATCACCTTTGCCCGCGAAATGGCGGCTATCCTCTACTACAAACTAAAGGGATGGATATAACTGCAAAAGGCATTTTTGCGGATCGTTACCGGCCCTGGGGCAAAGAAATCCTTTCCCGCTAAAGGTTTTTTGAGTTATTCCGACATTCATCCATTGCGTTTTAACAGCCTTGCCGGGCATTGTCCGACGGCATGGAAAACCCATACCTTCACCGCACCAAAGTCGGATTAAATTCGCAATTGATCGACTTTAGTACGGTGAAAGTACGGTTTCAATGTGATTTAAGATCACTCCCCTTATTTTTTGCCACCAAGGCTTCAAAACACGAAAATGCACCAAACTTTTTTTAGTGTGATTTGGTGTTTTCGTGTTTTCGTGGTCTCATCTTTTTTTTCTGATCAGATTTTTACAATCCACAGATCAATATTTTATTTACCGGCAGAGCTCCAAAGCACGGAATTTTACGAAACTCATAAAACCTCCTCCATGCTCAACGAGTATTTGCCTTTCCAATCAACAACGTATTGGTTTTCAGTTGTAAATTCCCCTTCAAATATTCCAACACCGTATATGTTTTCATACCTGCCGGTTCCTTTGCTGAAACTAAAGCTGCCCGAAAAGCACAACCTGTTCTTTTCGCCGGGTTTGATACGCATATAGCCGGTCCATTCCAGACACACAGATTCGCCGTTTTTTAAAAGTTTCAGGTACCCGTGAAAGGGTCCTGAACCGTCCGTGTTGTCGCTAAGTATCAGATTGGAAACCCGGGCTCCATCCATGAACCCTGTTGCATCCGTTGCTTTATTAACACCTTCGCTTTTTATCAAGGCAATATGATGATTTGCTACATCACCTACCGCATACCTGTTAACCTCCAGGTTGCCGGCAGTGATTTTCCCCGCAACCTCAATGCACCGGGGTGTATCAATCAACAACAATTGGGATTTCGCCGGCAGGAATAAGCCAAGCAGCAGGATAGCCAAAACCGGCATTCTAATTTTTGGATGGTAATACAGTGTTTTCATATTAATCGTTTTAAAATTTAATAACCTGGTGAGTTGTCATCCTGCTCATTTGCCGTCAATAATTTATAACGGAAAGTATTCACCTTCCCATACAACTGTATATTCCGATTCGGAAGTGAAATATCCGTCGTATTTAAATTCGCCTTTCATGTTTTCATACTTCCCGGCGGTTTTTATCCACTCCATCGTTCCTTTGAAAGTAGGCACTGGTTTTCCTTCGTTAGAAATATCGGTTCTGATGATGCCCTCCCATTTCGATATTATTTTAATACCGTCCTTCTCCATGATAACATACCCTTGGTGCGGGCCATTGAAATTAATGACGTCGCTAAATGAAATGTTTATCACCCGGGCGCCATCCATAAAGCCGGTTTCACCACGGCTGTCGTTAATACCCTCAGCCTTTCTTAAAGATAACCTGTGATTTTCCACATCTCCGATTTCAAAGATGGTATTGTCGGTAAATTTCAGATTCGATTTTCCTGCAATTTTTGTCTTTTTCAATTCTGTTGTTTCCATTTTGTATCCTCCTTAATTTTATTTGATTACAGGAGTAAAATTCCGAAAAAGGCGAATGCAGAAACAACCACTTATGTTGCAATAAATTTAAAATTTGTAGAATTGTTTAACATATGTTGCATAGTGTTTTAACTTATGTTGAAAACCGGAAAACGATTATCGAATGGTATACCACGCATCAGTATAATTGCAGTCGGATAAAATGATACGGTGCGCCTGCCTGCCGGCAAAGGCAGGCTGTACCTTGAAGAGCCGGGATTGGTTCGCCATGCTACAAATGTTGCGGTGCGCCTGTCTGCCGATAAAGGCAGGCTGCACTCGGGTTTGTCCTATAGCCTTATTTCCCCTCCCGGACCTTAGTAGCCGGCAATTTATGCAACACAGCACCACCTTATTACCTTATTCACCCCGATTATGAAAACAAAAACGAAAATAAGGTAATAAGGTCATTTTTAATCGATTGCATATTCTGCTACTAAGATTTTCTTTAAAATAAGGTTTTTCATCGGTTAACACTGACTTGACACAAATTGTGTGTTTATTCAACAACAGGCGATTCATGAAATAATATTGCTCCGAATTTTAACTGTTCCATAACCTTATTTCGTTCATTCCGGGATTGTTGTTTGCTGTGCAAACGGTTCAATCAGGCCTTCATTTACCAACAGTTTGCCTATCCGGTTATGCTCCTGATTAAATTTTACAAGGAGGTTTTGGTAAATGTCTTCTATTTCGGGGATGTTTCGTCGTTCGGTTAACGGGGGCCAGATTTCAAAACCTGAAACAATCCAGTGCGGAATGGTTTTTCTTTCGTTCAGCATCGATAAATAATGAATTGCTTTTTCGGTTTCACCCAGTTCGAAATACACCCCGGCCAGGTAAAACTGTTCGACATAGATCTGCGATCGATGGGTATTACGGGTTAAAGCTTCCAACAAGTTCTTTTCAGCTGCTTTAAAATAGGCTAAAGCCTTATCCGGCTGACCTGTCCGGCGGCAAATCATCCCTGCAATATAGTATTGGCTGGGATACCGTATTTCATCTTTTTTTGCCGCTTCCCATTCTTTCAGGTACCGGCCGGCATTCACCATATCACCCAGTAAAATATAGTTAAACTTAAAAAAGTGATACGACCCACTGGTAAATTCCCTTTCCCCGGCTGTTTTTTGGTGCCATTCTACTGCCTCACGGTGGTTACCTGCACGCATTTCCAAAGTTCCCATCAACCTGTAAAATTGCAAAGAATCGTTATAGTCGGTCAGCAGCTTTCGGGCATATTCCCTTCCGGTTTCAGGGAACCCGGTATCGCTGAAAATAAGAGCCACATTGTACAACATATACTTATGGGTTAGCTGACTAACCGGTTTATTCTTCACATAGTATAAAAAGTTTTTTACAGCATTGTAATAATCTTCATAATGAACAGCAGCATCAAACTCATTAATATAGTGATGGTAACCGGCCCGTTTGTTCAGCGACAGCCGGGCATAAATCCGGTTTGCCTGTTCTTTCATGCCTTTTCGAAGATAGTAGTGCACTAAAAGGGTTAGCGCTTCGCTGTTATCTTTTTCCAGTTCAAGGGCTTTCCCAACAAGCTTATGGCCCGATTCAAGGTATTGATCGGCCTGCTGCATGGTGCCGGCCATGTAATATAAATTATCAATATATACATGTCCAAGTTCAATATATGCCTCTGTAAATGATGAATCAAGCCGAACAGCCTCTTCGAACAGGCTTTTTGCTTTTAATAAGTTTTCCTGGCCTTCTGAACTTTTACCTTGCTCAGAAATGCTTTTATAATTTATACCCAACTGGTAATTAAGCAATGCACTCCGATTGACGGAGTGCATCTTTTCAAATGCTGCTTTCTCTTTATCCGAAAGATTTGTATTAATTGAAGCTGCAATTTTTGAAGCCATCCGGGCGGCGGGATAAAAGATATCTTTGCCTGTCAGAAACGATTCCGCCATTTCATACTCACTGTTCTCAACGTTTTTCAGCTTAATCTCTATCTCATTCCGATTGCTGGCTTTACTTTCAATAATGTAATCTGCATTTTCATTTTTTTCGTTTTCTCCAGACATAAATTGCCCCTCCTGCAGGTCAGTTTTCATAAGTCGCACTTCAAAATTTTCGATTTCTGAAAGGTTTTTAATGAGTTGAAATAGTACCGCATAAACAAGTGTTTGGCCGGAATTGTCGGCAGGAGCAGATTGCATCGGCAAAACCGCAATTTTAACAGGGGAGTTTTCCGGCGGAGGTAAGGGGCGGTCATCTACAACCAGAAAAAGGCTAATGAATACAAGCGACAGAACAATTAAAAATGAAAGCAGAACCCGGCGTTTTTTGCTTCGGCTGCTTTTACCGGGCATCTCTGGTGCGGGGTCAACGGATTCTTCCTGCGGAGGGGCTTTACCAGTTGTTTTACCCGGAGAATACCCGTAGTAATCGTGAAAACAGGTTGAAAAATAAGTTACACTGTGGAAGCCGGATTCATAAGCTGCTTCTGATACGGTCAGTTCCGAATTTTGAAGCAAGTCCAACGCATAGGCCAACCTCACCTGACTGATAAACTGACTGACTGATTTTCCTGTTTCTGCCTTTATTCTCCGGTGAAGGTTCGAGCGGCTCATGCCTATTTCCAGGGCCAGCAAGCTGACACCAAACTGCTCGTTTTTAAGATTGGCTTTTATAATTTCAGTTATGCGGCTTAAAAATGCACTGTTATTTAAAACGCTGCGGTTCATGGGGATTAACAAACTGATTTTTAATCCATGTGCAAACTATAATTTACGAAAAAATAAAAACATACACAACTAAAATTCAACCTTCTACCGGTAAAGCATTTTGCCAGAATTATGGTGGGTTGATGTTTTTTGTGGCCTGGATTTTATTGCCACCAAAGCTCCAAAACACAAAAATTCACGAAACCTTTTTTGGTGTTGTTTGGTGATTTGGTGTTTTTGTGGCCCTTCCCCTGTCGATTTTCCCGCGCATCCAGCTCAGCATGGTTTCAAAAACTTCTTCCTGTTCCGGTTCGTTATGCAGTTCGTGGTAAGCATCATCCCAAACCATCAGGGTGCATTTGTCACCGGCCTTTTCGGCAAATTCGGCGCTTCCTGAGAGGAATGCAATTTTATCGGCTTTCCCGTGCATTATAAGCAGCGGAAGTGAAAACTCACCGGCATGTTCCCGGGTCCATTTATTAACGGCAATCATGGTTTTGCCAAAACCCAGCGTAATTTTATGCTGAACAAGCGGATCGTTTTTATATGCCTGGACCACCTCTTTATTTCTTGAAATATCATCCGGATTCAACGTACTGGGCATGGAAAGTCCGGGGAAAAAAGGTTTCAAAAGTTTAGCCAGAAAAATCTTTACCGGCTGGTTTTCCACTTCGGTGCGCAATGCCGAAGCAGAAGCAATGATCCCTTGTAAACCTGGGTTACGTTTTAAACAGTAATAAAGTACCAGAACTCCCCCCAGGCTGTGTCCAAACAGGAACAAGGGTATCTTTGGGTAACGCTTGCGGGCCTGTTCCAGCAGGATGTCAATATCCTGCATTACAAGTTCGATGGAGGGAAAGTGGCCTCTTTTTCCTTCCGACCGGCCATGCCCCCTGAGGTCGGCCCCCATCAGTGCAAATCCCCCGCCGGTTAAAGCTTCGGCAACACGTGCATAACGCGAGATGTGCTCGCCCAGCCCGTGCACCAGGCAAACAACAGCTTCGGGAGGTTTTTCTTCAGGCTCCCATCCCCGGGCATAAAGGTTCAGATCATCATTCGATTTCCAGTGGGTTTCAAAGTGTTTCATCGTTGTATTGGTATTTTATTTTTATTGGATTGTCGAATAATTAACGTTTTCATTTTATTTTTTGGCTAAATAAAAAATTCTATTGTTTCGGTGCGCTGCACCTTGGGGAGCCGGGATTGTTGCGCCATGCTACAAATGTTACGGTGCGCTGCAACTGAGTGCTTTTGCTCCTGGTTTTAGAAGCTTTAATTTATGCATGTCCTTTACCATCAAATAGTTTCGATGCGCTGCACCAGCCAGAAGCGGGACAGCTTCGGACGGCTACCCATATTTAGGTGCGCTGCACCTATTCCTAACCTTTCCTGCTGTTAGCAGACTACCCATATCCAGGTGCGCTGCACCTATAACCCTCCTTTTCTGTTTTTAACTTTGATAAGTTATGCATGTCATATGATATTAAGTTGTTTCGGTGCGCTGCACCCAGAAGAACCGGGATTGTTTCACCGGACTGCAAATATCCCGGTGCGCCTGTCTGCCGACAAAGACAGGCTGCACCTGAGCCTGTTGCTAAGGCTTCACAAATTGCTGGTGGCCTGCAGCTTTTAATGCTATTATAACCTTTTACTGTTTTTCCGGCAATAAAGTTACTCCTGTTTTAAGCCAATACAGAAATAAATGATGGAAAAATCAAAAACATTACGGCTGAAAATTTTTAATAATCCAGCTTCAGTTTTGCGGTAATCTCAATTAAACTCTATTTTTACAACTACTAAATATCATGTGATGCAAGTCAACTTCAATCAACTTACTTCCCGGCTCGAGGGCGATCTTTTTACCGACAATGTCCAGCGTGTGCTGTATTCGACCGATGCCTCGCAGTACAAGGAGCTTCCGCTGGCAGTGGCCCGCCCGAGGAACAAGGAAGACATCCAAAAGCTTATCCGGTTTGCCCGGGAGAACGGCACTTCAGTCATCCCGCGGGGCGGGGGCACCTCTTTGGCCGGCCAGGTGGTGGGGAGCGGTATTGTTGTGGATGTATCGAAATACATGAATAAAATCCTGGAGCTGAATGTCGGTGAGCGGTATGTTGTTGTAGAACCCGGTGTGGTACTGGCCGAGCTGAACCTGGCCCTGGCGCCCCACGGACTGCAGTTCGGGCCCGAGACCTCCACCGCCAACCGCTGCGTGATTAGCGGCATGCTGGGCAACAACTCCTGCGGCCTGCATTCACTGATTTACGGCAGCGTCCGCGAACACATCCTGGAAGTGGACGCCGTGCTTTCCGACGGCTCGGAAGCAACCTTCGGGCCGCTTTCGAAAGAGGAGTTTCACAACAAGCTGAACGGCAACGGCAACCCGCTGGAAAAGACCATTTATCAAAACATATACGACATCCTGTCGGATGCAAAAAACCGGGAAGAGATCCGCGGCAACTTTCCCCACCCTTCACTCACCCGCCGCAATATGGGGTATGCGATTGATGCCCTGCTCGATTCGGAAGTTTTTACCGACGGGGGCGAACCCTTCAACTTCTGCAAGCTGCTTGCCGGTTCGGAGGGAACACTGGCCTTCTCGCACCGCATAAAGCTGAATCTGCTGCCGCTGCCGCCTGAGCACAAGGGGCTGGTGTGTGCCCATTTCGAAACGCTTGAACAATCGCTCGAAGGCAACCTGGTGGCCCTGAAGCACAACCCGGGCGCCATTGAGCTGATGGACGACATCATACTGCAGTGCACCAAGGAGAACATCGAGCAGCGCAAAAACCGCTTCTTTGTGAAGGGCGATCCCGGCGCCATACTGATGATTGAGTTTGCCTGCGAAACGGAACAGGAGCTTCTGGAGAAAGCCAAAGCCGTGGAAAACGATTTGCGTTCTGCCGGCCTGGGCTACCACTTCCCGCTTGTTACCGGAGCCGCCAACATCAAAAAGGTGTGGGCGCTGCGCACGGCAGGACTGGGACTGCTGGCCAACATCCCCGGCGACCGCAAGGGGGTGCCGGGGATTGAAGATACGGCCGTGCCGCCAATACACCTGCCGGCCTATGTGGCCGACATCAAAAAGGTGCTGGCAGGGCTGGGGCTCAGCAGCGTGTACTATGCCCACATTGCCACCGGGGAAATCCATTTCCGCCCGCTCATCAACTTCAAGGACAAGGCCGATGTGGAGCTGTTCGATACTTTGATGAACGAAACGGCGCGGCTTGTAAAAAAGTACGGCGGCTCGATGAGCGGCGAGCATGGCGACGGGCGCGTGCGCGGGAAGTTTATCCCCTACATGCTGGGGGAACACAACTACAACCTGCTGAAGCAGTTAAAGCACGCCTGGGATGCGGATAATATTCTCAATCCAGGCAAGATAACCGATACGCCGCCCATCACTGAAAGCCTGCGCGTGGTGCCTGGCGAGCCCACCCCTGAGTTTGACACCGAATTCGACTTCTCGCGCTACCGCGGCTACATGCGCAGCATTGAGAAGTGCAACGGCTCGGGCGACTGCCGCAAGAGTGAAATCATCGGCGGCACCATGTGCCCCACGTTTATGGCCAGCCGCGATGAATACAAGACCACCCGGGGACGGGCCAACGTGCTGCGCGAGTTCATGTACGCCGGCAACGGCAAAAGTGCGTTCAGCCATAAGGAAGTTTACGACATCCTCGATTTGTGCATCTCGTGCAAGGCGTGCAAGGCCGAGTGCCCTTCCAATGTGGACATGGCAAAGTTAAAGGCCGAGTTCCTGCAGCACTACTACGACATCCACGGCATACCGCTGCGCTCAAGGCTGGTGGCTTACCTGCCGCGCCTGAACCGGCTGGCCGTGCTGGTGCGGTCGCTGTCGAATTTCATGATGGAAACTGCGGCGGTGAAAAAATTTATCGGCATTGCGCCTGAGCGAAAGCTGCCGGCCCTTTCGAAGCTCACCCTCGGACGGTGGACCGGCAACGGCATCCCGGCACCCGAAGCGGCCCCCAAAGGGAAGGTGTACCTGTTCAACGACGAGTTCACCAACTACAACGACAGCGGCATCGGCATAAAGGCAATCCTGCTGCTCACGAGGCTGGGCTACGAGGTGAAGATACCTCTTCACCGCGAGAGCGGCCGCACCTTCCTCTCGAAGGGGCTGGTGCGCACCTCCAAAAAGATAGCCGCCGAGAACGTAAAGCTGCTGAAGGATGTGGTGTCGGAGCAGACCCCGCTGGTGGGCATCGAGCCCTCGGCCATCCTGGCATTCCGCGATGAGTACCCCGAGCTGGTGGAGGGCGAACTGAAGGCGGCTGCCGAAAAGCTGGGCGAAAATGCCCTGCTGATAGAAGAGTTCTTTGCCGCAGAGATGGCTAAGGGCAACATCACCCCCGGGCAGTTCACCAAAGAAGAGAAGCACATCCTGCTGCACGGTCACTGCCAGCAAAAGGCGGTGGCAAGCACCTCGCCCACCATACAGATGCTGTCGCTGCCCGAAAACTACACGGTGAAGGAGATCCCCTCGGGCTGTTGCGGCATGGCCGGTTCGTTCGGTTACGAGAAGGAGCATTACGACTTATCGATGAAGATTGGCGAGATGGTGCTGTTCCCGGCAGTGCGGGCAGCCGAAATGACAACCCTTGTAGCGGCGCCCGGTACCTCCTGCCGCCACCAGATAAAGGACGGCACAGGGCGGAACGCTGTGCACCCGGTGGAGGTGCTGTTCGAGGCGCTGGAGAAATAACATTAGCATTTGTGACGGGCACCTGGTTAATAACCCCGGTATTTATGCCGGGACTACTTCGGCAACAGCTGCCAATCCCTCAACGCAGAGGTGCAATAACCCCGGTATTTATGCCGGGGCTGTATCGAAATCAGCCACCAAAACCCCACCCCACCAAAGAGCACCAACGCCAGTTAGCGGATTCCTTCTGGTGCAGACTGGCGCTTCCAGGCTTCGGTTGTAATAGGGTTTTGTGAGGCACTGGAGCAATAAATAAAAAAAATCAGTTGCAAATAATGACTTTGAGGCCTGATGGAACCGTCATGCTTTCCTAAACGATTGCACTTAAAATTTATATCCCAGTGAAAACTTTAAGACCCTGTGGCTTGCAGTTGTTCCCTCCCCGGTATAAGCTGCAACATTTGCTAACCCAAAATCGTAGGACACCCCTATGAGAATGGAATTTATTTCAACTCCGGCACCCGCTGTCAAACCATAGTCCAGACGTTTTAAATCATCCTCTTCTTCATCGGATCCAAATTTAATATCCTCTTCTTCCGATTCAGTCTCACCATCGTATGTTTCCTCATATACAGATTTTCCGCTTAATCCAATACCGATGTATGGTCCAAAGGCTCCATAAATTTTTGCACCGCCAACATCAAAAGTCCCTATGGCAGTTAACGGAATGTCAAGATAATAAAGGTTAATCTTTTCTGTATAATCATAGGTTTCACCCATAAATGATTCCTCTTCGCTTACCTTAAACCCTTTGGTTGAAAGAAGCAGGCCTGTTTCAAACGAAATCCTATCGTTCACCGGAACTTCCATTGTTGGCCCGATATGAAAACCCGGATTCATTTTATTATCATCGCTATATGTTCCGTCATCGTCTTTAATCAACATATTGGCCATGCTTAATCCTGCCCTTACACCAAATGTTTGGGCATGAAGTTGCAAACAAAACAAGGTTGCCATGAGAACTACAAAAAAACTGGTAAAGTTTTTCATTGTGGTAAGTTTTAAAAGGTAAATTGCTGTTACACTCTATACGTATTTTGTTATTGGTTTCTTGAAAAGAGATTTACATACTTATTTGGGCATTACAATAAAATCTATCCATGCATATACTTTAGTATAATTAACATAAATAAACTTCCATTTAAAAGTATGTTCTCCCTCAGTTACTGGATAACTTTGTAATCCCCAAAAAGTGTTTGAATAAGATCCCTGCTCAATATCATCAATATAAAAGGTAACATTAACACCACTACTATTAACTTTGACATAGAAATTGATCTGTCCTGAATTTGTTAAAGTCCTTATCAGACTTGCTTCAGAATTGCTTTTATTAGTAGATAATGAATATGCACCTTCAACAGCATCTCCCATTACAATTCCCCATCCACCGGTTGTACCGCTAAATCCGGTTTCAAATCCATCGTAAAATGCATCTTCTGTTGTAAACGATTTTTGATCGCCGTAAGCTGTTCCTATTTCATTTACTGCGTAAGCCCGGACATAACAGGTTGTGTTGGGTTTTAATAAACCTATAGCAGAATTAAATGCATCGGAACCGGTACCCGCAGAAACAGTATTATCGTTAATTGTAGGATTTTCAGTTTCACTCCAGCAAATTCCCTTATCGGAAATGGTACCCCCTCCGGTTAAAATTATGGTACCTCCGGAAACGCCTCCCATTGGGGATATACTAGTAACATCTTTAGTCACAATTTTCGGAGGGGTTTTATTTGTTGTAAGGGTTACCTGGGAACCATAGCCGGCACCTGCGCTGTTTGTTGCATATGCCCGCACATAATAAATTGTTCCGGGATCGAGGTCATCCATCTGGCTGTTAAATTGTCCGGTCCCCGTTCCTTCATCGGTTTTCATGTCGGCAACCGTTGGATTCTGGTTTGTGCTCCAGCAAATGCCTTTGGCAATTACCTCTGCCCCTCCTGTGGCTGTTACATTACCACCGGAAAGGGCTGAAAATTCAGTAATATTAACAGCTCCGGAAGTAGTAACGGTAGGAAAAACAACAGTTTGAAAAGTTTTAAAGGTAACCTGGTTGCCGTAAGCAGTGCCGGCACCGTTGGTGGCATAAGCCCTCACGTAATAAGTTGTATTTGGAAGTAATCCTTTCAATTCACTGGTAAAATTTCCAATCTCCGAACCGTCATTTGTAATACTGTCTGAAACAGTCGGATTTTGGTTTATTGACCAACACACACCTTTGGCCGTTATCTCAGTAAAGCCGGAAGAAATGATGTTGCCTCCCGAAAGCGCTGAATCTACCATAATTTCAAAAGCAGGCAAAGTAGTTACAAGAGGCAGTGCAAAACCGGGTTCTGCCCAGCCGGGTATTCCCTCATCAAGTCTTAACGTTTGTCCGTTAATCCCTTTTGACAAATTTACCCAGCTCGCTCCATCATGATAGAGAATATCTCCTGGCTTGGCAGCACCTGAAAGGGTTAATCCGTTCCCCGAATGTTTTGCATAAAATGCATAAGGTACAGAAAGCAACTGACTTGTTCCCATTTCAGCAAAAGAGCCGCTGTTACCTCCATCAAATTCTATTTTTATGAAGTAGTTATCATTTCCCCATTCAATTTCTGAAAATAAACCTGAATCAACCGCACCACTTCCAATCTCCAGGTTTACCAGTCCAAAATCATTGGTCATTCCGGCATGCGTTTCGGTGTAAACAGCAACACCGTCTGGACCGGACTGAAGAATTGATATCCGGAATCCTACGTTTTGGTTTTTTATCACCTCACCTGAACTGTTTCTTACAACCGTCTGGTATTTTATCATTTCCGGTGCCTGGGCAAAAAGCAGATGTAAACCAAAAGCAAATAACAGTAGAAGTAAAAAAGACTTTTTCATAATGATTTTTTTTTGTTATTTAATTTTTAGGATTTTAAAATTCCGGTGAATCTTGTTTTCTGTATTTATCACCTTTAAAAAATAAACACCCCCTAAGTATCCTGTCATATCAATCTGGATTCCATTGCTGCTGAACTCATTAACAAACAATACTTTCCCATTGGCATCAAACAGTTCAATCCGGATTGATTTATCCGGCATGGTAATGTATGCAGCAATAATATTTATAAAATCGGTAAACGGATTTGGATAAACTTTAACTGAAAAACCTTCAATGGTAAATTCATCCAAAGATGTAATGAGAAACATACTTTGTTGAAACCCCTGGGTTAAAATTATTTCATTGGCATGATAGGTTTCAGTTATACACTCGCCCAAAGTCCAGCTCAACGAATAATCAGCAGAGGTAAAATAATCACCAGATGACGGAACTACATTATAATCATTTGATTGAGAATAAACCTGAAAATACCAAATGAATAATAAAATCAGGATTATACATTTTTTCATACCCGTTGATTTTTGAATGGTTGTTTTCGCTATATCAAATTAGCTATTATTCAGGTGCTATCCCGACCAATCCAATAAACAGGTCAGTTTAAACTATACTTAAGCTTAGATATACAATAACCCGGGAACGCCTTTTTAAACAAACAAGCGATCAATGATTTTCAGGATTGACCCATCAATTATTACAATAGAAAATGATTTTACGCTTTAAATAATTTATTCAGATTTCCTGAATAAATGCATAAACGCCTGCTTATGGGAGCCGCTCAATGAGCAACGTAAATTTTCTGAAAGGAATATTTCCTCGTGATTGCTGTAACCTACAACATGTTTAATGTTTACTATAAAAGAATTATGAACCCGCATAAACTGCACGGAGGGAAGCAACTGTTCGTAGTATTTCAGATTCCTGGAACTGCAAATAATTTTTTTACCTGAAATATAAAAGTTGGTGCAATAGGTATTGGCTTCACAATAAATGATGTCTGATAATTTAACAACATCAAATCCTTTGCGGTGATAAATAATCAGATGATTTGAAGGATGATTTGAAACTACCTGTTTTTTGCCGGAAGTCGGATTGTTTTGATAAGAATTTTCAAGTATTAATTCATACTGAACTTTTTGCACTGCTTTAACCAATTCTACTTTCTTTAACGGTTTAATAAGATACTCCGTTGCGGCAAAATGAAATGCTTCCAGAGCAAAGTCAGGACTTTCGGAAATAAAAATGATTTTAAAATCAATTACATCAAATCTTTTAAGCAATTCGAATCCAATATCTTCTTTTCCCTTAACATCAATAAAAACCAAATGAGGTTTGTTCGCAGAAATGGCTTCATAAGCTGAATCAATAGTTTTGCAATCTTCAAGTATTTCAATTTCAGGACAATTCTTCACAATTAACTTTAAAAGTTTCATCCTCGATGAATTATCGTTATCCAGAATGATGCTTTTGATTCTTAAATAAATCATTCTTGAAAAGGGTTTATTAAATTTACGAAAAAGTCCTTTACAATTATCTTTTATTTACGATCGAATAGTAATTTAAATAAATTTACTCTAAAAGAAGAAATGCCGGGGCACCTGAAACAGATCCTGCTGTACAGTGCACTGCATCGGTGGAGGTGCTGTTCGAAGCGCTGGAGAAGTAACACCGGTATGCTGGCCTGCCAGGGGGGAGCAACTTTTCCAAAGTTGGGGACTTTGGAAAAGGTAGTGCCTGTACAAAATCCAACGCGGCAGGGCATTAACCAAGGCATTTATGCCGGGACAGGAGGAAAAATGGTTCAAGAAACAGGAGAAAAATGTGAAAATCTTCAGCTGCGGAATTTAAGAATCAATAAAAGAATTGATATCTTGAAGCCAAATAACCGACAACCCATGTTGAACAAGAACCGCCACAGAGTTTTACGAAGAATCATTTTATCCCTCACCTTCGCTTTTTGTCTGGTGATTTCAGATGCTCAACCCGGTGACAATGTTCCGAACTCTTTTCCAAATCAGGAATCGTATGTAACGTTTGACCTTTTCTCTTCTTTAAACACCTTTAATCCACGTTGGAAAATTGGTTATATAAAAAGCCTTGATTCGAGATGGAAAATGGGGCTTAATCTGGGATATGGAAACCGGGCAATAGCGTATACTTATTTTGCAAATCATTTCGAAGAGGATTTCAGGCTTTGGGAGCTGCGGCCCGAAATTTACCGGGTTTTCAAACAATACAACAGAACATTGCAGTACGTCTCCCTTGAACTTTTTTACATCAACCATAACGATATCCTTCACAACAAGTACTACTACAATGAGGACGCGGGGGAAGTAAGTTATGACAGGGCCGCCTATCAGCGGCACAAATACGGATTTAATGTGAACGTGGGGGAACTTACCCACCGGGGAAAGCATTTCGGAGTAAATATTTTTATGGGTTTTGGTATCCGGATGCGCGCGGTTTCCTTTTCGGATGTAGTAAATCCACGGCCAACGGAAACATTTATCGACATGATCGATTTCGAAGAATTCCAAAAAGATGAAGGTCTGGATTTGGGCGTAAATTATTCAATCGGATTAAAGTTGCTGCTCAGATAAAATTCCTCCCTATATGCACTGATAAAAAAATGAAAATGAATTATAAAGCTTCCGAGGACTGACATTGCCGGAGTAGCTTTTCCAAATTTTGAAAATTAGGATGAGTTGTCAGAAATAATTCGTTTCCTGTACCTTCAAGACAAAACAATTTTTAGTCGCAGCATTGTAACAAATTACGACTCTTTTCGTTCATCTAATAAAATAGTTTATCAAATGACAGATAAAAACCAAATTACTACTGAGCATTACGAGAAACTGGCAGAAGTTTTAGGAAAAATAAATGTGCCGGATACCATCGAAAGTTCTTTTGATTTTATTCGGCTTGCAAGTGCAGGAATCAACGTTGATGTGATTGTTAATTTTAGCAACTATTTTAATTTAACAAAGGAATCGGTTGCTCAAATACTTGATATTTCTGAACCAACATTGTACCGGTGGATTAAAGCGAATAAAAGTCTGAACAGGAATTTTTCCATAAAGCTGTTTGAAATAGCTGATTTATTCCTGTATGGTGAAGAGGTGTTTGGAAAAAGGGATGCTTTCTTCAAATGGATAAATCTGCCAAATGATGCACTGGGAGGGATGGAGCCAAAGGAATTGATTGAGGTACCCGGAGGGGTATCAAAAGTCAGGGATCTTTTGGGAAGAATAGAATACGGAGTATACAGCTAAGTTATGCTTGTATACAGAATTACCGGAAAAAAACATGCGGGCGACTTAACCGGGACGGGAGCTGCATTGTTTGGCGGGCGCTGGAATAAAAAGGGAACTCCGGTTTTATATACAGGCGAAAATAAAGAAATTGCCCTGTTGGAAACAGTTGTTCATACTCCTGCGTCCTTAATCCCGGCATTGGAGATTCTTACTTTTGAAATACCGGGTGATTCAATTACTGTGGTAGAGATAACAAGCTTACCCAACAATTGGGCAGCATATCCTGCTCCTGCAATTTTATCGGAAATTGGAGATAAGTGGATTAAAGAAGGAAGAACAATAGCGCTGAAAGTTCCCAGCAGTATTATTCACAGTTCGCATAATTACATATTAAATTGCAGGCATCCTGAATATGCGAGGGTAAGGCTTATTGATCAAAAAAACTTCAAATTTGATTCAAGGCTTAAAAAGTAGAAGCTTACAGGGCGGAGTAGCTTATTAAAAAGAAACTCTTGCCACCACCACACATTATTGAGTACCTCATATCAATCTGCAATCGCTCCTCCTGACCAGGGCTTCCTGCGCTATCCCCAAAGCTCCGTTCCTTTCTCCCCTTCCAAATGAAATATTTTTACATTAGCGGCAACAAAAGATTCAATACAACTACCTTTACGGGTAAATATTAATGATATGCAAAGAAACAAACAAAATGTACCGGTTGAAATATTTGCAGGTTCACCAATGGAAGCCGAAATCGTCAGAAGTATGTTAACCGATTCGGGGATAGAGGCATTTTTGAAAGATGAAAACATGGGAACGATTGCTCCCTGGCATGTATCGGCAGGTGGTGCAGGCGCCGTGAAGGTCATCATTTCAAATGCGGATTACGATAAAGCAAAGTCAGTTGTTGAAGAATACTATAAGAATATGGATTCTGATTCCCGGTAACCGGGTAACTTTCCGGGGGTGACGGAAAGGATGATGAAGACTCGTCAACCGAAAAACCGGGAGGCGTTGGAAACAAAACAACAAACATGGAAGAAATCTGGATGAAATTCGAAAACCGGCTGCGTGCCTTTATCCTGTCGAAGGTTCACGACAAGGCTGCAGCGGACGATATCCTGCAGGAATTATTTATTAAGGTCCATGCCAACATCGATAAGGTAAGGGACGAAACAAAAATACAGTCGTGGATTTACCAGGTGTGCCGCAACCTGGTTACAGATTACCACAGGAGTGAAAGCAAAAAATCGCAAACAAATTTGCTTACATACCACCCTGCTGAAGAAGAAAATGCAGATGAAGCAATGAACGAGGCCCTTCAGGACATGGTGAAAATGATGGACAATTTGCCTGCTGAATATTGCGAAGCGCTTTGCATGACCGAACTGGGAAACCTGAACCAGAAGCAGTATGCCGAAAAGGTCAATATTTCCTACTCCGGCGCCAAATCGCGCATACAACGGGCCCGGAAAATGCTTAAGGACATGCTGATGACCTGTTGCCATTACGAATTCGACAAGTACGGCACGGTGACTGACATTCATCCCCGGAAATGCTGCTGCTGCCGGTCAAAATAAAAAAACTATAAAATTTCTGCATCCATTTCAGACCTTCTCCGTCAATGGGAAAACTTATGACGGAATGTACAACTAAAAAAAGATTTGAAATGGAACATGCAGTTAAGATTGCAGAATTTATATTCGGCTCCTTTCTCCACATCTGGCCCTATTTGGTGATAACCATACCGGCAGCTGTATTTGTAAAATTATCGGGCGCCTCGAAGTACATCGGCGCGGCACTGGGCAAAAAGCCTGTCGTATCAATATTTTTAGCCACTGCAGTGGGTGCGTTCAGCCCGCTTTGCTCGTGCAGCGTTATCCCGGTTATTGCCTCGCTGCTGATGGGCGGGGTGCCGCTGGCGCCGGTGATGTCGTTCTGGCTGGCATCGCCATCGATGGACCCGGAGGTATTTTTCCTGAGCACCGCCGCCATCGGCTGGGATCTGTCGGTTTGGCGGCTGGTTGCAACGTTCACGATAAGCCTGCTTTCAGGATTCATCACCCACCTGCTCGTTAAGAAGGGCCGGCTGGGGGAAAACGCACTGCGGGAAAATGCATCCGCAGCAAACGGGCGCTCCATAAACAGTGCCTTCAGAAAAGTTTGGGCAGGAGCGAAAGCGTTTATAGTAAAGGAGAACACCAATAGGAAGGTGCAGGTGCAGTTCATAACAGGCAGCAGGGTAAAGAACAGTTCAACGGTCAGTTGCTGTGTGCCGGCTGAAGAACTGAGCTTCAGGCCGGAGGTTAAAACAGGGCCCCGGCAGCAGGCCGCCTGCAGCAGCACTGCCTGCGGGGCTCCAACCGTTCCGTTCCGGAAAAGGGTACTGGAAGAAACCGGGAAAGCAACAGCGATGGTGGTTAAATTCATGCTGCTTGCCTTTTTCATAAATGCACTGATCCGGTTTTACGTGCCGCAGGAATCCATTTCCGGTCTTTTGGGAGGGGACGGGTTCTTTACGGTTGTTGTTGCAGCATTGACAGGCATCCCGTTTTACACCAGCAGCATAGCGGCCCTGCCCCTGGTGGGCGGGTTGCTGGAGATGGGGATGAGCGAAGGGGCGGCACTGGCCTTTCTCATATCGGGCCCCGTAACCACCCTGCCGGCCATGGCGGCGGTGTGGGGACTGGTCCGCAGAAAGGTATTTGTGCTGTACCTTTCGTTTGCCTTAACGGGTTCTTTACTGTTTGGAATGCTGGTGAACTTTTTTAACCTATTGCTATAAGTGCCGGGATTAGTGAAAGTAGGCTCATGCTTTTCCTGTAATACATAAAATTTTAAGAAACCATGGTGTTCATTTTCATTGTTCCAGTTTTCCGGCACCTATGTCCGCTTACTTAACAATATAAAAAAACTTTTCTCAGGCGCATTGCACGGTTCCCAAGTTGGGACAAAAAATGCTTGTTTTATTTTTAATAAAACATGAACTTTTGCTCTGAATTTTAAAAGATGAGTTGTCTATTTTTCATACAACAAATTGCATCGCTCGATTCACTGTATTCCCAGGTGGTTTTCTTTGTCAGGCCTCCTCCCCGAGTCTTACCCGGATATTTTTAAACGTAATGCAAATACCGGTACTTCTCTAACCGTCCTATCTCAAATACAAGTTGATGCACTCCGACACCTGAAGCGAATCATCGTTATATTCTGAAAAACAAACTGCCTTAAATCATAATCTCCCACTTTAATAAAACGATTATGAAAAACACCAATAAAAATCTCCTTTTCAATTTCATCCTTTTATTGATACTCCTTCAGTTTACTGTAAATGTAAACGGACAAGAAGCATCAGCATACTGGCCTCTAAAAGATCAACTACAATTGCAGCTAATTGGAGAAATTGATGCCATTGGCCCCATATCATCTGGATATCTGCCAGATCAGACCTTAAATGCCTATATGCTGAAGGAAATAATTTCGAAAAAATTAAATCCGGATTTATACGCCGAGTTTATAGTTAAATCTTTATCGGGATACCATTTTCAGGCAAATGAAATATCGGCAATTTTTTATGTTAGCAGTCATTCAATTCACTGCCAGGTTCAGATATGGATTTCCTTATCTCCTGATTTCGAAGAATACGAAATCATTGCCCCTGAATTCCCGATAACCACTTATAAGGAAAATTATACTTTTAACATTAATAAGAATATTCCTGAAGGGAGTAATCTGTATATCCGAATATTTCCCTACGGTTATCACGAAACAATGGTAGATTTTCCATTATATCTTACTGATTTTAGAATAACCGGATATTCAACCCAAAGCACCTCCATTGTTTATGAAAAAGAAAAATATTGCAACAATGATATTGTTGCTGAAGTAACTATTAACGGTACTGAAGGCGGCACATTTTCTTCTTCGGAGGGCTTAATCATTGATGAATTGACAGGAAGCATTGATGTGGCAAATAGTCAACCGGATGCATATGCAGTTGCCTATACATATTCAGGAGAGGTAATTGC
Organism: Mariniphaga sp.; assembly: GCA_041687255.1. Classification (GTDB taxonomy): domain Bacteria; phylum Bacteroidota; class Bacteroidia; order Bacteroidales; family Prolixibacteraceae; genus Mariniphaga. Next base: position 27,139 of record JAWLCL010000007.1, on the reverse strand, counting down.
GACAACAACTGTAACTATTCTTCCCACGCCCGATTGCATAATTACAGGCCCTGATGGACCTTTAAATCCATCAACCACATACACTTTTGCAGCTCCGGAAGGAATGGCAGGTTATGATTGGTCCATAACAGGAAACGCAATATTTACAAGCAACACAAACAATCAATCAGTAACTGTTGAGGCAGAGGTCTCAGGCAGTAATCAACTCAGCCTTACCTTAACAGTTGAGGATGCAAATGGCTGTACCAGTACCTGCACCAAAGAAATTGATGTTGTTGTGCCCGACCCGGGCCTACTACCTACAGCCATCCTTAGTGGCACCCAGTCAATTTGTATCGGAAACAGCGCTGATTTGGTTGTTAATTTAACAGGTGAACCACCCTGGTCTTTTTACTGGACCGATGGCTTAGAAGAGCATTTAGTGGAAACACCTGAACCTCAACACATAATCAAAGTATATCCTACTGAAAATACTACTTACAGTCTTACCGGACTGGTGACTGACGGAAACGGCTATACAAATACTGCAACAGGCGAAGCCACCGTTTATTTTGGGCCGGTTACTACAGCTCCGGAGATAATTGCCTGCCCGAATACAACAGTTGAAGTACCCATTACAGTCAAATCATTCAGAGAAGTACGCGATATTTCTCTGGCGCTGAAATATAATCCGGGGGTAATGACTTTTCAAGAATATGAAAACGGAGACATTGCTTTCGGAGAAGGTAATATTGGAGAGATATTGGTAAATGATAATGCTGATGAAGAGGGAATAATTATTATATCAAAAGCCTCAGAAGAAGTTTTACCGGAATTAGCAGATGATGCTGTATTACTGCGACTGAAGTTTAACTTTATAAGTGGAAATACCGATTTGGAATGGATTGATTCACCCGATGATTCCTGGTGCAGTTATAGCTTTCTGAGCGCACAGGATGAAACAGGCTTCGAAACAGAAGCTTTCTGCGATATGCCAGCAGAAGCGTATTACATCAATGGCTCGGTCAGGGAGTTGAAAATTACCGGAACCGATGTGAAACCTGTTGCAGACATAAAGACAATAACCGGTACTCCAGTTATAATTCCTGTTACTGTCAGCTATCCTGATTTGGCAGCACAGGAAGTAAGCCCTGTGGTATTAACCGATGCACGTATAAGTTATGGCGGAGCGGGTTCTTTCCCGGCAGGAGCCCGGATATTTAAAATTACATATAATGATAATCCGGTACTTTCATCATCCTTTGTAATTGGTGAAAAAAGTGAAGTTTTACTGAGTGAAATCTTGGGAACAGCACCTAATCCATTATGGGGTCACAGCACACAGACTGTTGATTGGAAAATTTATGTTGACGGCATTAATTCTGAATCAGTTGTACCAGTTAGAGTTGATGCACTGGCTTATACTGAACTCACCGGATGTGAAATAGTATTAGACAACGAATCATTCAATGTTTCATTTGCCGGGGCTGAACTTGCAGTGACGGAATCCATTGAAGTTTGTGGCACAGAACCATTACAATTTACATCAGAAATCGGATATCCGGTTATAAGCAACTTACATACTGACATAAAAGCAGATGCAAAAATAAGCACTGCAAAAGCATTTCCGGAAGGAACAGTTATTACCTGGAATTACAACAACAGCAGCAATGGAAGCTATATCCTTACCACCGGCACAAATGAGATAATGTTGTCGACTATTGTTGGTAGTTTACCTTCTCCGCTGCAAGGACATTCAGGAACTGATGTATGGATGTTTGAAATCAGCAATGCCGGCTTAATGACAGACAATGAAGTAACAATTGAAGCCATTGCCCTGCTTGATGGTGTACAATATGTTCATTCGCAAGTTCATGCTTTTATGACTGTCAATCCTATTCCCATGATTACAGAGGTCAGCCTATTGACATCAACCGATGACAGCAACTTTACAGCAGTGGAGGGAGAACTTTCATCCGGATATTACATGTGTGCAGACCCGGCAGAAGAATACCATTACCTTGATATTGATGAATTAATCAGTTCAGTGCCATTACGCACCAATTTCGAAAGTAATGCCTTTTATCTTGACATAACCTCAGTGCCTGAAGATTTCTATGAATACTGGAACGATAAAGGAGTGAATGCTTCGGCAACCGATGGCTGGCAAGGGGTAATGTGGGATATCATATCAGGTGCTGAGCCTATGTTCTATATCAGCTACGATGGAACGGACTACAAGTTGATGGATGGGCTGAAGCATAAATATGAAAATATTAATACCAGCCTGCGCATATCGGGAGATTATCCTGCAGGAAGTTATACATTCACCGGAAGTGTAACCGATGTGAACGGCTGTGCTACTGAAGAATTTGCTGTAATTCTGAATTTAAGTTCATCATCTGTAATTAATTGTCCGGAAGACATTTCAGTAAACAATGAAGCAGGCGAATGCGGTGCTTCGATATCCTTTGCAAGTACAGCCACAGGCACTCCGGCACCTGAAATCGTTTACACTCTGGCCGACGGAACCCTGATTGAATCAGGGCACTTCTTTCCAGTTGGCAACACTCAGGTAACAGCAACAGCAGTTAACGACTGTAAAACGGTGGATTGTACTTTCATAGTAACAGTGACTGACAATGAAGCACCTGAAATTTCCTGTCCGATAGTTGATAATGTGGATGTTACAGTAAACAATGGAAACATTTACATACATAATGGAACAAGTTGGGATGCATCGGCTTTAGATAATTGTTCGGTAACACACATCTCTTATTCTCTAACGGGAGCAACCACCGGAAATGGTATAAGCCTGCATGAAACTGAATTTAAAATGGGTACTACTATAGTAACATGGCAAGCAACAGATGGGGCAGGCAATACAACTGAATGTTCATATACGGTAACGGTCAGGGGAGTTAATTTAACCGGCACTGTGAAATATTACAACAAAACAGAGACTCCACTGGATAATGTATCTGTAACCTTACTGGAGCCGGGAACGGAAGTTTTTGTAGCTGCAACCGAAACCAATACCAAGGGTGAATATACGTTTAATGGTCTTGGTCAAGGTATATATAATGTAGCCATCGATATTGACAAGGAGGTGCGCAGTATCAATTCAACAGATGCTGGTCAGGTGAATGCCTGGAATGTGGCGCAATCTGAAGGTGCATGGCCACAAATCGAAAAAGTTCGCTTTCTGGCAGGGGATGTTAATGAAGATACTTATTTAGGTTCACTTGATGCAGGAATTATCCAACAATATTTCCTTACACTTGGAACAGAAGAAACATTTGTCAAATCGTGGGAGTTTTGGAAAGCACAAGTTCCCGTTAACATGCAGCCGCAGACTGAAAACATGCTGCAGATAGAAATTCCGGCAGGGAGCAGTAGAGTGACACAGGACTTTTACGGACTGGTAAGCGGAGATTTTAATCGCAGCAATATACCTGAATCAGGTAATATAAACCCTCTTTATGTTAAATCGGCCAATGCAGTTGCCAATTCTGTTACTCTGCTGACAGGAGATACATTGTTTACAGGTACTGAAGATGTGGTTAAACTTCCAATTCGTGCATTATCGGAAATCCAGGTAGGTGCAATTTCACTGATCCTTGATTTTCCGGCAGAACAGATTCAGGTTTTGGATGTATATCTGAAAGATGATTCCAGCCAGCCTGCAGGATTCAATGTTTTGAACAACAATTTGGTTATTGGCTGGAACTCTGTGAACCCGGTTTCAGTAAAAGCCGGTGAACCTATGGTGACCGTGAAGATAAAAATTATTAAGGAGCCGGAAATGTCTCTTTTCTTCAGGCTTGCCAATAATCCTCTTAACGAGCTTGCTGATGAAAATATGATTGCCATTGACAATCCTTTATTGAAAATGGATGGACTGAAGACCAGGCATAGTATTACCGGCACAAACATTTCCGAACATCAGGAATCCATGAAATTAACCTGCTGGCCCAATCCATTCGATGAACATATAACAATCAGGTACAACCTACCTAACACAGGACGGGTTAACCTGCATGTTACCGATGTTGCAGGCAATACCATCAGCATCCTTCAGGACAGGCAGCTGCCGTCAGGCGAACATCAGGCAGATTTTGACGGAACCCATCTTATTCCGGGTATATATACTTTTAGGCTGACACTGACGGATAAAAAAGGCAGACAACAAATGACAACAGCGATAATTATCAAAAAATAAACCTATCCGGACAGGGAACAGGAAATAATCATCTGTCCCTGTCCGATAATTTGTAAAATTAACAAGCTAAAATCATATCCATGAAATATATTTCTGCTTCTGCTGCCCTGCTTTTTATTTTTATAGCCTTTGCCACAAAAGCACAAAATTCACCTGTCCTTACACTGGGTAAGGTCTCAACTGCGAGTTCAGCTGTCACTTTACCGGTTACAGCAGCCGGGTTCAGCAACATTGCCTCCGGAGATATGAAAATAGTGTACGATCCAGAGGTGACAACACCTAAAAAAGTCACCCTGGGACCAGATATGACAGGTACCTTTGCCTATAATTTTGCAGATACGGGTATAATCAGAATAGGCTGGTTCACTTATCCACCGGTCACATTAACAGATAATTCGGTAATTTTCACAATCGAATTTGCCAAAGTCACCAACGGAACTTCAATGGTAAATTTTGACGATGGAATAATCAGTCCGGTGGATTGTCAGTTCCATGACGGTTCACACAAAACATTAAACGATGAACCTTTCAGTTCATATTACCTTCCCGGGTCAGTTACCTTCAATGAACCGGCAGGACCTATAACCACAGCTCCTGCCCTCGCTGCTAACACAAATGAAAACTTAGCAGTTCCAGTTACAGTAAAAGCCTTTAGAAATGTTGGAGCTGTTTCGTTAACCATGCAATATGATCCGGCAGTTCTGGATTTCATTTCAGCTGAAAACACCGGAGGTTTTCCCGGTCTCATTTTAAATGATCCTGTCCCAGGCACCGTAACCGTCAGCGGAACTATTAATGAACCCGATGGCTACAGCTTGCCCGATGAATCTGTTTTCTTTACACTGAACTTCCGTTACCTGGGTGGCTCCACAACCTTAAGCTGGAACGATGAAGACGGCAGTTCATGTGAATATTCGGGTCCTCTGTCAGCCTCAGTTTTCCCTGACTCGCCCCAATCGGAATACTATATTAATGGCATGGTGGAGCAAAGCCTGGCACCCGCAGCTCCGGAAGTTCAACTGGCCCATCCTGCATGTGATGTATCCACTGGAACAATAGAAATAACTGCGCCTATTGGTGAAGAATATAATTACAGCACTGACGGAATCAACTATCAGCCCTCTCCTGTTTTCAGCGACCTGTTCTCCGGCACCTATAATGTAACGGTTATGAACGATGAAGGATATGTCTCTTCAATTACCACAGCTGTGATAGAAAAACAGCCGTACACTCCCGTTGGTCCTGCTTTAGATACAGCTGCACCAACATGCGAAAAAGGGAGTATCATCACCATTAACAACTACAACCCCAATTACACATACAGCTTTTTCCCGGGGGGACCGGTTGCCTGCCCAGGTGGTGAAATTACCGGCTTAAAACACGGGCAGTCATATTCTGTGACGGCTATCAGCGCTGACGGATGTGAAAGCGCACCATCAGAACCTTTCACAGCAGAAGATAAGCTGGAGGCTCCGGAGCCGGAAATTGACTCTGAATACAGGGAAGATGGAACGGTAGTCCTTACTGCCGGCGAAGGGGAAAGTTATTTGTGGTCAACGGGGGAAACTACCCGAAGTATTGTTGCAACAACTACAGGGGAGTATATTGTTGAGGTAATTTATGCAAACGGCTGCAGCGCTGTTTCAGCACCAATGTCCGTCATAATTTCTTCGGCACTGTACATCGAAACAAACAAAGGGGTGGAAATAAAGGCTTACCCCAATCCTTTCTCTGATTGGTTTCGAATTGAATTCACTTCTCCGGAACCGGCACAGGCACATCTGGAACTGTACGACACGAATGGCAGGCTTATCAAATCACTGCTGCATCGCGAAATAGAGGCAGGAATTGTTTACAGGACAGAATATACCCCTGCAAACCTTATAAATAATGTGTACTACTATAAACTGTCAATTGGCAATCAAATCTACAGGGGAAAATTGGTTTACAATTCCGGCTCTGAAAGAATTTAGTGCAATTTGGTGTTTCCGCTTTGGTGGTAAAAAAATATTCCCCTCTGCATATTTTCCCGCCATGGGACACCCAGCTATTGACTGATATTCAAAAAAATCGGAAATTGTTGATATGTTACAATTAACATTATTTTTAAACCAATGTACCAAAGCATTAAGGCTATCTCTGTTAACTGCAGGACGTCGCCTTATATCTCCTTTCCAGAAACAGAGAAGCTGAAGTTATTGCTTTACCGAATCGGAAGTCAACGGCACCTGTATCTGCCGCATGGTAACCAAAGATGCCGTAAGGACCGGCAGGGTCGTATATAAATATTAAACCTTAAGTGTTAACCCTGTATTTAAAGCGTGTTCTGGCAGTTGCCGGGATGCGCTTTTTCTTTATAAGAAAGGACTGAAGGAATGAATTATGGATAGACAGGAAAAAAGGATTGACCTTCCCAAGTTCTATCTGCGACCTCATTCTTTGTCCGCAAATATGTATCCTCGTCATATCATAAAAAATCATATTCCATCTTGTCAAACTGCGTCCCCTCTTCACAATTCAGCAATTTACAATTTTTAAATTTTTTTATCTTCTAAACATTCTTTAACTTTAAGAGTTATATATTCATTAACCCATAAAATTTCACAGTATGAAAAAAATTCTACTTTCATTTTTTTTAGTTGCAGGTGGCTTGTTCACCATTAATGCGCAAACACTCGATACGCTGGCGACTTTTGAGTCGGCTGCGGATACGACAGGCTGGATGGTCTTTGCCAACGGCACAGGGGCCGATGATGATGTTATGGTTGTTGAAAATCCGGATTCATCGGAAGTGAATCCTACCGACAGTGTCCTGATGTTTACCGTAAATGATGATGCCGACCCATGGGCCGGAATGGTGCTCAATGATGTGTTTGTTGGCGACAGCGCCATAGCCATCACCGAAGAACAGCACATTTTTACAATGCAGGTTTACCGGACTACCCTTGGCAGGGTGGGCCTTAAACTTGAAAACGAGACAGGCGGTGGTGCCGATGCTGAAGTCCTTGTGGAAACCACTCTTGTTGATATGTGGGAGGTTGTTACCTTTGACTTTTCAGCAGTAATCGGGAATACCTATGAGTCGCTTGTAATCTTTCCCGATTTTCCTGAAGAACGAACAGAAGGGACAGTTGTTTTCCTCGATAACGTCATTTTTGGCGAAGAGGAAACCACATCAGCCCCACTGGTAGGGCAGGCACAACTGAAAGTTTACCCGAATCCTGCAAAAGAGAGGCTTTATGTACAACATCCCGGAATGACTGGCTATGTAGTCAGCAACAGCCTGGGGCAGGAAATTGTGCGCGAAGTTTTTGGTGTAACCAATCAAAAAACAATTGAGCTTTCCAAATTGAGAACAGGAATTCATTTCCTGACCGTTCAGTCCCAAAACGGTACCCATACAACCCGTTTTATAAAAAATTAGTTATTAATACTGTTTGAGTTTGGAAAGAATGACCAGAAAAAGCTGTCTGTGGCAACACAGGCAGCTTTTTTGCAAAAGGGAAGGAGGCATGGGACAAAGGGCATGTAGCAGAGCGCAAAGGGAAGAAGGTAAGGAACTTAGTGTTGATTGAGTAATTGATGGTGACTGATGGTGATTGAGGATGATTTAAATCAAACGGGTGCATCTGTAAGTACCCCTTGTTAAGTAGAAAATGTGCTTTAGAAAATTGAACTACACTTTGGGCCATACGGTAATATTTCCTACTTTTCCCCCAAAAAAATAAGCAATGCGTCTACCGAATACATTAAAGACAGGAATCCTGCTATTCGCCATAATTTTTCCCTCAATACTGCATGCCCAGAAGTACGTGGAGGTCTGGGGCGATGAATTTAACACCCCGGGGTTGCCTGACGATACAAAATGGGATTATGAGGTGGGCTACAAGCGAAACGATGAACTTCAGTATTATACCAAAGAGCGGCTAAAAAACGCACGCATTGAAGATTCGGTTCTTATTATTGAGGCCCATAAAGAACCCTACATGGGATCAGACTACACCTCGGCAAGCCTTATCTCCAGGGGAGTTGGCGACTGGCTTTACGGCAAAATAGAATTCAGCGCCAAAGTCCCTACCGGCAAAGGCACCTGGCCTGCAGTATGGATGATGCCTACCTACAGTGAATACGGCAGCTGGCCCCGCAGCGGCGAAATCGACATCATGGAATACGTCGGTTACGATCCGCTTAAGCTTCATCATTATGTCCATTATGCCGGAACCGATGGCTCAGGACACCAATCGAGCGGCAAATTCTACACCTTCACAGAGCCTTACAATCAATTCATAAAATTCACCCTCATCTGGACACCGGAGAAGCTGGAATGGTATGCCAATGATGAATTGAAAAATACCTATTTAAAAAGTTCGGATGATTACCGCACATGGCCGTTCGATAAGAAATTTTACCTGATACTTAATCTGGCCTTCGGAGGCGCATGGGGAGGGGCGCAAGGTGTTGACGACACCAAACTACCGCATCAGTTTATGATTGATTACATACGGGTATACCAGCTGCAGGAAAGCGAAGCTCCTTTCACACTTGATGTGGAACAGGCTGAAGGCGGTACTGTCCAGGTTGAGCCGGTTATGGATGCTTATCCGGAAGGGACGGAGGTTACTCTGACAGCCATCCCCGATGATGGCTACACCTTTAACGCCTGGAAACATTTCAGCCGCGCCAATCCGTTTACATTTACCATAAATAAAAATACCCATATTGTACCTGAATTCAGAAATAAAAAGGAGCTTATTGAAAACGGCACATTTGACATTAGCAGGGTGCCATGGGAATTCTATGTTTACAGCTCCCAGACAGCAGCTTACCAGGCATCTGTTACCGACAGCGTGTTTACAGTGAATGTGACCAAATCGCCGGGTATCGACTGGCAACTGGGATTCCAGCAACTGGGGTTTCCCGTTCTCAAGGGAGAATACAAGCTGACTTTTGATGCCTGGGCCGACCAGCAGAAGCAGTTGCTGATAACAATTTCAAAAAATTACGGCGACTATGGTGAACTGGCGGGAAGCAGGGTTGCCATCACTACCGGCAGAAGAAGCTATGAAGTGACATTGTATGTACCCGGTGATAACAACAACGTCAGACTTTATTTTGGCCTGGGAAGTTTCGCCGGCAAATTCAATATCGACAACATAAGCCTTACCCGTGTTGAAGATACATCAACGGCAGTGATACCTGTTGGAGGAGAACAGCAGGTTGTATCGGTGTATCCGAATCCTTCAGGCCAAATATTTACAATTCAGATTCCTGAGAAGTTTTTGCAGAAAAAAACGGTGGCTGTGCTTTACACGCTTGAAGGAAGAAAAGTTCTTGAGAAAAGACGTTTAAATGCCCGCACCACAAAGTTAGAAGTTCATTCGCTCCAGCCAGGCGTATACCTGCTCAAGATACAGGCAGGTGAGGAAAATTACCATTCCCGGCTGGTAATAGAATGATGACGAAGACACAGTTGAAGGTACAGGAAATAGTTAACAGTCTTTTTAATTGCCGGACAATATCGTATGACAGATAAATAATTGAGATAAAACAATTAGCCCCTATGGAGGGGAGGTCAGAAGGAAAAGTGAAGGATGAATAGTAAAACGGTGGATTATATTCTGGACATGTGAAACACCAATCGGTTGAATGTTATAGATTTGAGGTTTTAGTTATAGAATAGCATAGTTTCTGGCATTTACAACCTCACAAAATCTGATGCAGATGTTAGATTTGGCATTATTAATCCATCACTCCGTTTAACAACCCAAAATATGCGGGTTTTCGGCGCAGGTTATCGTCATAAATGGTAGGCCAGTCGTTCAGATCAAAAAAAGGATTTATCCATGTGGTACGGTCGTTGAACCCCCACAAGGTAATGCCATATTGCTGATCTTTTGGAACAATGCTTCGATACAGATTGGCAATGTGCATGTATTTTTCGCCCTGCTCCTGCGCCATTTCACTTGTCAATTCATGATACAACTGTTCTCCCCCACCCTGTTTATCGTTGTGCCGGTTAAATATGATGTCAACTTCCGACAGATGCACCTTCAGACCTGTTTCTGCAGCCTTCCGCAATGAATGGGCTATTACTTCCTCGGGAATATCCATACGGGTATGCATTTGAAGGCCTATCCCCGAAACAGGCACTCCTCTGCTTTTCAACCTGTTTATTAAATCGATTGTGGCATTTAGCTTTACTGTATCGCGTTCCGTATTGTAATCATTAATAAAGAGAACGGCATTTGGATCAGCTTTATGCGCGGCCATAAATGCTATATCGATATATTTTTCCCCCAGCATATTGTACCAATAAGTTTTGCGCAGGCTTCCGGCACTGTCGGAAATTGCTTCATTGACAACATCCCACCCATCAATAACCCCTTTGTACCGGTTGACGTAAGTAGTAATGTAATCCTGAAGAAATGAGGAAAGGGAAACACTGTCATGTTCTGCTTCAGTAAGCCAGCGTGGGGTACCCGAATGCCACACCAACACATGACCAAACAATCGCATGCCATGACGGCTGCAGAATGCTGCAATTGAATCTACCTTTTCCCATTGGAATTCATTAGGCTCCGGCATAACGCTATACATTTTCATATCGTTTTCAGGAGTTAGGCTGTTAAATTCCTTAATAATAATTGCCCTTATGGAATCATCGGTAGTAATTTGCCCGTAACTTGCCGCAGTACCTATTGGAAAAGAAGCGGCATTTCTGAGGGTAACCCTGTCACCTGTTAATATGTCAGAAGCACAGGAATAAAAAAAAACAAACAGAAAAAGAGAAACCACTGTTTTCATAATCAAACATGTTTAACTAGTAGGAGTAAATATAACATTTCCGGAAGAAATAAAAGCGTCTTTTTGAACTATACATTTTCATGACAAATTCCAGGTATTTTATTCTTAAAGAGTTAAATAATTCTGGCTCTAACCAATTGATAAAACTAAATCATGGAAATGAATTCTCTATGGCAGGCCAACCTGGTATTGATGAAACATAATCATGGATATCAGCAGTATAGTTTTGAAGCCGTCCTAAACATTGACGAAACATAAGCTGCCTGTTTACAGTTGAAACAAATACGATGTATTCGTTACCTGACTCAGCAGCGGATGTTAATGAAAACCTGATTCAAAATACAGATTATTAATCTTATACCCTTTAGAAAATTTACCATCAGATAAAATAGAATAATATTGTAACCAGAATCATATAGCTGTTTTTTTTTATGCTTTATTTGAAATATCTTGCACTACCTTTATAGTTTCACTGCAAGCGATGTAGCAAAAAAGAAAAATTTTTACTGAAAGAAATAAATTTTAATCTCACCGGCTTATTGGAAAACTATGAAAACAACAGAAACAGGTAAATTATAGTGAATCAAATAAATAAATCAAAAACAATGAAAAAATCGCTTGCATTAATGCTATTGTTCCTGATGAACATTACCGCATTCCAGTCACTAAGCCAGCAACGGCCGGCTGAACAACCACCTGCTGAAACAGGCGAACCCTTTAAATTAGGCATAGCCGGTTATACCTTTGTGAAATTTGACCTTGAAAAGACTTTGGAAACATTGGAAAAAACGAATGTTCACTACTTGTGCATAAAAGATTTCCACCTCCCTTTCAATAGCACCGAACAGCAGATTGCCGATTTTCACAGTAAACTTAAATCAAAAGGAGTTACAGGTTATGCCGTAGGCCCCATTTACATGAAGTCGGAACAGGAAGTCGACCGCGCATTTGAATATGCCAAAAAAGCGGGGGTTAAATTAATTGTAGGGGTTCCTACTTATGAATTGCTTCCCTATGTTGATAAAAAAGTAAAGGAGTACGACTTCCACTATGCCATTCACCTCCATGGGCCTGATATAGAACTATTCCCTGACGCAGACGATGTCTGGAACAATGTAAAAGATCTTGATCCCCGCATTGGTATGTGCCTTGATGTAGGACATGATAAGCGTAACGGGAAAGACCCTGTAGCCGATTTAAAGAAATACCATTCCCGTGTATTCGATATACATATAAAAGATGTTACAGACGATACCAAAAAAGGCTATTCGGTGGAAATAGGACGGGGCATCATTGATTTCCCGGCCTTTGTAAACATGCTTCGTGAAGTGAATTATACCGGCGTGTGCAGCCTTGAACATGAAAAAAATATGGATGACCCGTTCATGGGAATTGCCGAATCAATAGGGTATTTCAGAGGAGTAATAGAATCAACAAAAACAAAATAAAAAGTTACGGCACGGAATGTGTTATTCGGAAATTTTTAAATGCTCTGCTTCTTAACGCAGAGTATTTTTTATTAACAATTAAAAATTTTATGGATAACAAATTTTTACGTTCAATGAAAACAAAAACAACAATTCTTGCCGTGGCCTTAGGCCTGTTTGTGGTATTTTCCGGTTGCAACACATCAAAAACATTAAGAGGCGGTGCTATTGGCAGTGGGGCCGGAGCCGCATTAGGCGGAGCAATCGGAAGCCGTTCAAACAACACTGCAACGGGAGCCATTATTGGGGCTGCTGTTGGTGGTACAGCTGGTGCACTTATCGGCAAATACATGGATAAGCAGGCTGCCGAGCTGGAAAAGGAACTTGAGAATGCCAAAGTTGAGCGCGTAGGAGAAGGCATACAGGTTACCATGGAATCGGGAATCCTGTTTGAAGTGGATTCTTATGTCCTTAAACCGAATGCAAGAGAAGAGCTGAATTCAATGGCCAACGTCCTGAAAAATTACCCGGACACAAAAATCAAAGTTGACGGCCATACCGACAGCACCGGTTCCGACAGTTATAACCAGGGACTCTCGGAGAGAAGAGCAAAATCAGTTGCCACTTACCTTAATTCATTAGGTGTTACTGCTGATCGGATTACTCAAACAGGATTTGGCGAAAGTATGCCGGTTGCCGATAACAATACTGTTGAAGGGCGACAGCTGAACCGCCGTGTAGAGATAGGAATACTGGCCGATGAGAATTTAAAAGAGGCTGCAGAAAAAGGAAATTTGTAAAAAATTTATAAAAAAGATAATCAAAACGGACTTCATACCGGAGGAAAATCTGGTGAAGTCCGTTTTTTTTGCCATATTTCAGAACTAAAAACTATTTTGTAATAAAACCCGGGAGAATGAAAACAAAAGTCTTTTTTACCACAGTAATCCTTATCCTGATGCTTTCTGTCAACTCAGGCACAGGAAGCCTAAAGTCGGAAGCTCCGGTAAACTTCATTATCATATATCTTGATGACATGGGGTACGGCGATTTAACCTCCACAGGGGCGATTGGCTATCAGACTCCAAATCTAGACCGTATAGCGAATCAGGGGATGTTCTTTTCCCGTTATTACTCTCCGCAGGCGGTATGTTCGGCTTCTCGTGCCGGACTGCTTACCGGCTGTTATCCTAACAGAATAGGCTTTGCCGGAGCACTGGGACCTTCTTCTCAGACCGGAATATCAGAAGATGAAGAAACCATAGCCGAACTCCTGAAAAAGAAAGGATATGCCACTGCTATCTACGGCAAGTGGCATTTAGGAGTGCAGGAAAAGTTTCTTCCTACTCGCCACGGGTTTGATGAATTTTATGGCATCCCCTATTCCAACGATATGTGGCCCTATCATCCGGGGGGTTCTCATTTGTTTCCCAATCTTCCACTTTTTGAAAATGAAACAATCGTTAACCCTGCAGTAACTCCCGAAGACCAAAAGCTGTTTACAACTCAGTTTACCGAACGCACCATCGATTTCATTAAAAGAAATAAAAATAAGCCGTTCTTTGTATACCTCGCCCATCCGATGCCGCATGTACCCTTATATGTATCTGAAAAATTTGAGGGAATGTCAAAGCAGGGACTTTACGGAGACGTTATGATGGAAATAGACTGGAGCGCAGGACAAATAATCCGGACGCTTGAAGAAACTGGTCTCAGTGAAAATACGCTGGTTATATTCACTTCCGATAACGGTCCGTGGATAAACTATGGCAATCATGCCGGAAACACGGGAGGATTGCGTGAAGGAAAAGGCACTTCATTTGAGGGAGGGCAGCGGGTTCCCTGCCTGATGCTGTGGAAAGGAGTTATCTCCCCGGGGACAGTGAACAACAATCTTGTGGCAGGATTGGATATACTGCCAACGTTGGCAGAAATTGCAGGTGCGTCATTGCCTGACAAAAAAATTGACGGAGTAAGCCTGCTCCCGCTTCTAAAAGGAGAAACCAATGAAGCACCACGAAAATCATTCTGGTACTATTACAGGCAGAACAACCTGGAAGCTGTGCAGGACGGAACATGGAAACTTGTACTTCCCCATCCGGGGCGTACATACAAAGGTTATGAACCGGGAAAAGACGGACAGCCGGGAAATGTAAATGAAAACCATCCGCATGAAGCAGGCCTGTATGATTTACGCAGAGATCCGGGAGAAAATTATAACCTGATAGAATACCATCCGGAAATCGTTGAACGTCTGGAGAAAATTGCAGCAGAAGCACGTGAAGATCTGGGCGATGAACTTACCGGGGCACAGGGCTCAAATCGCAGAAAACCGGGAAAAGTTGACTAACAGAAATAAAAAAATCCCGCTTATGGGCGGGATTTAATCAAAATAGGATATCTTTTTCTATCCTTAGGATAGTTTAACATTTACTGCATTTAATCCTTTTCTGCCTTCTTCCAGTTCGAAAACTACTTCGTCATCTTCACGAATGCTATCTTTCAATCCGTTGGCGTGTACGAAATACTCTTTTGTCGAATCTGAATCTTTAATGAATCCAAATCCTTTTGCTTCATTAAAGAACTTTACTGTTCCTTTATACATAAAAATTATTTTAATTACGGGCGCAAGATAAGTAATAAATTCATTAAAATTACTGTTTTACAAATATTTAATCTATATTTGTTGAATTCCTAATAAAACCGGCACAATCCAATCACATAAATTAAAATAGAAAACAACACAGATTAATATATATTACATTTTTAAATTGAAAGGAATTATACATGTTTGAGAAAAAAAATAACAGTTTCAAATCACCTGACCTAAAAAGTATGCAGGAAGTTGTAATCGACAACCGGACAAGAATTTATATTCCTGTTGGTGACGATGTACAAAAAGCTAAAGAACGCTACTTATCGAAAAGTAATTTCAAAAAGTTATAGCTTCCACCTAACAAACCAATAATCCTTTTTTTTATTTTGATTTACACTTGTCTCCGGTTAAAAGTTCCGGATGACGGGTGTGTCAAAATTTTGCTGTTATTGCCCCCTCTATCTAATTCCGCAGTTAATAATCGCACCACAAAGACAGGCATTCAGACCTCATCCTTTTGATTTGGAAAACCTACAAAATCCAGCCATAAACTGTTTTCCTCATATGCCTCAACAACTTTTGTCTGCCCGTTTGCAGAGAAACCTGCCATTAATTTGGATATTTCCTGCCTTAAAAATTCAGTACTGTTTTCAGTAAGATCTTTTCTGAAACCTTTCCCTGCAATATCCAGTACCTGGTTTAATGAAATTATTCGTCCAATAATTTTTCCAAGAACCACCAATTTCCGCTGCGGCATTTGAAAATCAAGGTTAAAATTTACATGCTCCCTGATGTATTCCGATGCACGGTTTGTAAGTTCGTACTCCTTTAGAAATTTAAACAGGTTATTTTCTTTTGTACGTTTCATAAGCTTCATCAGGCTTTCTGAAATTTGGGCATACAGTATATCATTTGAGCCTTCAAAGATTTGAAAAGGACGGCTGTCAACAGTTCCACGTCCGGCA
Source organism: Mariniphaga sp. (assembly GCA_041687255.1). Classification (GTDB taxonomy): domain Bacteria; phylum Bacteroidota; class Bacteroidia; order Bacteroidales; family Prolixibacteraceae; genus Mariniphaga. The sequence goes on along the minus strand of JAWLCL010000007.1, from coordinate 11,146 downwards.
ATATGATTTAACTGATAAGCTTTTGCACCAACAAGCTGAAGCAGTGACTGAGAAGCATCATGCATAAGATCGGTTACGACACTTTTTACAGCGTTGGCTTCCAACCCCTCTGGGGCAAGATCTTTTTCTATACCTGCCTTATTACTGCTGTTGGCACACATAGCTGAACAGATTGTAAATGATGCCTGCATCTTCGACAATCGCTGCTGCACCTGGTCGTATCCAAAAAGGCTTTTACCGCCAACAAACCGCTCCTTGCAATGGGCAATAGCCTCATCCAGCATGCGTTTAATAAATCCCATCCCCAGGCCGGGAAAGCTCATCCGGCTGCGGTGCAACAGGTCGAGCATCATCTTCACACCAGTAGATTCGGGCTGCAGCCGATGGGCAACAGGCACCTTAACATCGATATGGTTCCTGCCATAAGGTATCATGTAAAGACCAAGATTATGAAAATACTCCTCCACAACAATCTGCTGTTCGGGTTCATGGGTATTGCAAACAAAAAATTCAATGTCGCGCTGAAGATTACCATTGTCATTTTTCTGCCTGGCGGTTAGTAACCAAAAATCGGCCAATCCTGAAAGACCTGCCCAGTGTTTTTTCCCTTTAATATGAAATTTATTTTCCTGCGCCGTAAAAAAGGTTTGCATGTTAAGTGCATCACTTCCATAGCCCGGCTCAGTTATCATAAGCCCTCCCATTGTTTTGTCTTCTATAAACCTCCTGAATACCTTTTCTTTTACTTCGGGGGAAGCATATTTGGCAACGGGTTGTAAAAACAGAGCTGTATTGATACCCAGGGTAAGCGATAATGCAAGTGATTCATAGGAAGCCATCGAAAGCAAGGCAATATTTTCATGCATCAATACTCCCCTACCTCCATATTCAAGAGGAATACTAACCGACAGTGGATTTCCCGACATGATTTCCCGAAGTGCTGAAGCAGGAATCTGCCGCTGAAGGCTTAACTGATCGTTGATATTTTTATCACTAAAAACCCTTTGTACCTTTGTCTTTAAGTTATCCAAAAAACTGACAAAAGGAGTTAGTCCTTCCCTGACATGCTTGATGTCGGCTGTACTGAAATAATTCATTTTTAGATTGCAAATTAAAAATTCCTTCCGGAATGTTAATTTTAATAGAACAAAACCAATTGAAGGAATGTTCGTTGCTTCTTTTTTCTGTCAGGTATTCTTACAAAATCATGCATCTTAATTCTGCTTTTTAGCATTACGTAAAGTATATGCCGCATAGAACTTTATCAAACAACAGCCTGTGAAGCAGAATTAATTAACTTTGCCGGTAAATTTGAAATAATATTTACCCGTATAATGAAAAAGCTTTCTCTGGTAGTTTGTGTTTATAACGAAGAACCAAATATCCGACCTCTTTCAGACCAAATAATAAAGGCATTGAACGGTATTGATTTTGAAGCCATTTTGGTGGATGACGGTTCCACTGACAATACACGTTCAGAAATTTTGAAAATTAATGACAGCCGTTTCGTGTTGGTTGAATTAAAAAGGAATTACGGTCAAAGTTCAGCTTTACAGGCCGGAATTGATTATGCTGAAGGAGAATATGTGGTTCTTATCGATGGTGATTTGCAAAATGACCCTGCCGATATACCGCACATGCTTAAACTTATGGAAGAAGAGGGATGGGATATGGTGGCAGGTGTTCGTGCCAATCGTAAAGACGGAATGTTCCTGCGAAAAATTCCGTCAAAAATAGCCAATTACATGATACGTAAATCAACCGGTACTACTATGAAGGACCTTGGCTGTACTTTAAAAATATTTACGCGCGATACTATAAAAAGCATACATATTTACGGAGAACTTCACCGGTTTATACCGGTACTGGTGACACAGGAAGGAGCGACCCGCATCACACAGGTGGACGTGAACCATCGTCCCCGGCAACATGGTACCTCAAAATATAATCTAAGCAGAACGACAAAAGTGATGAGCGACCTGTTCCTGATGCTTTTTTTAAAAAATTACATCCAGCGGCCCATGCACTTCTTTGGTGGCCTGGGTATAATAACCCTGGGAATAGGGGTGCTTATAAACCTTTATCTGTTTATTTTAAAAATTCTGGGACATGATATCTGGGGAAAACCTTTGCTTCTGCTGGGAATTCTGCTGGTTATGGGAGGAATCCAGTTTGTTACAATTGGCATAATTGCAGAATTACAGATGCGAACCTATTACGAATCGCAAAAAAAGAAACCATACCGTGTAAAACGTGTAGTCCCTGCAAGTGAACTGAAAAAAGTAAACTAATTACGGCATGTTTTTTGGTCTATTACAGTTAATTATTTGAAATATAGTATAAATTTGTTACATTCAACTATAAATAAAAAAAGCCATGAACAATAAATTTTTTAGTTATTTTTTCACAGTTATAGTAGTAGTTTGTTTTTCTTTATATACCACTGCTCAGGATAAAGTTATCCATGGAGTGGTTACAACCTTCGACAGCATCCCTGTTATAGATGCAGAAGTAAAGGTTAAAAGCACGGGGCAAACAGTCCTTACAGATACATTGGGTAGGTTTGCAGTGCCTGTAAACGAGGGGGAAAAACTGAAAGTAAAAGCCCAGGGGTTTTTTAACCAAAGGGTTAAACTGGAAGAAAAAACCAAGTATGCAGCCATTAACCTGAGGCTGAAACCCGGAGAAAAAAACCGTGAATACGCTATCGGTTATGGCCATGTTTCCGACCGCGATAAATTAAATGCCCTGGCAACCCTTGACAACAATGATGTTGACTTTTCGCAGTACAGTAATGTTTATGAACTTATTAAAGGCCGCTTTGCTGGTGTTCAGGTTGTAAACGGCGAAATTATCATCCGCGGTGTCAATTCAATCAACAGCAGCAGTGCTGCACTTATTATTGTTGACGGAGTCCCGGTTGACAACAGTGCTCTGAATTCAATCCCTCCTGTGCAGGTAAAAAGCGTTAATGTTATTAAAGATGGAAGTTCTGCCATCTATGGCTCACGCGGCGCCAACGGAGTGGTGTTAATTGAAACCAAACGGGGTAATGACTAAACCATAATATCACCCTTTACCTTTCTTTTCATTCCGGTCCAAAGCAGCAGCCGGCATTGCCGTAATTCTCCAGCAGAGCCATGCGGAGTAATAATGTTATTACCTGCTCTCCCTATCCTCTGCAGGGGAAAATAGCAATAGTTTATTATCACTGACCTCGCCAGAAAAAATGGATTCTTTATGGAAGCAAGTATCTGTTCATTGCGCTGATACCCTGTATCAGCAGAGATGCAGGAATAAGTTCCGTATATTTTGAAAATGTCAAGGCAGGTTGTTTGAACGAATATTATGCAGGAGTAGCATTTCTAGATGAAGCTATTCTCCAAATCTCAGTAAGAAGTTACTGCCTGTCAAGTTGTTTTTACAGAATATGCAATGATGCTTTAACGTCAACTGATGAAACCCTTTTAAACTTCTTGAAAAAATAGTCCAAACCCTTTATAATCCTGATTCAAAGCCGAAAGCCTTTCATCAAAAATGAACATGTCATCAACTTCTCTTTACAGAATATTAAAATCAGTTACAGGCTTAACGATAAATTCCATTATCAGAACCATCCGGCTGAAAAAAGCGGCAATGTTCTCAGCGCCAGAAAAGATCGGTGCAGGAAGTGACATACGCCTTAAAAGTTCAGCGATGTTAAATATTTCAGGGAATGTTACCGGAAACAATTGGGCATCTAACATCAGAAGCTAAAAAGCTAAATCTGACTACTCCTGATGCTGTATAATTAAAAAAAAAATACCGGGCTGCCCCGGTATTTTTAACCACATGTTAAATTTATTTCACTTCAGTATATAACATTAATTGTAGTCTTCAAGTACTGGCAATAAAAGCTGCAAGAATTAACTTGCCGGTTCAATAACCAGTAAAACGTCTCCTTTTGAAACAGAATCGCTTGCGTCGAACTTAATTTCCTTAACAACACCATCAACCGTTGAATCAATATTGTTCAACATTTTCATGGCCTCAATAACTACAACAGTTTCGCCTGCGTTCACTTTATCGCCAATAGCCTTTTTGTACTCCACAATCATTCCCGGAAGTGGTGCAGTTAAGCTGCCAGTTTTTTCAACTTCTTTGATACCGGCTTTCTTTTTACGCCTGACTTGTGGCATTGCAGGCTCACCCGCATTTGGATCATTGATTTCAACTGTAAATGTTTCGCCATCAACGGTAACTTCCAGCTCACGACCGTTGCCATTCAACTTTTTAGAGGTCAGTTCACCTGCCAGCGCTTTTCGAACGATTTCAGCCTCTTTTTTAACCTGCTCCATTGATTTTGGTTTTACTTCCTCAGGTATCTGCTCCAGGCCATATTTCCATTTAAGGAAACGTTTACCGGTAACAGGATACAGAGCACAAAGCACCAAATCGTCTTCGTCTTTAGCTATGTCGCCAAACTTCTTCCTCACCTCATCCATTTCAGGCTCAAGAATAGACCCCGGACGTGCTGTTATTGGCTGTTCTCCCCGCGGGTAACCTTTAAGCGCTTTCTTTTGAACCTCAGGATTAATAGGTTCGGTTGTCTTTCCATACAATCCATAGCAAAGGTCTTTTACCTCCTGGGTAATCTTTGCATATTCTCCTTCATAGGAATCAAAAAGAACATTGTTTACAGTTTGTACCCCAACAATCTGGGAGGTTGGCGTTACCAACGGAATGTTACCCAAATCTTTCCTCACTTTAGGCAACAGGCGGAACACATCATCAAGTTTATCCAATGCATCCATAGCCTTCAACTGGTTTACCAGGTTCGAAAGCATTCCTCCCGGAGTCTGGTGCAATAATACATTAATATCGGTAATGGCATATTTTGGATTGTTGTCCAGATGCCTGTACTTAGGAATGTATTTTTCCATCTCCTCGGCAATGGCATTCACTTTATTAATGTCGAGTCCGGTATCACGGTTAGTGCCCAGCAGCGACATAATTAATGGTTCAATTGCTGCATGAGATGTGCGGTATGCATATGGTCCGATACAGGTATCAACAATATCAACACCGGCTTCAATGGCTTTAAATATAGCCAGGTCACCCATTCCAGATGTGAAGTGGGTATGCAGGTTGATTGGCAAGTCGGTTAATTTTTTAATCTCACGAATCATGTTATAGATATCATAAGGGGCAATCAACCCTGCCATATCTTTGATACAAATAGAATCAACACCAAATTCAATCAGCTCTTTCACCTTGTTCAGGTAGTATTCCATATTGTACACATCACCGCCCAAACGAGGTTGATTCAATGTATAGCATACAACTCCCTGGAAGTGTTTCTTATTATCTTTTATGACTTTTGCAGCTGTTTCAAAGTTGCGGTAATCGTTAAGGGCATCGAAGCAACGGAAAATATCCATTCCGTTATCAATGGCCCTGCGAACGAATGCCTCCACCACGTCATCTGCATAATTACGGTATCCCACAACATTTTGCCCACGCAGAAGCATCATGAACGGTGTTTTAGGCATATGCTTCTTCAGGACACGCAACCGCTCCCATGGATCCTCGCCCAAATAACGATGCATGGCATCAAATGTGGCCCCGCCCCATGTTTCAACTCCGTTGAATCCGCACTCATCTATCATGTTGGCCACCGGAATCATATCTTCTGTACGCCCCCTTGTTGCAAACAATGACTGATGTCCATCGCGCAAACTTAAATCATTAACCTTTACCGGATTTTCAGCCTTTGCCCGATCCGTATCAAATTTTATGGGAGCCATTTCTAAGGCTCCATGTTTATCGTATTTCATAATCTCTTTTTCTTTTTGTATCAGTAAATAACTGCATTGGGTATTACTAAATTACGCCCGACGCAAAACGTGACCCCTGAGCTGAATAACCTGCCGCTTATTCATAGCAATTTCTATGCCTGTACGGGACCACCTGCTTAAATGGGGTACATTGTTAACCTGTGTTTCTGCTTTAGCTTTTTCCTGCTCGATGTAATAAGCTGCAGCTATCATGGCTGCTTTTCTCTTTTTTTCGTAAGTAGTCATAATATTGTATTTTTCTTTGTTATAATGGAATGTTACCGTGTTTTTTTGCCGGAAGAACTTCTGTTTTGGTACTCATGGCTGACAAGGCATCAACTAAACGAATACGTGTTTCACTCGGAATTATAACCGCATCAATATAGCCGCGCTGGGCAGCGAGATACGGAACATTAAATGCTTCTTCGTATTCATTTATTTTTTCCTGGGTCTTCGCTTTTTTATCTTCAGCCTGACTTATTTCCTTTCGGTAAGTTGAAATTACTTCAACTGCTCCTTTTGCTCCCATAACAGCAATTTCAGCTGTTGGCCAGGCAAATACCATATCGGCGCCCAATTGTTTCGAACACATAGCCAAATATGCACCGCCATAATCTTTACGCGTCACCACTGTAAACTTTGGAACTGTCGCTTCTGCATAACTCCAAAGAAGTTTTGCCCCGTGACGAATAATTCCACCCAGTTCCTGCTGAACACCCGGAAGATAACCCGGAACATCTACGAAGGTGATAAGCGGAATGTTAAATGCATCACAGGTCCTTACAAAACGGCTAATTTTGTCGGAGGCATCAATATCAAGACATCCAGCCTGAATTAATGGCTGGTTACCAATAATTCCCACCGACTGGTTATTTAAGCGTCCAAATCCTACTATGGCATTTTCTGCATAGTTCTCATGCACTTCAAAAAAGCTGTCGTGGTCGAGAACCGACTCAATAATCTTTTTCATGTCGTAAGGAGTTTTGGCATCATCAGGAATAATGGTATCCAACTCCTCACACATGCGTGCCGGATCGTCACCCATAGGAACAACCGGAGCATGCTCCAGGTTATTGCTGGGAAGATAACCCAGAAGTTCAATTATTGATTCGATGGTTTCTTCATCGCTGTCTAACGCAAAATGCGCATTGCCACTTTTTGAACTGTGAGCCATTGCCCCGCCTAATTCTTCAAAGGTTGTTTCTTCCCCGGTAACCGTTTTGATTACATAAGGACTGGTAATGAACATGTGGCTTTTCTTCTTTACCATATAAACAAAGTCCGTCATCGCAGGAGAATAAACAGCGCCCCCGGCACAGGGTCCCATAATTGCAGAAATCTGAGGAATAACCCCCGAGGCCCTGGAATTGCGCATGAAAATCTCACCGTAACCTTTTAATGCATCAACCCCCTCTTCAACGCGGGCACCTCCCGAATCATTCAGACCAACTACTGGCGCTCCTGCTTTAACTGCAAGATCCATTACCTTACAAATTTTTGCAGCATGCATTTCTCCCAACGAGCCTCCCATTGAAGTAAAATCCTGGGAGAATGCAAATACTGTGCGGCCATTTACTTTACCGTGCCCAACAATAACACCGTCAGAAGGTATGCTTACCTTTTCCATCCCAAAATTGGTGGAACGGTGCTTCACGAGCATATCAATTTCACGAAAGGTGCCTTTATCAAAAAGTAAATCAATGCGCTCACGTGCTGTAAGCTTTCCTTTCTGGTGCTGCTTGGCAACCCTTTCCTCACCCCCCATGGCTAAGGCTTCTTCTCTTTTCCGTTTTAAAAGCTCAATTTTTTCTGATACTTTCATGAAATCTTTCTGGTTTTCAACTGAGTCACTATAATTTTGAACCACAAACAATAGGTCCTTTATAGCTTCACTCAATTTTTATTATACACTGTTTAACTACTCTCTATAAAGAAATTTTTCTTTATTTATATTAAAAAAATTATTACAATCTTTGGTTATCCAATGAGGATTTAACGTTTTTTTATTCTTAAACCCTTTTAAATGGGCGTTTCTTTTCGATTCATCTCCATCAGATTTCCACACTGCAAATAAAGAATAAAATCTTTAAATAAAAAAATGGGGCTTTCTATTCTGCGGTTAAAAAATGTGAATGCACAGGTCTTTTATTCGAAAAGCTCATTTTTCTGCCACCTCTGGTTTCCCTGCACCGTGAGCAAATGCTTAGCAGATTACGAAAACGAATAATTTGAACTGATAATTTACAATTTGTCAAAAATCAGCATGTAAATCTTAATTTTCGTAAGACATGTCAGATTATTATCTAATTGTTAAATATTTTGGCAGATTATTAATTTCCGTTTCAACTCTACATGAACTGAATTTTCCTTTCCCACAGTTATTATAATGACAGGATTCAGACTAGCAATATCCAGTTTGTTCATTGTAATCCTAAAGTTCATTTCTCTTACCGTTCTATAATGATATTAGCTAATATGTTTTTTTTTTACTGTATCCATAAAATTCCCACATTCTATGGATTCTAACAATTCATGGTACTTGTGTTATTAATTCATCTGATTATAAAAACTTGTTCTTGATTTTAAAACATAGCTTGGAAAACTTATAATAATATTGATCATAAAGCCTCTGTAGGAGGTGAAAAATATTATGAAATTGTTCAGCTTTTAGATGAAAATTTTTATACATTTCTCCACTTCAATAAAAAAGTTTCTTTGCCGAATGCGGCAGCACTTATTGGCCAACGCTATTATGGCCAAATAGACTATTAACAGATGCAGATGGTAACTGATTCGCTTTGGTTGATACGATGCGATTCCAAATCTTTTCCAGTTTATGACAGAACACGAGACTGTAGGCGAAGGTGAGGAAATTCTTACTGAAAGGACTTCATTTTAATAACTTAGAAAATTTTGCTTGTTTCCCGAAGCTGTGAATGGTGTTCAGACTGTGTCCAGGGGCTTCAGGAGTAATTTTAGTGAATAGAGGAAGCCAGCTACAATAAAGCTACGTCAGAAAATGTAGAGCTGCATAGGATCAAACCTAACTGCTATACTATTATATATAGGAAATTTTAACTTTATAAATAATTGCAAACTCCCGAATTACCACTTTGAAAGTACAACTTTTTGCATATTTAATTGATCCCCTGTCTTTTATAAACAATGAAATAATTAAAGAAAAATGATACTTTAAATTCTATTATTCACAAATAATTTGTACCTTTTCAATGCTTTTAATAGGACTACAAAACACAGAACTAAAAAGATTTGAATTATAAATTCTAATCTAAGCAATTGTAAAAGTTAACAAATCTCTACAATTGAATTGTTAAAAAAAAATTTCAACCTACCTTCACATAACTCATTATTTTATATACTACTTCAAATTGTATCCTGTAATCAAAAAAGTTACTCAATTTTTTATTAAATATTGGATTTGAAATTAATTCAGCTAATAATGTGTGACAATTAAGATAATGTTTTAGCAGAGTTTTTTCTATTCTAATAATCTTTATGTCAGGATTTTTGATTAACCAATAATAATAAAAATCATGAAAATAAAAGATGCTCTTTATTTAATCATACTTTTAATAAATACAAGTTGTTGTGAATGGTTCAATAATTGCAAAGATCCCGATGAACCTACTTATGAGGAAGCGATTAGCACAATAAACTCATTTAAAAGCAACCTAATGTCATCTGCCGGACCAAATTCTATTCAGTTGAAATCATTTCAATCTGCTCGTGTTGGTGAGGTTTGGATCTTACACCAATGCAAATCAACTATTCAAAACTTTTCAACCTCCTTACTTGAAAAGTATTCCGGCAACGATTATAGCACTATTGAAGATAATATTACAAGTAAAACATACTCTTTTCATTGGCAAAATAGCTGGACAAAAAACCATGAAATATCAGCAGATATTAATTATGAACCTCTTGAAACCATACTGGAGGCTGCATGGGAAAATTCAAGAATACAATCTATTGATTTTACCCTAAGCTTTAAAAACCCCAAGTATTTAAGAATTAACAACATAAGTGATCTACGTAACGAATATGAAAATTATCTAAAAACAGAAGGAATCCTTGCAGAAGGCAATATAATTATATCTGCTTTGATAAAAGGAAAAATGTATATTGAATATAAAGCCCTTGATAAAAATAATAATAAATTAGAAATAGATCTTTCTGCAGGCACCAATAAATTATTTGAAAAATTGCTTTTTAAACCTGACTATAAGTACTTTAATGAGAGGAGTGCAACAAGTGGTTTTTCAGTATTGGAAGAGTCTGGTGAAAATGATGTAGTATTTGCTATTGAGTATTTTAAAATTTCAAATAACCTGCAGAATACACAAGATATTAACGAAAAAATAGAGGAATTTTGCGGAAGCGATGAGACATTAGTAAGAGTAAAAAAAGTAAATGGTTATTGCATCACAAGCAAAATCAATTTAATTGATTTACGAATTGAAGCAGGAGCATCAGGTGATGAGCTGTTCTTTTTCTGGAAAAATTTAACGGATACTACAATAACTAATTTTATCTATACACTAAATATCAGAAACAGAAACGGACAAATTTTAAAATCGTTGGATAATAGATTTGTTTCTCAAACAATTAATCCAGGTGTAGAACTACAATCAGGATCAGTAAGTACAAAGTTACCAGGATTTAATAATTTCAAATTAGAAGATGTTGAATTTGATTTTCATATTGTAGAGGCTAAAAATGGATTTGATGTAATTTGCAATTAATAACTGCTTTTCACCAATTCGGTTATTCATAAAAATTTTAGAGGAAAAATAGACGGTTTTTCTTTATTATTCTCACCTCTACAAATGCCCTGCCTTACTACTTTATTAGATGAAGCCATTCTAATACGTTATTACAGAATGCAATTCAAAATAATGATACAATGAGCGAAGCTCACCTACGCTAAAGCTTCGGTGAGCGAAGGTGGAGCTGGCGGGAGTCGAACCCGCGTCCAAACGAGGAAGCCACAGGCTTTCTACATGCTTATCCCCGATTTAATTTTCGAGTACCGGCTGGCTCAGGGCCACCGACCGATACCTTAACTCCTTTTAGTTTCACTGAAGTTGCGGAGCAAAACCTCAGCTAGCCTCGATTTACTTGCACCGCCTGATCGGGTAGCTTCGTGGCAACAGCACCCGGGCGATGTCTTGTTCCGATGCCTTGCATCGGAATTAAGCTGTAACCTACTCTATTCGGTTACGCAGCAAGAGCGTAATTATTTTCGCCAATTATGGTTTTGATCATTATTTTTTAAGGGTCAACAACCAAAACCCTGCATGCTTACCTGC
>JAWLCL010000006.1:263239-303429 GCA_041687255.1 Mariniphaga sp. | reverse complement strand
GTAAATTCAATTATAATTGAATTTACATTGAGTTATCATTGACTTTGTATTGAGTTTAAGTTGAATTTACTTAGAAGAATGTTCCGGGAATTTCCCAATAATCTTTTTATCTGCTAATTTTTTGTAGCTTATTACCGGTTCTTTTTTAAGATGTCTGAAATTTTAAATTAAATGGTTTGTTTCTCAACTCAGATGCGATGATACTCTATAACCCCTGCTTTTAAGCTGGGGGTAAGAAACAACCAGTCCACCTCCTCCCCCGGGCTTTAGCCCCGAACATTAAAGTTATTCATCATGAGCTAAAATTACAGCATCCATACTGAGCTGTAATAAACCTATTTTTTTTTCAAGCTGTATTCAACATCTGATGTGATGATTATAACTGAGAATCTTAATGATTATAGATCGCTGGTGCAAGAAAAGAAGTCAGGAGGGGGTGGAGGGGTACTGCCAAACCCCGGCATAAATGCTGGGGTTATTCAGGATTGTGGAAAAATGATACTAACCGCTGATAACAACTGCATTCCTGCGATCAGACCCCATAACCTTGCCATTCTTGCAATAAACTACTTGAACTGCATTAGTTTCATATGCTGTTTTAACGAGTCTAATATGTAACATTAATTTACCTTAGTGCGGCAAATTTAAGATTTCAAGGTACATGTTGTCTTTTGGATCACGGCACAAAGAAACATGGTGTTTTATAACTACATCTGATGAAGCCAAAATATACGAAAAAATAAAGCGTTTCTTTGCTGAATCATTTTCAAAATACGTATTGAATTTAGATTTATAAATTACGTCCCGAAGTTCTTTAAGTGCTGATTGTGAGCGTAATATTACATGATTTTCTGCGGCTTTTTTTAATGCTTTATATGGTGCAGAATCTTTTAATAAGGCTGCACTTATCAAAACATTATTATCAAAAACAATTCTCATTTATTCATCTTTCAGCAGCTGGTTCAGCTTTTCTTCTGTTAATCCCTGTTTTGCAGCGTATACACCGAGTTCTTCCATCACCTGTAAAATGGGTGTTGGTTGCGAAACCCATAAGTAAAATCAAGGAAAACTGCAATGGAACAATTATTTAGATTTAGCATTCGAAAAATAAATGGATTATGTTTTATCAAATGGATGTTCCTTCTTTTTCCCTTTTAAGTTTCATCTTTTATAAATACTACTTTTCAGAAACAATGAGAATCCCGGGGCAAAAAATCACCCCGGGTTTTATCATGAAAAATATTAAAACTTAATGTTCACCCCTGCCATAAAGTGCCGTCCGGCCTGGGGGTAATAGCCGTCCATTTTATAACGTTCTCCGCCCAGTATGTAGGAATATACCCAGGCATTATTTTCATACATTTCGTTGAACAGGTTATTGACCAGCAAATGCAGCACCATCTCGTCGAAAGGGCCTGCTTTTATCGTGTAGTCAATTTTTAGGTTGTTTACCAGGTAGGGATCAAGGCTGCGATCGTCGCTTGAAGTGTTATCGATGTATTGCTTTCCAACATAGCTGGTAATGAATGCCAGGTTCAGGCCGGCAACCGGCTGGAACAGTACCTGGCTGTTGGCTATGATATCGGGTGAAAAGGCAATATCAGTGGTTCCCAGTTCGAAGGCTTCCTGTCCCCAGGTATCCCAGTTATCCACATATTCGGTAAAATCCTTAATCTTGTTTTGACTGAAGGTTGCATTGGCTGTCCACTGCAGATTTCGGGTAAATGCAATGCCATACTGCAGTTCAACACCGGCGCGGTAGCTTTCGTCGGTATTCACCATAATGGGTGATCCCACATCGTTTATTTCACCGGTAAGCACCAGCTGGTTGTCGTAGGTCATAAAGTAAAAGTTGACGTTTCCTGAGAAGACAGTCGATTTGTAGCTGTATCCAAATTCCCAGTCGTTCAGAGTTTCATGCACAGGCTGTTTGCCTGCCGGATCGGCATCCACATAGGCGGTGCGGTTGGGCTCACGGTTGGCCTTGGCAAATGACAGGTACATTTCGTGGTTGGCTGCCGGCTGATAAAAGATTCCGATCTTTGGATTGTAGAAATTAAATTTTTGCTCCTGGGTTATGTCGCGTAAATCATCATCTATTCCGTTAATGGTATAGTCAATTTTACGGTACTGCAGGTCGGCAAACAGGTTCAGTTTTTCAAACAACTGGAAATTATCTTTAACAAACAGGTTCAAGTCGTTTTTTAATCCTTTATTCCGGTACCATTCATGATTTGGAGCAGCTTCACCCAGGAACTGACCCCAGATAACGTTGCCGTAATGATGCCCGGTATAGTCGTTCAATCCGCCACCCAGGGTAAAACTGTTCCTTTCAGTATTGTAATTCATTGAAAAGGTCATGCCGTAAAAATGGTTATCGAGCCATTTACGGTTTACCAGATCGGTTGATTCAATGGTTTCGCTTCCCACCGTGATTACCGGTATCAGGTAATCTTCCAAATCTTCATCCTGCTTAAAATTTTCATAATACCCCAATCCCCTGATGTAAAATCCTGAAGCATTTACATTGAATGCATTGGAAAATTTATGGGAAAAATGGAGCTGGTAGTGGTCCTGCCGGTAGTTGTCCACCTGGTTTTCGTATGTGTATAAATTATAGGTCCGGCTGTCGGAGCTGATCATTTCCTGAGTTTGCTCCGGAGTGTACAGCCAATGTTCTTCATAGCGCTGCATTCCTGCCAGGTCGTTGTTCAGCCTTACCGACGGCACACCATTCCATGCCTGATAAGTTGTTTCGAGGCCTGAGAACACATTGGCCTTAAGTATTGTATTTTCGGAATAATAACCGCCTGCCACAAAAAAAGATTTTAAGTCGGCCGATGCCCTGTCGATAAACCCGTCGGACGTAATTTTTGAAAGCCGTGCATCGATCGAGAATTTGCCGTTAAGCAGGCCTGTTCCTGCCATCACTGAGTTTTTGAAGGTATTAAAAGAGCCTGCAGCAGTCTGATATTCAGCGTATGCTTCGCGGTTCAAGGTATTTGTCTGCAAATCAATGGAGGCGCCAAATGCAGCCGCTCCATTGGTTGAAGTTCCCACACCTCGCTGTATCTGCACATTTTCGAGCGATGAAGCCAGGTCGGGCTGGTCCACAAACCATGTTCCGTGCGATTCGGGGTCGTTAAGGGGTATGCCGTTTACCGTCACATTGATGCGGTTCAGATCGGTGCCGCGGATGCGGAAGTTGGTATAACCAACACCGGCGCCGGCATCGGAAGTGGCTACAAACGACGGGGTAAGCTGCAGCAAAAAGGGAATATCCTGCCCCATGTTGCGCCTGTTGATCTCTTCGCCGGTAACATTGGTATAAGCTACGGGTGTTTTATTGCCGGCACGTGTTGCCGATACAAGCACTTCGCTGGTAAGCACAGAAACCGGTTCCAGGTCGATTGTTATTGCTTCTTCGGCCGGGACTGAGATTTTTCTTATTCTGGGTTCATAACCGATAAAAGAAACGGTAATTGTGTAGTTACCTTTTTTCAGGTTCCTGAATTCAAAACTGCCGTCGTTGAGTGTCGACATACCATACTGCGTATTGTTTAATAGCACACTGGCACCCGGCAATGGCTTGCCTTCACCGGTTACCTTACCTTCCAGATCGTATTGCGCAAAAGCGGCAATACCCATCAGCTGCAAAAGCAGCCAAAAATACAATCGTTTCATTTTTAGAAATTTTGGTTAATACACTAACCAATGGAGTGGGACGAATCCCGTTTTGCCCTCCCTTCGCCGGCATTACCCGGATCAGGTTCAGTGGGTATAATCTCAGCCCTTGTATTAAGGCACCCCCATTGCATAAATCGGGTCAAAGTTAAAAATCAATTTCGAAAAGGACAAACTTTGAAGAGAAGTTAAGCGGGGAAGATGGTTTTGTTAAACGGGAGAGGGTAGCGAAAAGGTAATTGTCGTTCCTTTTCCTGGCAGGCTTTCAGCCCGGATCTTTCCTCCATGCAGTTCCACGAAATCTTTGCAGATGGCCAATCCTAAACCACTTCCTTTTTCATCACCGGTACCTCTGGTCGATTCATTATATTCATTAAGAAACAAGTTTTTTGTCGTTTCTTCAGGCATTCCCACTCCATAATCAGTAACTGAAAACAGAAGCTCATCATTGATTTGGCGTATTGTGACCAGTACGGTATTGCCGGCATATGAGAACTTGATTGCATTTGTCAGCAAGTTTCTCAAGATGCTTGTCAGCATATTTCTGTCGGCAATCCATTCCAAATTGTCAGGTAATTCTCTATGGATTAATATGTTTTTTTCCAGCGCCTGTTCACTTATCGGTTCAAGTACCTCTTCCATAAATTTGTTTACACTTATTTTTTTGGGGTACAGTTTAATAGTCGAGCGTTGAAGGGAAGCCCATTCCAACAGGTTTTCAATTAAATCGAATGTATTGTTTGCTGATTTGTAAATGTAACCGGTATATTCGTTAAGCTGTTCAGCTGACAATTCATTAACGTTATCCTTCAATATTTCAGCAAATCCAATTAGTCCGCTGAATGGACTCTTTAAATCGTGAGCAATTACTGAAAATAATTTATCTTTTTGACGGTTTGTTTTTTGGAGCTCTTTATTTTTTTCATCCAGAATGCTCAACATATTTTCCAGGTTTCTTTTCTCATTTATCAATTGTCGTTGCAGGTTATTTATATCACGGTTAAGCTGATGTAACGAGTTATTTTGCTTCTGAAGATTTTCATAATCGTAATCGGTTAAAATCAGAATTTCATCCGATTTTCGGAATATATTTGCCTGAAGTGAAATGTTTATAGTGGAGTAATCACCAAGGGTAAGAAATCCTTCAAATATTAACGAAGAGCTTTTTTGTGGCAGCTGCCACAGGTTTTCAAAGGAAGGATTGATTATTTTTTGGTAAGAAAGATTATCAACCAGTTTTTTCATAGGAGCATTGGCGAAAAGCAGTGTATTATTTTTTGAAAACACAGCAATTCCTAAAAAATCCTTTTCAAAAACGGCCTGGAGTATCTCATTTTGCCAGTGGTTCAGCAATTCTTTTTCCATAAGTACATTAATGCTTATTGAAAATCATTTACTTCTTTTTCATTATCAGACGACAACTTTTCAAACGCGGGAATATAATTTTTAATCCATATGTAAAGCGGTTCAATTTCGGAATATGCCTCCGGGCTCATCTGGGTTTTTAAAATTCCAGGCCATGCATTGGTTTGAACGTTCCAGTAGTCGACTGAAAATCCACGGCTGCGGTAAGTTTTGAAAACCCAAAGCACGGTATCCACCAGCACTTCGGGATTTGGAATTTTAAGAATGGAACTGATAAACAGCACATGATTGAAATGGTTGTCTTTCATCAGACCCATATTATTTTTACCAATTAATTCTGTTATATCATCGCGGCCCGACATATTCATGTTTATTGCCGCTACCAGCAATTCCGCCTTACTTTGATATTCTGAAATTGTATTTTGTCCGGCTGCAGGGATTTCCCTTGCCGATTCAATAAGGTGCCCGTAATCCATCAGTTTGTTGCTTTTAAGTAATTTTCCAAAGATAGCAAGTCGGGAAGATAATGCACATTTTTATACATTTCAATGCTGTCGCTGCCGCCTCTTGTAAATGCTTGTCCGCCTGTTAATACGGGCAATTCCGGGAACTTGTCTGTGATTTCTTCCAGTGTCAGGTGTAGCAGGGGCAGGTGAAAATAGATGCTTGTTGAGATACAAACCAGGTTTGGGCGGCTTACGTGGATGTAATCCAACAGGTCTTTTCGCGGGAGGTTTGCTCCCAGGAACAGGACCTTCCAGCCCATCAGATCAAACATGTCAGCAACCATTCGTGCACCTATCCGGTGGTGTTCATTTTCTATGCAGGTAACAATGACTGTTTTTCCTGAATTGGCTGAGGAGCTGAAATTCCGGTAAATCTCATTTAAGAGTGATTCAACGATAGCCGAAGCCAGGTGTTCGGTGGCAACACTGATTTTATTCTCCTCCCAAAGCTCCCCGATTTTGTACATGGCAGGTTTCAGGAGGTTTTCATAAATGTCCTTCACCGGAACCGATGCTTCCATCATTTCCTTTACAACTCCTGAACTGGCTTTATAATCGCCGACAAGCAGGAAATTCAATATCCGGTTGTCAATCATGGATGTCTTTATTTGCTGTAGGGCATAAATATACTACTTGTTACAGAACTGGCTAGCTGTTGCATCAGAAATAGAAATCATCTGTTGAAATAAATTTTGCCATCTCCCATTGTGGATGCCGGCATTTGAAGCCCATCATTCGTTGAGTTTTTCAGGATTAAATTTCAGCTTCGGGAATTTCCGTCTTCTCTGAAAATAAAATTTCCACATGATGCTTTTGGGGTATATTTCCGCATGATGGTTAACGATGCGAAACTTCTTTAGTTTTTTTCTTTTTCCAATAAGCCGGGGCAGGTTTATCAGAACGGAAGCGTGGGCTTTAAGCACAGCAGTGAAACCTGAAAAATAAAATCCTGACAGAAATTTTACAGCTGCAACATGATCGAGGAAAACGCGAAACAGAAAGATACGTTTGAAATTATAATCGGGGAGGTTTTTAAACAGCATGAACAGGTTGTTGCGGAAGTTCAGGTAAATTTTTTGCGGACTGCTGTAAGAAAGTGTTCCTCCACCCAGGTGGAAAACAGTGCTGAAGGGTTGGTACAGGATTTTATAGCCCTGGTTTTTCAGGCGCCAGCAAAGATCAATTTCTTCCATATGTGCCCAGAAGCTTCCATCAAAACCCCCGGCAAGATTAAACAATTCGGCCTTTATAAACATGCAGGCGCCGCTGGCCCAGAAAATAGGAGTGATGCTGTTATACTGCGCCAGGTCGGGTTCAGTGCGGTTCAATATTCTGCCCCGGCAAAACGGATAGCCGAACTTATCGATAAAGCCACCGGCTGCTCCTGCATACTCGAACAAATGTGGTTTCTGGTAGCTAAGGATTTTAGGCTGAACTACTGCCGCTTTTTCAACTTTTTCCAGCAGTTCAATGCACGGCTGCAACCAGTTGGGGGTAACTTCCACATCGGAATTCAACAATACATAATAATCGGCATTGACATATTTTAACGCTTTGTTGTATCCTTCAGCAAAACCGTAGTTGTTTTGAAGTAAAATTAATTTTACCTCCGGGAAATTATCCACCAGGTACATTATGGAATCGTCCGTAGAACCATTATCGGCAACATAAATTTCAACACCGGGAATTTGGGAATTTTTTATAACAGAAGGCAGGAAGGTATCGAAAAGTTTTAATCCGTTCCAGTTTAATATAACTATCGCTATAGAACTTTGAGCCATACCCGTAATTTTAATCGGTAAGCAGGTTGGCCAAAATTTTAGCCAGCTTTTCACCGGGAAGCGATTCCAGTATTTTTTTTACTTCTTCTGCTTTGTCGTTTTTATCGGATTTCAGCAAAAGCCTGATTTCTTTCATTTGTTTACCGGTAAGCTCATCTTCGAGGAATTCCTTTAGCTTATACTGTTTTTCCTTTTCTTCGGGAAGTCCCAGCATTTCCAGTTCAGCAATAGTTGCTTCCAGAATATCTTTTGCCTGGATACGCACCGGATCCTTATCTTTGGCAGAACCTTCAGCCGCAGTGTCGCGCAGGCTCCAGCTTGAATAATCGTAATGAAGCTCGCTTATCATTTTAAGTTTCGGGCTGTTGTTCCCAAAAATCCGTTCCAGAAATATAATGGTCCGGTTCTTCCATGCGCTCAAATCGAATCGTTTATCATCAAGGAGTTCGATTTGTTGTTTAAGCAATGCAATTTCCTTTTCGGCCATTTTAATTGATTCTTTTTTCAAGGTGCATGATTTAGCAGGATAAATATAAGGGAAGTGCTGCTAATAACCGAAGTTTTATTATAAAAATGCCTTACAGAATCAAAGAAAGTTGCTTATTGTTTACCGGAAGGTTTACTTTCCCAGGTGTGTGTGGACGATTTCATAGAAGGCATCAAAGATGGCATTGCTGCCGGCAACAAACTCTCCGTTAAAAAGCCAGTTTTCGCCACCGTTGAAATCAGAAACCCTTCCCCCGGCCTGTTTTAGTATCAACGCTCCTGCTGCCACATCCCAGGGATGGAGGCCATGTTCATAAAACGCATCGAAGCGACCTGCAGCAACATACACTATGTCAACCGCTGCCGAACCCATGCGGCGCAGTCCACGGGTATGCCGCATCAGGTATCGCATTGCATCAATGTAATCCTCAACCCGATCGAAATCGTAATAGGGAAAGCCTGTGCCTATAAGGGTGTCCTCCAGTTTTCCGGTTCCCGAAACCTTTATTTCTTTTTCATTTAGAAAAGCAGGGCTGTCTTTCCATGCATGAAACATTTCATCCTGGCCCACTTCGTAAACAACACCGGCAACTATTTCCTTTTCTTCCATAAGGGCAATGCTTACCGAATGAGGTGTAATGCCATGAATATAGTTGGTGGTTCCGTCAAGCGGGTCTATTACCCACTTGTATTTTTCATCCGAATGTGAAGCGGTACCTTCTTCAGTAATGAATCCGCTGTCGGGAATCAACTGCTTCAGTTTACCAACAATGGCCTTTTCAGTTTCCTTGTCAACATAAGTAACCAGGCTGGCTACACTTTTTAATTCCACATCTTTTTCCGATAACTTGCTTCGTTCATTCCGGATAAAGCTTCCTGCTTCGCGTGCTATTTTTTTTAGTTCAACACAAATCGACTGGTAATCGTTTGACTGCATATTTATTTCATTTATATTGTTAAATCGAACCTATGCCAATATTTGTGCTTAAGTTAACAGTTTTCCTCCATAAATGTTGGTTATTTATCCAATAAACGGGAACTGTCAGGCAAATTGAACAGATGCATGACCGTTTGGCAAAATCCCCTGCAGCTTAATCTTCTTTAGTTCATTTATCAATTCCTCCCGGTAAGTTGTTTCCACCTTTATGTAATTTTCAGTGAACCCGCTCATGGTTGTTCCTTTCTTTTGCGATTCAAACAACACGGTTTGTTCTGTTCCGATATGTTTTTGATAAAATGCGCGAAGTTTTTTTTCCGAAAGATTGATGTACATCTGGGTCCTGCGTTTACGATCTTCAACCTCCACTTTCCATGGGATTTTTAATGCCTGCGTACCACTGCGTTCCGAGTAGGTGAAGGCATGAAGCTGCGACACTTCAAGCCGGTTCAGGAAGTCGTACGATTGCTGAAACAGTTCTTCCGTTTCACCGTTGGTTCCGGCAATGACATCTACGCCAATGAATGCATGGGGTACAATACTTCGGATTTTTTGAATTCTTTTTTCAAACAACCCGGTGGAGTATTTTCGTTTCATTAACGAAAGTATTTCATCGGAGCCCGCTTGCAGGGGAATGTGAAAATGAGGCATGATAACTTTCGAGTTTGCCACCATTTCAATGATTTCATCTTTCAGCAGGTTGGGTTCAATTGAGCCTAATCTGAGCCGGTGGAGGCCTTCCACTTTTTCCAGTGCCTTTAGCAAACCAAGAAAATTTTCGCCGGTGGTTTTTCCATAGTCACCAATGTTTACGCCGGTGAGCACCACCTCTTTATATCCTTTGGCCACTGCCTTTTCGGCTTCCTTAACAGTGTTTTCAATGGTATCATTTCTGCTTTTGCCCCTGGCATAGGGAATAGTACAAAACGAACAGTAATAATCACATCCGTCCTGAACCTTTAAAAAGCTACGGGTACGGTCACCCCATGAGAATGCTTTGTGATAACTTTTTATGTCGGCCAGGCGAGTGGTTATTATTTCCGTTTCGGGGCGTTTGGAAAGATCTCCAAGGAATGCAGGGATGTGAAATTTTTCCTGGGTGCCCAGCACAAGGTCAACACCTTCGATGTTGCCTGCCTCTCCGGGTTTGAGCTGTGAATAACAGCCTACCACTACCACCATGGCCTGTGGGTTTTGTCGTACTGCCTGCCGGATGATATTGCGGCTGGCTTTGTCGCCCTGGTTGGTTACCGAGCAGGTATTGATTACGTATACATCGGCTTTCTCTTCAAATCCAACACGTTCAAACCCTACTTCCCTGAACGCTCCTGCAATTGTGGAGGTTTCAGAAAAATTGAGTTTGCATCCCAGCGTATAGAAAGCTGCTTTTTTCCCTTGATACATCATTTAAAATCATTCTAAATAATTTGCAAAAATAGGAAAAAGCCGCTTTCTGCAAAAATAATGGTATGAACCGGGGCTAAATTAATTACAGCAGGTTGCTTGCCAGTTCGGCGAGGTAGCTTCGTTCTCCCTTTAACAGGTTGATGTGGGCGAATATTTCCTGGTTACGCATATGGTCAATCATATATGCCAATCCGTTTGATTTCATATCGAGATAGGGGGAGTCGATTTGCTGGAGGTCGCCGGTGAAAACCATTTTGGTTCCTTCCCCGGCCCTGGTGATAATGGTTTTTATTTCATGCGGGGTCAGGTTTTGAGCCTCGTCGATTATAAAAAACGAATTTGAGAGGCTTCTGCCCCTGATGTAGGCCAACGGTGTTATTACCAGCCGCTCTTCGTTTTGCAGTTCTTCTATTTTCTGGTATTCCTGGCTGCGCGGATTAAAATTATGCTTAATAACTGCCAGGTTATCGAACAGGGGTTGCATGTAAGGATTTATTTTTTCTGAAGCGTCGCCCGGCAGGTAACCCAGGTCGCGGTTGCTCAGTGCCACTATAGGGCGGGCCAGGAGTATCTGGTCGAACGATTTATGTGTTTCTATTGCAGCAGCCAGCGCCAGTAAAGTTTTGCCGGTACCTGCCTTTCCGGTCAGTGCCACCAGCTGGATATCGGGATTTGTCAACATGCTCAGACTGAAAGTTTGCTCGGCATTGCGGGGCTTAATTCCATAGGCAGGCTTTTTTTCTACGCGCTGTATCTGATTGTTTTTTTTGTCGTACCTGGCCAGCACACTCGAACTGATGCCTTTCAAAATCAGGCATTCATTGGCTTCCAACTTTAATCCTTCCTTGATTTTATTCACATCGGTGACACCATGGTCGTACAACTGTGTAACCGTATCATCATTCAGATTTTCAAAAGTGGTGATTGTTTTTTCAAGCACACTTTCATCTTTTACCTGGTCGGTTTTATAATCTTCAGCAGGAATTCCCAATGATTTGGCTTTTAACCGCAGGTTGATGTCTTTGCTTACAAGTATTATTTTACGTTTAGGAAATGTTTTTGCCGTGTGCTGGGCAATGGCAAGGATTCGGTGATCGGGAATGTCTTCCCGGAATGATGCTTTTATTTCTTCAGAGAAAGGTTTGCCTGTTTCAACACGAAGTTTGCCTTTGTCTTTTCCAAGCGATTTGCCGCCATTAAATAATTTGTCGCCCGTTAGTTCATCCAGCGTACGAACAAACTCCCGTGCCTGGAAATTTATCAGTTCATTTCCTTTTTTGAATTTATCGAGTTCTTCGAGAACAACTATGGGCAGGATGATGTCATTATCCTGGAACTGATAGATGCAGGTATGATCGTGTAAAATGACATTGGTATCGAGAATGAATATTTTGCTTGGCATGTTGTTGAATTAAGAATTTTCTAAATGTAGATAATTTAACGGGATTTTAATTGTGGTGTTCCAAATTTTAATAAACTTGCATCGGTTAATAAATTTATTGTTTAGAGTTGGATTATTCTGATACACTTGACTACTTATTTTCACGGTTGCCTATGTTTCAGCGCGTTGGACCTGCTGCATACAAAGATAACCTTGACAACACTATTTTACTGGGAAATTTTTACAACAATCCGCACCGGCATTTTAAAACCATTCATGTGGCCGGTACCAATGGGAAAGGATCGGTGTCACATATGCTTGCAGCTGTATTACAGGCGGCTGGCTATAAAGCCGGATTGTATACCTCCCCTCATCTTATCGATTTCAGGGAACGCATACGTATAAACGGTGAAATGATATCAACCGATGATGTGATGGAATGGGTTGAAGATTTCAGGGAGAAAAATGAAGAGTGGGGGATAGAACCCTCTTTTTTTGAACTGACAGTGGCCATGGCATTCGATTACTTCGCCAGGCAGCAGGTTGATATTGCAGTGGTGGAAGTTGGATTGGGAGGACGTCTGGATTCCACCAATATTATTACTCCTGAAGTTAGCATAATTACCAACATTGGCATGGACCATACTGAACTTCTGGGCGATAGCATAGAAAAGATCTCCTTTGAAAAGGCCGGTATTATAAAGGCCGGCATACCGGTTGTTATTGGCACTACCCAGCCCGCCACAATGGAAGTTTTCAATGAAGTGGCTGCATTGAAACTGGCACCCTTGTTTTTTGCCGATCAGGAATATGCTGTCGATTATGCACTGTCCGATTTGGAGGGAAACCAGTTGCTTTCTGTAAGACGGAACGGTCAGGTTTTATATCCTCAGCTGAAGCTCGATCTGAAAGGAATGTACCAGCAGAAGAACCTGCCGGCGGTACTGAAAACGGTTGAATTGCTCAGGCATATGGAATGGGAGATTTCCGATGAACACCTTCTGAACGGTCTGGCCAATGCTAAACGGATGACCGGGTTGCAGGGACGGTGGCAGATAATGGGGTATAATCCGCTTTTGGTGTGCGACACCGCTCATAATGCTGAGGGAATGGCTGAAGTTGTTCAGCAGATAAAGCAGACTCCCTTTGAGAAGCTTCATGTAGTGATAGGTGTTGTAAGCGATAAGGATGCCGGACAGATTTTAAGCCTGCTGCCTGATGTGGCAGAATATTATTTTACACGGGCCGACATCCCGCGGGCGATGGATGAAAAGGAACTTGCACGGATAGCAGGTCAGTTTAACCTGAAAGGTTCGGTATATTCCTCTGTAGAAAAGGCTTTCAAAACAGCCCGGAACCGTGCCGGGGCAAACGACATGGTGTTTGTTGGAGGAAGTACGTTTGTTGTTGCAGAAATTTTATAAAGATTTTTAGATTTTATTTTTGCAGTATGAAAATAGGTTTTATATTTGCAGCGCCTTAAAGGAAACGGGCACGTTCTAAAATAAAAGAGGGAGCTTAGCTCAGTTGGTTCAGAGCACCTGGTTTACACCCAGGGGGTCACTGGTTCGAATCCAGTAGTTCCCACTTAAGGAGTTACATTCAATTGTAGCTCCTTTTTTGTTTTTTGGAGCATGGCTCAGCTGCCTTCCTGCCTGCCTGCCTGCCAGGCAGGATTCAGAGCAATAAGGTTATAAGGTAGGGCAGGAGGGGTGGTGGCAAGCCCGTTACTAAGGTTTCGAAAGGGAGAATAAGGTTTTTTAGGAGGGACAGGCTTTCTATTTCGCCACAGATTGCACAAATTGACACAGATTCACAGGAGGCGTCCCAACTAAATCATTCCGGCGGGTTCTTTGCTCCATGCACTATGCCCTGTGCCCTTTGCTCGTCGCCCTAATAAGGTAGGGCAGGAGGGGTGGTGGCAAGCCCGTTACTAAGGTTTCGAAAGGGAGAATAAGGTTTTTTAGGGACAGGCTTTCCATTTCGCCACAGATTGCACAAATTGACACAGATTCACAGGAGGCGTCTCAACAAAATCATTCCGGCGGGTTCTTTGCTCCATGCACTATGCCCTGTGCCCTCTGCTCGTCGCCCTCTACTCTGTACTTTCGCTCATAAAACTTTCCCACAACCTCCTTTTTCCTATTGTTTTAGAACGAAATTTTTTGTAGGTTTAATCCGTTAAATTAAGAACCTTGAATGTTTAGACCTCTGCCGAACATAAAACCCCATGTGGATTTCTGAGAAGAAGATGCCCCTGCACGGAAATAATTCCATGCACCGACCGATGAATTAAGTATTGGTAAGACCAATCCCTGCAGCGTCAGGATTTTAATGAAGCATAAACAGGATGCGGTATATGTAAATTGTTGGAAATATGGATGTAACCGGAAGGCGGAGCTGTGAGAAGAAAGAATAATTATTTCAGGATTGGTTAAGACCTGGATAAATCCAACTGATAATTAAATTTTACTCCTTATTATTATTGATAACTAATAAACATTATTATGAAATCCACATGCTTTGTAAACACAAACACAAATGAACAGAACCCACTAAAACATGTGGATTCCATCCGTTCCTTTAAAAATTTAAATTTTGTACGGATGAAAGCTTTAATGACATTTATTTTACTGTTCGTTCTTGGCTTAGGATTTTCAGTGTATGGACAAGACAATAGTTGCTGTAAACAAATGATTGCTACAATTGATTCAATTTCAACAGCAAACGATATCAAAACCGGACAAGTTGTAACTTTAAAGGTGACATCTTCATTTGGCTCGACAGATACTGGTTGGAGCAGCATCACACAAGAGACCGAATTTCGATTTGATGGACAATTTTTAGTGATTGAAAATAAATATTTTAACATGAATAAGTTATTGTATTTCTATACCAAAGAGGGTACTATTACATTTGTCTTTCAAGGATATTAGAATTACCGGGCACAATGATATTTTACGACGGCTGCTGCAGATGACCTGTCATTGAGTTTGACCATGATACACAGGATTGCCTTGATCCCCCGATTAATTGTCTGAACCATGATTCACAGGATACCCCGATTACCTGATTTCTTTAATCAGGTAATCAGGTTAATCAGGAAAATCGTGGTTCAGACATTCTCAGGTAATAAAAATGTACGAAATTTGTATCTTTATAAAAATGAAAATATGGGAGCAATAATTATAAAGATAATTTCACGATTTTTGTAATAAAAACTGGTTATGAAATGAGCATGAGTAGCAATACACACCAACCGGAAATTTTTAAAATCCTCATGCGAATTCCATATGATACCTTTGAAAACAAACAATTTTAATCATATGAAAACAATTGATAATGTAAGAAACAGGTTGATTGATAAAATAATGGCCACAGATAATGAGCAATTACTCAACGCGATTGAGAATATATTTAATTCAACTCAGCATGAGGATAAGTTAAACCTCGATTCAGAGCAAATTGAAATGTTATTAATGAGTGAGAATGATATAAAATTTGGAAATCTGGTATCTGATGCTGATTTAAAAAAAAAGCAGATTCTAAATGGATGGATTAATACTATTATGGACTCAAACAGCAATTAAGCAGAGAGACCATATGTTTGATTATTGGAACAACCGAAACAAGAGTAATTCCTATTCCAAAAAGCTCAATCTTGCAGTTCGGGAAAGAGTGGAACTACTTAAAGCCAGGGATTATAATTACCGGGATTTGGGATAACAGACAAGACCCCAAAAAGCTTCTTGGATTATTAACAAAGTCATATTAGGGTGAATCCGATAATTGACTATAATGATTGTCTGAACCATGATTCACAGAATTACCTTGATTACCTGATTTCTTAAATTCTGTCCATCAAGTAAATCAGGAAAATCATGGTTCATGCTCTATGCTCTATGCACTATGCCCTCTGCTCTGTACTTTCGCTCAAAAAGTTTTCCACAACCTCCTTCCGCCTATTGTTTTAGTAAGAAATGTTTTGTAGGTTTATTCCGTCAAACTTAAAAACTGGATTATTGCCATACATACCGAAAACCGTACATACACAATTTTCCCGATAACAATAATTTACATAAAAAGGAAATCCGTACAGCCGGCAGGTGATTTTAACAGGTGATGTATAAGGAGCAGCAGCTTTTAGAGTGCAACAGCGTATTAGAGCAACGCTTTTACCGTGCTAATCTGGGTGCAGGGTGTAACTGAGGGGGCGAAGCTGTGAAAGGGGGTGAATGTAACGCTCAGGTAAGCGTTTCAAAATGGATATGTATGTTTGTAAATAAATTTTTAATGGGTTAAGAAATAAAGTAGAAAAAAGTTAATAAACTTACATTATCGTCGGAAGAAGAATGAAGAATATCTTTATAATATTAGGAAACGGTTTTACATTAGATTTTCTAAATAGTATTGGAAGACTTGATGATATCAATGCTCGTAACCTCTTCAAGAACGGAGAAAAGGTTCCATGGCCTGGAAATAACAAATCGGGATTTATGTCTTTTAAATATTGTCCAAACCTTTGGAATTTAGGAGCAAGACCAAATTGTGATTCTAATCAAACTATTGAATTAATTGAGGACATAATTACGTGTGCTAACATATTACAAAAAAACAATCGTAATGAATCGAATATTTACATAAGAGCTTATCGAGAATTAGCCACATATCTTTATGCTCTTTTTGTGTATTATGACAAACAAATTGATGTTCCAAACATAAACCTTGAAAGTTGGGGATGGACGGGATATCTAAAAAAACTCAATGAATCAAATGATATTTCAAAAGTACATATAGTAACGTTTAATTATGATATTTGGCTTGAGAAAGTCCTTCAAAAACTTAATATCGAATTTGATATAGCCGGTTTTGCAGAGAATGAATCAAAATTTAAACTATATAAACCACATGGTTCAATAAGTTTTGTACATAAAGTAAAGAAAGTTGTTGAAGATTTTAAAATTGACTATGACTCAGACACAAATGATGGTAGCATTTCCGAATTTGAAGTGAAATACAACGGATTGGATGCTTTGAACAAAATTAATGCAATAATTCCTCCCGCAGGTGATTCAAGTAGATTAGATTTTAAATGGGCAAGTTCAGTTAGAGAAAGTGCAATTGATAAGGCTAAATCATTAAAAGAAATTGATGAAGTTGTATTTTGTGGAATGTCATACTGGCATGTAGACAGACTTGAAATAGATTCAATTCTAACAAACATAACGCCTGAAATTAGTAATGTCAGAGTAATAAATCCCAATCCACCACGCGTTTTAAATGCGGTAATGACAACTCTGTTTAAAAATGTAATATTTTATAACGACTCAAAATCCTTATGTGAATAAAATGAAAGTACTAGAAAGAAACAGCAATAATATAAACATTGCCACATTTTGGGAAAATTATCAGTTAGGTAAATATAACTTTGATCCAGATTACCAAAGACCTTCTGACGTATGGGCATATTCTAAGAAGTCTTTTTTAATAGATACTATCTTAAAAAATTTTCCTATGCCCCCAATTTTTCTCCATCAACATATTGATACGGAAACAGGGAAAACAATTTATGATGTCATTGACGGTAAGCAGAGACTTACAACAATTATATCTTTTATTTATAATGAAGTTAGTATTCCCGATGATTTCAGCAATGACACATATGGAGATGAGATGCTTAATGGTTTATTATTCCAAGACTTCGAACAAAAAGAGTTATCTGAATGGAAAAAGATTTTTTGGAAATATGAGCTGACTATAGAATATATTGATACGGATCAAATAGATATTGTAAATAATATTTTTGATCGCTTAAATCGTAATGGTGAACCTTTAACAAACCAAGAATTAAGAAATGCTAAATTTCATAATACCGATTTTTACAATTTAATTGAAAAATGTTCCAATCTTGATTTTTGGAATTATCCTTTATCCAAACTTCAGAAGAATAGGCTTGAACACCACGAGTTCATTTCGGAACTTCTCTTTGTTATACTGGAAAACCAAATATTTGCAAGTGATAGAAGCGAGATAGTTGACAGTTTATTTTCTAAATATGCAGAATCAGCATTAGAGTCACCTGAAGAAATTCTTTCAGAATTCAAAAGCATTTCAGAAATCATGGAAAGTTTTAAACTAGATTTTGAGAAATATAGAATATTTGGAGTCAGTCATATGTATGGATTATTTGGGTTAGCATGGCATCTATTTGAAAAAGGTATTCAAGTTGCAGATATAGATCAAAAATTAAATACTTTTTATAATGACCTGCGAGAAAAAAACGAAAATCCATTTGCAATGGAATATCAAACATCAATGGATGCAGGGACAAAAAGTCGAGCTAGAAGAATGAGGAGAATAAATGCTCTATTAGCATTTTTAGGACAGGATAAGATTGAATAGAAACGGCTTCCAACACACGTTAGCAACAAGCCTAAAGAAAGAAAGTGTAATAATAATCATTGATTCTAACTTATGAATATTGTTTTTTTTAATTGGAAATGGATTTGATTTTAATCATGGGATGAAAACAAGATACAGTGAATTTTTAACTATTATGTGACTAGACAATCTTCAAGCAGCTTATTACATAAACGTTGTGTGCCATAATAAAAACGTGAAATATGAAATGTCCACATTGTAGAATTGAAATTAATGCAGATTTTGGTGAGGAATATCTCGGAAGAGACACCCAAGGTTATTGGTCTATATTTAAGATGAAGTGTCCAAACTCAAATTGTAAAAAACTAATATTTGAATTAGCTTGTGGTGACGAACCTAGAGAAGCACATCAACAAGGAACAGTTGGTGTGAAAAAAATCAATTATAAAATAACTGTAAATCCTTTGACCTCGTCAAGACCTCCCGTTCCATTTGAGGTTGAGGAAATTTTCGCAAACGACTACAAAGAGGCATGTTTAATTCTAACCTTTAGCCCTAAAGCTAGTGCAGCATTGAGTAGAAGATGTTTACAAAATATATTAAGAGAAAAAGCCGACGTAAAAAAAGGAAATTTGTCAAGTGAAATTCAGCAAATAATTGACAGCAATGCTTTGCCCTCTCATTTAAGCGAAAGTATCGATGCAATAAGGAATATTGGCAATTTCGCTGCTCATCCAACTAAAAGTACTGCCACAGGAGAAATTGTTGAAATTGAAACGGGAGAAGCAGAATGGTTATTAGATGTTATTGAAGCACTTTTTGATTTTTATTTTATACAGCCTGCTATTTTAAAAGCCAAAAAAGATGCATTAAATAAAAAACTTGCTGAAGCAGGAAAACCACCAATGAAATAAAAGGAACCCATCAACTTAAATCTGGAGAGAATGTAAAGTTTACAATTAGCGAAACGATCATAAATGGGAAAACTTATTATTATGCTAATGTCGTTAATACAGATTTAGACTTTTACTAAGAACTAAATGAAATGTAAGCATTCGGTCTTGCACGTCCGATAAAATCCAATAATTTTTATAGTCTTTCGGACTGAGATTGGATTTTCATTAAAGTTTAAAAGAAGTCTTGTACATAGTCCAAAGAACTCAAACTTTTTTTGGAATCAGTCGGACACAGGTTGACACTGCCGTGCTTTCTTCCGGCAAATTGTCTGAACCATGATTTTTAAGATTTCCATGATTTCCTGATTCTTTTCAATCGTGATCATCAGGTGAATCAGGAAAATCAAGGTTCAGACTTCACCGTCCACGATTCACAATTCAGCACCCCTTCGTCTTTTGCAATCCGGCGGGCATCAAAAGGAACCAGAGAATAATTGATGTTAAAAACTTCCTTAATTATAGCGAGGGTATTGGCATCTTCTTTTTTTAGGTTGAACTGCGGCACAACAACAAGATTTCCTATCTGCAAATAATTGATGTACAACCCTTCGGCAGTGGATTGTTCCAGGTCCATGGGGCAGGGGAGTTCGACTGTAGTAAGGTTGTTTTCCTTTAAGATGCCCAGGAATTCCTGCAGCCATTTCTTCTCAGGTTCGCTACGGGTATCGGAAATGAAAACAGTGTTGTCGTCAATAAAGCGTATGAGGCCATCGGCATGACCGGTGAGTTCTTTTGGGTATTCCGGAATGATGATAACCCGACACTGCAGGTCCTTTTCCAGCTGAGTAATGATTTCAGCTTCGGTGAACTGGTAATTGTTGTCCTTTATAACCCGGTCGATTATGATGACTTTATTTTCTGCCTTCATTACATTACTACCATCAAGGATTAACGGGCTGTATCTGGGCCGGGGCAATCGGTTCATCAGTTCCACCAGTACCGGGTTTGTAATCCCAATATATTCTTCCGGCTTGAAATAGGCTTTGGGTCGAAATACAAACTGCACAAAATCATCCTCAGCCACCTGCACCGGCATGTAATCGCGGCAGTAGATGTCGTAGGTTTCTACCAGCAGCTTTACCTTGTCAGAAAAAGGAATGGCAGCAAACGATTTTATCTCTTAAATTTAGAGGAATTATTATTAAATTGTAATCGGATAACTAGAAAACGGCTGAAAATGGCAAGAAAAAATGATGGTCTCCATCCAATATTACTTTTGCTTGGGTTTATTGCATTTATGATTACTAAAATTGTTGACTTCATTGCCGAAAACTTAATCCCAATACTTACCATTATGGGAGTGGGATTGAGCATCTTGTTAGTTTATCGAATAATAAAAAAAAGCAATACACAAAAATTAAAAAAACAACCAAATTCAAAACATCAAGCAAAAATGCCACATTCAATAATGGCGAAGCAGCTAATTATAGAACAGGAAAAATCAAAATTTTATATGCAGAAGACAGAGACTATAAAACAATATTCAGAAAAGCATTTTGGCGAAAAATCTCATACGCAGTTGTATATTAGTAAAGAAAAAGTTACTCCACCTTCGCAAGAAAGTACTGTTTTTAAAGACCCAACCATTATAGATGTAAATTCAGAAAAGCATGATTTATCAATAGAACATTTTGTTCAGAACAACGAAGAGCAACTTGAACCTCCATTTTGGAGTCATTCCTATGTGTATTCTTATGATGAAATTAATTATGCTTCTAAAGCACAAAAGAAATTTTATTTTTACTTCAGGGGTAAAGTTTTGAACGGTGAGTTCGTAGATATAAAAGGCTATACAAATTATGCTTTCATTCTATATTTTGATTTATTGAATGAATATGAAAATCATCGGGATATTAAGCTACTTGAAGAACAATTTAAGTTTTTAGGACAGATATGCCCAAAAACAAAGAGTTATTCTTTAATGTCTTTGCAGGACTTGCTGCGGAAAAGGACAGATTCTTATTCTCTAGGAAAATTAAATAATCTGCAAGAATCAAGTTACCAGTTCGAACATGGGTATTCTGATTATGATCCCGATGCCTATAAATTAGGCAAGCAATATAAAGATAAGCTGGAATTAAGTAAGCAAGAGATTGCCTGGCTAAACAAATTTTGGAATCCGTCTAATGTTTTTCTTTCGATTGAAGGATGCTGTATTGCTACCATAAAGCAATATTTACTTATTTTAAAGAACCTTAATAAAAAACTTAACGCGGGAAAAACTTCAATTGCTAAAGAAGTAGAGTATTTTAAAGAAAAAATATTCGAGATAAAAGAAATTGCGGATTCATATTGGGGATATTATGATAAATCTTACATTAAGCAACGTGTTGAATCTGAAATATATTTAACCATATTCAAACGGGTTGAAAACTCTGTTAGAGAATTTTATGGACATAAACGGAAAGTAGGTAATAATCCATATTATGAATTTGAAGGTGAATTTGAAATCCGAATCGGCCAACATACTAATGAATTGGTTGATAAATTTAGGGGAGAAATTATACAACCTGATATTGAAACGCAGATAGAGTTAAATTCACAAAATATAAATCGTTGGAAAGCTGAGTTTACAAACCTTAAAGATTCATTTCAGACAGAAGAGAAAAACAACTTTTTTGAGGGAGTTCTTAAGCTTGAAGAAACAAACCAGAAGAATCCAAACATAGAAAATGTATTTTTTGAAGCTTCAAAATTTATTGCGAGGTACGATAAGGTTCAATCCTTGAAATACTATGCGAAATATATTTACTATGATTTAAAATCCGTAAGATTTGATAATAAAGAGCTTACAAAAACTGTCCAGAAATCTTTATTTAAGTCACCAGATCAAATTAACGATTTTAAACAAATTATCGCTGAATTAATCGAGACATCTGATATTGAAAAAGCATTAGAAGAAATCTCAAGATTATATATTCCAAAAAGAAAAAAGATTCAACTTGACCAATCTAAGATTAAAGAAGTTGAACGAAAGCATGACGGAACGGTAGAATTATTGAATGAATATTTGGAAACTGAAAACAACGATTTTCAAAATGATGAGACTTTTGGTATGGATGGAGTTGAAGTTGATGTAATAGCTCCTGAGGTTACTAACTCAATTTTTATCTCTGATATCCGAATAGGAAAAGTGCAGGAAGAATTAGTAAAAAGATTTGTTGCAAATTCTTTTGCTATTCATCAGGATGAAGTTGATAGGTTTGCAATAAACAACGGGATGTTTAAAAATCAACTTATTGACAGTATAAATGAAGCATGTTCAGAATACTTAGATGGTGAACCATTAATAGAGGAAGACGACGAGACTTATGTAATTGAGGAATCTTATTTCAAAGAAATAGCAGTTTAAATTATGGTATTAAGGATTAAAGCAAAAGAAGCAACAGCGATTATAAATTCTCTCTCAGGAGGTGTAGTGCCAAGAATTGGGGTACAACACGTAACAGTTGGAAGAAAACTTGAAATTGAAGCTTTTACCTCTGCACTTGATGATGTAAAGAACGGGCATAGCATGGTGAAATTTTGGATTGGGGATTTTGGCTCCGGCAAATCTTTCATGCTACATCTTTTAAACACTGTCGCCACAAAACGAAAGTTTGTTGTTGCTAATGCTGATTTTACACCCGAAAACCGACTTTATTCAAATGATGGGAAAGCTGTTGCTTTGTATAGCGCCATTATGGATAATGTGGCCATTCAAACAAAACCTGAAGGAGGTGCATTACCAACCCTGTTGGACAAATGGATTGAACAGGTAGTAACTCAAACTGCTCAAATCAATAACATACCATTAACCGAAATCAGGCAAGAACGTTATATGAATCACATTCAGCGAAATATCATGCAAACGGTAAATGAAGTCACAGAGACGGGTGGTTTTGACTTTGGAGTGGTAGTGATTAAATATTATGAAGGATATATCAGGAATGATGAGTATTTAAGAAGAAGTGCCCTTAAGTGGTTAAAAGGAGAATACCGTACAAAAACGGAAGCAAGGCAAGATTTAGGAGTTCGTGAAATAGTGAATGATTTGAATTACTATGATATGCTAAAAAACTTCTGCCGTTTATTTGTAAGCATGGGTTACAGCGGTTTCATGATTAATCTTGATGAAGCAATTAATCTTTACAAGATTTCAACAGCTAATACGAGAGCAAAGAATTACGAAAAAATATTGTCTATTTTCAACGATTGTTTTCAAGGTAAAGTCTCTAACTTATTTATAAATTTTGCAGGAACAAAAGAGTTTTTGGAAAATGAAAGACGTGGCCTGTTTAGTTATGATGCTTTAAAGACCAGACTGGAAACAAATAAATATGAAACAATACAGTATCGTGATTTGGCTCAACCGGTAATCAAACTTGTTCCGTTAAACCATAATGAAATATTTGTTCTGCTTAAAAAGCTAAAAGAAATATTTGAAATAAACTACAATGTTAATGTTGATATTACCGAAGATGATATTCAACTATTCATGGAAGAAATGTTTAATAAGCCTGGAGCTGATGAATTTTTAACCCCTCGAGAAGTTATCAGAGATTTCTTAAATATTTTAAGCATTTTGAGACAAAATCCGGGAGCGGATAAAAATGTTTTGATTTCGAATATTGAAATTTCAGATGAAAGACCAGACGAAAATGTTTTCGACACAATAGAAGAGTTGTAATGTCTTACAAATTATTATCGGAACCAATTCGAAAATATATTCGTGATAAACGGTGGGAATTTTTGCGTCCTATCCAAGCGGCGGCTATTTCAAAAATCATTTCAACAGATGATAATTACATTTTAGCATCCAGAACGGCATCCGGTAAAACTGAAGCTGCCTTCCTACCTATCTTATCAAAAGTAGATTTTAATAGTGTTGGAGTCCAGGTACTTTACATTTCTCCGTTAATTGCTTTGATTAACGACCAGTTTTACCGAATTGAGGATATGTGCAAGGATCTTGAAATAACAGTTACCAAGTGGCATGGTGAAGCAACAAAGTCTTTAAAAACCAATCTTATCAAAAATCCTAAAGGAATAGTTTTGATAACACCTGAATCGTTGGAAGCGATGTTTGTAAATGCCCCGTATAACGTTTCAACAATATTCGGAAACCTCAAGTATATTGTAATTGATGAAGTACATTCGTTCTTAGGTGCTGATAGAGGCTTGCAGTTAATGTCATTGCTATCCAGAATTCAACAGGTAAATAAATCAAAACTTATAATCGTTGGCTTATCTGCAACAATTGGAGATGAAAATTATATTGAAGCTAAACGCTTAACAGGCGATATTAAGGGAACAAAAGTTTTGCTTGACAGGACAAAGAAGGAAACGGAAGCAAAATTTAAGTATTTCTTCAATAGCACTGTTGAATTATCGCTTGATTTATTGAAAGATTTATACAAGGAAACATGTTCTCACAAGGTTTTAATCTTTCCAAATAGCAGGGGAAGAACCGAAGAAGTGGCAGTTAAGCTTCGGAAAATATCTGATAAGGTAAATGGTCATAAATATTATTACTCGCACCATTCATCAGTTGATAAAGAAATAAGGGAAAGTATTGAGCATTTCGCTAAAAGCAACGAACGATTTAATTTTTGTATTTCCTGCACCTCTACTTTGGAACTTGGTATTGACATCGGTACAGTTGACAAAATCATTCAGATAGATTCAACTCATTCCGTTTCTTCACTTGTTCAGCGAATTGGACGAAGTGGTCGGCGTGAAGGAGAAAAAAGCATTATTAATATTTATGCAACCAACAAATGGAGTCTATTGCAATCCCTTGCTTGTTGGCTTCTATATGAAGCTGATTTTCTGGAACCAATTAAAATAGCTTATAGGCCATATGATATATTATTACATCAATTACTTTCAATTGTTAAGCAAATGTCGGGGTGTTCCCGAGATGGTTTAATAAAAAGATTAAAGGACAACCATGCTTTCCAATTTATTGAAGAATTGGAAATAGATTCTATTATTCAAGAAGCCATAAAATCTGATTATTTAGAACTAATACAAAATGAATTAATACTTGGAATTGAAGGTGAAAAAATAGTAAACACCAGGGAGTTTTACAGTGTTTTTAAAACGGAACCAAATCTTAAAGTAATTCATTCGGGCAAAAAAGTTGGCGAGATTCCATATTCTCCTCAAGTAATAATTGATGAAAATATACTGCTTGCGGCTAAAATTTGGAAAATAGCAGATATTGATTTAAAGGGCGGAAAGATAATTGTAATTCCTGCACGAGATGGTAAAAAGCCAGTGTTTTTTGGAAGTGGAGGAAACATTCATTCTGAAGTCAGAGAAAAAATGTTGTTCATTTTAAAAAGCGAAGAAAAGTATCCAGAACTTGATGAAATAAGCAATTCTATTTTGAATGAGTTAAGGTATGATTTTAAAAGGTTTCAAATTAATGATTTTCATTATGAAAAACCTACTATTGAAAAAGATGGCAAAATATTGATTTATACTTTTACAGGAACTAGAATAAACAAAACACTTCAATTTTTAATAAATCTTGCTGGTTTTGATGTCTCGATGAGTGACCATGAAAGTTCATTAGAAGTGCATTCTAATATTTCTGTTTTTGATGAGTTGGTTGATAAAACAAAAAAAATTTATAATAACATCGATAATTATCTTCATACTGCTATTGAAGAAAATGAATCTTTGCTTTCTTTCTCAAAATGGGGAAAATATTTACCAATAAAATACAAGTGTGAAATATTAAAGGAAAGATATTTTGATTTTGAAGGGGCAATTGACTTAATCAACAATATCAGATTAATTAAAAGTAATTAAAAAATGAGTAGCTTATGTTCCCTACTCTATGCCATCTGCTATTCGCTTTCGCTCAGAAAGTTTTCCACTAACTCCTTTCTCCTATTAGTTTTTATAAATTTTTTTGTAGGTTTATTGTGTCAAACTTTAATTATTGTCATAATTTCTAAATACCTAGATGCAAAACATCTTATATTAAGAAAGTAGATATTTAACCAAAGCAATTGTACATAAATTAACAATCAAAAACTTTTCCAATGAA
Organism: Mariniphaga sp.; assembly: GCA_041687255.1. Taxonomy (GTDB): domain Bacteria; phylum Bacteroidota; class Bacteroidia; order Bacteroidales; family Prolixibacteraceae; genus Mariniphaga. Next base: position 277,503 of record JAWLCL010000006.1, on the reverse strand, counting down.
CTATGAAAATCAACTAAACGTTTTAAAAAAGTCACCCTTGTTTAACCTTTCTTTAGCTTCCAAAGAATTATTTCACAGCAACTTCCTGGCCTGGTTTTTTGAGAATCATAAAGCAGAAACTTTGCTATTTTTCCAACAGAAATTTCCCTTTTTTCAGTTAAAAGAATTAATTAAGGTTGAGCGTGAAAGGAAGTATATTGACATCACATTATGTTTTAATGATGGATACAGGATATTAATTGAAAATAAAGTAAAAAGCTTACCAGAAAAATCACAATTGGATAGCTATAATGCAAAGTTAATAAGAAACAAAGAAGTTTTAATCCTTTTGAGCTTATATCCCGATGAGTATAAGCCATTTATTTCATATAATGAAATTCTGGATTGGATTGAAGAGATAAACAATCCTCTTGCCCAGTCATCGGTCGAAGATATAAAAAAGGATTACTACATCATAACTGATTATATTGACTTTACAAGAAACCTTGTTAAGATATCAAACCTTTTGATACAATACGACACGAATTTTGATTTTCATAGTCGATCTGATCTTTATCGAAATTTTTTTTCGATCAGGTTACATGATATTTTCCACAAAATAAAGTATAACGGGATAAAAGATCGAGTTTCTGAGATCATATACAAATGGCTTAGAGAAGAGTTATGCATTCCTCATGAAGATCACTTTAAAGTGTTTTCTGCTAATAGTTATTTCTCAAGGGGAACCGCTGCTTCAAACTTTAACATTCCTATAAATGGGTCAAAAGAAAAAAGAAAGTATTTTGAAATTCAGTTACAAGATAACATGTTACGATTTATGCTTTTTTCAAATTATTGTGTGAAAAGGCAAAAGCAAATCAATGATGTGGAATTGTTCAAAGGTTTTTTCAGTATGGCTGACAATAACTATTCAGTACTTAAAAGGCCTGGAATGAGAAATGATTTTAATAAGTATGGAGGCTATATCATCTATAAATATTTAACAGTTGAAGATGGTTGTGACCTGACAGAGCTGATTCAAACTCTCGTGAAATTTATTCAACAAACAATTTTAAATGTAAACCTGAAACAAAACACTATAGATCAGTTTTTAGATAATCCTGAAGAATTGAGTGAGGATTTAACTTGGAATAGATATATCTCCGAATTGGATAAGTTTGAGGCAGCCCTTTAGCTTTCCATTGAATGAAAACTGAATAAGATTATAAAGTAAGTGATCATCAATTCCGGAATTCCGGTAATCCCTTCAGTAAAAATCCAAACATCGGTTGTATTGTTCTGACAGATCCTATTTTCTTTGAACCAGCCGAATGGGTAACTGTTCCGGCAAGCTGGGGTAAAAGTATTGTGCAGGGGAAATCGTACGACACATCTGGCGGGGAAGGAAAAGTTTTGTGGGAAGGAGTTGAGCTGTTGTTGCACAAATACCACTTATTTGAGCGTTCGGAATCCACAAAAAGTCAGCTGGCACTTGCAGAACCGGGAGCAGAATACACAAAAAAGTACCTCACAAAGGTGCGGCTCGGGCAGGGAGCTTTTCGTGTTCAGTTAACCGATGCATACAGCCGGCGATGTTCCATCTCCGGAGAAAGAACCCTGCCGGTTTTGGAGGCAGCTCATATTAAACCTTTTTCGCAGTCAGGGCCCAATCATTTATCGAATGGTATTCTTCTCAGGGCCAATATGCATAAACTTTATGATTCAGGCTACCTGACTATAACGAAAGAATATAAGGTGGAGGTCAGCAGGAGAATAAAGGAGGTTTTCGATAATGGAAAGGAATATTACCGGTTTCACGGCAACAACCTCAAGTTTCTTCCTGGGAATTTGATGAACCGGCCAGATGGGGATTATATTGCGTGGCATAATGAGAATGTGTTTAACGGATAATAATTTTGGAAAGGGTTATGGTGTTTTTTGAGGTGCAAAAATGACTCCTCAAGCTTTTTCCAGATATCGAATTTTGAACTTCATTCAATTTTCTCCTACAAATTCCGGACTTTTTATCCAGACCTTTCCGTACCTGGTATCACAAATCAGGAGGTTTAATATAAATTGCAGCAACTGTTGGTTTTGAAATTTTCCTATATAAGCAGGGGATAAACTTAAGTAAATAAATAGCTTACTATCAGGTATACATAAATAAATGAAGAATAGTCAGGGTAATTTTGACCAAATGATGTATAAAAGTAAGGGTAATTGTATATTTTGAACCTTAATGTTTTCATTCCAGAACAGACTTTTTGACTTTTTCTAAAAATTTTGTGCATGTCGTTTGCTGGATGGCATCCCCTGGATTTTACAAAAAACGGCAACAGCCGTGCTAATTCTAATTCACCGGTTTTACATCATGCTTTTTTGCGTATTCTTTAATTTCTTCCAGGTCTGAGACGTCAAGAAACTTATGTGTCTTTATTTTTCTTAGCTCTACCCAAAAATAGTGTTGCTGCGGAAATTTAATTTTATCCGGTTCAGCTGAGACCACAAATTTTTTTCCTGATTTTATTACCTTGTTTACCTGGTTGTAATCAAACCAGTCATTTTTTATGTGGTATACACTCTTTTCCAGATCGAAAAATTGTCCTGTCACATACCGGTCGTTCTTGCCCAATAAATCGATTGAAACAGGCAACAGAATTTGTTTGAAGTGGTCAGGCGTTATCTCTTTTTCTATGGAATAATAGTTTCTGATTCGGGGGAGGAAATTTGATTTTATTAACTGGAAATGATTCTTGATATGAGATCTGACATTGGTTTCATCATCAATAAATTTTGAGAAGAGAGTTGTGAAAACCTGTTCCTCAACTTTAACATCAATGGAAACCGGTTTTGAAAAAGAGATAACATTCTGGTTGTAGACGCTTAGGTAAGAAATGTAAGGCTCGTTTACCAGAAGGTTTTTTCCTGCTTCATCAAGAATTGTCAATTGATCCTGATTGATGTCTATTTTGCATAAAACAGCCTCAACTGATTTCAGGTACTGCCGGATAAATCTCCTGGTTTCTTTGTCAATCAGTGAATTCAGCAAAGAAAGCCTGTTTTCGGAAAAATCAAACAGGCTGCGGTTTCCGTCGGATAAAAGTAATCCAACAGAAATCTTTTCACCCGAAACCTGATTAATAATAGCGGATAATATGCTGTAAAAAGTTTTCATTTTACCTGATGTTTAAAAAATAAAGTGAAGTAAATTTATTAATGCAATCGTTCAACCATTGCTTCGAAAAAAAGAGTTGCAATCGTTCTTTCAGGAATTCCGTATCAGGATTCCAGGCGGGTGGGACATCATTCAGTATTTCGTCAATTTCATCATAACAGCTAACAATATCGGAATTAAATTCCTTTACAATTTGTAAACGTATATCATTTGATATGGTTTGCAAATTACGGTCAAAAAAACGATTTAAAAAAGGAGTAGTTAAAATACTTGCATTGTCCGATAATAAATATGGCTCTTTATCAATATTAGATGAATTAAAACAAAATGCATGATCTATAGGAACAAAGAGATTTTTTTTCAAATTGTACAACAGATTAAAATTGTCATAATGCCTGTCTTCGTTACAAAGCCATAAATCAAACAAGGCAATTTTTAGAAAAGAATCTCTACCAGATGTATTATTTTTTCTGATTATGGGAGTTTCAAGAAAAAATTTATCTACTTCTGTAAAGTCACCCATAAAACGGGAACCAAAAGCAGGCAAATCAAAAAAATGATAAGGAAGAAAAGTTTGATTCACATGTTCCCTGCTTATTTCCACAAAGGCAAATTCCGGTACCGGCAGATTCCAGACTTGCAAAAAACGGGCAGCTATGTATTCATTGAAAAGCAGAAAGGGAAATCCTGCTCCGGTGCGGTATTTACATACGTAATAATTTAAATCGCTGCAAAAAACCCGTACTGGTCTGCTACCGTTTGTGTCGTAACAGTGCTCTTTTTTTATTTCGGTGATGCTTTGCAGATATTTCATACCTTTAGGATTTCAGTATATTCACTGCAATTTCCATGATGAAAAATTTGTCGTGGTAATATGTATATTGGAGGAAGCTTCTCGCCAGATTTTTTTTGGGTTCTTCTGATTCCATTTTATTGATTTTTGCCCGGACAGCTGTGACAGGTTATCTTTAACACTTTTATCTGGGGGCGGTTTGGTTTGGCTTTTAACCAGGCCTTGTTGAGCACTTTTCTGGATTTTACAGGTTTTAGTATCATCTATAATTTCAGGTCATTTTAGCAAATGCCTAAATTAGAAATTATTTGGGAATATAAAAAGAGCTGGAAATAAGGCCAAAGGTTTATTTCTCTATTATAAAGATTGAACGGAATGGACAGAATTTGTATCTTGAACTAGAAAGTCAATTTTTACTCGAAAACTTAAAACACATGATTGAAGATAAATTCCAGGATTGGCTTGTGGAAACAGAAGGCAAGAAGCAGAGCACTGCACAGGCATATGTTTCTGCAATAAATCAAATTAATCGACATTATTCGGCATTTGAGCATAAGCCGGTGGATTTGTTTATTGTTGCAGATGCCGGTGAATTAGACAGCATCCGGCAACTATATGATTTTGGCGGGAAATACGAAAAGATAGGTGAAACCGGTCACCGGACTTACATCAATGCCATAAAATCGTTGCTCCGGTTCAGGCAAAATGCACCTAAACAATCCAGGGAACGAAACGTTTCCTCCAGATCACAAACACCTGAACGGTCTGTTGTTTCTTTAGATTTCGAATTTGATCCGGTTTTCAAGGCAGAAGCTGCTGAAATGAGCAGGTACTATGAACTGTTTTATTGCCTGGAGCGCACCGTCAGGCAGTTGATTGTTCAACGGATGAAGGATACCTATGGTCCTGATTGGTGGGAAAAAAGAGTAAAACCTGAAATAAAAGAAAATGTAAAATTAAACATCTCAAGAGAAAGCGATACCGGATACACCAAACGGTCAATTCTTGCCATCGATTACACCACTTTCGGGCAGTTGAGGCAGATTGTCAATTTAAATTGGGATGCATTCTCAGGAAGTTTTAACAATCAAAAGGCTTTCAATGAAATAATGATCCGCTTAAATACCTTAAGGGTTCCTATAGCCCATTGCACTCCACTTGCAAGTGACGAAGCCCTTCGGCTTACCCTGGCCGTGAAGGATTGGTTCAGGCTGGTGGAGGGGAAGAATCATAAATGACTCTTTTCGGTTAAGAATTGATGTTAAAATTCAAAAAAATCAACATGGAACGAATCATTTTAATCTCCTGTGTCAGCCAAAAGCTTGATAAGTCAGCCAAAGCAAAAGATTTATACATAAGTCCTCTTTTTAAGAAGAAATTTAGCTATGCGAAGTCTTTAAATCCGGACCAGATTTTTATACTATCTGCCAAATATGGTCTTGTAAAGCCGGATGATAAAATTGCCCCCTATGATGTGTTGCTTAATGAAACCGTCGGGGTGGAAATGCAACAAAAATGCGTTTGTGTTTAAATATATATTTTATATTTGTACTCTAACAACACCAGGGATAGCATCTCTTGTCCGACGCTCCGAAAGGAGCGTTTCTTGTTTTTTACTTCTCAGTATCTTAAAATTTTAGATACCTATTGCGCCATTCGATATTTATTATGTCGCGATTGTGAGACTTCAACCCAATTTTACCTATCATAGCGACATTATCATTATTCATCTGTTCAAAATGAATAACTTTAATCGTAAATTAATCTTTCTTTCATTTGAAGGTCGCTGCATGTTATCGTTAGATTGCTTTTCCCGATGGATACATCGGGCGCGCAATGACGGCTCCGTCGCGGGGACAGTATGCGGCGCAACAAGTATCATGATATTTGATGTAACATTTACGCCGCAGAGCAAACCTCTCTTAAATTAGTTATATAGTAGGGTAAAAGCATGCCATTATGCTGGAATATGTAGTCAACTTCGGCGCTGGATTGTTTTTCCCGCGCACTCCAATTTCCTTCAATGGCCTGTTGGTCGTAAAAAAGCCGTTTTAGGGATTCTTTTACTTTAATCAGTTCGGAAAAGTGCCTGAACGAGAAATGCCGGAGCAATACTTCGGGACTTGCAGCAGGTTGATTTTGTTATTTGTTCTTCTTTGTTACAGGTATATTAACATTAAAAGTGTGATTGTTATCCAATTGGTCAGCCACTGACTGACTAATTCACTGAAACCGGGAGCAGAATATACAAAAAGGTACATTCCAAAGGTGCGGCTGGGGCAGGGCGCTTTTCGCGTTCAGTTAACCGATGCATACAGCCGGCGATGTTCCATATCAGGTGAAAGAACCCTGCCGGTTCTGGAGGCAGCCCACATTAAGCCTTTTGCCCAGTCGGATCCCAATCACCTGTCTAATGGCATCCTGCTCCGCGCAGACCTACATAAACTTTACGACTCCGGCTACCTGACAATTACCAAAGATTACAAGGTGGAAGTCAGCAGGAGAATAAGGGAGGTTTTCGATAACGGAAAGGAATATTACCGGTTTCATGGCAAGTAACCTCCAGGTTCTTCCTGAGAATTTGATGAACCGGCCGGATGGGAAGTCTATTGCGTGGCATAATGAGTATGTGTTTAACGGATGAATAATATTCTTGTCCAGTTGTACAATGCCTGGTTTGGGCAAAAATTACGTCACGGTTTTATCCGAACTTTTCTCCGAACCTTTCTCCGAACTTTTCTCCGAACTTTAAACCACAGTTTACACGCAGTTTTCTGAATTCAGAAGGTTTAAAATAATTTGCAACAATTGAAGGAATTGACAATACCTGGCGCACTACGAGGGAACTTGTTTTGCCTGTTACAATTTGTCAATTTTCAATATTATGTCTCTGGTCACAAATTGTGACCACTTTAATTTTTATAAGTTAGAATGTAGTATAGGGGAACAGGGATGATTATTTTTTACTAATTTTGAGATATGAAACATTTGACGTTGAATATACCCGAGAGTCTGGATCTCAATGAACGTGAGACAAAACGATTTCTTGCTGCAAAAATGTATGAGGCAGGTAAACTTTCTTTGGGGCAGGCAGCCGATTTGGCAGGTCTGTCAAAAATAGCGTTTTCGGAAATATTGTCTGATTTTAATGTTTCATTAATTAACTATCCCCCATCCGATATCTCACGAGATGCAGCACAGTTCTGAGATAATTATTTCCGATACGAGTTGAAGTAGATGGGCACTGAAAACCTTTACGGTCTGCTCCATGCCATTAATAAGAGCCGGCAGGTTAAATTTCAGTACCAGGAATTTTGGGAAGACAATTCTTTGCTGAAGTTGGTTGAGCCATTCTGAATCCACAGGCCAGTTATCTTGCTGATGTATGTAAACATTCATTCGTTGCATATTTTGCAATAAATGTACAACTTATTCGATGCACATCGGAATAACAATCGTGGCATGTTATGCGACAAAAAATTATTTATCCCTCAAATTAGAGCCCGGCGGAATTGAAAACCGGCCAGAGCCAAAGAACTTATCGAACCTTCATACTTTGAACTCTTGAACCCTTGAACCCTTGAACTTTAAAACACCATACTTCCCCACCGCCTCCTTCAGCCCTTCAGGCGCCACAACCTTCCAACTTTGGTTCAACTACTTTATCAGCTCAAAAGTCTGCCTTGCAATTTCCAGTTCTTCGTTGGTGGGGATAACCAGAATTTTTGTTTTTGCCTCATCAGCATTTATTTCCCGTATCTTGTTGCTCCTGATATCATTCTTCTCTGAATCAAGTGTAATTCCAAAATAATCCATGTTTTCACAAACCAGTCTCCGGACAAGATTATCGTTTTCTCCAATCCCTGCCGTAAAAACAATGGCATCCAAACCGTTCATGGCAGCCGTGTAATTTCCAATAAATTGTTTGATCCGGTATGCGTACATTTCATAAGCTAGTTTTGCTTTTTTATCGCCTTTGAAATAAAGCTCTTCAACATCGCGCATATCGCTGTGTCCTGTTAATCCCAACATGCCGCTTTTTTTATTGAGCAGGGCGCTCACTTCTTTAATGGGATAATCTTTTTGTTCCACCAGGTAAAAGATAAAGGACGGATCGATACTTCCCGAACGTGTTCCCATTATGAGGCCATCCAATGGTCCGATTCCCATTGACGTATCCACGCAAACACCATTTTTGACAGCTGCCATGGATGCGCCGTTTCCCAGATGAATGGTTATAATTTTGGAATTCTCTTTTCCCAGATAATGAGCCGCTTTTTCAGAAACATATTTATGCGAAGTTCCATGAAAACCGTATTTGCGCAGTCCAAATTCTTTATATAAATCTTCAGGAATGGCATATCGATAAGCAACTTCGGGCATGCTTTGATGAAAGGCTGTATCAAATACACCAACTTGTTTTGCTTGTGGAAATACTTCTTCAGCCACTTCAACACCGGTTAAATTTGCAGGATTATGCAGCGGTGCCAGGGGAAACAACTCTTTAACCTTTGCTTTAACCTCACCGGTAATTTCAACTGTTTTCGTAAATAATTCGCCGCCATGAACCAACCTATGACCAACTGCCTTAATTTCTGAAGGATCGGATATAACACCAAACTCCTCGTTTGTAAGTAATTCAGCTACTTTTTTCAATCCAACCGTATGATTTGGAATCGGGAATTCTTCACCAATTTTTCTTTCTTTCCCGTTGATAAAAGTTTTGTGCTTGACGGCACCGGTTTTCAAACCAATTCTTTCTACGATGCCACTTGCAAGTGGCTTTTCAGTGTTCATGTCAATCAACTGGTATTTAATTGACGAACTTCCTGCATTTACAACCAATATGTTCATTCTGATTTTTTATTTTTTGAACCTGAATGCTAAATTCCTTCCTGTGCCTGAATGGCCGTCAGCACAACCGTATTAAAAATATCTTCAACCGTGCAACCACGGCTCAGATCGTTTACCGGCTTATTTAATCCCTGTAACATAGGTCCGACAGCCAGTGCGCCTGTTTCACGCTGAACGGCTTTATACGTATTGTTTCCGGTATTTAGATCAGGGAAAATTAAAACATTGGCCTGCCCGGCTACTTCTGAATCCGGCATTTTACTTTTTGCAACACTACGGTCAACTGCAGCATCGTATTGAATGGGTCCCTCAATTTTTAAATCGGGACGCCTGGCTTTGGCTTTTTGGGTTGCTTCGCGCACTTTATCGACTTCTATGCCGGAACCCGATGTTCCCGATGAATAGGATAAAAGAGCCACTTTGGGATCAATTCCAAATACTTTTGCCGACTCAGCCGAAGAAATTGCAATTTCTGCAAGTTGGTCTGCACTGGGATTTACGACAACCGCACAGTCAGCAAATACAGAAACATGATCATCGAGCAACATGAAAAAACATGATGATACCGTTGACACTCCCGGCCGGGTTTTTATAAACTGAAGCGCCGGAACAATGGTATGGGCAGTTGTGTGGGCAGCACCGGAAACCATCCCATCTGCCAATCCTTTGTAGACCATCATTGTTCCAAAATACGAAACATCGGCAAGTGCATCCTGGGCCATTTCTTCGGGAATATTTTTATGCTTTCGCAATTCATAATACGTTTTCCAGAAATCTTCGTAAAGTTCTGATTCGGCCGGATCTATTATTTTTATATTTTCATTTAAATGGATGCCCGATTTTATGGCCACTGCATGAATTTCCTCTTTTTTTCCAAGCAAAGTAATATCCACCACATTCTGTTCAACCAGGCTTGCGGCAGCCTGCAAAATTCTTTCATCGGTACCTTCGGGTAAAACAATGTGTTTCTTTTTGGACTTTGCTTTTGAGACCAAACTGTACTGAAACATATGCGGGGTTACCACATTGGTTTTAAACCTTCGGAACTTTTTGATCAAAAACCTGGTATCGGTGTATTTGTCAAATGTGGAAATACTTAATTCTATTCTTTTTGTTATTGCCGGCCTGATTTTCGGATAAACACTCATAATTTTCTGAGCAGTAGGGTAGGTAGCCTCTTCAACCAGGATCACAGGAACAATACCGGGCAAGCCTTCAATAAGTTTCATAACCGGTTTTTCAACTGGAATCCCCCCGGTAAGTATAATACCTGAAATTGAAGGATAAGTAGTTGAAACATTTGCCTGAAGCGATCCCAAAATAATATCTGCACGGTCGCCAGGGGTAATAACCAGCTTGTTTTCTGTTATCCAACTCAAAAAATTTCTGAGTTGCATTGCACCTACTCCAACAGAATCTACGCGGTTGTTAAGCAATGATTCTCCCAATAATATTTCTCCGCCAATCTCCTCAAAAATCTCTCTGACTGTTGGGCTGGCCAGGTTTTTTACTTCCGGAATTATCTCAATAACGGTATCTCCCGGTATAATCTTTTGCAGTTCATCTTTCATTTTCTCCAGATGTTCTTCAGGAACCCTGTTCATAAAAACGGCCTGAACAATAACGTCCTTATCGGAATAGGATTTTACAGCCAAATCCAGATTTGAAACAGCATCTTTAATTTCCTTACCTTTTGCGGAACTGACAAGAATAGTTGGTAACGAAAGGTTTCTGGCAATCTCCACATTCAAGTCAAATTCAATTTCAACTCCCTGTCCTTCAAAATCTGAGCCTTCTACTAAAACCACATCATATTTTTCTTCAATTGCCTTATACTGCTCTAGTATTTTTTCGATAAGCCGGGCTTCCTGCCCTCTGTTCTTGTATTTTACTACCTGCGACATGGTAAATCCATAGGCTTCTTTGTATTCCATGTCGAGGTTAAACCAGGAAAGCATTGTTTCAATGAGATTATCGTGTTTTCCACTCGGATAATCGCTGATTATTGGCCGGAAATAAGCTACTTTGCTTACTTTGGAAAGTATCAATTTCATTATTCCCAGCGAGACCAATGATTTTCCGGTTCGTCTTTCGATATTGGTAATATATATTCCTTTATTCATTGTGCTTAGTTTAAAAAATTGTGCAAAGTTAATATCCTTTTTGTCTTCTTTAACCGGTTTACGTGTTTTTCGCAATTCCTGACTTTCTTTCGTTAAGGGGAAAATGCATCCACATATAATACGTTTTTTTCGCCCTCAGCCCCCTTCTTGTTAAAGGACCTGTAGCGGGTGCCTTCCTTTGATGTCACTTTGTCATTTTTCCCAATAAATGGGTTCATCAGGGATGAGCGGCAAGATGCACTGCCGTTTTTTCATAAGACAGGCGATCCCATATGAACCCAGATGAAATAACTTTTTCATTTTTGAATGTTTTTTGGATATTCTTTTCCGACGGCTGCAGTCCGTAAAAAAGGAGCAGCCGACGTTCTTTGACATATTGTGAATTAAAATAAGTTTTTCAAAGGTACTACAGCGGGTTTGTCAATATATAAGATAACCTGGAGTAAGCTTCAGGTTATCTTTTTATTCTTTGAAGAAAAATTTTTATCACCCTGCCTACCTGTGTTAAACCGAATCAGAAGTCTGTACTTTCCGGCGCAGCGCTTTTATAAGTTTATCCTCAGCCTTATTGATCTTCCTTAAATACCTGATTCCCTGCCCCAGGATGTAATTCTCCATCTGCAGACCTGCCTCATCAATTTATTCAGGAGTAGTCAATGATTCTTTTTTATTTAAAACTGTTTCCAGTTACTGTTGATTTCAGCCAGATTGTTGTCTTCAACATATCTTGCTGCTATTTCCTGTTCAGGAAAGTATGCATTTAAGCCTTATGCGTTTCTTCTGATGAAGATATTCGACAATAGGGGGTGCAACCGTTCTTTTGCAGGGCAGTCGTCAAGATTTTATGTATTGCCCGAAAAAGCGACTGGGTTCGTTTGGGATATTTTCCGATATTAGCAGTTGCAATCAGTCACAGAATCATTAGATAATAGGGCAACCGGATTGTTGAACAAAATTTGAAACCATTAAACTAAAAATGAAGCGCAGAAATTTTTTAACGCTGGCCCTGGCGGGCAGTGGGGGAGTCCTTCTGGCTGCTCCATCGGCAGCAAAATCTCACATAGTAAAATCATCTGGAGACAGTAGAAAAAGTTTGCAACAACTTGAGGGTGATGTTATAATTGCGGGAGGAGGATTGGGAGGCTGTGCTGCAGCTGTTGCTGCCTGCAGAAATGGGCTGAGCGTAATAATGACTGAAGAAACGGATTGGATTGGCGGACAGGTTTCTCAGCAGGGTGTCCCCCCTGATGAACACCAGTGGATTGAAACTCATGGAGCACCGATATCCTATAGGACTTACAGAAAAAAAGTAAGAAATTATTATAAAAGAAATTATCCGTTAACTTCAAACGCCCGCAACAGGAAGAATTTAAATCCGGGTGATGGCAGTGTATCTCGTATTTGCCATGAACCCCGTGTGGCAGTGGCTGTATTAACTGAAATGCTTTTACCCTATATGAGTACAGGGAAACTGGTTGTGTTAACGGAGCATAAAGTTGTAAAGGCCGATGTCGACGGAGATAAGGTAAGGTCGGTTATTACTTCAGACCTGAAAACAGGTGCAGAATTAGTGTTGTCTGCTCCTTATTTTGTTGATGCCACAGAATGTGGTGATTTACTTCCCTTAACCGGAACAGAATATGTTACAGGTACCGAATCGAGGAAAGAAACAGGCGAACTGCATGCACCTGAAACAGGGAATCCCAAAAATAACCAGGCTTTTACCATGTGTTTTGCAATGGATTATCAGGCAGGTGTTGATAATATAATTGAACGACCTAAAGATTATTCCTTCTGGAGTTCGTATGTTCCGAAAATGAACCCCCCATGGGCAGGAAAGTTGCTCGAATTAAATTATTCCAATCCAAGAGATTTGAAACCTAAGAACCTTGGCTTTCATCCGGAAGGTGAAAAAACAGGTGATGCATTAAATCTTTGGCTTTACAGAAGAATAATAAACAGGAATAATTTCAGACCGGGTGCATACGAAGGGGATATCACTGTTGTCAATTGGCCGCAAAACGATTATTTTCCGGGTAACATCATCGATGTGAGTGAGAAAGAATTTAACAGGCATATCAATGCTTCGAGGCAGTTAAGTTTGTCATTGTTCTATTGGTTGCAAACCGAAGCACCTCGACCGGATGGGGGAACCGGCTGGCCTGGATTAAGGCTCAGAGGAGATGTAATGGGAACAGCCGACGGACTTGCAAAATATCCTTACATCCGGGAATCGCGTCGAATAAAGGCTGTGTTTACTGTTTTGGAAGAACATGTGGGAGCAGAAAACCGCATAATGGTGGCTGGTGAGGAAGCCGGTAAAAAGGCGGCCGAATTCTACGACAGTGTAGGAGTGGGGTATTATCATATTGATCTGCATCCCGGCAGTGGAGGTGTCAATTACATCGATTTTGGTTCCCTGCCGTTTCAGATACCTTTGGGGGCGTTAATCCCGCAACGGATGACCAACCTCTTTCCTGCAAATAAAAATATTGGCACCACTCACATTACCAATGGCTGCTACCGTCTGCACCCTGTTGAATGGAGCATTGGAGAAGCAGTAGGCTCCCTGATTGCATTTGCAAAAATTAAAAAGGTTATTCCTCACGCAATTCGGGAACGCCGTGATTTGCTGAATGAATTTCAGGCCTGGATTCGGAAACAGGGAATTGAGACACATTGGCCGGCCTGAAACATATTTAATAGGTGAGTTGCGGAAATGGGGAGAATTTGGTGACTGCTTTAATGAGAATATGAGAATATATAATTTCCACAGAATCAGCAAAGGTTGGGTAAAAAAAAAGGATGAGTCATCACCCATCCTTTTCATCTAACTAAACCAATAAAACTAATCAAACCTAAACCTATGAACTAAAACTATGCTGCAAAGATATAAGGGAATTCTCTTTTGGAGGTTATGTGAACGTTAATGATATTACTTGGTAACAATTACATAAAGATGATTCAACCTAATTCATCATTTTCATTAAAGCAACTTCATTATTTACTGGAACAAGGGTAAAAAAAAGGATGAGTCAACACCCATCCTTTTCATCTAACTAAACCAATAAAACTAATCAAACCTAAACCTATGAACTAAAACTATGCTGCAAAGATATAAGGGTATTCTCTTTTTTGGGTTAAGCGAACGTTAATGATATTATTTTGGTAACAATTAACAGGATGTGTCATCCAACTCATCATTTTCATATAAACAGCTTTATTATTTACTGGAGTAAGGGCAAAAAAAAAGGACGAGTCAACACTCATCCTTTTCAATCTAACTAAACCAATAAAACTAATCAAACCTAAACCTATGAACTAAAACTATGCTGCAAAG
>JAWLCL010000006.1:0-263139 GCA_041687255.1 Mariniphaga sp. | reverse complement strand
AAAAAAGGACGAGTCAACACTCATCCTTTTCAATCTAACTAAACCAATAAAACTAATCAAACCTAAACCTATGAACTAAAACTATGCTGCAAAGATAAAGTACAATTTTTTCTTTTCTATTAAATGAATGTTAAAAATATGTTATAAAACATTAAAGCAGGTTTCTTGGGGTGAGCAAAAAAAAAGGACGAGTCAACACTCATCCTTTTCAATCTAACTAAACCAATAAAACTAATCAAACCTAAACCTATGAACTAAAACTATGCTGCAAAGATAAAACGCAATCATCTAATTTTTCATTAATGGAATGTTAAAGAAATGTTATAAAACATTAATTTGATCTTGCTTAAAAAGCTCACCTGCAATCCGGTTGTTAGGGGGGTGCTGCCTGTAATGTATATCAGGTGCTGGTTTTGTTCAGGTGTATCTTTGGTTCCTCTTTGGTTTTGCTGCGGCAACTTTTTTAAGAGCCAATCCTGACTCATATTAAGCAGATGAAAAAAAACATTATGCAATGGGAATTTTGTTTTGTTCCAATTTGGTGGTTGCCAGTACCAGGGGAACTTTAGATTCTGCGCATATTGATATTTATTTCCTGATGGATATGTTATGTCCGGGAAAAAGGGCTGGAATTATTCCAGGTTTCATAATGAAGCAGCAGTTCCCAGGTTTTTAAAATTAAAGCAAAAAAAAAGGACGAGTCAACACTCATCCTTTTCAATCTAACTAAACCAATAAAACTAATCAAACCTAAACCTATGAACTAAAACTATGCTGCAAAGATAAAGGTGAATTTGCTATTTTGCGTTAAGCGAATGTTAAAAAATATGTTGTTAAACATCTCTTAACATTTGGAAATTATTCTTCCTTGTTTTTATCCTCCTCACCTGAGATTGATTCACGCATAGCGGTATCGGCCATTATGTTTTTATATTTCATATAATCCATTATTCCCAGGTTTCCTTTACTGAATGCTTCAGCGATTGCCAGGGGCACTTTTGCTTCGGCTTCAATAACCTTTGCCTTCATTTCCTGGGCTTTGGCTATCATTTCCTGTTCAAGGGCAATAGCCATTGCACGCCGTTCTTCTGCTTTGGCCTGAGCAATGTTTTTATCGGCTTCTGCCTGGTCCATTTGTAAGCCGGCCCCAATGTTTTTACCGATATCTATATCGGCGATATCAATCGACAGGATTTCAAAGGCTGTTCCGGCATCAAGTCCTTTTTCCAGCACTACCCTTGAGATAAAATCGGGGTTTTCAAGCACTGCTTTATGGGAGTGGGATGAACCAATCGAGGAAACGATACCTTCGCCTACCCGGGCCAGCACGGTGTCTTCACCTGCACCACCAACGAGCTGTTTAATACTTGCACGAACCGTAACCCTGGCTTTGGCTATCAGCTGTATCCCATCTTTTGAAACGGCAGTAACGGGAGGGGTATTAATTACTTTCGGGTTTACCGACATTTGAACTGCTTCAAACACATCACGACCTGCAAGGTCGATTGCAGTTGCTACCTTAAAGGTCAGATCGATGTTTGCCTTTGAGGCCGATACCAAGGCATGGACAACATTGGCCACATGGCCTCCTGCCAGGTAGTGTGCTTCAAGATCGTTGCGGTTTAACGGAACCCCGGCCTTGGTTCCTTCAATTAGCGCACGGACAATAACTCCCGGGGGAACTTTCCGGAAACGCATCAAAAACAGTTGCAGCAGTGAAATTTTCACTCCTGACACTAAGGCTGAAAACCACAGACCGATTGGGATAAAATACAGAAGGATAAATAATAATACGATTATCCCCATTATCATCCCCCAAATTCCGATTGATTCAATCATTTTTATTTATTTACAGGTTCTACAATTATTTTATTCGAAAGTATTTTCAAAACTTTAATTTCGGTATTGTGATCTACAAAGCCACCGGTTGAGACTGCTTCCACCACTTCTCCATTTACTTTTGCCTTGCCTGAGGGGGCCAGTCGTCCAATGGTTTTTCCAAAATCACCTACATGTATTTTATCGCTCACAACTGTTTCCACCTTGCTGTCAATAAGTGATTCAAGTATCATTTTCTTGCCGGTTTTTGACTGGAAGAGTGAATATATCATTATCGGTGAGGCAATAAGTACAAAGGCAAGGGTAAGAAATCCAATTCCGGAACCATACTCTACAAAAGCAATATAAACACTGGCACCAAGTAATACAAAACCACCAATACCTGCAATGGTTACACCCGGGATTACGGCAAACTCAATCAAAAGCAGCAATAATCCAAGGCAAATAAGCAGAATAATGGCAAAGGCAGTCATGATTGCAATTCAATTGTTGCACTTAATTCAATAGCTGTTAAGGCATCTTTCATTTTTTTCAGCTGTCCGATCTTTCCTTTACGAACATCACAACTTCCCTTGTGGTGCGTTATCATTGTACATTGCACCGCCTGTTCAAATTCATGCTTGCAAATGTCCATTAAAGCATTAATTACATAATCGAAGCTGTGGACATCATCGTTGTGAAGCATTAGCAAGTATTCCCTGCAGGTTTTGTCACTCTGCCGGTTTGCCGGTCTCTTTTTTGTTTCTTTAGATGTCATTGTTATTTTCCAATTGTTTAGCTTCCTCCAAAGTTATTCTTTTTCCTTTAAAATATGGTACAACTATAGCATCTTGTATTCCTTCCTGCCTGATTTGATTTCGCATAATGAGTGCATCATCAAAGCTGGTCAGGTTACCTGTGGTGTATACGACCACTCCTTTTTCATCGGTATAGTTATTAATGGAGCGGATTACCGAAAGTTTTTTAAACAGCCGCTGTTTGTAGGCAGGTACTCCTTTACTGTATGCTCCAATCTGAATTTTATATACGAGTTCAGCGGGGGCTGCTTTTGAAGTTTTTACAGGTTCCGGTTGAATAAAATCGATTAATATTTCTTCTCCGGTTTCCGGTGTAACAGGGTTTTCTTCTTTTATACCGGAAAGGATTTTTTCCTGCCCAATCAGGAAGTTATTCCTTGAGACAGGATCAGCATTTTCCCAATATTCATTTTCCACTTTCCGCGATTCTGAATACGTTCTCTTAATCTCTTCCTCTAGTTCATATGAATCGTTCTCAAGGGAAATGATTTTATTGGCAAGGACTTCACGTTCCTCCGGCGACTGTTGGTTTTTATATTCTTTTCTCAGTACTTCTGCATCTTTGAGATTTTGTTCCTGCTGAAGTTGCAGTTGCCTTGCTTTATTAAACAGGTTTTTTCCTTCTGTTGTCTGGAACTGAGATGTATACAGATAAGTGATGGTATTGTTCACCTGGAATTGAACAGGGTCTCCGTCGGGAATAGTAGGTTTTACTCCCGGAAGATTGGGAAGTGCTTCACGGGGAAGAAAAAAATTATCATCGGTTTTTTGCTCCTGAATTTCCAGTTCAGTTAAAATGTTTTCGGTATCTGTTGAAGCAGAAAACACAACAGTTTCCTCTTCCGATACAGGCATATCCTTTATTTCCTCCTCTTCAGCTTCTGCTGATTCTTCTGAAGCATTTTCGGTATTTTGAGGAGAGGAGACTGCCGTGTGACCGTCAAAAGGATTGACCTGATTGTAGCAAAGCTGAATTTTTTTACCCAGTTCCAGTTCCTTTTGCTCCATTTCCGGTACGCTTACCCTGAACTGATTGTATAATTTTAAAGCCTGATCCCAATTTTGGAGGGCGTGGTACTGCACTGCCAGGTAATAGTGCAGGCGATCGGGGGTAATGTTTTTTCCTGCTTTCTTCAGGTATTCCAGTTCATTATTTCCATAATGACCATTTTCAGTTCGCGAAGCACCGTAATAATAATTTAATATGGGACTTTCGGAGTTTTCCCTGAGCAAATCCTCCAGAACTGATTCTGCCTCTTTATAGTTCCCTGAATTAAACAATTGAATTGCTCTGACTTCCGGGTTATCCTGTGCACTACTGTACGAGTAAGGCACTGTCCCGAATAGGAGGAGCAGTATAATGAAAAAGTTGATCCTTATTATTTTATCACACATGGTTTAAAGTTGTAAAAACTAATTTACAGTGTAAAATTACAAAAATTGTGCAATCTCTTATAAAGTGAAGGAATATTACTTGGAAACACGTAAAATGCGTCTGATTTTTATCATTAAATCCCTTATATTTGTAGTTCGGGGACCAAAAAATGAAGTTATGACAAAATTAAAAGAAGGAGACAAAGCGCCGGTATTTAAAGGTGTAAATCAGGATGGTGAGGAAATCGGGCTTGAGGATTTTTCCGGGAAAAAGCTTATTCTTTATTTTTATCCAAAAGATAACACCTCAGGATGTACAGCTGAAGCATGTAACTTAAACGATAATTATAACAGCTGGCTGGAAAAAGGCTTTGAGGTGGTTGGTGTAAGCCCTGATTCTATTGAATCGCATCGAAAATTTAAAGAGAAGTACGGGCTTCAGTTTGATTTAATTGCTGACACTGAAAAGGAAATTATGAAAGCCTTTGATGTCTGGGGCGAAAAAAGCATGTATGGAAAAAAATACATGGGGGTATTACGCACCACCTTTATTATCGATGAAAACGGTACGATAGAGAGGGTATTTGAGAAAGTAGAAACCAAGGACCACACAAATCAAATAATAAAGAATTTAAATATTTAACCTTATTCTGAACATGACCAAAGAAGAAAAAGCTCAGGTAAACAAGGAAAAGCTGAAAGCGCTTCAGCTTACAATGGACAAGATTGAAAAAAGCTATGGTAAAGGTTCCATTATGCGGATGGGGGACCAGGCAATTGAAAACATTCCTGCAATTTCTTCCGGCTCCATAGCGCTGGATGTTGCATTGGGAGTAGGTGGCTTCCCGAAGGGACGTGTAATCGAAATTTACGGACCTGAATCATCAGGTAAAACTACACTGGCCATTCACGCCATTGCAGAAGCACAGAAAGCAGGGGGTATTGCAGCCATCGTTGACGCCGAACACGCTTTTGATCCCTATTATGCAAAAAAGCTGGGCGTTGATATTGAAGAGTTGCTGATTTCGCAACCCGACAATGGTGAGCAGGCACTGGAAATAGTTGATAACCTGGTTCGTTCGGGAGCCATCGACATTATTGTTATTGACTCTGTGGCGGCACTTACACCAAAGGCTGAACTGGAGGGTGAAATGGGAGACTCGAGAATGGGATTGCAGGCGCGGCTTATGTCGCAGGCATTAAGAAAACTAACTGCCAATATAAGTAAAACAAAAACTTGCTGCATCTTTATTAATCAGTTGCGTGAAAAAATTGGTGTAATGTTCGGTAATCCTGAAACAACTACCGGTGGTAATGCCTTAAAGTTTTACGCATCCGTAAGGCTTGATATCCGGCGTATCGGACAGATTAAAGATGGTGAAGATGTTAATGGTATTAACGTCAGGGTGAAGGTTGTGAAAAATAAGGTTGCACCACCATTCAGGAAAGCTGAGTTTGACATCCTTTATGGAGAGGGGATTTCCAAGTCGGGCGAGATTATTGATTTGGGAGTTCAGATGAATATAATCAAAAAAAGCGGCTCCTGGTTTAGTTATGGAGATACAAAGCTGGGGCAGGGCAGAGAAACTGTTCGTAGCCTGATTCTGGATAATCCTGAATTGGCCCAGGAACTGGAACTGAAAATATTTGATTCCATTGCAGGAAAAACAACAGTACCCACTGCTTAGGCATAAATATTATGACAGGTATCTGGATGAAATGTTCTGTCGTTTCATCCAGTTTTTTTTATAATACGCAGCATAGGATGAAACACATATAGTTGAGCGAACACAAAAGGATATGAATGTGTTATTAATGCGGATTTCAGGGGCAGGACATGAAAATAACCCCTTGCATGTTTCGTGTAGCAAGGATTTTAATGTGTGAATGCGATGAAATGTACCAAAATAAAACAAAATATTAAACCACAATTTATTTAGATGAAAGTTTTAAAGTTTGGCGGTACTTCGGTAGGTTCTGCCGCCACAATCAAAAAGGTGAAGGAAATTGTCGAACAGCAAACCACCGATGTCGTAGTTGTGGTTTCAGCCCTTGGAGGAGTTACTGACCTTATTTTAAAGGCAGCCAAAGCAGCTGCAGGTGGGATGGAGGATTTTCATCCTATTCTTAACGACATTAAAGACCGTCATTCTCAAACCATTTTCGAACTTTTCAATGGTGCAGGCCCAATTGTTTATATTGCTGAAGAGTTACTTGATGAACTGGAACAAATACTAACCGGAATTACCCTTGTTGGTGAACTGACACCCAAAACTCTTGACCGTATAGCGGGAATTGGAGAGCGGATTTCTTCCCAGATAATTGCTCAATATATCCAGGGAGCTGTTTATAAAGATGCTTCATCCTTTATACAGACCGACAGTAATTTTGGCAAAGCAGCAGTCGATTTTTCGGTAACCAATGAAAAAATAAAATTCGAATTTACCGAATTTTCGGGGATAGCTGTTGTTCCGGGATTTATTGCCAGAAATTTTAAAGGTGAGTTTACCACCCTTGGGAGGGGTGGCTCCGACTACACAGCAGCCATTATTGCTGCTGCACTTCAGGCTGAATCACTTGAGATATGGACAGACGTTAATGGTTTTATGACTGCCGATCCACGAGTTATAAGTAAGGCTTACACCATTCCTGAGCTTACTTATTCGGAAGCAATGGAACTTTCACATTTCGGTGCAAAGGTAATTTATCCTCCCACTATTCTGCCTGTATATCAAAAAGGGATACCAATTCATGTAAAGAATACTTTCAGTCCTGATAATGAAGGAACCCTAATCCTGAGTGGAGTCAAAACCCCAAAGGACAGACCAATTAAAGGGATTTCATCCATTTCCGGCATTTCCCTGCTTACTCTGCAGGGGATTGGCATGGTTGGGGTTACAGGTATATCTATGCGCCTGTTTACAGCCCTTGCAAGTGTAAAAGTGAATGTCATTCTCATATCACAGGCCTCCTCTGAGAATTCAATCAGTGTTGCTATCGATGATAATGTAGTGTTACTGGCTGAAAATGCTATCCGCAATGAATTCGAAAGAGAAATCCGATCAGGACAGGTAAGCCGGATTGATGTAGAACGGGACTTATCGGTGGTAGCCATTGTGGGGGAAAATATGAAGCACACTACCGGCATAGCGGGAAAATTATTTTCCACAATCGGTAAAAATGGTATCAATATCATAGCCATTGCCCAGGGAGCATCGGAATTAAATATTTCCTGGGTGGTAAAGAATTCGGAGCTGCGAAAAACGCTTAATGTAGTGCATGAATCGTTTTTCCTTTCGGAAAATGTTGAACTGAATGTTTTTCTGCTGGGGGTAGGCACTGTTGGAGGTAATTTGCTGCAGCAGCTTCAGAAGCAGCAGCAAAAGCTTCTGAAGGAAAAACGTTTGAAAATAAAGGTTACAGGTGTAGCCAATTCAAGAAAAATGGCTTTTATGCGCGAAGGCTTTGATATATCGGCATCAAAGGAGATTCTTGATGATTCTGCTTATAAATCAGGCATCAGGGGTTTTGTTGACGAAATGAAATCGATGAACATATACAATTCAGTGTTTGTGGATTGTACAGCTTCCAGTGAAGTTGCATCCTTTTACAGGGAAATACTGGAATCGAACATTTCAATAGTTACGGCAAACAAGGTAGCAGCATCTTCAGCATATGCCAACTATATCGGGTTAAAAAATGTAGCCAAGGAGAAGGGGGTGAAATTCCTGTTTGAAACAAATGTTGGAGCGGGATTGCCCATCATCAGCACATTAAATGATTTGATAAATTCGGGCGACAGCATTTTAAAAATTGAAGCAGTTCTTTCTGGTACCCTGAATTATATTTTTAATACCATATCCCACCAAATCCCTTTAAGTGAAACCATCAGGATGGCTAAGGAACAGGGATTTTCAGAACCTGACCCAAGGCTCGATTTAAATGGTGTGGATGTGGCAAGGAAGATCCTTATACTGGCCCGTGAAGCTGGATATCCGCTCGAAATGGAGGATATTACAATTGAACGATTTGTTCCCGATGAGTATTTTAAAGGGTCGCTGCAGGATTTCTGGGAAAACATACCCAAACTTGATAAAGATTTCGAGGAAAAGCGGCAGGTTCTTGAATCGGAAAACAAGAAATGGCGGTTTGTTGCACAGTATGAAAATGGCAAGGCAATAATAGGCCTGCAGGAAGTAGATGCCCTCCATCCTTTCTACGACCTGGAAGGAAGCAATAACCTGGTGATGTATACAACTGAACGATATCATGAATTCCCGATGCTAATAAAAGGCTATGGAGCGGGAGCTTCTGTAACAGCAGCAGGAGTGTTTGCCGATTTAATAAAAGTTTCGAACATCTAATCTGAAAGGAATGAAGTACTTAATTATACTTGGTGATGGCATGGCAGATGAGCCGCTGGAAACATACGGAGGAAAAACTCCGCTCCAGATGGCCCAAAAACCACACATTGATTGGCTGGCTAAAAACGGGCAGGCAGGACTATTGTCAACAGTGCCTGAAACAATGCATCCAGGAAGTGAAATTGCCAATATGGCCGTTTTGGGCTACGATGTGGAAAAAGTATATGAAGGCCGGGGGGTTTTGGAAGCCGCCAGTATGGGAGTTGAACTGCAACCGGGAGATTTGGCAATGCGTTGTAATCTGCTCACCATCGAAAACAGAATTCTTAAAAATCATTCTGCCGGACATATTTCCAGTGAAGAAGCTGCCGTTTTAATCCATTTCCTTAACGAAAATATTAGCAATGAGGATGTTCTGTTTTATCCCGGTGTTTCCTACAGGCACCTGTTAATAATTAAAAATGGCAATAAGAACATTACATGTGTCCCTCCGCATGATGTTCCCGGCGCTCCTTTTCAGGATGTACTGGTTAAGCCCGGAGAGAAATTGGCTGAGCCTACAGCAAACCTGTTGAATGAGTTAGTGCTTAAATCTCAGGAACTTTTGAATGACCATCCTGTAAACGTGGAGCGGCAAAAAAGGGGCAAGCCGGCAGCCAACAGCATATGGCCCTGGTCGCCGGGGTATAAACCTCAGATGCCTACTTTGAAGGAGATGTTTGGAGTGGATAAATCAGCAGTGATTTCTGCAGTCGATTTAATCCAGGGGATAGGTGTTTATGCAGGGATGGAAGTAATTCGTGTGGAAGGAGCCACAGGCTTATACAATACCAATTACGAAGGGAAAGCACGTGCCGCTGTGGAAGCGCTCAGGAATAACAACCTGGTATACCTGCATATCGAGGCAAGCGATGAGGCCGGTCATGAGGGGGATGTGGAATTAAAAACCCGGACAATAGAATACCTTGACCAGCGCGTGGTTAAATATATATTGGAAGAAATTCAAAAAATGGACGAGCCGGTTGCCGTGGCCCTTTTGCCGGATCATCCCACACCTTGCGCGCTAAAGACTCATACCCGCAAACCGGTGCCGTTTATCATTTACAGGCAGGGCATACATGCCGATGCAGTGGAAGTGTATGATGAATTTAGTGTTGAAAAGGGAGCAATTGGTTTGTTAAAAGGTGACGAGTTTATAAAAAAGTTTCTGAAGTTTTAAAAACAGCTTTCCTTTCTCAAATCGGTTATAGGGATATTCCTGTTTTGTTCATGTTGGTTCTCTGTGATATTTTCGCAATTTCAAATGTTCACATTTAGAGGATATCTTTGATTTTTAACTGTTTTATATCTATATGGAGCTATCAGATTTAAAAAGGAATTTTATACTTTTGTTTCCTTTCCAAACATTTTGATTAATGAAATATTACAGCACAACGAAGAATACACCGGAGGTTAATTTAAAAGAAGCCGTGATAAAAGGGCTCGCAGCCGACAACGGTTTGTTTATGCCTGAACGCATTGAGAAGTTTGAACCTTCATTTTTTGATTCCATACACCAATTATCTTTTCAGGAAATTGCATTTGAAGTGGCAAAGAAGTTCTTTGGTGAAGATGTGGAGGAAGACAGCCTGAAAGAGATTGTATACGATACGCTTCAGTTTGACTGCCCTGTTGTAAAAGTAACAGATAATATCTATTCTCTTGAATTATTTCATGGGCCAACCTTAGCATTCAAAGATGTAGGGGCAAGATTTATGGCCCGGCTGCTGAACTATTTCCTTACTGATATCGATAAGCAGGTGCATGTGTTGGTAGCTACATCAGGCGATACAGGAAGTGCAGTTGCAAACGGCTTCCTGGGAGTGAAAGGGATTCATGTGCATGTACTTTATCCTAAAGGAAAGGTAAGCAAAATTCAGGAGTCACAGTTTACCACATTGAAACAAAATATCACTGCGCTTGAAGTGAATGGAACTTTTGACGATTGCCAGCATCTTGTAAAAACTGCTTTTCTTAACAATGAGCTGAATGAAAAACTTCTGCTTACCTCTGCCAACTCCATTAATGTGGCAAGATTCCTTCCCCAGGCATTTTATTATTTTAATGCTTATGCAAGGCTTAAAGAGCAGGGGGCATTAAATGGCAATGAGCTTATTTTCTCCGTGCCCAGCGGTAATTTTGGTAATTTAACTGCAGGCCTGATTGCCCGGGAAATGGGTTTACCCGTAGCACAGTTTCTGGCTGCTAACAATGAAAACGATGTGGTTCACCAGTACCTTCAAACAGGAACATATAATCCACGTCCATCAGTTGAAACTATTGCCAATGCTATGGATGTAGGGACACCAAGTAATTTTGCAAGAATACTTGATTTGTATGACCATTCGCATAAAAAGATTTCTTCTGTAATTAAAGGTTACCGGTATGCCGATAATCAAATTCGTGAGACCATTGGAAATGTTTTTAGTCAAAGTCATTACCTGTGCGACCCGCATGGGGCATGTGGATATATGGCGCTTAGAGAATTTTTAACAAAAGACCAGGCAGGGATTTTTCTTGAAACTGCCCACCCGGCAAAATTTACTGAAACTGTTGAAAAGATTGTTGGATACGGTAAGGTGCCCTTGCCTGAAAGACTTGCAGAATTTATGAAAGGCAAAAAAAAATCAGTGCCGATGGAAAATGATTTCAATCAATTTAAGGCATACCTGCTGAAGTTAGCCGGGTACAGCAAATGAACTTTTTTATTTATTCAATGTTTGTTCTAACAAATTGGATATTTTTCTCGTAAAAAATTATCAGCAGTTTTATTGTACAATTAAAGATTTTTAAGTTTATTTAAGCCAGTGTAATACCAAGTTTATGAGACAACTAAAAATTACCAAGCAGGTCACAAATCGCGATACTTTGTCTCTTGATAAGTATTTGCACGAAATCGGGAAGGTTGAGTTGCTCTCTGCAGATAAAGAAGTTGAACTTGCCAAGCGTATCAAAAAAGGTGATCGTGAAGCTCTTGAAACACTTATTAAAGCTAATCTTCGTTTCGTTGTATCGGTATCAAAGCAGTATCAAAATCAGGGATTAAGTTTACCGGACCTGATTAATGAAGGCAACCTTGGATTAATAAAGGCCGCCGAAAGGTTCGATGAAACACGTGGGTTTAAGTTCATATCTTATGCCGTTTGGTGGATACGGCAATCCATTCTTCAGGCGCTTGCCGAACAATCTAGGATTGTTCGTCTGCCATTGAATAAAATAGGATCGATTAATAAAATCAATAAAACATTTAATAAACTCGAGCAGGAGTATCAGCGGGAACCCACTGTTGATGAAGTTGCCGAATTAATGGAATCGAGGTCGGAGGTGATTGAGGATGCCATGAATTTTTCAAATGGCCATGTTTCAATGGATGCCCCGCTGCGTGATGAAGAGGTGAACAGCATGTATGATGTTATGCTGAACGAAGATTCGCCCAGCCCAGACTCGGGATTGCTTGATTTTTCGCTGAGAAAGGAAATTGAACGTTCATTGTCGACACTGGGTGGACGTGAAGCCGATATACTAAGGTATTATTTCGGATTAAACGCTGTGCCTGCCCATACCCTTGAAGAAATAGGAGATGAGTTTGGCCTTACCCGTGAACGTGTCCGCCAGATAAAAGAAAAGGCAATAAAAAAATTAAGAAACCAATACCGCAATCGTCTTCTAAAAGCCTATCTCGGGCAATAAGTCTGTTGTATGAAACCAAAAATCGCTCCTTCTATCCTTGCTGCCAATTTCAATCACCTGGAGAAGGACATCCTGATGATTAATGAAAGTGTGGCAGAATTTATTCATTGTGATGTAATGGATGGCGTATTCGTTCCAAACATATCATTTGGAATACCGGTTATTGAGCATGTGAAAAAAGTGGCTCAAAAACCCCTCGATGTGCACCTGATGATTACAAATCCCGATATTTTTATCAGTGCTTTCGCTAATGCCGGAGCCGATTGGCTGACCGTTCATTATGAAACCTGTCTGCACCTTCACCGCACAGTGACAGCCATAAGAGAAAACGGAATGAAAGCCAGTGTATGTTTAAATCCGCATACCCCGGTATCTGTATTATCTGAAATCATATCTGAAATTGATATGGTTCTGCTGATGTCGGTTAATCCTGGTTTTGGAGGTCAGCAATTTATCAAAAACACCTATAAAAAAGTCAGGCAGTTAAAAAACCTAATCAGGGAGAACAATTCCGGTTGCCTTATAGAAGTAGACGGCGGTGTAAATTTTGATACCGGAAAACAATTGATTGAGGCCGGCGCAGATGTACTCGTTGCCGGGAGTTTTGTTTTTAGTTCTGAAAATCCTCAAGAAACCATACGGCAACTTAGCGAACTTTAACTTTATTAATGATGTGCATTAATCATCCGGATTGTTTTTCATTACTGCGGATAATGCATTCCATAAAGTACAATCTTCCAAAAAGCCCTGATAAACGTAAAGCATTGTCAGGTTCTCGTTTTGCATAAGTTTTTTCTTTCAAAAGTTTAAGCACCAGCAGAAACTTATCACTTTTATTATCAGTCTTTTGATCTGTTCCAATGTAAAATTCAATGCGCATTATAATTATTAGAGACTTATTGATTTTTCACGTGAACGTTCCTGCAATCACTATGCTGTTGCTGTTATAACTCCTTACCAAAGACCTATTAAATTCGGAAAATCGCGAATTTAATGCGACTTTAATCCGTCTTTGGTATATCGATAATACGAAGGTTAACCGGATCATGGATCAGAGTAATAAGCCGTTGACTCTTATTGAAAATGTTGGTGATTGTTATTAAATAATAAGCTGATGAAGTTAATGAAAACAGGTAAGTTTCAACTTAGAGTATTCGGTGATGAAGGTGGTCAGTTTTGGGAATCCGGTTTCTTTTTTACAGTTGTTTCGCAAAGCTCTTCATTTTCAACTCTCACAGCAGGGACAGCATCACGTAAAGAACAATTTGCAATACAATCGGAACAGTTGTGGGGTGCAGACAAAGATGCACTGTTATTTTTTTTGGGTTTCTTTTTTTTACCCGCCAATTTTTTATACATTTTCCACAAAGCCATGCCAACAGCTACTGCTATAATGGTATATGTAATGATTTCCTGCAACATATCAGGTAAATAAATTGCCAACATTATAAACGATAAAAGCCATAATCCAGGCAAGTGCCGTGGTATAAATAACAACGAAAGCAGCCCATCCCCACGATTCAGACTCGTTTTTTATTGTAGCAACCACTCCTACACATGGGAAATAAAGCAGGATAAATACCAGAAAAGCCAATGCCACAGGAGTCGTAAATACTTTTTCTCCGGCATTTTCTCCCAGAGTATACTCTTCATTCTTCAGCCTGTTTTGGAGGTTCACCGTTGATTCTTCATCATTGCTCTGGTAAATCACACCCATTGTACTGATTACAATTTCTTTTGCAGGCAATCCGGCTACAAGGCTGATGCTCATCTTCCAGTCAAATCCCAGGGGGCGCATAACTGGTTCTATCCCTTGTCCTATTCTTCCCAGGTAAGAATTAATTAACCGATCGGATTCCATCTGTTGTTCTACAGCGGTGATTAATTCCTCCTTTTGAACAGGATTTAAATCATCATTTTGGCTTATGTTTTCAATTTGGGCCTCATAGCTGTCGGTTTTTTCCGTCTCCTGAGGAAAATATTCCAATGCCCATATAATAATGACTCCAAGCAAAATCACAGTTCCTATCTTCTTCAAATAGTGCCGGGTTTTATCCCACATGTGATACAAAATATTTCGAATGGTGGGTAACCGGTAGGACGGGAGTTCCATTACAAACGGGATTTCCTTCTTTTTGAAAACCATTGTATTCAACACCTGTGCAGTGATAAATGCAAATAGAATTCCAACGGCATAAATACCTATTAAAATAAGGGCTTCATATTTTTGAAAAAAGGCTGAAATGATAAGTATATAAACCGGCAGTCGTGCACTGCACGACATAAACGGAACTATCATCATTGTTAGCAGGCGCTGACCCCTGTTTCGCATCGTACGCGTCGCCATTATTGCCGGTACATTGCAGCCAAATCCCATGATAAGTGGTATAAATGAACGCCCGTGAAGCCCGAAACGGTGCATGATATTATCGGTGATAAATGCGGCACGCGCCATATATCCCGATTCTTCAAGCAGGGAAATGAAAAAGAACAGGATTAGTATGTTTGGAAGAAAAACCAACACACTACCTGCACCATTAATTATGCCCTTCACCAACAAGTCCTTTAACATCCCATCAGGCATAATTCCCGAAATTAAATCTCCCAGGGCCACTATCCCCATATCTATCCAGTCCATTGGATATGAACCCAAATTAAATGTTGAATAAAACATTACAAACAATATGGCCACGAATATTGGGAAACCCAGGAATTTGTTGGTCAGAACATCATCTATCTTTTCAGAACGTGATCGTTGCTTCCTGTATGGATTTTTGAAAGTTTCCTTTAATGCTCCGGTTATAAATCCATATTTGGCATCGGTAATTACCGTTTCACTACTTTCATTCTTTAAGGATTCTATTTTCTTGATTTCCTGTTCAGTGGTTCTTTTGATATCAGCATAGTTTTTATAGTCAGCCAATAATTCATGAACGTGAGGATCTTTTTCAAGCAGCTTAAGTGACAGAAACCTGGAGGAAATTTTATCGGTAACCGGTTTATCTTCCCTTACCCTTTGTGCAACTTTTTGTATGGAAGCCTCAATGTCTTTACCGTAATTAATATGTACATGCCGGGTAACGGTATCTTTCCCTTCAAAAACTTCAATAACCTTATCAATTAATTCATCGAGTCCGACACCTTTGGAACTGATGGTTGGTACAAATGGCATTCCCAACAGTTTTGAAAGTTCATCAATTTTAAATTTTATATTTTTTCGTTCCAGATCATCGTACATATTTAAGGCTCCAACGATCCTTAAATCCATGTCAATAAGTTGGGTGGTGAGAAAAAGATTTCTTTCCAGGTTGGTTGAGTCAATGACATTTATGACGATATCGGGTGTCTGTTCATAGATAAATTTTCTTACAAAAATTTCTTCGTTTGAATAGGCAGTAAGGCTATAGGTACCCGGCAGATCGTAAAAATTAAAGGAATAACCCTTTGCCTTTAGATTTGCCTTTTTTATATCGATAGTTACTCCGCTGTAATTTCCTACTTTTTCCTTGGACTTTGAGATAAAATTAAACAGTGTTGTTTTACCACAATTAGGATTACCAACAAGGGCGATGTTTATTGTACGTGTTCTTTCCGACTGATTTATCAGGTTTATATTCCGTTCAATAGTACCAAGATAACTTCCATTTATCGACTGGTCAAATTCCTTTACCGGTACCACCTCTATCAAATCAGCTTCCGTTTTGCGCAAGGAGACGTTGTAATCCAGAATCTTAAATTCAAAAGGACCGTTAAACGGAGCATTTTTAATTACCTTGATCTCTTTCCCTTTCACAAATCCCATTTCCGATATGCGTCTCCTGAAAGAGCCATGACCAAGTATTTTGGTTATAACAACAGTTTCCTTGTATTTAACTTCACTCAACTTCACTTCAGATGTGTTCCCTTCCTCTGTTAATTTAAATCAAATAAAAATAAGACTGCAAAGATATTTATTTTCCTTTTATTTAATAATAGTTTTTAATTTTCTTAATGTAATAACTTCTGTTTACTTTTGTTGTCTAAAATGATTTAATGGAAGACGAAAACATATATAACGATATTCAGAAAATTTTTGACGATTTGCCTGAAAACTTCAACATCCTTGAAGAACAGATTGACTTAGATGTACAGATGGCATATTTTGAACATTCGAAGTTGATGAAAGAGAGAAGGGAGGAAAAAGATTATCTGGCAGAAGGAGAAAAGTTATTTTCGCGTGATACGGATAGAGATGTCAAAAAGGAAATTTTAGTCGGTCTGGCTGGTGTTGATGATGTGAAAGCTTACCGCATGATTGAAAAGTTTCTTAAACATGCGAAGAAAGAAATGCGCAGTTGGGCGGTTCTTGCCTTTCAGGAAAACCGGATGCTGCTTCAAACTTCCCTTCTTGATGAAAAGCAGTATTTTATTTCTACAGGACTTGGAGGTAAAGATAAAAAGCTGAGGTATTACGTGGTTTTTATAAACCGTGACAGGAACGGCTTGCTTTCTGCCACCCAACAGAAGTTGCTGAAAGATGAACTTGTTTTTGCTCTTAAAGCTGATGAAGGTGAATTCGAAACCATTGATTTTTCGGAAGGATTCAGTTCTGCACAGGTTTTGTTGCCGGTTACCTGCGATATAAAACAGGTTTTTAGCAATGTAGTTGAAGAATGTAATCAGTATGGTGATTTCCTTGAAGAGGATATGATTATTACCAATGTGAAGGTTCTTACACGCAGTGAGATACTGGAAATTATTGATAAACAAAATAATATTGAATTAGGAGAAGGATTTGAAGATGGATTGGAAGACGAATAAGATAAATGTTGCTATACAGGTACTTCCCCAAACCAATGGGAAATTAAGTTATGATTTGGTTGATAAAGCCATTGAAGCAATATCCCAATCGGGCCATACCTATAAAGTTTGCCCGTTTGAAACGGTAGTGGAGTGCAGCTACCAGGAGTTGGCGTCCTTACTTGAAAAAATTCATGAGGCTGCCCATTCTGCGGGTGCCGGCAGTATGCTTACAAACCTTAAAGTTCAGGTTGATTTTGAAAAAAATGTAACCATCGACGATAAAATGGAAAAGTATCGCTAAAAATTTAGGGTGTTTTGCAAATTGTATTATATTTGCACCGCTTTTGAGAAAAAGCACACACAAATAGTTCTTAAGATATACCGAATGGACCTGTAGCTTAATTGGATAGAGCACCTGACTACGGATCAGGAGGTTAGGGGTTCGAGTCCCTTCAGGTTCACTGAAATGAAACCGTAATCGGCTGACAATATGCTGGTTGCGGTTTTTGTTTTTAAGGCTACTCTTCAT
Source organism: Mariniphaga sp. (assembly GCA_041687255.1). Lineage (GTDB taxonomy): Bacteria > Bacteroidota > Bacteroidia > Bacteroidales > Prolixibacteraceae > Mariniphaga. Next base: position 245,725 of record JAWLCL010000006.1, on the reverse strand, counting down.
TTTTACAGACAAAAATCTTTCTTTACAATTATTTCCTTTAACCAAAACCACAAGATACTTTTCAGGGCACTGGCTGGTTACAATAAAATCTTAAAGTCCATACCTGAGAAATCGGAACACGTCTAACTCTCTTTTTCTATATTGATTACGTCTTATCCGGCAATATCACAATTCATTAATATTCGGGTTTCACAATTTTTCTGTTTTTATTGGCAGTAAAAGAATTAATCATTATTTTTAGTTGGAATAAATTAAAATCCCGGACACATGAAGAAACTCTACATTTATTGGTGCTTCGGTGGATAGGGGTATGTCGCCTTCAGATCCATAAAATATAGGTATTGGATTTAGTGACAGGATTTAAATTGTTCAAACAAAACAGGAGATGCTAAATTAAAAATTGAGCAACACGGTACCGGTATGAAACAGCCCATTCTATTCATTATTTTCTTCCTGTCGGCAATTAATGTATTTTCAGCCTATCTGAAAAATGTACCTGTCACCCTTAAGCAACCTGATGGCTCAGTTATAGAATGTTTTGTTACAGGGGATGAGTTTCATCGCCGTGTGCACGACGAAAACAATTACACCATTGTACAGGATACTGCATCAGGTTATTACGTTTATGCGGATTTAAGGAATAATCAACTGGTACCGACCCCCTATGTTGTGGGGCAGCATAACCCGGTTAATTTGGCATTGAGTCCCGGTAATGATATTTTGCCTTCAGAAATGGAAGCGAAGCGGCAAAGTGTACTAAAATCAGCTACAGCAGTTATCCAGAATCCAACCAAAGGAGATTTTAACAACATTGTCATTTCCGTAAGGTTTTCAGACCAAAATCCCACTGATATAAGAGAATCCGTTTATGAAAACAGATTTAATTCACAGCAGAGCATGTCGTTGAAATACTATTTCAATGAAGTAAGCAACAATCAATTAAATGTGTCTTCATATTTTTTTCCGGAACCTAAAAATGACACTGTTTTTGAATACCAGGATTCATATCCGCGGGCGTATTATCTGCCATACAATGAAACGACAAATCCTGAGGGTTACAAGGGCGGAGAGGGAAGTCTGCGTGAGCACATTTTACTGAAGAACGCCATTGAATCGGTTGCCGGTCTCATTGAAGCTTCCGGTGTTGATTTCGATTCAAATGACGATGGAATTATTGATAATGTTATCCTTATTTTGCAAGGCAATGCCGACAGCTGGGGAAATGTTTTATGGCCTATGGCCAATATATTTTACAATGATAATGTTTTGATTGGTGGAAAAAAGGTGGGAAGGTACAACAAACAACTATCCGGCAGGTTTAATGTTAGTGTGTTCAGTCATGAGTTTTTCCATTCCCTGGGAGCGCCGGATTTGTACCGTTACACCCATACTGAAATTGACCCGGTAGGGGCGTGGGATATGATGGCTGTTACAGGAACTCAGCACATGACAACTCATATGAAATGGAAATATGGGAAATGGTTTGATTCTGTTCCTGAGATTACAGGGCCGGGAACCTATTCCCTGGAACCTGTATCCAAAAATCCCTATGCTTGCTATAAAATCCCTTCTCCCAAAAGCACAACTGAATATTTCATGGTTGAATACCGTAAAAAAGAGGGATTGCTGGAAGGGACCCTTCCGTGGCATTACGACGAGGGCTTGATCATTTACCGCATCAATACAGAAAGCATCAGGGGAAATGCCTACGGTCCTCCCGATGAAATATATGTTTTCAGACCGGAGGGCGATGCAACTTACAGCGGACAGATTAATAGTGCTGCCTTTTCAGCCGACGAAGCGAGAACCTTTTTTAACAATTATTCCAATCCATCGTGTTTCTTAAGCAGCGGCGAACCCGGATGGATTGATATTTCAGATATTTCTGTTGCAGGCAATGAAATTCAATTTACAGTGAATGAAATCAATATGTTACCCGAACCTGCAAATTTTGTGGCAGCAGAAAATAACGGAGAAATTGTGTTCACGTGGGAGGCCCCCTCCAATAACGAATATACACTGCAAGGGTACAACATTTTTTTGGCGGGAGACAGCATTGCGTTAAATGAATCGTTAATAACCGGCACCAGTTTCACAATTCCTTTTCCCGGGCAGGAATCTGTTTATACCTTTCAGCTTGTTGCCAAATATATTGAAGGGGAATCAAATGCTTTAACCCTGCTGATTGCAAATCCTGATTTTCCTCTCGTTAAAGATTCTGCTGCCCTGGTTACCTTGTTCAACCACTGTGATGGTCCAAATTGGTCAGACAACAAAAACTGGCTGGAAGGGCCACTTGATACCTGGTATGGAGTGACTGTTGAGAATGGACGGGTAACTGCATTAAGATTGCAAGGTTTGGCGTACAGAAAGTTTGGTTTGAAAAATAACCTTCCTGCGCAAATTGGTGATTTGAACGCACTCCGGTTTCTTGATTTAAGTTATAATGCCCTGGAGGGAAACGTTCCTGTAGAAATTGGCCGGTTGGAAAATCTTGAAGAACTGGAATTGGCCGGTAATTATTTCTCGGGAACCATTCCTGTTGAGATGAGCAATCTAATTAATCTGAGAAGACTGCTTTTATCAGGCAATGCATTGAAGGGAGGAATACCCGACTTCCTGTGGAACATAAAACCACTTAAAGAATTAACTTTAAGTGACAATGAATTCACCGGAGAAATACCCGGAAGTGTTAACAGGTTAATAAACCTTGAGACCCTGTATCTCGCCGACAATTTGTTAAACGGTTTACTACCGGAAGAGATTTATGGTATGCGGCATCTTATAAATTTGGATCTTTCGGGGAACAGCTTTTCAGGGTTGGTTTTGGACCGGATTACTTCATTAACCAATCTCAGGATTTTAAAACTTGCAAATAATGATTTTTCCGGTATTATGCCTCCGGAAATTGCAAGGTTGAAAAACCTGGAATATTTATACCTGTCGCACAACCGTTTTTCAGGTGAGTTGCCCGATGAATTGGAGAAACTTACCCAAATGGCATATTTAAGGCTGGACCATAACCAGTTTTATGGCGCTTTTCCGTCAGGTGTAGCTCATCTTTCGGGTTTAGTGGAGGTAATTCTTTCAAACAATGGTTTTTATGCCTTTCCTAAGCTGTATTCGCCGGTGATATCAGGATTGGTTTTGAGTGAGAACCGGCTTACTTTTGAAGATATTGAAATCATTAAAACGATTGATTTTTATCCTAAATTTCCGGATTTCATGTATCACGATCAGGCAAAAATAGGTAAGGCAGAAACCAGGTATGCTCATCCCGGAGCACCGTATGCACTAAGAACTTATTGTGGTGGTAAAAACAACCGTTACCAGTGGTTTAAAGACGGAGTTGCCGTATCTGAGGTTTCCGGCTCACCTGAATTCGTGGTGGAAAATGTTGTACCCGGTAACAACGGTGAGTATTTTTGCCGGATTACCAATGGATCAGTAAGAGATTTGACAATTGAATCGCATCCGCTAACTCTGGTTGGAAAAGATACTTTGATAGCCAATGCAGGTTATGATTTTGGTGCGGATGAAAATACACTGGTTACCCTGAATGGAACGGCGTCCTATCATCCGGGTGACGGACCCTTAACCTACCACTGGACTGCCCCTGATGGTATCAGTTTAACGGGGGCAGATGAGGCGCAACCTCAATTTACTGCGCCGGAGGTGTTTTACGATACTGAATATGTTTTTACACTTGTAGTAAATGACGGTATTGGAGATTCCGCGCCCGATGAAGTGGTTGTGTCTGTGCGGGATGGTGTTAATGCACCCGTTGCCGATGCAGGCTCTGATCAGACAGTTGATGAAGGAGAACAAGTCACCCTTGACGGCAGGGGTTCTTTTGATCCTCAGGGCTGGGCGCTTACTTACCGCTGGACTGCTCCCGAGGGCATCGAACTGACAGATGCAGATGAAGCACAACCTCAGTTTACGGCTCCGGAGGTAGATTCTGATACTGAATATGTTTTCACACTTATTGTCAACGATCGTACTGAAGATTCAGCGCCTGATGAAGTAATTGTGACGGTTAAAAACCTGCCGGATGTACCTGTGGCCGATGCAGGTCCTGACCAGACTGTTAATGAAGGTGAACAAGTTACCCTCGACGGCAGTGGTTCTGTTAATCCTGACGGTAATGTGCTTACTTATCGATGGATTTCTCCCGATGGCATCGAATTGACCGGAACAGATGAGGTGCAACCTCAGTTTACTGCACCGGAAGTGATTTCCGATTCGGTGTTTATCTTTAGTTTGATTGTTAGCAACGGTACTGAAGAATCCTCCCCGGATGAAATGACGGTGACGGTTCAGAACCTGCCGGAGGTACCTGTTGCCGATGCAGGTCCTGACCAGACTGTTGATGAAGGTGAACTGGTGACCCTAAACGGCAGCAATTCTTTCGATCCCGGTCATAATTCACTGACTTACCATTGGACTGGCCCAAATGGAATTGAATTGATGGTTGCAGATGAAATGCAAATACAATTTACAGCACCTGAAGTGATTTCAGATTCGATATTTGTATTTACTCTGGTTGTAAGTAATGGTGCTGAAGAATCCGCTCCGGATGAGGTAGTAGTCGAAGTGCGAAATATTCTCCATCCTCCTGTTGCCGATGCAGGTTCTGACCAGATTGTTTATGCCGGCGAAACGGTTACCCTTGATGGTTCCGCATCACTGGATATGGAAGGTGATGAATTGTTTTATGAATGGTTGGTTCCGGAAGGAATTTCACCTGATGGTTTAAACGAATCGATATGCACCTTTATTGCACCCGAATATTATGTCGACACTACTCTTGTATTTTACCTTATTGTAACTAACGGCAATGAATTATCCGATACTTCCGGAATAGAAATTACTATCAAAACTACTGTGACTGCCAGCGAAAATCCAGTTGAATCCGAAAAATTTTATATATATCCAAATCCATCATACGGCATAATCAATCTAAAGCTGCAGCATATTGAGCCGGGCACAGATTGCAACCTTTTTATTACAACCGCTTCGGGCGAGAAAGTGCTGGAAAAACAGCTTTATTATTCCGGTAATGTTAAGTTTGATTTATCGGGACATGCGCCGGGAATCTATTTTGTTCAGCTGATTAATGGCGGGCAAGTGTATGTCAAGAAGTTGATTTTCGGCGCAGGTGAGTAGCTAAAAATAATGTTTCAGGAGTTTGATGTTTTTAGTAGTTTAATTTGACTTATGGGCTTACAATTTTATACTGCTCATAGCTATAAGTGACAAACTTCAGAAAATAGTGCTGCAAGTATTATGAGGTAACGAGCTGCCGGTTTAGCTATTTTAATGTTTAATGCAGAGAATTGTGCGGCAAAATTATAACACCTGCAGGTTAATCCTATAAAAAAAAGAGTTGCAAAAAGTTGCAGCTCTTTTTTTTTTCCTCAGCACCGGTTTCGTGCACAGGGACTGTTGGTTACAAATAGCCCAAACAGGCCTCCGAAAATCATGCTTTGTATAACATCCTTTTCAGAGAGCGAAACCATATGAATCCCTTCTGAAAAGTAAAAAAATGCAAATCCTGCAACTGCCCCGATTAATATTCCTAAAATTGTTCTTCTGAATTGACTGTTCTTTAATATACCTTTCAGTTTATTCGACTCCTGCCGGATTTCCAGTTTCTTTGTTTTTATCTTCATCGCTTTTATATTAATACATGCAAATATATAGATATATTCGAAAAACGAAAATTGTACTTTTAAAGAAAAACAATAAACCATCAGCTTTGCCATATATTTAGTTTCTACAAAAATTTGTTTTGCCGGTTATTTTATAATTTTTAAGAAATACCAATCAAGCAGGTAACAAGAAGCCGAAGCCTGAGAACCCAATAAGTAATGGATTTTCCAGAAGCTTCGGCTCCTATAGCATCTTCGTAAATTATGTGTATAGGATATTTTTTTTTTTATTCTTATGAAACAGCTTCCTTTACCATCTGACTGGCATAGCCCCACTCGTTATCGTACCAGCTCATAATCTTTACCAGGTTTCCATCCACAACCTGGGTAAGGGAAGTATCAACAATCGATGCACGGGAATCTCCAATAATGTCGGATGAAACGAATTCATCTTCTGCAATGCCAAGAATTCCCTTGTACCGATCGGAAGCAGCCTCTTCTTTGAAGATATTGTTAAGTTCATCAGCGGTAACATCTTTGGAAGTAATAAAAACAATATCGGAAATTGAGCCTACCGGTACCGGGCAACGGATTGCTACACCATCAAATCTGCCTTCAATCTCTGGCAATGCCTTACCTGCTGCTTTTGCTGCTCCTGTTGATGTGGGTACCAGGTTTGCCGCTGCTGCACGGCCACGCCTGATCTTTTTTGCGGGACTGTCTACTATTCCCTGAGTGGAAGTATAGGCATGCACGGTTGTCATTATTGCCTTTTCTATTCCAATCCTTCGCTTCATGATCTCAACCACAGGCGTAATGCAATTGGTGGTACAACTGGCGGTTGAAATTATTTTACTATCGTTTTCCGCTTTATTTACCCCATGCACAATGGTAGGTATGCCTTCGCTTTTCGCCGGGGCCGATAAGATTACCTTTTTTGCCCCTGCGTCAATATGTTTTTGCAAATCATCCTTTTTACTGAAAATTCCGGTACATTCAAATACCACATCAATATCAAGATCTTTCCATGGGAGGTTTGCCGGGTCCTTTTCATTCAATACTTTTATTTTCTCGTTTCCAATGTGCAAAGCATCTTCCTTGTTGCTCACTTCTTTATTATACCTGCCGTATACCGTGTCGTATCTTAGCAAATATGCCAGGTTATCGGGGTGTACCAAATCGTTCACCGCTACCAGTTGAACATCATCTCTGTCCAAAAGAATTTTTAATGTTGCACGGCCAATACGACCTAATCCGTTAATTGCTACTTTTTTCATTTTAAAACATATTTGGTTATTATATAAGTGCATTTATTTCCAGGAGTATGCAGTCAGGGTGTGGAGTCAGTTTTCGCGCAGCCAATGGGGCAATAATTTTTAATATTTTCCAATATGCCAATGTGTATGCCATGAATGAAAGAAAAACTATAAAAGCTGATGACACTATGAATCTAAGGTTTCTTTTAAATTGTGCCTGTGATCATTAGGAGATTATTTTCTACAACCTGATGAATTAGGCAACAGCTTTTAAGCGTATGAATATTAAAATGATTTATCCCTTTGAATTCCCTTGCCTATAAATTACATGCCAGCTTATTAGTTTTCAAATGATTAATCTGTTTATGTTTTTTTTGATTCGATTCCTATGGACCCGGATTGCATTGTGAGGCTGCATTGCTGTCAGCATCTGATTTTAAAGGAATATTTATCAGGAAGTTTTTTTTTCCGAAAAGGATGTTCTTAGAAGATTGGTGTTCTATTATCCGCCTTCCGGAATTGAAGCTGACAGAAACCCAACTAGAGGTATTGCAGTTAAAATTAAGCAATCAACTTAAGCATTGCAATCTGCTAACTAATTTATTAAGTCGCTAAATCAGTTAAAGAAAAAAAATCAATTTTCTGAATTTTTCCTATCTTTCGCCCACAAAACGAAGCCGATGCCAAAGTTTCCACACTATCTCCAACCCGATGCAATGGATTGCGGCCCTACATGCCTGCGCATTGTAGCCAAATACTTTGGAAAGCATTATAATCTTGATACATTGCGGGAGCTTACCTGGAAAACCCGTGAGGGAGTGTCGCTGCTGACAATCAGCGATGCAGCCGAAAAAATTGGTTTCCGTAGCCAGGGTGTGCGCATAACCATCGACCAGATGGTCGAAATTCCCCTTCCTGTTATTATTCACTGGACTCAGAATCATTTTGTAGTTCTTTATAAAATAAAGAAAAAGGGGAGGAGGTACGAATTCCATATTTCTGATCCTGCTCATGGGTTGATTAAATACAGTCGGGAAGAATTTATTAAATTCTGGGCCTCCACCAGTCAAAATGGAGAACCTGCCGGAATTGCCCTGCTTTTGGAACCTACTTCCGATTTTTATGTTGAAGAAGGGGAAAAAGTAAACAAGACCGGTTTCCGTTATCTGCTTTCCTATTTGAAACCCTATAAAAAACTTATTACTCAATTATTGCTTGGATTCCTGGTGGGAAGTGTCCTCAGTTTGATGCTTCCATTCCTGATGCAGGCAATTGTTGACGTGGGAATTGCATCCAATAATCTCAATTTCATTGTCCTGGTGCTGGTAGCCCAGCTTATCCTTACTGCCAGCCAAACAGCAGTGGGATTTATCAGGAGCTGGATAATGCTGCATACAAGCGCCCGGGTAAGCATCTCCCTGATTTCCGATTTTCTTATTAAGCTGATGAGGCTGCCCATTCGCTTTTTCGATACCAAACTTATTGGTGATTTGAGGCAGCGAATCGATGACAACCAACGCATCCAGAATTTTCTTACCGGGAATCTCATCAGCATGTCGTTCGGCTTATTCATCTTTGTTATCTACAGCTTTGTAATGGCTTATTACGACTGGAATATTCTGTTGATTTTCTATGCCGGCAGTACGTTGTATGTATTGTGGATTCTGATGTTTCTTAAAAAACGGAAAGAAATCGACTACAAACGGTTTAATGTGGCATCGGCCAACCAAAGCAACGTTTACCAGCTGATTACCGGAATGCAGGAAATAAAGCTGAACAATTGTGAAAAGCAAAAACGCTGGGAATGGGAACGCATACAGGCAAAACTTTTTAAGGTGAGTGTGCGGGGAATGATGCTCAATCAAAACCAGCAGGCAGGCTCAATATTTATCAATCAGGTGAAGAATATTCTCATTTCATTTATAGCTGCAAAGGCTGTTGTGGATGGCAGTATGACGCTTGGGATGATGGTTGCTATTCAATATATAATTGGCCAGCTGAATATTCCCCTGAATGAATTTATAGGATTTGTCCAGGCAGGGCAGGATGCAAAAATCAGCCTTGAACGGTTGGGAGAAATTCATCAGCGCGATAATGAGGAACTTATCGAGGAACAAAAAAATTACGAACTGCCGGCCCGGAAAGATGTTATCATCAGGAACCTGTCGTTTCACTACGAAGGACCAAAGTCACCAAGGGTTCTCGACGATATTGATCTTATTATTCCTGAAAACAAAATTACAGCCATTGTGGGCGCCAGTGGCAGCGGTAAAACCACACTTATAAAGCTGTTGCTTGGCTTTTATCCACCTTATGAGGGGCGTATAGAAATCGGTGGCATAGGATTGCAGCAGTTCAGCATGGAAATGTGGCGAAGCAAATGTGGGGTGGTTATGCAGGATGGATTTATTTTTTCGGATACCATCGCCCGAAATATTGCTGTAGCGGAGGATTATCCCGATCGTGAAAAACTGAAAAAAGCAGTTGAGATTGCCAACATCGGTGAATACATTGAAAGCCTTCCGCTTCGTTACAATACAAAAATAGGACAGGAGGGAAGCGGGTTGAGCCAGGGACAAAAGCAACGTATATTGATTGCGCGTGCAGTTTATAAGAACCCGGACTATCTGTTCTTCGATGAGGCCACAAATGCCCTCGATGCCAACAATGAAAAAGTAATAATGGAAAATCTTGCCTCTTTCTACCAGGGGCGTACAGTAGTTACCGTTGCTCACAGGTTAAGTACCGTGAAAAATGCCGATTTGATAATTGTACTCGATAAGGGACGCATTGTGGAAACAGGTACTCATGAAGAACTGGCTGCCAGGCAGGAAGCTTATTACGGACTGGTGAAGAACCAACTGGAACTGGGGGCATAGAATTGTTAAAATTGACGAATGCCAAATTGTAAAATTGACGAATGCCAAATTGTAAGATTGCCAAATTGAGAAATTGAAAAAATGAGAAATGATAAAATGATAAATAATTAATTGATTATTTGTAAATTTTAATTATTGAATACCATGGAAAAGAATTATCTGACCATCGAAAAAATAAGTGCTTACAATACTGCTCTTGAATTTTCAAACGAAATCTGGGAATTTGTGATAAAATGGGACTATTTTGCAAAAGATACTGTAGGGAAACAGTTTGTGAAAGCTGCTGATTCGATTTCAGCTAATATTTCTGAAGGCTTCGGAAGATTTTCAAAAAAGGATAAAGTTCGCTTTTACAGAATTAGTTTGGGTTCGCTTGAAGAAACAGGTGATTGGATTCGGAAATCAATAAGACGAGGTTTACTTTCTACGGAAGTATGCGATAATTATGCTGAAAAACTTTATAGTATTCGTATTGAAATATTGCATTTAATTAAATTTACCAATGAAAAGCTTAAATATTAATGTGAATTAAATTGAATGAAGTGCCTATTGTAAAACTACTTTACAATTTACCATTTTGACCGCTTTACAATTTATCCATTTAACCATTTTACAATTTGTCAAATTCTAATATAGAGATTCGTTCTGACGAAGTGCAGGAGATACTGGGTACTCCGCCACGCTGGATTATCCGTTGGGGAATAACCATAATGCTGTTGGTTGTTTTGGTTCTGTTGTGCGGTAGCTACTTTTATAAATATCCGGATATGATTGCGGCACGTATCACTATCCTTTCTGAAAACCCACCGGTACAGATTGTGGCCAATTCGGGCGGAAAGCTCGATCAGCTTTTGGTAACTAATAATCAGCATGTAACCCCCGGCGATGTGTTGGGTATTATAGAAAATACTGCCAATTATGACGATGCCAACATGTTGCTCATCCAACTCGATAGCATTGGAAAATATTTTAATACTCCTGAACGCTTTGGCGAAATTTCTTTTTCGGAAAACTTCAGCCTTGGTCAGTACCATTCCTATCTTTCTTCGTTTGTAAGCCAGCTGCGCAGTTACCAAACATTTCTAAACTTCAATCCTTACAACCAGCGTATTGAATCGCTCAATAAACAGGTAACCGATTATAAAAACTTTTTTGAACGATCGAGAGAGCAGATTTCTGTTCTTCGTCAGGATTATGAGCTGGCTTTTAACCAGTTCTCTCGCGATTCCTCGCTTTACCGGCAAAGCATTATGTCGGAAATGGATTATGAGAAATCAAAGGCTGCAATGCTCAAGCAAAAGTACAACTGGCAAAATGCTATGGCAGGATTGGCCAATACACAGATAACCATGAATAACCTGAAACAGCAGATTCAGGAACAGGAAGTATTGAGAGCCGAAAGCGGCAGCCAGCAAATTGCTGTCCTGAAGGAACGCTTCGATAACCTGGTGAACCAACTGGTGTCATGGGAACAGTTATTTGTGCTGAAAACTCCCATTGAAGGAGAAGTTACCTTTACCAATTTCTGGAGTGCAAATCAGTTTGTAAATCCAGGTGATGTTGTATTCACTGTGGTTCCCCAAAAAGAGCAGGAAATTGTCGGTCGTGCGACAATTCCCATTGCCGGTGCCGGAAAAATTGAAGAAGGCCAGCGCGTAAACATTAAACTTGATAATTATCCTCATATTGAGTTTGGCATGGTGGAAGGTGAAGTTGCCAATATTTCAAAAGTACCTGTTAACACCGACCGGGGAGCATTTTATACAGCTGAAATTGTGCTTAAGAACAAACTTGTCACAAATTATAACCGTAATCTGCCTTTCAACCAGGAAATGCAAGGGGCTGCCGAAATTATCACAAAAGATCGCCGGCTGATTGAACGGCTCGTGGAACCACTGGTTTCTATTGTGAGGGAAGGCGTTTGAGCCAGGGTAACAGGGCTTTTGCGGGAAATTCATTCTGTTAATCGTCGGTGCATTTATAATTCTTTTTGTTGGCCTGAATTTGTTTTATTTTGACGATTCACGCACAAATTTCTATGTCCTGCCCATATGCGGGCATTATTTTAAAGGAAATCTGATGTTTCCCGGTTTACCTGTATTCATTTTTTGCCTCTGTATTTTTTTAAAATTTCTTACAGAATTGAACCTTACCCGGTATTTGGGACCTTTCTTCCACATTGCTTCTACGTACCATGGCCGTTCAGAACTGAATTTACATTGAGTTAGTTACGTTCAAGGTATGGCCTATTCATTTTCATAGGTACAGTCGAATTTTTGTTAGTTCCTAACGAAACCCGATAGGTAACAGCTTCTCAATTCGGAAAAAGCAAGTTTTTACGTAGAATTTATCTACAAATTATTGGGTAATCCACGATGTGTAAAATGGGGTTGATGTTTCACTTTTGTAGTGTGTAAGATGCTTTCAATCAGATATTTATATAGTTGATTGCATTTGGTGTTTTTTTTGGCACATTTATTCTATAGTGAGGAAGCAAGAGACAACAAATTATTTAATGTCTAATTAAAATTTTAAAAAATGAAAAGTATCAAGAAAAAAATGTTGACAATAGTCGCAACAATTATGATGATGGGATTCGTAACAAGTGTAATGGCACAGGTGCCAGATACACAACACGAAAATGAAACTTATCCGCAGGAACAAACTCCTCCAGGTCAGCAAACGCTTCCTGAAGATGATCAGGAACATATGAGGACCCAGGAAGAAGGTGTATCTCCTCAGGAGCAGAACCTAATGGGTGAGGCTGAATATAATGAAGAAATAGAAGAAAGTGATCTTCCTGAAACTGTAACTACATCTATTGAAACGATGTATCCCGATCATGAAGTTGAGAAGGTTTACCGTGGAACTGACAATTCTTATAAAGTTAAGGTAAAAAATGGTGATGAAAAGTCAGTTGTTTATTACGATTCTGAAGGCACTTTTGTAAAAGAAAAAGAAGGTGACGATAAAGATAAAGATGAAAATAAAGATTGGTAACAGGCAGCAGTGAATCAGAAACAGGTTTTTCAGAAGCCCTTGTCGCATAAGCCGGCAAGGGCTTTTTTCATTTTACCCTCCCGGTAAGTGGACCCTTTATTCCTAAATGCTAAGGGCATAGCTGTTACACATTCAAATAGATTTCAATTCAAAGATTAAGGTGCGTAGAATTTCTCTACAGTATAATGTGTAATCCACGGAATGTGCAAAGATTAGTATTGCACTGGTGATGTTCTTTTAATTGGCTGAATTATAGTATTCTATTGTGTTGTTGAGCAGGAGGTTCTCTCTTTGGCACAGTTATTCCATTGTACACCAACAGAGAAAAGTAAATTATTTAATGAAGTATTAAAAGGAGAATGATTATGAAAAATTTTAATTACAAAATTCTGAAAGTTATGGCATTCTCTGTCATAATGCTGTTTATGAGTTCATCCGTATATGCACAGGTACAGGAAAATCAACAAGATACAACTGCACAGGATACTACAATCCAAATGAACGAGCAGCAACAGACAATGCCACAGGAACAAAATCAACAGACTGGTGATGATATGAAATCCCAGCATCCTGATGAAGGAGTTGATTACAGCGAAACAATTGAACAGAGTGAACTTCCGCAGGAAGTAAACAGTTCTCTTGATGAATTATATCCTGCCCATGAGGTACAGGAAGCTTATCGTGGAGAGGATGATTCATTCAAAGTAAAGGTTAAAAATGAAACCGATGAAGCTGTTATTTATTACGATTCTGAAGGTAAATTTCTGAGAGCAGAAAACCTGACTGGATTAAACCAGCAGGGTACACTACCACAGGAACAAGGTCAGCGGACAATGGAATCGCAGCAAGATACTGCAGGATACCAGCAAGATATGCCGCAGGATGATCAGCAGGAAACACCTCAGGGAACTCAGGAAGATCAATGGGGTACCCAGGATGACGATCAGGAAAGTGAAATGCAGAATGAAGATACCGCCGTTCCACAGGAGCAAAATCAAAGAACTGATGATAATTTAAGAAGTCAGGATTTTGACAAGGGGGTAAATTATAGCGAAACCATACAGGAAGGAGATCTTCCTCAGGAAGTAACCAGTTCGCTCGACGAATTGTATCCGGCACATGAAATTCAGGAAATTTCCAAAGGTGATGACGACTCCTATAAAGTAAAGGTAAAAAATGAAGATGATGTAGCGGTTGTTTACTATGATTCTCAAGGTGATTTCCAAAGAGCGCAGAATTTAAGCGGACTTGATCAGCAAGGTGCTCTGCCACAGGAACAAGGTCAGAGAACTGAGGATGATGATTCCACACATGAAGGAATGCATCAGGGAACAATGCAACAGCAGGATACACAACAAAATGAATGGGAATCTGATACACCGGAAAGTGGAACTGACATGCCTCAGGGTACTGAACCACAGGAACAGAACCAAAGAATTGAGGACGTAGAGGAATCTCAGGATGCCGACAGGTGGGGAACTGAAAATAGAATGCCCGAACAGGAAAGAAGTCAGGATGACAATCAAGGTAACTGGGAATCCGATACTACTGATATGAAAAACGAGGGCGATACGCTTAGCCAGGAAGGTTCAGCATTTCCTCAGGAGCAAAATCAGCAGATGGAAGGAAACCAGGATGAAGAAAAATTTGAAGATAACTGGGGATCTGAAGATATGGGCGCACATCAAAGTACCTGGAAAGATGGTGAAGGATATCCACAGGAACAAAATCAGCAGACGACTGATGATGACGGAATGGAAGAGCAAGGTGATCATAGTACATGGATGGGCGGTGAAGGAACAGATACCACTTCAACCCCTGCCCGAATTGATACTACGGCAGTTTATAAAAATCAATGGGAGGAAGGTGCCTTTGAGGAAGGAGAAGACACTGCCACTCCACAGGAACAAAATCAGCAGTCAACTGATTGGGAAGATGCAGATACTACTGAAACTACTACTCCCGTTGATACCTCAGCAGTATATCAAAATCAAATGAGGGAAGATAATACCCTGGATAGTGATGATACCGCTTTTCCACAGGAACAAAATCAGCAGTCAAAATGGGGTGATGCAGATACCACGAATACCAGTGATGAGTATGGCACACCAGCTGATACAACGGATATGTATAACGACCAGATGATGGAAGACAATACATTGGATGGTGACGATTCAGCTTCTCCGCAGGAACAATATCAGACAACCGGAGATGAGGATGTTGAATACACTGAAGAGATACAGGAAAACGAACTTCCGGAAACTGTTACTAGTTCACTGGATGAATTATATCCCGAACATGAAATCGAGGAAGTATATCGTGGAGATGATGGATCCTTTAAAGTGAAAGTTAAAAACAATGAAGATAAAGTAGCTGTATATTATGATTCAGAAGGTTTGTTCAGCAGAGATGAACAATTGAATAGTATGCTTGAAGAAGATAATAAAGATACCAATCAGGATTGGTAACGGTGAATCATAAATAGCAGATTTTTGAACCTCTGTCATACATTGTATGACAGGGGTTTTTTCTTTTACCTGTAGAAGAGATACACAACATTGTGTGTATTTCCACTCCTGAGGGAATTGATACATTGAACTGATTGTATTTTGAAAACCTTTAATTGTGAGGGTTTTGTTGGGAATTAAAATAAAAGTTCTGGTTAATGGCATATATTCTGAAAGCTTGAAGAAAGAGTCTAAAAATTAAATATCATGAAGGGCTTAAGTAAATTAAAAAAAGGAATTTTTGTGGTGGTGGCAATGCTGATGATAATACTGTCAGCAGTAACAGCAAATGCTCAGCATCAGAACCCTCCTTCCGAACCGGCAGGTGATTCAACACATATACAGCAGGAGTTGCTGAAGTGCG
Source organism: Mariniphaga sp. (assembly GCA_041687255.1). Classification (GTDB taxonomy): domain Bacteria; phylum Bacteroidota; class Bacteroidia; order Bacteroidales; family Prolixibacteraceae; genus Mariniphaga. The sequence goes on along the minus strand of JAWLCL010000006.1, from coordinate 230,065 downwards.
AACCTGTGGAGAAATACGACGATGAAATTCAGGCAGAAGACATTACTCCGGCTGTTGCATCAGAAATACTTGAATCTTATCCTGGACATGAAGTCTCAAATGCTTACCAGGCCCCTGATGGTTCATACAAGGTGAAAATAAATAAAGGAGACGAAAAAGTTACTGCCTATTACAGCATTAATGGAGAACTTTTACGTGAAGAGAATCTCGAGGATGGCGAAGAAAAATGATTCCCTCGATGAATTATTAGATTAAGAAACCCCTGCCACTGAAAGACAGAGGTTTTTTTTGATATTTTTTTTTCCTGGAAACATATCGTTCTGTAGAAATTCTCTACGATAGTTGGGGTATTCCACGAATTAGTATAATCCGGTTTTATTGAAGATTATTATTAAAAGTGTTAGTAATCTTTTACTTATAAAGCATAATGCAATAGTGGATTTTTGGCATGGTTCTTCTTGGAAAGCATTAAAGAGTTATTTAAACAGCGGAAAAGGAAGAACATATTATTATGAGGAATTCAATTTTTACAGTAATAAAAAAAGGCAGTTTGATATTTTCCATAGTAATTTTACTTTTTGGGTTATCAAAAACAACTTTTGCTCAGGTTCAAACTCCGGAGCGACAGGTCCCCCCAATGGAACAGTTGCCACAGGAGCAGAATCAGCTGGCAGTTGATTATGATGATGAGATAACGAAGGATGAGTTGCCTGAATCGGTAGTGAAATCAATTAATGAAAATTATTCTGAATATAAAATTTCAGAAGCCCACAGGGGCAGCGATGGCTCTTATAAAGTGAAACTGGAAAATGAAGAAACAAATATAGCGGCATATTATGATGCCGGAGGTGAATTTCTTAGAATAGAACAAGATAAACCGGAAGAAACGATAAATGATGATTGGAGATAGCAACAAGGGGTAGAAAGTAAACACAAGATTTTCGTAAAGCAGACCATTAAATTAAATTACTTTTTTGCTTCTTAAATGAGGGTTACGTGTCGGAAACCCCTGTTATAAATTATGACAGGGGTTTCATTTTTTTTATTCAGCAAAAGTGCCAATAATATGGTATTATTTTATTAATTTGTAGTGCTTTACACAATTGTAAACGGATGGGTTTGCATATATACTGCTCATTTTGGAATAAATTAAAAAGGTGCTCTATTAAAACCGAATGATTTTTTTATTGTTATGGATCAATAAACGGCACGAATTTTCATAATATATGGCACGAATCCTTATAATTGACGATGATGTTACATTTGGTTTGATGCTGAAGAAATTGCTTGAAAAACACAGTTATACTGTTACCAATGTTATTTCCCCAGTTGAAGCCAAGAAAATAATAGATAAGAACTATTTTGATGTTGTATTTACCGACCTTCGTATGCCCGATGTCAGCGGCATGGAACTAATACGTCAGATAAAAGGTAAATCGCCTCAAACTCAGATAATAATGATGACCGGTTATGCTGATATAGCAACCGCAATTGAATCGATAAAAAAAGGTGCTTTCAATTACCTGTCCAAACCTGTTAATCCGGAAGAAGTATTGACCATTGTAAAAGAAGCACTGAACCAGCAAAATGAAAGAATTCCGGGAAAACAAAAAGCCTCCTGGAATATTGACAGTTATCTGGAAGGAAACAGTAAGGCATCGCAAACTTTAAAAGAACTTTTAGAGTTGGTAGCGCCATCGCCCATGTCGGTTTTGATAGTAGGTGAAAGTGGGACGGGAAAAGAATTTGCAGCCCGTTTCATTCATGAAAGAAGCAAAAGGGCAAAAAATCCATTTGTTGCAGTTGATTGTGGAGCAATTCCGACCGAGTTGGTAGCCAGTGAGTTTTTTGGGCATGTGAAAGGTTCATTTACCGGGGCAATTTCCGATAAAACAGGCTATTTTGAAGCTGCCAATGGAGGTACTGTGTTTCTGGATGAAGTAGGCAACCTTTCTTACAACACCCAGATACAATTGTTGAGGGTTTTACAGGAAAGAATGGTGAAGCCTGTAGGCAGCAACCGGGAAATTTCAGTTGATGTTCGCATTATTGCTGCTACAAATGAGGATTTGTTAAAGGCTCAGGATACCGGAGAATTTCGCGATGATTTGTTTCATCGCCTTAATGAGTTTCAGATAAATATGCCGCCCCTGCGTGAAAGGAAATCTGATATTCTGTATTTTGCCGGTCATTTTCTTAATGAAGCCAATAAATATCTTGAGAAGTCGGTTCATGGTTTTGACAAAGAAGTGGAGCAAATATTTTTAAGTTACACCTGGCCGGGAAATCTGCGGGAAATGAAAAACATGGTAAAAAGGGCAACTTTGCTTGCTAAAGGAAAAACAATAACCATAAAAGAAATTCCAGTTGAATTATATACCCGCAAATCATTTGACGATGAATTTGTATTACATGACCGGGTAAATGAAAACGAGGCTATCATTAAAGCTCTCGAGGCAGCCGATTACAATAAAAGCAAAGCTGCGCGTCTTTTAAAAATTGACAGAAAAACGCTTTATAACAAGCTAAAACTTTATGATATTAATTTTCCGGAAAAGGGAAGCTGATGGTCTTCAATAATTTGTTCCATTAATTTATCAATATTCACCAATAACCAATCGCATTCCTGCAACCATTTATTTTCATGCCTGTTGTAATAATCCTGTTCCAGTTTTCTTAATGGTTCAATTATCTCAATAGCCTCCAGCTGGCGGAACATAGGAAGCATCTTATGAGCAAGCTTTTTTATTTCATCATAATCTTCTTTTTGACGATGAAGCCTGAATTGCTGAAGATTTTGTTGGGTTGATTGTGCAAAAGAAACTAAAATTTCACGTGTGGTGTCCATCTCTCCCCCGGCAAATGCCTTTATACCTTCAATATTGTAAGCGTTATGTAATGTTTTTTCAGTAGGCGCAGCATCATTAACCGGTTTTGAATAACCGTCCAGTACGGCAGCAACTGTTTCTAAAAGGTTGTCAGGCTGAAATGGTTTTTGAATTACAGCCTGGAATCCGGCTTCCAGGTAATGCTGCTGATCGTTTGCTTCGCCTGTAACCGCAATGGCAAGCGTTGCGGTCGGCTTTTGTGCTTTAAAACAGGTGAGGAGTTCGAATCCGTTTGTACCCGGCATTTGTACGTCGGTAATAAGGATATCAAAATTTTGTTTGTTCATAATTTCCCTGGCCTTCCGGGCTTGAGAGAATGGAAATACCTCCAGGTTTGCCTCTTTCAGGATATGTGTGGCCAATTCAAGTAAAAAGGGGTCATCATCGACAAGCAACACGCGCTCTTTATTAAAAACTGATTTCAGTACTTTTGGAGTCGGTGGTATTGCAGGGGGAGCTGCAGCTGTTTTATTTGACTGTCGGTTTAAAGGCAGAACAACAGTGAAGTGGCTGCCTTCTCCATATTTACTTGAATAGGAGATACTGCCTTTCAGCAGCTCAACAATCCTTTTTGTAATTGGAAGTCCAAGACCCGTTCCTTCATAATATACATCATCATCCGATGTTATTCTACCAAATTCTTCAAAAATAATATGATTATTTTCCTTTGAAATGCCTATTCCTGTATCTTCAATTTCAATTTGTATCCAATCGGTTTTTCCTCTTGATTTTTTTATCGAGCCGTTAATCTTAATGTATCCCTGATTGGTGAATTTTATAGCATTTGATATAAGATTACTTAAAATCTGGTTCAGGCGTGCGCCATCAGTAATATATGTTCTGTCAGGAAGTTTTTCTAAATTTAAAATCAGTTCCAGTTTTTTTTCTTCTGCCAGAGGAAAAAATCCGGTAACTGCTTCTTCTATTAATTTTTTAAGATTGAGCGGCCTGCTTTCGATGGTGAGTTTACCACTCTCAAGACGTGCAAAATCAAGAAGGTCTTTTGTCAGGCGCAGTACATAACCAGCTGAATGATCTATGTTTTTAAGATATTTATTCTGATTTTCCTGATTTGTTTCTTTTGTTGCAAGATGTGCAAACCCTATAATGGAATTAAGGGGGGATTTCAAATCATGAGTAATGCTTAACATCAGTTGCTCCTTACTTCTAAGAAGTGATTCGGAATAAGCTTTCTCCTTTTCCAGGTTTTGCCTGTAATGCTGGCTTTTTGTAATATCTTTAAGAATAAGAATCAGGAATCCGATAATAATTAAAATGGCAGCAATTCCAAGGATGATTACAATATTTTTCATCTGGCTGATATGCTGTTGCTGGTCTGCAACTTTATTCAGCGAAAAAAGTATCTCCTCGCTCTCGAGTTTTGAAAGAATTTGCCGGATTTGCAGGGTAATGGTCTGCGCATTTTGCAGGTTTTCCTGCTCTGCCTGCATCAGTTGTTTTTCAAATGCTACGCTTTCCTTTCGTATTTCCCTGATAATGGATGCCATTATTTGTTCGACAGAATCGGTAGGATTGAAGGCATTGAATAAGCTGTCGACCTGAACCGATTCGTTCACTACGATTTGCAGAGTAGAGTCAGGTTCTTCAGGCGGGGCAAACACATTTTTCAAGCGTTCAAAAAATCTGGCCTTCTTTTGTTTTGTTTGTATGCTGTCCTTGCTTTGGTTAAGATTTTCATACATTTGAAAAAGCTGCTGCAATGAATCCTTGTTTTCGGTTAGTTTAAATAAGGCCCGTTCATACAGTCGTTCAGCAGATGCTGAATTTTTTATTGCATTTAACTCTTTCAGATTCTCTCTTTTTTTGGTGAGCAGCTTTTGAATGCTGTCGGTATGCACAGTTTGAGCAGGGTTTCCTTCGATTAACCCCAGCATAACAATCTGCGAGCTGATGGAGTCGATCAGTAAATTATAAGCTTCATAATTTTCGGGGCTTCCTGTTTGCAGGTAACTTCTTTCAAGTCCTTCAGCTTCATACAGGTTTGTAAGGATAGAATTGGCAAGAAATATTTTTTCGCTTGCCGGATTTATATCAACCTGGTTATCGTATAATTCAAGGGTCTCGTCATATATAAGCCACACTGCAACTGATGCAATAGCAATGAGGGTAATATATCCGAAGAGGATATGAACTTTAATTGATTTTAAAAGTTTTGCCATTAAATAAAAGTTACAAATCCTAATAACGATTGTAAGGCAGATAAGTTTGAAGTATGAATAAAACAGAGAATTGTTTTAAGTTTTTGAAAAAAAAGCTCTAAAATATTTGTTGTTAACTCAAAATTAGTACTTTTGCGTGCCGTTTTTCAGAGGTATGCAAGTAAAAATGCTTCTGAAAAAATATGGTTTTTATTGAATTTTAACATACTTTTGCAGTCCAAAATTTGGGAAAGATTATTAACAAGATAAAAAACAGGTATTTATGCCAACGATTCAACAGTTAGTTAGAAAAGGAAGACAAAGTAAAGTGGAAAAAAGCAAGTCTCCTGCATTGGACTCATGTCCACAGCGTAGGGGAGTATGTGTACGTGTATATACCACTACCCCTAAGAAACCTAACTCTGCCATGCGTAAAGTAGCCAGGGTAAGGCTTACCAACGGGAAAGAGGTAAACGCATACATACCGGGCGAAGGTCACAATTTACAGGAACACTCAATTGTACTTGTACGCGGCGGTAGGGTAAAGGACCTTCCGGGTGTACGTTATCACCTTGTTCGTGGGGCACTTGACACCGCCGGTGTTGAAGGTCGCTTGCAGCGCAGGTCGAAATATGGAGCCAAGAGGCCGAAAAAATAGTTTGTAGTATAAGTAATAGTAAACTTGTTATTTACACGTGGTTTGGTTGAGTAAGTGCATCTTTCAAGTCTTCCGAAGATGAGCTGAAGACCGCCTAAGGGCAACCAATTTAAATAACACAAATAATTTTTAAAATGAGAAAGACAAAACCAAAGAAGCGAATTCTTCTGCCGGACCCAAAGTTTCACGATACTATGGTAACCCGGTTTGTCAATGATTTAATGAGAGACGGAAAAAAATCCGTTGCTTATTCAATTTTCTACGATACGTTGGATATCGTTGAAAAAAGGGTAAAAGATGCTGAAGTATCACCCCTTGAAATCTGGAAAAAAGCCCTCGAGAACATTACCCCTGCAGTGGAGGTTAAAAGCCGCCGTGTGGGAGGTGCCACTTTTCAGGTGCCTATGGAAATCAGGCAGGAAAGAAAGTTGGCCATCAGTATAAAAAACATGATACTTTTTTCGCGCAAACGTGCAGGAAAATCCATGTCAGATAAACTTGCTGCTGAGATAGTGGCAGCCTATAATAATGAGGGTGGCGCATTTAAAAAGAAAGAAGATACACACCGTATGGCTGAAGCCAACCGTGCTTTTGCGCATTTCAGATTTTAGTTTAGGCCTGGGGAAATAGTAAAATGGTTATGATTAGAAAATGGTAAAATAGAATGGCTAAACAAGATCTTAGAAATACAAGAAATATTGGAATCATGGCGCACATCGATGCGGGTAAAACTACCACATCGGAGCGTATACTTTTTTACACAGGATTAACACACCGCCTGGGGGAAGTGCACGATGGCGCCGCTACAATGGACTGGATGGAGCAGGAGCAGGAGAGGGGTATAACAATTACCTCGGCTGCCACTACCACCTTTTGGAAATATAACGATACTGAATTTAAAATTAATATCATCGACACTCCCGGGCACGTCGATTTTACAGTAGAAGTAGAAAGATCGCTCAGAATACTTGATGGTTCTGTAGCTCTGTTTTGTGCCGTGGGAGGTGTTGAAGCTCAGTCGGAAACCGTCTGGCGTCAGGCCGAGAAATATGGTGTTCCGCGTATAGCATTTGTTAATAAAATGGATAGGCAGGGTGCCGATTTCTTTAATGTTTATAATGAAGTTAAAGAAAAACTGGGTGCCAATCCCGTTCCTTTGCAAATACCAATTGGTGCAGAACAAAATTTCGAAGGAGTAATTGATTTAATTGAAATGAAGGCCGTGCGTTGGTACGAGGATGAAAACATGGGTACCAACTATAGCCTTGAAGAAATTCCTGAAGAATATAAAGAACAGGCTGAAGAATGGCGTGTAAAACTTATTGAATCGGTTGCTGAAATCGACGATGCATTGTTGGAACGTTATTTTGAAGATTCCGATTCAATTACTAAGGAGGAAATGCACGAGGTAATTCGCAGGGCTACAATCCAGGGGGTAATTATACCGATGATGTGTGGTTCGGCCTTCAAAAATAAAGGCGTACAGCGTTTGCTGGATGCTGTTTGTGCTTATCTGCCCAGCCCGATTGATAATGGTGATATTACGGGAATAAATCCTGATTATAACAAAGAGGTAAAACGGACTGCAAATGTTGATGAACCACTTGCAGCGCTTGCATTTAAAATTGCAACCGATCCCTTTGTTGGTCGTTTGGCCTATATGCGCGTCTATTCCGGAAAAATTGAAGCCGGGTCGCAGATATTGAACACGCGTACAGGTAAAAAAGAACGTATATCACGTTTGTACCAGATGCATTCCAACAAACAGAATCCCAAAGATGTGATTGAAGCTGGTGATATCTGTGCAGCTGTTGGGTTTAAAGACATCAGGACAGGCGATACACTCTGCGATGCAAAACATCCAATCGTACTGGAAAGCATGGACTTCCCGGAACCGGTAATTGGTATTGCAGTTGAACCAAAATCTCAGAAAGACCTCGACAGGTTATCAAATGGTTTGTCAAAACTGGCCGAGGAAGACCCCACATTCCAGGTTAATACGGATCCCGATTCAGGTCAAACTGTAATTCGTGGAATGGGTGAACTGCACCTTGAGATTATTGTAGACCGACTCAGAAGAGAGTTTAATGTAGAATGCAATCAGGGAGCTCCGCAGGTGGCTTATAAAGAAGCCATCGGGAAATCGGTTGAACTGCGTGAAGTGTTCAAAAAGCAAACCGGTGGACGTGGTAAATTTGCTGATATCATTGTTCGGATTGAACCGGCCGAAGATGGAAAGAATGGTTTGGAATTTATCGATCAGGTAAAAGGTGGTAATATACCACGCGAATACATACCATCGGTACAGAAAGGATTTGAAAGTGCAATGGCTAACGGACCTTTGGCCGGTTTTCCGGTCGACAGTCTGAAAGTGACGCTGCTTGACGGATCATTTCATGCGGTGGACTCCGATCAGTTGTCGTTCGAAATATGCGCTCGTCAGGCATTCCGCAGTGCGGCGTCAAAGGCAGCTCCACAGTTACTGGAGCCTATTATGAAACTGGAAATAGTTACTCCCGAGGAGTATATGGGTGATATTATTGGTGATTTGAATCGCCGCAGAGGCGATGTTACCGGTATGATGACAAAAGGCAATGCTAAGGTAATTCATGCCAAAGTACCATTATCTGAACAATTTGGATACGTTACTGTATTGCGTACATTGTCATCAGGTAGAGCTACTTCATCAATGGAATTCAGCCACTACCAGGAAGTGCCAAGGTCACTTGCTGAAAAAGTGCTGGAAAATGTACAGGGAAAAGTTGATTTATTATAAATAATTTTAACAGAGTTCTCATCATGAGCCAAAAGATCAGAATTAAGCTGAAATCGTACGATCACAATCTGGTCGACAAGTCGGCTGAGAAGATCGTTAAAACAGTAAAAACAACAGGTGCTGTTGTTAGTGGTCCAATACCACTGCCAACTCACAAGCGGATTTATACTGTTTTACGTTCAACCTTTGTCAATAAAAAGTCAAGGGAGCAGTTCGAGTTGTCGTCGTATAAACGTTTGATCGACATTTACAGCTCAACGGCGAAAACAATTGACGCCTTAATGAAACTGGAATTACCCAGTGGCGTTGAAGTTGAAATTAAAGTTTGATAATTAAAAATTAGTCGAAATGGCTGGTATTATTGGAAAAAAAATCGGAATGACATCCGTATTCAGTGTTGAGGGGAAAAACATCCCATGCACTGTGATTGAAGCCGGTCCCTGTGTAGTAACACAGGTTAAGACCACAGAAAAAGAAGGCTACGATGCGTTGCAACTTGCTTATGGCGATAAAAAAGAAAAAAGAGCCACCAAAGCAGAATTCGGGCATTTTAAGAAAGCCGGGGTTACACCCAAACGTGAAGTAGTAGAGTTCAAAAACACTTATCAGGAAGCTTACAAACTTGGTGATGCAGTAACAGTTGATATCTTCCACGAGCTGGATTATGTTGATGTGGTTGGTGTATCAAAAGGAAAAGGTTTTCAGGGGGTTGTAAAACGTCACAACTTTCGCGGGGTTGGTGACCAGACACATGGTCAGCACAACAGGTTAAGAGCTCCGGGTTCGGTTGGTGCTTCTTCATGGCCAAGCCGTGTTTTTAAAGGGATGCGCATGGCAGGAAGAACAGGAAACGAAACAATTACTATTGAAAACCTGATGGTTATGAAAGTTATTCCTGAGAAGAATTTGTTAGTGGTGAAAGGTTCAGTACCTGGAGCCAAAGGTTCATATTTAATTATTAGGAAACAATGGAACTAAGTGTACTGAATAGAGAAGGAAAGGAAACCGGAAGAAAAATCACATTAAGTGACTTGATTTTCGGTGTTGAGCCCAATGATCATGCCATTTATCTTGATGTTAAGCAGTATTTGGCTAACAAGCGTCAGGGAACTCATAAATCAAAGGAACGCGCTGAAATAGCAGGAAGTACCCGTAAGATAAAAAAACAAAAAGGTACCGGTACTGCTCGTGCAGGCAGCATTAAATCGCCTGTTTTTCGCGGTGGAGGTACTATTTTTGGTCCTCGCCCCAGAAGTTACGACTTCAAGTTGAATAAGAAAGTTAAGCAGCTGGCACGGAAATCGGCTTTGACTTATAAGGCAAGAGAGAATAAAATCTTTATTATGGAAGACTTCAATCTGGAAGCTCCAAAAACGAAAGAAATTGTCAATATTAAAAACAATCTTCAAATTGCTGATAAAAAGTCACTTTTCGTTTTACCAGCCGAAAATAATAATATATATTTGTCGTCCAGAAATTTAGAGGATGTGTCGGTTGTAGTTGCTTCAGAATTAAATACTTATCAAATTCTTAATGCAAAATCAATTGTTCTTCTCGAAGGTTCTGTGAAGAAAATAGAAGAAGCATTTAAACTTTAAGGCGAATAGAACATGGATATTTTAATAAAACCATTGGTAACCGAAAAAATGAATGACCAGGCCGAACGGTTTAACCGTTACGGGTTTGTTGTCACTAAAAATGCCAAAAAGCCTGCAATTAAAAAAGCAGTTGAAAGCTTGTACAATGTTTCGGTAAGTTCAGTCAATACAATGGTATATGGAGGAAAAGTAAAATCGAGATATACTAAATCTGGTGTTATAACCGGAAAAACGACTGCATATAAAAAAGCCATTGTTACATTGGCCGAAGGAGATAGTATAGATTTTTACAGTAATATTTAATTATAAAAATGGCAGTAAGAAAATTAAAACCAGTAACTCCGGGTCAGAGGCATAAGATTATTGGTGCCTTTGATACCATTACTGCATCTACACCTGAAAAATCATTGTTGGAGCCCCTGCGGAAAACTGGCGGTAGGAATAACCAGGGCCGCATGACAATGAGGTATAGAGGTGGGGGACACAAACGCAAATACCGTGTTATCGATTTTAAACGCGATAAAGATGGTGTTGCTGCTGTTGTCGATTCCATTCAGTACGATCCGAACCGTTCGGCCCGTATCGCCCTTCTTAAATATGAAGATGGCGAAAAAAGGTACATTGTTTCTCCCAACGGGTTGCAAGTTGGGCAAACAGTGAAAAGCGGAAAGGGCGTTGAACCTGAAATTGGAAACACCCTTCCCTTATCAGATATACCTCTTGGAACACTTGTTCACAACATTGAGCTCCGTCCCGGACAGGGCGGAATGATGGCACGTAGTGCAGGCACTTATGCGCAATTGACCTCTCGTGAAGGCAGGTATGCAATTTTAAAATTGCCTTCAGGCGAATCTCGTATGGTTCTTACATCCTGCAGAGCTACTGTTGGAACCGTTGGAAACACTGAACACAACCTTGAACGTTCTGGTAAAGCCGGTCGCTCGAGGTGGTTGGGCAGAAGACCACGGGTACGTGGTGTGGTTATGAACCCTGTTGATCACCCCATGGGTGGTGGCGAAGGAAGAGCTTCTGGTGGACATCCACGTTCACGTAAAGGCTTGCTTGCTAAAGGGTATAAAACCCGTTCCAAAAAGAAAGCTTCCAGCAAATACATTGTTGAACGTAGGAAAAAATAGTAAAAGGAAAGAATTATGAGTCGTTCGTTAAAAAAAGGGCCTTTTATCGATTATAAACTTGAAAGAAAAGTTATAGCCATGAATGATGGCGGGAAAAAATCGGTAGTTAAAACATGGGCCAGGGCTTCAGTAATTTCTCCTGACTTTGTAGGCCATACCATTGCCGTTCATAACGGAAATAAATTCATTCCTGTATATGTTACCGAAAACATGGTTGGACATAAGCTGGGTGAATTTGCGCCTACTCGCACATTCAGGGGTCATGCTGGTAATAAAAGATAAGGCAAATGTCATTAAACATTAAAAAGAGAAAAGAATGGGTGCCAGAAAAAAAATAGCAGCAGACAAACGAAAAGAAGATAAAAAGCAACAATATTTTGCTGTCTTAAGAAATTGCCCCACTTCACCTAGAAAGATGAGGCTTGTTGCCGATTCTATCCGCGGCATGGAGGTGAAAAAAGCGTTGGATGTTCTTAAATTTTCCTCGAAAGAAGCATCGCGTGGGGTTGAAAAACTTCTACTTTCAGCCATTGCCAACTGGCAGGCAAAAAATGAAGGAGTACGTTTAGAGGAAAGTGATTTGTACGTAAAAACAGTCATGGTTGATTCGGGTCGAATTCTGAAAAGGTTACGTCCGGCTCCCCAGGGTCGTGCACACCGTATCAGGAAGCGTTCGAACCATGTTACAATTTACGTTGACAGGAAAGAAAATGTTGTTGAAGAAACTCTTAATCAGTAGTAGATGGGACAAAAAGTAAATCCAATTTCAAATCGTTTGGGTTTCATCAAGGGATGGGATTCAAATTGGTTCGGTGGTGATGAATATGGCGACAAGCTGGTAGAAGACCACCAGATACGGGAATATTTAAATGCCCGTTTGGCCAAAGCCAGCATTTCCAAAATTATCATTGAGCGTACATTGAAGCTTATTACCATCACTGTTCATACTTCACGCCCCGGTATTATTATTGGTAAAGGCGGGCAGGAAGTAGACAAGCTGAAGGAAGAGCTGAAGAAGATCACCAATAAAGAGGTTCAGATCAACATTTTTGAGATCAAACGTCCTGAACTCGATGCCAAAATTGTTGCAATTAATATTGCAAGGCAAATTGAGGGTAAGGTTGCTTACCGCAGGGCAGTAAAAATGGCTATTGCATCAACAATGAGGATGGGAGCGGAAGGCATTAAGGTACTGGTTTCAGGAAGGCTGAATGGTGCAGAAATGGCGCGTTCGGAAATGTATAAAGATGGCCGTACGCCATTGCATACACTGAGAGCTGATATCGATTATGCTTTAGCCGAAGCACTCACGAAAACCGGACTTATCGGAGTTAAAGTCTGGATATGCAAAGGAATGGTTTATGGAAACCGTGACCTTTCTCCTAACATCGGGCAAAAACAAGCTCGTCCGGGTGGAAAAGGTGTTGGTGATCGTGGCCGTGGAAGAAGAAGAAAATAGTGGTTTAACACTCAGAATTTAATATAGGATGTTACAGCCAAAAAAGGTAAAATTCAGAAGAGTACAAAAGGGCCGGATGAAAGGCAACGCCCAACGTGGGAATCAGTTGGCTTTCGGTTCATTTGGAATAAAAGTGTTGGAAGAGGCCTGGATCACCGGGCGCCAGATAGAGGCAGCCAGGGTTGCCGTTACAAGGCATATGCAACGTCAGGGACAAATATGGATTCGTATATTTCCCGATAAACCAATTACCAAAAAACCTGCAGAAGTGCGAATGGGTAAAGGTAAAGGTGCTCCCGAAGCATTTGTGGCTCCGGTTTCGCCAGGTCGTATCGTTATTGAAGCCGATGGTGTTCCTTTTGATCTTGCAAAAGAGGCTTTGCGCCTTGCAGCCCAAAAGTTGCCGGTTCCAACGAAGCTTGTGATAAGGCGTGATTTTGTTGAAGAATAAAAAGGTGAATAAATATTATGAAAACGTCTGAAATTAAAGAGTTGACGACAAAAGAAATCGTCGAAAAAATACAGGTGGAAAAAGAAAGTTTAGTTCGCCTTCGTTTGAACCATGCAGTTTCTCCTCTTGATAATCCTTTAAAATTAAAGGAAGCAAGAAAAAATGTTGCAAGGTTGAAAACTGTTCTTCGTCAAAGGGAATTAATTGAAAATCAGAAGTAATTCAGCGATGGAAGAGAATAAAGTTAGAAATCTCAGGAAAGAGCGTATCGGGATTGTTGTTAGCAATAAAATGAACAAAACCATAGTTGTGGCGGTGAAACGTAAAGTTAAACACCCCATTTATGGAAAGTTCGTTAATAAAACAACTAAATTATATGCCCAGGACGAAAAGAATGAATGCAACATTGGCGATTTGGTGCGGATTATGGAAACAAGGCCGCTGAGCAAAACAAAATGTTGGAGATTAGTTGAAATAACCGAAAGAGCGAAGTAATCATGATACAGCAAGAAACTAGATGTTCGGTTGCCGATAACAGCGGTGCAAAAGAAGTGCTTTGCATCCGTGTACTTGGGGGCACACGTAAACGTTACGCTTCAATAGGTGATACTATTGTAGTATCGGTGAAAAGTGCGATACCAGGAAGCGATGTGAAAAAAGGAATCGTCTCAAAAGCTATTGTTGTCAGGACCCGTAAGGAAGTACGTCGTGTTGATGGTTCTTATATTCGGTTTGACGACAATGCCGTTGTGTTGCTTAATAATGCCGGCGAAATGCGTGGAACACGTATTTTCGGTCCTGTAGCTCGTGAATTGAGGGATAAAAACATGAAGATTATCTCCCTCGCACCAGAAGTACTGTAAATTGAAAATTGCTTGAAAATGCAGAAAAAGTTACACATAAAAAAAGGTGATACTGTTACAGTAATTACCGGAAACTACAGAGGCCAAAAAGGCAGAGTGCTCGAAGTAATCCGGAAAACCAACAGGGCTATTGTGGAAGGTGTGAACCTGATAAAAAAACATACCAAACCCAATGCGAAAAATCCGCAGGGTGGTATTGTTGAGCAGGAAGCAGCTATCCATATTTCAAACCTCATGTTGGTTGATCCGAAAACAGGGGAACGTACCCGTATTGGCCGTCGCCCTGATGAAAATACAGGAAAATTAGTTCGTTATTCCAAAAAATCAGGAGAGGAGATTAAATAATGGCATACGTACCAACTCTAAAAACAAAATATCAGGAAGAAGTAGTTCCTTCTTTGAAAGAAAAGTTTAACTACTCTTCAGTGATGCAGGTTCCGAAACTGGAAAAGATTGTTCTTAACCAGGGTGTAGGGGCTGCTATTGCCGACAAGAAAATCATTGACGTTGCTACAACTGAAATGTCGATGATTGCCGGGCAGAAAGCAGTTCAGACCTTGTCGAAAAAGGATATTTCCAATTTCAAGCTCCGAAGAAAAATGCCTATCGGTGTTAGGGTTACCCTTCGCCGTGATCGCATGTATGAATTTCTCGATCGTCTGATTTCGGCAGCATTGCCTCGTATCCGCGATTTTCGTGGTATCGAAAGTAAAATGGACGGACGTGGAAATTACACTCTTGGTGTACCTGAGCAAATCGTTTTCCCGGAAATTGTACTTGATAAGGTAAATAAGATTAACGGGATGAATATAACCTTTGTTACTACAGCAAAAACCGATGAAGAAGGATTCGCTTTGTTGAAGGAACTTGGTTTACCATTTAAAAATGTTAAAAAGAATTGATCGATGGCAAAAGAATCAATGAAAGCCCGTGAAGTAAAAAGGGCAAAACTGGTTGATAAGTACGCCGAGAAAAGAGCCAGGCTGAAAGCGGAAGGAGATTGGGAAGGTCTGCAGAAATTGCCGAAAAATTCTTCAAAGGTACGTTTGCACAACCGTTGCAAACTAACCGGAAGACCTAAAGGCTATATGCGCCAATTTGGCATCAGCAGGATAAATTTCCGGGAAATGGCTTCCTATGGTTTAATCCCTGGAGTTAAAAAAGCTAGTTGGTAATTGTTAAAGACTGAAAAATGAGTAAAATATCAGATCCAATAGCAGATTATTTAACAAGGGTGCGTAATGCAATCCTTGCCAATCACAGGGTGGTTGATGTTCCTGCCTCAAATATTAAACGGGAAATGACTAAAATCCTGAAGGAAAAAGGTTACATTCTCAACTATAAATTTGAGGATGATAAGGATTACCAGGGCAACATAAAAATCGCACTTAAGTACCATCCTGAAACGAAAGTGTCTGCAATTAAAGGTTTAAAAAGAATCAGTAAGCCTGGTTTGCGCCAGTATTGCACACATGATGACATCCCGCGCGTTTTGAACGGTCTGGGGGTTGCCATTATTTCTACTTCAAAGGGAGTTATTACCGACAAGGAAGCAAGAGAGCAGAATATTGGCGGTGAAGTATTGTGTTATGTGTATTAAAAAAGAAACAGGTCATGTCAAGAATAGGTAAATTACCCATTGAAATACCATCAGGAGTAGACGTAAAAGTTAACGACGACCGTGTTGTTACTGTGAAGGGACCTCTTGGTGAGTTGCAGCAGAAAATTGCACCTGAAATCGAAGTTGAGGTGAAAGATAACCAGGTTACATTTAACCGTTTAGGCGAAACGAAAAATCATAAAGCACTTCATGGTCTTTACCGGTCATTGGTAAACAATATGGTAACAGGCGTAGCAAAAGGCTTTGAAATAAAGCTTGAACTGGTAGGCGTGGGTTACCGTGCTGAGGTGTTGCCAAACAATGTCCTCGACCTGGTTTTAGGATATTCGCACCATACCTATCTGCAGCTTCCCCCGGAAGTGAAAGTAGAGGCAAAATCGGATAAACGCAGTAATCCTATTGTTACCCTTCAGTGTATCGATAAACAACTGATAGGGCATGTTGCTGCTAAAATCAGATCATTCCGTAAGCCGGAACCATACAAAGGTAAAGGGATTAAATTTGTGGGCGAAGTATTGAGGCGTAAGGCAGGTAAAGCTGCAGCCAAGTAATTTTTTTGAAAAATCAGGTATTATGGCATTAACAAAAACAGAAAGGCGAAACAGAATAAAAAGCCGGGTACGGAAAATTGTTACCGGTTCAGCCGAACGTCCGCGTCTGAGTGTTTTCAGAAGCAACAAGGAAATATACGCTCAATTGGTCGACGATAACAATGCAACCACACTTGTAGCTGCTTCATCAATTGAAAAGGATGTTGCCTCACAGGAAGGTAACAAATCGGAAAAGGCAGCTATGGTTGGCAAACTCCTGGCTAAAAAAGCTCAGGCCGCAGGCATTGATAATGTTGTATTCGACAGAAATGGTTATTTGTACCACGGGAGAGTTAAACAATTAGCAGACGCGGCCCGCGAGGGTGGCCTTAAATTCTGAAATAAATTATGGCGACATTAAGTAAAAAAGTTAAAACAAGCGACCTCGATTTAAAAGACAGGTTGGTAGCCATTAACCGTGTAACAAAGGTTACAAAGGGTGGTCGGACCTTCAGCTTCTCAGCTATAGTAGTTGTTGGTAATGAAGATGGTATTGTAGGCTGGGGCTTGGGAAAAGCTAGCGAAGTAACTACTGCCATTGCCAAAGGAGTTGAGGCAGCTAAAAAGAATCTTGTAAAAATACCCGTAATTCATGGAACAATTCCTCATGAGCAAACTGCCCGTTTTGGTGGTGCGCACGTGTTGCTTAAACCTGCATCTTCAGGTACAGGTGTTAAAGCTGGGGGTGCTATGCGCGCAGTTCTAGAAAGCGTTGGTATTCATGATATTCTGGCTAAGTCAAAAGGTTCTTCTAACCCGCACAACCTGGTTAAGGCAACCATGGAAGCGCTGCTCGAATTGAGGGATGCACATGCTGTTGCTCAGCACAGGGGCATTTCATTGGAAAAAGTTTTTAAAGGATAACTCATTATGGCTAAAATAAGAATAACACAAGTAAAAAGCAGCATTGGTTCAACCAAGAGGCAAAAGGCCAATCTTGAAGCGCTGGGCTTACGAAAGCTTAACCAGACAGTTGAACACGAGGCTACAGGTCAAATTACCGGTATGGCCGGTAAGGTGAGTCATTTAGTGAGAATTGAAGAAGTATAACACTGTTCAAAAAAATATTATGGATTTAAGTACATTAAAGCCTGCCACGGGTGCCACTAAAAAAACAAAGCGTATTGGTCGTGGACAGGGCTCAGGCCGAGGCGGTACATCAACACGTGGTCATAAAGGCCAGAAGTCCAGGTCAGGGTACTCCAAAAAGATCGGATTCGAAGGTGGACAGATGCCCCTTCAAAGGGTTGTTCCAAAATCAGGTTTTAAAAATCTAAACCGCATTGAGTATAAGGCTATCAATCTTGATGTTTTGCAGCATGTGGCCAATAAAATGGATATTACTGCAATTGATTTGACTGCCTTAATCAACGCTGGTATCGCTTCAAAGAACGATAGAATTAAAATCTTGGGCGGAGGGTCACTTGATAAAAAACTGGATGTAAAAGCCCATAAATTTTCAAAGAGTGCTAAAGAAGCGATAGAAAAACTGGAAGGATCAACCGAAATACTTTAAACTATAATGAAACGTTTTATAGAAACCCTAAAGAATATTTACAAGATTGAAGATTTGAGGGTTCGAATCGGAACCACCTTGTTTTTTATTTTAATTTACAGGCTTGGTTCGTTTGTCTCTCTTCCGGGAATTGATCCGGCTCAATTGCAAGCTCTCAAAGATCAAACTGATGATGGTTTGCTTGGCCTGATTAATATGTTTTCCGGAGGTGCCTTTGCACAGGCTTCCATCTTTGCTTTAGGAATTATGCCATACATCTCGGCTTCTATTGTAATTCAGTTATTAGGAATTGCAGTGCCCTATTTCCAGAGGTTGCAGAAAGAGGGGGAGTCAGGAAGAAGGAAAATAAATC
This sequence comes from Mariniphaga sp., assembly GCA_041687255.1. Classification (GTDB taxonomy): domain Bacteria; phylum Bacteroidota; class Bacteroidia; order Bacteroidales; family Prolixibacteraceae; genus Mariniphaga. The sequence goes on along the minus strand of JAWLCL010000006.1, from coordinate 211,998 downwards.
AGATTACACGTTACTTGACCGTTGTAATCCTTATTTTCCAGGCACCGGCATATTTAACTAACCTGCACTATCAACTGCCTGAAACGGCTTTTGCCTTAAGGGGAGCATTGTTTACTGTGTCATCTGTTGTTATTTTAACAGCAGGTTCGATGTTTGTTATGTGGCTGGGCGAACGAATTACTGATAAAGGTATTGGTAATGGTATCTCGCTAATCATTATGATCGGCATCATTGCACAGTTGCCTTCATCGGTAGCGATGGAATTTGGTTCCCGTGTCAGTCAGCAAGGAGGTGGGCTGGTAATGTTTCTTATTGAGTTTGTTATCCTGTTTCTTGTTTTCATGGCATCCATTCTGCTGGTTCAGGGAACCCGCAGGATTCCGGTGCAGTATGCAAAACGGATTGTAGGTAACAAGCAGTATGGTGGTGTACGTCAGTACATACCGCTAAAAGTAAATGCTGCTGGTGTAATGCCTATCATTTTTGCCCAGGCAATCATGATGGTACCACTTACATTGGTTGGCGTGGCTAATTCCGAAAACCTGAGTGGCGTTGCGGCTGCTTTATCTAACATCACCGGGTTTTGGTACAATTTTGTGTTGTTTATGCTGGTAGTTGCTTTCACCTATTTCTACACTGCAATTACCATCAATCCAACACAAATGGCAGAAGATATGAAGAAAAACGGTGGTTTTATTCCCGGAGTTAAACCCGGTAAAAAGACCGTTGAATTCCTTGATACTGTGATGTCGAGGATTACATTGCCGGGGTCTATTTTCCTTGGCATCATCACAATTCTGCCGGCATTCGCCATGCTGATGGGTATCAACCAGTCGTTCGCCTACTTTTTTGGCGGAACCTCGTTGCTTATCCTTGTAGGGGTAGTGCTTGATACACTGCAGCAAATCGAAAGTCACCTTTTGATGCGTCATTATGATGGTCTGACCAAGTCGGGCAGGATAAAAGGACGTGCCGGAGGTGGTATTTAATGTGAAGTAATGTCTATTAAATCATTATTAAGGAGATAGATGTTATGCAAAATGAAATGCTTGTTTTATCTTTGCGAAAAATTTAGGCAAAACAGTTTATTTTTGTATAACATTTGATTAAAACGGAAGAAAGGTTATTTTTTTATGGCAAAGCAGCCTTCGATTGAACAGGATGGTACAATAATAGAAGCATTGTCAAATGCAATGTTTCGTGTGGAACTTGAAAACGGGCATGTAATTACTGCTCATATATCAGGGAAAATGCGGATGCATTACATAAAAATTTTGCCCGGAGATAAAGTTAAAGTTGAAATGTCTCCTTATGATTTAACAAAAGGCAGAATAACGTTTAGGTATAAAAATTAATTGATATATTTAATGAAAACGCGAGTTTCAGTTAAAAAGCGCAGTGCTGACTGCAAAATTGTTCGCAGGAAAGGGCGCTTGTATGTGATTAATAAGAAGAATCCTAAGTTTAAACAACGTCAGGGATAATAATTAATCTGAATAAAAAGAATCTGTATGGCACGAATTGTTGGTGTTGATATACCAAATAATAAAAGGGGTGAGATTGCCCTCACCTATATCTATGGCATTGGCCGGAGCAGGGCAAATAAAGTTCTTAAAGAAGCTGGTGTGGACCCGGATATGAAAGTTCAGGACTGGAACGACGATCAGTTTGGAGCTATCCGTGAAGTGATTAACAGCCAGTTTAAAGTTGAAGGTGAACTTCGTTCTGAGGTTCAGATGAATATTAAACGGTTAATGGATATTGGATGTTACCGTGGCATTCGTCACCGTATCGGGTTACCTGTAAGAGGTCAGAGCACCAAAAACAATGCACGTACCCGTAAAGGAAAACGTAAAACGGTTGCGAACAAAAAAATGGCCACTAAATAAGGTATTTGAATTATGGCAAAAAAAACAGGAACAAGTAAAAAAAGAGTGGTTGTAGTGGAAGCCAATGGTATGGCCCACGTTCATTCTTCTTTTAATAACATCATCGTTACCCTGACTAACATGAACGGCGAAGTTATTTCGTGGTCGTCAGCTGGTAAAAAAGGTTTTCGCGGTTCAAAAAAGAACACTCCTTATGCTGCACAGGTAGCATCTGAAGAATGTGCTAAAACTGCTTATGATCTTGGTTTACGCAAAGTAAAGGTGTTTGTTAAAGGCCCGGGTAACGGCCGTGAATCTGCTATCCGATCACTTGCTACAGTAGGTATCCAGGTAACGGAAATTGTTGATGTTACACCGTTGCCACACAACGGATGCAGGCCTCCTAAAAGAAGACGTGTTTAATTTTTAAAGCGAAAAGGTAATGGCGAGATACAGAGGACCAAAGTCTAAAATTGCCCGAAAATTCGGTGAACCCATTTTCGGACCTGATAAAGTTTTCGAACATAAGAACTATCCTCCCGGAATGCATGGCATGTCGGCACGCAGGAGAAAAGTTTCGGAATACGGACTTCAGTTAAAAGAAAAACAAAAAGCCAAATATACATACGGTATTTTGGAACGTCAGTTCCGGAACCTGTTTGAAAGGGCTTCTTCATCAAAGGGAATTACCGGCGAAGTATTGCTGCAGTTGCTCGAGTCGAGGCTCGATAATGTGGTTTTCCGTCTGGGAGTTGCTAAAACTAGAGATGCAGCACGTCAGTTTGTTACACATAAACATATTGTAGTTAACGGAAAGGTTGTAAATATTCCATCCTACCAGGTGAAAGCCGGTGATGTTGTTGGCGTTCGTGAACGTTCAAAGGCAATGGAGGAAATTACCGATGCGTTGCATTCACGCCGCAGTACGCGCTACGAATGGCTGGAATGGGATAACGATCAGATGGCAGGGAAATTTCTTAACGTTCCTGAACGGGAAGAAATACCTGAAAATATCAAAGAGCAACTTATTGTTGAGTTGTATTCAAAATAAAAATTTACATAGGTAATTATGGCAATATTAGCATTCCAGAAACCCGATAAGGTGATAATGATAGAGTCCGACAACAAAGTCGGGAAATTTGAATTCCGCCCGTTGGAACCAGGATACGGTATTACCATTGGTAATGCCCTGCGCCGGATTCTTTTGTCATCGCTCGAGGGGTATGCAATCACTACTGTGAAAATTGAAGGTGTAGACCATGAATTTTCTACGATTAAGGGGGTAATTGAAGATGTTACAGATATCATCCTTAATCTTAAGCAGGTGCGGTTCAAAAAAGAAGTGGAAGATTACGATACGGAAAAAGTTACGGTAACAATTTCCGGCCAGGAAGAATTTACTGCAGGTGATATCAATAAGTTTATGACCGGTTTCCGGGTACTTAACCCCGAGCTGGTTATCTGCCGAATGGAGCCTGATGTGAAAATCCAAATGGAACTTACCGTTAACAAAGGACGTGGATATGTTCCTGCTGTGGAAAACAAGCAGGAAGAAGGGGAATTTGGCCTTATTGCCATCGATTCCATCTACACTCCCATAAAAAAGGTAAAATATTCCGTAGAGAATTTCAGGGTGGAGCAAAAAACCGACTACGAAAAGCTGATTCTTGAAATTGCAACCGATGGTTCTATCCTTCCGAAGGATGCACTGAAAGAAGCTGCTAAAATCCTGATCTATCATTTCATGTTATTCTCCGATGAAAAGATTACCCTCGATTCGGATGAAAAATTTGCAAATGAAGAGTTTGATGAAGAAGTGCTGCATATGAGGCAGTTACTTAAAACCAAACTTGTTGATCTCGATCTTTCGGTAAGGGCGCTTAACTGCCTTAAGGCAGCCGATGTTGATACCTTGGGCGACCTGGTTACATACAACCGGAATGATTTACTTAAATTCAGAAATTTTGGTAAAAAGTCGCTCACTGAATTGGATGACCTGCTCGATAACATGGGGTTGAGTTTTGGAATGGATATCAGTAAGTATAAACTTGACAAGGAATAACAGGTAATGAGACATAATAAGAAAGTTAATCATTTAGGCCGTACCAGTTCGCACCGCAAGGCACTGCTGTCGAACATGGCCAGTTCGCTTATTGAAAGCAAACGCATTTCAACAACTTTAGCCAAGGCAAAAGCGCTGCGTACTTACGTTGAGCCGCTTATTACAAAGGCAAAGGACGATACAACACATTCTCGCAGGGTGGTTTTCAGCTATCTTCAGAACAAAGATGCAGTCTCGGAACTGTTCCGTGATGTGGCTGTTAAGGTAGCCGAACGTCCGGGTGGATACACACGTATCCTTCGCACAGGAAACCGCTTGGGTGACAATGCCGAAATGTGCATCATCGAACTGGTGGATTACAATGAAGCCATGCTGAAAACAGGTGAAGAAGCTGCAAAACCAAAACGCAAACGTTCACGTCGTGGCGGTGGTGGCGCTAAATCGGAAACTCCTGCTGCTGAAACAAAACAGACAAAACCGAAGGCTGAAAAAGCTCCTGCAAAGGAACAGACAAAGGCTGAAGCTCCAAAACAGGAGACAAAAGAAAAACCTGCAGGTGAAGCTGAAGGGGACAAGAAAGAAGAATAGCGATTATTCAATATATTGTAAAAACGGCCTGGAAACAGGCCGTTTTTATTTTGTGCAAATCTTCAGCTGGTGACTCTTTGTGCACCTGCTGAATAGGTACAATTCCTCCATTGTCAGATTAGTTTAGAATAAGAATCTTTTAATATTCCACTATTTCCACTATTTTTAACCTGCTTTAATCAATAAACTATTCTATATGGATAACACTATCAGTTCCGGTAATGGGAGAGGAGTTTCCCGTCGTAGATTTATCGGCTCAGCCGCAGCCGTCACCACCGCACTCTCATTGTCACCTGCAGCCTTTGCAGGTTCATTTGCAAACAAGTCCAAACCCGATTCGAATTTCAAAGGTGTACAGATTGGTGCCATCACCTACAGTTGGCGCAGTATGCCTTCTACTGCAAGGGATATCCTGAACTATTGTGTGCAGGCTGGGATCAGCTCCATTGAACTGATGGGAAATGTAGCCGAGGAATATGCAGGTATACCTCCATCACCTCCACGCCCTTCACGTGATGCTTCTGAAGCCGAACGTACAGCCTGGCAAAGGGAAATGGAGGTTGTAAAAGAACGGCAACGTAAATGGAGGCTTTCAGCTCCCATGGAAAAGTACAGGGAACTACGCAGGATGTTTAACAAGGCCGGAATAAAATTTCACATTGTAAAGTTTGCTCCTGCCAACTGGAGTGAGGAAGAAATAAATTATGCCTTCACTGCGGCCAAAGTGTTGGGAGCTGACGGAATAACAAACGAGATAGGACATGAAGCTTGCGCCCGTTTGGGAAAATTTGCCGAGCGGCATAATATGTATGCCATCTATCATAATCATGCCCAACCTGGTGAACCGGGATTCTCGTTCGATGAATTTCTTGATTATTCTCCCAATAACCTGCTTAACTTCGATGTAGGCCATTATTTTGGCGCTACAGGCAATCATCCTAATGAAGTACTGGAAAGGCTTCATAACCGGATTTACAGCATCCATTTAAAGGACAAAACCGGTAAGAATGCCACCCCGGCAAATACGAACGTGCCCTGGGGCGAAGGCGACACACCCATTGCCGATATCCTTAAGCTGATTCAAAAAAATAAGTGGCCCATCTATTGCGACATTGAACTGGAGTACGCTGTTCCTGAAGGTTCCAGTGCACAGAAGGAAATCATCAAATGCGTGGAGTATTGTAAAAATATTTTGGTTTAGGAATTAAAGGATTCCATCCGTTTTTGCTTCAATTTAAACGGATGGAATCCAAATTTGCAAACACGAGGTCACCCGGGAATCAAATGTAGGTAAAATATGAACTAATTCCATTTAAAAGAAAGTCAGAAAAGAAATTAATACCCGGGATTCCTCTTTTAGCCCCAAAGCATTCTTATGATCAGTAACAGCATGAGAACAAGAAATAATCCCAAAGCGGTAAGTTTATTGTTTGAATCGTTAATTAACTTCATGTTATATAAAGTTTTACTTTTTTGTGAAAATTTTTATCTGTTTAGAATACCCATAAAATGGTATCATTGAAATTAAAATTTCTTTCCAGCTCATTTTAATGTACTTCATTCTTAAAATTGTAAGTACTGGAATGTAAATTACAATTAAAACGGGTAGAATGATATGAGGAAATTTATCAGGGAAAAGGTATCCCAATATGAAAAAAGGCAAAAGTAGTACTACAATAAAAATAATACGATTCATTACAGGATTATTAATTTTATCTAAATGCATACCGTATTCCCCAAAGTGTCCGGATATCGGATGAGAAACCACCACCTATTTGTGGAGTAAACTCCATCAAAATTGAAAAATTACTTACATTTTCTATTGGGCTTATTTCCAGTTGAACCGGAACTGTTATTCCATTTGCTCCATCAATTTCAGCGAATGGAAATGCACTGAATCCAATTCCAACAGAAATCTGATGATAATCATGTTGCCTGAAATTGTACATAATTGCCGGCTCAAGAATAATATCCTTAAATTCCCTGTTAAGAAATGCCTTTAATTCTCCACTCAATTTTTTGTCATTGTCGGTACTTATACCTATTGCCTGTAATGAATAGGCAGAAAAGGTAACTTGACCAAATGTACTGTTAACAGCCAGAATAGCAGTAATCAGTAAAAATAATATTTGAAATTTTTTCATGGTTATGGATTAATTAAGTTTAAATATCTAATCAAATTTTAGAAAAATATCCCAGCATTACAAACATAAGATTAAATGCTGAAATATTTGAAAAGGAGATTAAGGAATTTAAGGAGAATGAGTGCCTGGTTGTTATAGCAGAATAAGAACACTGGCAGTAACAGTCAGAGGCCACAGTACAAATTGGTTTTTTCCTGATAGGAATGTCATTCTTGTTAAAACAACTTCAGCAATCCGGCTACCCGCTCTTCCTTTTCTGCAAATCCCACCGAGTGAAATGCTTCATGCAGCGATTCAAGCAGCCGGCGGATAAACAGCCTGTCGGACTGAGGTTCGGCATATCTTTCTTCAGGTGTATAGCTGTTTTTCTTCAGGTGGTACTTTACCTCCTTGCGACTGGCAATGGAGCCTTTGTTCGAGGGATTTATATAAAACAGCACCTCGGAGTGGGATTTTTTTCCATGTACCTTTTGGGCCAGCTCCCGGTCAACAATGGCTACCAGTGGATTTTTGGGGAAATCGACAAACCTGGCAGGCAGACCAAGCTGACGGGCAAGCAGGGCATAAAGCAGGCTCAGCGAAACCGGATTGCCCTTTTTAGTGTCGAGCATCTGGTTCAGATAACAGTTTTGCGGCGACTGCAAATTGTTATGGTTAACAGTAAAACCGTGAATGTTAAAAAGAAAATGATTTAAGACTGTTGCCTTTTCAAGTAAAGTAAGCGAATCGTTCAACTCCAGCCATACGTCATTTTTTATCTTGTCAATCTTCATGCGTACGCCATCGGCATTTACGTCAGGATACTGGAACCGGTCGACAATAAGAAATCCTTCCAGAAGGCTGGTATCTGCATAAGCAATCCAGCTCTTAAGCATTGCCCTGGTTTTTTTAAACTGCAAATCCTGAATGAGATTTTCAATCCGTTCCTGGCTGGTTTCATCAAAGCTGCTTTCCCACTTTTCCTCGAGGGCAGGAATAATGCTGTGGTTCTCTTTCTGCAATTCCTGTTCAACCATTTCAAAAACCAGGTCATCGGGATCATCGAGCAGGCTTATTAAAGCCTTTAACCTGTTCCTGTTCATGCCGGATTATTTTATTAATGCATTTAAAACTTTTTCAATCAGCATTTTCATCTCAGGATGATAATTTTCATTGGCCTGACCTGCCATTCTGTTGGCGATTATCAGACAAACAGCAAGTGCATGGTGGCCCAACATCTTTGAGAGCCCGTATATGGCCGAGCTCTCCATCTCAAAGTTAGTGATTTTTAAGTTATCAAAACTAAACTTTTCTATGCTCCTGTTCAGATCAGGCATTGCCAGGGGCAGCCTTAGAACCCGGCCCTGCGGCCCGTAGAAACCGGGTGCCGATATGGTTACCCCTTTAACGAACTCGTTATCGTTAAATTTCGCAACCAGCCTGTTCGATGCATCTACAACATAAGGGGTAGGGAGCGACTCCTCCCAGCCGGTAAACTGCCTGAATGCTTTTTCAAACGGCATGTCACAAACCTGCTCGCGGTTGGCATAGAAATTTAACATGCCGTCGAATCCGATCGATTTCTGCGAAACCACAAATGAATTAACCGGCAAATCGCTCTGCAATCCTCCTGAGGTGCCAATACGCACGATGTTAAGCGACTTTTTCTCCTTTTTTATTTCCCTTTTATCAAGATCTATGTTAACCAGTGCATCCAGTTCATTCAGTACAATATCGATGTTATCGGTACCTATGCCGGTGGAAAGTACCGTAAAGCGTGTTCCTTTATAGGTGCCTGTGACGGTTCTGAACTCCCTGTTTTGTGTTGAAAAATCGATGCTGTCAAATAACAATGCTACAGCATCAACCCGGGCCTGGTCACCCACCAGCAGTATGTTGTCGGCAAGGTTGTCAGGCTTTAAATGCAGGTGAAAAATGCTGCCGTCAGCATTCAGAATTAATTCTGACTTCTCTATCATTCTTTTTTGTTTTGTGCGATAAAACTATTGAATTGGAAGCTAAAAGTCAATAATTCAGCCCGAAAGATATAAACAAACTGTGCCGGATATCTTCTTTTTAAAACATATGTGTTAACAACTTCACCCTTTTACGATGGTATTGTATTTCAGAATTATTAGATTTGAATCACTTAAATTTCTATTTTTGATTACGAAAACCAAAATTATGAACAATGTCCTTTAAAATTTTCACCCTTCAGCTCCTGGGCAAAATAAAGCCTGTTGAAAAAATTGAATCACAGCGAAAAGTCCTTTTTGATGATTACAACGAATATAAACAGGTGGAAGATTCGGAAGAGTTAAAGCTTTTCCTCAATTTAGAAAAGCAAGTGAATTCGGAGGAATTTAAGAAAAAGAAGGCTGAGATTCAGTCGTTGCAGTTTAAAGACAGTAAGGAGTACAATCTGCTGAAGGAATATGAGGCGCTGAAGAAAAAGAAAAGCATCAGGAAGTTTTTTGAAGCTCAGAATTCGAATGAATTGAAACGATTTGGTAAAGTTAAGGATTCGGATAAGCTAAAAGAATACGAAGCTTTGATGGAATATGTTAAAGAGGGACAGTTCCAAAAGGACAAAAGGGAAATTCAAAGCCAGAAGTATAAAGGTTCGGTTGAGGAACAGCATCTTGTTGATTTGCAAAAATTGGAAAAATCACCTGAAATCAAGGCGTATTTAAAGTTTCATAATTCGAATCAACTGGAAAGACATGAACGTGCAGGGCGATCTGAAAAAATTAAAAAGTACCTTGACCTTAAAAATACACCGGGATTAAATAAAGAGCAACAGAAAGAATTTGATGCACTGAAAAATGATCCTGAAATTAAAAACTACTTCAAATTTGAACATTCCGAAGAGTTGAAACTTTACAAAGAAACTGTTGGCAGCCACGATTTAAAAAAGTTTGAGGAATTAAAGGCATACGTAAACAACGACCAGTTTCTAAAAAGAGTTGATTTTTTAAAGGATAACAAGAGATTCGAAAAATCAGAGGCATATAAAAAGTGGAGCCGCTATAAACAACTGAATAGTGATGCCGATATTAAGTTTTTCATGAAGTATGAAAAATCTTCTATCCATAAAAATTACCTCGATGTAAAAGATTCGTTCGATCTTAAGCGCTACCACGAACTGGAGGAAATCATTTCTTCAAATGATTTTAAAGAGCGGAAAGCCTACCTGGAGGACAAACATAAATGGGAGAAAACAGAGGAACATCAAAAAGAACTGACATACCAGGAGCTTAAAAACAAGCCTCACCTGGTGAAATATTTTAAGTATAAGGGGAGCAATGATTTTGCTTTTTTTAAAGAGTGGGAGGTGAGCTTCAGTGAAGACTTTGCATCTTCAAAATTCGACAATGAAAAATGGTCGGTAATGCCGCTGTGGGCAGAGAAGCTGTTGGGTAAAAATTACGCTTTGCCGGGCGATATGCATGTATATACATTGGGGCAGAATATAAAAACCGGGGGAAAACTCAGTATTGAAACCCGTAAGGAAAAAGCCGAAGGCCTTGTATGGAAAATGCCGGCAGGTTTCGTCCCCCAGGAATTTGAATACACCTCCGGGTTAATTTCCTCGGTCAAATCTTTCAGCCAGGCAGAGGGAATATTTGAAGCCAAAATAAAATTTTCACCTGTTAAGGAGGTGGTAAGCAGTTGTGTGCTCCAGGGCGAAAACAGCTCACCACGCGTTTACCTGCTGGAAATGGGAGCCAAAAACCGGCTGGGTATCGCTAAAACAGACGATAAAGGCAAACAGGAACTGGAAGGTCTCGACATTTCAAACCTGAATAAAGACAAATGGTACATTTTTACCCTTGAAAAAAACAGCCGGAACTTCACCTGGAAGATTAACGAAACAGAAGTGCTGAATATCGAACGCAACGGCATTGATTTCCCGTTGCACATCGATTTGATGACCCTGGTACTGGACAACATTCCCGGCTCCAAACTGCCGGTTAAGTTTCAGACGGAGTGGGTGAGGTGTTATAAAAGGAGGAACTGACAGTTGCCCCGGCATAAATGCCGGGGTTAGTAACTTCAGGGGCTCCATAACCCCAGCATTTATGCTGGGAATTCTGCATGCAGGCACAGACTCCTACACCTCGCCCAGCGCCTCCTTCAACTCTTCCAGTAAATCCTCCACATCCTCCAGTCCCACTGACATCCGTACCAGGTTGTCGGCAACACCAAGCTTCTCCCGCATCTTCTTTGGAATGGATGCATGAGTCATAATGGCCGGGTGCTCAATCAGGCTTTCAATGCCCCCCAGACTTTCAGCCAGGGCAAACAGCTTTGTCTTTTCCAGGAACCTGCGCGACTCCTCAATGCCACCTTTTAGCAAAAAGGTTATCATTCCGCCAAAATCTTTCATCTGCCGTTTAGCCAACTCATGTTGTGGAAAAGAGTGCAGCCCCGGGTAAATTACCTTCTCTACTTTAGGGTGGTTCTCCAGAAAGCCGGCAATTTGTTTTGCCGCAGCGCAGTGGGCTTTCATCCTTAAGGGAAGGGTCTTTAATCCCCGCAGCAGGAGAAATGAATCAAACGGCCCCAAAACACCGCCTGTGGCATTCTGCACGAACCGGATTCTGTCGGCCAGTTCCTGCTTTTCATGAACAACTACGATACCTGCCACCACATCCGAATGGCCGTTCAGGTATTTGGTGGCCGAATGCACCACCACGTCGATGCCGAAATCAAATGGTTGCTGCAGGTAGGGCGAGGCAAAGGTGTTGTCGCAAACGGTAATGATGCCGTGCTTCTTGGCCACCGCTGCCACCTTTTGCAAATCGACAATGGTAAGCATCGGGTTGGTAGGAGTCTCCACCCATATCAGGCGGGTGTTTGCTTTTATTGAGGTTTCAAGTTCCTGCTCATTATTTAAATCAAGGTATGTAACCTCAAGCCCAGCTGAAATTTTCTTAACCTTGTCGAAAAGTCTGAAGGTGCCGCCGTACATATCCTCCATGGCAATGATGTGCGAACCGGCTTCCAGTGTTTCCAGCACGGCATTCTCGGCAGCCAGCCCCGATGCGAAGGCAAATCCCCATTTCCCGTTTTCAAGCGAAGCCATACAGCTTTCCAGGGCTGTACGCGTTGGATTGGCGCTTCTTGAATACTCATATCCTTTATGCACGCCCGGACTTTGCTGAACGTAGGTCGACGATGCATAGATGGGAGTCATGATGGCTCCTGTGGCTTCATCGGGTTCCTGCCCTTCATGGATGGCCCGTGTTGAAAATCTGTATTTGCTCATAAATAATTATGCTGTTTTTGTATGTTCATAAATCCGTTCTCCGATATCCATTCATCGTTGTACATCTTTGAAAGGTACTTGTTTCCGGTGTCGCAGGCAAAAGTTACGATTTTTTTAGGACTCTTCTGTTCGGCCGCATATTTTAACGCTGCCCCTACCAGTACGCCTGTTGATGAACCTGCAAAAATTCCTTCCTTTTTCAGCAGTTCGCGTGCCACATGAAATGCTTCCTTATCTGACACAGTATATGCCTTTGTTACCAAAGAAAGATCGCATTGTGCCGGTACGAAATCTTCACCAATCCCCTCCACCAGCCAGCTGCCGGCTGATTCATACTGACCGGTTTCAAAAAATTCCTTCAGGATGGAACCCTTTGGATCAGCAAGTACTATCTCAGGTTGCCTGTCCATCTTTTTAAAGAAGCGGGTTAAGCCGCCGATGGTTCCTGCCGAGCCAACCCCCACAACAATGGCATCCACGTCGTGATCCATCTGTTCCCAGATTTCCGGTGCAGTGGTCATTTCATGGGCCAGCGGGTTAGCTGCGTTATTGAACTGGTTGATGTAATATGAGCCGGGAATTTCTTTTGTAAGCCTTTCGGCATAATCCTGGTAGTATTCCGGGTGACCTTTCTCCACATCCGAGCGGGTCATCCGGATATCCACACCCATTGCCTGAAGGTGCATCACCTTTTCGCGGCTCATCTTATCGGGAATTACAAGAATGAGCTTATAGCCTTTTTGTGCAGCTACCAGTGCCAGTCCCAGCCCAGTGTTTCCGGCTGTAGCCTCAATAAGCGTATCACCCGGTTTTATCCTGCCTTTTTTTTCTGCCGCTTCAATCATCCACAGTCCAATACGATCTTTTATGGATCCCCCCGGATTTTGGTATTCCAGTTTTATGAACAGGCGCGAATTTCCGGTTTCCATTCTTTTGGCCTCCACTATCGGGGTTTTGCCTATCAGCTCCAGTATGTTGTTATATATCATCTTGCTGGATTATTAGTTGAGGAAATTTGAATAACCTCTGTTTCTACCGTTAATTTTTGAATTTTTATGCAACGGCAAAATTACCCATCTCCTGAAGGGCAGGCAATCCCATAAATGATGGATTTTTATATACCTGTTTTATGGTAGGAAGAAGAAGTTAGAAAGTGGTTTGAACTCGTTTGAATAGGTTTGAATTGGTTATAGATATTAGTTCCTGCCGGAGTTTTCTGTCAACAGGAACAGATTGCTTCTCCTTCAGTTGAAGGAAGTCAATAATGTCGCCTTTCAACCTGCAAATTGCCAGCTGTATCCATTTTTAATATGAGCTACTAATCAGGAATAATAATGCTAATCCATTTGCGATTACAATGAGTAAAATCAGGTGTCAAATGTAGTACTGAAATAAATCATCATTTCATGGAAACCAAACATTTTCACAACCTCTTAAAAACCTTATTTTATTTGTTCACCTAAGTAGCCAGATTGATAAATCATCTACGCAAACCTTATTATCTTATTACCCAAATACATTGGCTACAGGTAATGAGATGTAAAACAACAATCCTGAATAATAAGGTAATAAGATCGCGCTTGTGGGCTATACTACCGGGTACTAAGTTACCCCTGGTAATCAAACCGAACTTCATAGAGAATAACTTTGGTCAGCTTTTCATCAGCAGGTTTTTGCATAATAGTGTCAGATTGCTTTTCCGTCAGCTGACGGAGCAGGCAATGACGGCTCTGTTGGTAGGGTAGTATGCGGCGCAGAAAAAACTAAGTTTATTGATGAAACATGTGCGCCGCAGACAATACCTCCCATAACTTTGTTATATAGTAGGTTTGGGAATGGGAAATAAGGTTTTTGAAAAGCGGTTGTGGTTTTATATTGCCGACTGCTCATTTAATGATATTGCTTCTACGGCAATTGCAGGTTACCGTTGAAATGTTCCTGCTAATTTGAATCAGGTGCAAAGATAATTTTGAAATATGTTATCATTTCATTGTGCCCAAAATTATGGGTAAAAACTCTCCATGACGGCTTTGATGTTTTCAAATAATTCAGTTTTCAGGAGAACAGTTGTCATGACTACGCGTTACTGAGCATTCACTGATTAGATGCAATAACAGTAGTTCCAATTTTAATGAATAAACGACTTTAAACTAACTTCGGGCTTATATATAATACTCAATATTATCAATCCATCCGGCCTTTATAGCCTTCATTGTAAGTTCCGAAGCATTGGAAACCTCCAGTTTGCGGAAAATGTTCTTCCGATGCGTATTAACAGTATGGAAGCTAACGTTGCGGCGTGCGGCAATCTGTTTGGTAGTCAGTCCTCCGGCTATCAGCCTTACGATTTCCATTTCAGAAGGTGTCAGTTGGTTTATCTTTTCTGCCTTCTGTTTTGATTCAATCGATCCAAGGATGATATCCAGGATCTCACTGCTGTAGTTTTTTCTTCTGTTTGCAGCCGATTCAACTGCATTTAGCAGTTCCTGTGCGGAGGCATTTTTAAGGACAATGTTTTCAATGCCAGCTTCTGAATATTTTTGAAATTCATTCCGGGTAATCGTATCGACTATCAACAACACTGCAGGAGGATTTGCTGTCCTTTTAACTGTTCCAAAATCAACTTCCTGAAATCCGTCAGCTGCAGCATCAACGACTAAAACATCGGGTGTAATTTCCCCCATTACATCAACTGGCTGTTCTATGCTGCCAGAAATACCGGCAACCGAAAACAGGTCTGTACCATTGAGCAGTGATTTTAATCCTTCTGCAATCAGAAAACTTGCGCCCCAGATGAATATGTTCTTTTTCTTTTGTCCCATTAGCAAGAGTAAAAATAACTGCTTGCAGTTGAAATACAAGCAACACCAGGCATATAAAGACCGACTTCTGCCTGTTTAAAATGTTTTGCCTGATGAAAGCTGCTGGTTATGAATGACCTTCAGCAGGAGGGCAAACTTTGTTACAATGAAATTGTTTCCCTTTAAACAGATGAACAGACACATAAATACTTAATGCATAACATATATAACAATAATTTATGGTAAAGACAATAGGCACAAGGGAACTTCAGGAAATGATATCGGAGAAGAATTGTAAAATTGTTGATGTTCGTTCGGCAGATGCCTATAACGGCTGGCAACTGCAGGGCGAATTACGTGGCGGGCATATAAAGGGAGCCAGAAGCCTGCCGGCAAAATGGTTGAATTACATCGACTGGATAGAAATTGTAAGACGCAAAAATATTTTACCCGATGATAATGTGGTGGTTTACGGGTATACTCCCAAGGAAGCCGGAGAAGCTGCCCAACGATTTGAAAAATCGGGATACAACAATGTATTTGTTTATAATGATTTTGTGGAAGAATGGATGGCAGCACCTGATTTGCCTGTACAAAAACTCACACGGTTCAATCAGCTTGTTTCAGCAGAGTGGGTCAACAAGCTGATAGCCGGGGAGAAACCACTGCTGTATACCAATGACCGGTTTATGGTTGTGCATGCCCATTACCGGAACCGGGATGCCTATTTGAGTGGTCATATTCCCGGAGCCATCGATATGGATACCCTGGCTCTCGAAGCGCCGGAAACCTGGAACAGGCGTTCGCCTGGAGAAATTAAACAGGCGCTGGAAGCACATGGAATTACTGCCGATACCACTGTGGTTTTGTATGGAAAGCATATGTTTCCCAAAAACGAGGATCCGTTTCCGGGAAGCGCAGCAGGCGATATTGGTGCCATCCGCAATGCATTTATAATGATGTATGCCGGAGTGAAGGATGTGCGAATTCTGAACGGTGGTTTTCAGTCGTGGACCGACGCCGGCTTTGAAGTCTCAAAATTAGATGTGCCTAAAAATGCTGTACCTGATTTCGGCGTGCAGGTGCCGGCAAAACCGGAACTTGCTGTTGATACCCCCGAGGCTAAGAAAATACTGGCCGATACCGGCAGCGAACTGGTGTGCGTAAGAAGCTGGCCTGAATATATTGGTGAGGTCAGCGGGTACAATTATATTGAGGCAAAAGGTCGAATTCCCGGCGCCGTGTTTGCCGATTGCGGCAGTGATGCCTACCACATGGAAAACTACAGGAATGTTGATCATACAACACGTGAGTACCATGAAGTTGCTGAAATCTGGGAAAGCAACGGAATAACTCCCGATAAGCACCTGGCTTTTTATTGCGGTACCGGATGGCGGGGCAGTGAAGCCTGGTTTAATGCCTGGCTCATGGGATGGCCGCGCGTTTCAGTGTACGACGGCGGTTGGTTCGAATGGAGCAATGACCCCAAAAATCCATATGAAACCGGTGTGCCGGAAGAAAAAATGGTCGTAGGCCGGTGATAACTTTTAATTCATTTTTTTTAACCCTGAAAAAATTATGCAACAACAAACAGTTACTGCGGCAATTGCAGCCGACACCTTGAAAGGCCTTTCGTCAACACCGAAATTCCTGCTGTCGAAATATTTTTACGATGATGCCGGTAGCGCCATATTCCAGGACATTATGAAGATGCCTGAATATTACCTGACAAGATGCGAAGAGGAAATATTCCTGAAACATAAAGAAGCCATAGCACATGCCTTTGGCAACGGAACAAAATCGTTCAACCTGGTGGAACTTGGCTCGGGCGACGGGCAGAAAACAAAGATTCTGCTCCGACATCTTGCCGGTCTCGATGTTCGGTTTCAGTATATACCTATTGACATCAGCCCAAAAGCGAACGACGATATGAAAGCCATGCTGAACCGTGAAATTCCGGAAGTGGAAGTATTTCCACGCACCGGCGATTATTTTAAAAAGCTGGGTGAACTGAATGGTTTTGCCGCCGATTTTAAGATTATTCTTTTTTTAGGCTCCAACATCGGAAACTTTTCAGATGCTGAAACATACCGGTTTCTCCGACAGTTATCAGAATTCACCAACCCGGGAGATAAATTGCTGATAGGTTTCGATTTGAAAAAGTCTCCTAAAATAATAATTGATGCCTACAACGATCCACACGGGCACACCCGCCGGTTTAACCTTAACCTGCTGGAAAGACTGAACCGTGAACTGGATGCTGAATTCAACATCGGTCAATTCGAACAGCACACTGAATACAACCCGGAAACCGGTGAGGTGAAAAGTTTTTTGATGTCGAAAGCCGATCAAAACGTTCATATTGCTGCACTTGGAAAAACCTTCCGTTTTAAACAATGGGAAACGGTTTTTATGGAGCGTTCCCGAAAGTACGATGTGGATACCATCGGGAAACTGGCAAAAGACAACGGCTTTCGTGTGGCATCTAATTTTGCCGACAGCCAAAACTATTTTGTTGACTCATTGTGGGAAAGAGTTTAAGGATGAATTTATAGGAAACGATAAACAAAATAGTTATGAAGGCTATATGGAACGGAAAAACAATAGCAGAAAGTAATGAAACTAAACAAGTAGAAGGAAACCACTATTTTCCGTCCGAATCGGTACGCCGTGAATACCTGAAAGAAAGCAGTACCCATACCAAATGCGCCTGGAAAGGGATTGCTTCCTATTACCACCTGGAGGTGGTTGGTGAAGTCAATAAGGATGCTGCCTGGTATTATCCGGAACCTTCAAAAGCTGCTTCAAAAATTAAAGACCATGTGGCATTTTGGAAAGGAGTGCAAGTAACAAATAAATAAGTGTACAAATATGGAAAACTGGAAGCTATTGACACATAAATATACTGATGAAATCCACAGAACACTTCAGGTTCAGCACCTGGCAGCACAATACATTTCGTTAACCGGAAGATACCTGCTCCCGGAAAATGAAGACAAAAGCAACATTACCATGCAATTTGTTCCCGGAGAGGAAATGTTGCTGGGGCATCAGCATCCCGACGGCTGGCTTATAGCCCTGCTGCTGGAAACCCTGGTGCTGCAGATTAGAAATGACAACATGACGGTTCTAAGTCAAATTCCCCTTGAAGGTAAAACCTTTGCTGAGGCTTTGATCGAGTTTAAAAAGGAACTGAATAAAACAGGTGCCGATGTTTCCATGCTTAAAACCGATCAGCCTTATGAACTGCCAATGCATTCGCTCGAAAAGGGAATGTTTTTTACTATTGGGCCTGAAGATGCGGTAAAGGAAAATATAAAACACCGGCACAATGCCAATTTTGTGTTAAATGAACTCCGGACTGGTTATACAGGCACTTGTCCAGTTTACATCTGGCCCAATCATTTCGATACCGGCTTTACCTTTCCCATTGAACACAACAAGGAGGGCAAGGAAACGAAATCGCTGGGTATGGGCTGGGCCATTCCCGATGACATCGTGGATGAACCCTATTATTACCTGAGCTTCATGTCGGAGGAGCCCATTGATGAGAATGCAACCCCTGGGAAATTGGCTGATGGCCGCTGGATGATGCCCGCATGGAACGGCGCCGTGCTTAGGCTTTCCGAAATTGTTGCCGAAAAAAAAGCCGATTCGCAGTTTCACATGGTAAAAACTTTTTTTGAATCTGCTGCTCAGCAACTTATTGATCATTTTAAAGTATCTCAATGAGAACCGAAAATTGTTACCTGTTGTTGAAATCGTTTTTCATTGTTCGAAAAGTTTTAGCCCTTCCTTGATAAAATAATCCTTGCTTTAAACTGTATCGTTGAAGTAGATTTTCTGGTTACTTTTTATATTCTGCTGAAGGATATTCAAAATACGGTTATTTTCATTTACAAAATCGAACCGGAGCATCTTTAACTTCTGTTTGACTTCGTACCATACTCAGACCAAATTCGGAAAATTGCGAGTTTAATCCGAGTTTGATCCGTAGTTGGTCCGAAGATGATATTAAGAAGCAACCAGGTTGAAAATGCAAGGATTAAAAATAATTCCCGGAGAAAAGGTCTTGGTTAGTGAATTATCGCTACTGAAATATATTGTCCAATTTTAAAAATCTTGGCGGATAGCCTGAAGAAGGAATATTTGTCGGAAATGCACAGATGTAAAATTGTTTTTTTCAGGTTCTTTTTTTTACTGCAGGACTTATCAGGTTAATAATTGATTCTGTTATTTTTGCATAGATCGACATAGTTTTATACTGTCATGTGTTTAGAGTTTTGAATATGCCGGAACTTATCGTAATAAGCATTGCTGCATTTTTAACAGCCGTATTGACTTTCTTCTCAGGATTTGGACTGGGCACCATATTAATGCCTGTATTTGCCCTGTTTTTTCCTGTTGATATTGCCATAGCCCTGACAGGCGTGGTGCATTTCAGCAATAATCTGTTTAAGATGGCGCTTGTAGGCAGGAAGGCAGACAAGTCGGTACTTTTACGTTTTGGTATACCGGCCATCCTGGCATCATTTGCCGGGGCATGGTTGCTTCTAAAATTATCGGGCTTGCCCATGCTTTACAGTTATGAATTATGGGGAAGGGAGTTTGAGATTACCCCGCTTAAACTGATTATTGCTGTGCTGCTGATGTTTTTTTCGTTATTTGAAGTATTGCCGCAGGCTCAGCGCATACAGTTTGGTAAAAGCAAACTGATGCTGGGAGGCGCTTTAAGTGGCTTTTTTGGTGGTTTAGCGGGCATACAGGGGGCATTGCGAAGCGCTTTTCTAATTAAAAGCGGTTTGTCGAAAGAAGCCTATATAGCTACCGGTGTTATTATAGCCTCGCTTGTTGATTTTACCCGGTTATCGGTATATGCTTCCCGGTATTCTTCATCGGGTTTAGCTGAAAACACAACTCTTCTTATTTCTGCAACTTTATCGGCCATTGCCGGGGCTGTTATCGGAAGGCTGCTGTTGCACAAAATAACTCTTCGGTTCATCCAGGTAATGGTGGCTGTTATGCTGGTGTTGATTTCACTTGCGCTGGGTGTTGGATTGGTATGAACCGGCAGATGGGAACATCAGGATTCAGCTGTGAACATATGATGGGTTTCGTTGTTCTTTCAGAACCAGAGCTTTATAGTATGTGGCACTTGCTGTGCAGAAATTTTGTACCTGATGAATACAATTCGTAAAATTTTCCGTTCTGAAAAAACACGCACCTTTATTTTAATCCGGCTGATTGTTGGTTTGGTTTTCCTTTCCGAAGGAATTCAAAAATTTTTATATCCTGAGATTACCGGGGTAGGGAGATTTGAATTAATAGGTTTTACATATGCTGAGTTTCTTGCCTGGTTTGTAGCAATATTTGAAGTGGTTTGTGGTACATTGATATTGCTGGGCCTGTTAACCCGCCTCTCAGTAGTACCTTTGCTCGTTATAATGATTACAGCTATTATCACTACAAAAATTCCCATCTTAAACGATAAAGGATTCTGGTTTATGGCACATGCTGCACGCACCGACTTTGCAATGACATTATTGCTGCTGTTTTTGCTGATTTACGGACCGGGCAAGTATTCGATGGACAACCTGTTTTACAGGAAAAAGGTATAGAACCTTTGGGTCAAAGTCTACTCTTTAATATCCCTGAGCCGGTCAACATACACTTCAAAATCGATATCACCAAAAAGGACAAACCGTATGTGTTTTATGTAATTTAGATCCGGCACCATTTCAAGTATGGTCTGAAGGGCAATGTCGGTTGCTGCTTCGAACGGAAAGCCGAAGGCACCCGTAGAGATGGCAGGGAAGGCGACAGAATCGATTTTCTGCTCCTCGGCAATTATCAGCGTGTTGCGATAGCAATCGGCAAGTAAAATGTTTTCAGGTTTATCCTTGCCGTAAACTGGCCCCAGAGCATGAATCACATATTGGTTTGGAAGATTAAAGGCTTTAGTCAATACGGCTTCTCCCGGCCTGATTGGAGCCAGCCGCCGGCAATCTTCTGCAAGTGCAGGCCCTGCTGCCCGGTGAATTGCCCCGGCTACACCGCCTCCCGGCATGAGCTGTGCATTTGCAGCGTTTACAACTGCCGTAATGTCCGGCTGATTGGCTATATCACCCTGAATAGCCTCCAACTGTACTTCTCCTGCCTTTTTTTTCATTGCTTTTCCAGGTATTCGTTTCTACTGATTCAAATATACGAAGCTTACTACAATTGGTCAATTATTTTCTCGTCGATATTATTGTGGAACTTTACAAGCATATCGTGATGAAACCCCTATAAGTCAAAAAATAATTATGTTGTAAAGTATCATTTTAGAATCATTTTTTTTTTGTAACTTGATTATCATTAATTCTGAAACCTATGAAGAACTCTGAAAAACCTGATCAAGAAGCGGGTACATTAGTTGTCGTATGGACAAGTGGCGATATTTATGTTGCCGAACGTATGGTTTTTATGTACACTCATGCTGTCGTTTCCAAGAACTTTTTTGATAAAGCTGTATTGATTATTTGGGGACCTTCGGCAAAACTGGTCGCCGAAAACCTGAAGGTACAGCAAAAGCTCCGGGCCATGCAGAATGATGGGGTGCTTATACAAGCCTGTATAACGTGTGCCAATGAGTATGGAGTAGCTGATGAACTTAAAGATATGGGGTTTGAAGTAAAAGCTATGGGTGAAACATTATCAGGTTATCTGAAGGATGGCGCAAAAGTATTGACTTTTTAACAGGTTGCATATGTAGAATTCATGTGCCACCTTATATAAAACTACCAATACAAACCAAACAGAACGACCATGGATGTTTTACAAAAATTCCAGGAACTTAAATATTATTTTGAATCTTCGGTTCAAAATCATTTCCCTGATGAAAAAATGTTACAGGCCTTCGAAGAACTTGAAAATCTTCTTAAGGAGAAACAAACAGCAAGTGTCATCGAATTAATGAATTATAAGAAGTTGTTTGAGAATGCCAGTGATTACATTTTCATTCTTTCCGAAGATGGAACAATTCTTTCGGCAAATGCAGCTGCATGTAAAAAATACATGATCCCATCTAATGAATTTATAAATACCTCAATATTAGAAGTTGATGCATCGCACAATAAAGATGCTATCATGAAAAATGTGGAAGAACTGTTACGAACCGGAAGCACCAGATTTGAAGCGATTCACAGAAACAGAGCCGGAGATACTTTTATACTTGATGTCATTGCTCAGAAAATTATCTGGAACAATGAACAGGCCTATATTCATGTTTGCCGTGATATTACTAAACAAAAAAATTTGGAAAAAGCTTTAAATGACAGTGAGTTAAAGCTAAAGAAGATAATTAATCAAATTACCGATGGTTTGGTTGTATTCGAAAAAAATGGCACAATTGTTATCTGGAATTCGGGTGCCGAACAAATAACAGGAATAAAAAAACAGGATGCTGTAGGAAAATTATTTTATGAAATTCAATACGAAATTATACATGGTAAGTATAAAGACAAAGCTTTTATCAGGGAACGATTTGATGAGGTGGTCAACAAATCAAATCCAAAAGTTTTTAATGCTCTGATTGAGAATGAAATTTTAGTTGTTGGCAAAGGAGTAAGAACCCTTCAGTCAAAAAATTTTCATATCGATCTTGATAATGGCAATCAGCTGTTTGGTTCGGTTCTCCGTGATATTACCGAGCAAAAAGAGGCAGAGACCAGCTTGAAAGAACTTCTCGCTACCAAAGATAAAATCTATTCAATAATTGCTCATGATTTAAGAACTCCGTTTAACAGCATTATCGGGTTTACCGATTTATTGCTCAATAATTTCGACAAATACGACAGAGAGAGGGTGCTTAAAATACTTGAATTCATTAACCTGTCGGCAAAACCAATGCTTGATGTATTGACCAATATGCTCAATTGGGTGACAGCCCATACAGGTCACATGGCTTTCCAACCCCATCCCCAGTCTCTAAAATTGATCATTAAGGAAGTGATTGAAATGATGAAGTCATCGGCAGAAATCAAAAACATTCAGTTAAACCAGTTCCTGGAACATGATTTTGTTGTTATGGCCGATGTGAATATGCTTCAGTCGGTGTTGCAAAACCTGCTGGCCAATGCCATCAAATTTTCTCATCCGGGCCGTAAGGTGGATGTTTATGCCCGTAAGAAAAGGAATTTTGTAGAAATTGAGATTTCCGATGAGGGAATTGGTATTGATGAAAAAAAGAAACAGTCCTTGTTCATGGTTGATTATCAGGAAAGTACCAGGGGTACTTCAGGAGAAAAAGGTTCAGGATTGGGTTTGATTTTATGCAAGGAATTTATAGAAAAGCATGGCGGGGAAATACGGGTGGAAAGTTCGCCGGGGGAGGGAAGCCGGTTCATGTTTACCATTCCGTTGGTTGTTAAGGAACAGTAGACACATGATGATATCACTCCTTCCTGAATGATAGTCATATACCCGTGGCGAAGTTTTTTGCCTGGAATTTTTTGCCGGGAGAGAGGAGTACCTTATCTTAGTCACCGGGCCAAAGCCACGGTGTAAAAGATCCTTTTTGCACCGGTGCTTCAGCCCGGTGTTTCAATTTCCTGAAAACTAACCCTGCCCTTTACTGCACCTTTAATACCCCCTTTTATTGAAAAGGATGTATCCAAAATTCAGGGTCATGTATAAATTTGTATTGGGCTTATCGTAGTAATTGAGCGATATGCTTGCAGGGCCTACACCGGTATGGTATACCAATGATGCCATTCCCTGGAGGTAATAATTCGAAAAGTATTTGTCGCTTTTATAGGTTGTAAATTCAGGAGTAGGAAGTTCTTCCTTAAAAGGTAAAAAAGCATGTCCCTCTATCCGCAGGTGAAGTGCAGGCTTCAAATGAAAAATAGTTTTTAACCCTCCGGCCACATAGTTGTTTGAATGAAAATTTTCAATAAACAATGAATGGCTGTGAGGGGTAGGTGTGTAGCCCGGAGCTGTAAGCATTGTAGACCGGTAGTTTTTAAAAGGTTCCTTGTTGCTGAATACTCCTTCGAATTGGGTTCCCAACGTGAACTTTTTGCCGAAGTTGATGTGCCTGAGCAATTTTGCCTGCAGTAAATAATAACCGTGATGCCTTGCAGTCCGTACTGTAGCCGCTGAAGTTGTTCCTGGTTTGTTTGTTTCCCTGCCGGTAATGTATTTTGCAGTAATAGAACTGAATGCGCCTTCGGTGGCATACTGTTTATAGTTGAGTGAATTGCGTTCAAAACCCAGTTGGCCTGAAAATGCGCTAAAAGTTGTTTGATCGGGCTGATCCTCTTTTTTAAAAATATCGGTCTGATAATACTCATCGTTGGCATTGGAAAACGATCCGCCGGCAAACAGTTTTGAATGCAATCCCAGCGGAATGCCCGATTCCACTCGCAGGTTGTATTCTCCCTGAATAATGTATGGGGGCCTGACATCCTCAAAAAACAACTCCGTACTGGATGCAAAGAAATCCCATCGGTTCAGCGTAGAGTATGCGGCCAGGTAAAAGGGCAGGGAAGTGGGAAAATCGATTCGTCCTCCAAGCTTGAATGAACTGTAAAAACGCCCGAAATAGATGTTCGAGCTGAGGGTGTATGCCCTGTTGTGATAAGTCCGGTAATCGAAATTTACAAAACCCTGGTTTATGGGTTTTGTTGAAATATTACCTCCAATGTTGATTCGCATTTTCTTTTCGGGTTCCACCTTCAGATGGAGATCGTAAAAGCCGGTTTCCGGATTGTAGTATGCCTGCGGCCTTATTGATTTCAGGTGTTCGTTTGCAATAAGTTTAAAATATTCTTTTTTTAATTCCTCCAGCGACACAATGTTATAACTGTGCTTTATCGATTGGATGATGAATCTTCGTTGCATAGGGTCTTCAATGCCTTCAACCTGTACGTTCTGAAAATATAATTCGGGCTTTGTCGCATTGAACGCCTTTCGTTTCCGGTTCACCTCATCTTCATTAACCCTTTTTTGAATTCGTGTTTTTATACTGTCGATAAAACTTTCCGCTGTTTTACGCCCTTCTGCTGCTATAAAATCGTATTTCTGAAAATCGAGCAGGCTGACATTGTCAAATTTTGTTTCAAGCAGGATGCCTCTTTCTGGTGGTATTTCATAATTGGTAGGCCGCATTACCATATTTGTAATCTGCTCCAACAGGTTATCGGTTCCCGGTTCTTTGGTGGCATTGGCTACTTTATGGCCAATAATAATATCGGGATTATATATTTCTTCCATTAAATCCTGCGGAAAATTGTTTACAATGCCTCCGTCGAACAACAGCTTGCCGTCGATTTGTATGGCTTTGTAATAGATGGGAAATGTCATGGAAGCACGGATAGCTTCACTTAAATCGCCTTTACGTAAAACAACCGCTTCATTTGAATGTACATCGGTGGCAACACAAAAGAATGGCACCATGAGACTGTCGAAATGATGGTTGCAGGCAGTGTTTGTTGAGGATAGCAGTTCCATAAAGGCAAAATCCATTTGCACTTCGGGAATGATATTGGTGGGAGGAAGTACAGTCAGCCGGTCATCCTTTCGTGCCAGCCGAAGCTCGAGCCATGAAGGGTCGGCTTCAGGGCGGGTGAAATGATAACGGTATTCCTTTTGAATGCGGCCGGTCGACCAGAAATAGAAATCGTCGGAGCGGAATAATTCTTCCATTTCATCGGGTGAATATCCTGCAGCATAAAGTCCCCCGACGATGGCTCCAATTGAAGTGCCGGCAATGTAATCGATGGGAATGTTGTTTTCCTCCAGGGTGCGGATAACTTCTATATGCGCAATGCCTTTGGCTCCGCCGCCACTTAATACCAGTCCAACCGACTGGCCATAGCTATTCGGCTTGAAATAAAGGAATGCAAGGAGAAAAATTAAAAGAAATCTGCCCATGGTTTGTTTTTGCTTTCAGAACAAGTCAAAATTATAAAAAATGAATCTTCATGATTTTCATTTAGGAAAAAATAACATATTCTATAGGCAAGTTAACGAATTCGGCATGTGAATGGCGAAAATCGAGCAGATGACCCTGAAGCTGTTATTCTATCCGGCTTCCACCTTTTTGCGGAGATTCTGAAATCCTTCTCCTAAAATTTCCCGGGCATCCATCACAGTTATAAAAGCATCGGGGTCTACATTACTTATGTATTCCTGCAGAACAGCCACCTCACGGCGGCTTACCACAGTATAAATTATTTGTTTCTCTTCTCCGGTAAACATTCCCTCTCCTTTCAGATAGGTGCCGCCACGCTCCAAATCCGTTAAAATCTTGTTTTTTATTTCAAGGTGTTTTTTGGAAATTATAAGTAGGGCTTTGTTGTAATCTGCCCCTTCAAGTATTGTGTCAATGGCCTTACCGGTTATGAAGATTACTATCCATGAATAAAGTGGAATCTGCCAGTCTTTAAATGCAACCAGCCCCGTCAGTACGATTACCGAATCGACATAAATCATCAGTTTCCCCAGTTGAAGATGGGTATATTTTCCGATTATCATGGCAATGATGTCGGAACCTCCCGATGTGGCTCTCGACTTAAAGATAAGTCCGAGCCCAACACCTACCAGTACGCCGGCAAAGACACTTGAGAGCAAAACATCAGTAACAAGAGGGGCATCACCTATAGGACGGAGGTAGGTGATGCCATCTATGAAAATTGATGTGAGTACAAACCCGACAACTGTTTTTATCCCGAACCGTGGCCCCAGAATCTTTATCCCGGCAATGGTAAGCGGTATGTTTATCAGCAATCCGAACAACCCGATGGGAAAGCCATCGGGCCAGATGGCAAACATCCCGCGGGTGAGATGATGTACCACAATGGCAATGCCGTATACTCCTCCAGGTACTATTTTATGCGGGGCTACAAAAAATACAAAGCCCACTGCAAGAATAAATGACCCGGTTAATATGTACATATAATCGATAAACCACTGCGGGCTGAACAATTTTTGTTTCGACAGGTATGCCATGTTCGTTAGATTTAGTTGTTATCAGAAATATTACTCAGATATTTGCGAAACCGATGAGGGATAGCTCTCGGGAGAACTCCACAGCGACTTTTCAGGTTCCGATCCCATCTCAAAAACAAGCCGGCCGCCTTTCAGAAGTTCCTGGTGAGTTAAATACGATTTATTCAACGCTTTACCCCTTAAGCTGGCCTTCCTTATAAATGGTGATTTTTCCGTTCCCGGCGCTTCAATAATGAGCTTTTCTCCGTTAGGCAGTTCCATCTGAACTTTCTCGAAAAGGGGTGACCCGATTACGTATTCCGGCGTTCCGGGACAAACAGGGTAAAAACCCAGTGCAGAGAATACATACCATGCCGATGTTTGACCGTTGTCTTCATCGCCACAGTATCCGTCGGGAGTTGGCTGATAAAGTTTTGTAAGCACCTCGCGGATGTGTTGTTGTGTTTTCCAGGGTTGACCGGCATAATTGTAGAGGTATATCATATGCTGAATGGGTTGATTGCCATGCGCATAATTTCCCATGTTGACAATCTGCATCTCCCGGATTTCATGAATGGGAAAGCCGTAGTAAGAGCAGTCGAAGACAGGAGGTACACGAAAAATAGAATCGAGCATACTGGCAAATTGTGAACGCCCGCCCATAAGCTGTGCCAATCCTTCCACATCGTGAAACACACTCCAGGTGTAGTGCCAGCTGTTTCCTTCTGTAAAAGCATCACCCCATTTATAGGGATTGAAAGGAGCCTGGAATTGTCCGTTCTCGTTTTTACCGCGCATCAGGCGGGTTTCGGGATCAAATACATTGCGGTAATTTTGAGCCCTTTTCTCAAAAAGCTGTACTTCTTCGGCAGGTTTGTCAAGTGCTTTTGCCAGTTCAGCAATACAATAATCGGCGTATGCATACTCCAGGGTTCGTGCAGTGTTTTCCCTGATGCCTGCATCATAGGGTATATAACCCAGCTTATTGTAATACTCTGCTCCGTAACGGCCTACTGAACTCACCGGGCCCATGCCTTCAGTGTTTTTCAGAATGGCTTCATAGAGGGTTTCAATGTCGTAGCCGCGAATGCCTTTCAGGTAGGAATCGGCTATGAGCGAGGCCGAATTGGAGCCAATCATGCAGTCGCGGTGCCCGGGGCTGGCCCATTCAGGGAGCCATCCACTTTCTTTGTAGGTGTTTACAAGGCCTGCCATTATCTGGCTGTTCAACTCGGGGTACATTAATGTAAAGAAAGGGAAAACAGCTCTGAAAGTGTCCCAGAATCCATTGTCGGTAAACATGTAACCCGGAAGAACCTGTCCGTTATAGGGGCTGTAGTGGACTATATCGCCTTCTGCATCAACTTCATAGAATTTTCTGGGGAACAGCAGGCACCGGTATAAGGTGCTGTAAAATGTTTTTGCCTTATCAACATCGGAAGTCTGAATTTTAATCTTTTCCAGCTCTGCATTCCATTGAGCCTTACCTTCGGCAACAAGCTCAGCAAACGATTTATCCCCCAGTTCCTGTTCAAGGTTTAGTTCCGCCTGCTCCAGGCTGATGAAAGAGGAAGCAACCCTCATTGAAACTGTTTCCCTGCTTTTGGTATTAAACACAACAACAGCGCCCGTATGCAGATCTTTTAATTCAGCCTGCCCCGGAAAAAGAGTTTCATTGTCGGCAGTGTAAAATGCTGTAAATGGTTTGTCAAACCGGATTACAAACCAGTTTTTAAAGTTTTCAGGCACTCCTCCGCTGTTTTTAGTCGTATAGCCAATTACTTTATTTTCTACGGGAATAACCTTTATATATGAACCTCCGTCAAAAGCGTCGATAACGACGTTTGAACTGTCGCTTTCCGGAAAGGTAAATTCAAATCCGGCAGCCCTTTCTGTGGCTGTGAATGCAGCCTGCACATCGTAATCGGCAAGGTACACTTCATACAGGTAAGGCTTTACTGTTTCCGCCTTATGTGAAAACCAGCTGGCCCTGTCATCTTCCTTAAACACTGGTTTTCCTGTTGTGGCAAAAAGCGAAAACTGACCGTAATCGTTTATCCAGGGGCTTGGCTGATGGGTTTGTTTAAACCCCCGCAGTTTATAGGCATCGTATTGATACATCCAGCCGTTGCCCATTTTATTGGTTTGTGGTGCCCAGAAATTCATGCCCCAGGGACGTGCAATGGCCGGATAGGTGTTGCCATTACTCAGGCTGAATTCTGAATCGGTACCCATAAGCGGGTTTACAAGTTCAACAGGGTCGGTTAGATAATTGGTTTCATTTTTTGGATTACAGGCTGTAAAAAGAATCATTAAACCTGCAAGAAGCATTGTAACTCTCATCATTTGTTTTTTATAGGTAAATAATTTCAGTTTAGAAGGCCAAAAATAATACATTCTTCGGTTCAAATAGCTGAATTATTTCAGTACCTTACATCAAATGCCTGACATGCTGCTTTAGGGCAATAAGTTAGTCTTGGAAGGGAAGGAGAACTATAACGATCTGCTACAGGTTCACTTTTAATTGTATACGTTGGAGCATCTTGCAATTTTTGTTGCTTAAAAGCAGCCCGGAAAAAATAACAGGCATCTGTTGAACAGTAAAGTTATACGACCATGAAAAAAGGAATGATTAAAGTAAGTGTATTTTATCCTGCTGGCGAGAATATAGTTTTTGATATGGATTATTACAGTCACAAACATGTTCTTTTGGTGAAGGAATTACTCGGGGATGCAGTAAAAGCGGCATCGGTTGAAAAGGGTATAAGTGGGGGTGCGCCCGGTTCCGACCCCTCTTATATAGCAGTTGCAAATTTATATTTTGACAGCATCGCTGCATTTGAAGAATCATTTACAAGCAATGCCCGAAAATTAATGGCTGATGTTCCAAATTTTACAAACAGCAAACCATTAATTCAAATTGGAGAGGTAGTGCTGTAAATTTTTGTGATGTTGTTGTTTTTCAATGGTTTGTAAGGTGCAGGCAAAAGCCCCGTACGTGGTTTTGGGAGTTATTAAACAAAAAGTTAAGCTTTTGTTGTTATTTGTCATTCGTGAGAAATCTATGAACAATTCTTCTGCCCAATCTGTAATTTTACTGAAAAATCAGGAATGGCATTCAAACAACAATGGAATAATATCCCTTTTAATCCGCTGAAGTCTCCAATCTTTTATGGCTGGATAATATTATTTGCTTCCATAATTGGTGTGCTGGCGAGCGCTCCGGGGCAAACAATGGGGGTGTCAACCTTTACCGATTATCTGATTGAAAATATAAAAATCAGCAGGAATCAAATAAGCACTGCCTACATGATTGGCACCATATGCAGTTCGTTGCTGCTGACATGGGCCGGGCGGCAATACGATAAGTTTGGCGCACGTTGGACAGCCATAGCCGCTGCATTTATACTGGCTGTTGCACTGCTGTTGCTGAGTCAATCCGATCGCATATTAGGGGTTTTTGCGGTAGATTATACTTCAATGGCCTATAACAGTGTGGCTATACTTCTTTTAATCTTTTTATTTTTTTTGTTGCGCTTTTCAGGACAGGGAGTTCTGACCATGACATCCCGGAATATGCTGATGAAGTGGTTTGTCGCACGCCGTGGTTTTGCCAATGGCATTATGTCGGTATTTGTTGCGTTGGGGTTTTCAATTGCCCCGTTAACTTTTGACGGATTGATACAGGAAACATCGTGGAGGCTGGCATGGGTAATCATGGCGGGCTTTCTTGGAATTGGGTTTACACTCTTTGCTTTTTTGTTGTTTCGCGATAATCCGGAAGATTCAGGACTCATTCCTGATGGCGAAAAACACCGGCACAGAGAGCATAAAGTAACCATTCGTCCCTTTCAGGAGTTTAATTTAGGAGAAGCCCGGAGCAAGCTGGTCTTTTGGCTTTATGTCATTCCACTGGCAATAAATGCATTCTACATTACAGGTTTTACTTTTCACCTTATTTCAATTTTTGAAGTTGCGGATATGGACCGTGAAAAAGCTCTTGCGATTTTTATACCTATTTCATTTTTGTCGGTGGGCATCTCGTTTATTGGGGGATGGATCAGCGATCGCATCAAATTAAAATACCTTTTGTATTTTTTCCTTAGCGGAGAGTTAATAGCACTTCTCTCTCTGGCAAACCTGAACGAGGGAATTTTTTATTACGGTTTTATTCTGGGGCACGGCATGGTAAATGGCTTGTTTAACGTTTTGATGAGTGTTACCTGGCCCCGGTTTTATGGGCGCAAACATCTTGGAAGCATAACCGGTTTCGTAATGTCGGTTACTGTTTTTTCCAGTGCATTGGCGCCGGTGTTTTACAGCCTTTCTTACTCGTGGCTTGGAAATTACAGCTATGCCTCATTTAGCCTGGCTTTTATTGTTTTAATACTACTTGTTTTAAGCTATAAGGGAAATAATCCTCAGGATAAATTCGAAAATGAAGAATCAAATGATTAGATTTGAACCATCATCATCATTTTGAAAATAAAAGAATAACTAAAAGTCAAGATATGAAAACATCTGCATTTTACTGTTTCTTTGCAGCAATTTTAATGTTAGCCGGCTGTCAGTCGAATAACCCTTCTGAAGAATGGGTTGACCTGTTTGATGGTAAATCACTTGACGGCTGGAAAATATCAACTGAAAATCCTGAAAGCATTGCAGTGGAAGATGGAGCAATTAAATGCGCAGGAGAACGTGCCCACCTTTTTTACGAAGGAGAATACAAGGATTTCGAATTTGAAGCTGAGGTGAAAACCGATGTAAATTCCAATTCAGGGATATTTATCCATACTGAATATCAGCCTGAAGGCTGGCCTCAAAAAGGTTATGAGATACAGGTGAACAACTCGTACAGAGGTTCGGAAAATCATCCGGAAAGACGGAAAACAGGAAGTATATACAATGTGCGCAATGTTTATTACCCGTTGGTTGAAGACAATGAATGGTATACAATGCGGGTAAGGGTAGCCGGAAACCTGGTTGAAGTGTATGTAAACGATGTAAAGGTGAATGAATACCGCGAGCCTCAAAATCCATGGAGGCCTGAGGGCAGTGAAAATATGCGCCTTGGAAAGGGAACTTTTGCCCTGCAGGCACATGATCCCGGAAGTACGGTCTGGTTCAGAAATATCCGTGCGCGGGCCTTGCCTGAAAGTACGCCTGATTATACAAACATAGATGAAGAATGGGATGAATTGAATACAAAGCTTATGCGGGCAGGTTTTCCGCTAATTGATTACCATGTTCATCTCAAGGGGGGACTGACTATAGAAGAGGTGGTTACCAATTCACAACATTTAGGTATAAACTATGGAGTGGCACCAAATTGCGGTTTGCATTTTCCGGTTACCAACGATGAATCATTATATGCCTATATCGACTCTGTTAAAGGCAGTCCTACATTTAAAGGTATGCAGGCCGAGGGCAGGGAATGGGTTACTTTGTTTTCACCTGAAGCAATTGCAGAATTCGACTACGTATTTACCGATGCAATGACATTTACCGATTCAAAGGGCAGAAGAAACAGGATATGGATACCCGAAGAAGTGTGGGTGGATGATGAACAACAGTTCATGGACCAGATGGTGGGCAAGATTGAAGCCATCTTTTCACAGGAACCTGTTGATATATATGTGAACCCTACAGTTTTACCAAATGAGTTGATGGAGGATCACAGCCGCTTGTGGACCAACGAACGTATGCAGAGGGTGGTGGATGTATTGGCAGAAAATAATGTGGCTCTGGAAATAAATGCCAGGTATAAACTTCCTTCCGCAGAGATGGTTAAAATGGCAAAAGCGGCAGGAGTGAAATTCACGTTTGGTACCAACAACACCGGAAGGGATTTGGGACAGCTGGAATATTGCATTCAAATGATTGAAGAGTGTGAACTTACTCCCAACGATATGTTTGAAATAAGACCCGATCATTTGAAACCAATTAATGTAAAAGGATTGCCTGAAAAAATTACGGGATAGGGTGATGAAGGAATCTCTTTTTTTAAAAGAGCTTGATGTTCATCCCGACTGGTTTCCCTTTCTTTCTGATGAAATCATAAAGATAGCAACAAATGCCGGGGCAGAGGTAACCCGATCAGTGTATACACCTGCTCCTGAAAAGGTGCTTCGGTTTCTTGCTCTTCCTCTTGTTGCCTCTAAAGTTGTAATACTTGGGCAGGATCCTTATCCGCAGCCCGGAATTGCTACCGGACGTGCATTCGAGGTTGGAACATTGCAGTCGTGGAGTCAACCTTTTCAGAATGTATCGTTGAAAAATATATTGCGCGCTGTTTATAAAGCTTATACAGGAGAAATTATAGTGTATAAACAGTTAAAAGATAAAATATATACCGATTTTCCAATACTTCCTCCGGATCAGTTGTTTAAGCATTGGGAAAGTCAGGGCGTTTTATTGCTGAATACTTCATTTACCTGTCAGCCGGGGAAGCCGGGAAGCCATAAGAATTTATGGGAATCCTTTACAAGAAACCTATTGAATTACATTGCTGAAAAAGCTCCGCATATAACGTGGTTTATATGGGGAAATCATGCCGCCGGAGCCATAAAAGATATACCTCTGCAAAATGTAATTGCTACTATGCATCCCATGATGTGCTATCATTTACCCCATAGGAGCAATGACTTTTTATACGGTAAAATCAATTGTTTTGAACCATTTATTCCTGAAATTGACTGGACAGGCTATGGATTTAACAGCCAAAGGCAGCAACAGCAGCTGTTATTTTAGTAATGTTGTGAGGTCTGAAAGTAGTCTTTGAATATGTTTTTCTTTTCTGCAGCCAGGGTTATCAGTTCAATGGCTTCCTCGTCCTGAAATGATGCCCTGTTTAAACACATATCAAAACAATCGGGTTCCAGCGCTTCTTTCTTTATTGCCCTGCGAAAAGCAGCCCTTTCTTTTTCTACCTTGGAAATAAATTCAATGGCCTCTTCCCTGTTCAGGTAATTGTTCGTCATAATTGTTTTTATCCGGTATTCCATCGGGGCAACAAACCTGAGGTGCAGCGAATTTTTTATATCATGGGCAATAATATGTGCAGCGCGGCCTACAATGATGCAAAATCCCTCTTCTGCGGTAGAATGAATTATTTCAATAACTGTTCTGATAACTTTTTTATCGCTTTTAAATTTTCGGGTCCCAAAAGCGTTCAATATCTCATTAAAGGTGTAACTGTCAAATTTAAAAACCCTTTTTACCTGCTCCGGCTCCATATTCAGCTCCTTTGCGCTTTCTAAAAAGACCTCCTTGCTCAGAACTTTCCAATTCGTATCCAAATGACGCTGATTAAGGCTTTCTACCATTTTTCGGGCCAGTTTTACTCCATTGCATCCGACTTCCCTGGAAATAGTTATTAATGGTCCGGGAATTTTCTTCCTGTTGTCATTTGCTCTTTGCTCACCAAGACGATTATTTAAATATTCCAGTAATACATTGCTCATTTTACCTGCTTTTTCCTCTAAGATAATCTATTTCAATTAATTTTTTTATGTTTTAAAATAGATTAACAAACATAAATTACGATTGGCTCAATGTATACTAAGAGGTCAGGTACTTAAACAGCTTGATTAAGTTGTTTAAACAACAAATGCAATATCTTAAACAAAATGTAAAATAGCTTGTTTGAATGTTGAATGTTTTAACAAAGAATTGAAATGATGAGCAATAAAGAAATAATAGGGCAGATTAATGGAAATGTGAAATCCTACAGAAATGGAAACAACCATATGCAGGAATTACTGAATGAGTTTGCCGTACAAGGAGATGAGCATATTGGAACGTCATTGGAAACTCCACTTCGCGGAGATGCATTTCAAAAAGGTGACAATGAAAAAATATCTGCCATTGAAGAACATTTTCGGGCAATAATGGAAATCATGGGGCTTGATTTAACCGATGACAGTTTACGCGGAACACCGCACCGGGTGGCAAAAATGTATGTAAAGGAGATATTTTATGGTTTGAATCCTGCCAATAAGCCGGCAGTTTCATTGTTTGAGAATAAGTTTAAGTACAATGAGATGCTTGTGGAGAAGGATATTCGTGTAAATTCGTTTTGTGAGCATCATTTTCTTCCTGTTCAGGGGAAAGCTCATGTTGCTTACATTTCTTCCGGAGAAGTAATTGGATTAAGTAAGATAAATCGTATTGTTGATTATTATGCACGTCGGCCGCAGGTACAGGAAAGGATGACTAAACAAATTTCAAATGAGTTAAAGAAGGTGCTGAAAACAGATGATGTGGCTGTTCTGGTGCATGCCCGGCACTTTTGTGTATCATGTCGTGGTGTAAATGATGACAGCAGCACCACTGTTACTTCGGAATACAGTGGCCGGTTTAATGAACGGCAAGTAAGAGAAGAGTTTCTTAAGTATACGGGTTTATAGGTTAGTTAATCTGCCATCCATATCGTTATTGTTTTCAGGCTGTAATGGAAATTTTACGGGTTTATTATCCCTTTGTGACCGGTAGATGGCAGTAAAAAGTTCAACCGTTCTGCGACCGTCTTCTCCTGTTACCAATGGTTTTCCGCCTGTTTCCAGTGCGTTTAGGAAATCCTCGATTTGCCTTTCCATATAAAAAATGGTGGGATCAATGGTGTTGAAAAATTTGGCATCGGTCTTCACCCATTTTTTAAGTAGTTCTTCTTCTCCCGGAACGGTCCATAAATCATTTACCGGAGGCTCCAGAACACTGGAGGAACCGGCTATAAACATGGCTCCTCCATCGGTTTGTACACCCACTGAGGCTCCATTTTCTCCATGCACATGCACTTTACCGTATATGCCAGGTTTTTGTGAATTGCTGACAATTATGTTGCCTATTCCACCATTTTTGAATTTTACGATTGCAAGGGCTGTATCTTCCACTTCAATGTACGGGTGGTTCAGATTGCTCCAGGTGCCATATACTTCTTCAATTTCACCCATATACCACAGCAGGATGTCGAGCTGATGAGGTGCCTGATTTACCAGAACACCCCCGCCTTCCATTTTCCAGGTTCCCCTCCATTCATCTGCATCGTAATATTCCCTGTTGCGCCATCCCAACATATTGATTGTCCCTAAAACAGGCTTACCGATTTTTCCTGCTTCAATAGCGCTTTTCACTCTCTTAACAGGAGCATACCATCGCCGCTGGCTGATAACTCCCAGGTTAACTCCTGCATTTTTACATGCACTGATGATGGCATCGCAATCTTCCAATGTGGAGGCCAGTGGTTTTTCAACTAAAATATGTGCCCCTGCATTTGCTGCTTCAATTGCAGGAAGGTGATGAAAGGGATGCGGAGTGCAAATAATTACCAAATCGATGCTTTCATTCCTTACCATTGCTGAAATGTTGTCGTAAGGCTTTGTGTTAAACTGTTTTGAAAATCCTTCAGCTGATGCTTTGGTTCTGCTCCATACTGCGGCAAGGCGGGCATTTGAAAGGTTTTCAATGGCCTGGGCGTGCAGACGGGCTACTTTTCCGCAACCAAGAATGGCAATGTTATAGGTTTTTCCGGTCATAATGAGGTAAAATTTTTATGTTGTAACTTCCCTTTCTTAACGACTGTAAAATTATAATAAACTAAAAGCCGGTTGCAGAAACATATGCTCTTTTTTATAATATTCATATGATTTCGCCTATAACCGCATCGATTCTATAAACGGACAGGAAGGTGCTAACTAAATTCAAAATAAACAGAAGATTGTGTATGAAGGTCAGGCCTGAAAAAGTGATTCAAGTAAATCGCGGGTTACCTCGTTATAGATGCCATCAATTGGAAGGTGGGGCATCCGGGTCTGCAGCTCCATTACCCCGGCTTCTGTTTTAGGTCCGTAGGCGCCATCGGAAGTACCAACATCTATATGTAACAGTTTTAGTGCATCCTGAAGGGCAATAACTTCCCGGCCCATGCTTCCTTTTCGGAGGATTGGTCCGGGGATGATAATCTTTGCAGAAGGTGCCAGGCGCTGATATGAAAGCACTGTCTCTGTGCGATATGCAGAAACTGAAACACGGTTTCCCTGATTTCCACCCAGGCAATAAACCCGGGATCCATCAGGAGATAATCCCAGGAAAAAACCTACATGTCCTTTCCAAGATTGCGGATGCTCGCGCCAAAAAATTACCACATCACCGGGCTCGGGAGAGGAAACACGCTGACCAACGCTTAACCATGAGCGGGCATTGGGTTTATTTGAATGCTGCAACCCGCATTTCCAGGCTACCCAGTTCACAAAGGTGCTGCACCAGGGGATTTCATCGGTGGTAATTTCCATTATGCCGGTATCGCTGGCGTATTTAAGAATCTCCGGATTGTGCTGCTCTCCGGAAAACTCCTCAATGCCGATTTCATTAAAGGCAACTTTTAAAAGTGATTCCATAGCAGGGATGTTATTGGTTTATTTGAAATTATGCATCCTGTTATTAAAAATTATAAAATCATTTGTGTGTTCTTATTCACATCAATAATTTCAGCTCAGATTATCAGGAATAAAAAAGAAAAAAGTACTCCCTTTACCCAAACTTGAATCTACCCCGATTCTACCGTTATGAAGTTCAATAATTTTCCGGCAATGAGCCAGTCCGATTCCTGTACCTTCATATTCATTTCTTCCATGTAGCCGGTGAAACAGATCAAATATTTTTTCCTTTTGAGCTTCAGGTATTCCAATGCCATTATCGGCTACTGAAAACTCCCATCCCATTTTTACCCGTTTGGATGAAATCGATATTTCAGGCGGTATACCCGGTTGCCTGTACTTTAACGCGTTGCTTATCAGGTTTTGAAGAAGCAGCCGGAATTCCATGGCATATACCTTCAAAACAGGCAGCTTTTCCTGGTTGATATTGGCGCCAGTAGCTTTGATTGATGAATTTAAATCGAGCAAAACCGTATGCAGCAACTCATTCAAATCGGTCAACACCAATTCCTTGCTGCTCCCCAGTTGTGCATAATCGAGCAACCCGGTTATCAGTTCATTCATCCTGGATGTGGATTTGTCTATGAAGTTAAGCATTTTAATTCCCTCCTCATCAAGCTGTTCGCTTTTCCTTTGCACCAGGATTTCTATAAGGCTTTTTATTGAATTTAACGGCTCACGAAG
The DNA here is from genome assembly GCA_041687255.1 of Mariniphaga sp. Classification (GTDB taxonomy): domain Bacteria; phylum Bacteroidota; class Bacteroidia; order Bacteroidales; family Prolixibacteraceae; genus Mariniphaga. Next base: position 174,194 of record JAWLCL010000006.1, on the reverse strand, counting down.
ATCATGAGAGGCAACATGCGCAAACTCCTCCAGTTCTTTGTTTTTTTCTTCTATTTGCCTTGCATATTGTTGTATGGCTTCTTCGTTCTTCTTCCTTTCCGTAATATCAATGACCGAAGCAAGCACATATTGGACTCCATCTTTTTCAACCGGATTTAATCCTATTTCCACTGGAATTTCAGTACCATCTTTTTTTACAGCAAATAAATCACGTCCTGCCCCCATCGGTCGTGCCCTGGGATGGGCATAAAAATTTTCCCGGTGATGAGGGTGGTGCTTTTTCAAACGCTGCGGAACAAGTACTTCTATTTTTTTGCCGATAAGTTCATTGCGGTCATAACCAAACAACACCTCTGTATGCTTGTTTACCATGACTATTTTTCCTGCTGAATCGGTCAGTATCATCGAATTTAAAGCCGATTCAACAATTAGCTTTAACTGTTCAATTGCCTTTACACGCTCAGAAATACTGGTAAAAGAGGTAAGAAAGAGATTATTTTCACCTGTATTTACCGGGGTCAATAATACTTCAACATGAAACTCTTTCCCGGATTTGGTTTGAGCTGTGAATTCCTTTTCCTGCTCAGGCTTATTGGAATCGGGATGGGAAAAATAATTATCCCGGTATTTTTGGAAATGTGTTGGATGCACATCCTTAAGAAGAAATTCAAGTCCTTCACCTTCCAATTCGTTTTTTTGATAACCAAACATATTAATGGCAAAATCATTTACATAAACAATTTTACCCCTATTGTTGGTCAATATAAGAGCTATAGGCGCAGCCTCAATAATTAACTGAAAGTCAAATTCCTGTTTTTTTATTTCCAATTTGTATTACTTATATAAATTAAAGATACAAATATCTTTTTAAAAAATGTAAAACTCCCGTTTTCGTAGTTTTAAATGGTTGTATTATTTGGTCAGGGAAGAAATGAAAGTTCCACTTTGCGAAAAAAGATTTCAGCCCCTTCCGATTGAATCTGAATGCGTCCGCTGTTTGGTTTCACCCTAATGGCTTCATTTACCAAAACATCGTTTAAATAAATTGATAAACGATTGCCATCGGCAATGCATTCCAGTCTGTTCCATTCACCAACAGGCTTCTCCACATCATTCTTCCCTCTGAATCCAAGAGTGTCTTGCCAGTTGGCATCCCTGTCAAACCAGTTAATACGGCCTGAGTGAATAGTTTCAAAATTTCCACCGGGTTTAAATACGAATGAATTTCCCTGTTTTTCATCGGCAACAGCTGATGTGACACTGAATTTATCTGTTCCGTCACCTACAACAATTATGTCACCTGTGCCGCCTTCGATAATCTGGCATTCAATCGAATGCATCCAAATACCTCCTGAACCTCCGTCTTCGCCCTGCGAATGTAACAGCAAACCGCAATCACGGGCATTTGTCAGCCGGGGCTTAAAAGTAGTTTCTCCCCATTTAAACTCCGTGAGCAACCGGTAATTTTCAAATTCTTGATTAGTGGTAAGGCTGCCCCATTCTTCACCCGATATTCTAATGGTTCCATCCAGAATGCTGAATACTTTTTTGGGATCGTTATTGCGGCCCCTGTTTTGTATGAATGTATACCAGTTATTAAGACTTTTTCCATCGAACAGCACGATTGATTCTGTGTTCTTCGAAGAACTTTTATCCGTCACTTTCTGACAATTGGCCGATAAGGCATATCCTGTTATGAGTAATGCAATACCCAGCTTAAACCAAAGGTTTTTTTGCATAAGATGAAATTAATTATATGGTTTTAATTTTCAGTCAAGTTAAGAAAAAATATTTACAAATGCCTTTCCATGTTAAGCCAGAAATACTCTCCAAGCCCAATTGAGAAGACCAGAATTCCCAGCAGGGAGTGCAAAATTGCAGTAAAAAGTACACTTCTGGTTTTCCTGTAAATCCACGCCAGATAAATGCCGGCTATAAGCGTCAGCAGCATGGAAAGCGGATGATAATACACAATATGAGCAAAGGCAAATGTAATGCCACTTACAGCAATTAAAAACTTCCTGCTTTTAAAGAGCGTCCGGTATCGGGTAAACAGGAAGGTGCGGTATATTACTTCCTGGCTGTAAGCTGATAGAAGAGGATAGGCAACTATCAGCACCAACCATATCTCGGGGTTTTCACGTGGAAGATTGAAGAGGTTTTCGGGTGCAAAGAAATATACAAGCAGGGTAAGGAACACTCCTGTCAGTAATACCAAACCTATGTTTTTCCACATCAACTGTCGCGGAACATTAAGTCGGATTAAAGTTTTTAGGTTAAAATCCTTTTTGAATACAAAATAAAAGATGAGTCCTGCCAATACCGGTATTAACACCAGGCTGGGATGCTGAAATAACGATTCGAAATAGATTAATAACGGGATCCCGAAAAAGAGGATTACAAATTCCAGTGCCCTTATTATTTTTTTTATGTTGATTTTCTCTTCATAAAATTGCAGCTTACTTTTCCAGTTGTTCTCTTTTAACTCCTTCCATGTTGAAGTTGAATGTATTTGTTTTTTATTTTTCTCCATATGTAATACAAATTGTGTTTATGAGGTTCTTATGTCTTTAACAGACGGGTGGCTAATTCTGTTTATTAAAATCAGTAATCCAATTTTAGAGCCGGTTAGCTATAAATATGTTAATTACGGCAGAAGATTTACTGTTGTCTGAAACATATGCAGCGGGATAAGATGATAAAAACTGTTGCTTATTTAGTCGTTGAAATAGGTGGAGGTTAATTATATACGGGGAAAAGAAAAAAAATTATTCAGGTTGAGATGTATGTTATTAAGTCTTCTGCAGACATGAAACGGAAAAATGCTTTTTAATATTTAGTTAAAGGGGTAGAACAATAAAAAGTAACATGCTATTGCAAGAATTCCATTAAAAAGTATTGTTAAGGAAAGTGTTTTATAACCGGCTTTATTTTACTTTCCTTAGAGCTGGGCCTTTAGCCAGGATAAACTTTCGGACAACATCCGTGAATGCCAATATTTCTGAATCGGCGGCATTTATCACTAAAGCGTTATTTAAATGGAACTCCAGCCTAACAAAAGGGGAGAGGTAAGAAATAAAAATCAACGTAAAGATTCAGGACAGCTGCCTGTTTATTAATTTATCAGTTCTTTAATGCTCTTATTTTTTCTTTTAATGCTGAAAAATCTACAGGTTTGGTAAGAAAGTCATCGGCCCCAAGTTCCATTGCCCTTCTGTAGTTTTCATTATCGCCGTATGCTGTTATCATCATTACTACGGGTGGGGGAGTATGATTTTTCTTTTTAATCTGGTCGAGTAACTCAAGTCCGCTCATTCCGGGCATATTGATATCGGAAAGGATGAGCACAGCCTCATGTAAATAGTTTTTGAGACAGCTTAATGCTTCTTCGCCGGAGTAGGCAAAAACAAATTTTATTTCGCCTGATCTTATTTCTTTCCTGAATCTCTGCTCAAATAAAGGTTGAATATCTCTTTCGTCGTCAACTACCAAAATTTTCATATCGGATATTTATTTATTTAACGGGTAAAATAATTGTAAAGGTTGCACCTTCACCTTCTTTGTTTTCCACTTTCAACTCCCCACCATGAGCATTGGTTACTATTTCGTAGCTCATGCTCAGACCCAGTCCTGTTCCTTTACCGCTTGGTTTAGTGGTAAAAAAGGGTTGAAATATTTTATCGACTGCTGCCTGTGGTATGCCATTCCCATTATCACTGACTTTTATTTCCACTTTCCCCTTAAGCTTTCGGGTTCCAATGAATACAGCAGGTTTGTACGGTTCTGTTTCAGATTTTCTGTCATTCCTGAGAAGGTCCTTTTCAAATTGTTTTTTCTTTAATGTAACGGAGTAAAAAGCATTTGTTAGCAAGTTCAGGATGACTCTGCCGATTTCCTGAGGCACAATTTGGACCGTTCCAATTGATTCATCAAAACCTGTTTCAAGTGTTGCATTGAACGACTTGTCTTTAGCCCTTAATCCATGATAGGCTAAGCGTAAATATTCATCAGCCAGGGCATTAATGTCAGTTGGCTCCTTAACACCGCTGCTGCTCCGACTATGCTGAAGCATTCCTTTCACAATGCTGTCGGCCCGTTTACCGTGATGGATAATTTTTTCAAGGTTTTGTTTAATATCATCTGCAATTGCCGATACCTCGCTTGTATTATTTTTTTCAAGTTCTTCTTTCATTTCATCCAGCAGTTCACTGCTTACTTCAGAAAAATTATTTACAAAATTCAGCGGGTTTTGGATCTCATGAGCTATTCCGGCTGTAAGTTCTCCCAGCGATGCCATTTTCTCAGACTGGATAAGCTGATCCTGGGTTGCTCGCAGTTCATGCAGAGTTTGCTCCAATTCCTCTTTCTGCCGGGTTATCTCAGCGGTTCGCTCAGCAACTAAACCTTCCAGTTCAACTTTCCGTATGGCAATTGCTCTGTTAATTTCATCTTCATGCTGCCTTTTTATCCTTTCTTTTTCTGCTGCCTTATTCTGTCGGTAATTACTGAATAAAATGGCTATCAGCCAAATTATTGAAAGCATTACTGCAGTATCGAAATATCCTTCCCGCCGGTTATAAAAATCGCTCAATAATACCTGAGATAAATCATTTAAAAGTGACACCACTGTGTAGGGAATGAATGCCACTAAAAACATTCGCAGCGAACGCATCTCCTTTTGCTGAAAGGCAAAAATGATAAGGGAAATCAGTATTATATGCCATACCCATTGGGTAAATTCTGACGCCGAAATAAATATTTCTGCAAAGAAAAGAAATACAGAAAAGTAACGGATATATCTGAATGACCGTTCCCATTTCGCGTAGTTGTTTATCTTCGAAAACCTGAATAAACGTTGAACTAGCAGCAGGGTGACTATAAGCGGACCAAGAGAAAGATGCATACTACTTAAAATTTAAGTGTTCAATTATCATTTTGTAAGTACTTGACTATGCCCGATTAACAGTGTGCTGAATTTAACTGTAGAATACATTATCCTCACCTCTGAGTGCATAATCCGGTATATCATTGCCTTAATCAAAATCATTATTTATTAAGGATTTCTTCCTGGGTGTCGTATATACTGAATAAATTTGCAAATCCTGATATTTTAAAAATATCTTGTATAGCAGGTTGCAGATTGCACAGATAAAGTTTACCTTTCAACAAAATTACCTTTTTCTGTGCAACCAGGAATATCCTTAGTCCGGAGCTGCTTATGTAATTCATTTCGCTGCAATTAAATATGAACTGTTTCTCCCCGGTATCAAACAACTGGTTTACCTCATCCTCCAATTCAACTGAGTGGATGGTATCAACCTTTCCCTTGATCTTAAGAACGATAAAATTTTCAATTTTTTCTTTCTTTATTTTCATTTCAAATACTTTTGGTTAATGTCAAAATGTTCTGATTTTTTTTTCTGGTATAATGCATTTCATCCATAATTTGCGACATCAGAAATATTCCAAGTCCTCCAACTGTTCTTTCCTCTGCAGCTAAGGTAATATCGGGCTTTGGATGTGACATCGGATCAAATGGAATTCCGTTATCGTTAAAAATAATTATGAGCCTGTTATTCTTTACCGATACGGTAATGTTGATTTCGTGTTTTTCTCCTTCAGCAAAAGCATAGAAAATTATGTTAGTAACTGCTTCTTCTATAACAAGGTTGATATTCATGGCCAGCGCTTGCGACAATTCCCAATTACCGGCCAGCTTTTCAATTTCTTCTGCCAGCTTAGGAAGGTCCCTTATATCGTTTTTTATGACGAAATGTTTAACTTTTTTGTTTGCCATTCTTAAAGAAACTTATGTTTTATTCAATTTAAAGTATTGTTTGCCTTTTCTTCATCCTTAGGTGCATTTATTTTTTTTTGTTTTTTAATAAATTTATAATGAGCCGGTATTTGCAATAATTTACGCAGCCAATCGTAAAACAGGGCTACGTATAAAAATAAGCTCATTACCCAAATTACCGTCAGGTTAAATGTAAATGTGTCAATGTTATATCCCAATATATTTTTTTGTGATGCGAGGAAATGTGCCCTTCCATATCTGGTGCCGGGTTCTTTATATATTGGTGCCACTTTTTGCATAAAGCCGTAAGGAGTTTCCCTGTAAAAATCTTTTGTATCTGAATTAAGTGCAAGTACTTCAAGTGATTTGTTATGATGTTTCATTTTTTGATTGTAGAGAAACTGGTCACCTTCTTTTTTTTTCAGTTGGTTTATCAATTGATCTTTGTTTCGTTTTAAATCCTGATAGCGGTTTTCGTAAAATGATTTAATCAGGGTAAGGTGTTCTTTTGTTAACTCTGCAATTTCATGATTAAATTTTTCAGGTACCAGGCTTGCTGTAAATTCAAACTCAGGAAGAGGTGTTTGTTGATCAAGCTTTTCAATTTCATTTTTTATGATTTTAAGCTTCCGGGAAATTTCATGAGCCGGTTTATTCATTCTGGTCCACCCATTTACAAGATCGATTTGTCCAAGCAGTTCCGTAGTCAGAATATCGGAACGTAATCGGGCCTGAGTCATTTCCTTTTCCGTTTGAAAGAAATGCGACATGTAACTGTTATTGCGAAACTGTTTTACTGCAAGCGCTTCAAAAGCCCAGCGGGAAGCCATTACTTCCCCGGTCAGGGGCACTAAATCGATGCGGGCGTTTTTATTTTGCAAATCATCAAATTTTACAATGGCTCCGCTAAGCAGGATTTGAGGTATTAGCAACAACGGTATTAAAATATAAATAGTTACAACCGAATCGAATGCCGAGGAAATATTCAAACCCAGGAGGTTGGCAAATACGGCCAAAGAAAAAAGTACCAGCCAGTATGCCAATGTCATATTATGAATGCCCAGTATAAGATTTCCTATAAGCACAAAGCTGAACGTTTGAAATGCAGAAAGAATGACCAGAAACAAAAATTTTGAATTTAAATAACTGAAACGGCTCAGATTGAGGAACGATTCCCGTTGTAAAATTTTTCTGTCCTTAATAATTTCCTCGGCGCTAACGCTCATTCCCATAAAAAGGACCACAACAATGGCCATGAAAAGGTATGAAATGAGACTTTTATTTTCGAAAAAAACATATTCATTGCCTTCCGAATAACGGGTGAACCATGCAACAATTACAGCAAGTATAGGGGCTTCAAGCAGATTGATAAACAGGTATTGATGATCAGTGATTTTTATCCTCAGGTTCCGTTCAAAGAATATCCTGAACTGCTTTAATAAGCCGGGTTTTCTTGAACTTTTTGGAGGTAAAGCATTATAACGGCCCTGCCTTATTACATTCTTCACCCTTGCTTTTTTACTATACCGTGTATACCAGTATTCAGGTGTAAAACGTCGTTCGGGTAAAAAATTCCCTGAATTATCAATTTTCTTTGTTTCTACAATTTCAAGTACCTGCTCGGGGTTTACGTTGCCACAAATTGTGCATTCGACAATTTCGGCGTTCACGTGATTAACCTCCTGTTTAAAATAGATTATGGCATCAAGCGGATTGCCTGTATAAATTGGTCGTCCACCCAGGTCCAGTATCCACAATTTGTCGAACAGCTTGAAAATAGCCGATGAGGGTTGATGAATGTTAACAATGATCAACTTCCCTTTGCGGGCCTGCTGTTTTAACAGCAGCATCACTTTTTCGGAATCGGTTGAAGATAATCCCGAAGTAGGTTCATCTACAAAAAGCACAGCGGGTTCCCGTATCAGTTCAAGAGCCACATTCAGCCTTTTACGCTGACCTCCACTGATGATTTTCTTTAGAGGACTGCCTACTTTTAATTCGCTGAAAGAATGCAGTTCAAGTTCGTGCAATACTTTTTCGACTTTTTTTTCAATCTCAGGTTTTGAAAGTTGATCGAAACACAGCAAGGCATTAAAATACAGATTCTCCCAAACTGTCAGGTCTTCAAATAAAAGATCATCCTGTGGTACATATCCAATTAATCCTTCTATTTCCTCACTGTGTTCATTTATATCGATCTGATTAATTTTAACCTGCCCTTTTTGAACAGGTATATTTCCGTTAAGGATGTTGAGCAGGGTTGATTTTCCCACACCGCTTCCACCCATAATGGCAATCAGCTGACCTGATTTTTCGGCGAATGAAAACCGGTGCAATCCATTGTTACTGTTTTTAAATTTAAACTCAATATCCTCGCCTGAGAAAATAAATGAAGGTTTTACGGCTTCATCCACAAAGCCTGAGGCAACATCAGTATAGTAAATGGGTGAAATGCGCGGACCACGTATAATACTTCCTTCCTTAAAGGCGAAAAAGCGCCCCGGAATTACCGGGTTTCCTTCAATGGTAAGGTATTCGTGGCCGTGAAATACAAACAGATAGTGTCCGATTAACGAACTTCTTAAAAAAATCAATTCCCCGTCAAGGTTTTTTTCAGTGATATGCCTGTACTTGTGGCCGGCAGCATCTTTATGATTATTTATAATTAAAAAATCGGGTGTTTCAACATTATCCCCAGTAGGATAAAAGATAAAGGCATAAAAATTATTAACCTCAGTTTTACTTATTTCAAATACCTCTGCCAGTGTTTCGAAAAGCAACTCTGCCTTTGACAGGTTCCCGTTTTTGATAAGCTCGAGGAAACGGAGAAAAACCATTATCTGTTCGTTTTTCCTGAGCCGGCTCCTGATGTTTGTACTTATGTTATAAGCCTGCTGAGCCATGTCAACAGGAAAAGCAGGTTCCCCGTCGACTCCATAAAAATCAAGCAATTCAGTAAAAAGATTCAGGTAATCTTTATTGTCAGAAATGCCAAAATGCTGATGAAGGTATAATGAAAAATTACGGACAGCTTCCTCTTTGTTTGATTCACTTATGGCCGAGAACAATGCGAATAAATTAATTAAGGCATTTAATGTAACCTCGTTCATCTAGTATATGTTAAAAAGGAAATGGAAAATTCCGGGAGACTAAATATGGAATCCCGGATTTCAAGAGCTAGTTTAAAATATTCTTCCTGAAAGCTTCCATTGTTGTGGCAATTTCTGAAAGCTCATTTTCTGTTATTTCCTGGTTTTCTTCAAAAATGGCTACAACGGGCTTAAATTGCTCATAATAGGGTTTAACATTCTCATCTCCCGACATCAATTCAAGCAGCGTAAATACCAGTTTTACCCTTTCAGTTTGTTTGCTCATAATAGCAAGCATTTTTGAATTGTTATTTGCCAGCAGAGTACTTTGGCTTAAAATATATAACCCTTCCACATTTGACCCGATAACCGACAGTGCATATACATCGGGCTGATCGCCTTCTGACATTTGCTGGTGAAAATGGTTGAGGTCCTGGGTAACCAGGTAATCAAGTGAATCTTCATTGTCGGCATTTTCCTTAATTCTTCCAAGATAGTTTCTTGATGAAATAAGTTCATCTCTTAGTCCGAGATCGTCAATTAATTGCTCGGAAACATCACTAATTTCAGCCGCCACATCTCCACGATTATAAACGCTGGCATACAGCAAATCAAATGAATACAATCCTAATCCAAAGCTTTGGTCGGCTTTGGTCATCAGTTTCTCAGCCTGCTCAGGAGGGACTGTAAGATCTATAATATAAGAAGCCCCTGATTCATTCAACAGGGTGGCAATTTCTTTTTCACTGGGCATTTTACGGATGGTTTCAACGATCTGATCCTTAATTTTTACAGCATCAAATGTTTCAACCTCAACATATGCCTCTTGTCCATCCGAAGTCGTCCCCTTTTTTTCTCTTGTTTTATTTGGGTTGTTACACCCTGCAACCAGAAATAATCCTATGCCGGAAAGCAGTAAAAGATTTAAAAACAGATTTTTCATTTGCTTAGTTTTTTTGATAATAAAACGATGAATTTCTTAAATTTACGAATAATTTTTATATGTTCCTATTATTTAGTTTGCTTATAAACAAATGGGATGGAATGTTGTTTTCAGATTAGGATTAAAAAGACAACAGATTATTAAATCTGAAATAGTACGCTAAAAATACCTGTATGAATCAATCCTTACAAACTGCTGTTAAAATTCTTGTAGTTGATGATGAAACAGATATGGAGCCGATGATCCGGCAAAAATTTCGGCGTCATATACGGGAGAAAACATTTGATTTCGAATTCGCTTTTAATGGGGTGGAAGCTTTGGAAAAGATCGTGGAATTTCCTGACATCGGCATTATACTGTCCGATATCAATATGCCTGAGATGGATGGTTTAACCTTGCTTTCCAGGCTAAAGGAATTAAATAAACCCGGGTTGAAAACAGTTATTATTTCTGCCTATGGCGATATGGATAATATACGGACGGCCATGAACAGGGGGGCGTATGATTTCATTACCAAGCCGGTTAATTTTGAAGATCTGGAGGTAACCATTAATAAAACACTTGATGAAATAGTTTCAATACGACGTTGGCTTAGCGAACACGATCAACTGGTTTCCATACAGCACGACCTGAACATTTCGCGCGATATTCAACAGGCAATACTTCCCAAAAAATTCCCTCCCTTTCCCGATGAACCAGGGTTTGACATTTATGCTTCAATGATCGCAGCAAATGAAGTTGGTGGCGATTTCTATGATTTTTTTCTGATAGACAAACACCGGCTTGGATTTGTAATAGGCGATGTTTCGGGCAAAGGCATTTCGGCGGCTATTTTCATGGCTGTCAGCCGTACCCTTATACGTGCCACTGGCCTTAAAGGCGATTCGGTAAGCGAATGCATGCGGTACGTAAACAATTTACTTTGCAAGGAAAGTGTATCCTCCATGTTTGTGACCGTTTTTTATGGAATTCTTAATACCCAAACCGGAGAGATTGAATATGTAAATGCCGGTCATAATCCTCCCTATATAGTTTCCTCAGGCGGAATCAGCAAAGTTGAAATGACAAACGGATTGGCATTAGGGGTTTCGGATGATTTTAACTTCCAGTCAAAGAAGTTGCAAATGAATAAAGGAGACAAACTTTTGCTTTTTACCGATGGAGTTATTGAAGCTTTTAACGAGGAAGAAACTGCATACAGTGAAGACAGGTTTGAAAATTTTCTGAATGAAAAAAGAAAACTTTCGGTTGAAAGTCTTATTAAAAAATCATTTGACGAAGTTAATGATTTTGCAGGAAGTGCTCCACAGTCGGATGATATTACTCTTTTAGGCCTTTCCTTTAACGGGAAATAAAATGCTCGGCATATCCACTATTCTCAGATATTTTTTTACCTGTTAAGTTATAAGTAGATTCCATCTGAACTTTAGTCAGGATTGAATCTAAAAAGATTAATTCATGCTATGCAGGTAATGTTAAAATGAATTCAGTACCATTATCTTTTAATGATTCTACAGTAATTTTTCCACCATGTGCTTTCACAATATCATAGCTCAAACTTAGTCCCAGACCTGTTCCCTGTCCGGTGGGTTTTGTTGTGAAGAAAGGCTGAAAAATTTTATCCTTTATTTCTGGAGGGATTCCGGGACCGTTGTCTTTTACTTTGATTTCAATGTGCTCGTTTAAATGTTTTGTGCTGACAATAACTTTGGGTTTGTAGCCATCCATGTTTTCCCGGGGCATTTTATTCACCGCATAAAAAGCATTATTAATGAGGTTTAATAAAACCCTTCCAATATCCTGGGGTACTACATTTATTTTGGGAAGATTGTGATCAAAATCAGTCTTGAAATCTGCATTGAATGATTTATTTTTTGCACGCAGGCCATGGTAACTCAACCTTAAATATTCGTCGGCAAGTGCATTGATATCGGTTGGTTCTTTGTGCCCATTGCTTGTGCGACTGTGTTGGAGCATTCCTTTAACAATGGCATCGGCACGTTTACCGTGGTGGTTGATTTTTTCGAGGTTTTGTTTAATGTCGCCTGAAATTGCTTTGGCTTCTGCAATATCACCTTTATCCAGTTCCTCATTCATTTCATCAATCAGTTCACTGCTGATTTCCGAGAAGTTGTTTACAAAGTTCAGTGGATTCTGTATTTCATGCGCTATTCCAGCAGTGAGTTCTCCAAGGCTTGCCATTTTTTCCGATTGGATCAGCTGGGCCTGGGTGGATTTTAGTTCAGCATAGGCCTTCTCGATTTCCTTTGCCTGTTCCAACTCTTTTTGTTGTGCACGCTCCCTTTCCTTTCTGATGGTTTTGGCTTTTTGGTATAGATGGATCCTGCGGATTATGACCAATAAAAGAATTACATAGATCAAATATGCCCACCATGACCTGTACAATGGGGGAAGCACTGTAAAGCTATATACTGCAGCCTCTGACCAGGCTTTCGCAGCCTCTTCGGATGGGCCAGTATATCGGGCCATGACTTTAAAAGTGTAATCCCCTTCCCAAAGATTGCCAAAAGTGACAGTGGTTTTATTTATTATTGGGCTCCAGTTTTTACTGTACCCCTCAAGGAAGTATTTATATTCTATCAGATGCGCCCTTGCCAGTTCATCGGTACTAAAGGCGATTGTGATGTTGTTATGTCTATTTTGTAAAATCAGCTTCTCAGGAAAATTCTCAAATCTGTTGATTCCTGAGAATTTGACTGATTTCATTTCTTCCTGCAGAGACTGCCTTTCTGAGCCAGAGAGTACCTTACCCAACGTCTTAATTTCATCGGCAACATAAGCATTTGCATAATCAGGTTCATCATGCATGAGGTCTGCTGACAGCAAAGAGCTCCAACTGATTGCTTTATCATTTATACTGATGCTTTTGATTTTTGCGGCTGGCTTTAGTTTCTTCTTTTTTAAAGCATAATAATCGAAGCTTACCAAGGCCGCTTTATTACTCCCGCTCCCGGCCCATATCTTTCCCTTACTATCCAAAAAAATTCCCTTGTTGACATCCCTCATTGGATATCCAAATGCAGTATTGTAGTACTCCAGGTAGGGGTGGAATTCCGCAACAGGCAAATTCACAGCATGTTCAGGAACAACAGTAAAACCCAGGTTGGTTCCAATGAATATATTGCCTTCATTGTCTGCCAGAAGATCATAGGCGGAATTGTCAGCCAACCCTTGTATGGTGGTAAATGAACTGAAGGTTGCCCCGTCAAAACGACTTACTCCTCCGCCCTGGGTAGCAAACCAAAGCTTACCAAATTTATCTTCAAGGATACTCCAAACGATATCATTTGCCAAACCATGTTCAGTTGTAAAATTTGTAAATGATTTTCCATCAAATTTTGAAACACCTCCACCTGCTGTGCCTATCCATATATTTCCTTTGCTGTCTTCAAACAGACTATATACTGTGTTTCCGGCCAAACCCTGTGTGGTGGTGAATGCTGTAAAACTCGCCTGACCTTCGGGCATAATATTACCATCGAATTTAATCAGGCCACCTCCGCCGGTGCCAAACCAAAGATTTCCAACGCCGTCTTCAATAATGGAATATATAACATCATTTTGCAAACCATTATTGGCATTGTATGTTGTAAAAGTCGCATTTTGGGACCCATTGGAACCTTCCTGGTACATTGAAACACCACCGCCCCCCGTCCCAAACCAAAGGCGGCCATTACTGTCTTTGACTGAGCTTATAACAAGTGGATGTGCCAAGCCTTGGTCATAGGTGAAATTTGTAAATGCTTTGCTGTCGTATTTTGATACGCCTCCGCCATTTGTTCCAAACCAGAGATTCCCATCATTATCCTCAGTGATACCGTAAACGCTGTTTGCTCCTAATCCTTGCTTAATGGAATAAATTCGAAAAGCAGTTTCTAAAAATAGGGTCACCCCACCTCCGGCTGTTCCAATCCATATATTTCCTGACCTGTCTTCAATAATGCTGTAAATCATATTTACGGGTAAACCCTGGGAAGTCGTGAAGTTTGAAAATTGCTTTCCATCATATTTGGACACCCCGCCTCCTCCGGTAGCAAACCAAAGATTTCCTTCACGATCTTCTATAATCTTCCAAATCTCATGATGCCCCAAACCATCAGTTACCGTATAATTGGTAAACAAAACATTACCCCCCGATTCGGATGTCTGCTGATACTTTGATACACCACCACCTCTTGTTCCAAACCAAATATTGTCAGAAGAATCCAATGTGATACAATTGACCGCATTATCAGCTAAACCATCTTCAGTAGTAAAGTGGGTAAAGGATGAACCATCGAACCTGCTGACGCCACTATTGCCGGTTGCAAACCAAATGTGTCCTTTCTTATCTTCTGCAATTTTTATGATGGAATTACTTGGCAGTCCATTTTCCACATTATAATTGAAAATGGAAGTGCCATCATATTTAGAGGCGCCTCCTCCTCCTGTTGCGATCCACATATTGCCCTTGCTGTCGGCAGTAAGACCATACACAATGTCACTTGCTAAACCTTGTATTGTTGTAATATGTGAAAATGCATAGCCATCATAAATGGAAACGCCATCTCCATCCGTGCCTATCCATATATTACCATCAGTGTCCTGAGCCAGACAGTGCACCAGGTTATTTGAAAGACCATGTGCGGTGTTGAAATTGGTAAAAGAAATCCCATCAAATTTGGAAATACCTCCACCCCAGGTACCAAACCATAAATTCCCTGACGCATCCAGGAGGGATGAAGTAATATTATCCAAGGCCAGCCCATTATCTGTGGTGTAGGTGAACAAGTGGGGAGAACCTCCTTCTCCCAGAAAAAGGTAATTTCCTTCCTGGTCAAAAACAGGCTGCCCCTTTTCATCTTGCAATGCTGGACGTTGAATGATAACCGGAGGGATTATTTTACGGGTAGTATTTTCCTGATCTGCGAACTCATAAGCCTCGTGATCGCTAATGGGTATTTTGATAGATTTTGGGATTGGTGTGTCCCTCAACATGATTCTTTGTGGCTGAAGTGAATCAGGTAAACTTTCGAGTGTTGTAATCACTGGTGTGAGCTGGAGTAATTCATCCGCAGAAAGATAATCCTGGTTGGCATCATTTTCTCGCGGCACGCTGCAAGCGTCCAAAAATATCCAAATACACAATATTCCGAAAGTCGTATACCTCATACTTTCACAACTGTAATTAAGTAAGAATCAATTTTAAACTCACCTGACGAGAATTCTTGGAGGTGATTGCCCCCGGGCATAGGTCATCGATTCGTGCACAAAAACTGCGTAAGGGAAATTTCCTGTGGGACTATTTGCTGAAACGGCCATTACCAGGGAGTTGCCTGCCCGCACCATTTTGATGCCATCGCCAAAAATCCGGACATCAGGAAACTGAAAAGAGACATCCGAGCCTTCTACGACCCATCTAATCCGATCGCCTTTTCTTACTGTGACATCACTTCTGGAGTAATCATTTTCATAAACAACCCTCCATTCATTATCAATCAATTTAACAACCAAGGTATATTCTTCCCTCGCCTGGTCCTGATCGGCATCGCCATCATTGGAAGAAATTGGATTCCCATGAATCGAAAAGAGACAAAAGATGGAAAAAAGGATACTTGTAATGATTTTTTTGTACATCATAATCGCAAATTTTAAGGAGTTAATAATGTTATTTTTTTATGCATATTATCTTTTAGTGGCAAACCAAAGGAACCCTGTATTATCCTGTACCATCTCCTGAACACTGTTACCGTATGTATCACCGGGCAGTTTAACAACTTCGAACCGGGGGTTAAAAGACTGCATGTTTGTAGCATTCCTTTGCTGTCCGGTAAGCTGCAGGCAAATAATAAATGTCAATGCTCCAAACAGTGTTTTCATATTTTGCCCATTTTAAGGGTATTAATTAATGTGTATCGAAACTTGCCTTGTTTAAGGGTCGATAGTTTTTTCAACAGGCAAATTGCTTTTGCTAATTTATACCATTTCTAAATAAAATACTAATTAATCTTATTTTATTTGGTCAGTTAAAGAGGTTTGTTAATCAATGTCTTATACTTTTTTAGAATAGTTAACTGTTTCTATGGAAAAGTAAATAAAAGATACAATCGGAGGGTAAATAAACTCAGGTTTTGCCAATATCTTTTTTTTGGAATCAGAGAAGCCGGAGCAAAAAGAATTTATATGTTAAATAAAAAGAATGAAGAGTAAATAAATAAATGCCATTGCTGAAATTCCCTGGATGAGTGAAGCCACAGTATGCGTTCTGTAGCCGGTTTTCACATCCATTCCTGAAAATTGAGTAACCACCCAAAAGAAGCTGTCGTTGGCATGGGAAATGGTCATCGCTCCTGCTCCGGTAGCCATTACTGCCAGCACTCTTCCTGAAACGGTATCGAGGCCGATTGATGACAGAAGGGGAGCAACCAGTGCAGAAGTAGCAACCAGCGCCACTGTTGAAGAACCTTGTGCTGTTTTAAAAGCTGCCGCAATGATAAAGGGCAATAAAATGCCCAGTTGGTATCCGGCCAGCATGTTTCCCATCATTTCGCCAATCCGCGCTTCTTTTAATACAGTGCCAAAAGCACCACCTGCCCCGGTTATAAGGAGTATTGGTGCTGCTGCGCTAATGCCTTCTCCAATCCATCCGCTCAGGGTTTTCTTGTTAAAGGCAGGAAACAGCATAAATGCCAGCAATAATCCTGCAAGCAATGCATTAACCGGCTGACCGGCAAAGTTGAAAAAATCAAAAAACAGACCGGTGCCTAATGGTTTTGCCGGGTATGTGGCAACTGAGCGAAAGGCAATGAGTACGATAGGTACAAATATGGGTAAAAGCGATTTGACTGCTGATGGAAGCTGCCTGTTTTCATCTGCAACTTGAATAAAATCATCATCGTCTTCAGCTGTTTTATATCTTTTCCCTGCAAAAGTGGCCCACAAGTAACCGGTAAACATGGCAAACAGGGCTACGGCCAGGCCAAACAGGATAACCATTCCTAAATTATCATTCAGGTCGAGGTTTCCTGCGGCAGCAATCGGGCCGGGAGTCGGAGGGACAAAGGTGTGAGTGGCATATAGCCCGGTAGCCAGAGCAATTGAAAGGGCGACGGAGCTTCTTCCGGTTTTGATGACAAGTGATTTTTTTACCGATGAAAGAATCACAAATGCAGAGTCGCAGAAAA
This sequence comes from Mariniphaga sp., assembly GCA_041687255.1. Taxonomy (GTDB): domain Bacteria; phylum Bacteroidota; class Bacteroidia; order Bacteroidales; family Prolixibacteraceae; genus Mariniphaga. Next base: position 157,181 of record JAWLCL010000006.1, on the reverse strand, counting down.
CAGGAATGGAAACAATATACCCGATAATTGACATGGCAAGCGCCGGGTAACGCCTGCCTACCAGCTTCAATACCAAATCAGCAAGTTTTATGGCTGCCCCTGATTTCTCCAGGATAATACCTATAATGGTTCCCAAAACGATTACAATCCCAATATATGCCATGATATCGCCAAAGCCGCGGGCAATGATTAAGGCAATTCCTTCGGCAGGCAATCCTGCAAGTAAACCTGCCAGGTAGGAAGCCAGCAGCAAAACAATAAAAGGATGTAACTTCAGTCGTGTTGTTCCGACAATTATAAAAAGTACAGCAATTAAAAGTACGGCGATCAGTCTTAACTCTTCAGGCATGTTTCAGTTACTAAAAAGTAAGAAAATTGGCTTTGTTTTCTATGAAATGAACAGGAACATCATTAATAAATCCCTTCAGCCATTGTGCGCAATATTCCATGCCTGCTTCTTCCGATTTTATGTGCCCCAGGAAGATTACTGCTTTATTTTTATGGAGAGCAACAGCGTCATTGGCATACAGGTAAGTTTCCCACTCGTTGGCTTCTCCTGCAATAAGCACTTCAACTTCATCGTCATTTAACATCTGTATATGACGTTGACCTCCGGGAGCGCCGGCCATAAATGCTACCTTGGTAAACGGCATGTCCGGATTTCCTATTACCCTTATGCTTTTCATGTTTAGTCTCTTCTTCAGTTCACCTGCAAATTGTGCCAGTGTTTTTTTGGGAATCTGGAAATGGGTTAATGAACCGTTAACAGCATACTTTTCGAGTTCCAATTTATTAATCATTCCTGTTGAAATGCCGTCAGGCCGGGTCATATGGATATGGTCGTGAAACCTGAAAACTATCAAACCGTTTTCTTCAATAAATTTCATCTTTTCTTTAAAAACCGGGTTTCCGGAATAGGATTCGATTTCATCGCTGTGATTATAAAAAACCGGTTCATGGGTGATAATGAAATTGCAGCCCTTGCTTACAGCCTGCCGAAGGGTTTCCATGTCGGCAAACATACACACTGCAATTCCCTTAAGCTCCGATTCCGGATCGCCTGCCTTAAAGGTATCAACAGTAGGGTTGGTCCAGTCGCAGGTAACATTTTTTTTGATCAGCGAAACTGCCTCTGCCGGGGTTTTTGGAGTGTTGGTTTGTGAAAAAGTGAGCAGCGGCAGCAGAAGGAACAATATGAATGTTAATTTCGTTCTCATAGCATAAAGAATTTAGTTTACCCTAAAAGTAGTGGTTTTTTTTAAACCGTTTCAAACAGAGGAATATGAAAAAAATGAAAATACGCGGCAAGGAGCTTAAACGAATAGGATATACCAGCGACCGCGCAATTTCGCTTGCCCTGCGTCTCACCGGCAAGCACTTTAAACGTTCCAACAAGGTGGAAGTGATGGAACTGCTCGAAAAAATTAACCTGAATCCGGAGAAGTATACCGATGACCCAGCCCTGGGAGAACTGGCGCAGTTGCTTTCCGAAAAACCGGCTCCCAAAAAGCAGGGAAAAATAAACTGGAACAAAACGCCGCTGGAATTCCCGGTTTATGGCGCTCAAAATATTGACCCGGCAGCAATAGAACAAATGCAGATGGCCATGAAGCTTCCTATTTCGGTGAAAGGGGCACTTATGCCCGATGCCCATGTGGGATATGGTTTACCCATCGGAGGTGTTTTGGCAACCTACAATTCTGTGATTCCTTATGGCGTGGGTATGGATATCGGTTGCCGGATGTGCCTCTCGGTATACCCTTTTTCTCCAAAGAAAATTGACGGCGAACGCAACCGCATAAAAAACATAATTATGAGCGAAACAAGGTTTGGCCTCGCTGAATATAATGATTTGGAAGATTTTGAAATACTTGAACGAAAGGAATTCAATGAAATAAAGTTTCTCAAATCGCTGCAGGGAAAATTTGCCCGACAATTGGGTACTTCAGGGCATGGCAATCATTTTGTTGATGTGGGATACGTAAACATTAAAGAAAGCTCAGACAAAATAAGCCTTCCGGCGGGAGAATACTTTGCAGTCCTTAGCCACTCCGGTTCACGGAATTTTGGCGCTGAAGTGTGTAAGCATTATACTGCCATTGCCAAAGATAAACTGGGTCTTTCAGGAGAAGCCGGTAAACTGGCATGGCTTGATTTGGATTCAGAAGAAGGTCATGAATATTGGGCAGCTATGCAGTTGGCAGGCGAATATTCACATACCAATCATCGCATCATACACAGTCGGCTTGCAAAAGCTTTTGGGGAAAAGCCTCTGGCAATTGTTGAAAACCATCACAATTTTGCCTGGAAAGAAAAACTGGCCAACGGTGAAGAGCTGGTTATTCATCGCAAGGGCGCCACTCCTGCTGCTTTGGGTGATATTGGAATTATTCCCGGAACAATGGCCTCACCGGCATATATTGTTTCGGGGAAAGGGAATGAAAATGCCTTAAATTCGGCTGCTCATGGTGCCGGCAGGTTAATGTCGCGAAATGCTGCAAAAAAAACATTCACCGAAAGCCAGCTTAAGTATTACCTGAACAATCAAGATGTAGAACTATTAGGGGGTGGTATCGATGAATCACCATTTGTATACAAGGATATTCATGAAGTGATGAAATACCAGCACGACATGGTTGAGGTGCTGGGGCTCTTTTATCCCCGTATTGTGCGAATGGAATAGGTAAAGATATCCAAATATTTAGCTATTGACATGTATCAATAAAAAAGAAGTAAATGAGATGAAATTCATATAAATAAGTTTCATACTTTCGCGCCGCTTATAATACAACCTAATTAAATTTTTATGGAACATGCACGTGTTGAAGCCATGCCTCTGTGGTTATCCGTACCTTTTGTGATAATGCTGCTGTTTATAGCTGTGGGGCCATTGATGTTTAATCACTGGTGGGAAGACAATAAAAACAAATTGAAGGTATCACTAGCGCTGGGTTTACCCCTTTCTGTTGTGCTGGTCATCAGAGGGCTGCACCATGAACTGATGCACCAGATACTATTTGATTACATTCCTTTTATCATACTGCTGGGCGCGCTTTTTGTCATTACCGGTGGCATACATTTGCGTGGAGACATTGAAGCAAAGCCTGCAACCAACACAGTTTTTCTGACCATAGGCGCACTGTTGGCTTCATTTATGGGAACAACGGGGGCAGCCATGCTGCTCATCCGCCCCATTATTCGCACCAATCAGCAACGGGAATTCAAGGTGCATACCATTTTATTCTTCATTGCCATTGTGGCCAATGCCGGCGGAATGCTCACCCCACTGGGTGATCCGCCTTTGTTCCTGTTGTATCTGAGAGGAGCTCCCTTTGCATGGTTTCTTGGATTGTTTGGCCCTTGGCTTTTTGTTAATGCAAGTTTTCTGGTTGTTTACTATTTTGTTGACAGTTATTATCATAAGAAAGAACCTGTTGTGGCAGTGGTAAAAGATCGCAATCAAACTGAACCCATCAGCCTTCACGGTAATCTGAATTTCCTGTTTCTTTCAGGGGTTATAGCATCGGTTGCATTTATAAATAAGCAGTTTATTCCGGCAATTGAACAAAACCATTACCTTGGATTTATCAGGGAAGGTGTTATTTTATCAATGGCGATCCTTTCGCTGGTTACCAGTAACAAGGAGATGCGTTACCTGCATAATAAATTTTCATGGGGGCCCATCGTTGAGGTTGCCTATTTGTTTATTGGCATTTTCATTACCATGGTGCCTGCACTGTTATATCTTAAAGAGAATGCCCATTCCTTTGGACTGACTTCTCCGGCAATGTTTTTCAGTGCTACCGGCGGCTTAAGTGCATTTCTTGATAATGCCCCAACAGCTGTGTCGTTCCATAACCTGGCACTCGGACTGGCCAATAATGCCGCTGGGGGTCACCTGGTGGCCGGAATACCCGAGTTATTACTTAAAGCAATTAGTTTAGGGGCTGTGTTTTTTGGAGCAATGACCTATATCGGCAACGGACCTAATTTTATGGTAAAAGCAATTGCTGAAGAAAATAACATTTCCATGCCAGGCTTTTTTGGATACATATTCCGTTTTTCATTGATTGTATTGTTGCCGGTTTATATAGTTACCCAACTGATATTCCTGTAACTGATTTAACCATAGCTTAATTAGATTGATTCAGGGACATGCTGCGGCATGTCCTTTTTTTATGGAGAAACCGTAACATTAAATCTTTTTTGGCGGGTGTTTTTTAATCCTGATAAAAAAGATACCTTCCCCTGATTAAACTCAATGTTAACTCAATCTTATTTCAATATAAACTCAATGTAAATTCAATTTTAATTGAATTTACATTGAGTTTATATTGAAATAAGATTGAGTTTAAATTGAGTTAATAATGGTGATGGTCACCTTTAAGTATTTTACTCATCTGATGACTTCAGATATTCGGTTAAGTGTCTGCCAGTTCGTTGATTGCCAGAAGTCGTCATCGTCCAATCCGATAGGAAAGTTTAACAAGAAAGACATTGTATGGCTTTTCATCAAGCAGTCCTTGAAAGTCGCGGTTAAAATCAAATGAGCCACTATTTTCAAAGCCACTACGGGTTTGTGTCCATACAAGGAATAATGTTGAGCCGGGTCTGTATTCCCAGCGCATAACAAGATTTGAGAGAAATTCTTTTACATTGAAATCGGGTTTCCCATAAGAATAATCTGTGACGTTGTCCAGATTTTCATCTATGTAATAGGTATTGTCATTGCTGTTGAAACTTATTTGCTGGCCGGTGTAGTTTTGAAAACGGTCGTACAGGTTATCGGATTTGCTGTCGGTTATGTATTTAAATGCGGAATATTTACCTGTGGCAACAAAAGGCTGTCCCCAGTACTGAATGGTTAGATCGGGAGTAATATTGTAGTTTAGCCTGAACGACATGTTTAATGTATTTCGGTCGATATTGGCCATTATATACCTTTTAGCGGTTTCGAAATCCTGCTGAGTAACGTATTGCAATTTGTACTGCGATTTGAAGAAACCGGGTGAAAGATCGAGCCGTAATGCTTTTGTGGGCCTAAAGCCAATATTCAGATAAAGGTTCCGGGAGTTACTGAAATCTTTTTCATTACTTTTATTATAACTTCCGGATACGTTAAGGGTCAGCTTTTTTTGCTGGTTTGATGAAAAGCCAAGATGCAGGTTTTTATTTCCCGGCAGTTTAAGGGCAGGCCCTCCTCTCAGTACGGTGTTCGACAATTGATTGCCGCTAATATTCACACTTCCAAAGGTGCTCCAGTAATTTTTTAAACTTGTGTACCAGTTTATGTTTCCACCGGGGGCTGTCACATTTCCGCCGAAATCGAACTGCACCCACTGGTTCAGGTTCAGATTAACGTCACGAAAAATAAAGAATGGTTCATAAATACGATAGCCAACCCAAAATATCTGAAAGATATTATCTACTTGTTGTGCATATCCGATATCGTTCACTTCAAGTCCGGGTGACTTCCATGCAGCTCCTGCCATAAACTTCAGATTTCCGCCCATTTTGCCGATTGTAAATTTTCCTCCCTGCCCCATAAGTGATGTGCGGGTTGTGTCGTAGGTAATATAACCTGCATCTGGACGCTGGAAAGAACGTATAGGCGATTCCTGTATACGGGTTATGGATTCTTTACTGCCATTTACCCGGCTGAAATAGAAGGCGGCATCGAGGGCCCAGTTTCTGTCGTTCCATTTATGAATAAAATCGATACCTCCCGAATAGGCGCTGGTGTGCAGGTAATTAAGGTGGTCTTCATCAACTTTACGGTTTACGGCAGTAACCATTCCTCCCAGGTAGGTGTTCCCTTCGTTGAAATCTTTTTGCAGGCGTGTGACAAAATAGTTGGTTAAGGGTTCCACAAGTTGAGTCCGGCGGTTATCAATGCTTCTGATATCGGCGAATTCATTGGCAGTTACGCTTTCCAAAACTCCGATTGACCAGCCGCTGGTGGTTTTACCGGTAACCTTTGCAGCTCCAAGTATACGTGTCGATTTAGGCATGTCAACATACTCCTCGTCATCAGTATCGGGTGAGTGGTGTGGACGACTGCCTATTCTTCGTGAATAAAAAAGACCATCGTAGGCCAGATCACCATCGCCAAACATTAGTTTATATTGCAGAATATTTTTGCCTTCAATAAAAAACGGTCTTTTTTCAGGGAAAAAGGTTTCCTGGGTTGTAAGATTCACTTCCGAGGGGTCGGCTTCCACCTGACCAAAATCAGGATTTACTGTCAAATCGAGGGTCAAATAGTTGGTCAGGCCAATTTTAGCGTCCAGGCCTGCATTTACATCATTTTTCTTTCCCGACTGAAGGAAAGGATTTCCGGCATCTTTTTCAAAACGGTCGGTTCGTGCAACAACATAAGGCATGATGTCGAGGATTTTTTTGGGCCGGATATTATGTAATCCATTCATTGTTCCAAACTGCGAAACCATACCGGGGCCTCCACGCTCCATAGGTTGCCAGGAAGAAAGTTCTTCTTTCCGGAAAATTTGCCTGAATACCTGCAGTCCCCAAAGCTGTTCGCCTTCCTGTTTAAAGCGCAGCTGCGTCAGCGGGATTCGCATTTCGGCATTCCAGCCTTCCTGAGTACTGGTTGTTTTTACCCACCAGATGGGATCCCATGAAAAATCTTCATTTTCCCCATCGTTGCTTATTACCCAGTCGGCCTTAACGCCTACCGCTGTTACCCCAAAAACAAATGCCGTACGTTTGTCGTGGTAGGTGTCAAAAGCTATGCCCACCTGGTCGCCATCCATCATGTCGCGCCGGGTCATTCGCATTGAAATGCTGTCGGGGCTGTTATCAATTGCCTTGATGGCAATGTACAGGTTGTGCTCATCATAAAGTATGGCAAATTCAGTTTGCTGATGAGGTGGTTTTCCTTCATGGGGTTCATATTGGACGAACTGATTTTCCCATTTTACCGATTGCCAGGCAGGCTCTCCCAATTGCCCGTCGACAACGATATCGTAACCGTTTACCTGGTTCGCAATGTATTTTCTGTTTTCCTGTGACTTTACCTGAACTGTAACAAAGCACAACAGGCATAAAACAATTGCTTTACTGCATATCATAGCTTAATTTTTTATTAAGACAGAAAATTATCCGATGCGTTACACATACTGCTCAATAAAAATATTTTTTCCTGTTATTAAACTTTAACCGGAGCTGTGGAGAAATGAGGTTCATTAGGGGAATTCAGTAATTTAGCTGTATATTGGAAACTGTGGTATTTTTTTTGTTTAATAAAATTGAAAAAGAAAAATTAGGATGAAAAATATAATATTTATTGTTGCAGGTTTATTGATTAGTGTTGCAGGTTGCAAAACGTCAGTTAATCTGGCAGAGTACAGGCAGAGTGCAGAAACGGCTGCAGAGGCCGGCGATTATCTTATTGCAACAGAAGCTTACCGGGTTTATTTTGAACAATATCCTGCTGAGAATGAGCTGGAAGGTTCGGTTTATGCACAGGCAGCACAGACTGCTTTCCAGGCAACGGAAAATGACCAGGCGCTGCAGTGGTTCGAGCAGGCACAGCAAAGAGGTTACGATGAACCTTCAATGTATCAGACACTGGCGCAGATTTACCAATACCAGGGAAATATTTCCAAAGAACTTACAGCCCTTGAATCATATGTCAGTAAATCGGCCAGTCCTGATGAAGAAGCATTTAGCCGCCTTTTTTCGATTTATTACACAACCGATCAGTCGCAAAAGGCAATGCAGGTGTGGAATAAGATACCTGATACAGAAAAGAGAACCGGGCAAAAACTTGAGCGTTATTTTGCACTCAACAAGAAAATGGGGAATGAATCCACAGCCGACTCTGTTTCACTGGCTTTGCTGGAAGTGGCTCCTGAACATGTCGGTGCCCTTGAATGGCAGGCGCAGAAGAATTATGAGAAGGGTGAGGCTCGTTATCAGCGGGAAATGAAAGCCTATGAGGCCAGGCCAACAACAGGTAATTACCAAACCCTGCTCAGGGGGTTAAAAGCAGCATCGGTTCATTACAGAGAAGCGCTTCAGTATTTTGAAAAATTGTGGCAGGTGAATCCGGACGACAGGAGTAACTATGCTGTTTACATGAATAACATACATGTTAGATTTAACGATAAGCAGAAAGCTGATTACTACAGGAAGTATATAAATTAATTTCCCGAAGTATTCTCTGCCGCCCTGTGATAGAAGACAAAACCGTTTTTTCTGCCAATTTCTTTCACTTCTTCGTATTTTTCCACCAATGGGGCATGATGGATTTTGGTTACAAAATATACATCTTTGTCAATGTTGCCTGTTAACAGCCATTCCTGGTTGTAGTAATTTTCATTATCAGGCGGCTGTGTTTTGCCGTAAAACCAGGTGGCATACGATTTAAAATGCAGGTTTTTCAGGTATACGTCCTCATCTGCCTTCGATTTGAAAAACTCTATCAGCGCATTTTGTGAGTATTGCTCAATTTTCGGGACAAAAAAGTTGATTACAGACCATATGAAAAGCGTATTGACTGTCCATAATATAACAGCCCTTTTAAGTGGATTACTTTTTTTGATGCGACTGAAAATATATACAACAACCAGCAGAAAGAGGACTGCGGGGATGAATTCAAATCCTGTCCAGTTAGCTTCTGCTTTCAGATTTTCTACGGCAAAGGCATCATTTATTAAATTGGCATCAATTATCCTGTACTTGAATTTATCGATGAATGGTAACAGCAGAACCGGGAGGGCAATTAAAACCGAAAGAACGATTATTGTTGATGAAACCCACCTGCTCCATTTCATTTGCCCAAGAAAAGCCCGGTAAACAAATGCCGCTGCCAGAAAAGTAAGCGGGAAATAAGCCAATGATGAATAGTGAACAATTTTGGTTTTTACAATTGAAAACAAAATAAGTACAACCCAAAACAGGATAATCATCCATCGTTTCATGAGTTTATAGAAGGCTTCGTCGCCCGGTTCATTTCCAAAGGCTTTAAGAGCCAGAACCGAAGAGGGGAACACCCCCACCAGCAATACCACGAAATGATAGCCGAAGAAACCTCCGTGCCCGGCATCCTGTGTCTGGAATAATCTTACCTGGTAAACTATAAAGTCAACCACTGTATCGGAATGGCCCGCTATGATCTGCATGATGAACCAGGAACCGCCAACCAATGCCAAAACTACGAAATAGGCAAGTACATCGGTTACCTTTACTTTTATCCTGAACTTTATCCACAATAAATATACTCCGCCTGTAAGTGCAACCAGCAGGAATCCCACCGGTCCTTTTGTCATAACGGCAAGACCTGTAAATACGGCTGAAAGCACAACATTTTTCAGTTTTCGGCTGTCCTCAGGATTGGAATACATCATCAGAAAATAAACCCCTAAGAAGATAAAGAGGTTAAACCATGGATCAATGATTCCTGATTTGAAGTAGAAAAACGGAAGCACTGAACCTGCATAAGCCATTACCCAGAGCAGGCCAAAAAGATTATTGCGGATTTTTCTTCCGATATTAAAAAGCACCAACAGTGTAACTATTCCGCATAGTGCATTGGGAAAACGGGCAGCAAACTCGTTTATGCCAAACAGTTTCATGGAAAGCACCTGCATCCAGATGAACAGCGGAGGCTTTTCCCAGAAAGGCTGAAAATTAATCTGTACGGTAAGGTAATCGCCCGTAACAATCATTTCTCTGGCCGATTCGGCAAAATTAATTTCATCCCAGTCGAATAAATGTACCCCTCCGAGAAAAGGTATGAACAGCAATCCTGAAATAACTGCTATAAATAAACGGATTAACTGGGGACTGGCGCTGTTTATTTTTTCAATCATTGTAGCTTTTCTGCTTTTGTTAACAATGAATATTCCATCCACTTTTTGTCGCGGTTCTGAGCCCAATAATACACCAGCAGTATAAATACTGTGGCTATAAATGAACCGGCTGCTATATCTAAGAAAAAATGTTGCGAAAGATAAACCCTTGAATAAGCCACCAGCAGTGCAATAAAAAAATATACCAGTTTCAGGTAATTGTTTTTGGTTATCAATGCAAGCATCAGGAATACATTAAATGCAGTGGATGTATGTCCTGACGGGAAACTTTGCAGGCTGCGAAGGGTTACTCCCTCAACAATATACAGTTTGTAAGTCTCGTAAAGTTCGAAATATTTCGATGGCCTGTACATATTTTCAAGTAGTAACTGCTTGAACAAATGGACAACTCCTGAGGTTAACAGGCTTCCGATGAGGAAAGCCAGGGCGTACCGGTACTTAATGAATAAAAAGATGATTGTCAGAACGGCAATTGCAGTTCCATCCCCCAAATGAGTGGCATATCTGAAAAATTGGTCCAGGAACGGGGAATTTATCTGGTTTGCCCAGATGTGCATCTCAATTTTTGTAAAAGAGAGGGCAAAAACAACAAAAATGCCCAGAAATAAAATGTAAGGTAACAGAAAGTACCGGTTTTCTTTCAGCAGTTGCTTCATTACTTATGATTTTATAAAAGGCCAAAAATCAATAAAAAAATTGATAACCGCAATTTCAGCTGTATTTTTGAATTTATTCAGAAACTTAATTAAACCTTTATTCATAGGACATGTCAGTATAAACAGAGAAAACAGTGAAGAGTATGTTTTTTTCTTAGATTTAAGCCCCGGCTGGAATTCCGGGGCTTTTTATTTTAATTCTTCAGGCCATTCTATATCTTCGGGGAAAATTTTAAAGAAATGGAGCGTTTTCTTTCCAGGTGTGCAGAATATATATATCGTAAACATAACGGTCACCTTCATGAGGTTTGTATTATTTTTCCCAATCGAAGGTCAGGGGTATTTTTTAATTCCTATCTGCAGAAACAGCTAAATTCGCCGGTGATTGGGCCGCATGTAACCACTGTTAATGAATTCATTGCAGGTTATTCCGAATTACAGCAAGGTGAAAAGCTTCAGTTGATTTCCGATTTGTTCGGTATTTTTAAAAAGCATACGCAAACCGGCGAAAGCTTCGATGAATTCTTTTTCTGGGGAGAAGTTCTTCTATCCGATTTTAACGATATTGACAATTATCTGGTTGATGCCAAAGATCTGTTTTCAAATGTGGCTGATTTAAAGGAGATCGATCAGCTGTTCGATTACCTTACCCCTGAGCAGAAGAATGCGCTTTCCCTTTTTTGGGGAAGCATACCTGCTTCAGGTAAGAAAGCACATCATGAGAAGTTTTTTACCATTTGGCAGAAACTATACCCGGTTTATTCAGATTTCAAAACGCTTTTACGCAAAAAAAACAGTTCTTATGCCGGAATGATTTCACGTGAGGTTGCAGAAAGGTTCCGCGAAAATGCACCGGATTTTGAATTTCAAAAGCTTTATGTTGTAGGGTTGAATGCGCTCAATCCCTGTGAAAAGGCTGTTTTTAAAAATTTAAGGCCGAAGGCTGAATTTCTGTGGGACTACGATGAGTTTTACCTGGAGGATGTTAAAAATGAAGCCGGCAAGTTTCTCAGGGAAAATATAAGACAGTTCCCGCCTCCTGATGATTTCCGGTTGAACACATCCGGTTTTTCACCTAAAAAGAATATTAATTTAGTGGCTGTTGCCTCTGTGTATGGGCAGACACAGGAAATTGCCCACTTTCTGGATGCTGATGGAGTGGAAATAAATAATGAATTTGATAATTGTGCAGTTGTATTGGCCGATGAATCATTGCTTTATCCCGCCCTTGGTGCAATTCCTCAAAAGTATGAGTCAATTAATGTGACTATGGGATATCCGGTGAAAAATTCTGTAGTTTATGGTTTTTTGCTGCTGCTCTTAAATCTTTTAAAAAACCGCCGGCAGAATAAGGAGGGGAGGAGCATTGCCTATCACAGGTTTGTTACAGATATTTTGAATCATCAGCTTATGGTGAATGTACAGCCTGAAGAGAACAGGTTGTTTCTTGAAAACATGAAGAAGTACAACAGGATAACCATTCCGTTGGATGAAATAAACTTCTCTGCTTTTCATCGGCTGGTTTTTTCATTGCCTGATAAAATAGATGATTACAGCCCATATTTATTAAATGTTTTAGGGGCAATGTATGCCATGACTCAGAATGCGGAGCCTGAAAACCGTTTTTTGCCCGAGTTGATCCATTCGCTGTACCAGGCAATGGAAAAAATGGGAAAGATGATTCAGGATGTGCAGAAGGAACAGGGAAGGGAAATCAGTGAGCCTGTATTTATAAGGTTGTTCAGCCAGTATGCAGGTCAGGCTTCTGTGGCTTTTGAGGGTGAGCCTTTAAAGGGAATGCAGGTGATGGGAATTCTTGAAACACGATGCCTTGATTTTGAAAACCTGATAATCCTGGGTTTTAATGAAAATAAATGGCCACGTGCTTTTACCGCACCTTCATTTATTCCTTTCAACATCAGAAAAGGATTTGGATTACCGGGCATTGACGAGCAGGATGCCATGTATGCCTATTATTTCTTAAGGCTAATTCAACGGGCAAAAAGAGTGACAGCAACCTACAGTACCATTAAAGAAGGTATGGGTACTGGTGAATTGAGCCGTTATGGATACCAGTTGCTCTATGGAACACAGTTGGAAATTCAACGATCGACCCTTGGTTTTCGATTTTTAAATGAACAGTCGCCTCCGGTAATTATTGATGGTTCCATAGATAGAAGAAAAGTGCTTGTTGAAAGAAATTCCCTTGAAACACCTTTGTCTCCTACGGCTGTTAATATGTGGTTACAATGCAGACTGCGTTTTTACTTCCGCTATATTCTGCAACTTTCGGAGCCGGATGAAATGAAAGATGAAATCGATAGTCCTGTTTTCGGCAGCATCTTTCATGAAACAATAGAAAATCTTTACCGGCCTTTGGTTGGCAAGGCAGTAAGGAGCGCCGATCTGGAAAATATTATGAGCAATGAGTTGCTTATCGAAAATGAAATCAGAAAAGCCATAGGTAAGCACTATTTTAAACAAAGCATTCCTGCTAAAGTAACGTTGGAAGGTAAAACAATCCTGATTTTTGAGAATATAAAAACCTTTTTACGACGGCTGATAGAAATTGATATAAAACTGGCGCCCTTTGAGTTGATTCATCTTGAAAAGAAATTTACTGCACCTCTTTTAATTGCAGCCGGGGGGAAATTTCAGGAAGTCTATTTAGGCGGAACTATTGATCGTGTGGACAAGGTAGGTGGTAAATACCGGATTATTGACTATAAGACCGGAAATGTAGAGTCATTTACACTGAATGAGGTGGCCGAATTGTTTGAAAAGGATAATGATAAACCTAAAAAGGAGATACTTCAGGCTTTGATTTATTGCCATGTGTTTCAGAACGATTCAGGTGTCCGCGAGGATTTGCAGCCTGCTGTTTACAGCCTGCGCAAATTGTTTGATGAGAAGTTTTCACCTGACTTGAAGATGAACAAAAACCCGCTGTTGTACCAGGTCGTTCAGCAGGAGTTTACAGAAAAATTGCAGGAACTGGTAGCAGAGATTTTTTCGGACGAAGTGCAATATTATCAGACACCCCATGAAAAGTATTGCAAATACTGTTCGTACAATAAGATATGTCAGCGGTATTAATCGCTGTCGTCTATAAACTTTTTATACAGGTCGGGGCGACGCTGTTTGGTTCGTTCAAGCGCTTGCTTATGTTTCCAGTCATCAATTAATCGGTCATTGCCCGACAAAAGAATTTCAGGAACCTTCATTCCCTTGTATTCAGCCGGCCTGGTATAAACAGGAGGGCTTAACAGGTTGTCCTGGAAGGAATCGGAAAGGGCAGAGGTTTCATCAGAAAGTACTCCGGGCAGCAGGCGGACAACGCTGTCGGTTATAACAGCAGCAGCCAGTTCTCCTCCTGTAAGCACATAATCGCCTATTGAGATTTCCCTGGTGATATAGTGATCTCGCACCCGTTGGTCCACTCCCTTATAATGGCCGCATAAAATGATGATGTTTTTTTTCAGGGAAAGCATATTGGCTTCTTTCTGATTAAACGGGTGACCATCAGGGGTGGTAAAAATGATTTCATCGTAATTTCGCTCGCTTTTTAGCTTTTCAATAGCCTTCTCTATAGGCTTGATAGCCATAACCATTCCGGCTCCCTTGCTGAAGGAATAGTCATCAACCCGTCTGTGTTTATCGTCTGAAAAGTCACGTAAACTGTGAAGAACAATTTCTGCAAGGCCTTTTTCCTGTGCGCGTTTTATTATGGAATGGCTAAACGGACTTTCCAATATTTCGGGCAGAACAGTTATGATGTCGATGCGCATATTTTTTTCCTGCAAAAGTAGTTTTTTCATTCCATTACATCAATAACCTGATATTTATTGGAAACAATGGTGATAAAAGAAAAGGGACAGCCTCTGCCGCCCCTTCTTGAAATGCTACCTTTCCTCTTTGCAATTATTAATTGCGCTGCTATATTATTTCTTTCCAGTTACAGGTTGTCTATTTTTGCAGCAAGTATAAAATCGTTTTCCGATAACCCCCCGATGGCATGGGTTGTCAGTTCAATTTCAACGTTGCTGTAGTGGATGCAAACATCGGGATGATGTTGTTCTTCTTCAGCTAAAAGAGCAATATCCTGTACGAATACCATTCCTCTTTTAAAATTATCAAATGGATAGTTGTTCCTTAATTTCTTGTTATCAACAACCTGCCAGCCATTTTTTATCTGGCCTAGCAATTTTTCAATCTCCTCTTTTTTTAAAGGTTCCTCCTTGCCACTGCATGGAACACATTTTTTTTCGCTCAAGTCAACTTTCGAATTATCCATAGAATTTTTTTATCAAAATATAAACACATGTTGCATTGAAAAAAGCATACCAATTTTCAGCCTGCTGTTTTATGAATGGCTGTTTTAGGCTTTTTAGCTAATTTCAGTAGGAAATAGAAGGAGGCAATGTGGATAATTTTCCCAGAATTCGTGTAGCCATTCTACATAAATCTTCAGACTGAAAAACTACATAAAGCTGAAATATTGTTCTTTGAGTGGACTATGTTACCTGAATCAGGAAGTTATAGGGGAATTGGCTGAAAATGGCATGTAATTCGAAATGTTTATGTGAAATAAAAGATAAGAAACATGAAAACACAAGATTTAAAAATCGAACTCAGCAAGAAACTTGCTGATGTAAATTCAAGAATAATTACCCTAAAAGACAGGCGGGATGGTTTAGTAGAAGAAAGTGAAGCTTTGCAGGAAATAATTAAAGAACTGGAATCAATTCGTGATAACATTCTTGTTCAATTTGATAAAATTGAAACTGCCGGTGAATCTGATGCCAAAAGAATGCCCGAACTGGAAAGAAGCATTTATAAAAGTTTTAATTCATTTGAAGAATCTTTTTCAAAAGCAGGTTCTTTATCACGGCCGGCAAAATTTAGGCAAAGGGAACGTTCAGTCGATTTTAAGAATCCTTTGGATACCAAATAATAATTGTTTGTAATAAACTTTTGCAAAAGGCAGATACTTTTTCTTACTCCTCCATTTATGGATATTAATTAGCTGATATTTCAATAAATCAATACATGGCTGAAAAAGATGAATTAATTGCGCACCAGCTTTCGATAGATGAAGTTTTTTCGAAACTGGGTTCAAAAAAAGAAGGCCTTTCAGATAAGGAAGTTAAAAAACGCCGTGAGGAATCGGGTGCTAACGTTATTGAAGGAAAAGAGCAGAAAAGTCTTTTCAAACTGTTCCTTGAGCAGGTAAATAATCCTATTATATACCTTTTGGTTGGTGCAGCAGTTATTTCTTTTGCATTTGGTGATATTCCCGAGGGTATTGCAATTATAGTGGTAATTGTTTTAAATACAGCCATAGGATTCTGGATGGAATATCAGGCCCGTACATCAATTAAAGCATTGAAGAAACTTGACAGACTTGAAACCAGTGCCCGAAGAAATGGGGAGGTCATTAAAGTTGATGCTGCAGATATTGTTCCCGGAGATGTAATTGAACTGGAAGCAGGAGATGTTGTGCCGGCAGATGCCCGTGTTTTTTCCTATACAGAATTAAAAGTGGATGAATCTCCTCTTACAGGAGAATCACTTCCGGTAGAGAAAAATGAAGAACCGGTAGATAAAGATACAGAGCTTGCCGAGCGGATTAACATGCTTTATAAAGGGACTGCCGTAACCAATGGGAAAGTACAGGCTGTTGTTACTTCAACAGGGAAATCAACCGAAATCGGTAAGATTTCTGAAATGGCAGAACGAGAGGAAAAGGATAATATCCCGCTAAATAAAAAGCTTCGAAAACTGTCGCATCGCCTGATATGGGTAACTGCCGGGCTTGCTGCAGTTTTTTTTGCAATAGGCTGGCTGTCGGGAAAGGAATTATACCTGATGCTTCAGACTGCAATAGCCTGGACTGTAGCCGCCATTCCGGAAGGATTACCTATTGTGGCAAGTATTGCACTGGCCCGGGGTATGCTTCGATTAGCCAAGCGCAATGTGCTGGTTAAAAAACTCGCTGCCGTTGAAACGCTCGGAGAAACTACTGTTATATTCACTGACAAAACAGGAACACTTACTGAAAATAAACTTACCCTTGAAAGCATTGTTTGTCCCGGGAACAGCATAAAAGTAAAAGAGCTTAGGAAAAAGAATAAAAGTGATAACTCTGCGGAAGAGAACAGTAGTGATGAATGCTTAAAGCATACCTTCAGAGTATCGGTATTCTGTAATGATGCCAGTCAGGATGATGAGGGCAATTTTAAAGGCGATCCTCTGGATGTCAGTTTGCTGGAGTACTTTAAGGAATACGATGCTGAAAAGACTGAAGAGTTGCAAAAACTTGAACTAATAAATGAAGACCCGTTTGATTCTGAATCCAAATTTATGGGAACGGCTCATATTGTTGAAGATGAGTTGTATATATCGGGAAAAGGTGCAGCCGAACCTATTCTCTCCCGCAGTAAATCTTATCTTGATAATGGCAAGGTTAAAGATATTTCAGAAGACTTTAAAAAGGAGTGGTTAAAGAAGAATGAAGAATTATCGGGAAAGGGGCTGAAAGTTATTGCCTGCTCATATAAATCTATGGATAAAAGTGATAAAAGCCAAATTGCCGATAAAGAGGATTTTGTAACCGATATGATATTTACCGGCTTGCTTACCTTTATAGACCCGGCAAAAGAAGATGTTAAAGGAGCCATTGAAAAATGTAAGCAGGCAGGAATAAAAATCGTAATGGTTACCGGAGACCATCCGGGGACTGCTAAGAATGTTGGAGAGAAAGTTGGACTTGCTGAAGATATTGAGGTAATGAAAGGTCAGGAGGTTGCCGAAGATGGTCAGAAGGTTTATGAGTCCAATCTTTTCGCACGTGTAGATCCTGAACAGAAGTATAATATTGTAGAAAAGTATAAAAATGAAGGTGAAATAACCGCCATGACAGGCGATGGTGTAAACGATGCACCTGCGCTGAAGAAAGCTGATATCGGCATTGCAATGGGTAAAAGAGGTACTCAAATAGCCCGTGAAGTTGCCGATATGATATTGAAAGATGATTCGTTCCCATCCATTGTAAATGCAGTGGAAGAGGGACGTATCATTTTTGAAAACATCCGGAAATTTATCGTTTACCAGCTTTCTTATCACTTTGCAGAAATATTAATAATTGCAGGTATAAGCTTTTCATTGTTCTATTTACCGCTTCTGCCTTTACAGCTGTTATTTCTTAATCTTTTATCGGACGTGTTTCCTGCACTGGCACTAGGGCTTGGTAAAGGCGATGAAAGTATAATGACACGACCACCTAAAAATCCGGAAGAGCCAATTATTAATAAGCACAACTGGCTTTCAATGGGCATTTACGGCTTGATAATTGCAGTTGTAATCACTGCTGCCTACCTGCTTGTATTGCTGTACTTCGAGGAATCGAAAGAAGTTGCAAATACAGTTACATTCTTTAGCCTGGCTGTTTCACAGTTGTTACACGTATTTAATATGCGCGAACCAAACGAAAACATTTTTGTGAACCAGGTGGTCAGGAATAAATTTATCTGGATGGCTTTAGCCTTTTGTTTTGCAGCCTTATTTGCAGCCTATTTTATTCCTCTTTTTAATAATGCACTTTCCTTTGAGGAACTTTCAATGCAATACTGGTTAATTGTTGCCGGTGCAAGCTTAACCACATTAGTTGTTATTCAGGTTGTAAAACAGATATTTAAGTTGTAGGGCCAGTTACATGCTTCTCTTGTCTTATTCAAGGTAATAATGATCATGGTGTAAAAGATTGCTGTCTAATTCATATACCAATGGTTTAC
This sequence comes from Mariniphaga sp., assembly GCA_041687255.1. GTDB lineage: Bacteria > Bacteroidota > Bacteroidia > Bacteroidales > Prolixibacteraceae > Mariniphaga. The sequence continues at coordinate 138,896 of JAWLCL010000006.1, read as the reverse complement.
CGGGCTCAACAGTAACTTTGGAGATGTTATCATCAGATATCCTTTCCAGGTGTTTTATCAGTGCTTTAAGGCTGTATTCATGTGCTGCTATAATAACCTTGGTTTCGCTTTTTATCACTGGGCTGATTATATCCATCCAGTACTTTACTACCCTTAATGTTACTTCTTCAATACTTTCTCCATGCGGAAGCTCATTGGCAGGAATACCATTGTACATACGGTTATTGCCCGGGAAACGCTTATCTTTTATATCAACCTGGGGAGGTTTCACCGAATAGCTTTTCATCCATTGTTCCACCTGGTCCTCTCCGTATTCATTGTTTACTTCGCTTTCCTTCAGTCCCTGCAAAGCGCCCCAGTGCCTGTCGTTTAACTTCCACGACTTTTCCCATGGAACCCACAGCTGGTCTGATTTTTCCAAAGAATACCATAAAGTTTGCAACGATCGTTTAAGCATGGAAACAAACGCGTACTCAAAATGATAATCGTTATCGGCGAGTATCTCCCCGGCTTTTTTCGCAGCCTTAATGCCATTTTCAGTTAATGCAACATCGGTCCAGCCAACAAATATATTTTCCCTGTCCCATTCACATTCTCCATGATTTAACAAAACTATTTTATACATAACTTCAAATTTTATTTTTCAGGTATGAAAATTTCATTCCACTATCTTTTTTTTCCGGTAAAATAATTTGTGCAGGTTAAAATGTGAATAGCTGCCTTTTTTTATATCTGTTTTTCTAATCTATGCTCAATAGTATAACGTTTAAGTTGGGGAATATTTTCCTCATTTATTCTTGACAATTCCACATAACCCCTTAGGTTTATATTGCTTATATTCACTACATAGACTGACTCTCAGCCTCCCGGTTTATATTGAAGCTGCTGTATATTGCCGGTCGGTTAAATGGTATAACTCTTGCCTCAGCATACTGAACACGATTTAAACAGAATAAACATCATTTAAATAAAACCCAGATGTCAGAAAAAAATAATCTCAGGGAATTTGAGAACCAGGAATGGCTTGATTCAATTGATTACATTATTAGGAATGAGGATGCTGACCGCGTGGAAGAAATTTTGGAACTGCTTAGAAACCGGGTAACAGAAAAAGGAATATTTCTGAAGCCCCAGATAAACACACCATACATAAATACTATTCCTGTTTCCAGACAGGAAGAATATCCGGGTGACAGGGAGATAGAAAGAAAGATAAAGAGCCTTATCCGCTGGAACGCTATGGCCATGGTAGTCCAGGCAAACAAAAGGGAAGATGGCATTGGTGGCCACATCTCTACATATGCCTCCGCAGCTACATTATATGAGGTAGGTTTTAATCACTTTTTCAGAGGGCCTGATGGAGACTCACCTCCCGATTTGGTGTACTACCAGGGGCACGCTTCTCCGGGTATGTATGCCCGCTCATATCTTGAAGGAAGAATATCGGAAAAACTGCTTGAAAACTTCAGAAGGGAATTGGAGCCCGATGGCGGTCTTTCTTCGTATCCCCATCCCCGGCTGATGGAGGATTACTGGACTTTTCCCACTGTCTCTATGGGATTGTCTCCAATAATGGCAATATATCAGGCCCGCTTCAATAAGTATCTTCAGGATAAAGGCCTGTTAGATGCTCCCAATCAAAAAGTGTGGGCTTTTCTTGGAGATGGTGAGATGGACGAACCCGAATCAATGGGAGCCCTAACTTTAGCAGCACGCGAAGAGCTTGATAATTTAATATTTGTTGTGAATTGTAATTTGCAACGGCTCGATGGACCAGTCAGAGGAAACAGTTCCATAATTCAGGAGCTGGAAGCAGCTTTCAAGGGAGCAGGCTGGATTGTTATAAAAGTAATTCTTGGCGAAAGCTGGGACCCGCTTCTGGAGAAAGATAAGAAAGGGATTCTTAAAAAACGTTTGGGAGAAATGGTGGATGGCGAACGCCAAAGGTATGCCATATCCGACGGAGAATATATACGCAAGGAATTTTTCGGGAAGTATGATGAGCTTCATGCCATGGTCGAAAACATGAGCGATGAGGAACTAGAAAAGCTCAGGCGGGGAGGTCATGACCCGGTGAAGGTATATAATGCTTATAAAATGGCACAGGAGAATAAAAATAAACCGTATGTTATTCTTGCTGAAACCATCAAAGGCTACGGTCTGGGCGAAGCAGGTGAGGGAAGAAATGTTACTCATCAGCAAAAGAAACTCAATGAGGAGGAGTTGATACATTTTCGCGATAGGTTTAATATTCCCATATCGGATGAAGAGATTGCAACTGCTCCGTTTTATAAACCCGATGAAAACAGCAAGGAAATTAAATACTTAAAAGAGCGGCGCAAGAAACTTGGAGGTTTTATGCCACAAAGAAACACTGAGAAGAAACCTTTCGATATGCCCGATGATAAGGTGTTTGATGACTTTTTTAAAGGTTCGGGCAACCGGGAAGTGGCCACAACAATGTCGGTGGTACAGATAATTTCCAACATGCTGAAAGATAAAAACGTAGGTAAACTTATTGTACCTATTGTACCCGATGAATCCAGAACATTTGGTATGGATGCCTTATTCCGGCAGGTTGGCATTTATGCTCATACAGGGCAATTGTATAAACCTGTCGACAGGGAAAGCCTGCTTTATTATAAGGAAGCAAAAAATGGTGCCATTCTCGAGGAAGGCATTACAGAGGCAGGTTCCATGTCCTCATTTATTGCTGCCGGAACAGCCGGAACTACCCATGGTATTAATTGCATCCCTTTTTATGTTTTCTATTCTATGTTTGGTTTTCAACGCACAGGTGATTTTATGTGGGCTGCCGCCGATGCACGGGCAAAAGGTTTTCTGATTGGCGGCACTTCCGGCAGAACAACTCTTGCCGGCGAAGGCCTTCAGCATCAGGACGGCAACAGCCATTTGCTTGCTTTGCCTGTTCCCTGTATTAGAGCATACGATCCTGCTTATGCTTATGAATTGGCCGTTATTGCCCGAAATGGAATAAAGGAAATGTACAAGGATGGAAAGGATGTGATTTATTACATCACTGTAATGAATGAAAAATATACAATGCCGGCAATGCCTGAAACTGATGGAATAGAAGAAGGAATTATTAAAGGCATGTATAAGTTTAAGAACAGTGAGAAAAACGAACACCGTCTTCATCTGTTAGGCAGTGGAGCTATACTAAATGAAGCTTTAAAAGCCGCCAAAATACTGGAAGATTTTGATATCTATCCTGACGTGTGGAGTGTTACCAGTTATAAAAAGCTTTACGACGATGCCAATGAAACAGAACGTTACAACCGGTTTAGCGATGAAAAGAAAAAAAGTTATATAAGAGAATGCACCGGCGACGAAGAAAGTGTTTTTGTTGCAGCATCCGATTATGTGAAAGCTTTGCCCCTATCCGTTTCCACCTGGTTCCCGGGAATGTTTGCTGCCCTTGGCACCGATGGTTTTGGTTTAAGCGAAGGCAGAGAGCAACTTCGAAATTATTTTGAGGTGAGCGCCCGCCATATAGCCTGGACAGCTGTGGAAAGCCTCCATAAACAAAAAAAGATTGATGACCAGTTACTTAAAAAGGCCAGAGAAAAGCTGAAGGTAAAGTATAATGAACAGTCACCAGTCTGCAAGTAGATTTAGCCCCTATGGAATTAAAGAATCAGCAAAATTAAATTTTATAAAAAGATGAAGAAGGAAATAAAAGTACCTGATATTGCAGAAAATGTTGAAAAAGGAACAATTGCTGCTGTTCTGGTTTCTGAAGGTGATAAGGTATCGGTCGACCAGCCGCTGGTTGAAATTGAAACCGACAAGGCATCAACCGATATACCTTCTGAATTTGAAGGTGTGGTTGCAGAAGTAAGGGTGAAGGAAGGTGATGAGGTAAAAGTAAACCAGGTAATAATGGTTATTGAAACCGAAGAAGAAGATAAAGGCGGGGAAAAGGAATCGGAACCTGAAGAGAAGGAAGAGGAAGAAGCACCCAAAGCAGAAAAAGAAAAAGGCAAGGAAAAGCAAACAGCAGAAAAGGGTGGGGCCGAAGACGAAAAAGAAGATAAGGAAAAAGCCGGTGCTGAAGAAAAGGAAGGAAAAGATAAAAAGCCCGACAGCAAAAGAAATTTAAGTGAAATACCGGCTGCCCCATCGGTGCGACGAATTGCCAGGGAAATGGATGTTGACATTGCAGATGTTAAGGGCAGCGGACCCGGAGGGCGGATAACAGCCGATGATGTGAAGGAGCATGCCGGTAAAGCCCCAAAAGAGAAAGCAGAAGAGAAGCCGGAGGCAGAAGAAAAATTGCCCGATTTCTCACAGTGGGGACCGGTTTCCAGGGAGAAAATTAAAACCATTCGCAGGCTGACAGCTGAGAATGTAAGTAAATCATGGCAAAATATCCCTCACGTTACTCATTTCGATGAGGCAGATACTACCAACCTTGAAAATTTCAGAAAACAATACCAGAAAAAAGCTGAAAAGCAGGGAGCAAAACTCACTGTGACAGCACTGTTGCTTAAAATAACCGGTTTAGCGCTCCAGAAATTTCCAAGATTTAATGCCAGTCTTGATAACGATGAAATCATTTATAAGCACTTTTTCAATATAGGAGTAGCTGTTGATACTCCGCAGGGGCTTTTGGTGCCTGTAATCCGGGATGTTAATTCAAAATCACTGATACAGCTTTCAATCGAACTGGATGAGTTGGCGAAGAAAGCACGTGAAAAGAAAATATCGCCCGATGAAATGCAGGGAGGGAACTTTACCATTTCCAATCTGGGGGGCATAGGAGGTACTGCATTTACTCCGATTGTTCTTCCTCCACAGGTTGCCATATTGGGAGTGTCAAGAGCTGTTTATAAACCGGTATATGATGGTGATGAGCTGGGAAAACGGTTGATAATTCCGCTTTCAGTTTCATACGATCACCGGGTGATTGACGGGGCCGATGGTGCGCGTTTCCTGCGGTGGATTTGTGATGTAATAGAAGATCCGTTTGCAATTTTACAATAATAAAATATTTATGAGCGACGATAATAAGCAAGAACTGGTGATTATTGGTGCCGGCCCGGGAGGTTACAGAGCAGCATTTATGGCTGCTGACCTGGGGCTGAAAGTAACCTTAATCGATCCGGAAAAGAACCCCGGTGGCGTTTGCCTTTACCGGGGATGTATACCCACTAAAGCATTGTTGTACCTGACAAGTGTCATAAAAGATGCCGATGAGGCAGCTGAGCTGGGAATAAAGTTTTCAGCACCTGAAATTGATGTTCAAAAAGCTGCCAAATGGAAAGATAAAGTAGTAAGACGACTAACCGGCGGCCTGGGGCAACTTGTAAAGGCACGAAAAATAAATTATGTTCAGGGATGGGCTAAATTTATTGATAATCATACCCTTGAAGTAAAAACTAAAGAGGGCAACACCGAATCAGTAAGTTTTCAGAATGTCATTATTGCTACAGGGGCAAGTGCCAAACGTTTGCCTGGAGTGAATTATGATAATCCTAATATTATGAACTCCGAGCAGGCTCTTGAATTTAAGGATATCCCTGAAAAACTTCTTATTGTTGGGGGTGGATACATTGGAATTGAAATGGCCATCATATACCATGAATTCGGTTCGAAAGTATCAATTGCCGAACTTACCGACAGCTTTTTACCCACTATGGATACCGATTTGGTTATGGAGCACAAAAAAGCCGGTAAGGAGATCTATGAAGATATTTTCATGGAAACCATGGTGGAGAACATCGAAAAAGAAGACAATCGTTTGCTGGTAACCTTTAAGGATAAAGAGGGAAAAACGTTTAACAAAAAGTACGACAAGGTTTTAGTAGCTATAGGCGAGGATCCGAATACAAAAAGCCTGGGATTGGAAAACTTGTCACTTGAAGTGGATGAAAAAGGTTTCATAAAAGTGAACGAAGAGCAGAAGACCTCAGAAAAAGGAATTTATGCCATTGGCGATGTTACCGGCCCACCCTTGCTGGCGCATAAAGCAAGTTATGAAGGGCGAATAGCAGCTGAAGTTATTGCAGGTAAACATTCGGCAAACGATGCCAGGGCAATTCCTGCTGCCCTTTATACGGAACCAGGTATTGCTACCTGCGGATTGACCGAAAAGGAAGCTAAGGAAAAAAATATTGAATATAAGGTGGTTAAGTTCCCCTGGGCGGCCTCAGGCCGGGCAATTTCAATGAACGAGAACAGGGGGTTCACCAAATTGCTGATTAATCCCGAAAATGAACGAATCCTGGGCGCGGGAATTGTCGGCAAGAATGCCGGGGATTTAATAGCCGAGCTTGTGGTTGCCATGGAAATGGGAGCTACTGCAGAAGATATCGGACGCTCAATCCATCCTCACCCTACACTAAGTGAAACTGTTATGGAAGCTGCAGAACTCTTTTATGGTCATGCAGCCCATAAAAAATCTTAAATGAAATTATGAGAACAATAATAATAAGTGATGTCAGAGGAAGTGCCCAATCTATAATCCCCTACGGGCTAAATCTTGCCCGGGCTATGGATTCCAAAGTGGTTGTACTTCATGTTATAGATCCACGATCAAATCAGGCAAAATACAGTTCCTATTCCGATTCACAGTCGCTCACTCCCGGAGAACCTTTGGGGCATGTTGAATCTTCTGAAAAGGAAATTACCCTGGTGAATACTGAACTGGATAAACTGTTGAGCAGGGAAACCTCAAGTGTTAATTACCCTCTTAAAGTTGATACAGTTGTTAAGGCCGGCAGCATTGAAGATGAAGTTGAAAAACTGATTGCAGAAGAAACTTCTTCTCTTGTAGTTGTCAGCGCAGAAGCCGATGGGACGATATTTGAAGAAAAGAGTGAAATCTACGACATGATAAAAGGTTCAAAAGCCATGTGCATACTGGTGCCTCCCGGGAAAGAATTCAGGGAATATAAGAAGATATTGCTTCCGGTGGATTTTGAATCCGATGAACTGGAAAGATATTCCGACCTGAGATTTTTCTTCGAAGCTTTTGACCCAACAGTTAATGCAGTTTCTGTTGCCGATAAAAAAGATTATATGGAACTGGAACTTAAAAGCAATTCATGGAAAAAAGTGGCTGAACGTACACTATTGCCTGCAAAAGTAAAAGCTAATGTGCTTAAAGGAGAGGATTATACCGAAGCTCTAATAAAATACAGCAACAGGAATGAACCCGATTTGATTATGCTGTTTCAGCATAAGAAAAATTTATTTAAAAAGAATTTCAAAACTGATATGGTTGAAACCATAATTGAAAAAACAAACATTCCTACCCTTTACTTTTACAGGAAATGAAAAAAATGAAATTTATAAACTTAAAACTCTGATAAAATGAAACACAGTTTAAAGAAACTTAAAAAGTTTACCCTGGAGGCAACCGATGGGGAAAAGGGAAAGGTAAAGAATTTCCTGTTTGACGATCAAACGTGGGTTATAAGATACCTTGAGGTTGATTTAGGCGGTTTTTTTTCCGATAAACGCGTTCTTATACCGCGCGAACACCTGGGGACTCCATTATGGGATGATAAACATTTTCCGGTTCGGTTAACCATTAAGGAAATTGAAAATTCTCCCGGTCTGGAATATGATATGCCTGTTTCAAGGCAATACGAAACACAGTTGTTGCAGCATTACCAGATACAGCCATACTGGCCTGAAGCCGTTGCCGGTTATGCCGGCAGAGAATCATTGCTTGGTAATGGTTATCCATTTAGTATTCCGCGAAGAGCTGGTGAAAGAGATGAAGAAGAAACAAATTTGAGGAGCTTTAGCGAAATTAAGGGTTATTACATCAAAGCAACCGATGACCAATTCGGACATATCGAAGACTTAATTGTTGATTATGACACCTGGCAAATTTTGTTCGCGGTAATTGATACCAAAAATCTCACACCATGGAGTAAAGAAGTGGTATTGCCGGTAGAACTGCTTGAGGAAATCAGTTTTATTGATAAAGAAATCACCGTTAATTTACCCAAAGATGAAATTAAAAACGCACCTGAATACGATTCCTCAAAAGATTGGAATCAGGAGTATGAAGGTGAAGTTTATAAATTTTTCAGCACCAAAATAAGAAGATAACCGAAAAAAGGTACCATAAAAGTACCATAAAATTCCCCTGCACACTTATGCCCCGGAGTCAATTTATTTTATTGCTTCGGGGTTTTAGTGTTTACTTTTTCCCCAACCTGTAGCATATGGTTCACACTCTTTTTCTTATCCTGAAATTATGAATACGGCGCTGGCCCCTGTATAATTCAGCAAAAATCTGCTTCAGGGAACAAATTTATTGTTGGCATGCTTTTAGGAAAATTCTTTAGAAAAAATAAATAGTATGGATCCAACAATTGCCGATATAATCACAAGAGACGTTACAAATCAGTTGAAATGGGACGATAGTGTTGATGACACAAATATCGCTGTTAAGGTATCAGAAAACTATGTTTTCCTGGAAGGACATGTTAACAGTTATGCAGCCAAAATTTCTGCTGCAAAAGATGCCTACCGCGTTCCCGGAGTAAAGCACGTTGAAAATAACCTGGAAGTGCGTTTTGCAGAAGAATCTTCACTGCCCGACGATTCGCAGATCACCAGGAATATTGTAGATTCTCTGCATTGGAACAGCCGCATCGATTCGTCAGGGGTTGAAGTTGAAACAAAAAACAGGATTGTTACCCTTAGGGGAACAGTGGCTACTTTTTGGGAACGATTTGAAACTGAAGATCTGGCCAATAATACGCAGGGCGTTAAAAGTGTGGCAAACCAGCTCAATGTAAAGCCCGAAAAAACAGTGGAAGACAAAGAGATTGAAAAGAATATCCGCGATGCATTTGAGCAAAGTATCCTGATTGATGAGGATAACATTGAAGTTGAGGTGAGCAGGGGAATTGCCCATCTGACAGGAAACGTGGCAAATTATGCCATAAAGCGTGAAGCTATCGATTTGGTTAATTACACCAGGGGTGTGGTTAACATTGAAGATGAAATAACAATTGGATAAACTTAATTTTTTAAATCATGGAAGAGGTGCCGGTATTGCTAATCGATAATAAAAGCCCTTTTTGCAGCAGAACAATGCAGCTGATTTTTAAAAGTGGCGGCTATAATAAGTTTAACTTTCTTTCCATTCATTCCGAGGAAAGTAAGATATTGCTTTCACAATATGGAATTGATCCCACCGGAGAAAAACTGATGGTATTATGTGAAAGAGGAAAAGTATTTGTAAAATCGGGTGCTTTGCTGCAGGCCGCCCGCAGCCTCAACGGCCTTAAATCAATGCTTTATTGGTTTATATTAATTCCGCAAAAAATAAGAGATTCATTGTACGACAGGTTATCAGACAGGTATTCTGATGCATAAATATTTAATTCAATAAAAGTTATGAAAGTTACTACATCTATTTACATTTTATTATTCATTGGTTTGGGAACATTTATTATTAGTGGTTGTGACAACCCTCCCAGGCAAGGTACGGAAGCCGAGTCGGAAGAAGTAATGACTGTTGATGACTCAAATCAAAATCAGTTATTCCAGGATGTAGAAAAGGCAGTATGTGTTTTACATCCAACCGAAGGAAACAATGTTAGCGGGACTGTAACCTTTACCCGTAATGGTTCTTCAATTACGGTGGAAGCCGATGTTGAAGGGTTGACTCCCGGGCTGCATGGTTTCCATATTCATGAATACGGCGATTGCTCTGCTGCCGATGGCACCTCTGCGGGAGGTCATTTTAATCCCGATGACAGCGACCATGGAGGACCTAACGATGAAGAGCGGCATGTGGGAGATCTTGGTAATATTGAAGCCGGACAAGACGGACGTGCACAGTTTGAACTAACCGATTCCTTAATTTCCTTTACAGGGGCAAATTCAATTATTGGAAGGGCCGTGGTTGTTCATGCCGGTGAAGACGATCTTACTTCACAGCCAACAGGAGATGCCGGTGGAAGATTGGCCTGTGGTATAATCGGTGTTGCGGAATAAACACTTACATATTCCTGGAATCGAGAAATGAGCCGCTTTTATAGGCTTTGGCTTTCTCTATTGCTTTTGCATTTATTTCAGCTGCCGTGTGTGGGTCATGCATATTACCCGAATCACGCAGCTGTTTTAATCTTTCCACAACAGGATATCGTTCATTTTCAGGTAACCCGTAAATGTAATCCTGCATTTTGGTTTTTATTACTCCGGGAGCCAGGGCTGAAAAATGGGTATTCGTATGTTCATTCGCATAAAGATTTATAAGCATGTTTAAGGTGGCTTTCGACAGTGAATAAGCATTCCAGCCGCGCGCTCCTGAAACGGCAGCCCCGGATGATATGGCTACTACCTGTCCGATTTTTTTCACATGGTTGAAGAGTGTATCAATTAGCACTTTATTGGACCACACATTTACATTCATAACTTCCTTGATTTCCTCAAGTGTGGTATCTTTCAAATCTTTTACTGTATTGAGCATGCCGGCATTTAATATGACCAGGTCAAGCGATGCAATTCCATTTAAAAATGATATAAGATTGGTTTCTATTTCACTGAATTTGGATATGTCCTGGTAAAGAAACCTGAAGTTTTCAAACTGTTTTAAATCGTCATTCAGTTTACGGCTGATGCCATAAACAATATGCCCCTGGTTAAGATAATGTTGTGTAAGTCCTAAACCCAAACCGGAACTTGTGCCGGTAATTAAAATGTTCATTTTTATTGCATTTGAAGTTGAGCAACTTTTTTTTATAACCACCAGAGGAAAATATTGTTCCAAATTTCGAATGAATTATCAGGATGGCATGAAATTTACACTGGCAGTTATAAATCAAAAGTAAAAGGTTATGAACGGATTATTTTGGGGAATACTTTATTTGGTTGCTCTGGCGTTTCTAATTACGGTATTTTTTAGATTCCTGTTGCGTGTAAGCGGTCCATGGGGAAGTTTTTGGGCCTTCTTTATAATTATATTGCTGGGGATACTTGCAGCCGATATATGGATTTCACCTATAGGACCTTACTTTGCCGATATTTATTGGGTACCTCCTATAGCTGCCGGTTTGGTAATAGCCTTATTGCTGGCGGCAACAACACCCAGCCCAAAAGCCCGAAGCGAAATGGATGCCGAAAGGAGGACAAACAGACAAGAAGCCGCTGCTGTAGCTTTAGGAACCTTCTTCTGGTTTCTTTTAGTTTTTCTTGTTATTCTTATTATTGTAGGTTTGATTTTTGCCGATTAGCACGGTTTTAAAAGTGTGTAAAATCACCTCACTTCGGGGAAGACAATCCACTGTAAATCTGGATGTCAAAAGAATCTTTTTATTTATTCTCAGTTTATAACAATATTATGTTTTTTTTTATCGAAGAAATGACCGCTATTCCTCCAGGCATAGGTTGTTTCACTTTGTAAATCGGTAACAAGCAGCATCAGCATATTATCATATAAAATTCTTTCTTTTTTATCGTAATTGGCATGGTGTTTTCATCTTTTATATTAAATATTAGAGTTTTAACCATTAAAATATATTGTCATGAAAAAGAAAAATTTTATAAAGACAGCTTTCAAACTTTTATTTATGTTAGGTTTAGCAGCATTTATAATGTTACCTGCTTACGGACAAAGAGAGAAAACCGTTGAATCAATTAGCGAACTGGAAGAGATGGAGGATATAAATACTGACCTCCTGAAACAGATTCATAAAGTTGCACAGGAATATCCTGAATTTTCATATAAGTATACCATCGAAGATGGAGAAATTCAGGATGTGGTGGTAACAGGTGTTGATAACACTGTTGACCGCAAGCGACTGGAGGTTTCTATTTTTGATTTGAAGAGCAATAAAAACATGATGAAGGCGAAGCCCAACCGCATTGGTGTTTTTTATTCAGTCGATGAGGAACCTGAATATCAGGGTGAAATGGAGCTCAACAGAGCAATTCAGAGCAACTTAAAATATCCTGAAAAGGCAAAAAACTGGGGGCTTGAAGGTACCATATTTGTTAAATTTGTTGTTGATGAAAATGGTGAAATACCTTACGCCACAACTTCCAGTAACATAGAAACTTCAAGGGAGAACTATCTTAATGATCTTAGAGAGCAAGCAGTGGAAGCTGTTAAGGCTACATCCGGAAACTGGGAACCCGGAAAAGTGGAAGATGTTGATGTTGCCTCTATGGCAGTTGTTCCTGTTACATTCGATTTTGAAAAGGATCCTGCCATCAGGGCACTTATCCGATAACTTATAAAAAGTAGTAAGACTTTAATGTTAAGATGCCGCCTCACAACAAGTTTTTGTGGCGGTTTTCTTATGGCATACTGAAAAATGACCGAATAAAAGTTCTTTAGAAAATAAGGAATTAAAGATGAGTTGCTGTAAATGCTAACGTTATACCTTCGACTAAGTAAACTCAATGTAAATTCAATTATAATTCAATATAAATTCAATATTTTGCGAATTTACATTGAGTTATATTTGAGTTAATATTGAATTTAAAATGAATTAGGTTAAAAGGAAGTATATACTAATGGTTACCGGAATGTGCCCTTATAAACCGGGAAAAAAAGGTTCTCCCGGATCATGTAGTCGTTTTGAAGTGCCTTAATGTTTAGCAAACAATAATTCATTTTTCATTGCACCACCATTTTTTTCTTATTGAACAATTTGGTGCAGAAGTTGCATTATTCATATCATTGTGAAATCATGCTATAAAAGATGAAGATACTAAAACCTGTATTTAAAAAAATTAAAAAACCCTTACGCTGGATAAAAGTATATTTAAAGCAAAAACTTGGTTGGCTCGATGTGCCCCGAATTGTTCCCTACAGGGGATATGGCAATGAAACCGATGTTTTTATAAAAGGAATGGTAATAGAGGATAAAGGATTGTCTAAGCCTAAAGATAAGCACAGGTTTTGGCACAATGTTTTGGCTACCATTAAACGTTTTTCGAGTGATGAAATTCCAGGAGTAAAGGTTAAGGCGGAGCTTTTAGGAAAAATATCAATTATGGAAACCGATGACCTGGGGTATTTTGATTTTCATTTTCATTTCGACAATAAATCTGATGCTTTGCTTGGCAAGGAATGGCATCCGGTTCATCTTGAACTGCTTGATGAGATAGTTGAAGACCAGCCCTCGGTTTATGCCACCGGCGAAGTACGCATCGTTCCCAAAGATCAAAAACGGATTATTGTTTCTGATATTGATGATACAGTTATGGTTTCACATGCCACTCAGACATTACGGAAACTGCGGCTGATGCTTTTTAAAAATGCCATTTCCAGAAATCATTTTTCACATGTCGATTTATTTTATCATGCCCTTGCGGAAGGAAAAGAGAAACAGGAGAATAACCCGTTTTTTTATGTTTCCAGCAGCGAGTGGAACCTTTACGACTTGCTGGAAGATTTTTTTACCATAAATAAGATTCCAAAGGGGGTGTTTTTACTGCGTACATTAACCTATTCCATTTATAAGTTCTGGAAGTCGGGTGGGGGTAGTCATGAGCATAAATACGAGAAGGTTAAATCACTAATGGAGTTGTACCCAAATCCTAAATTTATACTTATTGGCGACAGCGGACAGCACGACCCTGACATTTATTCAAGGCTTGCCACCGATTTTCCGGGCCGGGTTGAAGCTATTTACATCCGGAAAATTCGTTCCCGGAGCTTCCTGGAAAAGCAGGAAAACCTGCACAAAAAGCTGGCAAAGGTAAATACAGCTTACCTGGAAGTAAAGGAAACCCATGAGGCAGCTCACCATGCCACTAAAAACGGTCTTACCCCGATAGATTTGCTTGCTGATATATAATGCTCTGAAGATTTGAAGGGAATTAAACAATGAAATTAACAAGTTCTTTCAGTAATAACCTTACCTGGTAAACATTTTTAAGTTTAAATTGTGCAGCTGTTTGTTCAGCTCCCGGACCAACCTGTATGCCAAAGCCTTTGCCTTTTAAAGCGCGATAGGCATCTTCATCGGTAGTATCATCTCCTATATAAATGGGGACATATTTACCGGTGTCATTTAGTCCCAGTTTTTCAAGAATCCAGAGTACTGCTTTGCCTTTATGCCAGTCGATGTCGGGTTTTATTTCAAGTATTTTTTTGCCTTCCCCAATTTTGAACCCTTCAGATTGTTCAATTGCTTCAAACGATTTCTGCCTGATGAAAGGTACATCTTTCTCCTCTGCATTTCGGTAATGGATAGCTATCGCATAACGTTTTCTTTCGATTTGCACTCCTTCCACTCCTTCCGAAAACACATCCTGCAGTTTTTTCTCAATTGCATCCAGCCGGGGCAGTATTTCATCCGTCTTTTCATGTTCCATATACAATCCCTCGGGGCCTGAAATACGAAAACCATGGCTGCCTGCATAAATCATATTCTCAAGTTTAATTCTCGATTTCAGGTCATCCATATCTCTGCCGCTTACAGCAGCTACTGTAAATTTTGAAGCACATTCATTTAGAACTTCCTTCATTTCATCCGATATCACTGCCGCTTCAGGGCGCTGTACAATAGGTGTAAGGGTTCCGTCATAATCAAGAAACAGAACAGGAGTTTTTTCATAAACTGCATCCCCTATTTTTACGTACTCGGATGCAAATGGAGGAGTAGGCTGTTCAAACCAGGCTTTTATGTCCGGGTCGTTAAGAAGGTCGATTTCATCAAAATCATCAATAACTACATCAGCACCGTTTTCACTCAGTAATTTCCGGTTATCTGCCCGGCTTACACCAACCACCAGCCCAAAATTACCTTTACTTCCTGCCCTTAGCCCCTGTATGGTGTCGTCAAAGAGAACGCAAGACTCAGGAGGAAGATTCAATTCTTTTGCGGCCTGAATATATAAATCAGCTTCAGGCTTTTCTTTCAAACCTTTTTTTCGTGATGCATGTCTTTCTATTATAATGTCAAACAGATGGTCCATTTCCATCGATACAAGGGCCTTTTTAAAGTTTTCATCCGATGAAACAACAGCAATTCTTAACCCTTTTTCTTTCCAGGAATGTACTTGTTCTATCGCTTTTTCGTAAACTTTTAATTCTCCTTTGTTCAGCAATTGAGTAAATACTTTCGATTTCTTTTTCTCTAAACCATATATTGAATGATAACCTGGCGAGTCATCCGGATTACCGTTGGGCAAACTGATGTTTAGCCGGTTCAGATAATTTTGAATTCGTTCGTATTTTGGTTTTCCTTCAATGAAGGTGTAATAATCTTCTTCATTAAAAAGGTATCGTGCATTATGGCTTTTCAAAAGTTGATTGAAAACTTTTTCCCATGCCTTTTTATCGGTCAGTGTGGTATTAATCAATACACCACTCATATCAATTATTATAGCTTTCATTGTTTTTAGCGATTTTTCTTATTTTTTTTTAGAACAATTTAGTTTTAAAGTATTCTGACTTTATAACAAAGCAAAAGGATTATTGTCGAACGAAGGTTTGTATTTTTCTTCGTGTGCGGCAATAATCCTTGTTGCAATTTGAACTTCTTAAAGATAGATTAACCTGATAATTATGTCAGTTAATGCTGAATCCAGTTTTGTGCTTCAATCAACTGGTTTTTGGGAAAGTATTTAACTTTTCCTGAAACAAATGGGCTTGCTATGCCCGAAATGATTTTTTGCCAATTGCTGTCGCCAGTTACAGCAACCTTTTCAATTTTGTTGAAGTTGCTGAGGTACATTTTTACATCTTTGACAAAAGCCTCGGGTTTTATTGTTTCGACTTCGTCAAGTTCTATGAAAAGCTTCACGTGGTCGTTTTCCCTGACTGTTTTGTCAATCAGCGGGTTTATCTTTTCATAGTCACTTTTTGTAATCTTACCTTCGGCATGAATGGCAACTACATCATTTTTTGTAAAATCCAGTACTCTGAACATCTTAATAATTTTTGCATATACAACTACAATCCAAAAGCATAATATCTTACTCTTCGGGGGTCATTCGGATAAATTCCTTCAAGCATAACACCGCCCTTGGTATTTTCCAGAACCTTAGATACGTCCTCAGGCGAACGTACAGCCTGTCCGTTAATCCGTGTTATTATGAAACCTTCCCTGATTTCTGTTTCACTCCGTAATTTTCCGGCATACAATCGGGAAATTTGAACTCCGCCGTTAAGGTTGAGCTTTTGTGCATCTTCTTTTTGCAGGCCTCTAAGTTCGGCCCCCAGGCTGGAAAGCATTTCACCACGTTCGGTGGCGGCAACTTCGGTTGTTCCTTCAATGGTTTGCAGTGTAGCGGTTAGTTCGATGGATTTACCGTTTCTCAGTACTTCCATTTCTACTTCATCGCCTGGCCGCTGCCGGGCTACCATTTCCTGCAACTGTGAAACCTGATTAATGCTGCGGCCTTCGATTTGGGTAATAATATCACCCTGACGAAGTCCTGCCTTTTCGGCTGCACTTCCTGACATTACGCTGTCGACGTATACTCCCGATGTGATATCAATATCTTCTGCTTCTGCTAATTCACTTGTTATGTTTCCAATTTGAACACCAAGGTATCCGCGTTGTACCTCTCCATATTCAAGCAGATCGCCAACAACTTTGTTTACCAGGTTAGAGGGCACTGCAAATCCATATCCTGAGTATGCTCCCGTAGGGCTGGCTATGGCTGTATTTATACCTACCAGTCCACCCTGCATGTTAACAAGGGCACCTCCGCTGTTGCCCGGATTAATAGCTGCATCGGTCTGTATAAAAGCTTCAATGGCATATTCAGCATCTAAGATCCGGATGCTTCTTGATTTTGCACTGATAATTCCTGCTGTGACCGTGGATGTAAGGTTAAAAGGATTTCCGACGGCCAGTACCCATTCACCAACTTCTATTTGATCGGAATCGACCATTGGTACCGAAGGCAATCCGGTTTCATCGATTTTTACCAGTGCCAGATCAGTTGTCGGATCAGTACCGATTACCGATGCAGTATAGGAACGGTTATCGTAAAGGGTAACCTGAATTTCATCTGCACTTGCAATCACATGGTTATTGGTTACAATATATCCGTCGGAATTGATGATAACACCTGAGCCGGTGCCTCTTCTTTGGGGCATAGGTCCCTGACGGGGCTGACCCTGTTGTTTTTCCCGCTGTTGTTCATTGTAACGCCGAAAGAATTCTTCGCCGAAAAATTCCCTGAAAGGATCGGGAAGTTGCTGGAAACCCCGTCCGGTTTCAACGTTTTGAATGGAGCTGATATGCACTACCGCATCCATCAGTTCAGCGGCAATTTCAGTGAAATCAGGAGGAGCTATTTTCTGATCCTGATCCATGGCATATACCGCATTGGTATGAGGACTTTCCATGTAGTGATCGACCTTTACAACTTTGGGCTGATTTACCCCCAGGGCAATGAATAATGCGACTGTTAATATGCTTCCTGCTACTGCTGAAATTAATGGTACTTTATACTTTTTCATGATTATTATGTGTTAAGATGTGTTTCCAAAGTTATCTCGAGGGCAGATAAGGCTTTTGAAACAGGGCAGTTCGCTTTTGCCGTTTCGGCAAGTTTTTCAAACAATTCCTTATCAATGCCGGGGACTTTGGCTTCGGTTTTTAAGGCACTTTTGCTGATTTTGAATCCACTGTCAGTTTTTTCAAGGGTAACATTTGCGACGGTTTCAATTGAGTCGGGTTCATAGCCTTCTTCGGTTAACAACCCCGATAATGCCATAGAATAACATCCGGCATGCGCTGCTGCAATAAGTTCTTCCGGATTGGTTTGATTTCCTTCTTCAAACCGTGAAATGAAGTTGTACGACAATTTTTGGTCTACTGAGTCTAATTTTAAGGAACCTGTACCGTTTTTCAAATTTCCTTCCCATTTTGCAAATGCTTTTCTGTTTTTCATGTTTGTAAGATTTTAATTTAATTTTTTAAACACTTTTTGTCCTTGATAAAAAGGATTCTATATTTTTCTTAAGTCAAAATTATGCCAAAACCCGGTGGTTTCAGTCAAACGTCTAATCGATTAACTGTTAAAGGGTCAGAATTGTTTTAGAATTGAATATAATGATGAAATTAGCCGCACTTTTGGGGAATTATTCTGCAAAAGCAAATGAACAAAAAAGATTGTTATTCATCATCTTCCTGGTTGGAGCAAAGCCATTTGAAGATTTTTTCGGTATCACTTTTTCTTAAAAGTTCCGAACCGGGGGTCATTGTAGCGGCAGTGCCTGCAGCAACGCCATAACGAATTGCCTTTTCAGGCCAGTAGCCTTTAATGCATCCGTAAATTATGCCTGCCACCATTGAATCGCCTGCTCCCACTGCACTTACAACCGGCATAACAGGAGGAACAACATATTCCAGCATATCGCCCTGGGCAAGCAAGGCTCCTTTTGCCCCTAATGAAACTACCAGTATCCGGGTATAACCTTTTGACAAGATTTCCCGGGCAGCTTCATCGAGTTGCATACCTGTAAGTTCCTCATTATTTAACAATTCTCCAAGCTCACGAAGATTAGGCTTAACAAGATATACTCCCTCTTCAAGGGCAGGTCGTAACCCTCGCCCGGAAGTATCCAACACCATTTTTACATCGTGCTTGTTTGCCCATTTTGCTACCCTGGCATAGAAATCATCGGGTACTCCCGGGGGAAGACTGCCGCTTGCAACAAGGTAATCGGGTTTGGGAGACAACTCTTCCAGCGAATCAAGTACCGCTTGCCACTCGTTGTCCCTGATATGTGGACCCGGCATTACAAAACGGTAATGTTCTCCTGTTTTATTATCCATTACCATAAAATTTTCACGGGTGCTCTCTTCTGTAGGGAGTACTTTGTATTCAATGTTTTCCTTTTTGATAAGTTGTTCAAGTATCTTTCCGTTTCTGCCTCCGGAAAAAAACAAAGCAACTGAATCGCATTCCAGCTTTTTTAAGGCTCTGGAAACATTAATGCCACCACCTCCCGGTTCATACACAGGAGGTTTGCAGCGGGTTTTTTTCGAAGGCACAACTGCATTTGCAGAGGTTGATGCATCAATAACAGGATTCATTGTTATGGTTACTACAGTCATCATCTTGGTATTTTAAATTTGTGGAACGAAACGAATTTCCGGAACAGCCGGGTATTTTACCTGAACAACTTCTCTCTTACTGATCTTTTTCACGGCTGTTCAAAACAACTACTGCTTCAGGACTTAGTACCCTGAATGTAAATGAAGAGGTAAAATAAAGCTTTACCTTCCTGCTATCGTGGCCGTCGTAGCCAAGCGAAATGTCTTGCCCCAGCACAAGCTCAAAATCCCCTCCGCGATTGGAAACCAGAAATGAGTTGTGATTGGTATGGTTTATTAAAACCGGGCCACCCAGGATTTCCTTTAGTTGCAGTAAAATAGGATATCCCTCCGACAAATTAATCAGGTTTATCCATTCGTTTTCCGTTATAATAAGTGAATAAGGGCCTTCTACAGCTTTTCTGTCAAGAAGGTTGACCTGTTTTCCGATTTCTTTCAGGAAGTCATTCACATTTTCCGGAATTGTTACAGGTTCTGCTTCTGCCGACTGACGGAGACCTTTAATGTTGGCCGGCTCAAAGCCCTGATAAATCGCCCGCTCCTCAAACAGGCAGACTTCACTTGCAGCTTCTTCAAGTGATGTGAGATCAACATCTTTTGCTCCTCTTTCCAAATTGTCAAGCTCCCATAAATCCAGTTCGAAAGGTCTTCTTATTTCAACCATCGGCAGCATTTCCCTGATACCATAATTAATACCGCTGTCGGTATGGTCGCCCGGTAAAATCAGGCGCCCTGTTGAAACTCCTCCTTGTTTTAAGCCATTAGGCCCATCGATATCAATAAACTTCCGGGCAGTTAAATTCAAATCAAGGATTTGTTTTGTTCTTTCTTTTATCTCACTCCATGCTGCATCAGTGATTGGTGCAATTGATTTTTTTAAGATATTCATGCCAATAATTTTTTTTAATCGTCTTCAATTTTTACAATGTCTTTTTCTGTAAACAGGTACTGTTCCAGGTTTTCATCCCAGCCATCCATGTTCCTTCTTAACCATTCGAGGGTCATACAGGCATGTTCAATTTCCTCTTCAAGGTTATGCTTGAGGATTTTTTTTAGTTGTTGGTCGGAAGTGGCATTCAACCTTTGATTGTACCAGTCGACTGCTTCAATTTCTTCTTTTAATGTGATCAGTGCCCTTGAATAATCCCTGACTTCAGCAGATAATTCTGATGGCGGCTCGTGATAATTTTGCATAGCGGTAAATTTTTATGTAGTGATTTAATTTTTTGTACACCGTACAATTAAAAAACATATTGAAGGGAATGAAAAAGTTATGCCGTTTTTAAGCAAATGGCTATAAAGAGCACAAATCAGCAACTTGTGGCATCAAGGCGTATTGTGGCAGGGGGTTGAAGATGATGAATAAATCCACAACTGAGGCTAAAAGACCCCAGAATGGAAGGGAGAAAACCAATAAAAGAAGTTTATAGTACAAGAAATTTTTGTAAAGCAGTATGGGCTATTTCAGGATTTCGATTTCATACTGCTTAATTTTGTTGTAGAGTGTTTTGCGGTCGATATTTAACATTTTTGCAGCCTTGCTTTTATTATAATTCGATTCGACAAGGGCATTAATGATAACCTCTTTTTCGGTTACCAGTGTTGCTTGCTTTAATTCTGTAATTTCATTGCGGTTGTTTGCAGGTTCATTTTTAGTTCCCGATTGCATGCTGTAGAATCTTATTTCACTGGGCATTACATCGGGTTTGATGGTGTCGCCCTGCGATAACAGAACAGCCCTGTTGATAACGTTCTGCAATTCACGGATATTTCCGTGCCAGTCGTATCTGTATATCAATGCTTTTGTTTCATCATCAAAATCTACGATTGACTTGTTGAATGCCTTATTTGCTTTATCAATGAAAAAGTGGGCGAACTCCATTATATCATCACCGCGATCTCTGAGCGGGGGCAGGGGAATCTTAAAAGCATTCAGCCTGTGGAATAAATCTTCCCTGAATTCATTGGCTTCCACTAATTTTTGCAGATCCTCATTTGAAGCGGTAATGATTCTTACATCTACTTTGATGACTTTATTGTCGCCAACACGGTTTATGAATCGCTCCTGGAGCGCCCTTAAAAGTTTTATCTGGTTTTCGTAAGGCAGGTTACCTACTTCATCCAGGAATAGGGTTCCTCCCTTTGCCTGTTCAAAATAGCCCATTTTGTTATTGATAGCACCAGTGAACGAACCTTTGATGTGCCCAAACAGTTCGCTGTTGGCCAGGTCTTTTGGGATAGCACCGCAGTCAACGGCAACAAAAGGTTTTTTGCTGCGTGCACTGGCATAATGGATAGCTTTGGCAATGTACTCCTTACCGGAACCGGTTTCGCCATGGATAAGAACAGTTAAATCGGTGGGGGCTACAACTTTTACAAGTTTCATAACCTCCTTGATTTCTTTACTGCTACCTACAACAAAATTGTTCTGAAAATCGGTTTGAGTCTCTTTCCCTTCTTTTGACTCAAGGGCTTTATGAATTAAGATTTTTATTTCTTCGGGCTGAACAGGTTTGGTTACATAATCGAATGCACCCGATTTAATAAGTTTGACCGCCATTTTTATTTCAGCATAAGCAGTCATAATAATAACAGGCAGTAAGGGTTTCTTGGCTTTAATCTGTTTTAGTACTTCATATCCATCGGTATTGGGAAGCCGGTAATCACATAAAACAACATCAAAAGGATTATTTTCAACCAGTTTTACACCATTTTTTCCCGAATAGGTTCCCTGTGCCTCAAACCCGCTTTGGTTAAGGTGATTTACAAGCAAATCACACATAAAAGTATCATCATCAATAACTAGTATTCTTTTCATATATTACCTACCCCAGAAATTATAACTCTTTTGTAATAAGAGCCAAATTATATTATTTTTTCCAACCTCCAAGTACAAATATATTACAAATTTTGATTGTTCGGGAATAAAATATCTATAAGTAGGCGATTGTGTTTTTCAATTTAATTCAAATTTAAAGGCAGATATGCGTTGGCTTCTTACTTATTCTTTGTTAAGATACAAACAGTTAATGTTGAAACTACCCTCCATATAAAAACACAAATGGGAACCATTCTTTGACGAATAGTTCCCATTCACCTGATCAAAATTAATTTCTCAGGTGCCAGATTACTGTTATTGTGGCCGGCAAAGTTTATCTTTTAGGGATTAAACAGTGCCCAGTACTCAACAATTCAACTTTCTACGGTATAAATTATTGAGCAGTCCGTTCAGTTATCCGGAATACTTTCCCGGACGAAGTGTCATTTCAGTGCTTCCGGCAATACCGTTCGGTATTTGCCTCCTGCAGTTAGCTGTTCCGTTTTCATTCGGTTCATGCTTTGCAGTAAGACTATTAAATGGTTTTTGACCATAAAACATTTGCTGTCCGCCTAATGACTCAATCTTGAAAGAACGTTTTACATTTCCTCCGGCGATTGAATGAGCCGCAGGTTTTTACACCATCCGGTTCATACTTCGGCTCCTTGATGTGCCATCCTTTTGGGAGGGTTTGAAACGAGTCGGGATTCAACTAAGAACCTTTTCCCATTTCCACATCTGCAGAGCAGCCTTTTATCGCTCATCTGGTACATCAAATATAAGAAAAAAGATTATAAAAATCAAATAATATTTAAATCTTAATATGAGTCAGATGTTAACTGGGGTTATCAACAATTGTTAATAACTTCCGGCGTTGATTATTTTATCCAAATCCATTGAAAATGAACTTCTTGCTTCCTTGAAGGGATTATCTCTGCTTCAATTTCGTAGATGCCCCTTTGGGGAAAGTTTATGGTGCCGGCACTAAACGATTTGAAGTTGTCGATTATCCAGTTTGAATTTGGTTCTCCGACTGTTTTTCCTGTTGGTTGTACAATGTGTTGGATTGAATCATAGGCTGCTTTAATTGTAATTTTGTGGTCTGATTCATTGCCCTGGAAACTATAGGAGACATCAATTGTTTTATCACCCGGTTGATCGATATATACTTTCCATTTAAGCGTATGTTTCTGATCTGCTGATACATGTTCCGGTACAGTGCCCCTTCTGCTTTTGGGCTGAAGTTTAATGTCGGCATCGGTGTTTGCCCGGTTAGCTGGCGTTAGTGCATAGCCATTATCGCTGGTTTTCGCAACCAGACCATTCTCTGTTTCCGGTTTACTGCTGTATTCCAAAACAACTACTGATACATACGGGTCGGGCTGCAGCGAAGGAAGGTCAATTTCAGTGTATACATCCATATGGGAAAAGGAGAGGGGAGTTTGAAGTTTATCTGCCAGCAAATAAATTTTTTCAGGTTTTTCCTTAATTCCTGTGAGGTATAATTTTTTGTTTAAAGGCCAGTTAAATACATGCAAATACAGCTTTGAAGATTGTCCGGTTTGCCTAAAAGTAATTTTTCCCCAGTCGTGCATGTAATTATCCAGCTCAAATGCTTCGGCTCCATATATTGCCTCTCCGTTTACATCAAGCCATTTCCCCATTTCAAGCATTCGCTGTGAGACTTCATGTTGCACATCTCCATTTGCCCTGGGACCGATATTGAGCATGAAATTTCCATTCAGGCTAACATTGCCTATCAGTGATTTCAAAAGGGTTGTGGTCGATTTGAAGTCGGTATCAAGGGCATGAAAGCCCCAGGAATGGGCAACTGTTGCAGGAGATTGCCAGGGAAAGTTTTCTTTTTTACTTCCAAGTTGGTTATCGCCCAGGGTTTTAAAATCTACATCCGGGTCCTCTTCTATTGAAAGTCCCAGCCTTGAGTTCACCAGGCATTCGGGTTGCAATTCTCTTATCAGGCCTTTTAGCTGCAGCAGTTGTTCCTTTGTAACCACTGTTTCAGAATGGTGAATCCACATGTCAAACCAAAAAAGATCAATCTTACCGTAACCGGTAAGCAGTTCCCTTACCTGGGGGATTACTTTTTCCTGCCAGTATTGGTTGTAATCTTCCGGGGCGATGCCTGTGATTTCACGGGTGTGGTCCCATCCAAACTCATGCTCCCAATCCACCCAGTGCGAGTAATAAAGCCCCAATTTCATATCGTGTTTTTTACAGGCATCAGCCAGTTCTTTGATGATGTCACGGGAGGGACTCGTATAGTTCCCTAAATCATAGTCACTGACTTTGCTGTCCCACAGGGCAAAACCATCGTGATGTTTGGCTGTAATTGTAATGTACTTCATACCTGACTTTTTTGCCAGCAGAACCCATTCTTCCGCATCTATTTCGTTCCAGTCAAATCTGTCGAGCAGTGAAAGGTATTCTTCCTTGCCGATGCTGTTCCGGTAATAAATCCATTCAGCATAGTTATTGTCGTTCCGAATTTTTTCTCCTTTCCATATGCCTTCAGCACCACTATATATACCCCAATGAATGAACATCCCAAAGCGTGCATCGGTAAACCATTGGGCACGGGCATTGGTTTGTTCCTGTCCCTTTGTAAATAAGGAACAAAATACAAGTAAAATACTTAAAGCAAATAGCTTAACGCTTTGGTTCCTGGATTTCATGTTAATGTTTTATAATCTGACTGAATTTAATTTACGAGAGCCTGTTTTTATAATCCTGATAATTGAACGTCCGTACAAGATTTAATTTATCATCTTCTGTCCATATAGCTATTGCCGGATGATTTACTCCATTAAACATAGTCGTTTTCACCATAGTGTAATGGATCATGTCTTTAAAAATCACCTGGTCACCAGGTTTTAGTTCATGTCCAAAATCATATGCCTCCATGTAGTCGCCCGCCAGGCAACTTGTGCCTCCTATGCGGTAAAGGAATTTGCTGTTCCCATCCGGGTCTTTTGCTCCAATAATGCCCGGACGGTAAGGCATTTCAAGTGTATCGGGCATATGGGCAGTGAAAGAAACATCCAGGATGGCAGTTTTTATTCCGCTGTGCTCCACAACATCCATAACTGTTGAAACCAGTACTCCTGTTTCCCATGCAATGGCGCTACCGGGTTCCAGAATTACCTTTACATCATACTTCTTACGAAACTCTGAAAGCAATTTGATAAGGTGCTGGTGGTCGTATCCGTTGCGGGTCATTAAATGACCGCCACCCATATTTACCCATTTTACTTTGTGCAGGTGTTTTGCAAAGCGTGCTTCCAGGTTCTTCAGAACTTTTTCAAGGCTATAGGAATTGGATTCGCACAGTACATGAAAGTGAATTCCATCAATGCCTTCCGGCAGTTCGTCAGGGAACTCCTGACTGCCGACACCAAGCCTGGAACCGGCAGCACTGGGGTTATATAAATCTGTACCTACATCAGAATACTCTGGATTTACCCGAATTCCGCAGGATACCGGATGATCAGCCTGTAAAGTTTTTGAGTAAAATTTGTTGTACTGGCTGAATGAATTAAAAACAATGTGACTAGAATACTGTAGTAATTCATCAAACTCGCTTTCAAAATACACCGGTGCATATGTATGCGCGCGGGTTTTCATCTCCTCATAGCATAGTCTGGCTTCGTAAAGCGAACTGGCTGTAGCACCTGATAAGTATTTTCTTACAAGCGGAAAAGCACTCCACATGGCAAAACCTTTGAATGCCAGAATAATTTCTACGCCTGCCTTACTCTGAATGCTGTTGATAAGCTCCAGGTTTTTTCTGAGCAACTTTTCATCAAGCACAAAGGCAGGGGAGGGAATTTTTGAATAAACCAAATCAAATGAAATTAAAAAGCACAGGAAGTTTCCTCAACGGTACTTCTTCCTGTGCCGGTTATTAAATATTATAATTCAAGATCAACATTCACGGCATCCTGCCATGGTAACCCGTGAACTCCAATTTCCTCCATAAAAGGATCGGGATTAAATTCCTCTACGTTAAATACGCCTTTTCCCTGCCATTTGCCGGTTAGTACCATCTTTGCACCAAGCATTGCGGGGACTCCGGTAGTATAGGAAACTGCCTGTGTGCCCGTTTCCCGGTAGGCCTTTTCGTGGCTGCAGTTGTTCCACACGTAATAGGTTTTTTCCTGTCCGTCTTTTAATCCCTTGATCCGGCATCCTATTGAAGTTTCACCCGTGTAATTTTCTCCAAGCTCTCCCGGGTCAGGCAGGACATATTTCAGGAATTCCAAAGGTATTACATCCACGCCCTTATATTTGACAGGATCAATACGAGCCATGCCAATATTCTGGATAACCCTCAAATGTGTAAGGTATTCCTGGCCAAATGTCATCCAGAAACGGGCCCTTTGAAGGGTGGGGAAGTTTTTCACAAGCGATTCCAGTTCCTCGTGAAAAATCAGATAGGAATCTTTTGGGCCTATGTCGGGATAGTTAAGAACCTTTTTCACTGCATGGGGTTCAGTTTCCACCCACTGTCCATTTTCCCAGTACTTGCCTTTTTGTGTAATTTCCCTGATGTTGATTTCGGGGTTAAAATTGGTAGCAAATGCTTTACCATGGCTGCCGGCATTACAATCAACAATATCAAGTGTCTGCATTTCATCGAAATGGTGCTTTGCTGCATGGGCTGTGTAAATGCTGGTTACCCCTGGGTCAAAACCGCAACCCAGAACAGCCATAATTCCTTTTTCGGCAAATCGTTCATGGTAAGCCCATTGCCAGCTGTACTCAAATTTTGCTTCTTCCTTGGGTTCATAATTGGCAGTATCGAGATAGTTAACTCCTGTTTCAAGGCAGGCATCCATTATTGGCAAATCCTGATAGGGAAGTGCTACATTGATTACCAGCTCGGGTTTAAACCGGTTTATTAAATCCACTACCTCTGGTACGTTATCAGCATTTACCTGGGCTGTCTGTATTCTTCCTTTTCCCACTTCGCGGGCAATGGTTTCACACTTCGACAAGGTGCGGCTTGCAAGCATGATCTCTGTAAATACATCCGGGTTGTCGGCACATTTACTGGCCACAACGCGGCCCACTCCTCCGGCACCAATAATTAAAACTTTGCTCATATTATTTCCTGTTTTTTAAATTAACATGTAAAATTTCACTGTTTTTTAAACGAATGATGATATTTTCGCATGTTTTACCATGTATTTATATTTTAAAGCAAAATAAACAAATTTTGATGAACAGCATAGCAGATAGAGGGGAATTTAACCCCAGCGGTGTAGGTTTAAAAAACGGGAACTTCATAGGATTGCCATATAATGAAAATTCAGCAAATGTTATACTGATTCCTGTTCCGTGGGATGTATCCGTTTCGTTTGGAGAAGGCACGGCAATGGGGCCGAAGGCTATAAGGGAAGCATCGGTGCAACTCGATCTGTACGACCCCGATGTGCCGGATGCCTGGAAGCTGGGAATATTCATGATGCCCGAAGATCAGAACTTGTTAAACACGCGTGATAAGTTGCGGCCACTGGCTGCTGAATACATTGAATTTCTCGAATCGGGTGGTGATGTTAACAAAAATCCTTCCATGCAAAATTTACTTCAGGAGGTTAATTCCGGTTGTGCTGAAATGAATGAAAGGGTTTATCAACTTTCAAAAAAAGTATTGGATTCAGGTAAAGTGGCAGCTGTTATTGGTGGAGATCACAGTACGCCCCTGGGTCTGATAAAAGCCATTGGAGAAAAATACAAGAACTTCGGCATTTTGCAAATCGATGCTCACCTCGATTTAAGGGACAGCTATGAAGGATTTTCGTGGTCGCATGCCTCAATATTTTTTAATGCATTGAAGGAAGACCTGGTTTCCAAACTGGTGCAGGTGGGAATTCGTGACTACTGTGAAGAAGAAATTGAGGTATTGGAAAAAGAAGGAAACAGGATATCTGTCTTTTACGATCAACAGCTAAAGGAAAACCGGTTTGGAGGAAAAAACTGGAATGTGCAGTGTGGTGAAATCATTGAAAAGCTGCCACCGGATGTGTATATAAGCTTTGATATTGATGGACTTGATCCTAAACTGTGCCCTAATACCGGCACTCCGGTTCCGGGAGGCTTCGATTTTCATGAAGTGGGTTTTCTTATTAAAAAGCTGGTGGAAAGCGGGCGTCGTATTATTGGGTTTGATGTTTGCGAAACAGCCGATCATATGTGGGATTCAAATGTAGGCGCACGAATCATATATAAACTGAGTAACCTTACCGGCCGTTCCCAGGGCCTAATTTAATGGTGTTGAAAATATTTACAAAATGAAGAAAACAGGTCTTTTTCAGAAGGTATTAAACTGGACTGAACGGGCAGGAAATGCGCTGCCACATCCGGCAACATTATTTGCCTTGTTTGCACTAAGTGCTTTGGTCATTTCATTCATCGGTCATTTAATGGGGTGGGAGGTTATTCATCCGGGAACGGGAGAAACAGTCAGACCGGTTAATTTATTGTCGAAAGAAGGAGTTCACCGCATTCTGCTTGAAATGGTGGACAACTATACCGGATTTGCACCGCTGGGAATTGTTATGGTAGCCATGCTTGGAATTGGCATTGCTGAAAAGAGCGGCCTTGTGCATACGCTCATCCGGCTGCTGGTGTTGAATTCACCCCGTCACCTGCTAACTTTCGTTATAGTGTTTGCTGGAATCATTTCCAATGTAGCTTCTGATATCGGGTATGTATTATTAATTCCGATGGCCGGTGTCATCTTCATTGCTGTGGGCCGGCATCCCATTGCGGGAATGGCAGCTGCTTTTGCAGGTGTTTCAGGCGGCTTCAGCGCCAACCTTGTGCTTGGAACGATTGATCCCCTACTGGCTGGTCTGTCACAGGAGGCTGCCCGTATTCTTGATCCCGCATATGAAGTAAATGCTACAGCGAATTATTATTTTATGGTAGCCTCCACTTTTATAATAGCATTTGCCGGAACATTCGTAACCGAGAAACTGGTGGAACCACGGTTGGGTAAATATACCGGCGATATCGAAGAGCATGAGAGTACAATTGTAAGGTTGACACCTTTGGAGAAAAAAGGATTGTTAATGGCAGGTATTGCCTTTTTGGTGATTTTGGCAGTAACTCTTATAGGTATCATTCCGGAGGATGGTTTTTTTCGTTCTGCAGGGGGCGGATTTCTTGATTCTCCTTTAATCAAAGGAGTAGTTGCCATGCTTTTTATTACTGCCGGGGCTATGGGCCTGGCTTATGGATTCACTGTGGGAGTATATAAAAACGATGCTGATGTTATGAAGGGGATGGCCGATTCAATGAAAACCCTGGCTACCTACCTTGTTTTGGTATTTTTTGCAGCCCAGTTTGTCGCTTATTTTAAATGGAGCAATCTGGGGATAATACTGGCTGTTGAAGGAGCCGATGTGCTGATGTCGTCAAACCTGGGATTAATTCCCCTGATGATTCTGTTCATTTTGCTTTCAGCAGGCGTGAATATGTTGATGGGAAGTGCATCTGCCAAATGGGCCATTCTTGCTCCTGTATTTATTCCCATGTTCATGATTATGGGCTATTCTCCCGAACTGTCGCAGGTGGTTTACCGCATTGGCGACAGTGTTACTAATGTTATTTCTCCGATGATGAGCTTTTTTGCGTTAATCATCGCCTTCTTTCAAAAATACGAGCCAAAGGCTGGTATTGGTACCATTGTGGCTGCAATGTTGCCGTATACCATGGTGTTTTTGGCGATTTGGATAATAGTGCTTATAGTTTGGCTCCTGTTGGGAATTCCTCTTGGGCCGGGTGCCGGAATATATTATTCTGTTCCGGGATGATGATGACACAGCCGGAAATTTTTCCATACCTTTGGTTGCAGAACTAACAACCGGCAGAAAATGGGAAAAAAGGTTCAGTTTGAAACAGGGATTACTCTTATATATCTTGTTCTGGGGGTAATTTGGATTTTATTATCGGACATATTTGTTAAACTTTTTGTCTCAGATCTTGATAAACTTTCACGGGTGCAGTCATTTAAAGGAATCGTCTTTGTTTTATTAAGTTCCTTTGTCATTTATTTGATTGCCCGGTATTACCGAAGCCGGCAGCAGGAAATTAAAAAACACCTTTTGATAGCAAAGAAAAAAGCTGAAGACAGCGAACGGCTGAAATCAGCTTTTCTGGCAAACTTAAGCCATGAAATACGTACTCCCATGAATGGGATCCTGGGATTTGTGGATTTGCTGGAAGAGCCTGATTTTGATAAGGAGCAGCATCAGGATTACCTTGACTACCTGAAAATAAGCAGCGAAAGGATGCTTGAAACCCTTAGTGACATCATTGAAATTTCGCAGATAGAATCCAATCAGTTGCAGGTTCATAGAACTGAATTTGACCTGAAGAAACTGATTGACAGCTTGTATGAACAACATCTTCCTGCTGCCGAAAAGAAAGGTTTGAAACTTAAAATATATGCTCAATTGCCGGAAACCTACTTTTTTATAAAAACAGATGAAAGCAAACTGAAATCAATTTTAAAAGTTTTTCTGAAGAATGCAATCAAGTTTACAAATAAAGGGACAGTGGAATTGGGATGTTATTTGGAAAACAAGCGGATTATGTTTTATGTTAAGGACAGCGGAATAGGGATACCTGAGGAACTTCAAAAACAGATTTTCGATCGTTTTATCCGGGCCGACTTAACCTTAACCAGTCCGTATGAAGGCTCAGGTCTGGGATTGTCGATTGCAAAAGCATACGCCCTGCAACTCGACGGAGAGATTAAACTGCAATCGGAGGAAGGTAAGGGAAGCACCTTCCGGTTCTCAATGCCGCAACAGCTGTAAATGCTGCCTGTTTAATCTTTCCCCCTGAACAAGTGAAAGAATCCTTTGGCCCTCCTGATTTCATTATCACGGCCGCGCCCTTCAACAACATAGTAATAAACACCCGGACTGGCATATCGACCTCCCATTCTTCCGTCCCATACAGCGGCATCGAACGATTCTTCAAAACTACGCACGTTGTTGTTTTCATAGAAATGAATGCGTTTGCCCCAGCGGTTGAATATCTGTATGCTTATACTTTGCATCGATTGGAACTTTATGACAAACTCATCGTTGATGTTATCTCCATCAGGGGTAAACACATTTGGAGCTTCAATGAATGATGGGTCAATAATTATGTATTCCGGCATAAAGAATGTGTCGACGCAAGTATGGAATTCTGATATATTTTTCGCTACCAGTTTAACCATATAAGTTCCGGTATTTTCATAGGTATATGTAGGGTTGTCATCATAAGCAACAATCATTATACTGTCGATGGGTTGCTGGGAGTTCTCCGACTCCTGCTTAATTTCCTCCAGGTCACGGTAGAAAAACCATTCATACAGACCGGCGTCTCCATTTTCCGACTCATTAATAAAGCGGACGGTGAGAGGGGCCCCCAGTTCATTATTGTTCTGCTGTTCTCCTAAATCGATGCTAAATTGTGCTTTAGGAACAATGGATTCATAAACAGTTGAACTTGTTGCTTCGCAGCCAAACCGATCGTAAACCCTTAGGGTATATTCCGTATCTGCGGCCGGTGGATTAAACACTGTCTGTTCCAGTGCACTTCCCACTATTGTTTGATCCTGCAGCCATTGTACCTGAATGTTCTGAAAAACCTCAAGGGGGGTATTTGTCGAAGGCTCGTAATAATTCATTGCCGGATTTGTAAAACTTCCCTGAAGTATGAATGATTCACAATCGACTATTGAATCTGAAGCTTCTGCGGTGAGGATTTGGTTAAATACCCAGCTCCGGTGAATCTCTGTTGTTTCTCCCTGGGTAATGGTAACACGGTAACCTCCGTTTTCTAATCCGGTAACCGACGATTGCATCTCTTCTAAACTTTCGGAAAAGAAAAATTCATAATCTCCTGAAACAGAATTGTATTTTTCCCACAGGAAGGTTTTTGTTCCCGTTAATGATGTTTGTGCCTCCAGGGTGGCTGCCTGTGTTCCTTCAACGGCAGTGCAGAAAACAAAAATACTGTCGGTTTCCGGAAAAGAAGGATATTCTGTTTGTACAGCGGCAGAAGAGCCTGGAGCAGAAATTTGTGCATGCGCCGAAACGCTCCACATAAACAGAACAACCATCAAAAAGAATAATTTGTTTTTGTGTTTCATAAATCCCACGATGCTTTGAGCTACAATATTAACGTATAATTTTAATTTAATTGTTTTGATAACTTCAAAAATTCATTTTTCCCTTTAAAATAGGCTTTGGGTAAAAGTTGTTGAAAATTGAACCGATTAAAAATGGGATTCCGCAAAACAACTTATATTTTTGCCTTTTTATTAGATACTGATTTGAATGATTTTCGATTACCTCAAAGATTTAAATAAAGTTCAGCAGGAAGCAGTTGTTTCAACCGAAGGTCCATCCCTGATTATTGCGGGTGCAGGTTCAGGAAAAACCCGGGTGCTGACTTACCGCATTGCCCACTTGCTCAAGCAGGGTGCACGACCGTCAACCATACTTGCACTGACATTCACCAACAAGGCAGCACGCGAAATGAAAGAACGCATTGCTTCTGTGATGGGCGAAGGTTTGACACGCTACCTCTGGATGGGTACTTTTCATTCGGTATTTGCACGTATACTGCGTACCGAACATGAAATAATTGGTTATCCTTCCAATTTTACAATATTTGATTCGGCCGACAGCAAAAGCCTTATAAAAGCAATCATTAAAGGTTTTGAGCTGGATGATAAAACCTATAAGCCGGGAACGGTGGCTTCACGGATTTCAATGGCAAAAAACAACCTGATAACACCTCAGGCTTATGCCAACAATGCTGAAATCAGAACTACAGATAAAAGTATGCGCATGCCGGCCATTTCTGAAATTTACAAGGAATATGCAAAACGGTGCCGGCTTTCAGGAGCTATGGATTTCGACGATTTGCTGCTGATTACGAACCTGCTCTTCCGCGATCATCCGGAAGTGATGGAACGATACCAGCAGCGGTTCGACTACATCCTTGTTGATGAATACCAGGACACCAACTTCTCCCAATACCTGATTATAAAAAAACTGGCGGCGAGGCATAAAAATATCTGTGTGGTGGGCGACGACGCTCAAAGTATTTATTCGTTCAGGGGCGCCCGTATTGAAAACATACTGAGTTTCCAGAAAGATTACCCCGACCATAAAATATTCAAGCTGGAACAAAATTACCGCTCCAGCCAGGTGATTGTTAATGCCGCAAACAGCATAATTGCCAAAAATAAACGACAGATACCTAAAAAAGTATTTTCTGAGAATACGTTGGGAAGGAACATTAAGGTAATTACTGCGCTGACCGATAATGAAGAAGGATTTCTGGTGGCACAGGAGATTGCTGAAACCCAGCTTCGTGAGCATTACAAAAATATGGATTATGCCATTTTGTACCGTACCAATGCACAATCCAGGATTTTCGAGGAAGCCTTGCGTAAACGGAACATCCCCTATAAGATATATGGCGGACTGAGTTTCTATCAGAGGAAGGAAATAAAAGATTTGCTGGCTTATTTCAGGCTGGTTATCAATCCCTGGGACAGCGAAGCGCTTAAGCGCATCATCAATTATCCGGCACGGGGGATTGGTCAGACGACCCTGGCAAAGCTGGAGTCGGCGGCTGTGGAAAATGAGACCTCCATCTGGAAGATTATTTGCGGGCTGGCTGAAAATAGCCGTGGGCTCAATAAGGGAACAGTGACCAAGGTTTTAAACTTTGCCGCACTCATAAGGGAGTTTGCCGATATTGTGGCTACGGCTGATGCATGGGATGCTGCAAAAACAATTGCCCTGAGAACCGGCATCATGAAAGACCTTAGCAGCGACCGTTCACCGGAAGGAATCAGCCGCCATGAGAACATTCAGGAACTGCTGAACGGAATCCAGGAATTCAGCATCAGCGCTATTGAAGAAGACCGGCCGGCAAAACTTGAAAATTACCTGGAAGATGTGGCGCTGCTTACCGATCAGGATTCCGACAAGGAAGAGGATAAGGATAAGGTAACGCTTATGACCATTCATTCGGCCAAAGGACTGGAGTTTAAAAATGTGTTCATTGTAGGCCTGGAAGAAAAACTGTTTCCTTCGGCACAGTCGGAGGAGAAAATGACGGAAGAAGCCATTGAAGAAGAGCGACGCTTGTTTTATGTTGCACTTACCCGTGCAAAGGAAAACGCCTGGTTCTCACATGCCAGTCAGCGATACAGGTGGGGCAGCCTGGAGTTTTGTTCGCCAAGCCGGTTTCTGATCGAAATGGATGAGAAGTTCTTATCGTCGGGGCTCACATTGTCAAGCCAACCCAGAAGTCAGGTTACCGTTGGTTACAAAGCCCGGACAGTTGCACCCGAACCCTCAAAGCCGGGAGTGCGACAGCCCTGGCGACCTGAAAATTATCCCGGCCGACGGGAATCTACAACTGCCACCGGCGGCAGAACTGCCGTTTTTGATTCGGACGATCCGGAAAAAATCCTGCAGGGAATGGTGGTTGAACACCAACGTTTCGGTGTGGGAAAAGTGTTAAAGGTGGAAGGGGTTTCTCCCAACAAAAAAGCTACTGTTTTCTTTCATAATGCAGGTAATAAACAACTTCTGCTGAAATTTGCCCGGCTTAAAATCAAAGAATAATTCCTTTTATTGAAACAAACCCGATGGAATTGCGTTTTGTAAAGAAATAGTTAGATTTGCAGAATAAAATATATTGTGCAACCCCCCTCAATTATATTCTTGATTAATTAGTGTAAATAATTTACAATTCATGGATTACAATACGAGTAGAAAAAAGCTTCCGATGCCTGAGTATGGCAGGAATATACAGAACATGGTAGACCACCTTTTTACCATTGAAGACAGGCAGAAGCGAAACCAGTCGGCACAGGCAGTCATCGATGTAATGGGAAACCTGTATCCTTATCTCAGGGATGTGGCCGAATATAAACATAAACTTTGGGATCATATCGCCATTATGTCCAACTTTGAGCTGGATATCGATTATCCCTACGAACCGCCATCTCCCGATATTTTAACTGAAAAACCTCATAGGGTTCCATATAACCAGAACGATATAAAACTGAGGCATTATGGTTTGATAACCAGTAAACTCATTGAATCGGCCATTGAAATGGAAGGCGACGAGCAGCGTATCCTTATCGAGCAGATTGCCAATCAGATGAAAAAACTTTACCTGGCCTGGAACAGGGATTCGGTTGAAGACGAAAAAATTATTTCCGACCTTGAAGAACTTTCCGGACACAGGTTGAAAGTTCCGAAAGATATGAAGCTTACAGAAGTTAAAATTGCTGCTCCTGTTCAGCCTAAAAAGAAGAAAAAGAAAAAATCGAACTAAAGAATGGCAACTTTTCTTGTTGAAGGAGGAACTCCGCTTAGAGGAACCCTTGAGCCGCAGGGAGCAAAAAATGAAGCCCTCCAGGTTATTTGTGCAACCCTTTTAACAAGTGATGATATAACAATCGGGAATGTACCCGAAATCAGTGATGTGCTGAAACTTGTGGAGATACTTAAAGGCATGGGCGTAAAAGTCACCAGGCTCGAAAAAGGTGTCTACCGGTTTAATGCATCATCGGTCAATATTTCCTACCTGCAGACGGATGAATATGCCCGGCAGGCATCCAGCCTTCGCGGCTCTGTTATGGTTATAGGTCCGCTGCTTGCACGCTTTGGTAAAGGATTTATTCCGCAACCGGGAGGCGATAAAATTGGCAGGCGACGCATTGATACCCATTTTGCAGGACTGCAAAAACTGGGTGCTTCATTCGATTTCGACAAGAAAAACCAATGGTATTCAGTTACTGTCTCACAATTGACAGGCGCTTACATGCTGCTCGATGAAGCATCGGTTACCGGAACTGCAAATATTTTAATGGCAGCCGTTCTTGCCAGGGGGAACACTACAATTTACAATGCAGCCTGTGAACCCTACATTCAGCAACTATGCAGAATGCTGGTTTCGATGGGTGCCAAAATTTCAGGCATCGGGTCAAATCTGCTGCACATTGAAGGGGTGGAAGCATTAAAAGGTTGTTCCCACCGTATTTTACCCGATATGATAGAGGTAGGCAGCTTTATTGGTCTGGCTGCCATGACGGCTTCCGAAATTACAATCAGGAATGCCGGAGTGGAACACCTGGGCATCATTCCTGCTTCATTCCGCCGGCTTGGTATACACATCGAACAGGATAACGATGATCTTATTGTCAGGGAAAACGACCATTATGAGGTGGAAAACTATATCGACGGTTCGATAATGACCTTCTCCGATGCACCGTGGCCTGGCCTTACCCCCGACCTTCTGAGTGTGTTCCTGGTCATTGCTGCTCAGGCAAAGGGTAGTGTACTTATCCACCAGAAGATGTTCGAAAGCCGCCTCTTTTTTGTTGATAAGCTTATTGATATGGGTGCCCAGATAATCCTGTGCGACCCGCACAGGGCCACGGTAATTGGTTTGGACAGGCAGCAAAACCTCAGGGGAACAAAAATGACATCCCCCGATATCCGCGCAGGAATTGCCCTGCTGATAGCAGCCCTTTCAGCAGAAGGTAAAAGTACAATTGAAAACATTGAACAAATCGACCGGGGCTACGAAAATATCGAAGGGCGGCTGCAGGCAGTTGGCGCAAAAATCACACGTGTATAGCCTTTTTTCCTGTCATTACTGGCAGATGAGTCTGTTAAATTGATATGTGTCAAAAATGTATTGACGGATAATAATTTTTATATTTTTGGAGTTCTTTAAGTTTAACAGATAAGAAATGAAGAGATTATTTTTGATTGCTGCTATTATTGTATTGGGAACAGCTGTTACTTTTTCACAGCCGAAACCCGGCATAGGCATTGGTGATAAAGCCCCTGAATTAATTGGGAAATCGTTTACCGGGGAGACTTACAAACTGTCGGATACAAAAGGACAACTTGTTCTGATTGATTTCTGGGCTAGCTGGTGCGGCCCATGCAGACGCGAAAACCCGGTTGTTGTAAATGCCTGGAAAAAATATAAAGAAAAGAATTTTCAGAATGGTAAAGGATTCACCATTTTCAGCGTATCGCTCGACCGTACTGAGGATGCCTGGCAAAAAGGTGTTCAGGCCGATAAACTGGAGTGGCCTTACCACATCAGCGATCTGAAAGGATGGTATTCGAAACATGGCGCTGTTTATGGCGTTCGGCAAATTCCAACTAATTATCTTATTGACGGGGAAGGTAAAATTATTGCCAAAAATCTGCGTGGCCCTGCTTTGGCGGCAACACTCGAAAAACTGACAAAATAGTTTTCTGCTTTATCGGACTTTCCTGCATATATTGACATCCTTACCTTGTGAAGGTGTCAATTTGTCTTTTATATTTGCGTGGCAAATTTTTTGATGAATTGCCTCGGGAATATAAAAGGTATAATATGTCTGAAGAAAATATGAAAAAGAAAGCAGAAAATAAAGAACAGGTTGAGGAGCAAGTGAACCAGGAAAATCCCGGTGAAAACAACAAGGCACAAGAGCCACAGGCTGAGATTGCCGATAATGAGGAGAAAGCCGGGGATAAAAAGAAAAAATCAAAGAAAAACACTATAGAAGATAAATTTCAGGAGCTGGAGGAAAAGTTTATTGAGCTTACCGACAGACATCTGAGGTTGCAGGCTGAGTTCGATAATTACCGCAGGCGTACCATGCGTGAAAAAGCTGATCTGATAAAGTCGGGAGGTGAATCGGTTTTAACCGGAATACTCCCCATTGTCGATGATTTCGAACGGGCCATTCAATCGCTGAATGAAATTCCTGAAG
The DNA here is from genome assembly GCA_041687255.1 of Mariniphaga sp. Taxonomy (GTDB): domain Bacteria; phylum Bacteroidota; class Bacteroidia; order Bacteroidales; family Prolixibacteraceae; genus Mariniphaga. The sequence goes on along the minus strand of JAWLCL010000006.1, from coordinate 101,212 downwards.
ATGACCCTGGTAAAAAAGGAACATTGCTTATTTACAGTAAGTTCAGGGAGTTTTTAAAACAAAATAATGTAAAGGAAGTGGACGCATTAAATCAGGAATTTAATGTAGATCTTCACGAGGCTCTCACGAAAATACCTGCGCCCGAAGAAAAACTGAAAGGCAAGGTGGTGGATGTGATTCAAAAAGGTTATGTGTTGAACGATAAAGTTATCCGCTATGCCAAGGTGGTTGTGGGAGAATAAAAACAAATAAAATGGCGAAAAGAGATTACTACGAAGTACTGGGAGTAAGCAAATCAGCATCGGCAGACGAAATAAAAAAAGCCTACCGTAAAAAGGCATTGCAATATCACCCCGATAAAAATCCGGGGGATAAGGAGGCTGAAGATAAGTTTAAAGAAGCGGCTGAAGCTTATGAAGTGCTTCGCGACGATAACAAACGACAACGGTACGACCAGTTTGGCCATGCCGGAGTAGGCGGCGCTGCAGGTGGTGGCGGCTTCGGCGGGTTTACCGATGTGGAGGATATATTCTCGGCATTTGGCGATATTTTTGGTGGTCATTTTGGCGGTTTCGGCGGCTTTGGCGGCAGCAGGGGCGGCGGCGGACGCAGAGTTAACCGCGGTTCCGATCTTAGGGTTAAGGTTAAGCTTAACCTGAGTGAAATTGCCAACGGCGTGGAGAAAAAGATTAAGGTAAAAAAATATGTAAATTGCCAGCATTGCAGCGGCACAGGTGCCAAAAATGCTTCGGCCTTTTCAACATGCTCCACCTGCCGTGGATCAGGCCGCGTAACACGCGTTACCAATACATTGCTCGGGCAAATGCAGACAACTTCGGCATGTCCTACCTGCCAGGGAGAAGGTAAAGTTATAACCGATAAATGCAACCATTGTGCAGGTGAAGGTGTTTTACGCGATGAAGAAGTCATCACCGTAAAAATTCCTGCCGGAGTAGGCGAAGGCATGCAAATGAACATCACCGGTAAGGGAAATGCTGCACGGAGAGGTGGCATTAACGGCGATTTGCTGGTGGTTATCACCGAAGAGGATCACCCGGAACTGGTGCGCGACGGGAATAATCTGATTTATAATCTGTTCCTTTCCTTTCCTGAAATTACTTTGGGAACCACTGCCGAAATCCCTACTGTTGAAAGCAAGGTGAAAGTGAAAATTGATCAGGGTACACAACCAGAAAAAATACTGCGCCTCAGGGGCAAAGGACTTCCCGATGTAAACGGTTACGGCACGGGTGATCTGTTGGTGCGTATCCATGTATGGATTCCTAAAAAACTTACTGCCGAAGAAAAGAAAACCATGGAAAAACTCCTGGAGTCTCCTTCTTTTCAGGAGGGCCCTTCATCATCCGAAAAGTCATTTTTTGAAAAAATGAAAGATATATTCTAAGCAGGTAATTAACCCTGGGTGGAAAAAGAAAAAGAAAGCCGCTTCAAATTAATTTTTGAAGCGGCTTTCTTTTGTGGTATACATCAAATATTAAAACCATTATTCCAAAGGGGGCTACGGGATTCATCTTAATTTCTTTTTTGTCAATTTACGTTATCCTGCAACTAACAGGACTGTTTTACTGTTCATATAACTAATTCTTCAATAGGCCGTTATCTTGCTTAGCGACAGAGATTAGGAGGGGAGGGCCTGGTTCCGGTCCCCCAGCATAAATGCTAGGGTTATACTCCAGGCCCTTAGCTCTTAGCTCTTTGCTCTGTGCTGCTGTTTACTTTGATCAATTTGAGCCCCACACCCTCCCATAAGCCGGGAGTGAACTTCTTTTATTCAAACTCAATGTAAACTCATACTTAATTCAAACTTAACTCAATGTAAATTCAATTTTAATTGAGTTTACATTGAGTTATAATTGAGTTTATATTGAATTTACATTGAGTTTATTCAGGCGAAGGTCCCTTTTATGTATTTTGTACATCCAATGGCTTAATGTCATCAGCTATGTATTTCCCAATGAAAAAAATTATTGGTGAGACCCATTCAGGAGAATCTTATTTTCTCTTTTTGATTAGCTTCGCTTCCTATATTTAGAAAGTAGATTATTTCTGATAATTAATTATTTTACAGCGAATGAGTGATGCCTTAAAAGTGCTGGAGCGGCAATTTTATTCCGATGGATATCGGCTTGCCATGAAAGCAGTTCAATCGGGGTGCAGGGGTGAAGAATTAAGCAGGTCTGTTCAGGATATGCACAGGTTGGTTGACGAGGTGATTGCTTATTTTATGTCCTTTGCAGAAAATCAAAATCAGTCGCCCGATTGCAGGAGGGGGTGCTCGTGGTGTTGTTACCAGCCGGTATTTGCACTTTCTTATGAGCTGGACAATCTGCATGAAGACCTGAAAGAGAACCTTTCGGCAGATGAACTGGACGCTGTTTATGCGCGTGCCGCATCAAACAGGAGCAGGCTCAGCAAACTAAAAGGAGAGGTTTTGCTGAACTCGAAGTTTGCATGTCCGATGCTCGTGAATGGTGCCTGTATTGCTTATGCAGCACGCCCTGTAGCTTGTCGTATCTATCTTTCTTCTAATGTGGATTCCTGTAAGAAGTTTTACAATGAGCCGGAAAGCAAGGATGCTGTGCCGGCACTTCTGAATTTTCCTATGCGTATGGGCCGGATGATAAACGAAGGATTCAGGGCTGCGCTGAAGGCTGGCGGTATTGAGGCAAAGGAATTTCGAATTGATGAATTCAACGACAGGGGTGGACAATAAAGCTTCATAATTTTCATTCAGTTGTCGCTCATTTTCCCGGGTACCGGCAGGTATATCTGTCCTTGCCTTTAATCAACCTCCAGGATAACTCCCGCCCTTTTGAATTTATCTTCCAGTGCTTCCGGCGATACCGGGCGCCCCTTGCGGGTCAATACTGTTGTAATGCGTGCACTTATCATCAGTTTCTGATCGGACTTGCGCATGATTTCCTGCCTGAAGATGATGCGTAATCGTCCCTGCTTGGCCATTCTCAGCTGAACGATAAAACTGTCGCCCGGCCGCAACGGTGACTTGTAATCTATTTCGGCACGGATAACCACTGCATCAATACCTTCATTGTGCATCTGTGCAAAACTGAGGCCTACATCGTTCAAAAACTTATGGCGGCAATGCTCCAGGTAGTTCTGGTACACTGAATTGTTTACTATTCCCTGGATGTCGCATTCATGGTCGCGTACGTCCAGTTCAATCTGATAGTCGAAATCTTTCATTTCAGGAAAGCGTGAATTAATAGCATTGAAAAGTCAGTTTTCAGCAACAACTTTTCAAGCAGATTAGAAATTAATTAAGTACGTTTTGGATAGCGTCCAAAGAGTTTGACCAAAAACCTGTGAAATTTATGTGGGCCTTCCACCGGTCCTGCAAACATTAAAATACACTTCTTGGTGATAAGCGGTATTCCGGCATCATTAAGGGTTTCAATGGCTTCCGGGGTATCCGACATCTGTTGGATCCAAACCATTTCCATTCCTTTTTTAACTGCTTCTTCTGCCACAGCTATTGTTTCCTGTTTCGGAGTGACAATCAGCAGGTGCCTGACATCGCCGGGCAGATCAGTCACGGAGGGGTAACATTTCAAACCCAAAATTTCCGTTGCATTCGGATTTACAGGATATACGTCATATCCTTTTTCGGTCAACTCCTTAAGGACTGTACCACCAAATTTTTTTGGATTACGGGAAGCCCCTGCCAGGGCCAGTCTTTTGGAGCCCAGGAATTTTTCAATGTCATTCAGTGTGACAACCTTTTTTACTGTAGCAGTTTCCATAGCGGTAATGATTTTGTTATTGGAAAAAATGAAAATAGCTTATTCAAAGAAAACCTTATTTCACAACAAAATCGAGCAGTTTTGTTTCCCCCAGATAGCCCTTAAGCACATCACCACCCTTAACAGGGCCCACTCCTGCAGGCGTTCCGGTATAAATCAGGTCGCCAATTTTAAGGGTAATGTACTTCGACACATGCGCTATTATTTGTTGGAAGCTGAAAATCATCAGGCCTGAATTTCCATCCTGCACAGTCTTCCCGTTAATGTTCAGCCTGAAGTTAATGTCTTTCAGATCGGGAAAAGCGGTTTTCGGAAAGAAACTGCCTCCTATAACAGCAGCCCGGTCGAAAGCTTTTGCTTTTTCCCAGGGGAGGCCTTTGGCCTTGAGCTCACTTTGAACATCGCGTGCCGTAAAATCAATTCCCAGCCCGATTTCATCGAAATACCTGTCTGCAAAACGCTCTTCAATGTTTTTTCCTATACGGTTAATGCGCAGAACAAGTTCTATTTCGTGGTGCACATCCTTTGTCCATTCCGGGATGTAGAACGGCTCGTTATTGCGAAGCAGCGCCGAATCGGGCTTCATGAAAAAAACAGGTTCGTCCGGAACTTCGTTGTTTAGTTCTTTGGCATGCGCCACGTAATTCCTGCCTATACAAACTATCTTCATGAATTATTTGGTTTCAGTATTCTATAAATGACTTGCTGAAAAACTATTTTTCCATCATTCTGAGCTTTATTTGCGTCAGAATGCGTTTGGTATACAGCGGGAAATCGCCGTTCATTATCCAGCCGAAATAGCCCGGCTGTTCGGCCAGCACCTTTTCAACCGGCATTCCCTTGTTTTTTCCGAAATTAAAAACCTCCACGCCTTTTTCGTTGTAAATGATTCTTCCGGCGAAATCGACATTGCGGTCGTATGCCGAGAACTCACTGAGTTTCTCCACATCATTAACTATCGGGACGCTGGATTTACCCCTGTTGTCTTCATATTCCACTCCCTGGTAGGTGTCGAGCTGCGCCTTCAGTACTTCATAAGTGGCGCGCGTGTCGGCCAGGGCGCTGTGGGCATCAATTAGAGGCTTCTTGCAGTAGAACAGGTATGCAGCAGCCAGGGTACGTTTTTCCATTTTATGGAAGATGGCCTGCACATCAATGAACTTACGCTTTTTCATATCAATATCCACATCGGCACGCAGAAACTCTTCGGCCAGAAGGGGTATATCGAAACGGTTGGAATTGAAACCGGCCAGATCACACCCTTCGATGAATTTCGCCAGGATTTTGGCCATGCCTTTAAACGTAGGCTTATCAGCCACGTCTTCGTTGCTTATTCCATGTACGCGGGTGGCTTCCTGCGAGATGGGCATTTCGGGGTTTAAGCGGTACAGCAACTCTTCTTCCTTACCGTCGAGATGAATTTTCAGCAAGGCTATTTCAACAATCCGGTCTTTTACGATATCCATTCCAGTTGTTTCAAGGTCAAGAAATACTACCGGATTCTTTAAATTTAAAAACATTGAATTATTCGTTATACAACGCCCGGTCGGGGCGTTATGCCTCCCCGGCCCATAATGCCGGGGAAACGATTAAAATATAAATATATAAAGTTATTGATTAAGCATTAATCATCATGGGCATCAGCAGCATGAGCACATCTTCGGCTTCTTCTTCCGTTTCAGCGGGTAAAAGCAGGCCTGCCCTGGAGGGGTCACTCATTTCCAGGCGCACATCGCTGGCCGAAATGTTGGCAAGGATTTCGAGCAGGAAGGTTGATTTAAAACCGATTTCTATTTCTTCACCTTCATATTCGCAGCCAAGCCTTTCTACGGCTGAAATTGAAAAATCGATGTCCTGTGCCGAAACTACCAGCTGGTTGCCGTTGATGTTCAGTTTTACCAGGTTGCTTGCCTGGTTTGAAAATACCGACACCCTCTTTACTGTGTTGTAGAATGCCAGCCTGTCGATGGTCATCTTATTGGGATTGGTGGTAGGGATTACCGAATTGTAGCTCGGATAATTTCCTTCAACCAAACGGCAGATTAAACGGAACCGTGTGAGTGTAAATATTGCATTCTTATCGTCGAATTCCAGTTTTACATCAAACTCTTCTTTCGGCAGGAGGTTTCTTAGCAAACCGGCCGGTTTTTTCGGAAGAATAAACGATGCGTCGAATTCAGATGCAGCATCTGAGCGACGGTAACGTACCAGCTTGTGAGCATCGGAAGCTACAAAACCTGTATTCTCGGGCGAGAATTCCACAAAGATACCATTCATTACCGGGCGCAGTTCGTCATCGGCGGTGGCAAAGAGGGTTTTTTCAATTCCTTTTAAAAGCACCTTGGGGCTTATGGTAACAGAGGTAGCTGCTTCTTCGTCAACTCCCGGCAATTCAGGGAAATCTTCACCACTCTGGCCTACGATGGTATATTTACCATTGTCGGAGAAAATTTCAATTCCATAGTTTTCTGTATTCACCTGGAAAGTGAGGGGTTGTTCAGGAAACTCCTTCAAAGTATCGATAAGTAACTTTGACGGGACGGCAATCAAACCTTCTCCCTCAATATTTTCCAGCTCCATCCGGGTAATCAATGTTGACTCCAAATCGGAGGCAGTAATTGTTAAATCTGTTTCGGTTAACTGAAACAGAAAATTGTCGAGGATGGGCATTGTGCTTTTACTGCTGATAACCTTGCTAACAGATGACAGATGGCTTAGCAGGTCGGTACTTGAAACAACAAATTTCATAAGGATGTATTTAATTTAATTTTTTCTGAATTTTTTCCTTTCCTTCAAAGCGGTGACTGGTATAAACAGGCAGCATTCCGTACAGCAGGAAAATCAAGAAACGAATATACAAACTTTAATCTTTTCAACGCTGTTGAAAACTTTGATTTTTTCAGGCATTTATGAACGGGAAAAACGTTTGCGTCGCAAAATGTTGTAAAACATGCCCCATAAACCTACCAAAGCAAGTGGGAGCAGTACATTGAGCCATTGCCAGAAGGCTTTTTCCTCGCGCAGGCGTACCTTGTCGAGCAACCGGAGTTGCTGTGTTCTGGAACGGAGCTGCATGATGCCATGGTCGTCGTTTAGGTACAGCACGCTGTTCAGGAGGAACTCCCGGTTTCCGAACACTTGCCCCGACACCCTATCCAGACCCAGCTCCTGTATGCGGGGAGGATTGGAGGAGTAATCCACCTCGTTAACTGTCATTCCCCCGTCGGCAATTACCATCATTTTTGTTGGCACACTTTCAGGTAAAACTTCAGTGGAGGGAATATCGAGAGTTTCCAGCATACGGTTCCTGAATACAGATATGAAAGAGCCTTCGAGCAAAACACCAACCGGTATGAACGACTCGTTGAAAAGTTCGCGTGCGGGAGGGTTATCTATGTTGAGCAGACTTACCGTTGATGGTGTTTGAACGGTACGTGCGTAAGGAGAGGTTGACAGTATGATTTCTTTTGATACTTCCGGGTTCGCAGTGACTGTATCGACCGACGAGACAAACTCGGTAAGTATGCGGTTCAGGTTTCTGCTCAGGGGATGGTCGTCGGCCGGGACAAGCAGGGGTGAATAATACCAGGGGTGCAGGGTGAACTGCGGCGGGTTTCCCGGTGGGGCAGTGTTTACCCTTATCCGGGCAGCATCGACATCCTGCAGGAGGTTATAATTCAGGCGCACTCCATAGCGGAAAAGCTGGTCGTTCAAATTCAGGTCGCGCGGGAAAGCCATGGTGGTATGCCCTTTGGAAAGGCTGTCGAGGCTTACCTGCACCGGGTCAATCAGCCACATTACCTTTCCTCCCTGCATAATAAACTGGTCGATGTAAAACTTGTCGCGTTCAGAAAAAGGCTCCTTTGGGTCAGCAACTATTAAAATGTCGGTTTCGGAAGGCGACGTTAAAAGGCCTTCTGCTTCAACTCTTTTTACATTGAAATCTTCACTTAATGCTGCAGCAAAGTCATATACCTGGTACCTGTCAGCTTCCCCATGCCCTTCCAGGAAAGCCACCGTAGCACGACTGTTCCGCATCAGTTTCTGGAAAGCATTTACCAGTTCGAACTCCACTGTTTCCGCCGAATGGTTGAAATTGGATTCGTGGGTAAAGTCGGGATTGTATTTCAGGAAGTTAACGGCTTGTTCTTTTCCGTTGTAATGGATAAGGGCTCCGGGGAAAATAAGCTTTGTACTCACTCCCTGCTCCGTTTGCTGCCGGAAGCTGGTAGGCCTGATTCCCTTGTCCATTAGTTCCGCAATGAATTCTTCTCTTCGTTCAACATTTCCAATCGCATACGGATCGGTTACTTTCAGGCGTATATTTCCCGGGGCATAAGCATTTAATACAGCAATTTTTTCAAAAACTTCCTGTTGCAGTTTACGAAGCCCGGGCTCCAGTCTTCCTGCCAAAAACAGTTCGATTTCCATTGGCTCGTCTACCTCAGAAGCCAGTTGTGCGCTTACGGGAGAAAGGGAGTAGCGCTTGTCGGCAGTGAGGTCGATGCGGTATAAGAAGCTTCCGGAAACGAAAAACACAACGATTAAAACCAGCAGCATTGCTAGGGTATTAATCCTGAATTTTTTCTGTTCTCTTTTTCCTTTCCGCAGAAAGGCGCGTGTTAGCCATAAAAAGATAAAAGTCATTCCCCCGAAATAAACCACATCGCGCAGGTCGATTACACCCCTTGAGGCGGAAAGGTAGTGGTTGTTAATGCTCAGCCATGCAAATACCTGCTCCAGAAGATAAGGAATGCCAGAGCTTGCAATAAAGTCGAATCCCAGGTAAAAGACAAACGACATTGCCATGGCTAAAATGAACGAAATTATCTGGTTTTCGGTGAGGGAGGAGGCAAATATGCCAATTGCGATGTAAATGGCCGCCAGGAAATACAGTCCGAAGAATGAACCCCATGTGGCGCCTGTATCGATGCTTCCCACAGGATTCCCCAGCAGGTAAACCGAAAGGAACCAGAGCAGGGTGGGGAGGAGTGAGAAGGTTACAAGAACCAGCCCTGCAAAGAATTTCGCTCCTATCAGCTTCATATCTGAAAGGGGGCGGGTAAGCAGCACTTCAAGCGTGCCGCTGCGCTTTTCTTCAGCTATGAAACGCATGGTAATGGCAGGTATCAGGAACAGATACAGCCACGGGGCAAGCGAAAAGAACCCTTCAAGGGTGGCATAACCTGCGTCCGGAATATTGTATGTGCCGGGAAATACCCATAAGAATAAACCGGCCACCAGCAGGAAAACCAGCAGGGCCAGGTAGCCGGTAAGGGAACCGAAAAAAATCTTTATCTCTTTTTTAAATAAACTGTACATTGTTGTTCCGGGTATTGAGTTTAAAGTTTATTGTTACAGGTTTAAAGATTCAGGTTTAACATCATTTGGTATTACTTAACAGCTCCACCATTTTATTGGCAGCACGGGCCGAGCTTCCGCCTTCTCCCATAAGTAGTCGCAACTGTTTGTAATCGTTTATTATTTTTTCACGGTATTCCTCCTCGTAAAACAGCCTGTGCAATTCATCCTTTATATTTTTGAACGTCATATCCAGTTGTATAAATTCTCTGACAGCTTCTTTATTGAGGATCAGGTTTGGCAATGAAGCCCATTTTATTTTTAGGAAAAAGTTTTTCATAATTACCTGTGTCAGCCATCCACCTTCAACTTTATAGACAACGGTCTGTGGTACCTCAAACAGTGCCGTTTCGAGGGTTGCCGTACCGGAAGCTACAAGGGCTGTGTGGGCATTGTACAGCAAATCGTACGTTTGATTGAAGATTACCGGCAGGTCAAAACCTTTATGAGCCTTTTCATATACTTCCGTATGAACATATGAAACACCTGCTATAACAAATTGAAATTCAGGATAACATGCCGCTGCCTTTTTCATGACAGGCAATGTGTTTTCAATCTCTTGTCTGCGGCTTCCTGCCATAAGGGCAACTATTGGCCGGTTATCTAGGTTGTTTTTCTTTAGAAATTCTTCTTTTGACAATGCATTTTTCTTGTACTTGTCAATTGCATCCAGCAGCGGGTTTCCAACATAATTTACATCAATTCCGTGTTTTTTATAATAATCAGTTTCAAACGGAAGAATGGTGAACATTTCATCAACGTTTTCCCTGATTTCTTTTACACGAAACTCTTTCCATGCCCACACCTTGGGTGAGATGTAATAAAAAACGCGGATGTTGTTTTGTTTGGCAAATTTTGCCACACGCAGGTTAAACCCGGGGTAATCAATGAGGATAAGCACATCGGGCTGGTATTCCAGAAGATCTTTCTGACAGAACTTCATGTTCCTGCTGATGGTTTTCAGGTTACGGGCAACATTCAGTACGCCCATAAAGGCCATTTCCCTGCAATGCTTTACCAATTCCCCTCCTTCAGCCTGCATTAAATCGCCTCCAAAATAGCGAAAGTGCGCTTTTGAATCGCTTTTTCTCAGTTCGTGCATCAGGTTAGCTCCATGTAAATCACCGGAAGCTTCACCGGCTATCAGGTAATACTTCATTTTAAAATGCTCTTGAAATTAAAACGGCCAATCCGTAAATTATAGTAGCACCCAAAACGCCCCGTGCTGCCTGATCATACTTTAATTGTATGAAACCCATAAAAACGAGCAGGTTGGCAAACACACACAGGCTTACCAGTTTTATCAATGCCTGCAGGCGCCAAAGGTTACTTAAATAATTGCTAAACGAGATATCTCTTTCTCCAAAATAGTAGACTGTAAAAAAGATAATAACCGGTACCAGGAATCCAAGCAGGAAACCAATGGCAGGATTATCAAACGGTTGTCTTTTTCTTCGGGGCATTAAAAATTCCAGTTTTTTAATTCTTCCAGGGTTTTATAGCAGGTCATATCGACCGATACCGGCACCACTGAAGCATAGTTGTTCATTAAAGCATCGATATCGGTTTCGGAAGAACCTTCTTCAAAGTTCTTGAAATAACCTGATAGCCAATGGTATTCCCTGCCGTGCGGATCAACTCTCTTTTCAAATTCCTCCATCCACTTGCCGTGGGTTTGCCTGCATACCTTTATGCCTTTGGGTTTTCCTTTTGGAATGTTAACGTTCAGGCAGGTATATTCCGGCATGCCATTATCGAGCACTTTCTGGAACACTTTGGCTACAATGATTTTTGCCTTCGAAAAATCAGCGTCAGGATGAAAGTCGGCAAGTGAAAAGCCAATGGATGGAACTCCGTGCAGGCTTCCTTCAATGGCTGCACCCATAGTGCCGCTGTAAATGACGCTTATCGATGAATTTGCTCCGTGGTTTATTCCTGAAACCACGTAGTCGGGCTTTCGGTCGAATAAGCTGTTAAAACTTAGCTTAACGCTGTCAACAGGTGTGCCGTTACATTTCCAGGTTGGCACACCGTGGATCTTTTCAACGGGCACTGTCCGCAAAGGTTGGTCAACTGTAATTCCGCAGGCTTTGCCCGACATGGATACTTCTGATGAGATTACTACCACTTCGCCAAAGAACTTCATAACTTCAACCAGTTCGCGCAGCCCTTTTGCATGAATACCATCGTCGTTGGTAACTAATATTAATGGATTTTCTGTCATATTTTTTTCACAAACAGCAAATATAATTCAAAATCTGCAAGAAAAAGAATTATTTCAGCTTAGGGATAACGGTGAAACCTGCAGTTTAGAGATTGGCTTTAAATGTATTTAACCCTACGACAGCAAAATTCACTAGTTTTAACTTAAAGTGACTTTGGCCCGAAGTTTATTACCTTAAATGATATCATTTTATTATATTTCGGGGGTGTTAATTCCTTAGGATGAAATGAAAAGCGAAAACTCAGAAAATCCCGGCTCCAATCATTCTCCCATAATCCGGAAAGCGTTCTTCCGCTTTTATGAGGAGTTGAACGATCATCTGCCGGAAAGATGGAAGAAGAAAAAGTTTTCCTATGAATTTAAAGGTAAGCCCTCTGTAAAAAATACCATTCAGGCTATTGGGGTGCCGCATATCGAGGTAGACCTGATACTTGTAAACGGCGAATCGGTAAGTTTCGATTACCAGCTGAAGGGTGGGGAAGAGGTTTCGGTCTACCCGGTTTTTGAATCTCTCGACATATCCCCGCTAATACGCCTTCGACCAAAACCTTTGCGTGAAAGCCGGTTCATTGTAGATGTCAACCTGGGGAAGCTGGCTCAAAAGCTTCGGCTGCTGGGATTCGACACACTTTTCAGAAACGATTTGGAAGACGATGAAATAATTGAAATTGCACTTAATGAAAGGCGCATCATATTGACCCGCGATAGGGGAATACTTAAACAAAATGCAGTTACACACGGCTATTGGCTTCGGAATTATGATCCCAAAAAGCAGCTGGAAGAGGTGATTAACCGTTTGCAATTGCAAAATAACTTCCGGCCGTTTATACGTTGTTCCAACTGTAACGGGGAACTGGAACCGATAGCCAGGGAAAATCTTGACGGCAGGCTGTCGGCTGATACTTTAACATATTACGATGAGTTCTGGGAATGCTCCTCCTGCCGGAAAATCTACTGGCAGGGTTCGCACATTACTCATATCCTGAACTGGCTGGAAGAGATGAGAAAAGTTCCCTGACTGCATTTACCAGTGAAACATACATTAAATTGTATAGATCTTGCCGCAGAACTTTTTCTTGAGTATATCCGGAGTAAAAACAAGCATTGGCTGAATTTCTTAGGTCAGGCTTAATTTTTACATAGATTTCACCATTTGCCATTCTTATGGATTTTAGACAAAATTGTTACATTTACCTTTATAAAATCCAGAAAAAATGGCACGTTGGTTAATTATAGCAGGAGTAATTCTAATAGTAATCGGAGTAGCATACTATCTGGCGCCCTGGTTATTCAACTGGTTTGGAAAACTACCCGGCGATATCCGGATAGAAAAGCAAAACAGCAGGATATTCTTCCCCATAACCTCTATGATTATAATAAGCATTATTTTAACCCTGGTGGTTAATATAATCCGGTATCTGGGAAAGTAAGTTGTTGGAAAACCTTATCGTACTACTTTTACCTGTACGGCAACAGGCCCTTTTTGCCCTTTTTCTACCTCATAGCTTACGAGATTGCCTTCGCGAATTTCCTCCAGCATATTATTTACATGCAGAAAGATGCTTTCCCTGGTTTGCTGATCGGTTATAAATCCAAAACCTTTCGATGAATTAAAATAGGTGACAGTGCCTTTTCGTATAGGATCCACTTCAGTATTTGCTCCTCTTGGTACACTTATCTGAATGTCTTCAGCATTTACTTTCTCTTTTTTTTCCGGATCCGGTGGTGTGTCGGTGATATTACCATGTTCATCAACAAAAGCAATCATGTCATCCAGACTGTTGCTTTTTGTATTATCCTTACGTGCCAGTCGTTTTTTCTCTTTTTCCTTACGTTTTTTCTCTTTTTTGTTTCTGACTTCTTTTTTGTTAAACGATTCCTGAGATCTTCCCATATATACTCTAATAATTAAATTTTTCTAAAGATATACAATTTGTTTATAATCGCCTAAAAAAATGTAATTATGGGTCAATCTTTAACTATGAACAATAAGATGCTGGATGTTATAATGTTTTATGAATTAGGCGGATTGCAGACCTATTGAATAAACATTTATGAAAAAGAAGAAAAATTTATTCCTCTCAAAAAGATCATATTGAGTCTGGATTTAATATAGATTATTTTATTGAAGCAGACGGGGAAGCGTAAAGGGGAAAAACTACTAATCAAGAGCAAAATTCCCGGACCAGTTAAAGGAATCAAAAGATTAAGGGATTTAAACATTCATGAACAGATGTATTCGGACTCTTTCTACTGTATTTATAGGTAAAAAAGCTTTAATCCATCGGAGAATTCTATTAATGAACCTCTAAACCAGTCGGGTTCCCTTTCCTTTAATCATGTTTTCCGGATTGGTAATCAATACTTCTTTTACGCCACGTCTTTTAGCCTGAAAGCCATTTTCAAGTTTGGGAATCATTCCTGAATTAATGACTTTGTCACTTTGAAATTGCATGAAATCACTCACACTAAGTTCATGTAACATGCTGTTGTCGTCTTCCGGGTTCATTAAAACCCCTTTCTTTTCGAAGCAGTAAAAAAGGTACACGCTGAAGTAATTTGCCAGCTCAGCTGCCAATTCGGCTGCTATGGTATCGGCATTGGTATTTAGCAACTGGCCTTTGCCGTCATGAGTAAGGGGGGCAACCACGGGCACCACGTTTTCATTTAGCAGGATTCTTAATTCACGGCTGTTGACATCAATTACATCTCCTACAAAACCGAAGTCCACATTCTCAACCGTACGTTTTCGGGCGCTTATAAGATTCAAATCTGCTCCGCTTAACCCAATTGCATTGCATCCTCTTGCCTGCAGTTGTGCTACCACTTTTTTATTAACCAACCCGCCGTAAACCATTGTTACAACTTCAAGCATCGACTTACTTGTAACCCGACGCCCGTCAACCATCTGGGTTTCGATTCCCAACTTGCCGGCAACTTCTGTTGCAGTATTGCCTCCGCCATGTACAAGTATTTTATTTCCGCTGATGCGTACAAACTGATCAAGCAAAGCATTCAATGTGGAAGTATCTTCCACCACTTTGCCGCCTACTTTTATTATTGTTAATCGATCCATTGGTTGGGATTAAAACAGTTAAAGGTTTAAAAAGTTTTGCAGTATAGCTGCACCAATTTGTCCGCTTTTTTCCGGATGAAATTGTGTGGCATAGAAATTATCTTTATGCAGGGCAGCGCTAAAAGGAAGAATGTAGTTGCAGGTTGCTGCTGTATGTTCTCCAAGTCCAGCAAAGTATGAATGAACGAAATACATATACTGGTTTTCAATTTCTTTTGTGAAAAGGTCGCTGTTTACGTTGTAAATGGTATTCCAGCCCATGTGAGGTACCTTGGTAACATATTCTTTACCCGGTTCAGGAACAAAACGTTTCACTTTCTCATCAAATATACCCAGACACTGAGTATCATTTTCCTCGGAATGGGAGCACATTAGCTGAAGTCCAAGGCAAATTCCCAGGACCGGTTGCTTCAGTGAAACTATCAATTCATCGAGCTTATGCCTGCGAAGGTAATCCATTGTGGTACTTGCTTCGCCTACCCCTGGAAAGATAACTTTACCGGCCTGCCTAATTTTTTCGGGTTCGGCAGTAACTTCAGCCTCCACTCCGAGCCGCTTCAGTGCATTGTTTACCGATTCGATGTTACCTGCATTATATTTTATAATTACAACCGACATAGTACAAAGTTCTTTTTTATTGCTCCCCTGCAGCAATTAGTTTAACGTCCAGTAGGCATTTTCACCCGTTCCCGGCATTATTTTTTGGTCTGAATCCATAACACTGTTGTTAAAGTTCGTGATGAACTTTTGAGTGATTTCACCAATTTCATGCATGCTTTCGGTAAGAGAATGGTAATCGCTTATGGAAATCAGGTTTAAATTTAGTGATATTTTCAATAGGTTTTGTAGCTCAAGCAGTGAACCGGCAGTAGTTTTTAAAAACTGTTCCATTGAATCACGTGTTTTTTGTCCGAACAACTGTTCCACTTCTTCGGGTATTGCAAGCGCAGCCTTAAGGATTTGCGAAAAAACATCAGCAGGTTCATTTTCGATATTCCGGCCGGAAATGTTATATGCAATGGCCAGGTAGTCCAAATCTCTTTGCCATTCTTTAAACGCTCTTGAATCTTTCATTTCACTGTGGTTTTTGATTTTTTCATGCTGGTTTAACGATTCGTTACCCGTTGCTTTCTAGCAGCGAATCAATTACCTTTTTCATTTCATTGAATTCTTCTTCCTTAAACAATCTGGTCATGTACACAATTTTTCCTGTCCGGTCAACAATGACATTCCGGGTAACACCTGCACCCTGGGCAGCAAATGTGTAGAATATCTCTCCGTCGGGGTCGAGTGCCAGCGGATAGGTTATTTTCATGTCGGAAGCAAATTTCTTAACTGTTTCCAGTGGTTCCTTCAGGTCGATGCCAATTAGGGCAAAATCGTTGTTGTCTTTATGTTTTTGCCAGATTTCCTTTTCAATGTGAGGCATTTCTTTTCTGCATACGCCGCACCAGCTTGCAGTAAATTGCAGCATTACTACTCTGCCTTTTAGGTCAGCTGTTGTAACCGTGGACCCGTCGGTAAGCTGCATGGTTATATCAGGCATCTGCTGTCCTACTTTAACGATGTAGCCGTAATCGGCAGGTATTTCCTGCCGGGGTATGGTCCCGGACTGTGCCATTCCGGCAAATGTAAAAAACAGAAAAAACAATACAAGTACAAATGGTTTTGTTATATTTTTCATATCCGTGTTGATTATCTTTCTTTTTATACTACAGCGATTTATAATCATTTTAATTAAAAACTACGGTTCTGTTGTTATACACCAGAATTTTCCGCTGCAGATGTTTATACACTGCCTGCGAAAGTACAATTTTTTCCAAATCACGGCCTTTACGTATGAGTTTTTGAATGGAGTCCACATGGCTGCACCGGGTAACATCCTGTTCGATAATGGGCCCGGCATCCAGATCGGAGGTTACATAATGGCTTGTGGCGCCAATAATTTTAACTCCGCGTTCGTGTGCGGCATGATAGGGCTTGGCCCCTGCAAAAGCAGGCAAAAACGAATGATGAATGTTAATTACTTTATTCGGGAACTGCTTTACAAATTCCGGTGAAAGTATCTGCATGTAACGGGCAAGGACAACAAAATCGATGTTCCGTTCTTTCAGCAGTTTTATTTCTGCCTGCTCCGTATCATCCTTATTTTCGGCTGTTACCGGAAAGTGGTGAAATTCGATGCCGAACCGGTCGGCAACGGGTTTTAAAAGCCCATGGTTACTTATGATAAGAGGTATTTCCACATCCCATTCGCCGGCTGTGTAACGGGCAAGGATGTCGAACAGGCAATGGGGCATTTTTGAGACAAAAAGCGCCATACGGGGTACTTCATCTGAGAAATAAAGCTTCCAGTTCATGTTCAGCGGGGAGCCTATTAGGGTATTGAAATACTCTCCGATTTTTTCAGAAGGAATGGCAAATCCATCGAGTTCCCATTCGACCCGCATGTAGAATATCTCATCCTGCCGGTCAACGTGCTGGTCGAGGTAAATGATGTTTCCCTGGTTTTTGTTCAGGAACTCGGTTACGGTAGCAAGGATGCCCTGCCGGTCGGGACAGTGAATCAATAATATTGCTGTATTCCTTTTCTCCCGTAACTGTTTGATTGTTTCCATACTTTTGTCTTTATAACTTTATGCTTCATTCCTTGCTTCGCAGGTTTTCAGCATTCCATTTTCATGCAGCCCTTTGCCCGTGAATTTTTATTTACAAAGTTCCTTTTGTAGAGGGTAAATCAAAGTTAAACACATCCCTTCTAATGGCCATTTTAATTGCTTTTGCCAGAGCCTTAAAAATGGCTTCAATTTTATGGTGCTCGTTACCGCCCTCTGCTTTTATGTTGAGGTTGCATTTTGCCGCATCGGAAAATGATTTGAAAAAATGCATAAACATCTCGGTTGGCATATCGCCCACCTTATCACGTTTGAATTCAGCTTCCCAGACCAACCATGGCCGTCCGCCAAAGTCAATGGCTACCTGTGCCAGGCAGTCATCCATGGGGAGGCAAAATCCGTAGCGTTCCATTCCTTTTTTATTGCCGATGGCTTTCTGAAAAGCCTCACCCAAAGCCAGACCGGTATCTTCAATGGTATGATGTTCATCTACCTCCAGATCTCCTTTTACTGCAACTTCCAAATCGACCCCCGCATGCCGGCCAATCTGGTTCAGCATATGATCAAAAAAATTCAGTCCCGTTGCAATGTTGCACACACCTGACCCATCAAGATTAAGTTTTACCTTTATGTCGGTTTCCCTTGTGGTGCGTATTACTTCTGCAACCCGCTCCGGAGCTGCCACGCAGGCATAAATATCATCCCAGTCATCAGATACAAGTACACAATGATTTGCCAGTCCGCTTTTTACCAGCTCTTCCGAAAGGGAGCCGTCGTTAATCAGAATCCCCTTCGCTCCAAGATTCTTAGCCAGTTCAATGTCTGTCAGCCGATCGCCGATAACAAAGCTGTTTGCCAGGTCATAATCGCCATTCATGTACTTACCCATTAAGCCTGTCCGTGGTTTTCGGGTGGGGGCATTGTCGCCCGGAAAACTTTTATCAATCAGGATGTCATCGAACACCACCCCTTCATTTTCAAAGGCTTTCAACATTTTATTCTGAACCGGCCAGTAAGTATCCTCAGGATAGGAAGGTGTACCCAACCCGTCCTGGTTCGACACAATTACCAATTCGTAATCGAGGTTTTTTTGTATCAGGAACAGGTTCCGGAAAACGCCCGGAATAAACTCAAGCTTTTCCAATGAATCTATTTGTTCGTCTTCGGTCTCGAATATCAATGTACCGTCCCTGTCTATAAATAATGCTTTTTTCATTTTTATTCTTTTCTTAACCCGTTTTTCAACCTGAATTTTGGCATTTCAGGTGCTTTTGACTGAAAAACCGGGAACAAGTTCAAGTATCGTAAATTTTCCTTAAATAATGATAAAAATCATATTAATTCTTTCAGTGTGTTTATTAACAGGATGTTTTCCTCAGGCGATCCGATTGTAATGCGCAGGCTGTCTTCACAGAGAAATACCTTTGAGCGGTCGCGTACAATCACTCCTTTTTCCTTTAAAAATTCGTAGATTCCCCGGGCATCGTGCATCTTAACCAGGATGAAGTTTGCATCCGAAGGGAACACCTTCACTACAAAAGGAAGTTCGCTCAGCATTTTCCCCATTTTTGCCCGTTCCTCCCTAATCTGCTTTACCCAGGCTTCCGTCCGGTTTTTGTTATCTGTCAACTCCAGCGCCTTTTGCTGGGTAAGTATGTTCAGGTTGTAGGGATACTTGATTTTATTCAGCACCGAAACAATTTCAGGGGAGGCAAAGGCCATCCCCAACCGGATTCCTGCCAGTCCCCAGGCTTTGGAAAAGGTTTGCAGTAATACAAGATTCGGGTGCTGGTCGAGTTTTTGCAGCAGCGACTTTTCCGGTGCAAAATCAATATAAGCTTCATCGAGGACTACTATTCCGGGGAAATTATTTACCACTTCAAGCATAGCTTCCTCGTGAAGCGTATTACCACTGGGGTTGTTTGGCGAACACAGAAACACCAGTTTTGTATTTTCTCCGGCAGCAGCCAGAAGTTTTCCCGCATCCAGTTCAAAGCTTTCTGTAAGCGGCACCTTTATTACCTCCACGTTGTTTATTCCGGCTGCCACCTGGTACATACCGTAAGTGGGGTCAATGGTTACAATATTGTCCCTGCCGGGCTCACAAAATGCACGGATGAGCAAATCGATGGGTTCGTCACTGCCGTTACCCAGGAAGATCTTCTCCGGTGCAACATTTTTCAACTGCGCCACTTTTCCCTTAAGCTTTTTCTGAAGGGGGTCGGGGTACCTGTTGTAAGGCTGGTTCCAAGGGTTTTCATTGGCGTCAAGAAAAACCATGGCTTCACCTGAATATTCATCGCGCGCTGAAGAATAAGGTTTCAGCGACTTGATGTTTTCTCTTAAAAGGTTATTGATATTCATTTTATTTTTGTTTTTGTAGTATTTTAGTTTTAATCAGGTAATCAACTTCTTCAAAGCCGTCATGCTGAACTTGTTTCAGCATCTTTTTAAAAGACTCTGACACAAGTTCAGAGCGACTTAGCAAATGCTTCAGAAGGATAATTAATCGATTCTTTCACCTTATTTCCCAATATAAATCCTTCATTTCGGGGTTGACCGAATGAATAAGATTTATTTTCCATTCTCTATGCCATTTTTTTAATTGCTTTTCTCTCTCAATTGCCTGCACCATATCCGGGAAATCTTCATAATATACCAAATCAGTAAGGTTGTATTTTTTTGTGAATTCCGAACCATTTCCATTTTTATGATCTGCAATTCTGTTTTTCAAACTACTTGTTACTCCAATGTAAAAAGTTGTTCTGTTTTTGTTGCTCATTATATATACACGACCTTTTTTCATAATTGGCATTGTGCTGTATTGAGCAGATCCTGAAACAAGTTCAGGATGACGCAGTGCTAATGGAAGTTAGTGCTTCTTTTAGACAAATCCCTCAACCTAACCGTCACCGCATTCTTATGCCCGTCGAGCAGTTCTGCTGCCGCCATGGTTTCAACAGCCGGCCCGATGGTTTTCAGTCCTTGTTGCGAAAGTTCCTGGAACGTAATCTTTTTCATGAAACTGTCGAGATTAACCCCGCTGTAAGTGGTTGCCCAACCGTTTGTAGGCAGCGTGTGATTTGTTCCCGATGCATAGTCGCCGGCGCTTTCAGGGGTGTAATTTCCTAAGAAAACGGAACCTGCATTGACAATTTTTTCTGCCAGTTCATGATACCCGCCAACAGAAAGAATCAGGTGCTCAGGTGCATAGGCATTAATTAAATCCACTTTGTCCTGTTCATTCTCCATAAAAATAGCTATGCTGTTCGCGAGCGATTGTTTGGCAAACTCCTTTCGGGGCAGCTTATCGAGCTGAAGGTTTATTTGCTCTGTCACTTTTTCTGTCAGATCGGTACTGTTTGTAACCAGCACCACCTGGCTGTCGGCTCCATGCTCAGCCTGCGACAACAAATCGGCAGCCACAAAAGCCGGATGGGCCGTATCATCCGCCACAACCATCACTTCCGACGGGCCGGCAGGCATATCGATGGCCACATCGGTCATGCTTACCAGTTGCTTGGCAGCGGTGACATACTGGTTGCCCGGACCAAAAATCTTATACATTTTTGGCACCGATTCTGTCCCGAATGCCATAGCACCAATGGCCTGAACACCTCCCAGCTTATAAACCTTTTGTACCCCCGCATATTTTGCGGCAAACAAAATTGCCGGATTGATTTTACCATCTTTACCGGGAGGGGTGCACAAAACAATTTCGCGACAACCGGCAATATGGGCCGGCAGGGCAAGCATCAAAACTGTTGAAAACAGGGGGGCCGTACCCCCGGGAACATATAAGCCTACCTTTTCGATTGGAACAGCTTTTTGCCAGCACCTGACCCCCGGTAACGTCTCCATTGTTATATGCCCGGATTTTTGTGCAGCATGAAATTTAGAAATGTTTGCCGCTGCCAGTTCAATGGCTTCCTTTAACTCCGGGTCTGTTTTATCAGCAGCAGCATTTAGTTCTTCCTCCGGAACCAGAAACTGCTCAGGTGCTATGCCATCAAACTTGAGGGTGTACTTTCGCAATGCACTGTCTCCATGTTGTCTGATTTCAGCAAGTATCCTCCGCACTGTATCATGCAGGCCGGAAACATCAATTACCGGACGCTGCAAAATCTGAGGCCACAGCTCTCTTTGCGGATTATTATATATTTTCATGATGTACTGTTTATTTGTCCTTCAATCATTGTTCATTCCTAATTTTATTGCGATCCGGCACCATGAACCATGCCCTTCCCTCTGTGTTTATCGCTCTTCGTTCTTTGCCCTGCGCTCTTTGCACCATGCACAATGCCCTTCGTCCTTTGCTCTTCTTCCACTGCTCCGTACTGTAGGCTTTTCGCCCACTGCTATCAACCGTAAAGTCCCTCTGTCCGGGGCCATCGCTCCTTCAGAGTCTGGGAGGAGTTGGCGTTCAATTTCAACGGGCGGCGCCCGTTGCTACTGCTGACGCCCTTTCAGGGCTTATTGTGCACCATATTTTATGTTCTTTTTTCTTTGCTCTGCGCACTATGCCCTATGCCCTGTGCTCGGTTCTCTTCTTTCACTGCTCCGGGTCATCTGCCTTCTGCTCTCTGCGCCAGTCTCTTCGCTCTATGCTCTTTGTACTTTGCCCCATGCCCTTAAAAGATCATTTTCTCGATCGGCACCACCAGAATGCCTTCTGCCCCGGCTTTTTTCAGCTTGCCGATAATCTCCCAGAAATCGTCTTCTGCAATCACCGAATGCATCGAACTCCATCCTTCCTGGGCCAGTGGAACTATCGTCGGACTTTTCATACCGGGAAGCAGGCTTGCCACTTCCTGTATTTTATCGTTTGGAGTGTTTAGCAGGATGTATTTTTTTCCTACAGCCCGCTGTACCGACTCCATCCTAAAAATCAGCTCATCCAGTATTTCCTTTTTGGCAAGTGACAGACCCGGTTTGGCTATCAGCACAGCCTCCGATTTCACTACCACTTCCACTTCCTTTAAACGGTTGCTGACCAGGGTTGAGCCTGAACTTACAATATC
Organism: Mariniphaga sp.; assembly: GCA_041687255.1. Taxonomy (GTDB): domain Bacteria; phylum Bacteroidota; class Bacteroidia; order Bacteroidales; family Prolixibacteraceae; genus Mariniphaga. The sequence goes on along the minus strand of JAWLCL010000006.1, from coordinate 79,133 downwards.
GAATATGGCATCGGCAAGTCCGATTCCCGGAGCTATTTCCACCGACCCGCTGATGACATGAATTTCGGCGCTAATGTTATTTTCATCAAGGTATTTTTGCAGGATGACAGGGTAGGAGGTGGCTATTTTCTTACCGTTAAAGTATTCCGGCCCCGGATAGTCCGATGTTTTTGGAATGGCCAGCGACAGGCGGCACTTGCTGAATCCCAGCCGTTTGGCAATTACCACATCCTCCTTCTTTTCAAGCATTTCGTTTTCACCCACAATACCTACATCTGCCACACCGTCGGCAACAGTCTGGGGAATATCATCATCACGCAGAAATAAGGCTTCCATCGGGAAGTTTTTTGCTTCGGCTACCAGTGTCCTTCTTCCAATCGCCAGCTCAATCCCCGATTCCTTTATCAGTTTCATCGAGTCTTCATTTAGCCGGCCTTTGGTTTGAATGGCAATTTTTAGTTTTTCCATAATTTGTTAATTTTTCTTTTGTCCTGAATTCTTGCAGGACCTAAACAAAACGAGGCCTGCCTTTGTGGCAAGCCTCTGATTCAGTATTTTTTAAATTATCCCATACAACAACAACGGCATGCCTTTATCAGGTGACAAAATGGTGGCCGTGATGTGTAATTGTATTAATCATTGTTTACATTATTTATTGCAATAATAGCCATAATAATATTTACCTGCAATCAACAGGTTTATTTTTGCCTGTTGTTTAAGAATTAATTAAAAAAAGTTATGTGGTTACTGACCTTCCTTTTTAACTTTTTTTGCTTCAAAAGGCAGGTCGCCTTCAGGGGTTGCTGCCGAACCTTTCAATACATTGTCTTCAATTGTGGCTTTTAAATCAACAGGGTTATAATCTACCTGGATGGTGAATTTAAGTACGCCATCGGCAAACTTCATGTTTTCCATTTTTACTTTATAACCGTCGGCAAAACGTATCTCGCCTGCCAGTTCCCCTTCCTTTTCCTCCATGAAGAAGATTCCCGTCTGGTATCCTTCCGGAGCATACGGACTCTCAAATTTCCATTCCCCTAAGAAGTCCTTTTTTTCGACAGGAGCAAAGGCCTGAACGCTGCTGATTGCAAGAACAGCCAAAAGCATAAGAACCGATAATTTTTTCATTGTCTTTAAAATTTAAGTTTGAAGCCAACAAATTAACAAAATAATTCGAATATTTTGAGTTAATATTCTGCAATTGATTTTAAAACATGAAAAAGCTAAAATCAGTAAGCCTGTTGGTGCATAGCTTCTTTTCCGGATGTTTTGTCAATAGCATACTACATGTATTTTATTTCATTGCAGAAGCTTTTTCCCCACCCTTAACACCTCTGACTCCTCCTTTTAAGCTCCTGTCAACCTCCTGTTAACCACCTGCCAAACTCTTTTCAAACTCCTGTCAAACTCCTGTCAAACTCTTTTCGAACTCTTTTCAAACTCTTTTCGAACTCCTGTCAAACAATCTTCGAACGTTTACCGAACTTTATTCAAACATTTCTTTCCCCGTATCAATCCTCCTTCCTCACCAGCAAAAATTTACTGTTCTCAAGGGCCGAAAATCCCTGGTCGTAGCAGAAGTAGTAGATCCGGCCTGTGCGTGTTTTATAGATATGGGTAAAGTAATTGAAATTGAATCCGTGTTTCTGCAGCACCCCTTTATAGGTGGTGGTTTTATCATCCGGGTTCAGCTCTTTCAGTATATGGTGGTTGTTTTTCAAAATGCGGTTGATTTTGCGCATGTAGCCGGTTGACCGGCCGAGTTTCTGATTGTTGTATGCATTGCGACAGGCATCGCTGCAGAATTTCTGGTCGGCCCTTCCCCTTAAAGGTTCTCCGCATTCAAGGCATTTCCTTTCTTCCATGGGAGCTTTTGTTTGGTATTTAATAGGCTAATATATAAAAATATATCCGTTTTTAAACGTTTATAAACGATTATATTCAATTACAAATGTTTATTAACCGGCTATCCGTAATTCGCTGCTGTACCTTTGAATCATCAAGTTCATTTAGGTATTAATTTTAAAAATTAGAAATCATGAATGCTTTAAGAAACAGCGTAAGGCTTATTGGTCGCCTGGGCAATGAACCAAAAGTGAAAATGCTGACCAGTGGAAGAAAAATGGTAACCCTCTCGGTTGCAACAAATGAAACGTATCGCGACAGCAAGGGCGACATGCAGTCGGAAACCACCTGGCACCGGCTGGTGGCATGGGACAAGCAGGCACAGATTGCTGAGCAGTACCTTAAAAAAGGATCCGAAGTTGCCGTGGAAGGAAAACTAACCAACCGCTCCTGGTCCGATAATAAAGGGGAAAAGCATTACCTGACCGAAGTGATTGTTAATTCGATGCTGGTGCTCGACAAAAAGAACGGTAATGAGTAACTCTGAAAATTATTTCCCGGCCCGGCCTCCGGTGGTGTTGGTGAAAGTGATTGCCGGCTTTCGGTAATCTCAGGTTGCAGAGGAGGCCATGGCCGGATCATTTTTTAGTTATTAATTTCATCCTGCATCCAATAGTTCATAATTGGCCTGTGCAAACAATTGATAAGGCTATTGTAACTAAAAAAACCATAGTAACATGCTACTTTCGCCTGACTAAACTCAATTTAAACTCAATAATAATTCAATATTAACTCAATGTAAAGTCAATTATAATTGAATTTACATTGAGTTATTATTGAGTTAATGTTGTATTTACTATGACTTAACCTTGGAGTAGAATTCATTGGGGTAGGAGTTGAAGCCTCTCTGTTCAACGGGAAAATATTCCGGTCGGCTGGAATAAGAGTATCAACAAGCCGCCGAATGAATTTTAAAAAATGCTTCCGGGCTGGCAATCAGCTGGTGCTGAGTGAAATTGTATGTCAGTAAATGTAATTGAATATTAATTGACAGATCATTATAAGCTTTTACCTGCCGATTGGTTCTTTTTTTACCGGTTACTGAAAGAATATAAAAAAAATCCCCGGCAGGTAAAATGCAACTGCCGGGGAAAGCTTTTTAAAAGAATATCCTATCAGGGATTGTACCCCAGTATTTTAAACATATCTTCCACCGTTTGTTCGGTTCTGTATACGTAATCGACAAAGTTACCGGTTTCATCGCGGTCGATGATAACATGCTTCGGTGCAGGAATCAGGCAGTGCTTGATGCCGCCGTAACCGCTGATGGAATCCTGGTAAGCACCGGTATGAAAGAATCCGAGGTAGAGTGGTTCCTTTTCACGCGATGAATAGCGGGGAAGCATGATTTGCTGGTTCAAATCTTCCGAGTTGTAGTAATCGGAATGGTCGCAGCTGATGCCTCCGATGTTTACGCGTGTGTATTCGTTGTTCCATTTATTAATGGGCAGCAGGATAAACTTCTCGAAAATCGACCAGGCATCAGGAATTGTGTTCATCAGGCTGTTGTCGATAATGTACCACAGCTCCGCATCGTTCTGTTGCTTTTGCTCCAGCACCGAAAAGATGGTGGCGCCGCTTTCACCTACAGTATACTTTCCAAACTCAGTATAGATATCGGGTTCTTCAATTCCTTCGGCATTGCAGGCATCCTTGATGTTGTTCACGATTTCACGAATCATGTATTCATAATCGTACTCGAATCCAAGATGGCTTCGGATAGGAAATCCACCGCCCAGATTAATCGCATGCAGCGTGGGGCACTCTTTTTTCAGCTCGATGTATAGTTTCACCGATTTCTGGAATTCACCCCAGTAATAAAGCGTGTCCTTAATGCCTGAATCAACAAAGAAATGCAGCATGGTCAGTTCAACGTTTTCCTTGCCGGCAATGCTATTGCGATAGAACTCCAGGATTTCTGAAGCCCTTATGCCCAGGCGTGAAGTATAATATGCACTTTGCGGTTCTTCATCGATTGCCTTGCGTATGCCTATCTGCACTTTTTTTCCGTTGGCATGGGCCAGTACTTTTTTCAGTTCATTCTTGTTGTCAAGAACGATTGTGGAATTTACAAAACCCAGGTCAGTGAGTTCTATAATTTTGCGTATGTATTCATCGGTCTTATAGCCGTTGTGCACTATTTTTACATCCTTATCCACTTTCCCCTGCTTGTTGAGGTTCAGTATCAGATCGATGTCGAACGAAGAAGATGTTTCCAGGTTGACGTTGTATTGCAATGCCTTACTGACCACATGGTGAAAGTGGCTGCATTTTGTGCAGTAACAATAATGATAATCGCCCTTGTAGTTGGTGGCCTTCATGGCACGACGGAACAGGTTCCGGGCCTTTTTTATCTGGTCCCCGATACGGGGCAGGTACATCAGCCTGAAGGGGGTGCCGTATTTATCGATTAGGTACTTCAGCGAGACGCCGTAAAATGAAAGATTACCGTCCTGCAGGTCGAATCCTTCCTGCGGAAAATAATACGATTGTTCGATGAGATCAAGGTAAGTATTCTTCATTTTCCCAAATCAGCATAAAATTTTTTATTCAATTAATTCGGCAAAATAAATACCTTTTTTTTAAAAAATTGGTCCTTTACTTTTTTAATGTCGGATTTTGGGTAATTATTTTGCATTGCGCTGTTTTTGTATTTTGTTATTCTAAAGTATTTATTTTCCGGATTAGTGATGAAACTTGAATTTTCCGTATTTATAACTTTTTATTGGTCGAAATTCCGGATTTATTGAACTTCAAGGGGAAAACTGTTTTTGAGCTGATTAACAGTGAAATTTAATGAATATAACAGGTCAGTGATTTGACAGGAAAAGGATATCATTCAGAAAATCCTTACCTGTTTATTCCTTCTTGTTCTGATGATGGACTTAATATCATTAAATAGATTTTTACAAATAACCAGGCTAAACGTAAAATATATTTTACAATTGGCAAAGTTTTTCATTCGAAGCTTGCTTCACTGTAAACTTTACAAACTATAGCAATATTAATTTGCCCGGAATCCACCGGCTAAATCCATAACGCTCATTATATCGTACTGCGGATGGCTTCCGGCGGCTACCCCCACCACCTTAAAATCGGGGTTCAGAAAGTTTTCCCTGTGCCCGCGGCTTTTAACACCATCATCAATGAGCAGGTAAATCACTATCTGGCGGGCTGTTTTTGCTCCGTAAGCAATGTTTTCGGCAATTCGTACTTCCCATTTGCCGTAGCGTTCAATCCGGTCACGCATCCCGCTGCGATCGTTTCCTGTGTGCCCTGTTTTGCCTGTTTTCGACTGGTCTTTAACATGGTCGCGGGCTGCCATTGTCAACCCACGGCTGGGGTGCAAAATGGGCAAAGGCTGTTGCCGTTTCAGTACACGAACACATTCGTGCAATGCCGAAACCCCTTCATTGGTGATGAGCCGGTCATCGCCAGGGTAATGAAGAATGCGGCGGTCGTAATGCTTTGCCAGCGGCGCGATGTACTCTTCGGCATAACGTTTCGGATCGCTGCGCATTTTATTGATCTCCAGTATAATCTCTTTTTCGAGGTCTGACAGATAAGCAGCACCGGATGCGGTATTGAGTGCAGAAATGTTCCAATTCCTGTCTGTTGCAGAGGTTACGGCAAACTGCAGAAAAAGGATCAGCAGAAATATTCCCTTAGTCGTTATATTTTTCATCTTAAAGTTGTACAATTTGTAAAAAAGCAGGAAGAAATTTTCCTGCCTCCTGCATTAACAAATAAACGGCCAAAGTATTTGTTTATTTTTCGGTCAGAACGACCACTTTAATCTTCCGTAAGCAGCTTTTCCCAGTTCCCCATATTCGGTGCCTGCTTTACCGAAGAATAACTGACCTGTAAGCATCAGTTCCAGGTTGGTAAGAACCGACAAGGTCAGTGAAGGTCCAACGTATGCCGAACCGTCGGATGGGTTAACAATTCCCGACAGGCTGCCCGAAAACAGCGGGGTAACAGGGTAGGAGAGTTGTCCGAAGAGATTATAGCGGGCAGGTGATAGGTTTTTTGCAGAAATTTCCTGGTCAAAAAAGCTGCGCGATCCGGTATTACAGGTAACTCCCCGGCTGTTATAAAGTGCCGCGGCATGGATGTATAAGCTGTTTTTAAAGGTATAGTCGCCTGACACAGAAGCCACCAGTGCACCTTTGCTGCCGGAGTTTTTATTGTGGGGGATAAACCAGGAAGCTTCCCCGCGGAAGCCGGCGCCTTTAATATCGCCCGTCCACCCGGTGCCAAGCACAATATCGAGTGGCATCCTGCCTCCGATAAACTGAAAGTCGTAACCGAATCGTGTAAATCGATATTTGGCCGCAATGGTCGATACCGGCTCATTCTGTGCATTCCGGTCAATTTTATACACCAGTTCGGCAGAGGAAGTTGCGCCGGTGTAGTATTGAATCTTCAGCGCATCGGCGCCCGGCCGTTCCTCGTAATCGAAATCAAAATAGGAGTAGGTGTTGAAAATATCGTTGGGGTTCCAAACCAGGTTGATGCCCCAGTTGATGCGCTGCCGGCCGGCTGTTAACTGCCAGTTGTCATGGTAATAATCAATCCATGCACGGTCGATCATTGCATGAAGGAACCAGGCTTCACCCGATGCTACCGTAGTGGCCAGGTTAAAATAGCCGGGACCGGTATTGACCAACTCTTCATATTGCGGGAATTGCCTTATCAGTTGCCCGCTGAAAAAACGGTTCCGCGCTTCCACAGCTATTGTAAGTTTGTCAGAAGCATACCACCTGAAATTTAACCGGTTGTGGATGAGGTTCATCGTCAGGTAGTCGGCATTTATTCCGGGCAGCGGCATGTCGGGCCTGTAGTACATGTAAAGGTCTTTAATGTAGCCGTTAAAGGTAACTTCCTGCATTTGGGCAGAAACTGACAAATACGTCAGCAGAAAAAGAGCCACTATTGATTTAAGTTTTTTCATTATCCGGTTGCTTTTAATCGTTCCGGGAAAGAGAAACACCTTCGCACTTTCTGAACAGTTGGTTGTCGCTTATTTATTTAACTGTAATGAATCCGGATTTCAACCGTTTTTTTTCTATCCTACAATCTACCACACCTGATTGTTCTCCTTGTCCTGTTTGTTTTATTTTTTCCATTCATCGCTTTTTACTTTTCCATCTTCCAGGGTAATCACCCGCCGTGCCTTTTTTACTACCCGCTGATCGTGTGTGGAAAAGATGAAGGTTATTTTCTCCTCTTCATTCAGCTGTTCCATAATGTCGAGCAGGTTTTCGGTCGATTTGGAATCCAGGTTTGCCGTGGGTTCATCAGCCAATACGAACTTAGGTTTCGATGCCAGTGCGCGTGCCACGGCCACCCGTTGCTGTTGCCCTCCCGAAAGGCGTCCGGGCCTGCGGTCCACTAATTCGCCAAGTCCAACTGCCTGAAGCAATTCCTTTGCCCGTGCCCGCCGCTGTTCTTTCTTAATTCCCTGAAGCTGCATGATAAACTCCACGTTTTCGATGGCTGTAAGCACCGGAATCAGATTGTAGGCCTGAAACACAAACCCAATGTTGTGCATCCTGAATTCAGTAAGTTTCCTTGATGACAGTTCAAGTGTGTTCACTCCGTTAATGATTACCGTTCCCTCAGTGGCTTCGTCAAGGCCCCCGACAACGTTCAGCAAGGTGGTTTTTCCGGACCCCGAAGGTCCTACAATGGCTGTAAACTCCCCTTCCTCAATTGAAAGGTCAACGCCGTTGACTGCATGCACGGCAACCGAAGCCTCCTCATAGGTTTTTTTTAAATTTTTAATCTCTATTATCTTCATGGAATAATGGTTGAACGCGTTAATGTGTGAATGCAAAATTGCATTAATGTATAAATGCATAATTGCATAAATGCATTAAGGTATTAAGGTTTTATGTAAAGCTTTTTATATGTTGTATCTTTCGATTTGGTAGTTATCCTCATTATTTCAATTCCTTCGATTAACAGTCTGTTTAATTCCTTTTGATCGGTTGACATATTGGAATCATGAATTACTTCAAGCCAAAAAACTGATTCATCGGATTCTTCAACTACAATACAAATTTTGCTGAAGAATTCTGCTTCAGACCTTCCCCGGCAGGCGGCACGGTAATATGCCCCTACTGAGGTTGCTGATTTTACCAACTGATAAGTAACTACTGAAGAAGCTTTGGATGATTTTAGTGAATTACAGAAGAGAATTGCATCAACTCCAAATTTCTTTGTTCGTTTTTTAAACTCCTCAACAAAGACATTTTTTTCTTTCATTTGATATAGTTTTTTATTCTAATAATTTCTTATTCTCATATTCGTTAATGACTTACTGCTTTACCTTGCTGCCTTGCACCTTGCTGCCTTAATGCATTATTGCCTTAAAGCCGTACTGCCTTAAAGCATTTATTCATTCCGTCCTCGTTGCTTCCGCCGGGTTCAGTTTCAGTGCTTTTAATGCAGGGTAAACAGCCGACAATATTCCGGTAAGTATTACCAGGACCGCAATTATTATTAAAGAATCGATCTGCAGCGATGTATATACCTGCGAGGCAAACCCGTATTGTTTTAATCCCTCTGAAAACATAGAAAGGTAGATGGGGTTGGTTTCAAATATTTTGGTAACAACCGAGCCAATAATCATTCCGGTGATTCCGCCAACTATTGTAAGAGCCGTTGATTCCAATATAATCATGGCAAATATCCGTCGTTTACTCATTCCCACAGCCATCAGCATACCAATCTCTTTGGTGCGTTCCATAACGGCCATCAGCATGGTGTTGATGATGCCGAAGCAGAGTGCCAGTAAAATTATCAGGATAAAGATGTACATGTACTGATCCATGGAATCGGTCAATAACGACATTTCCGGGCTCAGCTCCTTCCAGGTCTGCAAATTGTTGTTACCGGTGAGTTGTGCTACGCGCGGTTTGACAGCCTCAGCCTGGTCACCAAATTCCAGCCTGACAGCAATTTCATGTGCTTTATTCTCTTCCAGTGCCAGTTGGTCCTGCAAGTCGGTATATTTTGCAAAGAGGGTGGATTCGTCGTAGCTTGTATTGTTGGTCCGGTAAATTCCGCTTACGCGGTAGCCTTTTATTGCCAGGTTGCCGTTTGCATCCACCATCTGCAGGTTTATACGTGTTCCGGTTTTCAACTGAAGCCTGTCGGCCAGTTTTTCACCTATAACCACAGGTGGCATGCGGCTGTCGTGTTCGAGGTAGGCCCCTTCAACAATGTGTTCCCAGAGGTCGGTCACTTCTTTTTCTCGTTCAGGTTCCACCCCGATAAGTTTACCCCCGCCGGTTCCATGAGCAGCCATGATGAAAGGTTCGGCTATCAGCCGGCGGCTGACTGCGGCAACTGAATCGAGGGAGGCAATTTTCCGTGTTAATTCTATGGAATTGGAAATAGTCAGGTTAATGTCATTGTCGGCTAAAAATCCCGGGGCATGTACCTGCAGGTGTGCCAGCTCTGTGCTGGTGGCCGATTCAATCCGTGCATCCACAATTCCCTGCATGAAGGCAATTATAAATACCCCTGCAAAGAGGCCGACTGTTATTGCAAGTATCATTATTATACTTCGCAGTTTATTGCGCCAGATATTTCTCCAAGCTATTGACCAGACCATAGGTTTATATTTTTACCTGAATCCACTGCTATGAATTTCTGTGGTTCCATGATTTATTCATTTTTTGTCTGCTAATAATCTGTTTGTTCATTTTTAAATTAAAAGTTTTATGCCCGCAGGGCAGTAGTAATTTTCAACTTATATATTGTATAAAGCGGGAACAGGACCACAAACAGGCTGATGAAAAAAACAACTATCATTTGGTTATAGAACAGGGAAGGCTTGAGCGAAAAAAACATGTAGGGCTCCATGCCGTACTGAGCGCTTATGTCTGCCGTTTCGCCGGTTAAGGGAATGGGGTTGTGGTAGAAATAGAGGCAGAACAGGTAGCTCACAACAAGGCCCGCTGTGCAGCCAATAAACCCGATGAAGAGGGTTTCAGCCAATACAACAACTGAAAGCTTTTGCTTTTTCATTCCTACAGCATGTACAACTCCAAATTCCCGCTGCCGTTCCTTTACCATCATCATTATTACGCTAAACAGCCCGAAGGCAATTACCAGGTACAGGATGCCCAGCATGATGATGCCGCTTACGCGGTCGCTTTGAATGATCTGCTCCAGCTCAGGCTGCATTTCAATCCAGGTAAGTACATGTTTATTGCCGGGCAGCAGACTTTCAATGCCGGATTTAAGCTGACTCACCTGGTAATGATCGTGTGTCATTACCACCAGCGAAGTCGATAATCCATAGGCAGAATAGAACTCCCTGGCGTTACCGATTGCCATCAGTACAAGCCGCTTGTTAAATTCCGGGTTAGGGTGCTCCATGATGCCCCTGACGGGAAACAGGCCATTGGCGCTTATGCCGTGATAGCCCTGTCCAATCATCACCAGGGTGTCGCCAACCGACAGGTTCAGGAAGCCTGCAAGGCCTTTCCCCAATACCACGCCCTTGTCGTTAGCCTGCAGGAAAGCGCCATTTTTTATCTTGTCTGAGATGGCAGTAATACTGTCTTCCGCCTCCGGTTCAATGCCCAGCACCAATGCAGGTTTGCTGTGCTGGTGGCTGGCGGCCAGGGCAAACGATTCCAGCCGGTGGGAAACAAGGGTGACGTCTTCCACATTCTCAATTTGCCGTACCAGTTCACTGCTAACCTCCATGCTGTTTTCCAGGGTCCTTTCTTCCCAATAAGCCGTGTCCTGCACCTGCAGGTACCCGGAGTAGAACTGTACAACATTTTCTATCATACTTTCATACGACCCCTCCTGCATCGAGCGCATCCAGGATGCCAGCAGTACACTGAACACAATGGAAGAAATGGCAATCAGCGTGCGCCGCCTGTTTCTCCAAAGGTTTCTCCATGCAAGTTTTATGTTTGTGCTCATGATGATGAATGAATGTGTGAATACTAAAATGCTATAATGGAAATGCAAAAAGGCCTATATGCAACAATGCTTTAATGTTGTTAATCTAATGATTTAATTTTCTTGTTGTTAATTTAATTAATTTATTAAAAAGTGCATATGTCTAACGGGCATAATTAACCCTTCATTTTATCGTAAGTTTATTTTATCGTATTCTGGTTGGCTCATATTTGAATCATTTTTGCATTAATTCCTTTGTTCATTTTAGAATTCAGCCGTGCAATCATGCAACAATGCAACAATACAACAATACGGACGATACTACCATTCAGGCATTCATGCATTTGAGCCTTCAAGCATTCATGCATTTCCTTACCTTACCCTCCTCATGTTCTGCTGCGAGAAGAATGATTCTTCGATATCGATGCCGAATTCGATGTTTTCAAAAATCATTATGGTTTTATGGCCTTCCTCATCGGCAGGTATCATCTCCAGCCGGGTGGGCATCATACGGTCGTCCATCTTTTTTATGTCTGAAAGGATTTCGGTATTTACCAGGTTTTCATCCTCATCAAAATATTCTGCCCGAAGCCAGTGGTATTCTTCTTTTGAAACCCACATAAGGATTTTCCCCCACACTACCGGTGCTTCGGGTTTGGGCGTCAGTTCTATTTTATAACAGTCGTAATCCCTGAGGTTTTCTTCCCCCAGAAGTTCATGATTGTAATCCTTCACAAGCGACGATTCGCGCACCAGGTCGTCGTTTGTAAAGTCGGATCCCATCCACGACTGCATCATCATGGAGGGAGGAATTTTTATCATCCGTTCAATGGTGGGCACCCAGTTCCACATTTCATTTTCGCGTTTCAGGAACACCTGCCCCTTTTCCTTTGCAGGTGCTGTAATATAAATCATAGAATATTCGTTGCCCAGGCTCCAGCTCTTCATGGATATTTCTCTCGACCACGAGGGGCGTTCAATAATCATTGTTATTTCGCTGCGGCTCGATTCTCCCCTGAATTTTTCATCGGCACGGCGAATAATTTCTTCTACGTTCTGGCTCCGGGAACCAAATCCTAATGTGCTGAAGGTTAACAGCAGTAAAAGTGCTTTCATCCTGTATTTTTATTTTAGTATAAAACATTTTCCAATATCAGCATTATGAGCAATATTCAGCATCGGTTTTTGTTTTGTTCTGGAAGGAAATATGGCTAAGTTTCTTACATCAATAGCATCACTTTATTTAAAATGTGCAGCAGATTTTCGTTCAGTAAGTATTTAATCTGTTAAAACCTGTCCTGTTAAAATAAGGATAAATATGGAGGTATCGTCAATAAAAGAGAGGAATTTTCAATTATTGATAAAATATAAACGACCGGCATTTTCATTTCAGCATCAGAACAATTATATTTACACCTTTCGATATAAAAATCAATTTAAATCATACCGAGAAATGAGCATGAGCATTAAATCAAATCAAATGATAGTTATTGCAACCCTCATGCGAATTCCCTGTCTGCCACAACAGTCAGGCCTGCCTTCCGGACAGGCGGGCATATTATACCTTTAAAAACTTACAATTATAATACTATGAATTCCGACAGAAGAAAGTTCATCAAAAATTCAGCCCTTGCCACTGCTGCCATTGGTGCATTTCCAACGATAATGAATGCATGTGCTTCTCCGGGAGAGAAGGTGAATGTGGCTTTAATCGGTTGCCGCAGCATGGGATTCAGCAACCTTCAGAGTTTTCTGAAAGAAGGAAACAATGTTGATTGTGTAGCCCTTTGCGATGTGGATAAAAACATTCTGGAATCACGTGCAGCCGATGTGGAAAAACTAACCGGTACCCGCCCGGCGCTTTATGGCGATTTCAGGGAAGTGCTTGACAATGCTGAAGTGGATGCTGTAATCATTGGCACTCCCGACCATTGGCATGCCAACATGATGATACATGCACTCCAGGCCGGCAAGCATGTGTATGTTGAAAAGCCGATGGGGCACAGCATTGAAGAGTGCAACGAGATGGTGAAGGCTGCAAATGAATATTCCAACCTGAAGGTTCAGGTAGGCATGTGGCAGCGCAGTTCAAAGCACTGGTTTGAGGCTGCTGATATTGTTAAGTCGGGAGAACTGGGTAATGTTCACCTGGTGAAAGCCTGGATTTATAAGGGCTATGACAATCCGTACCCGGCAATGCCAAACGGGGAGGCACCTGCTCATGTCGATTACGATATGTGGCTGGGACCTGCACCACAGCGGCCTTTTAATCCCAACAGGTTTCATTACAACTTCAGGTGGTGGTGGGATTATGCCGGCGGTGCCATGACCGACTGGGGCGTTCATCTGCTTGATTTTGCCTTACTGGGCATGGATGCCGACATGCCTCAGAAAATTGCTCCCGGCGGCGGAATTTATTATCATGAAGAAGGAGCTATTGAAACGCCCGATATTCAGCAGGCGCTCTACAGCTATCCGAAGCATACCATGATTTGGGAATGCGGACTGAACCCCGGTATTGGTCCTTACGGCAGGGGGCATGGAGTGGCATTTGTGGGGCAGAAAGGTACGCTGGTTGTTGACCGCGGTGGCTGGGAAACCTTGCCCGACCGCAGCGATGAGCTTAAGGGACCTTTCTTTGAAGGAAAGAAACAGGGCAACTACGACGACGGACTGGATGAACATGTGGTGAACTTCCTGGATTGTATCCGTAAGGGGGGAACGCCAAATGCTTCAGTTGAGGTTGGAGCCAAAACAGCAATCGTTTCCGAAATGGGAAATATCGCCTATCGCACCGGACAAATTATTAACTGGGACAATGAAAATAAAAAGTTCAGGGAACCGGAAGCCGATAAACTGACGCGGTTGAATTACAACGAAAAGTGGAAACTGCCGAGGGTTTAATAGTTCAAAGAGTTCGAAGAGTTTGAAATGTTCGAAGAAGTTCATAATGTTCAAGGTTCATTTGGTTCATATTGTTTAAGGTAGCAACATAAACCATGTAAGCAAAATGAACCATATAAACCATTCCGATAGCTAAGGTGACCACATGAAACTGATGAAGAGCGGGGGATTTAAATTTCCCCGCGTTTCATTTTTTCAAAGGGTGAGGTGGCCCGGTTTTTAAATCCGTGAACAGACACAGCAACAAACAATACGACTGATGCTGCAATGGCTGCTGCCACAACTGATGTGTTCATCTGCCACTGCTTAACTGCAATGGCAATGAATGCCCAGATGCCGACAACCGCGGCTTCCCTGAGGTTGCGGGTGTAAATCAGCAGCAGGTAAATCAGCATTGCAATTATAATAATGACCACTGCCCATGTCTGTGGAGAAATACTGCCTCCCTGCCAGCCGGTGCTGACCATATAAACAGAGATATTGGCAACGGTTGCTGCAATTATCCAGCCCAGGTAGATGCAAACCGGCCACCATACAAACGCAATTATCCGCACCGGGGCATCCCATACCTCCAGTCGCAGCTTTACAGTAAGCATAATTAAGGAGAACAGCAGAATAAGCATTATTGCCACCGACATCCCGATGGAATTGTTTAAAAAGGCAACTACCCAAATTCCGTTGGCAACATTGCTCAGGGCAAACCAGATTCCTGTCCTTTGTAAATTTTCATCCCGCCCGTATTTCAGGTATTCAATCCATTGAAACACTGTAAACGAAATCAGCAGGAGGTATATTAACCCCCAAATTGAAAAGGCATAGCCGGCAGGTGTAACCAGTGTTTCATAGCGGGCGCTGATATCGGCCTGGGTGGTTTCATTGAATGTTCCGCTTCCGCTCAGCGCACTCATAACAAGAGCAAAAATCAAAGTCAGCGTGTTGGTGATCAGTAAAACTTTTTGTTTCATATGTCTGATGAAATGAATTTATGTTTAAACAACATTCATGCAGACATGTTCAGCGGGAAAAATGAAAAAACATATGCCGCCATTGCAGGCAGGTCTGGAAGCTCCAATACATCAGAAAACTGTTGCTTCCTGTAAGGCAATCAGGTAGCGGTGATCGTATCTTTAACTGTACATTGCCATTCGCTGTTCTTTGATTCGTTCATCGGAAATGTAGTCGTCGTAATCCATCAGTTTGTCGATGATTCCATTGGGAGTGAGTTCAATAATCCGATTGCAGACCGATTGTATAAATTCATGGTCATGTGACGACATAAAAATGTTTCCCGGGTATTTTACCAGGTTGTTGTTGAATGCCTGTATCGATTCCAAATCGAGGTGATTGGTAGGTGTATCCAGAACCAGGGCATTGGGATTCAAAAGCATCATCTTTGAAATCATGCAACGCATTTTTTCTCCTCCCGATAAAACATTTACCGGTTTATGTACCTCTTCGCGGGCAAACAACATTTTTCCCAGGTAACTCATAATGTAGAAATCGGTGGTATCGTTGGTAAACTGGCAAAGCCAGTCGAAAAGGCTGAGTTCACTGTTGAAGTAAGCCGAATTATCGAGCGGAAGGTAAGCCGGAGTAATGGTCTGCCCCCATTGATAGGTGCCTGAACCGGGTTTTTGTTTGCCGTTGATGATTTCAAAGAAAGAGGTCATCGCCCTCGGGTCGCGTGACAAAAAGATTATCTTTTCGCCTTTGGCTGCCGTAAATTCCACATCTTTAAACAGCACCGTTCCATCGATGCTGGCACTCAATCCGTGTACATCCAATATCTTATCTCCGGCCTCGCGCTCGGGGGTGAAAATGATTCCCGGGTATTTCCGTGTTGAAGGTTCAATGTCCTCGATATTTAATTTTTCAATCATCTTCTTACGGCTGGTGGCCTGTTTCGATTTTTTAACATTGGCGCTGAACCGAGAAATAAACTCCTGCAACTCGGCCTTTTTCTCCTCAGCCTTTTTGTTTTGGGCTTTTTGTTGCCTTAGTGCAAGCTGACTACTCTGGTACCAGAAGCTGTAATTTCCGGCAAACAGTTTTATTTTTCCGTAATCAATATCTACTGTGTGAGTACTGATGGCATCCAGGAAGTGCCTGTCGTGTGAAACCACCAGCACGGTATTTTCATATTCCGAGAGATAATTTTCAAGCCATGCCACTGTTTCCAGGTCTAGGTCATTGGTAGGTTCATCAAGCAACAGGTTATCGGGTTTACCAAACAGAGCCTGTGCCAGCAGGACACGTACCTTTTGTTTGCCGCTCAGCTCCTTCATGGGGGTGTAATGCCATGCTTCCTTTATTCCCAGGTTACTCAGAAGGGTGGCTGCATTGTTTTCAGCATTCCATCCGTCCATATCGCCGAATTTCTGTTCCAGGTCAGCAGCTCTCATACCATCTTCCTCGTTAAAATCAGGTTTAGAGTACAATTCTTCCTTCTCGTGCATGATTTCCCAAAGCCGCGTATGACCTTTCAGTACGGCATGAATAACCAGGTCTTCATCGAAGGCAAAATGGTCCTGGCTCAGAACCGATAGCCGTTCGCCGGGGCCAAGACTTATTGTTCCTGCTGTGGCATCGGTTTCCCCCGATATGGTTTTTAAGAAGGTTGATTTGCCTGCGCCGTTAGCACCAATAACCCCGTAACAATTGCCGGCGGTAAACTTAAGGTTTACATCCTGAAACAACACCCGCTTTCCAAACTGTATCTTTAAATCAGCAACTTCAATCATATATTATTAATCGGTTTAATCTTTCCTTGTGTGAAAAAGGGTGCAAACCTAATCATTAATCTTTGTTTTCAGCATTAATGGGTTGAAAAGGAAATTATTTAGCAGGATTATTAACAGACGATGACTGTTAATTAGAATCCAAATTACAGGTAGACAGGAATCCTCTGTTGTATAAATGAAAATCATCGGTTATCCAGAGGGAAGCCATCGTTCTGAATTCCTGATGATGAAGCAGTTTACAGTTTTCAAATCAAATCAATATATTTGAAGAAATATTAACTGTGTGTAAGCGATTGCTGCCAGATAATCATTCCTCTATGAAAAATATATTGTTAATTATCCTTTCCCTGACAGTTGTTTGGTTAGTTGTTTCATGTGAGAAGGAGGATAATCCGGAACCCGATGGTATTTATACAAAAACAATTCAACGAAATTTCTCGGATGAGTATGAGAAAAGTCTTATTGAGAAAGCTGAAGCATGGTATCCGTCACGGGAGGAAGTGCTTGCTGCTGCCGGAATGAACATGGAAATTCCCGATGCTTTTTTCTGGTTTTATCAGGAGTTTGATGGAGTTTACATTCCATTTGCAATTACAGCTGATGCAGTAAAGTATTATTCTGATTTAATCGATCAATTCAGTGGTAACAACAACGACAACTTTTTTACAGAAGCAGAGTTGAATTACATAGCAACTGTCGAATTTCATGAAAAGTATCTTTCACCGGAGGTGAATTCATTGGGAGAACAAATGAACCCGCAAGATTATGAATCGGTTTACGTGGTTAAAATGGAGCTGAGCTGGTACCAGTACTGCGGGTCACTTTGTGCTATGTGGATAGAAAAAGAACGCATAGTTGTTTTTGGTGAAGCCGGAGAGTTACTTGATGTTTTCATGGATGGACCTATTCCTGTTCCTGTTTCATAAATAATATTATCACCAGCCTTTTAGGAGTTTTTATTTTTTTGAGCACATTCCCGGCCAAAAAAAAGGAGGTGTAAATCAATTTACAGCAGCAATTTTGTTTCTGTATTCTTGAACATATACTTATATTTTTTTTGTAATTTTAAATTAAAATTATCAGAACCTATGGATGATCTCAGTGTTTTTGCAGACAAGGCCTTTCTGCCCGGCGATAAAGATCTGGCAGTCAGATTGGGTGAAACATATAATCTGTGGAATCAATTGGCTGATTATGTTATGGAAAAATACCCTGCAGGAGAAAAGCAATGGAGTTTTCCCGGTAAGAAATACGGCTGGAATTTCAGGATTAAGGACAAAAGAAGAGCTATAATGTACATGTTGCCACGTGAGAACTATTTTAAAGTAGCGTTTGTATTTGGCGATAAAGCTTCAATTGCGGTCTGGGAAAGTGATGTATCTGTAGCCATAAAGACCGATTTGGCAAATGCCATTAAATATGCCGAAGGTCGTGGTATTCGCATCGATGTCATGGATGATGCAGTTTTGCCTGATGTTAAACGGCTGGTTGAAATTAAGCTCCAAAATTAACTGTTAAATACCTGAAACTTTGAACGTGACGCTTGATACTGAACTGACACAACTGCTGAACCGGGCTGGAGCTGAAATTGTAAAATTTGTAGACATTACCAGGTTGCCTGTCAGTCAGACCAAAGGATTCCCCGTTGCAATTTTACTGGGCAGGCCATTGTCGAAAGGTTATCTGGAGATTGTGGCGGAAACTCCTGACTATGTGCAGCAAATGAAACGCAACAACCGGATGTATGAGGATGAATTTCATAATGCAGAGCTTAAAACCGATGAGTTGGCCGATTTCATTTCAGTCTACCTCATGACTAAAGGATTCTTAGCATACTCGCAGTCGGAGAAAAATTTACTTGCAACAGGCCGATACGATACCTCATCCCAAACTACAGCACTGCCCCATAAAACGGTAGCATTAATGGCCGGCATGGGTTGGATAGGCAAACACGATTTGCTGGTTACTCCTCAATACGGGAGTGCAATCAGCATGTGCACCGTTTTGACCAATGCACCGCTGAATGTTATGGTCCAGCCAGTTTCACCTTCCCAGTGCGGCGATTGCACAGTTTGCCGTGATGAATGTGACGCGGGTGTCATCACAGGAAACGAATGGAAGCCGCAGGTTTCCCGGGATGAACTGGTTGATGTAAAATCCTGTACCACTTGTCTGAAGTGCATGGTTTTGTGCCCGTGGACCCGTCAGTACATGAAGAAAACACTATGAGATGAATCCTTTAAAAATGGATAGAAAGTAAGTATTTTAAATGCAACAGTTCTGATATGAAAAATATAGTTGTTTATTACTTTGCAATTTTGCTGCCGATCCCATTGCTGATTTGGCTTTCATTGTCCGGCCGGTTTGTATGGTTTTCCATTTTATTGCTGATTTATGCCTTGCCTTACAGGACTGTTATTGATGGTGCCAGACTGGTTGATAAGCATCTGATGACGTGGAAGCAAGTGTGGAAATTATTGATTCCCGGACGCCGGTTGAAATATACCAGGGAATTGTATTTTAAGAATTAAGTATGGAATTTTGAATGTTAAGGCTGATTTGTTATGGACAATGTAGTTTACCTGGATTACAAAGCAAAGGAACTTGAGAACATTAAAAACGGCAGCAAAACCATGATTATCCGGGGTGCCATGGGAAGAAAACTTCCTTACGGGCAGGTGCACAAAGGTGATGTTTTATACTTTATTGAAAATAACGGCAGTGGAACCGTTAAAGGCAAGGCAGTTGTTGACAGCGTATTAAATTCGGATAAGCTTTCCAGGGAGGAGTCGGTGAAGCTTGTTGAAGAAAATCAGGACAGGCTTTTGTTAAATGCCGGATTGAAAAACAGGTTTGCCGGGAAAAGATACCTGGTTCTTATAAGCATTAATGATTTTCAGGAGACAGAACCCTTTAAGATTGACCGGTCGGGCTTTAAAAATATGGACGACTGGTTACCTGTTGAAGCTATTGACAGTGTGAGGCGAAAATAGAAGAAAGATGACAGCCGGCTTTCCAAATTCAGAACAATTGAAAGGCAGTTAAATTTAAAACAAGATAGGTTAACCGGCAGGTTTCATTTTTCAATGTTCATTTTTACGCTTTACCTTTGCTAAAAAATGAGTAATTTCAGCGGTTAAAAACAGGTGAAGATGGATATTGAAAACATAACGCTGGCCAGCATATATAAAAGAAAGAAAACCGATCGCGACATATTCCAGGAACTGATGCCTACCAAGGTGAAGGAGGTATTGCTGGTGGCCACCCTTTACGATTCGTACACCATAGTCAGGGAAGGGCAGTTCAGCGATAAGATTTTTGGTGAATACCTGCAGCTGAATTTATATGCAGCGCCGCGTTTTACAAGTGTTAACTCCACCCATGATGCATTGCTGACGCTGGAGCATAACGATTTCGATCTCATAATTGTAATGGCCGGACTAGATAAAGATACAGCTGTTGAAACGGCGCGTGAACTGGGGGAATTGCGGCCCCGCATCCCGCTGTTGCTGCTGGCCAACAACAATTCCGACCTGCGTTACTTCCAGGCTGAAGGGCGAAAGCTTAATTTTATCGACCGTATTTTTGTGTGGAACGGCAACTCCAACGTCTTCCTGGCCATGATAAAATACATTGAGGATAAAAAAAACGTGGGCTTTGATACCCAAAACGGGAATGTGCGCGTAGTGTTACTGGTGGAAGACAGCATACAATACTACTCGCGTTACCTGCCGATGCTTTACACGACCATAATGACGCAGACCCAGATCCTGGTTCAGGAGGACGCCAAGGATGAACTGCACAAGATCCTGAAAATGCGTGCCCGCCCGAAAGTGATACTTGTTGATTCCTATGAGGAGGCCGTGCAGTTTATAAACAGTTACCGTCGTTACATCCTGTGTGTGATTTCAGATGTGAAATTTGAAAAAGATGGCGTGGATGACGGAGATGCCGGAATTGAACTCTTAAAGTATGCCAAAAACACCCTTAAATATCCCATTCCGCTTTTACTGCAGTCGCAGGATATTTCCAATGCCGGCAGGGCCAGAGCCATACATGCCGATTTCATAAATAAAAATTCAGAAAGCCTTTCGATGGACATCCTGAATTTTTTGTACCGCCGACTGGGTTTCGGGAACTTCATATTTAAAGGCAAGGATGGAAAGCCCATTACTGAAGCTGAAAAC
Organism: Mariniphaga sp.; assembly: GCA_041687255.1. Classification (GTDB taxonomy): domain Bacteria; phylum Bacteroidota; class Bacteroidia; order Bacteroidales; family Prolixibacteraceae; genus Mariniphaga. The sequence goes on along the minus strand of JAWLCL010000006.1, from coordinate 58,465 downwards.
CTGATAGAGTTTCAGGAGAAATTCAGGGATATTCCTGCCGAAGCACTGTTGTACCACGGCAAACGGAACTCCTTTTCCACATGGTTGATGGCCCGTGGTGAGATCAATATGGCTGAACTGCTGCGGCCGGTGAAAACGGAAGATTTCAAATCGGCAGAGGAGCTCCGGCAATTTTGCCTGAACGTGTTTAAAACCGCAAGGTTCGAAAAGCTGAAAGGCACAATTGTTAATTTCGACCCCGGACTGGTAACATCCAATCGTTTGATAGTCCGTATGGCCAAGGGATCGTTGGGGGGTAAGGGACGTGGTATTGCCTTTATAAGCAATTTCATCGAGAACATCGATTTTCATAAATTACTTCCCGGAATGAATATACGCATTCCTGCAACCACCATTATCGGGGCGCTCGAATTCGATAAGTTTGTAGAAAACAACAACCTTTACGACGATATCTATTCGCTTAACGATTACGAATCGATAAGGCAGCACTTTCTGGATTCGGAAATCGATGAGAAAATAAGGGGGCGGCTGATGGAATTCCTGAAGCAGATAAAAAAGCCCATCGCCGTGCGCTCATCCGGTTTATTTGAAGATTCATTACTGCAACCTTTCTCCGGAGTATATGCCACTTACCTGCTTCCCAATAACCATCCTGACCTTGAGGTGCGTTACACCCAGCTGGAAACTGCGGTCAAGCTGGTATATTCAAGTATTTTTACCGAATCGGCGCAGTCGTATTTCGATGCCATCCATTATAAGATTGAAGAAGAAAAAATGGCGGTTGTGATTCAGGAGGTAGTAGGTCAGAATTACAACAACAAATTTTATCCCACCATTTCAGGTGTAGCCCAGTCGTACAACTATTATCCCATAGCCTACATGCAGCCTGAAGATGGATTCTCGGTAGCTGCTGTCGGATTGGGGATGTATGTTGTCGGCGGCGAAAATTCCTACAGGTTTTGCCCCCGGTATCCCAGCATCAATCCTACAATGGTTCGTGATGCCCTCAGAGATTCGCAAAAATATTTCTATGCCATCGACCTTTCGGAAACGGAAGTCGATTTGGTGGAGGGAGGTGAAGAAGCTTTCATAAAAAGGTACCCTGTAAAGGAAGCAGAAAAAGATGGAACGCTTGAGCATTCAGCCTCTACCTATAATATGGAAAATGACGATTTGGTTCCCGGCATTCAGGGACCGGGACCTAAAGTTGTTGATTTTGCCAATATTTTAAAATACGACTATATTCCATTGGCCGAAACCCTGCAGGTGCTGCTAAGGCTTTTTAAGGAGGCCATGGGATCGCCGGTGGAAATAGAATATGCTATCGATCTGGATTCAACGGAAAACGGATTGCCCGGTTTTTACCTGTTGCAGATAAAACCTCTTATCAGGGTTGAACAGCAGGTGGATATCGATTTGGGAGAAATTGATGACGACAATGTGTTCATGTATGCGGAAAGGGGCATGGGTAATGGTGTTATTAAAACCCTTAAAGATATTGTTTATGTTGACCCGGGGCAGTTTAATAAGATAAAGACCCGGCAGATGGCGTCGGAGATTACTAAAATCAACCGTTACTTTGAAGAGCAGGAAACAGAGTACCTGCTTATAGGACCCGGGCGCTGGGGTTCGCAGGATCCATATACCGGAATACCTGTTCTGTGGTCTCACATATCGAAAGCCCGTGTGATTGTGGAAATGGGATTGCCCGATTTCCCTCTCGATGCTTCCCTGGGTTCACATTTCTTTCATAATGTGACTTCAATGAATGTAGGTTATTTCTCGGTTCCTCACAATGCAAACCATGCAAGGCTGAACCTTGAAGCTCTGAAAAACATGAAAACAATTCATCACACCGAATTCATCAGGCACGTGGAACTCGATGAGCCGCTTACGGTATTAATGAACGGAAAAGAAAGACGCGCGTTGATTCATTTCTAAAGTAAACTGCATTGTTAATTTTGATGCAAGCGGGAATAGATTAGACAAACGGAAAATTTGGCATTTCATTTTAAAATTTATCTTTGTGCTTCGGGAAATTTTTTGTGACTATAATCAAGCTTATAATTTTTTTTAATATAAAAACCGGAAATTTTAATTCTAAACCGTAACGTCTGTTACATAAAAATTTTTCATTTATGAGCACAATGTTTTTACTTATTCCCTTTGCCTCCATTCTGGCGCTGGTTTTTGCCTGGTTTTTCTTCAAATCGATGATGAAGAATTCGGAAGGTACCGACCGGATGAAAGAAATCGCGCAATATGTGCGGGAAGGAGCAATGGCTTATCTGAAGCGGCAATACAAAGTTGTAGCCATTGTTTTTGTAATCCTTTTTGTTTTATTAACCATCATGGCCTATTTTGGCGTTCAAAACCCTTTCGTACCGATAGCATTTCTTTCGGGAGGTTTTTTCTCAGGACTTTGCGGGTTTTTGGGCATGAAAACAGCAACGTTTGCTTCTGCACGTACCGCACACGGAGCCTCTCAGTCGCTTAATAAGGGGCTGCAGGTTGCTTTCCGGAGCGGCGCTGTAATGGGGCTGGTCGTAGTAGGATTTGCCCTGCTCGATATTGCAGCATGGTTCTGGGTGTTGAACGAATGGGTATATACACCCGATAACATGGCTACCGGACTTCATTTTCTGGGCCTTGATCTGGTGCATGCACATCCTGAATATGTTGTTGATGGAGTGATTACTCCTGAAGGTACACGTACAAAACTTATTGAGATTACCGTTACCATGTTAACGTTCGGTATGGGTGCTTCCACACAGGCTTTGTTTGCACGTGTTGGAGGTGGTATCTACACCAAAGCTGCCGATGTGGGCGCCGACCTTGTTGGTAAAGTGGAAGCCGGTATTCCTGAAGACGATCCGCGTAACCCTGCCACCATTGCCGATAACGTAGGTGATAACGTAGGTGACGTGGCCGGTATGGGTGCCGACCTTTACGAATCGTACGCAGGTTCAATCCTTGCAACTGCTGCTCTTGGAGCTTCATTGCCTGCACTGGTTATTCAGGACCTTGTCATTGATGTTTACCAGGCGGTTCTTGCTCCTATGATTGTTGCTGCTATCGGAATTATCCTTTCCATTATTGGTATATTCATGGTACGCACCAAAGAATCAGCTACACAAAAAACATTGTTAAATGCACTTTTAATCGGAACAGGAGGAAGTTCTGTCCTGATTCTTGTCGCCATGATTGTACTGGCCCTTGTTGGCTGGGTAACCTGGGGAATTTTCTGGGCAGTGGTAATCGGTCTGGCCGCAGGAGTAATTATTGGTCAGGCAACTGAATATTTTACTTCCGATGAATATGCTCCTACCAAAGGGATTGCCAAACAGGCAAATCAGGGACCGGCAACTACCATTATCGATGGTCTGGCTGTGGGTATGTACTCAACCTGGATTCCGGTTGTTACTATCGTTTTAGGTATTATGGGAGCTTTCTGGGCAGCAGGTGGTGCTCAGCATTTTGCCATGGGCGTTTATGGAATCGGTTTTGCTGCAGTTGGAATGCTTTCTACGCTTGGGATTACCCTTGCCACTGATGCTTTTGGTCCGATTGCCGATAATGCAGGCGGTAACGCTGAAATGTCGGAATTGCCACCACAGGTGCGTGAGCGTACCGATGCACTGGATATGCTTGGTAACACCACTGCTGCAACAGGTAAAGGTTTTGCAATCGGTTCTGCTGCACTTACTGCTATGGCCCTTATCTCGGCCTACATGGAAGAAGTTCGCTTATGGTTCACAAAGATTGCCCGTGCAGGCGAAGGATTTGTTTCCAAGGGTGGATATGATTTTTACATCACAGCTCCGGAAGGATCGAATGCCATAGAAATTTCTACAGCTTCGGTTAAACAGTTCTCGGCAGCTTACGATATTACACTTTTCAATCCGCTGTTCCTGGGTGGTTTGTTCCTTGGCGCCATGATGGCATTCGTATTTAGCGCCATGACCATGAAAGCTGTGGGCCGTGCTGCCGGTGCAATGGTTGATGAGGTACGCCGTCAGTTCCGCGAAATCAAAGGTATTTTGGATGGAACAGGTACGCCTGAGTATGCCAAGTGCGTGGAAATCTCTACCAAAGGCGCTCAGCGCGAAATGCTCCTTCCGTCGCTTGTGGCAATTGCCGTACCGGTAATTGTTGGTGCTGCCATGGGAGTTGCAGGTGTTGTTGGTTTGCTTGCCGGTGGATTAACAACCGGGTTCACACTGGCTGTGTTCATGAACAATGCCGGTGGCGCATGGGACAATGCCAAGAAATTCATTGAAAAAGGAAATTACGGAGGTAAAGGAAGTGAAGCTCACCATGCAGGTGTTGTTGGTGACACCGTAGGTGACCCGTTTAAGGATACTTCCGGTCCTTCTCTTAACATTCTTATTAAGCTTATGACAATGGTTTCAGTGGTTATGGCCGGTTTAACGGTTACGCTGAGTCTGTTGTAGTATCATTTCAGACATTAAACTAACGTGAGCCATCTGCCTATTAGGCAGGTGGCTTTTTTGTTGTAAAATGTGAAATTGTAAAATGGTGAAATTGTAAAATTGAGAAACTGAGAAAGAAGAAGAGGACGCAGATCGTTAGGATTGAATATGAAATGTTATGATGCCGATAATGGTTATGGTTTATGATTTATGTCGATTCCTGGGCTGAAGTCCAGTATGGGGTAGCAGCCCGGGTAAAGGAAAACAACACTCCAATATGGCTTCTCATGCCTGTGCCGGCTTCCGTGATGCATTTTCTCCTGCTGACTGGAGTTCAGCTGGTAAATGAAATTTACGAATGCCGGCTTTCACCGATGCTGACCACCAGAACAGCTGACACCTGTATGCCTGCTGTCGCTGCCACCGACCTTTTCCAAATGGACCAATATCATATAGGTATCGTTTGACTTCAGGCCCGTTGTTTCGATTCCATTTTTTCAGCAAATGAGCACTGCACCAGAAAGATCTTCCAGGCGGAAACCGACAGGCAGGGGGAGGGAATTAGTGCTCAGAAGCACTATGATTTAGATATATCATGCCCTTATCAAAGCCATATCAAATTCGGATTAAATTCGCAATTTTCCGAGTTTAGTCCGAATTTGGACAGGAGATGGGCTGGAGTTTGTCTCATAGGTTTTTGTGCCGTAACGGTGTTGAGCTGTCCACAAACAATGTCCTGGGCATGCAAAAATGGCTGCTGTTGACCGGCTAAGCTGAATGTTATCTCAGATAAAATTCAGACGATAAAAGACATTTCGGTATTAATTGTGAAAGATGTATATTTGGTTACAATTTTTTCAATGAAGAATTCCTCAGGCAACGGAAAAAGATCAACAACACAACAGAAATGAGTGTAAATGCAATTCATATTGAAAGCATTCTCAATAAAAGCATCTCCGGCCTCAATGACGGAAGCTATGCAGTTTGCTGGATTCAGAATGAAGAAAGGGATATTGTAATCAACAATACACTGTACGAGAATGTATCCAACACCGTCTTTTTTCTAAATCCAAATTTTAATTGGGAGATTCTGAAAAAGGATTTCGCTCCTTTGTCAGGTTATGTTCTGTTTTTACCGGGTGATATTCTGAACCATCCAACTTTTAAAAATCTTCACATCACCGAAATACGTATATTAAACTCCACTGAAATACCGAGGTTAAACCTTTCGCCCGGCATCGAAAAGCGCATTCAGTCGATTCTTGAGATGATGGATGAATTGATAAGTACTAACCTAAAACACCGGGAAGAAGCTTTGCTTTCGCTGCTGTACACCTTCTTTGTTTATTGCGACGGCAAGTGCAACATCAAGTCGGTGATTACCGACAGCAATGCAAAATCGGCACTGGTATACAAGTACAAACAGCTTGTTGATCAGAATGTCGGACGTTATCACGAAGTCGGGCAGTACGCCAATATTCTCAGTGTTTCTGACAAATATCTTAATGAATGTGTCCGGGAAATTTTAAAGGTAAATGCCAAGAACCTGATAAACGAACAACTGGTGATGCGGGCACGGCACGATTTAAAATTCACCGACAAATCGGTAAAGGAAATAAGCTTTGACCTCGGATTTTCCACGCCCGACTACTTCAGTTATTTTTTTAAGAAACAATCCGGTGTTACACCCTCAGAACTTCGAAAAGACTGAAGATTACGAAATTCAAAGGAATTACCGTAATTTTCGCATTTACTCCAAAGCTTAACCGCCCTACCTTTGAATGGTAACATTTTTAAAAACATACTATGAAGAGGAAAAAATTCATTCAGGCTTCAGGGATTGGCGTTGCCATGGCTTTATTTCCGGGAATGGCATCGGGCACAAAACACATGAAAAACGAAGATAGGGCTGCTGCACTTCTTCCCAAAGTTGCGAAGGACAAAGTGGGTTTGGTTCTGAATGTTATCGGCGATGTTCAGACACATAAGCTGTCAGGCAGTGAAACAGGCAATCAAATTGTGGAATGGGTTTCCGATGTGGAACCGGGTGTGGGAATCCCTCCGCACATACACACCAAAGAAGATGAAATATTCAGAGTTACCCAAGGTCAGGTTGAACTGATGGTAGATGGAAAAACAACCCTTTTGAATGCCGGCGATATTGCTTATGCTCCCAGGAACAGGGTGCACTCGTGGAAAGTTGTGGGGACTGAAAAGGCAAAAATGATTACAAGCGCTTTTCCCGCGGGGATAGAAACCATGTTTCAGCAGTTGGCTGATCTTCCGGCAGGTCCGCCCGATTTTGAAGAAGTGGCACGGATATGCGGAACTCATGGAATTACTTTTGTATAACAGAGCAGAGGGCCTTTAGGGAAGGGAGCAGAATTCTATACTGTGAATTCTATAATTTTCGCTAATCATTGGTTCTTCCGTTACTCGTTGTTTGTTGCTGGTTAGATTATGGGTATGGGGTAAGATGGTATTGGACAGTCAGGGAAACGGCAGCGGCAGCACGCTGCCTTTGCATTTTTACATACGAAAGAAGCTATCGAATGAGATGCAGGGGAATCGTTAAGTTGCAACTGAGAGAATGAGCTGAGGCTATAATTTGCCGGGATATAATGCTGAAATCATCTGTCAGATGTAAACATGTATAGATTCAATAATATTTGTGTAGCGGTTAATTTAATAGAATTATTGGTAAGTTAGCGGTAATAAAAATTTGAATCTGACATGACAAAAAGAACTGTTGTACTTAGCCTTTTTATTGTGTTGAAGTTTGTGATTCAATTTTATGCTATTGATACCAGTTACGAGTTACACCGCGATGAGTTTTTGCATCTTGACCTTGGACAACATTTGGACTGGGGGTATTTATCGGTTCCCCCTGTAACAGGTTTATTATCTTCTGTCATTCTTCTTTTGGGAGGTTCTGTTTTTATAGTAAAATTCATTCCGGCTCTATTTGGTGCCTTAACAACAGTGGTGGTATGGAAGATAATTGAAGAATTAAAAGGAAACTTATTTGCCCTGGTTGCAGGGGCTACCTGTATTACATTTTCTGTATTCCTCCGCATTAATACCTTGTATCAGCCTAATTCCCTTGAGATTTTATTGTGGACGGTACTGTTTTATACCATTTTGAAGTTTATCAATTCAGAAAACCACAAGTGGTTGTACCTGGCTTCAGTGACCTTTGCCATTGGCTTTTTGAACAAGTATAACATTGTATTTCTGATGCTCGGTTTTCTGCCGGCATTATTGATTACCGACCTCAGAAAGGTGCTGTTAAATAAACATTTTTACTTTTCTTTAGTTCTTGCACTTATAATTGTGGCTCCCAATTTGCTCTGGCAGTACAGAAACGATTTCCCTGTATTCAATCATTTACAAACACTTTCCGCAACACAGCTTGTTAATGTAAGTCGCACAGAATTCCTGGCACAGCAAGTTTTGTTTTTTATTGGTTCTTTATTTGTTCTGATTCTGGCCTATATTTCTTTTTTCAGTTATGCTCCTTTCAGGAAATACCAGTTCTTTTTCTGGACTTACCTGTTTACGATGGGGCTCTTTACCTATTTTAAGGCAAAGGGATACTATTCACTCGGTTTGTATCCGGTATTTTTCGCTTTTGGTGCCGTATATCTTGAAAAACTATTTTCAAAAAACCGGTTCAGATACCTCCGGTGGGTTATCATTATCATTCCGATTGCAATCACTTTGCCGCTGATGTACTATGTGTTGCCTGTTCTTTCGCCGAAGCAGATTGAGAAGAATGCCGATGTATATAAAAGGATTGGTCTGCTGCGTTGGGAAGATGGTAAAGACCATGAATTGCCACAGGATTTTGCTGATATGCTGGGGTGGACCGAGTTGGCATCAGTTGTTGATTTGGCTTTTGAAAACATTTCAGAAAAAAAGAACACCATCATACATTGCGATAACTACGGACAGGCAGGTGCCATTAATTATTATTCAAAACAGGAACATACCGGGGCCGTTTCAATGAATGGCGATTACATCAAATGGTATCCTTTGGATGAATTTGAAATAAAGAATGTAATTTTGGTTAAGGGAAGTTCTGATTCGGATAAAAACCGGGAAAAAGAAATGCCATTTTTTGAAGAGGTTTCGCTGGTGGGTGAAATTAAAAATAAGTACGCACGGGAATATGGAACAAAAGTATATTTACTGAAAGGTGCAAGGGTATCGGTTAATCAAATATTAAAGCAGGAAATTCAGGAAAGAAAAAACAACCGTTGACCTCTTTAAACTTTAAACTTCCCCCAACCCGGAACCCGGAACCCGGAACTCCTTTAAACTTTCAACCTTAAACTTTAAACTTTCAACCTTAAACTTTAAACTATTCGAACCCGGAACTTTGACCCCTGACCCCTAACCCCAAAGGGGAATTTAATCCTGCTGCAAACATATTGATTACCCTAAATTAAGAATGTCCCCCGGAACTCGGAACTCGGAACTCGGAACCCGGAACCCGGAACTCCTTTAAACTTTCAACCTTAAACTTTAAACTATTCGAACCCGGAACTTATAGAGCCCTGACCCCTAACCCCAAAGGGGAATTTAATCCTGCTGCAAACATATTGATTACCCTAAATTAAGAATGTCCCCCGGAACTCGGAACTCGGAACTCGGAACCCGGAACCCGGAACTCCTTTAAACTTTCAACCTTAAACTTTAAACTATTCGAACCCGGAACTTATAGAGCCCTGACCCCTAACCCCAAAGGGGAATTTAATCCTGCTGCAAACATATTGATTCCCTAAATTAAGAATGTCCCCCGGAACTCGGAACTCGGAACCCGGAACCCGGAACTCCTTTAAACTTTCAACCTTAAACTTTAAACTATTCGAACCGGGAACTTATAGAGACCGAAGCTTGTAAAAGAATTCAATTATCCGTAAATTTAATACGTACAAACTATTTCATATTTATTTTATTATGGAAGTAGTTGGTTATAGTCGTTCAAGATTTGCTAATGTTGATATTAAAGGCCTGGGTAAAGATTTGCTCGAAAAAGCCTTTAATTTTAATCTTCAAACATTTGAACAGGCAAATGAATTGGGAGTCGACTTCATACAATACAATGCTGATGAAAATATCAATGAAGTTGTTGTCGATATTATCTGGACAAAGTTATATAAGAAGGATCTAAATGAGTTTATAGAACGATATCTTAATCTTTATGAGGTATTAAAACCCCTGAAGATAGTGTTGCTTAATTTTGAATTTTCTCAAACTGATTTTCAGGAAGAGTTAACGAAAACATTAATTGAAAAAACCTCCGGAGGCAAAATAGATTTAATTTTCCTGGATGTTTACTGGATTACAGAAACTTTAAAAAGTAACCCTGAGATTGAAAACAAATGGTTTGTAAATAAATCAGAAGACAAAACGGTTACTATAGATTTTGATAAAATAATTCCACCCGGAGTGAGCTTTTATGTTGTTGGCTCAGTAATGGACAATGAGGATCAAGCAAGCCGTTTTATAAAGGAGAATGTTTGGGCTAACAATCAGGAAGAATACATTGAAAGTGTAAAGAATATTAAAGCTGGTGATGTTTTGGTATTAAAATCATTGTTCACCGAAAAAAAATCAGCTGCTTTCAGTGTTTCGTCAATAGGAGTAGTTCAAAAAAACCATTATGATGGTTTGATGCTTCAGGTTGATTGGCGCATCCATCCAAAATATACTGATATAGGAAGAAGTCCGGTAAAATACAGAAAGACATTTAACAAAATAGATAAGAAGGATTTCATTGAAATCATTGAATATTTAGAATTGCCTGAATCAGAGATAAACTCTCTGTTTACAGGAACTGCCGGAGAAGATACATACATTTCGAATACCCTACATTTTGCTTATCTCGATAATGATAATCCAAAAATTGCAGAAGATTTACTTGGATTTGATAAGGATATCAGGGCATTTGCATCATTGGTTGCATTAAAAAAATTAAATCCGCCAATTGCTATTTCATTATTTGGGAACTGGGGAAGCGGAAAAAGTTTTTTCATGCACCAGCTCAGTAAAAACGTTGAGTTATTGTCAACGAATCAAGGATATAACAGTTCATCACAAGAAAAAAACACCACAGTTAATGATGAAGAAAAACCGTATTGTGAAGGTATCGCCCAGATAACATTTAATGCCTGGGCATATTTGGATGCAAATTTATGGGCGGGTTTGGTTTCTGCTATTTTTCAAAAGCTGGATGAATATATAAACGACTATTCGCAAGGCAGCCATTTCACTGAAGAAGTAAAACGTGAAATATCGGAAGAGCTGAATCTTTTTCAGGAACAAAAAAAAGAACTTAAAAAAAAGAAAAGGAAATTTGAAGAAGATTATTCGGATCTGACAAAAGAGCTGGAAATAAATGAGATAAATCTTAGTGAAGCTCATGCTGATTTGAAAAACAAGAATCTTGAAATCATACTAAAAGAAGTAAGGGAAAGCGTTAAATTTGCCGATGCTGATGTAAAATTACTTCAGGAGTGGGGCATCAGTAAAGACGACATTGAAAACCTGTCACCGGGCAATCTGCTTGAGCAGCTAAGAACGTTGAAGAGTTCTGTTAAGAACTTTTTCAAATTCACCAAAATGCAGATTTTAATTTTTAGTATGGTATTGTTGCTGGCAGTGGTTGCGTACATATTACCCGATGAACTTTTGAATACAGTTCACCTGAAAATACTGGAATTTGTTGGCTTTATTGCAGCACCGGCGTCAGCTGTTATTTTTAAACTAAAAGATACACTCAATAAATACGCTCCGGTTGTTAAAAGGATTGTTGAAAAGAACGAGGAACTTGAAAGGAAAACTGAGGAGGCAAAAACAAAATATGCTCACGATGTTTTGGTGTTACAGCTTAATATCAGTGAAAAAGAAAGAGAAATAGAATCCATAAAAAACAAGATTGATGTACTTGATAAAAAGATTGATAGAATTAATTACGACATCGAATACAATCTGTCACATGAATCATTAAGAAAATTTATTACAGAAAGAAGTGTAAGTCGTGAGTATGATAAACATTTGGGCATCATTTCAATCATCAGAAAAGATTTAGAAACGTTGAGCGACCTGTTTCTTCAAAACAGAGTTGCATCGCAGGTATCCGATAAATCGAAGAAAAAAGATATCGAGCTTGAGGAAAAATGTGCCAAAATAAATGAAAAGTTATTTCCCAGTCTTGAGCGAATTATACTTTATATCGATGATTTGGACAGATGCCCCGATGATAAGGTACTGGAAGTTCTGCAGGCCGTTCATTTGTTAATGGCTTTTCCTCTTTTTGTTGTAGTTGTAGGAGTTGATAAGCGCTGTGTTGAAAATGCATTAAGGTATAAGAATCTCTTGCAGTACAGCAATGTCACAGGGCTTAATTCACCTAAAGAACTTAAGGATACGTTCAACATAAACGTAATTGAACCTAAAGAGTATCTGGAAAAAATATTTCAGATTCCTTTTTTGATACAAAAGCCCGATAGCAATGCTATAATTAATCTTGTTGATAATCTTCTCAGGGAGCAGGTTAAACCTGAAGACGAAATTTTTGCAAATGGAGGTGTTTCTGCTGATTATTTAAATCAGGAATTACCGAATCAGGAATTAATCAATCCGGAAAAAAATCCTGGCAGTGCAATTGATGAATCAACTGTAAATGTGGATTTAAACTTAAAGCCTGAACCGGGCTTAAGCATTATAACCTCGCAGGAGCCTGTAAAACCGGCCGATTTAAAATTTTCCTCAAAAGAATTTCGTTATTTAAAACAAATTGCTTGTTTGGTAGGAAATAATCCAAGAACGGTAAAACGATTTATAAACATTTACCGGATAATACGCACCCATGAGAATTTATCCTACTCAAGTTTTCAAAAGAATGAAAGTTTCTTATGTGTAATGTTTATTCTGGCATTGCTGGTGGCAGATTATCGTAAATATGAGTCGCTTTTTGAATTGTTGGAGGGCAGTGGTGATGAAAGGACACTCTCTGACGTATTGAAGGAGGTGGACCTAAACGAACTGAAGGATGAAATTCAAAAAAATGATGTCATAAAACATTTACTGCAAAACAAATCAGGAAATTTTAAGGCTTACATTCCCTTTATAAAACGGTTTTCATTTTAATTCAGGCACAGAGCACACCAGCATAGGAAGAGTGGGCTTCAAGCTGCATGACAGCGTGAGATTGCTTTTCCCGATGGAAATACATCGGGATCGAAATGACGGCTCCATGACAGGGACAGAATGCGGCGCTATAAGTATCGTGTTATTTGTTGCAATATGTGCGCCGCAGACAAAATCTCCCTTAAATCGGTTGAGTGCCGGTCTACCTTATTCATAGATTCAAAAGAACTGAACTTTGAACCCGGAACTCTAAACTTCTTCTATAAACTTTTTACTTCCCGGAACCCGGAACTCTGAACATTTTTAATCTTTAAACCTTAAACTTTTAACTTCCCCAAACCCTGAACTTAATTTAAAAGGAATATTATGGCCAGAAACAGGTTACTGAGAATGGATAATGTTGGTATTGTTGTAGAATCTCTTGATGAGGTCATCGCTTTTTTCACTGAGTTAGGACTGCAGCTGGAGGGGCGGACCACTATTGACGGAGAATGGGCCGGTCGTGTTACCGGGCTGGGTTCCCAGAGTGCAGAGATTGCTGTAATGGTTACCCCCGACGGGCACAGCCGGCTGGAACTTTCGAGGTTTCTTTCCCCGGCGGTTATCTCTGATCACCGGGCTTCCCCTGTGAATTCGTTAGGCTACCTTCGTGTAATGTTTACCGTTGAAGACATTGACGAAACGATATCCCGGTTAAGGCGGCATGGTGCTGAGCTCGTTGGAGAAGTGGTTCAGTACGAAAATTCCTACCGGCTCTGCTACATTCGCGGACCCGAAGGGCTTCTCATCGGACTGGCAGAACAACTCAACAGCAGTGACAAGGAAAGACAATCAGTCATCAGTCATTAGTCATTAGGCATTAGTCATTAGGCATTAGTCATCAGTCATTAGTCATCAGTCATCAGTCATCATTAGTCATCGGTCATTGGTCATTAGTCATTGGTCATTAGTAATTGGTCATTAGTCATTAGTCATTGGTCAGTCTTTGCTCCATGCCCTTTGCCCTTTGCCCCATGCCCTTTGCATCTTCACTTACGCTCAAAAAGTTTTCCACAACCTCCTCCTGTCTATTGTTTTGCAACGAAATGTTTTCTAGATTTATTCCCTGAAACATAAAACCTGAATTATTACTATAAATACCGAAAACCGTACAAATAAAAGTTTCCCGATAACAATCTTTTTACAAAAAGGAAATCCGTACAGCTGGCAGGTGATTTTAGCAGGTACCAAAGAAAGAGCAGCAGTTTTCCGGATTCAACAGCCTTATAAGACATCGTTTTAATCGTGCAAAACCGGGCGCTGTATGTGACTGAGAGGGCGGAGCTGTGAAAGGGCTTTAACATTTTAACCGGATGTTCTACTGACCCACGATATAAGGATAAATATTTATCCGATTGTAAATGCTTGTACACAAACGTTATAGCCAATGCGGGCTGAGTGCAAAAACATTTAACTGATTATTTAAAAATGGGAACCTGGGGAACTGCAATTTCATCGAATAACACTTATGCGGATATTTATTCTGAGTTTATAGGTTTATATGACGACGGAATTGAACCATCTGAGATTTCTAGAAAAATCATTCGTGACAATAATGAGCTGATTGAAGATTCTGAAGACAAAAATGATTTTTGGTTTGCTTTGGCAATGGCGCAATGGCAATGTAAATCATTAGATCCTGATTTATTGCAACGAGTTAAGATAATTATAGAGTCCGGAGAGGATATTAAGATTTGGGAGCAATTAGGAGCTGATAAACAGGATATAAAAAAGAGGAAAAAAGCTCTGGATTCATTTTTAATAAATTAAGCAAGGATAAAGATAAACCTCTTAAAAGGAAACGGAAAGTGTTACGAGATTCTATCTTTCAACAAGGCGATTGTTTGACATTTAAACTTGGTAATGACAATTATGGTGGAGCATTCGTTTTAACTTCTGAGAAGCAGACAGAATACGGAATGAATTTGATAGCCATTACAACCATAAACCAAAAAGATAAACCGACAATTGATACCTTTAAAAAAGCATCAGTTTTGATTAGAAAGGAACAATTTGAGCTAAAAGGCTACCGAGACAGAGAAATGATTTCCTGGTATTATACTCAATTTTTTAAGAAATCAACGGTGGATTTTGAGGTGGTTGGCAGATTAAAAGTAGATAAAGAGTATATATTTGATAAAGATTTTACCAGAACTTCCCCATGGGAAATGATTAAAGCAGTAGTAGAGTTAAATGATAAAATTTTATTAGAAAGAGGAGAACCAAAAAAGAAACTTAAACTAAGCAAATTAAGAAAAAAGCACTGGCTATAACGGTGTCCGTGTTTTTAGCCGTTGATTCTCGTTTCGCAGGTCAGTCCTGGCGGACATGAATGCGCTCCGAAATCCGCTACTGAAATTTAGCACCTGAACGTAAACGGTAATTAGAACAAACGAAAAAACAATGCGCCAAAGAATAGCACATATAGCATTAGTTGTAAAGGACTATGATGATGCGATTGAATTCTACACCCAAAAATTAGATTTCATACTTCTTGAAGACACAAGAATAGACGAAAAAAAAAGATGGGTTATGGTTGCTCCACCCGGAGCGAAAGAATGTTGCCTCTTACTTGTCAAAGCTGCCAACGAACGACAAGCAGAAAGTATAGGGAATCAAACTGGAGGACGAGTTGGATTTTTTCTCTTCACTGATGATTTTTGGAGAGATTATAACAAGATGGTAGATAGAAAGATAAGTTTTGTGAGACCTCCAACTGAATTTGAATATGGAATTGTTGCCGTCTTTGAGGATTTGTATGGAAACATGTGGGACTTGATAGAACCGAATGAAAACAACAAGGGATTGATAAAGAAGTAAAAAAAGCAGGTAACAATGTATATGAAAGCGCGGGATGCAAAACCACAGGGGCTAACAATGTAGCTGTAGCCACTTCAAAGTCGTAACGGTTTTATAAGTTTGAAGCCCGCAATCGCCTACTTTGCATCTATTGAATTCAACTATTTTTGATGATAACTATTTAACATTTAAAACCAAAGACAATGAAAAACCTAGTAACCAGAACAAGTGCATTGATTCCGTTTTCCGTAATTTTTTTCATGATGTTTTCATCATGTCAGAAAGAAGAAACACTATTGTTAACCGGTGATCTTGAAGTAACATTTGAAAACGTGCAAAGGTTACATTACCTACCGGACATATTTGTTGTTGGCGAACCTTCACTAGCACTCCTTCCAAATATTCCCGTTGTAAATGGTACAATGAAAGTTACAGAATTGCTTTATGGCAACTACTACATTAAATATTATACATCTCAGGGTGAAGGGGGAGTTTTTACACGCAGTAAAATGTTTCAGATTAAAGCGGGAAAAACAACACAGTTGATTATAGATCTTAACGAATAAATAGACGAACGACAAGGATGAATTATGCCACACAACATGGTATAGCCACAATAGCAGGCTAGGTGCTAGTTTCAGGTTCACTGCCCCGCTTTGGTTTTTGTCACGGCAGAAAGTGACGAAGCCCGCAAACCGCCACTGGCATATTGCCAAACGTTAAGGCAAAATAGTAAATGAGCAATCCAATTCTAATGGACAATAAAATGAAAACTAAATTAACTTTCTTCTTATTATTTATCTGCTTTATAGTAAATGGACAAAGCCCTCAAGAGCAGGAACTAAGTAACCTTTATAAGTCTAAAAAATTAGACCAAGTTATTGATAAGGCAAATGAATATTTAAAAAGTGACCCTGAAAACCTGGATTATAAGTTGGTTCTGGGGCGGGTATTGACAGAAATGGAAAACTATAATGAAGCAATACCTTACCTACAAATTGTCGTTGATAATGATAATTCATGGAGAAAAGCTTGGGGACTTGGCTATTTAGGTACATGCTATTATATGCTTTCTGACTTTGAAAAATCGGAGTCTGCTTTAAAGTCTTGTATTCGTTTAAATTCTACGGAAAATGCTACAAGATATTCAGCCAGAAGAGTTGGACTTTATGGATACGATGAATTTTACAAAAGCTGGACAATTAAAGAGTCGAAAAATATTCGTTTTCATTTTCAAAACATGAGTGACCAGGAAATCATGTTTTATGTTGAGTCAAGAGAAAATGCTCTCAAAGAAATTAATAAGTTTTTTGAAAGTTCTTTACCTAAAAAAGTTGACTTTTTTGTATGGAATTCAAGAGATGATGCAAGACGAATAGTTCATAAAAATTTGGGGTTTGCGAATCCTCCCTTGTGTATTATACACTCTTATTTTCAACAAACTAAAGGACATGAGCTAACGCACGTAATTTCTCATTACACCTCGGCAATTTCTAAAAAGACCAGGTTTATTGATGAAGGCACAGCTGTTTGTTTTGACCAATCAAACCAAAATCGATTAAATAGGGTAAAATATTGGATTAGAACACATGATAAGAAAATTGAAATTAAGGATATTTGGAAAAATGGAAAAGAATATCCTGCAGAAATATTATATCCTTTATCCGGAATATTTGTGCAAGATCTTATTGAAAAGTTTGGCAAGGAAAAGTTTCTGGAATTCTTTAAGAATCAGACTTATGAAAATGCCCAATTGGTATATGGCATGGAACTTTTCATGTTCATAAAAGAATTTGAAAATAAAATAAATACATAAAACTACTTTGCCTGATACAGTGCCATATTGCATAACGGGGTTTGATGGTTTGCAAGCCGTGGCTTTCGCGTCATCGTTCCGTTCTTGCGGACAGGAACGCTCTCCAAAATCCGCTACGCAACTTACGCAAACCGTTACCACCGATGCTAATGAAGAAAATAATTGACAATTAACTTATATTTTAAATTTAAAATCATGACTAAAAAACATACTGACAAATTGATGAATGTACTTTTGGGAATTGCAGCATTTGCAATACTTCTTGGAGCTTTATTTAAGCTTCAACATTATCCAAACGGAAATCAAATCCTATATTTCGGATTTATGGCAAGTTTTATTTTAAGTGGTATCGAGATAAGTCGATTAAAAAAAATAATAAAAGTATTGGAAAAGGATACTGAAAAAACATAATAAAGATAAAAAAGCGAACGGTAACAAATTACATATTGCATGGCGGGGTTAGGTGGTTCGCCAACTGCGGGTTCTCGTTTCGCCGTTAAGTCCTGCCGGACATGAACGCTCCCCGTAACCCTCTCCGCAACATGTACCAACCCGTCAGGCAGGTGAAGATACAACCGACAAAGGTTATTAGTCCGGAGAGGGGGGAGAGGAGGTTATGCTGATGTATTCTCCGGCACGAATTCCGGGGTTATTTAAATCTGTGGAGAATCAATACTGCTTGTATCGTCCGCTGATTAAAAAATATTTAGTCTCCAATGAAGCATTTGCTTGAATAAACTTTACATTGGGGAATAGGTTGAACTTCATCAGGAAACAAAATTTTTACGGGATCGTATCCTCAGGTAGAAGAAACTTATTTACAAAAAGCCATTATCAATAATATGGAGTTAAGTGCTGGAATTAACAATTTCATGTGGATGAAACGACCATGAAAATATCACATTCACAAAGGAGCATGATTAATCCCGATGGCTATCGGGACATGGGAGTTACATATGATACCGCTGAAAGTAAGCAATTTTAATCATATGAAATAATTGTCCGGTGCATTAAAATTTGAAATTTAAAATTCAGAAGAAATGGCTTTACAACACTTTGGAAGGGAATACGGAGGCAACGCTTCCGAAAATTACGAGCGTTTTTTTGTTCCTGCGATTGGTGCTCCGCTGGCGGTCGATTTGGTGGACCGGGCAATGATTCAGCCCGGCGAACAGGTATTGGATGTGGCCTGCGGCACGGGTATTGTTGCACGAACGGCATCAGAAAGGGTGGGGGAAAAAGGTACTGTTTCCGGTCTTGACATCAACCCGGGTATGCTCGCCGTTGCACGTGCAGTCAGCCCTCGGGATATCGACTGGCATGAAGCAAGTGCGGAAGAAATGCCGCTACCGGATAACGCTTACGATGTGGTTTTGTGCCAGGCAAGTCTGATGTTTATGCCCGACAAGGAAAAGGCTCTTAAGGAAATGCACCGGGTCCTTGCTCCGGGCGGAAAGATACTGCTCAATGCTCCCGGCCCCCCTTCACCCGTTTGGCAAGTTTTCATCGAAACGCTTAATGAATACATTGGTCCGGAAGCCGCAGGTTTTATCCGGCGCGTTTTTTCCCTGCACAATCAGGAAGAAATGCAACAGCTAATGCACGATGCCCGTTTTGAAAAAGTATCGGTGACGAAATACCTGAAGCAATTGACACTTCCGGCTTCAAAGGAGTTTATCTGGCAATACGTGAACAGTACTCCGCTGGGGGCAATGTTGGCAAAATCTGAGGAAGATAAACTAGATAAACTGGAGAATGAAACCATTGACAGGTGGAGTAAATTTGAAATGAACGGGCTTTTAAACGATCATCTGAACATCCTGGTTGCCGGCGCCCTGAAACAATAAGGCAATTATTCCGCTGATTGATGCCCGGAATAATGTCTGAACTGTGTTTTACAGGATTATCTTGATTGCTTTGATTTAGTCAGGCAGGTGATGATACAACGGGTATAGGTAGTTATCATGGAGAGGGGGGAGATGTGCTATATTATTTTAAATCGCGGCACGTATGCCTGGCGTACAAGAGTATTTAATAATTATTACAGGATTTTGGGATAACAGACACGATCCTAAAAGACTTCTTTGATTTCTAAAAAAATAAATGCTTTTTAGCCTTGGGGGGAGGGAGACTTCATTGGTTTAAGCCCCGACATGAATGCCGGATTACCCTGTTCTTTTGCGGTATGTTCGGGTTATCGTAACATATAACTATTTAGAGTTAAATTATGAGAAAATATAAGCTGTTCGTTCGACTGTTGCTATGCTTTTGTGCTTTGGGTGCTGAACCGGTCATTGCTCAAACAGGTGATCAGATCCTGGATGGAATAGGAGAAACTGATTTAATTGCCCGCTATCTTTTTCAGGATAATGTAAAAGATTGGACCCGTAATAATTTACATGGCAATATCCATAGTTCCCATTTTGAGTTTGTGGATGACGAGCGTTTTGGAACTGTACTTTCTTTACCGGAAAACAGTGAAACCTACATATCGCTTCCCGGTCAATGGCTGAGCGGACAGGAATCACTCAGTGTCACCGGATGGATTTACATGCATTCTGCAAAAAACGGACAGGTAATTTTTGATTTTGGGAAAAACAACGACCATCATTTTTTTGCTTCTCCAACCGGACCAGTAAATGAAGACGGGTTTCAGACCGTGATAAAAAATGACGCTGAAGAATCTACAGCAAATGCACCGGCACCGATTGTCGATAAATGGTATCATTTTGCCGTTGTTTTTAATCTTCCTTCCAAAACGTTAAGCATATACATCAATGGAGAGCATGTGAGTGAGGTAAAGAATGTTGAGGTCCGGTTGGACCAGATTTTTGGCGAACCTTCAGGAAAAGCGAACAAAGCTTTTATTGGAAAATTTATTCATACTAATCATGGATTTCTGAATGCCAGGTTGTACGATTTTCGAATCTACCGGATCGCA
Organism: Mariniphaga sp.; assembly: GCA_041687255.1. Lineage (GTDB taxonomy): Bacteria > Bacteroidota > Bacteroidia > Bacteroidales > Prolixibacteraceae > Mariniphaga. Next base: position 38,280 of record JAWLCL010000006.1, on the reverse strand, counting down.
TTGAATAAAGAACAAATTAGCGGGATATGTAACCGTTCAAAAAACGATAGTGAAGCATCTTCACAACAAAAGAAGATAGCAAAACAGGACCTTCCACAATTTCCCAAAACAACACCTCAGTTGTACAATGCCTACTTAACAAGCGTTCCGGATATTCAGGTGGGAACTGTAGAAGGCATTCTTCCAGTAATGCCGCGTTATTTAAAAGGCAGTTACAGAGATAACATTGAAGGCCCCGACGTAAGAGTTCTCTGGCCAGCGCCGGAGGATAATACACAGGCACTGGCTCCGGGCACTTATACTGTCACCGGAAGTATTCCGGGAACGGTCCTTCATCCAAAGGCGGTTGTAACAGTCAAAGAAGCTGAGAAAGTTGAAACACCGGTTCGTACGCTTGAACCCTTTGGTCTGGACCAGGTCACCTTAAACAGGGATCTTCATGGTAACAAAACGAAGTTTATGGAGAACCGCGACAAATTTCTTACAGGTCTTGGCAATACAAATCCCGACGATTTTCTTTATATGTTTCGCAATGCCTTTGGACAGGAACAACCTGAGGGAGCAGAACCGCTGGGGGGATGGGACAGCCAGGAAACCAAACTGCGCGGGCATGCCACCGGACATTATCTCAGCGCTTTATCCCAGGCTTATGCAGGTACCGGTTATGATAAGCCGCTACAGGCTGCTTTTGAAGCTAAGCTGGACTATTTGGTAAATACGTTGTATGACCTGTCGCAACTGTCGGGACGCCCACAGACACCGGGAGGTGAATTTGTTTCAGATCCAAAAGAAGTGCCCCCGGCCACAGGTAAAACAACTTTTGATTCAGACCTTAGCACGGAAGGTATCAGAACAGATTATTGGAACTGGGGGAAAGGTTTTATCAGCGCCTATCCGCCCGATCAGTTTATCATGCTGGAAAATGGTGCCAGCTATGGAGGTGGTGATACACAAATATGGGCTCCATATTATACCCTGCATAAGATACTTGCCGGGTTGCTGGATGCTTATGAAATCACCGGAAATGAGAAAGCGCTGGAAATAGTTAAAGGGATGGGCGACTGGGCACATGCCCGTTTGAGCCGGTTGCCCGCTGAAACACTTATAGCGATGTGGAACAGCTACATTGCAGGAGAATATGGAGGCATGAACGAAGCGATGGCAAGACTGAGCCGCCTGACCAATGAGCCCCGTTACCTGGAAGCTGCACAGTTATTTGATAACGTCCGGGTATTTTTTGGTGATTCTGAGCATAGTCACGGATTGGCTAAAAATGTAGATCTGTTTCGTGGACTGCATGCCAATCAACACATACCACAAATCATGGGAGCGCTTGAAACTTATCGTGCTTCAGGTGTTCCGGAATATTATCGTATTGCTGATAATTTCCGGACCAGGGCCACTAACGATTACATGTACAGTATTGGCGGTGTTGCAGGAGCAAACAATCCTGCAAATGCGGAATGCTTTACCGCTGAACCGGCAACACTTTATGAGAATGGTTTTTCAGCAGGTGGCCAGAATGAAACCTGTGCTACCTACAATCTGCTCAAATTATCAAGAAACCTTTTCCTGTTCAACCGGCAGGCAGAATTAATGGATTATTATGAGCGGGGACTTTACAATCACATACTTGCTTCTGTTGCTGAAGACAGCCCGGCAAATACCTATCATGTGCCCCTGCGGCCGGGCGCAGTAAAACATTTTACAAATGCCGGCATGAAAGGTTTTTCCTGTTGTAACGGAACAGCTTTGGAGAGCAGCACTAAACTTCAGAATTCCATCTATTTCAAGAGTGCAGATAACAATGCTTTATATGTGAACCTGTATGTTCCTTCAACCTTAAAATGGACAGAGAAGCATATAACCCTGACTCAAGAGACTGCATTCCCAAAAGAAGACCATACGCGGCTAATCGTTGAAGGGAGTGGCAAATTTGACCTTTACGTACGTGTGCCCCACTGGGTTGCAAACGGATTTTTTGTAAAAATAAATGGTAAAGATATAAACGTTAAGGCGGTACCGGGAAGCTATCTGCTTTTAAGCCGCAAATGGAAAGACGGGGATACTGTTGAATTGCGCATGCCCTTTCAGTTTCGTCTGGAGCCGGTTATGGATCAGCAAAACATTGCCAGTTTATTTTACGGACCGGTTATCCTTGCAGCCCAGGAACCTGAACCTAGAAATGAATGGCGCAGAATAACATTAAATGCGAAAGATATAAGTAAATCGATATCAGCTACTGCTGAGCCGTTGGTATTTGTTATTGACGGAGTTGTTTTTAAGCCTTTTTATGAAACGTATGGGCGTTATTCGGTTTATTTGGATGTAGGGTTGGAATAGCCTTGGGCTGAGAAGAAGCGCATGGGGCAGTAAAAATAAAAATTATGAATTTTAAATATCTGATAATTGCTTGTCTGCTATTGTTTAATCAAGCGTTTATAAGTGCACAGGAGCCACTGACTGCCATTGACAGGCAGTATCTGGCATCGGTTGTTCATTTTTATGAAATGGCAGAGCATTCAAAAAACGAAGTATGGGAAGGGATGGAACTGGCTCCGGTATGCCTGTTCCGGATCGATGGTCCTGCTTTTTTGTACAAACATCCGAATCCTCCGGGAAATTTTATACAGCTGTCGGATGAACTGTATGTCGGTAAACAAAGGCACCTGGAACTGTTTGGGGCAACGCAAGTGGAGATTAACGGAGTCCTGACTGCAATAGTTGATTATGGAGCTTCCAGATATTCATGCACAGATGAAGCTTACGCTGAACTCTTTCATGAATTGCACCACGTGTATCAACGTAATAACGTAAAGCAAATCGGGTTTGACAACCCTGCTGTTTTATTAAATTATCCCGAAAATCATGTTAACGATGGCATTAAGCTGTACGAACAAAAACTACTGTTCAGCATGTGCTTTAACAATGATGAAGAAACATTCCGGCATTTATTGAATCAGTTTTACAGTTGCAGGTTAATGCGGGGGCAGATTATCGGAGACTATTTAAATTATGAGAAAACAGTTGAAAATATGGAAGGGCCTGCATTTTATTCTGAGTATAAATTTTACAATCGGTTCACATCAGTTAATGGGACAATAAAGGACAATTATAACCAGAAACATTTTTTTGGAATCCTGACAACGCCATTATATGGACGTAACAATTTAAGAACCCGGCATCTTGCCTCGGGAATGGCCATGTGCATCATTCTTGATAAAAAATACGACAATTGGCAAAAAGAATATTATTCTAAAAATGAATCGCTTTATGATTTTTTCATTTCCAAATTTAAACCGCAGGAAGAAACCATTGAAATCGATTCAATGTATTTTAAGTTGAGTCGTCACCACACGGGTCAGGAAATTTTGAAACATCAGGCTTCATTAAACAACTTTAATGCACAGCAGGGGATAAAAATTCAACTCCATTTTAATCATCATCCGCAGTTTGAAGGATTCGATCCTATGAATGCCGAGTCGTTAAACGACAGTATCATTCTGCACAAAACAATGCTCAGGTTATCATCGGGTAAACATAACAGTTTATTTGTCACAAATAATAAAGTGCTTACTATTGTTGATGGCGAGATTTGGAAGGTTAAAAAGGTTGTATTTTTTGCAGCAGCAGATAGTATTACGATTCGGGAAGATAAAATATCAGTTGATATCAATGGAAAAACAATTACCTGGTCAGGTACACCGGGAATGAAGACCGGGAAGGAAATAATTTTCAATTGTATGTAAGCTTTGACATGTTTATCTCACTGAAGAGGAAGTCCGTGTTGAATTAAATCTTTGCTAAAGGCTTAGCACTTGTATATGCAAAAAACAGGTGATTTCTGAATCTTTCAGACACGGAGCAGCCCGGTAAGTGGGAGAGAGGTGGCTTCATTGATTTAATCGCCGGAATGAATTCCTGAGTCATTGAAATTCTTCGGACAGCAGGTTGATTGCGACACCTGCATTCTTTTCAATGGATAAATATACTCCCCGAAATTTCAACCCTTTTATGTTGTAAAACGTTGGTCTACTTATAAAATTAGTCCCCATGAAAAAATATTTTATAGGAACCCTACTGGTGGTAATCTGGACCTGCACCACCAATGCACAAAACTCCATCACTGCAAACCAACAAATTGAATTTGAAGAAATTGCCAGAACCTTTCAAAAAAAGTATGTGGCAGGCAATGAAAATTGCGATGAAATATTAATGGCATTCGATAAAAATGTTCAAATGTCTGAAATTGCATTTTCAGGATCTGTAAAAAGTTTTTCCTATGAACAATTGGTTCAATTTTGTCCGCACTTGCCGAAAAAGCAGGTAATTGAAACAATAACCGAACAAAAATTACTTACTTCAAAAATTGGCTATGATTACGTAAGTCAATTGTATTTAAGAGTAAGCGTTGGAGATACTGTTAGAGAAACTTCATCAAAAATTTGGGAGAAAAAAAATGGTGTTTGGAAAATTATTCAGGTGAATAGTTTATTAAACAAGGCATATGATAAAAAATAGATTCAACCCGCAGGTCTCCCGTTCGTAATGTCCAATAAATTTTGGAGCCCCTGGATGAGGGATTTATTTTTTTTTTATTTCACCTTTAGGACTTAATTCTGGTAAATTATGAGGAATATGGACTATACAGAAGATTATACTTTCAATAACAACCATTTCCAGTCGGAACCTTTAAATAAAGGTGAATACGATAACTGCATATTCAATAACTGCGATTTTTCAGCTAACGACCTTTCAGAAATAAATTTCACGGAATGCCGGTTCATAAACTGTAATTTAAGTTTATGCCGGCTGACGGGAACTGCCTTCCGTGATGTGTTGTTTTCAGGATGTAAAATGTTGGGATTGCATTTTGATAACTGCAATGAATTCGGACTTTCCATTTCGTTTGAAGGATGCCTGTTAAACAGTTCTTCTTTTTTCAGGAAAAGGATAAAAAAAATGATGTTTAAAGATTCGAATCTGCAGGAAGTCGACTTCGGTGAATGTGATTTGACAGGAGCAGTTTTTGAAAATTGTGATTTAAAAAATGCAGTTTTTGACAACACCATTGTTGAGAAAGCAGATTTTCGAACAAGTTTTAACTATTCCATCGACCCTGAACGAAACCGTGTCCGCCGTGCCAAGTTTTCAGTACCGGGTGTGTTGGGGCTTTTGGATAAATACGACATACAAATTGAAGGCAGCAGATAATTTTTTTTAATTAAAATTTTTGCCTGTCTGGATTTCAGGAAGGGATAGTAAACGGATAGATTTTTTTTTGTGCTATTATATTTTGGTGGTAAAAAGCAAATTTTAGTCTATAATGAAGTCAGGTTTTTGGAGTTGTACGTCTGGGTAATTACAGATAAGCTCTGGAATCAGTTGAAGAGGAGTTGAATTTTAACTTAAAAGTTAGAAAAGCAGAACCATTTTGTCACCAGAATCTTTTTCATTTTACCTAAATTCAATGATTTTGTATAAGAATATTTCGGCTACTGTATGTAAATCAACCGTGATATTATGAAAAGAACTGAAACTAAAAGGGCAGATGATGAGTTACCTTGGGTAGTTGCAAAACTGGGGTGGCATTTTCACCACATTGGAATTCCGACAACAGAAGTAAAGCCCGGAGAAAACTACTTACCGCACCTGAAATTTTATACCTCCGGTTTTGAGCAGAGTCCTTTTGGAGTAGAATGGATGCGGTTTGATCCGGATTGTGAATTACACGAACTTATTAAAACAGTTCCGCATGTAGCCTTTGAGGTCGACGACCTGGATAAGGAACTTGAGCGGAACGATTTTCATGTTTTAACCCGCCCAAATGCTCCAAGTGGTGGGGTACGGGTAGCTATGATAGAGCATAATGGTGCACCAATAGAATTAATTGAATTTAGAAAATGATTGGAAGGTTTTTATATTGCTGTCTTTTCGGTTTTATTTTTTTTTCTTGTGGAAATGAAGAGAGAAAGGAAACGTTTGTTGATGAAGAACTGATGATAAAAGTTCCGGAATCCGGTTTATATATCCGGATGCGGGAGAATGAAAAAGGGCCGCTTTTGATTAACCTTCACGGAGGTCCGGGCGGTTTTAGCATTAACCGGCTCTTAATATTTTCTCCATTTTTCGGCCTTTTGCCAGTTCGTCAACCAGCTTGTCAAGGTACCTTACCTGTTGCGTTAATGGATTTGTGATTTCTTCAACCCGATAGCCACAGATTATTCCAGTAATAAGGTGTGCATTTTGGTTTAGTTTTGCACTATTAAAGAATTGTTCAAAAGTCACTTTTTTTTCTACGAGTTTTAGTAATTGGTTGTCGTTATATCCGGTAAGCCATTCAATAACCTGATGCAATTCTTCCTTTGTTCTTCCTTTTTTTTCCACTTTGTTGAGATAGTGTGGATATACAGAAGCAAATGTCATTTTTGCTATCCTTTTATCATGTTCGGATATCATATTCATTTATTGAAATTTTAAGTATACAAAGGTATAATATAGAACTCGATTAATATTTAAAGAAGATGTGACAAATTGATTACTCTGAAGTTTTTTGCCAATTGAGCTGAATTTAAGATTTGAAGAAATAAATGAAGTTGACAAAAGAAAAGCTCTTATTCCCGGGGATAAGAGCATTTTCAGATAAATAATTAGAATATATTTGTGTTGTGTGTCTTTAGCCTACGATTTTAACCTCATTTAATAATGCTGTTTTTTCTATAATCCGAAAAAACATCTAACAATACATCGGGGTAAATATGGGAATATCTTTCGTAGCAATATTCAACCACATCGAAGAAATATTTACTGCTGGTATTGCTGACAATTTCTTCGAGCAAATCCTTAAACAGAGACTTATCCAAACATGCCTCCCATAATTTCATACTGGCGTTTTCTTTTATCATTTTTTATTTTTCAGATATTCTTTATATTAAAATTCAATCCTTGTGCCACTGAAATTATAAATGGTTAACGTATTGCTGCATAGTTGGATATGAGTAATGATCTTTTTTGGTTATTTTTTTTAATGTGGCGAGTTTCTACAGCAGATGTAGAAAATTCAAATTTTATCGCTTGAAATCAATTGTAAGTAAATTATAAAAAATATGCGCCTGAAACTTTTAGTTTAACCGGGCAAAATAAGTTTCTGTTAAAAAGAATGGCTTTCAAAAACTATGAAAGCCATTCAACGCCAAATTGTTTTTAGACACATGTTGGTTCATTCTTTTTATTTATTCAAAAATAGCCAAAAAATTGGAACTTGTAGTTTGGGCGCCATTCGTGGGATTAGGCACTCCCTAAAGTTTTCAGATGAGAAATATTTGGAATGCAAATTCTGTTCATGAAATGAAGGATTTGCTATTGATATTATTCTTAGGATTTCTGAATTAAATTAAATAATACGTGTGATTGTTTTTGTATATTTAAACAAACCACTACCGGACAGTGGAATTAACAAACATAAATAACAAAATGAGACTGCTCAACAAAACAGCGCTGATTACAGGTTCTGCGCGTGGGATAGGACAAGCTACCGCTGAATTGTTTCACAAAGAAGGTGCTGTCGTAATTTTGTCAGACATTCGGGATGAAGAAGGCATTTCAACAGCTCAAAAGTTAGGTGGCAAAGCTGATTACATCCATCTGGATGCAGGGGATGAAGCCAGTTGGATAGCTGCTGCTGAGTACATTGCTGAACATTATGGAAGCCTCGATATTTTAATAAACAATGCAGGAATTACAGGATTTGTAGAATCATCAGGTCCGTGGGATGCAGAAAACGCCGACTTGAAATCATGGGAAGAAGTTCATAGGATAAATTCCACCGGGGTAATGCTTGGTTGCAAGTATGCCATCAGACTCATGAAAGAAAAAGGAGGAAGTATTGTAAATATTTCATCCAGGAGCGGAGTGGTAGGAATACCGGGAGCCGTTGCTTATGCATCCAGCAAAGCTTCGGTTAGAAACCATACGAAAAGTGTTGCTTTGTACTGTGCAGAAAACAGGTACAATATACGATGCAACAGCATTCATCCGGCCGCTATTATGACACCAATGTGGGATGCTATTCTTGGAGAAGGGGAGCAACGGCAACGAACTATCAAAGAAATTGAATCAGGAATACCCATGGGGCATTTCGGAGATACCAGGGATGTGGCGTATGCTGCTTTGTATCTGGCAAGTGATGAGAGTAAGTATATAACAGGTATTGAATTAACCGTTGACGGGGGAATATTGGCAGGAAGTGATACAAAAACGGGAAAATAAGGAACATTGGCAGCGTACATTTAATTCATTTATACCTGTATACTAAGGAAAGACGCAGGATGTTTCCCGGAGCAAATTCCTTTCAGAAAAACTTAGATTCATTAATTGTGAGGTGAGGTTGTTAAACTTCTTTATGGATTTGGGAACGATAATAAGAATCATTATATTGGTTCAAACTTTCTTTGTCCAAATTTTGTTCTTTATTTAATTATAACAATAAAAAAATCATTGAAACATGGCAAATCTATCAACTACCTATATGGGTATAAAACTGAAGAGTCCCCTTATTCTTGGTTCCTGCAATCTTGTGATGAAACCCGGGATAGCAGAGCAGCTTGAAGAAGCCGGCATCGGTGCTATTGTATACAAATCGTTGTTTGAAGAGCAGATACAGCTCGAAAACCTGCAGATGTCGGAAGATATGAGTGAATATGAGTTTCGTAATGCAGAACAGGAACGCCTGTTTCCAAACATTGAGCATGCCGGTCCCCGGGAGCACCTGTACAATATTGAGAAATTAAAGAAAAAAGTTAATATACCGGTTATTGCCAGCTTAAATGCCATCTATGAATCGACCTGGATTGAGTATGCAAAAGAACTGGAGAAAACCGGTGTCGACGGGCTGGAATTGAACCTCTACGCCACCCCGGGGTATTTTGAAGAACCTGGTAACTTGGTTGAAGCGAGGCAGGTGCAAATTGTTGAGTCAGTTAAAAAGGCTGTTAATATTCCGGTAAGTGTAAAAATCAGTCTGTTTTATACTAACCCACTCAACTTTATTAAGCGTATCGATGAAGCTGGCGCTGATGCCTATGTGCTGTTTAACCGCTTTTTTCATCCCGATATTGATATTGAAACGGCATCGTTCGAATTTCCATGGAACCTGAGCAACCGGAACGACAATTTGCTGGCGTTACGTTTTGCAGGTCTTTTGTACGGTAATCTCGACGGAAGCATATGTGCATCCAGAGGAATATACAATGCAAGGGACGTAATTAAAATGATACTTGCCGGAGCCGATGCCGTTCAGGTGGTAAGTACCCTATATAAAAATAAACCCAGTGTGATTTCAGACATTTTAATCGATTTGAATAAATGGATGGATGCTCATGAATACAAGTCACTGGATGATTTCAGGGGTAACCTTTCACGGAAAAAACTTAAAGATCCTTTTATTTATCAGCGAGGTCAGTACGTCGACATTCTTATGAAGTCGGAAGAAGTATTTAAAAAATATCCGGCAGTATAATTACCGGTGAAGGGGCTGAAATCAGCTCCTTTTTTGTTGTGTGCCGGGTGGTAATCAATGGTGAAAAAAAAGGAATTGCAAATTTGTTTTGAAACATTCAGGTGCATGGGAGGATTTCTCTTTTCTACCTATATATGATTCCTGACGAAACTATTGTCCGATGGTTGTTTTGGAGCCTTAAACAAAGCCTATACATTTCCGGTGGACCTGTTGCTGACAGGTTGGAAAATATTTTCATTCGAATGTCGTTTCTGAAGGATTTGTCGCCTGATGGGGCAATAGATTATGTGTTTGCTGTCTACCGGCTTATGCTATTGGACTAAAAAAAAAATAGAGGCTTGGATGGTATTTTGCCGATACTGTCAGTCTTTTTTTCCTTAACAATCGGCAAAGGTTACCCTGTGATTCAGTTTTTTAACTCGAAATATGTTGATGGTTTTGTTTTCCTTTGTTCCATCAAATTGAAATTAATATTTGAGAATGACGAGTGGGAATTAAACCATCTTTCAACTTAGATTTAGAGAAAAACCAGAAACGGTTAATTATGGGCGCTTAAAAAACTACTGCAATTTGCGGTAGTTTTTTTTTACAGGTATTCCATTTCCACATGTTTAAAAAACTTGTTCATCAGTATTTTCACTATCCTTTTTACCACAATTTTTCTTAGCTCCAGTTCCAGGGGCTGCTCGGGATCCTGGTGGGCCCAATTAATGCGTGTTCCCACTATAATTTCAATACTGTCGTGTTGCAGCAGCAGTCTTACTACTTTTTCTGCCGGGCTATCCTGCAGGCGGGTGTCGCTGTTGTAATTTTCCAGTATTTCCTCCACTTTCCCAAGGGTAAGGATGCCTTCGGTTACCATTTCAAATCCTTCCATTTGTGCAATGGGAGGTAACATGCCGGCGATTTTTGCCGTATGCTGGATTTCAACAGGAAGGTCCAGCTCGCGGGCTATGATTTCAGCAGTGGTGCCTCCGCAAATAATTTTTTTCCCTTTGAAACTTTTAATGCGGTCGGCAAAGTCGTAATCTTTGATTTTATAAAAAGGTGGTCCGGTAATGAGCATGAATTTCCTCGGTTCCCTGAAATAGATAACTCCGCAGGTGGTATCATCCTTCACTTCAAAATCGTCGTTCAGTGCAGCCTGGTTAATGAGCTTCCGGGCAAGTTTGGACGCCGATATGGTAGGCATACGGTTTACCTGGTTTAAAGCAAAGTTGTAAATATTTTCAGTGCCCCACCCCAGGGGGAAACGTTTTTTACCGAGCCCGGCCTGCGCCATTCCATCGGTAAAAAACATAATCCGGTCTTCCTTGCGGGCAATAAATTCACGGCAGCGCAGTACCTTGCCGATGTTTTCCTTTCCCCTTACTTCCAGTTCGTATTCCTCAGGTTGAAACAATTTTCCGTTGCGGATAATTAACACCGGCGGATTATCGTAGTTTATTATCCTTACCTGACCGTCGGTTTCCAATTCAATGATTGTAAAAGTGGCGTAGCTTTCTTTGCCATCGCTGCTTTTGGGAAGCGCCTCCATGATAATGCGTGAGAAGATTTCAGGTTTAGTATGAAACCGGGCATATTTAAGCGCCATGGTAGCAGTGAGCTGGGCCAATACACTTGCTTTAATTCCGTGGCCGATACCATCGCTGAGGGCCAGAATGGTGCGGCCTTCTTCCCTGAAAATATCCGACATAAAAACATCTCCGCAGGCAATTTCCCCCTTCGGACGTTTTTGCTGAACATCGATTTCGATGTGGTAGCTGTGGTTATTTGTCGTTACCATATCTGTGCGATTCTATTATGGAATTCAAAAGTTCTTCGGTTTCTGCAGCGTTTTCACCCAACAAGTGGGCTATTTTTTGTACCGTTTCAATGTTTTGCTCCTTTATACGGTAAGCACGGTTTATAATTTCATCGCGCACAAGAAGCGGGGCCGACATGTCGCGGAAGACAGCTCCCACCACCTTTTGCCGGTAGAGGGTAACCACTGAAACATGAAGCAGCTTTTCCCTGTATTTGATATCTCTTTCAAGCATTTCCTCTCCTGAAGACAAAATGCCTGTCAGCATCTTAAAAACCACCTCAGGGACCAGCTCCTCAACTTCGGCTCCTTTCAATCCGGGAATGGTATCAAAAAGTTCTGCTATATCTTCACCCATCAGCCGGGCAAAACTTTCGTTGGAATCAACTACTTTTTTCTTTTCATCCATCATAAGGATGCCAACATTTATTTTATGCATCATGTGTGATGATATCTCCATTGATTCCTGAGCCTTTTCCAGCCGTTTTTCAGTTTTCTTAAGTTTGGTGACATCGTTTATGGAGCCTACAATACCGATAACCTCCCCATCGTTATTTCGTATAACGGCTTTATTGATGACAACATCCATTCTTGAACCGTCTTTTTGTTTCACTTGTGTTTCATACATCTGTATGTCGGGTTTTGACAACAACTCCTGGTCGCGCTGGTGGTAAATCTCCGCCATGTAACGGGTATGAACCTCATAAACCGAATGACCAATAATCTGGCTTTTAAGCTTGCCTGAAAAATCTTCATGAGCTTTGTTGCACATCCGGTATACACCATGCAGGTCTCTGTAGAAAATTGGTATTGGCAAGGCATCAAATATTTTCTGGTAGAACTCCAAATCTTCAAGATTGCCGGGTAGGAAGGATTTTTTATCGTAGATCATATTCAGATTTGTTTGTATATGGTTTTATTTTAAATCAACAGGAAAAATAATAAAAATCTGTTTCATTGTCGTTCAAAATCATTCGAATTAAGACTTTTGGCAGCATTTGGAAAAAAAGTTCCAGTATCTTTGCAAATAAGAAACAGAAAAAGCCAATTACTGACCGTGAAAATTAGTGAAATTATAAAATTTGTGGATGCCCGGTTGATTACCGGGAATGTAAATGAAGATAAAATACTGGATAAGGCATTTAGTTCAGATTTAATGAGTGACGTGCTTACACTTGATGAAGACAGTATACTTCTAATCACAGGTCTTGCCAATTTACAGCTGATACGTACAGCTGAGATGGCCGACATACAGGCTGTTCTTCTTGCCCGCGGTAAACAGGCAACACCTGAAATGATTGAATTGGCCAATGAAAACGGGCTTATTTTACTGGAAACGTCCTATTCCATTTATAAAGCCAGTGGCATTCTGTATTCAAACGGATTAAGGGAAGTGTATTAATGGCAGTAGAAATGGTTTTTCATATTGCAGGAGGAGATTTTTCCAATGCAGGAAAAGCTTCAAGCCGGATAAAAAAGGCATTGAAGCAGTTGAATGTGAATGCCAGAAGTATAAAACGTATTGTAGTCGCTGTTTATGAAGCGGAAGTAAATGTTGCCGCACATGCCTATCAGGGGAAGGTAGTTGCCATGGTGGGCGAGGATAGTATTCTGATTACTGTCAGCGACAGTGGACCGGGAATTGAAGATATCAAACTTGCCATGCAGCCCGGCTACAGCACCGCATCGAAGGAAGTGAGGGAAATGGGCTTTGGTGCCGGAATGGGTTTATCGAACATTGAGAAAAATACCGATGAACTGAATATTGAAAGCCTTGTGGGAGAGGGGACAACATTAACATTCAGATGTTTTTATTAGATGAAGGAAAACCTGAAATATCATGCGCTTAAGGTTAATGCAGAAAAATGCTTTGGCTGCACCCATTGCATGAAAATCTGCCCCACGGAAGCCATCCGCGTTAATAACGGGATAGCGGTAATCGATGAAAAGCGATGTGTCGATTGTGGTAATTGTCTCAGGGCCTGTCCCGTCGATGCCTTTTATGTTGAGCATGACGAACTCGCTCAAATTGAAGGTTACAAATACCGGGTGGTGCTTTTTCCTTCAGTGTTTATAGGGCAGTTTTCTGAAATCTATTCTGAAGGACGAATATACGAAGCATTGTTAAAGCTCGGATTCACACACATTTTTGAAGTGGAACAACCCGCCTTGTGGTTGATGGAGTCGATTAAGAAATCGGCTGGTGATGTTTCTGAAGGGCCGCTAATTTCATCATTTTGTCCTGCCATCGTGCGGCTGATTCAATGCAAATACCCATCACTTGCAGGAAATATTTCAAGAAGAAAGGCGCCCCACGATTTGGCAGCCCATTTTGCCATTAATCAGCTGAAAAAGAACGGGGCGAGAGAGGACGAGATTGGAATTTTTTATGTAACCCCCTGTTCCGCCAAAATGGCTGCGGTGAATCAGCCCGTTGCTGAAAAGGAGTCGATAGTTACCGGTATTATTGATATGAAGGATTTGTACAATCGTGTTATGAAGTTCATTCCTTCACATGAAGAGACCGATACTTCGGAATATAGAAAGTACCTTAGCCGGGAAGGAATATTATGGAGTCTTCCGCGGGGAGAATCGTCGTGGTACAAAAAAAAATCAATGGCTATCGATGGAATCCATAATGTGGTTAAATTTTTGGAACGGCTTGAAAACAATGAAGTGCCGGAATTGGATTTTCTTGAATTCAAGTCGTGTCACCAGGGATGTGCAGGGGGTATACTGCTTACCGGCAACCGTTTTTTAACAGTTGAACGGCTTCAGAAAAGAGCATCAAACTACCCAGGAGCTTATGAGATATTCAATGGTTCGGGTGAGAAAGAGGCGATAATGAAACAGCTTGTAACCGGAGAAGTAGAACCAGAACCTGTTTTTGTGCTTGATGAAAACCGGATGAAGGCTCTTGAGAAAATGAATAAGATTAACAGCATATTGTGTCAGTTACCGGGTATTGATTGCGGAAGCTGCGGAGCACCAAACTGCCATGCCCTTGCCGAAGATATTGTTCAGGGGAAAGCACGGATGACCGATTGTGTTTTTCTTCAGAAAAAGTTCGTTGCGATGCAAAAAATTAAACCTGAAAAGGCAAATAAGAACCTGGAAAGAATCTGGGGTAAAAAACGTTTTGAAGCCGATTGTAATAAAAAAGGAGGTAGAAATGAAGGTTTCTGATTTGGTGAAAAAGTATAACCTGAAAGTTTTTGCCGGTCATCAGGGCCTGGAAAATGAAATAAGCGGAGGTTATGTTTGCGATTTACTGAGCGATGTTATGGGCAATGCTGCCGAAAATGAAGTGTGGATAACCTTGCAAACCCATCAGAATGTTATGGCAATTGCATCATTGAAGGACCTTGCTGCAGTTGTCCTTGTAAGGCATCTGGAACCCGATGCCGATACCATGGCACGCAGCGAAGAAGAAGGAATACCTTTGCTTGGTACGGGATATACTGCTTTTGAAATGGCCGGCAGGTTGTTTGCCGATTTGAATCTGTAATTCCGCATTGTATTGTTACACATGACTTAAAAAACCTTAGAATGAAAAAATTCAGGGCCGATTTACATATCCATACATTGTTGTCGCCCTGTGCCGATCTGGAAATGACTCCTCGTAACATTGTAGCAAAAGCCCGGGAGTGTGGACTGGACATTATCGGCATTACCGATCACAATTCTACAAGAAATGCCCTTTTGGTAAAACATCTTGCAGACCAGGCAGGCATATACACCCTGACCGGTGTTGAGGTTACTACCCGGGAAGAAGTGCATTGCCTGGCTTTTTTTGAATTCCCCGAACAACTGGAGACCTTTCAGAAATACATTGATGAAAATATTACCTACATCCCCAATTCCGAAGCTGAGTTTGGTTATCAGCCTGTGCTTGATGAAGAGGAAAATATAGTGGAACTTATTCCATATTACCTGCCGGCTGCACTCAAAGTGGGTATAGGCAGTATTCAGCAGCGGGTGATGGAGTTAAACGGCCTTTTTATCCCGGCACATATTGACCGGCCGGCTAATGGAATATTTAGTCAGCTGGGCTTTATCCCTCCCGGTTTAAAGTGCGATGCATTGGGTATTTCCAGGCATGCTAACCAAAAACATGTTGTAAAACAATATGTTTTACAATATAAAACCACCCTAATTCGCAATTCCGATGCACATTTTCTGAAACAAATTGGCGAAATTTACACCACTTTTAAAATGAGAGATATTAGCTTCACCGAAATAAGAAAGGCTTTGAACCAACAAGACAACAGATATTGTGAATTGTCATGAAAACAATTTCAGATCATGTTCTTGATATCGTACAGAATTCGGTGAGGGCAAATGCAACAGTGATTGAAATCATAGTTGTTGAAGATAATATAAGGGATATTTATACCCTGCATATTAATGATAATGGATGTGGAATGGATAAAGAAACTGTCCAGAAAGCAACCAACCCGTTCTTTACATCAAGAACTACACGAAAGGTAGGTTTAGGGCTGCCTCTTTTAAAACACAATGCATTGGCATCAAAAGGGAGGTTTGTCGTTGAATCGGAACCCTACAAAGGGACTAAAGTAAAGGCTGAGTTTCAGCTTTCCCATCTCGACCGCCCTCCGGTGGGGGATATCGGTGAAGCCATTTACCTGTTGCTTGTAAGCAATCAGGGCATTCAACTGGTGTATAATCACCGTACCCCTGCAGGTACATTTGAAATGGATTCCGCGGAATTGATGGTGATGCTTGGTGAAGTTTCCTTGCAGCAGGCTGATATTAAAGCAGCAGTGATTGAAATGATTAAAAATAACCTGGAAGAAATTAAAGCTAGTAAATAAAATACTATTCAACCATGACAAAAATTAAAACGTTGGCTGACCTTCTGAAGATAAAGGAAGAAGTGCAGTCAAAAATAAAATTAAGGGAAAAGAGTGACCATCCGGAACAACTGGTCCAGGTAAAGGTGGGTATGGCCACATGTGGTATAGCTTCGGGTGCAAGAGAAACGATGAAATACTTTATCGATGAACTGGAGCAGCAGGCTATCGATGCAGTGGTAACCCAATCAGGCTGTATGGGGTATTGTTATGCTGAACCTACAGTGGAAATAACCCTTGCCGGCAGGGAACCCGTGGTTTTTGGTTATGTAAACAAGGAAAAGGCCAGGGAGATAATCGATGTATATATCAAACGTGGAGAGCTGGTTGATGGTATCATTCCTCAGAGCTTTAGAACCATTGATGATTAACTAATTTTTCAAGCAAGGAATTATGACCGACTATAAAATGCATGTGCTTATTTGTGGCGGAACAGGTTGTAAAGCCGCAGAGAGTGATGAAATAAAAAAATCATTTACTTATTGGCTCAATGAAACAGCCATGGAGGATGAAGCGCAGGTAGTTTTTACCGGATGCTTCGGATTCTGTGAAAAGGGACCTATTGTAAAAGTATTGCCTGACAATACTTTCTATGTAAATGTAACACCCGACGATGCGGAAGAGATCGTCAAGGAGCACCTGCTTAAAGGCAGGACTGTGAAGCGGTTGCTTTATAAAGATCCTGTTACTGAAAAGCAGATTAGCCAGTCGGCAGGCATGGATTTTTACAAAAAGCAGATGCGTATCGCACTGCGTAATTGTGGCTTTATAGATCCGGAAAGCATCCAGGAATACATCTCACGTGATGGTTATATGGCATTGGGGAAATGCCTGTCTGAATACACCCCCGAAGAGGTTATTAAAGAAGTAAAGGATTCAGGGCTTCGGGGCCGCGGAGGTGGTGGTTTTCCAACCGGATTGAAGTGGGAGATTACCCGCCAGTCGGAAGCCGACCAGAAATATGTTGTTTGCAATGCCGATGAAGGCGACCCCGGTGCTTTTATGGATCGTTCAATATTGGAAGGCGATCCCCATTCTGTTATTGAAGCCATGGCCATTTGTGGATACTGCATTGGAGCCGATAAAGGACTGGTATATATACGGGCTGAATATCCATTGGCCATTCAACGGCTGAAAACAGCCCTCGGGCAGGCAAGAGAATATGGCCTGCTGGGAGAAGATATTCTTGGAACCGGTTTTAATTTTGAGATAGGCATCCGTCTGGGAGCCGGTGCATTTGTGTGCGGAGAGGAAACTGCACTGATACACTCAATGGAAGGGCTTCGTGGTGAGCCCACTTTTAAGCCGCCTTTTCCATCGGTTTCCGGTTATCTTGGAAAGCCAACTAATGTAAACAATGTGGAGACCTTTGCCAACATTCCGGTTATCATTAATAAAGGTGCTGCATGGTTCAGTAAAATTGGTACAGAAAAATCAAAGGGAACCAAAGTGTTTGCCCTCGCCGGAAAAATAAATAATGTAGGCCTTATAGAAGTGCCTATGGGTACCACCCTTCGGGAGGTGATCTACGATATCGGCGGTGGAATAAAAGGTGGCAAGGAGTTTAAGTCGGTGCAAACAGGCGGACCTTCGGGGGGATGCCTTACCAAAGAGTTTCTGGATACACCTATCGATTACGACAATCTTATTGCGGCAGGATCTATGATGGGGTCGGGAGGTATGATTGTAATGGATGAAGACGACTGCATGGTTGCGATTGCCCGGTTCTATCTGGAGTTTACTCTTGAGGAGTCGTGCGGGAAATGCTCGCCCTGTCGTATCGGCAACAAGCGCCTGCATGAAATACTGGAGAAAATTACCAGTGGTAACGGAGAGGTGGCAGATATTGAACGTTTACGATTGCTAAGCAGTGTAATAAAAGATACCTCACTTTGCGGACTGGGACAAACATCTCCGAATCCGGTATTGTCGACCATTTTAAATTTCGAAGATGAGTACCTGGCCCATGTGGAGGATAAAAAATGCCCCTCAGGGCAATGCAAAGCCCTTCTCAAGTACGAAATTGTTGAAGATTTATGCACAGGATGCACATTGTGCTTCCGGAACTGCCCGGTAGGGGCAATCACAGGTGAACGGCGTCAGCCGCATTACATCGACCAGGCGCTTTGTATTAAGTGCGGCGTATGTTTCGAGAAGTGCAAATTCAATGCAGTTAAACTTTCATAGAAAAGGAAAAAAAATGGATACAGTACAATTAACTATAGATAATAAGCCGGTAGTTGTAAAAAAGGGAATTACCATTTTAGATGCAGCCAGGGGAATGGGCATCCATATCCCAACGCTGTGCCACATGAAACTTGATGACTTAAACATCGAAAACAGGCCCGGAGGGTGCCGCATTTGTGTTGTTGAAGTAGATGGTCGCAGAAACCTTGCTCCTGCCTGCTGCACTGAGGTTGCAGAGGGTATGGTGGTGAATACACATTCCATAAGAGTGATTAATGCCCGGCAAACAGTGCTGGAGTTGATTCTTTCCGACCACCCTGCCGATTGCCTCATATGTGTTAAATCGGGCAAATGCGAACTTCAGGATATGGCCCATCACCTTGGTATACGGGAAATTCATTATAAAGGAGAACAATCAACCTATCGGGAAGATACTTCGCCGGCTATTATACGCGATGTAGACAAGTGCATAATGTGCCGCCGTTGCGAAATGATGTGTAACGAAGTACAAACGGTGGGCGTGCTTTCAGCTATTAACCGCGGGTTTCAGGCCGTTGTATCTCCGGCATTCGAAATGAATCTCGACCACTCGGTATGCACCTATTGCGGACAATGCGTTGCTGTATGCCCAACGGGGGCATTAACTGAAGTAGACCAGACCGGCCATGTGGTTAGAGCGCTTTCCGATCCAACGAAAACAGTTATCGTACAAACAGCACCTGCCGTTCGTGCCGCGTTGGGAGAAGAATTCGGTATGGAACCCGGAACACTTGTTACCGGAAAACTTGCTGCAGCCCTTCGCCGGCTTGGATTTGATTATGTTTTTGATACCGACTTTGCCGCCGACCTTACCATTATGGAGGAAGGCACTGAAATGCTTAACAGGCTTAGCCGCTTTTTGGAAGGAGATGAGAGCGTGAAGCTGCCCATATTAACTTCCTGCTGCCCCGCCTGGGTGAAATTCTTCGAACATCAGTTCCCGCAACTGATGGATATTCCTTCAACAGCACGTTCTCCGCAGCAGATGTTTGGCAGCATAGCAAAAACATATTTCGCTGATAAGATGGGTATAAAGCGCGACAACCTGGTAGTTGTATCCATCATGCCATGCGTGGCTAAGAAATATGAATGCGGTCGGGATGAATTTAAAGTAAATGGTAATCCCGATGTGGATTATGCCATTACTACCCGTGAACTGGCAAGCCTGATTAAATTGGCAAATATCAGCTTCAACAGGTTGCCAAATGAAGATTTCGATCTGCCTCTGGGCGAATCAACCGGTGCCGGAGTAATCTTTGGAACTACAGGCGGTGTTATCGAAGCGGCTGTACGTACAGCTTATGAACTGTATACAAAGAAGCCGCTGCCAAAACTCGATTTTCATGAATTGCGCGGAATGGATGGCATCCGTCAGGCAACAATCGATTTTGCAGGATTCCCACTTAAAATCGGAATTGCACACGGATTGGGAAATGCCCGCCGGTTGCTCGAGAAAATAGAATCGGGGGAAAGTGAATTCCATGCCATTGAAATAATGAGCTGCCCGGGCGGATGCATTGGTGGAGGCGGGCAGCCTTACCATCATGGGAATGCTGAGATTCTGAAAAAACGGCAGATTGCTATTTACCAGGAAGATGGTAATAAGAAGATTCGTAAATCGCATGAGAATCCCTATATCATTCAGCTTTATGAAGAGTTCCTTGAGAAGCCTATGAGTGATAAGGCCCATCATCTGTTGCATACGCAATATTTTGACCGTACATAAAAGTCAATAGTCAATAGTCATTAGTCAATAGGAATTAATCAATAGGAATTAGTCAATAGGAATTAAGTCAAGGAAATGGATTAGTTAATGAAACTGGATGATTTAATAGTATATAGGCTGGCAATGGACATTGCAGATGAAATTTGGTTACTTGTTGAGAAATGGGATGCATTTGCGAAATGGACAACAGGTAAACAACTGGTTGAATCAGCAGATTCAATGGCAGCAAATATAAGTGAAGGTTATGGAAGATATTATTTTAAAGAAAATCGCCAGTCAGTATTTCTCGCGTGGCTCACAATCAGAAACCATCACCTGGTTGACCAAAGCGAGAAACCGTGGTCTGATAAAAGAGGAGGAGTTTGTTAATTTGATGAAGAAAATTGAAGAATTGGGAAAGCGGCATAATTCTTACATTAATTCAATTGGCCGTTCCTCCCCCTTTACCAATGACCAGTGACCAGTGACCAATAAAATAACTAATAATTAAAAACAGTAGTTATGCCAAAAATAAAACTTTCAGAGAGTACAATACAGATTATAAAGGACGTATGTTCTGAATTCAACAACAGCGAAGGAGAACTGATAAATGTTCTGCATAAGGTTCAGCATAAATTGGGATATCTGCCTGCCGAAGTACAGGAGGTAATTGCCAGGGAGTTAAAAACTTCGGTGGCCAAAGTTTATGGTGTAGTAACATTCTACAGCTTTTTTACCATGATACCAAAAGGCGAATTTCCCATCTCCATTTGTATGGGAACTGCCTGCTATGTGCGTGGTGCAGAACAGGTGCTGAGTGAATTTAAGCGCCAGTTAAAGGTGGAAGTGGGAGAGTCGACCGGCGACGGCAAATTTTCCCTGAACTGTTTGCGTTGCGTTGGCGCCTGCGGTCTGGCTCCTGTTGTTATGGTTGGAGAAAAGGTATATGGACGGGTAGCACCCAGTCAGGTAAAGCAGATTATTGCCGAATACAGGGAAGGATGTGCCGTTGAACCGGCCAAATCAGCCTGAGGTTTCCGGTAAGGGAGATGGTGTGTCAGCAATTGTGGTGACACACCATCTCCCTTACAATAAAACTTTCCAGCGTTTCATTAAATCCTTTCGGCAGCTTTCGGCCAGAAAAGGAATGCTGAGAGTTCTCTCCAGCGCTTCTTTCTGGAATTCGGATGTGTAAAGCAATTCAAACACTTTTTGTACCGAAACTGAATTTTTCTTTTCAACACAAACCAACTTATCGCCCGGCTTAACAAACCCGGTTTTTAATATTCTTACATATACGCCGGGAAATCCTGATTTTACAAACTGCTTTACCACTTTTGGGTTACCAAACCGGATCCCCAGTTTATAACAGGGTTGACGTGGCTGAGTGACCTGTATAGTGGCTTCACCTGCATGGAAAATATCACCGATATAAATGTCCTGTTCCTGTAGTCCTTCTATCGTAAGGTTTTCTCCAAACATTCCAAATGGCATTTCGAGGTCAGGATAATATTCCTGCCACCAGGTATAATGATCTGCCGAATACAAATAACAGGCTTTATCTAACCCTCCATGATGTTTTCGGTCAATTACAGCATCATTTTTAACGTCCTCCGCTCCCAGAAAAACCGATCCCGGCACGGGATATTTAAAGATGCCGGTCTGTTCCTGCTTCCCATTCCATTCAATGGTTTGCGGCTTACCGGTATTTAATGAAATAATTTTCATGCAGGGAAAGTTTTGGATGAAATTTAACTAGTCAATATTCCTTTCCTTTTTAATATTCTCATAGGCTTTGGATACCATCTGAAATTTCTCTTTGGCAGCTTTTTGAAAATCTTCGCCCAGATGGCTTACCTTGTCGGGATGGTATTTCATCGCCATGCGCCGGTAAGCTTTTTTCAAATCTTCGTTTGAAGCCGACGACTCTATTTCGAGAATTTTATAATCAGCATCCACATTACGAATGAACATGGCCTGGATAGATTCAAAATCACTTTGTCCGATTCCCATTTCACGGGTAATGTGTTCTATAAGCAGGCGTTCCTGTTCATCCACTCTGCCGTCAGCAGCAGCAATGCCAAACATGAAATGAAGCAACTGCAGCCTGGCCGAATAGTTCATGTTCTGCTTAATCTGCCTGCATACCTCGTTAACCGGAATGTTCTGATTCAATAAGTCGCGCAATAGCTTTACAGCATCTTGTGCTGCAGCTTCACCAAAATTATGAACCATGAATTTTTTTACATAGTCCAGCTCTGCTTTAACCACCCTGCCATCGGCTTTCATTACTGCCGATACCAGCACCAGCAGACTCATGATATACCCGCCGGCCGTTGTGCGACCCGAATATCCGGTTGTCCGGCCCAACTGAAGCTGTTCTGTGCCGCCATCTATTATCGTTCCAATTACAAAACCCAGGATGCCGCCTATTGGACCGCCTACCGCCCATCCCAGGCCTCCGCCAATCCATTTACCAAATTGTCCCATCTTTTTTTAATTTTTTATCCATTCGAATAATTTCAGGAAGTATTAAATGTTGGTTGTCGTTTTCAAGGCAAAAGTCGGCAAGTTCGCGTTTCTTTGCTTCCGGCCACTGACTTTTCATCCGTTTCCTTACCGATTGTTCCGATACCCCGTTTCGCTTCACCACTCTGGCAACCCGCTGTGCTTCAGGAGCAGCTACCAAAACCGAGAAATTCATCTTATCATGAAACCCTCCCTCAAATAAAATGGCCGCTTCATATATAATATAAGGCATTGCCTCGTGCTGCCCGACAAATTTATAAAATTCGTTTCTTACTGCAGGATGTACCAGTTCATTTACTTTTTCACGTAAACTGCTGTTTGAAAATATTTCTTCTGCCAGTTTTGGCTTGTTTAGATGCCCATAAGAAGTATATATCTGATGGCCGAAAAGTTCTGTAAGCCCTTTTTTAATTTTGTTGTCCGAATCCATGAGTTGCCGTGCAACAGCATCTGCCTCGAAAACCGGTATGCCCAACAACCTGAACACATTGCAAACTGTTGTCTTTCCGCTGCCGATGCCTCCTGTTATTCCTACAACCAGTGCCATTGCTTTTTATTATTCGGTTTCAATTAAATATTCAACAGATGAAGGTGTTACTTTAATCAGTTGAATAAACAGGGGAGTGGCTTTAATCTGCACATCAAGTACTTCCCTGTCGGCAGAAACCTGGTTGTAGTCGACCGTTGCCGTAAAATCGGCCGATGAGACACTTTCGTAACTGCTTAACCCAACCATAAAAGAAACCGCTACCTGGGAGGGGAAAATTTTAATCTGCACCTCTTCCGGTAAATTTATAATTTGAACGGGAAGGGTAATTTTTTTTTCTGTAAATTTCTCCACCGGAACCGATAATAACACCCGATCAGGAGAGAGCTCTGTTCTTACCGGATGCTGCACGCGGATTAACT
Source organism: Mariniphaga sp. (assembly GCA_041687255.1). GTDB lineage: Bacteria > Bacteroidota > Bacteroidia > Bacteroidales > Prolixibacteraceae > Mariniphaga. Next base: position 14,716 of record JAWLCL010000006.1, on the reverse strand, counting down.
GTTCTACGCTTGTTTCCAGATCGTCGAAAGTAACGGGTAAGGTAGGAAGAGCGGTAATGGTATCCAAAACGCCGGCAGGACCTGAAATTTCCACACTGTCAGGTTTTATGATGAGCGTACCATTAAGGTTGAACTGGGGCTTAAAATTCAAAGTGACCATTGGATTTACCGGTACAAGTCTGGTTTCAAGACTGTCGAACCGTAAAAGTATGGCCGATGGTGATAATTCAATTATTGATATTTCACTGCTCACCTGGGTTTCGACTCTTCTTATCAGCGTTTCCCCGGTAACCCTTATGTTGCTGTCAACACTTTCAACATTCTGAGCAAAGGCCGATAAATCAAGCAGAATAGGAGAAAATGAAAAGGCCAGCTTATGACGCAGCAATGTGAAGCCATGAGCCTCTACCCTCAGGTCAATCCGGGAAGGGGGATTATTGGCCAGAAACAGGTTTTCCGGTGGATTCACATATTTTACATTGTAGGAAAGTACAGCATTGTAGGTTTTACTCAGTGCATCCAGAAACCACAGGGTGGTGGCTATCAGTAAACAAACTGAAAATACAAATATCCGCCTGTCATTTCTTATTTTATCCAGCCGGAGATAACTTGTTATTTTCGAAATTCTTTGGTTCATTATTGTTCTAAAGCCACAAAATTAATCATTCATTTTTCTTGGGGGCTTTTTTTTGATTTGAATTACGGAGAGAAAGCTTTTTTTATTGAAGTTCAACTGATTATTTGCGATGATTTAAACCTTCCTGAAGTTACAAAAGTGACTGCAGTTGCTTGAAGGCTTTTGTGAATAAGCTTAAAGATTTCACATATTCTGTTAAACATTTTTGAAATCCGTAATAATTCTTTTGCTTTAATTATGTTATTGACAAAAAATCTTCCCTGTGCTATTGAACAGATGCAACATAAACTTGTTTTTCAGGTATCCTGATGGTTTAAAATCGTTTAACTTTTATACCGGTACTCCTGATGGTAATTTTTTGGAGCTTAAATTTGCTGCTCCTGCATAAAAAATGGTATTTTTGTTTAAAACCTTTCAAAAAACATTAAAAATATGAAGATTTCAGTAGTAGGAACTGGTTATGTTGGATTGGTAACCGGTACTTGTTTTGCAGAAACAGGCGTTGATGTGGTTTGCGTCGATGTTGACGAACAGAAGATAGAAATGCTTAATAACAGGGAAATTCCTATATATGAACCGGGTCTGGAAGATATATTCAACCAAAACATAGATAAAGGCAGGCTTTCCTTTGCCACTGATCTGGGAAGCAGCCTGAAAAATACAGATGCCGTATTTATTGCTGTAGGAACCCCTCCCGATGAGGATGGCAGTGCCGACCTGAAGTATGTTCTTGCTGTAGCACGCGAAGTTGGGAAGAATATGGATCATTACCTTGTTGTTGCTACAAAAAGCACAGTACCGGTAGGAACTTCTGAAAAAGTGAAGAATGCCATTCTTGATGAACAGGAAAAACGCGGAGTGAAAATTCCTTTCGATGTGGCTTCCAATCCTGAATTTCTGAAAGAAGGGAGTGCAGTGCAGGATTTTTTAAAGCCGGACAGGATAGTTATCGGAACTGAATCGGAAAAGGCCCAAAAGGTAATGAAACGGCTTTATAAGCCTTTTATGCTGAACGGTCATCCCATCTTGTTTATGGACATCACCTCTGCCGAGATGACCAAGTATGCTGCAAATTCAATGTTGGCAACACGTATCAGTTTTATAAATGAAATGGCCAATCTTTGTGAAATCCTGGGTGCCGATATCGATGCGGTCAGACAAGGCATCGGTTCCGACCCACGTATCGGAAATAAGTTTCTTTATCCGGGAACCGGTTATGGAGGCTCCTGTTTTCCCAAAGATGTTAAGGCCCTTATACGAATTGCAAATAACCACGGTTATTCCCCCGATGTTTTAAATGCAGTGGAAAAGGTGAATAACAGGCAGAAGTCCATACTTTTTGAAAAGATAAACAACCATTTTAAAGGCAACCTAAAAGGGCTGCAGTTTGCCCTGTGGGGATTATCATTCAAACCTAAGACCGATGATATGCGTGAAGCTCCTTCGCTGGTGCTGATTGAAAAGTTGCTCGGTGCCGGGGCTGAGGTAACAGCATACGACCCGGTGGCTATGAAAGAAGCACGGCGTATCTTAGGCGATAAAATTGCTTTCGCAAAAGACCAGTACGATGCATGTATCGATGCCGATGCATTGGTGCTGGTAACCGAGTGGTCGGAATTCAGGTTGCCTAATTTTAAAGTGCTTGAAAGACTTCTGAAAAATAAACTTATTTTCGATGGCCGGAATATATACGACCGTGTTGAACTGGATGAATTGGCTTTCAACTATTACTCAATAGGACGCAAATCAAATTAGTAAACTTATGAAACGCATTCTGGTGACCGGAGGAGCAGGTTTTGTTGGCTCCCACCTTTGTGAATATCTTTTGGAGAAAGGGAATGAGGTGATTTGCCTCGATAATTATTTCACAGGTAAAAAGCAAAAGATTGTTCATCTGCTTGATAATCCCTGGTTCGAATTGGTAAGACACGATGTTACCATGCCGTATTTTATAGAGGTGGACGAGATATACAACCTTGCCTGTCCTGCCTCTCCGATTCATTACCAGTACAACGCCATAAAAACAATCAAAACTTCGGTGATGGGAGCCATCAATATGCTCGGTCTGGCAAAACGTACAAAGGCTAAAATTCTTCAGGCTTCTACAAGCGAAGTATACGGCGATCCGGAATTGCATCCTCAGCCGGAACATTACTGGGGCCACGTAAACCCTATAGGTGTCCGCTCCTGCTACGATGAAGGCAAGCGATGCGCCGAATCACTGTTTATCAACTACCACCATCAGAACAACGTTAAGATAAAAATTGTGCGGATCTTTAATACCTATGGTCCGAAAATGGAACCGGATGATGGCAGGGTAGTTTCTAACTTTATTGTTCAGGCTTTGCAAAACAACGACATTACAATCTTTGGCGACGGCAAACAAACCCGCAGTTTTCAGTATGTAAGCGACCTGGTTTTGGGATTGGTGCGTATGATGGAAACCGGTGATGATTTCACCGGACCTGTCAATGTCGGAAATCCCGGAGAGTTTACCATGCTTGAGCTGGCAAAGGAAATACTCGATATTACCGGCTCAAAATCGAAGATTGTTTACCTGCCCCTGCCTGCAGACGATCCCACTCAGCGCCGCCCCGATATTTCCCTTGCACAGGAAAAATTGAACGGCTGGCAACCTGTGGTACCACTGCGCGAAGGACTCATAAAAACTATCGAATATTTCGATGAATTGCTGTCCGGAAAATAGCTTTTATTTGCAGGAATGCTTCTGAATCCCGAAATCCTGAATTCAAGAGTTAGGAATTCTGGCGGCACCGGCTGAATTTGAAGAAAAAACTTCATTTCCGGTTCCGGGTTCATGTGGTTAAAAATAACCACACGAACCACATGAACCATCCCGATGACCGGGACCATACAACCCACATGAACTCTGAACTTTGACTTATATCACCATTCCAGTTAAAATTATTCAAATTCCTGATTTCAAATTTAATATCAAAATGTCAAAGAACGCGGTTACAGCAGTCAGCTGCCAAACATGTAACCTTTGGCTTGAAGAAATTCAAAAAGTGTGCAAGACAATTCGAAGGTCAAAAGTGACTTCACCTGACTGCTTCTGCCAACTGCCGGAATGACAGAATGGTCACACCCGCGCATATAAAGGCCGCTATCCAGATAAAGCTCCCGCAGGATGCGGAGTTCATCATCTTAATTCATAATGGGTCATCTTAATCAGAGTATCCTCTACCAAATTCGCAAATTCGTAATTTCGCAATTTCCCTCTTTTCTGCCGCCAAATCACGAAAGCCACCAAAATTCACCCAACATGAAGCCTCCCGACAGGTTTGGCGTTCATCAACTTAATTAATATTTAATCATCACAGGCAGCACCCCTTTCTTTTATATTCCCAGTTTCTCTATTTCCCCGTTTTACAATTTCCCCATTTTACAATTTCCCCATTTTACAATTTTACAATTTTACAATTTTACAATTTCCCAATTTCCCGGTTTCTTGAAATCAAAATAAATGCAAAAAATCGTTAAACACTGAAACTTTTCATGATAAAAATCAGTTAAATTGACTAGTGAGTTTTTTTGATTGGATGAAGATGATTCTCACAACTCCAGATACTAACTTTTAGGCAGAAACATGAAATAATCAGTAAATTGTAACACCAAAAATACAGGAGGTAATATGTCACTGATTAAATGTCCGGGATGCAACAACTATATTAGTGAATTGGAAAATAACTGTCCGAATTGCAACTTTATTATTACGGAAGAACTTGTTCTGCGAATACGTGCTGAACAGAAAAAAGAACTGGAAAAAAAATTAACCTATAAAAATCAATACTCCGGGATGAGTTCCTGGATGGCCTACCGGTAGGCACAGAGCACAGGGCACAGAGCCCTGAAAGGGCGCAGGCAGCAGCAACGGGCAGCGCCCGTTGATATGTGCACGACTCCACTCATAGCTCTGCAGGAGCGTCGGCAATTTTCCGTAAAAAGTCCATTAAATCATCATTTGCATGAAGAGATAACTTGTGCATTCGGGATTCCTGTGGATAGGGCAGAGGGCTGAAGAGCCCTGAAAGGGCGCAGGCAGCAGCAACGGGCAGCGCCCGTTGATATGTGTACGACCCCACTCATAACTCTGCAGGAGCGTCGGCAATTTTCAGTCCATTAAATCATTATTTGCACGAAGAAATAACTTGTGTATTCGGGATTCCTGCGGATAGGGCAGAGGGCTGAAGAGCCCTGAAAGGGCTCAGGCAGCAGCAACGGGCAGCGCCCGTTGATATGTGCACGACCCCACTCATAGCTCTGCAGGAGCGTCGGCAATTTTCAGTCCATTAAATCATCATTTGCACGAAGAAATAATTTGTGCATTCGGGATTCCTGTGGATAGGGCAGAGGGCTGAAGAGCCCTGAAAGGGCGCAGGCAGCAGCAACGGGCAGCGCCCGTTGATATGTGCACGACCCCACTCATAGCTCTGCAGGAGCGTCGGCAATTTTCAGTCCATTAAATCATCATTTGCATGAAGAAATAACTTGTGCATTCGGGATTCCTGTGGATAGGGCAGAGGGCTGAAGAGCCCTGAAAGGGCGCAGGCAGCAGCAACGGGCAGCGCCCGTTGATATGTTCACGACCCCACTCATAGCTCTGCAGGAGCGTCGGCAATTTTCAGTCCATTAAATCATCATTTGCACGAAGAAATAACTTGTGCATTCAGAATTCCTGTGGATAGGGCAGAGGGCTGAAGAGCCCTGAAAGGGCTCAGGCAGCAGCAATGGTTAACGCCCGTTGATATGTGCACTTACTCACCCAAAGTTCTTTAGGAGCGTCAGCAATTAATAAGTGCAATTCGTGCAATCTTTGGATAGGATAGGGTGCCGAGCATGCATCGTTGAAACAAAATCTAAATTAATAGCGAGAATTCAATGAGTAAAAGACAAACAACAAGCAGAATTCTGTAAAGGTTGGAATTAATATCCAGGCTGTCGATGATAGTTGTAATGTTCACGGTATTTTAATTTTATCGGTTTAATAAATCAACAATTCAACCTTCTTCAGGGTTTAATTTTTTATTCGGTTTCCAAAACTTACACAATAAAAGATACAAAATAAAATTAATATAAACATTATGATTTGTAAGAATTTTAACGTAATCCGAATAGAGCATACAACAATATGAACTGAATAAATAAAAATGCATTACGTGTTAACCAATAATTTAATTGTTTTGCATGTTACAGGAAGGTAACTTACAAAAAGGTAACTTACAAAAAGGTAAGATGCATAGGAATTCCTCCTTTTTGCAGCAACATATGGCTGAAATCCATCCTTTCATTATTTAGTAATAAAACATAATTCTCAGCTAACAAAAATGTGACTAACAATGATGTTACATTCCGGTACAAAAAAAACCAAACTACAAACACTCTCCTGGAACTTTCCATACTATAACCTTCAATTTTTTTCTGTAAATATGGCTTTATATTTTTCAAAATGACTTAAATTCGCTTCTGTATAAAATGTTTTCGCTAAAATCATTAAACCATGGATTATAAAGCTGCTATCCTTAACAAAATTGAAAATAACTCTGAAGTAGTTGGAATCATTGGTCTTGGCTACGTCGGACTGCCGCTGGCGGTAAATTTTGCCGAAGCAGGAGTGAAAACCATCGGCTTCGATAAAAATCCGGAAAAGGTCTACAGTATTAACCATGGGCAGAACTACATTGAAGATATCCGCGATGCCAAACTGAAGGAGGTTGTCGATAACGTAGCCTTAAGCGCAACCACCGATTTCTCACGTATGGCTGAGTGTGATGCCCTGCTGATCTGCGTGCCTACGCCGCTCGACAGGTTTAAAAAACCCGACATGAGTTTCATTGAATCCGCCTGCACCGATATCGGCCGCTATATGAAGCCCGGCACCTTCATCAGCCTGGAATCAACCACGTACCCCACCACCACGGAAGACTTCATGCTGCCCATCATTGAAGCGGAATCGGTACATAACCCACTAAACAAGGCAGGGCAAATAACAAATAACAAAAACCAAAATACAAAGGAAGAACAAACAACAAACGACAAACGACAAACCACAAACGGCTTCAATCACGGCATCGACTTCTGGCTGGCCTACAGCCCCGAGCGTGTGGACCCTGGCAACAAGAAGTTCCACACCCGCAATACTCCCAAAGTATTGGGTGCACTAAACCCCGAAGGCCTTGAAATCGGAATGGCGCTCTACAAAAGAGCCATCGACCAAATTCACCCGGTCAGCTCGCCGCGCGTGGCCGAGATGGTGAAAATACTCGAAAATACGTACCGGCTGATAAATATCAGTCTCATTAATGAATTGGCGCTCCTTGCCGGAAAGATGGACATTAACATCTGGGAAGTGATTGATGCGGCCAAAACCAAACCTTTCGGTTTTCAGGCCTTCTATCCCGGTCCGGGTGTCGGCGGTCACTGCATTCCCCTCGACCCGTTTTACCTCGAGCACATTGCCAAACGTTACAATTTTGACCTCTCCATGATACATGCTGCCGGTCACATCAACATGCGAATGCCCCATTACATGTACATCAAAATAGCCACTGCCCTTAACCGCCATAAGAAGGCAGTGAACGGCAGCACGGTACTTTTCCTGGGAGTGGCCTATAAACCCGACATCAACGACGAGCGCGAATCGCCTGCTCTGGAAATAATGGATACCGTGGTTCATAAAGGAGGAAATGTGCAGTACCACGACCCGCATATCCCAATGGTGACTGTCGATGATGTGAAATACCATTCTGTTGAACTGACTGCCCAAACCCTAAATGCCGCCGATGTGGTTGTACTCACCACTAATCACAGCAAGTTCAATATTGATTTTATCCGTGAACATGCCCAAATGATAGTCGACATGCGCAACATGATAAAAGAGAGTGGGGAAAAGGTTTATAAATTGTAAATGAAATAATGTACAGGGCGCAGGGTACAGTATCTCACTGTTTTGTATTACCCTTCATTCCCACAACCTAAACGGCCGCAGAATCGTCATAGCGAGTTTTCACCCAAAATAAAATTGGACACAATGCTGATATGACAGGGATTGAAGTTTATTTTATAAGTGTCTCTTCTTTGTGATTTCTTGGTGCCTTAGTGCCTTGGTGGCAAAAAAAATAAATGCCACAAAGGCACCAAGCCCACGAAGGTTTCACAAAGTTCCCGATGTGGCTTTTTTCTTCAGTCATAATTGCAAGATAATGTGCATATTAAGTAAGTCTGTCATTGGTAGCGGGGTATCTATGAAGAACCAACCCTTCAAACAGGTACTGTATTCATTTCACTGCCACCGGCATTGGCAAACTGTATAGCGCGGCAATCTGTTGATAAGGACACCGGCAAATAATGATTAAAGTAAGGCTTCTGCCAATCGCCACAGATTGCTTCGCCCCGCCTGCAATATGCGAAGGATTGTTCTCTGATAAAAGTCTGTGCTTCTTTTCATGAAAGCTTCTTTTTTTAGAGGCGAGGCTCGCAATGACGGCTCCATTGGGTGGTAAAGGCGAATGAAGGGCAACGCGTACGTGCAGGTCATGTGGTTATGTATCTGCCCTTCATTTCCACAACCTAAACGGCCGCAGAATCGTCATTGGTAGTGAGAACCCAAAATAAAATTGGACACAATGCTGATATGACAGGGATTGAAGTTTATTTTATAAGTGTCTCTTCTTTGTGATTTCTTGGTGCCTTAGTGCCTTGGTGGCAAAAAAAATAAATGCCACAAAGGCACCAAGCCCACGAAGGTTTCACAAAGTTCCCGATGTGGCTTTTTTCTTCAGTCATAATTGCAAGATAATGTGCATATTAAGTAATTCTGTCATTGGTAGCGGGGTTTCTATGAAGAACCAACCCTTCAAACAGGTACTGTATTCATTTCACTGCCACCGGCATTGGCAAACCGGATTGCGCGGCAATCTGTTGATAAGGACACCGGTAAATAATGATTAAATAAGGCTTCCGCCAATCGCCACAGATTGCTTCGCCCCGCTGTCCTACACTTGCACGGCACATTCATTCCCGCACCCTACACGGCCACAGAATCGTCATTGCGAGCGGGGTTTCTATGAAGAACCAACCCTTCATACAGGTACTGTATTCATTTCACTGCCACCGGCATTGGCAAACCGGATAGCGCGGCAATCTGTTAATAAGAACACGGTAAATAATGATTAAAGTAAGGCTTCTGCCAATCGCCACAGATTGCTTCGCCCCGTCTGCTATGCGAAGGATTGTTCTCTGATAAAAGTCTGTGCTTCTTTTCATGAAAGCTTCTTTTTTTAGAGGCGAGGCTCGCAATGACGGCTCCATTGGGTGGTAAAGGCGAATGAAGGGCAACGCGTACGTGCATCATCAGCTTAAGACAAATGACAAATGACAAATGACAAATGACAAATGACAAATGACAAATGACAAATGACAAATGACAAATGACCAATGCCTGATGACCAATGCCTGATGACCAATGACCAATGACTGATGACCAATCCCATGCATATTTTTTTATTCTATTTTCAAAAAATTATGTAACTTAGTTAAAACAAGCATGGTGTAGCATTTTACATAAACTCAACTAACATGATAATAAATCAGCCTTCCGTCAGAACCACTGATGGACACTCGTTTCTTACTTCGATGGTTACAGATGAAAGAACCGGAATCACAAAAGAAATTTACTTTTCCGTTCCCGTGGAATACGGGCAGTACCTGGCGCCTGAGGTAGCCGATGCCTTTGTGGTGGCCATGCTGCTGCCGGCAGTCGTTTCGGGGCAGAACATTACTGTAAAGGCGCCCATCAGCGACAGGCTGTTCTTTCAGTCGGGTAATGCCCTTATTTACCTTTTTGCAAAGCTGTTTAACACCAAGCCCATTTGTCTGTATCCTGAAAAAACAATCGAGCCGGATTTCAGGCCCGCCGCAGTCGCAACCGGTTTCAGCGGAGGAGTTGATTCGTTCTACACAGTGAAGCAACATACTTCGCCGCAGTGCCCCGCCAGTCTGAAACTTACCCATCTCACGCTGTTTAACGTGGGAGCCTACGGCAACAGGGAGGAAACCAGCGAAGCCTTCCAACGCGACAGTCAGCGTGCCGCCGCCTTTTCCAAACAGATAAACCTGCCGCTGGTGCTGCTCGACTCCAACATCAGCACCATGCACAACCATCCCGACATATTCCCCTTCAGCACCCGGATGTTCAATAACATTATGGCTGGGGTGCTGGCCCTGCAGAAACTGTTCAGTATCTATCTGCTTTCATCAGGAGTGCCTGCCGACTTCACAAAAGTCGACCCCCGCTTCCGCGACCAGGGATGGCACGATGTGCTGCTGGCCCACTTTTTCTCGGGAAGTAATACCCGCCTGCTAATTTCAGGAAGCAGCGTCACCCGGCTCGACAAGATAAAGTACATTACCGGCAGCACAGATGCCTTTTCTTTGCAATCGGTCGACGGCAACGGGGTGAACGGCGCTGCCCAACGGAGCCGGGAGCTTGTGCAACCCTCTGCCGCCGGTCCGCTCCCGGAAAAGCGCAGCATCCTAAAGGAAAAAGGTACAGAACCGGTTGCCGAAACAGCTGAACCGGTTGCTGCTGATAACGCCCCCGCACAGGAGACGTATGCAGGAATTAGTTTCAGCCTGGTACAGAAAAACCTGTACGTCTGCCAGGCCGATGTGTACAACGAGAAGTACGGTTTCAGTTTCAAAAAGGATACCAGCCCCAACTGTTCAGAGTGCGATAAATGCACCCGCACCCTGCTGGCCCTCGAACTGCTGGGCCGCCTCGACGATTTTAAATCGCAGTTCGACCTTCAGAAGTGGCAGCGCGTAAAATACAAGCGCCTGGCAAAAGACCTGGCCAACTATAAAACCGACCCCTTTGCCCGCGAAATGCTCGACCTTGCCAAAGCACAGTCTTTCCCAATGCCCCTGAAGTCAAAACTTATAGCCTTTAAAATGCGCACCCGGAAACAATTAAAACAAGTGCAGCTGCTGAGGAAACTTTATAGGATTGTTGTAAGGAAGAGGGAGGAAAAGTCAAATAATGAACAGTCCTTTTAATTGCCGTGGAAAATATTGCATAAGGAATAACTGTTGAATTGCACAGAGCACGGAGCACAGAGTACGGAGCACAGAGTACGGAGCACAGAGTACGGAGCACAGAGTACGGAGCACAGAGCACAGGGCACAGAGCCTTTAGACCCGAGGGGCATAACCCCAGCATTTATGCTGGGGGCCTTGAGTCAGGCCCTCCCCCAAAATCCCTATCGCCGAACAGTCCGTTGCCGGATCTGTTGCCGATGCCAATGTGGCTCCGGTCGATTAAAAAACGTGCATGCAATAACGGCTCCCGGGCTGCATAAGGTGAGGGAGTGGGGTGTTAGCACATTTCCCCATTTTCTTGTATTTACGGCCCGCTTTCTGCTGAAAAATTCTATTTTTGCGCCTGATTTATTACAAACTGAAACGCGAAACCTAAAAACCATTTAAATGGTGGACGCCATTTGAATACCAATTAATACTGAAGAGTGGATAACCATAGATACGTTAAACGCCTTAATTGCATACATTTGTATGGAGTTAAGGCTGCAGTGAATTTTACTTTCTGGTTCTTTTTTATTGTTTTGTTGAATTCTCCTGCCGGAGCTCAGACGCTAAATCTCGATTCTTTGTTAACAGCAGAAGAACTCAACTGGCTGGAAAACAATAAAACCAATATCCGGTATGCACCGAATCCGGCATGGCCCCCTGCCGATTATCTTTCAAATGGCATCCCAAAAGGGTTCGTTTCTGATTATGTAAAGTTATTTGAAGAAATGCTGGGAGTCAATTTTATAAAAATGTATTCCTACAACTGGACAGAAGTGCTGGACGGACTTCAAAAATCGAAAATCGATGTCGTGGGCGGCATTCATAAAACCGGTGAACGGGAAGACTACCTGCTGTTCACCCAACCTGTAAAAACAATCCGGGCCGGCATTGATACTAAGGCAAACAACCGTCACGACCTGACCAATGAGTATATCAACAGCATGAACCTGGCATGTGTTAAAAACTTCGCCAGCACTGATTTTATCAGGAATGAATTTTCCGGTGCCGGAATCAAAATCGCAGAGAACGATTTGGAAACCTTGCTGTTAACTTCCTACGATAATGCCGACGGAGCAGTTACCGATTTAATGACTGCCAGTTACCTGGTGGAGAAATACGGAATTTCAAATCTTAAAATGGGAGCTCTGCTTGACTTTCACTGGAAAATACGGTTTGCTACATCGGCTGAATTACCCGAACTCCATTCAATCCTATGCAAGCTGCTTCAAAACATCAGTGAAGAGCAGCATAAAGCAATCTTTAATAAATGGATAAATGTTGATTCTTTCAACAAAACCTTTCAGTTTGCGGAATACAAAAATCTGATAATTGTTGTTGCCCTTCTTTTGTTGTGCCTTGTCGTTACAGTATTTATTTCATTTTTTCCCTGAGAAAACAAGTTGAGAAAAAAACGCTTCAGCTGCGCAAGGCAACTGTCGTTGCCCGGCAAAATGAACAAAAGTACAGAATAATAGCTGAAAACACTTCTGATGTGGTGTGGTTATCCGACTTCAGTTTTACCCTTTCATACATAAGCCCTTCGGTTGAAAAAATGCTGGGAGAAAAGGCATCCGGTTACCTGAAGAAAAATATTGAAGAAAAATATCCCCCCAAATACATTGCACAGCTGAATGAAATTCTGAACGAGGAGCTTGAAAACGAAAAAATTGACGGTTACAGTAAAAACAGATCAAGAATTCTGGAACTGGAACATTTTCATGCCGATGGCAGCACCCTCTGGGTTGAAATGAACGTTTCCTTTGTACGTGACACTGCCGGCCGCCCAACCGGGCTGCATGGTGTAATGCGCGACATCACCGAAAAGGTCAAGGCCCGCAAATACATTCAAAAACGGCTGGCAATGGAAAAGTTGTTATCGAAAATATCCCGAAAAGCCATTGGTGACCCCAACCCGGAGAAAATCCTTCCAAAAATCCTGAAACATGCCGGCTCGGCTATGGGCATCAGCAGGGCCTATGTTTTCCGGTACAACAGCCAATTCAATTCGGTCAGCAATACCTTCGAGTGGTGTGCAACCGGCATCCGCCCGCGGGGTGATAAACTGCAGCAGCAATCCTGCGAATTTTCATGGGTCTGCAAAGAACTGAAGCAGGGTAGGGTGGTGAAGTTTAAAAATACGGAGAAGATTCCTGATGATGCCACCAAAAAGGATCTTCGTCTGCACAATGTTATCTCGGTGCTGATTGTGCCCTTAGTGCTCAACGACAGGTTTTATGGCTATATTGGTTTTGATGAATGCATAAAATCGAAAAAATGGCACTCCGAAGATGTTAAGGTACTGCAATCTTTGGCCTTTATAGTGACCAGCCTGATTGTTCGGCATAAAACCGACCGGGAACTCACCATTAAAGACCGTTCGATAGAATTGTCGCTGGTAGGTAAAGCCATTGCCGATCTCAACGGCCGGATTACATATGCGAATCAAACTTTTTTAAAGTACTGGCGGTACAACAATGTTGAAGAAATTGTAAACAAAACGGTCTATAGTTTTTGGGAATCAAGCCACGAGTCGATGAAGGTTATAAAAGCCATCCGTGAAGACGGAAGCTGGAAAGGAGAGTTAAAAGGCATCCGTGCCGACGGCACCTTGTTCGATGCATTGGTGCAGGCAAGCCTGGTCACCGGCAACGACGGGAACCCGCTTTGCATGCAGGCATCGTTTTTCGACATCACCGACAGGAAAATTTGGGAACGGGAACTGATGGAGGCCAAGGAAAAGGCCGAAGAAAGTAACCGGCTGAAGTCAGCTTTCCTTGCCAATATAAGCCACGAAATTCGAACCCCTATGAATGGCATACTCGGTTTTCTGAACCTATTGAAAGAGGTGAACTTTTCGGTTCAGGAAAAAGAAGAGTTCATTGAAAAGATGAACGAAAGCGGCAAGCGCCTCCTGAATACGTTAAACGATATAATGGAGAGCGCAACCATTGAAGCCGGTGGTACAGCAGTTCATGCCGATGAAGTGAATTTTTCTGAATTGATGCAGTCGAGCTTCGACTTTTTCAGGCCTGAGGCCGAAAGGAAAAATATAACGTTCAGAATGGTGAATAACGTTCAGGTCAATTCTGTTATAACCGACAAGTACAAACTTGAGCGTATTTTATACAATCTGGTAAACAATGCGCTGAAGTTTACCGAACAGGGCACGGTTGAATTCGGAGCTGAATTGAAGGGAAAGTTCTTAAAATTCTACGTCAAGGATACCGGAACAGGCATCCCTGAAGACCAGGCCGGAAAAATTTTCGGACAGTTTATACAGGCTGAAATGGGCCTGGAACGGAGGTTTGAGGGAGCCGGCCTGGGATTGTCCATTTCAAAGGCGTATGTTGAAAAACTGGGTGGAAAAATCTGGTACAGCAGCACAAAAAACGAAGGAAGCATCTTTAACTTTAAAGTGCCATACAAACCGGCCTATTCGGTGGAGGTACATCCGGCATTGCATCAAAAACTGGCGATGGACAATTTACTGAAAGGCCATAAAATTCTAATTGCAGAAGACGATCAGTTTAGTTATTTGTTTCTCGAAATTTCCCTTAAAAATCTGGGCGCCGAAATTATTCACACCGAAACAGGCGAAGATACCATCCGGGCCCTGCTCGATAATCCCGATATCTCGCTTATCCTTATGGACATAAAAATGAAGGGCATGAACGGTATAGAAGCAACCCGCCGAATCAGGGATTTAAATGTTAAAGTTCCAATTATCGCCCAAACTGCCCTGGCATTTGCCGATGAACAGAATAAAGCCCTGGAGGCAGGCTGCAATGAACACATCACCAAACCCATCGACAAGGAGTTATTGCTGAAAAAAATCCGGAAGTTGTTGAATTGAGAGCTTAATGAGTTCGAAGAGTTTGAGGAATAACAGTATAGAATTCCCGGTTCCAGGTTTCGGGTTCAAAGTTCAGGAGAGAAGGGATTCCATCCTTCTTTCCATTGAAACTCTGCCTT
>JAWLCL010000005.1:0-331897 GCA_041687255.1 Mariniphaga sp. | reverse complement strand
AAAAGGAGAACTATAAAATTGAAAAATATTTTATTCAAGGTAATGATTTTTCTTACCCCCTTCCCTTTGTAATCATTAAACCGTATACCAGAGAAAAAAGGCCCCTGCTTTTTTACATGGATGCTGCGGGCAAAGATGAACTGATAAAAAACGAGGACGAAATCAGTGTATATTTAAATATGGGGTATACCATTATGGCTCCCGATGTTTTGGGAACAGGAGAACTGTCAAATACAGCATTTAAGGGAGATTCCTACATTCAGGATTTTTCATTCAATTTGTTTATTGGGGCAAACCTCGTTGGAAAAAGTATTGCAGGAATGCAGGCCAGCGACCTGGATATTTTGTTAAAATCCATCCAAACATTGGAAGATATCGATGCCACTAATATCACTGCAGTAGTAAAAGATGAAGCATGTTCTTCTTACCTGCATTTTGCTGTTTTTAACAGGAACATAAAAAGAACCATTTTAATGAATCCGCTGGTATCATATGAAGATGTGGCTACAACTAAAAATTATGAGCCAAGGTATTTATGGACAGCAGTTCCGGAAGCCATCCGTTATTACGATTTATCATTTCTTCAATCCTTGCTGGTTTCACAGGAGCTGGTGGTCGTTAATCCGGTTACGGCAAAAGGTGATTATGTTTCTCCCAAAAAATGGGATGAGAATAATTATATTGTTGAAGAAGTTTATGAGAATCAGAACATGAAAAAGAAACTGAAGGTGATATTCACCGGCAGGGAAGAATCTCCCGCATCATTTTTAAATGAAAAGTTATAAAATTTCTAATAAGCCAATGGACTATGAAAAAATCAAATCATCAAAAGGTTCAACTTCGATTGCTTTTCTACCTGGTAATTGCGGTTTTATTTTATTCCTGCAATCAAAATTCAACTACTTTTTATATTTCACCTGATGGCAATGATAACAATTCCGGTGCAAAATCAAGTCCATTTTTAAGCCTGGAAAGGGTAAAAATTGCCGTTAGCGGGTTGATTGCTGATGGAATGGAAAATGAAGAGGTTAAAGTCTACATCAGAGGAGGAACCTATTTTTTTGAACGAAGTGTAATATTCAGTGGAGAGGAATTTGGTTCAGGAAATAACCGGATAATTTTTTCCGCATATCGGGATGAGAAACCTGTTTTCAGTGCAGGAAAAATAATTACCGAATGGCAGTTGGCTGAAAACGATTTACCATATCTGCCGGCAATTGCAAAAGGCAAAATATGGGCTGCCGGCATTCCGAAGGGAAATCCTGGTAAAACAACACGATTTCTGAGCAAGGATACTGTATCTCTTCAAAATGCCATATCCGGTAATATGACTACTGCAGAACCTGATGAGATGAATGTTTCAAAAGACGATTTTATGGGGGCAAATTATGATGACCCGGAACCTTACAGCAGGTTCATTTTTGCTGAAAACGATCTTCGTGACTGGGACAATATATCGGATATAGAAGTAATGGCGAGGCCTCATTATGGTTGGGTGTCAAACATTCTGCCGTTAAAGTCAGTCGACTTTGAAAAGAATGTTGCCTACACCACAGTTCCTGCAACTTATTACATAACAAAGTTGTCGGGTTCGGGTGATGATGCCAATCCGAATCTCAGAATACTGAACGCAATTGATCATTTAGACGAGCCGGGAGAATGGGTTATCAATACATTGGCAAATAAAATATACTACTGGCCGGAAGACGGAAACCCTGCTGATATTTATTATCCGTTAACCAAAGAAATTATAAGGCTTGAAGGGGATGAAAAAGAAGGTAAACTTATAAGAAACATAATTTTCAGGGGAATAACTTTTGCTCATGGTGACAGGGATACCATGGAAGAGGGAGATATTGGCATTCAGCACGACTGGGCATTTTATAATAAGTCGGATGCGCTGGTAAGGTTTGTGAATACTGAAGATTGTGTTATTGATGAATGCAGATTTATTGCCAGCGGAGGAGGTGGTGTTAGATTAGATTTACACAGCCGGAACAACAAAATCATTAACAGCGAATTTAAATATTTAGGGGGTACACCCATCTTGTTATTGGGATATGGGCCCGGTAAAAAGGATGTAAACCGAAACAATGAAATAATAAATAATTGGATACACAATGGGGGAGAATCCTATCTTCATTCGCCGGCAATTTTCATATGGCAAAGTGGGGGAAACAGAATTGCACATAATTTAATTCACAATATTCCTTATACCGGCATCGTAGTTAGCGGACCCAGACCACAATTCTTTAACGTAAAGCGAATGGGTAACAGGAGAGAGTTGACGGGCACCGTGCGTTGGCAGGAGGTAAAGGATGTGGTTAATCCCGAATGGGACAGGTATTCTGCTCATATTAATGACTGGGATACCATCTTTCCTTATCTTTTTTCTTCTGACAATGTGATTGAATACAATGATATACATCATGTTATGGAAGAGATGGATGATGGTAATGCCATTTATCTCTCCGGTACCGGTTGGAATAATGTAGTCAGGAGAAATTATGTGCATCATAATTTTTCACCACACCGGCAGGCCTCACTTCGTTCGGATGATTATGCTAAAGATGTAACCTTTGCCGATAATATCATTTATAGGTTTGCCAGGGGTGGAATTGTAGCAAAATACGATGCCACCATCACCAATAATTATATCATCGATTATGTTCCTACCGAAATGGTCAATGGAGAAAAACATTCTCCGCTTGCGTTTATTTATATCGCTGCCTGGGGACCAATTAAAGGAGGTGTTGCAAAAAATAATATATGTTACCAATCAGCAGGAGAATCTATGTCCTTTTTAAGATTTGGTGCTACCAGCCGTTTGCTTGAATCATTGGATGAGTTTCCAAAGATAACTGATTATGATATTCATAATAATCTTTATTACGTTTCAGGATTACCTTACAGCAGTAAAGACCAATTGAATAAACTTAAGGAACAGGATACCGAAAAAAACAGCCTTGTTGAAGACCCGTTGTTTGAAGGTTTCGAAAACAGCCAGTTTAAACTGATGCAAAATTCACCTGCCTTAAATTTAGGAATAAAACAGATTGAATTTGAAAAGATGGGCTTAATCAAAAATGGTAAATATGAGAGCAGATAATTTAGTGAAAATAAATAACGACGCCTTTTAACATTATTCCTGGCAATCGGATTTCATGAATAGAATTTTGCTGTTTTAAAAATCGGGATATTTTTTTAGTTTTACATTGAATAGAACTTAAACCGTATGAAAAATACCCTTTTGATATTAGTGACGTTTATTTTTACAGCCACTTATATTTCAGCCCAGAATAAAGTATCATTACAGGAAAAATTAGTTGCTCTGCCTACCTATCCTGTTGCACCGGCTGAAAAGAGCCCCATCTTTTTCAGGGGTGAGGCATACCAGGGAGCATCGAGGCATTATTACCCCCTGAAGATGAATGACCAGTATTTGCATGAAAGGGTGGAGAAGGAGTGGAAACACCTGGTGCTGGAAAACGAGTTCATTGAATTGGCCATAACTCCTGAAATTGGTGGAAAACTTTACTATGCCACCGATAAAACCAACGGGTATAATTTTGTTTACAAAAATAATGTGGTGAAGCCTTCCAATATTGGCATGACCGGCGCCTGGGTATCAGGCGGCATTGAATGGTGTGTGCTTCACCACCACAGAGCATCGACATTTTTACCTGTCGATTATACCACAACAGAAAATGCTGACGGAAGCAAAACCATATGGGTGGCTGAATCAGAACCCCGGCATGGGATGCGGTGGACCATTGGTGTGACAGTTTTTCCCGGGAAAGCATATTTTAAAACAGAAGGCCGCATTTTTAATGCTTCACCAGTTACCCATACCTTCTTATACTGGGCCAATGTGGCTGCTCATGCCAATGAAAACTATCAGACCATTTTTCCGCCCAGCGCGCAGATTGCTACTTTTCATTCGAAAACCGATTTTACCCGCTGGCCGGTATCCACTGAAATATACAGGGGAGCAGATTTCTCTGAAGGGGTGGATATCTCGTGGTGGAAAAATGTTGAAGGCTCCAATTCATTTTTTGTGCACGACCTGCAGGAAGATTTCATGGGAGGCTACGATCACGGAAATAATTCAGGCACGGTCCATATCGGCGATCATAATGTTGTAAAGGGAGCCAAGCTTTGGGAATGGGGCTCAGGACCAAGGGGGCAAGCCACGGAAGGACGGTTAACAGAAAATGACGGTCCCTATGTTGAAATAATGGTAGGGGCCTATTCCGATAACCAGCCCGATTACACCTGGATTCGGCCTTACGAGGTTAAAACATGGGAGCAGTACTGGTATCCGGTAAAAGGCATCGGAGGATTTAAAAATGCCAACCTAAACGGAGCCGTAAATCTGGAAGAGCGGGAAGATAATACTGTATTCCTCGGTTTCTATTCCACACAGCAGGTTAACAGTGCCAGGGTAGTGGTAAAAAACAAGGAAAGCATCGTTTTTGAGAGAAGTATTGAAATATCTCCGCGGGAACCTTTTGCGGAAACAATTAATATGGAGAATGAATATCTGTTGTCGGAACTTCATGCATCTTTGCTGAATGAAGAAACCGGCGAGGTCCTTATTGATTATCAGCCGCAAGTTATAGAGCCGGTAAAGGAATTGCCTGAACCATGGAAAGGTTACCCTTCTCCTGAAGAGCTGGAAACAGTTGAAGAACTTTATCTCACAGGAAAAAGGGTGGAGCAGTTTTATGCACCACAGTACAATGAAATGGACTGGTACAGGGAGGCGCTGAAGCGCGACCCCGGCGATATCCGCACCAATACAGCCGTTGGGAATCATTACCTTAAAAACGGCGATTACCTGAAAGCCAGAACCCACCTTGCGCGGGCAATTAAACGGCTTACAGCCGATTATACACGACCTTCCGATTGTGAGGCATTGTATCTTCAGGGGCTTACCCTAAAAGCCCTGGGTCTTTATGAAGAAGCCATTGATACGCTCTACAGGGCAGCATGGGATTATGCTTATCATTCGCCTGCTTATTACCAGCTTGCTCAGGTGTCGGTTCTTAAGGGAGAGTTTAACCGGGCATTGAAAGAGGTAAACGAATCGCTCTCAACAAACGTCCGAAACAACAGGGCAGTGGCATTGAAAGCTTCCCTGCAAAGGAAAATGGGTAACATTGAAGATGCCGGGATAACATTGGCAAATGTTGCAGGTTCCGATCCCCTGGATTTCAGGTTACGTTATGAACAGTACCTGCTCGAAAAAGAATCGGGAAATAATAAGAAGGCGGAACTCCTGCTTTCATCATTGAAGACGGAAATGAGGGACTTTGATGAAAACTACCTTGATTTGGCTGTAGGTTACATCAATGATGGTTTTTTTGATGAAGCAGAAGGTGTACTTAATCTTTATCGGGGAAGTAATCCAATATTTGACTACTATCTTGGATATCTTTCGGTTAAAATGAATGATTTACTGAAAGCTAAAGAATATTTTACAACAGCTGCCGGGAAACCGGTTGATTTTGTATTTCCGCACCGTCTGTTGACAGTTGAGGTTTTAAAAACAGCGCTTGAGCATAACCCTCTCGATGGGAAGGCTTTTTATTACATTGGCAATATTTTTTACGAAAAACAGCCTGAGCTTGCAATTGAGAGCTGGAAAGAGGCTGTAAAAAATAATTCTGATTTGGAAGTTGCACACAGAAATCTCGGATGGGGTTATTACCGGCATTATAAAGATGTGTCGGAAGCCATTGCACATTATGAAAAGGCAATAGCTCTTGAGCAAAATGTGGCTATTTATTATTCTGAACTGGATGCGTTATATGAACTGAACAATACATCGGTAGAAAAACGGCTTGAATTATTTGCCGGTAAAAATGAAGTGGTAAAACAGCGTGATGATGCATTTATCCGGCAGATTGAAGTGCTTACTTTGGCCGGACAGGCAGATAAGGCGATAGAATATCTTGACGGAGTGGAATTTGCCTATCGCGAAGGATCATCAAGAGTAAGGGAGACAATAATCAATGCTCAGCTCATTCAGGGAATGAAGAATTTTAATAAAAAGAATTATGAAAAGGCACTACATCACTTTCTGCAGGCGCAGGTTCCCGATGAAGAGGCTGGCAGTGCCCGTTATGGTAACAGGGACTTGCAGGTGAATTATTATATCGGGTTGGCTTATGAAGCACTGGGGGAAAAAGCGAAGGCTGAAGATTATTTCACAGATGTGACACAACAGGAACCGGCAAGAATATCCATTATGGATTTTTACCGGGGACTTGCATTTCTAAAAGTGGGAGATAAACAAAATGCAGAGAAGGTGTTTCAAGCCATGGTTACAGAAGCGGAAAAAGAGCTTCAGGCATCCGTCACTTCAGAGGCCGGTGTTATTTTCGGGGAACGGGAAGCTGACGAAGTCAGAAGGTCAAGATACCACACCATGAGAGGTTTGGGATATAAAGGCCTTGGTAAAAAGAAACCTGCAAATGATGATTTAAAGAAAGCGGTGGAATTATCATACAGCAACCTGTGGGCAAAGGTGGAACTGGATGCCGGATATTAATTCCGGTGTGTAAAAGACCCGGGGCAAGGCAGGAAACGTAAATTAACATAGATTATAGAAGATCCCCTTTTAACTAAAATGTTTTGATTATGAAGCCACTTAAAGTTTTTTGTGTTATCGTAATTGTGTGGATGGGTATGGGTAGCATTGCCCAAAATACCAAACAGCAGAGTTTTATGCCGGGAGCAATTTGGCCCGACAACAATGGCGTCCACATCAATGCCCATGGCGGTGGCCTCCTTGAGTTTGATGGAACCTACTATTGGTATGGAGAACATAAAATTGAAGGAAAAGCCGGAAACAGGGCAATGGTTGGTGTTCATGTTTATTCCTCAAATGACCTTTACAACTGGAAAGATGAAGGTATTGCACTTAGCGTCTCTGATGATCCTGAGAGCCCGATTGTGAAAGGTTGCATCATCGAAAGACCCAAAGTAATTTATAACAGCAAAACGAAGAAGTTTGTGATGTGGTTTCACCATGAATTAAAAGGAATGGGCTATACTGCTGCAAAAACCGGACTTGCAGTTGCCGATTCACCAAACGGTCCGTTTCAATACATTCACAGCATCAATCCTAATGCCGGAGTGTGGCCGCTGAATTTTACATCTCAGCAAAAACAAATGAGCTTTCCAAATGAACTGAAAAGTTGGTCGGAGGAATGGCTGGAAGCAGTTTCCGATGGGTTGTTCATCCATCGTGATTTTGAAAAAGGACAGATGGCCCGTGATATGACCCTCTTTGTGGATGACGACGGGAAAGCTTACCATATTCATTCTTCCGAAGAAAACCTGACTTTACATATATCAGCATTAAACGATGAATACACTGCATTTACCGATCGCTATGTAGCTGTAATGCCTGCCGGTCACAATGAAGCGCCCGCCGTGTTTAAGAAAGATGGAAAATATTATCTCATTGCCTCAGGATGTACCGGTTGGGCCCCCAATGCAGCACGTTCGTTTGTAGCGGATAATATTTTTGGACCATGGACATCCTTGGGAAATCCTTGCCGTGGAACGGAAGAACAAATGGAAACGACCTTTGACTCACAAAGCACCTTCGTTATCGAGAACCCGCATAAACCAGGTGAATTCATCTTTATGGGTGATCGTTGGATGCCTGAAAATGCCATAGACGGACGCTATATATGGCTGCCCATTGAGTTTGAGGACGACCAGCCTGTTATCAGGTGGAAGAAGGAGTGGGCCTTAAAATAAATCGACACTGAATCAATAGTATCAGAAAAAATAAAAGCATGAAAAATTTACTGTTAACAACCACTTTTTTGGCCGCAGTTTCCGCCTGTGCAACTGGCGAAAGACCTGCTCCGGAGGTCAAACCTAATATTGTTGTTATTTACCTCGATGACCTGGGGTATGGTGATGTGGGGGCTTATGGCGCCACTGGATTAAAAACTCCTAACATGGATATCCTGGCTAATTTGGGTGTTAAATTTACGGACGCCCATGCTACTTCGGCTACATGCACACCCAGCCGGTACGGTTTGCTTACAGGTGTTTATCCCTGGCGAAATAAAAATGCCAATATCCTTCCCGGGACAGCGCCTTTAATTATCGATACTCAACAGGTAACTATCCCTAAAATGCTCAAAAAGAATGGCTACCAAACTGCTATTGTAGGCAAATGGCACCTCGGATTGGGGGATGGAGAAGTGAATTGGAACCAACGGGTGTCACCCGGGCCTAATGAGGTTGGATTTGATTATTCCTACATCATGGCAGCCACTCAGGACCGCGTTCCAACAGTCTATATTGAAAATGGTTATGTAGACAACCTTGATCCCAATGATCCGATCGAAATAAATTATGAGCAAAATTTTGAAGGTGAGCCAACAGGGAAGGATAATCCCGAACTGCTGACAATGAAATGGCACCACGGCCACAACAACAGTATCGTTAATGGTATTCCGCGCATAGGCTTTATGAAAGGTGGCGAAAGCGCCAAATGGAGCGATGTGGATATGGCCGATCATTTTCTGGTGAAAGCACAGGAGTATGTGAGAAACCATAAGCAAAAACCTTTCTTTTTGTATTATGCCATGCAGCAGCCGCATGTACCGCGAACGCCGCATACCCGTTTCGTGGGTGCTTCGGGTATGGGACCACGTGGCGATGTGATTGTAGAGGCCGACTGGTGTATTGGTGAGTTTATGAAAACATTGGAAACAGAAGGATTGCTGGAAAATACACTGGTTGTTTTAACCAGCGATAACGGCCCGGTTCTGAACGATGGCTATTACGATGATGCAGTGGAAAAACTGGGTAGACATCAACCATCCGGTCCTTTAAGAGGAGGTAAGTATAGTTTGTTCGAAGCAGGTACCCGTGTGCCATTCATCACCTACTGGAAAGGTGTAATCGAACCTCAGGTTTCCGACGCACTGGTTTGCCAGTTGGATTTGCTGGCCTCGCTGGCTTCATTGGTCGATGATGAAGAAAATACAACCGATAGTCAAAACTTGTTGGAGGTGTTAATGGGGAAGAGTACCACCGGAAGAGAGATGCTGGTGCTGGAAGCTACAAGCCGAACTGCTTTCCGTAAGGGTGATTGGCTGATGATTCCTCCCTATCGGGGGCCTGTAAAAAACAATCAGGTAGATATTGAGCTGGGAAATTCCACCAATTTTCAGCTATACAATCTCAAAAATGATATCGGACAACAAAATAACCTGGCTGAAAAGAATCCGGAGAAACTGGAAGAAATGGTACAAACCTTTGTATCGATACGCGGGAAAGAATTTTCGAAAATAACGACTTTGGAACTGAAATAAGATCATCTAGGCAATTGCCACAGCCCTCCCGATAGCTATCGGGATTGGAAAAGCAATTACAGTTTAACGATTGAGGAAGCGATACTCCTTTACTGGAACTCTGCAATTAAAGTAAACCTGTAATTGGAAAGTGACTATGTCTTTCGGTTTCCTGATGACTTGACGAACCGCCGTATACGAGACCCGTACCCAAATAAATCTGCATAATCTCCTTTTTGCCTCCACGTGAATAACTGAGAATAAATTTTGCTATATTTTGAATCAATCTTCCCTGTCTTGAGATTTGATTTTGCTCCGTTATGAGTTGTTGGATTTAGATCCGAATCGAGCAGGAGAGCTATTACAGCATAATAAGTTGTATTAATATAATCTGTTAATCGTGGAATTCCATTTTTCTCTTTCAGAAAGAATTAAAGCATCTTCATAAGTGTCTTTTGCTCTGGCAATTCTGTAATTAACTAAATCGGTTTTTGTTCCAGTCATTTTAATCTGATTCCTTCTCGTTGTATATTTTCGTATAATGGAGTAATTGAATATTTTGATTTCCAATCATCTTTAGAGTAAATCAATGGAGAGAAGATTTCACCTGTTTCCAGTTCCAATTCATAAAATTCATCCATAAACCTGGTTTCAAAGTCAAAAGTAACATTTGGAGTATTAAGCAATATAAGCAAATCCCAATCAGAAAGTTTTTTTGCATTTCCTCTTGCCTGAGAGCCATATAAATACTCTTCAGAATCTGGAGCGTTTTTATCGACGACCATTCTTTCATAGAAGCACTGAACCCCCACTTGCGTGTTGGTGCTGTTGGCAGCTGGCTTTCTTGTTTTCTATGCGTTAATGAATTATTTTCATGTCACCCTTTATTTTTTTATATTCCCAATATTTTTGAAGTCGTTATCAAATGCTCTATTGCTGGTGAGTCTGAAAAA
Organism: Mariniphaga sp.; assembly: GCA_041687255.1. Taxonomy (GTDB): domain Bacteria; phylum Bacteroidota; class Bacteroidia; order Bacteroidales; family Prolixibacteraceae; genus Mariniphaga. The sequence goes on along the minus strand of JAWLCL010000005.1, from coordinate 321,615 downwards.
CAGTCTTTACAATTAGAGTACATCATCATACAGTCAATAAAATCTGTCAGCATATGGAATAAAAGTCCGATACCAATTATATTGAAAGGTTTGCGGAAAAATAGTAGAATGACATACACTATCATTGCATAGTATGTATGCAAAGGATGAAAATTTATACTACATCTATTTGCTTGGAAAATTGGGTTGGCAACCAAATGGTCTAAATCAACCAACATTGTAGCAAGCAATATCAAATAGACTTTCTTCCAATCTTTTCTAAAAAATCCGTAAGCAATAAAAAATGGAAAGCCTAAATGTAAAAAGTAGTGTATAAATGTCTGCATAATCTGTTAGTAGTTAAATCTATATTTGATTGTCTTTTAGCTTGCTGCCAACACCCACATGTATGAAATGATGGGGACTTGCGAGCGTCATTATTGTCTGCCGTTAAGATATTTGCTACGGGGAATGGATTTACACTGAACACATAAACCCCCATTGTTTTATACATGATGTGTGTGCCCAGCATGAGCATGTGCACACTTTTGTGAAAGCTCTGAATAAATTCGAAAAATACAAATTTTTCATTGCAATGAACATAAGTGGAGCATGAAATATTTCCAGAGGGTGTAAGTCCCTTATGCGCAGGGGTGACTCCTTGAAGCATTAGTAAGTCGCAAGCTGGTTTGGGGTAACCCAGGCAGTGAAGGAAGCGAGACTACAAACTCCGGTACTGACGAACAGGAACTGGATACGAGGCTTGATAGACCGGATGAGCAAGCACATCATTGTGATGTCCTAAAGCCCGAAAGGGAGTGTGTTTATCAAGTAGATTCAGCAGGAATCGGAGGAAGGAGGATGCTCTTACCTGGGGAGGTCCCGCCAGTTGGCGGGAAGTCAGCAGAAGCCATAGTAGGTTTTGGAAACGAGCTGCCAGAATACGGTGGAGGCCTCACAGACGAACCGAAGGGCGAACGTTAAGTTGTTCCAAATGTTGTAAGGAAGCTTTTGAATAAACTCTAGCCTTACATTAAGCGGAACAGGGAAACAGGAAATGAAAACTAAAATGATTGAACAAATTCTTACACGGAAGAACCTGTTGCAGGCAATGCGTCAAGTCCAGAAGAACCACGGTTCGGCAGGAGTCGACCACATGCCTGTAACCAAACTCTCGGAACTCATGTCAATCGACAAGGAAGAACTGACAGTAAAACTCAGAAGTGGAAAGTATTTGCCTCAACCCATTTTAGGAGTAGAAATCCCGAAAGGGAACGGGAAAACCAGATTACTGGGGATTCCCACGGTAACCGACCGACTACTTCAACAAGCGGTTTTGCAAGTCATTAATGCAAGATTCGAATCTGAATTCTCGGAATCCAGTTTTGGGTTCCGGCCAAATAGAAATCTGCATCAGGCAGTTTTGAAAGCACAGGGGTACATCAACGAAGGGTTTCAATACATCGTAGATATTGACTTAAAAACTTTCTTCGATGAAGTTGACCATTGCTATCTGCTGCAATTGCTAAACCGTAAAATCAAATGCCGCGACACCATGCGTCTCATCCGAAAATGGCTGCGTGCCCCGATTCAAATAAAAGGGAAACTAGTCAAACGACGAAAAGGCGTACCACAGGGTAGCCCGCTAAGCCCGTTACTGTCCAATATCATGCTGCATGAACTGGATAGAGAACTGGAACGACAGGGACTACGGTTTATCCGCTATGCCGATGATTTTAGCATTTATGTTAAAACAAAAGCAACTGCCCGGAAGGCAGGCAACAACATTTACAAATTCCTTCGGGACAAGTTAAAGTTAGCCATCAACCGGGAGAAAAGTGGTATCCGCAGGCCTGTACAATTTACCTGCTTAGGGTTTGGCTTTGTACCTACATATGTGAAAGGCGAACGTGGCAAGTATCAACTGGTAGTTGCGAAAAAGAGCTGGGGAAAGTTTAAGCAAAAGCTAAAAACGATAACCCGAAAAACCACTCCATTGAGTTTCGACGAAAGAATCAGAAAACTCAACGAAGTCCAGCGCGGATGGGTAAATGCTTTCCGAATGGCAAGCATCCAAAATAAACTCGCAGAACTGGATGGGTGGTTGAGAAACCGGCTCCGCTATTGCATTTGGCACCACTGGAAAAAGCCTGAACGAAAAAAGAAGAACCTGATTCGGTTAGGAGTTGAAATCCAACAAGCCTATTCATGGAGCCGTTCACGTATGGGTGGATGGGCAATTGCCCAAAGCCCCATTCTTGGAACTACGATTACCGTTGAACGGTTGAAGAAACGGGGTTATGTTCCTTTGCTGGAACTCTACAATCAAAGTAAACCTGTAAATTGGGAAGGGACTATGTCCCTCGGTTTCCTGACGACTTGACGAACCGCCGTATACGAGACCCGTACGTACGGTGGTGTGAGAGCTTCTCCCTGTCAGCGTTTGCTGACAGGGCAGGCTACTCGATTACAGGTATGTAGCCTATTCGTTAGTTATTTTTACTAAAAAGCTTTTTAAATTCTGCAATCTGCCATGAATTATTTGCCAGATTTCTTCTGCATCAATTCCAAAATAATCATGTGCAATAATATTTCTTAATCCTTTTATTCTGGGCCACTCTATTTCTTTACCAGTATTTTCAATAAAACCGTGTGATAGCTTTTCTGCCATTTCACCTATTACAACAAAATTCATCATAACGGCATCAAACGATTTGCTGTCTTCGTAAAAACTATCGGCGTCAGAAAAATCGTGTGAATATTTTTCAATCTTTGAAATAGAATCCAATATATTTAAGATACATGCAAAATCTTTATGTGTAGTTTTATACATATTTAACTTCAGATTGAATCATATGTTTAAAAATTGGTTTAATATATTTTAATCTGCATATATCAACCGAAGTTTTAAATTTTTCTTGAATCTCTTCTTTTAATTTGTACTTTTTTGAGTATAAATCGGGTGTATTTGGTTTAAACTCAACGACCAAATCAATATCACTTCCATCAGTCTGTTCTCCACGAGCAACTGATCCAAAAATGCCAATCCTGATTAAATTATAATCCTTTTCATACCGGGCTTTATTCTCGGATAAATACTTAATTAAGCTATTTGAATCAATCATCTCGCTTTCATTTTGTTAATCCAAATATATTTATTTTCATTTAAATTAGCTAAATATTTTTTCGTAGCATGAACCCTTGGCTATTACCTGTAACGTTCAGGTGTTAAATTTTCGGGGCGGATTTAGGAGAGCGTTCATGTCCGCTAGGACTGACCTGCGATGCGAGAATCCGCAGTTGGCGAACCACCAAACACGCCCTGTAATAAGTACATTGTTATGGGCTGAACTTTATTCATTTAAATATCGTTTTACTTTCTTTTCCACAGATTCCTCAAGTGTCAGTAAAAATACCGCTGCCCAAAGTCGGTCGTTACTATTATTAAAATCAAAGTTTTTGTGGTTATATAAAAATCCTGCAACAATGGTAGGAGACAAACCTCCCGAAATTTCAATTGCGCCGTAAAAGTCCTTATAATACTCGTTATTTTTTCCAAGGTCATATATAAGTTTTACAAAGTCTCCTTTATTATTTAAGTCAATGGAGATAAAATCTTCAGGATTATACAAGGTCGTATCTCTCGTTTTTACAATTCTCGAAGTCGTTGATTTAAACCATATTTTATTGAATACTGTCGAGTCAATATTGAATAGAAAATTATATTTCATTTCTTCGTCAAAAGCCCAGTCCAAATCACCATTAGCTGCATTTTCGTGAAGTAAGTCAAAATATTGATGGTAGGCTTTATCAATTTCTTTTAATTCAGTTTTTGATAGTACCAAACTGTCAACAAACGAAATAATTTTCACCAATTCTTTTTTTTCTTTTTTGTCAAAGTATTTTCCAATTTGCTTTGAATCTAAGTCATTTTGCCCAACACATGAATTAGCGATAATTAAGATTGTTGTAAGTATTAAAATTAGTTTATTCATCTCTGTTTTAGTTTTGCCCATAACGGCTGGTGCTAAATTTCGTAGCGGACTGCGGAGCGTTCTTTTCCTTCAAGATTAAACTTTGATGCGAGAATCCGCTGCTGAAATCGGCACCGGCACCGCTATGAAATTTGCACTGTTAATGCAAGTTTATAGTTTTATCGATAAATCAAGTTTACCACCCAAACCCAATTGAACTATTTTCTGCAATGTTGAAAGCCTTACTTCTTTAACGTTATTTTCAATTTTGGAAATATAAGATTTTGTAGTACCCACTTTTTCTGCCAGTTCTGACTGTGTCATCCCTTTTTCAATACGAGCCTGATACAATAAGGCACCAAGTTTAAAGTCTTCATATCCATTTTCTAATTCATCCCGTTTCTGAGTTCCTTTAACTCCATAATGTTTATCTTTAAATTCATTTAGAGTCATTTTGTTATTACTTTTCATTTTTATATTCCTCCATAATTTTAAGTGCTTTTTCTATCTCCTTTTAGGTGTCTTTTGCGTTTTCTTTTGAAATCCATTTACTATTATTATCAGCTTTCCCTGGTCAAAAAAACAAAAGATCCTAAAAATATCACCGCTTTGTTTAATGCGAATTTCATAAAGACCATCTGTTGACTCAATATGCTTTAAATAAATCTCTGGTACCCGTTCAAGTTCTTCAATTGAATAGTCCAGATTATTTTCGCTTTGGTTTTTTCAGATTGCTTGAGAAAAAATTTCTCAAAATAGTCTTTGTAGAATATTGCAGTCCTAAATTTCATATTGGTTTTTCACGATATAAAGATAGAATAAGTTTCACTAAAGGACAACTATGTGATGAAAAATTTGCATTAACGGTCAGCGGTAAGAAACTTTGCGCTTTTCAATGCTTTAATTTTCAAGATGCTAGTTCAATGATTAAATGTAATGAAGTTCTAATTAGCACTTAACGCGCAATGTTTTTTACGCATGTTGTGCCGGCGTGCTTTTTATAAATCGATAACTATTTTAATATTTTCTTTAACTACATTAATTAAATCACCCGGTAAATCACCAATTTTTCTAATCAACCTTTTATTATCAATTGTCCGGATTTGGTCAATCATTATATCACAATCTTGCATCAGGTTGCTGGTGCCTTTTTTTAAGTGTACACGTAAAATTTCAGCATCCAATTTCACATTAGTTGTTATAGGGCAAATAATTGTAGATGGATGTGGTATCTTGTTTAACAGATTTGTCTGAAGTACTAAAACTGGTCTTGTTTTACCAGCCTCAGTCCCAATTTGAGGATTCAAATCAGCAATCCAAATTTCATATTGTTTAATCGACATAATCTATCTCCTCAAAATCTTTTAAAACAGACATTGACTCTTTTTTCACCAAGTTAGATTCTTTTATCATTTTTTTCTCCAGAATCATTCGTTGTTGAAGCTTATTATAGTAATCAATAGCTTCATTTATATATCTGTTTCTTGGTTTTTTAACCGTTGAAAGAATTTTTTCAGTCTCTCCGAATATGGAATCATCTATTTTTAAGGATACTGTTTTCATGATAAATAAATTTTATATCACAAAGGTATATGTTATTAGTATATCAAACAAGTAGTTTTTTAAAGAAATTATCTGCATGCGGCACAACGGTCAGGTGCAAGTTGCGTACCGGTTTCCTGGATGGTTCCCTGCCCTTAGAGGCAGGTAAATCCATGCGGGAACCGGACGTCCGGGGATTTGCTGTCCCAGTTATGTAATTTGCACAATGTTATGGGGCTGTAATTTATTTTTCATTACAAAAAAGTCAATCCGATTTTTCGGTTTAATCCAGTCTCAAAAATTCGGATTAATGTCGAAAGCTGGATATTTCCCTTTGCATTTTCTATTTTCGAAATGTAGCTTTTTTTTGTACCAGCCTTTTCTGCCAATTGTTGTTGAGTCAATTTTGCCTCTTTGCGAGCTTCTTTTAACATTTCACTCACGATAAACATTTGAGCTTTTTCTTCAAATTCATTTCTGCTTTCAGTTCCAATTTTCCCGTGTTCACGTTCAAGTAATTCATCAAAAGTCCTGATTCCACTATAATCTGTCATGATTTCAATTTTTTCTGTTTAAAATAATCTTCTTTTAATCTCATTGCCTTTTCTATTTCCTTCTTGGGTGTCTTTTGTGTTTTCTTTTGAAAGCCGTTGAAAAGAACAACAAGTTTTCCTTCGTCAAAGCAGCAGAAAACCCTATAAATGTTTGACTGATATTCAACTCTTATTTCAAAGAGTCCCTCGTAACCAGTCATTGGAGCTAAAAACTTTTTAGGGACCATTTCAACTTGCCTTATCAATTCAAAGACATATTTAATTTTTGATTTAACGCCAACATCAAGTTCCTTGTAAAAGTCAATAAAGTATTCTCCGTGAAATATGATTTGTCTGCTCATTTTGCAAAGTTATCTCCAAAGATAACAAATTCAAATTATTTTACTATCATTTTTGTGGAAGCTCCTTGTTTTTCATTATGCCCCATAACGGTTGGTACATGTTGTCGGGGCGGATTTCGGAGAGCGTTCCTGTCCGAAGGACACGGAACTGTGAAACGAGAATCCGCAGTTGGCGTACCACCGAACCCCGCCCTGCAATATGTACCGTGTTATAGCAAGTTTTTTAATATTTTATTCCAACTATTTTGAATTTATCATTTTCATTCATAGTCTTAAAATTGAATAATGCATATTCACTTTTTGATTGAGTTAACATTGTAATTTCCTCTAATTCTTTGTCGTGAATATTTATTAAAGTTCTAATTCCGATTGCCATAATTCTATTGATACTGTCTGGCATTTCTTTTTCTATTTCCAAAACGTATTCATGCAATGTTGAGTCACTTTTGAAAAGGTCTCCAGTCATAGATTTTATTGAGTCATATTCCTGACTTTGTACATAATCGAAAAACGATTTAAGTTTCTTTTCTCTGTAATTGAAGTCGTCAATTTGAGATGCAATTTTTGCTGAATCATAACTCATTGTAAAAATACTGTCAGAAACCACATTGTTCTCTTTTTTTATTTCTACCTCTACTAAGTCATTGGATTTGAAAATAGATGGATTGTTTTTAAGAAAAGAAATCGCACAAAAATTTGCAATTGCAGGTCTGCTCACTAAGTAGTGGTTGTATAGATTTTCATTTTCAAAAACAAGTCGGATTTTCTTCTGTTTGCCGTCATCCGTATCTATTGAAGAAACATTTTCTGTATAAAAAGTCCCAGAGAAAACACTCCTAATTTCATCTGTATTTAATTGAGTTTTCTCGGCACATCCAGCTATAAATAAAATTGTCAGGATGAAATAAATGGTTTTAACTTTCATGTTTTTGGTTTTTTTCAAAATTTGCTATAACGTTTGTGTATGTTCTATTATTGAATTTATATCTCATATGTCTTCTTAATCCTATTGAATATACACCGCTAAATTAATGGAATATGTTAATGTTTTTCATCGGAGTCAAAAATTTCATCAAGCGGATTCTTAAATTTCAATAATTCCTTGTTGGATACATGTGTGTAAATTTCAGTCGTTTTTGAACTTTCATGACCTAAAAAAGCCTGGATAAAACGAAGATCGGTTCCCTGTTCCAGATGATGGGTGGCAAAACTGTGCCTCAAAATATGAGGATAGATGCGCTTTTTTATGCCGGCTTTTCGTGCTGTATTCTTAACTACATTATAGATGCTGGTGGTACTGTATTGCATTCCTCCCAGGCCTTCAAACAGCCAGTTCGATGGTTTCTCCTTCCGGTAATAATTGCGCAGTAATTCCAATAACACTCCCGATAAAGGAACATATCTGTCCTTCTTCCCCTTTGCACCCCTTATTTTTATAAGCATGCGTTTGGAATCAATATCTTTCAATCGCAGGTTTACTGCTTCACTCCGTCGTAAGCCACACGAATAAATAATTGAAATCAGGCATTTGTGCTTGAGGTTTGCGGTTGCTTTTATCATCCTGCCAATATCTTCCTTGCTAAGTACATCCGGAAGCCTCCTTTCTTTTCGTGGACGATCAATCTGGTAGTATTCTTTCTTCCGGTTAAGTACTTTTTCGTAATAAAACTTGATGGCATTAATGCGCTGATTTTGCTGGGAAGATGATATATCTTTCTCCTGAATAAGTTTTAGTATATACGCATTGATTTCCTCCTTTGTAATGTACTGTAAATCTTTTTCCGAAAATGCTGAAATGAAATCTCTGAAATAATGTGTGTAAGTCTTTATTGTACTTTCACTGTAACGTTCCTGCTCCAGTCGTTCAAGATATCCGGCAGGCAATTTTATATGTGCTTTTTCTTTTTCCGGCCTATCCTCTATCTGCTCTTGTCCCTCTTTTTGCAATTCCCTGTAATCAATATAAGCCACATCTTTAAGCGCAGTGAAAAAATTTCCCAGGTTAAAATTGCTTTCCGGAATGTACCAACAGCCTAAATTAGCACTCCAGGCGGCGTTGGTTTTTTGCCTGATTACATCAATCAGCTGCTTGTTGTATGGAAACTCTATCTGCACAACCGGGGCTCCTTTTCGTTTACCCCTTTTAAGTATTATGTTCGGCAATGAAGGCAATAGTAATGATTTTATGAATTGACAAATAAAATTAAAAAATATTTTGTTCAAAAACAAGGGGAGGGGCAGAGGGCATGGGGCGAAAAGCAGAGAGCAGAGAGCAAAAAGCGTGGATGACGAGGACCTGGAGTAAGGATAAAGAACCTTTATTGCTGAACAAGCATATGTCCAATAATTCCATCTGTTCCACCCGACAAAAAGTTTGTTTGAACCTTTATTTTTATTAATCAATCACCGTACCTTCATCGTACCAAATTCGAATAATCGCGAATTTAATTAGGCTTTGATCTGGCTTTGATCTGGCTTTTGTATGAAATTGATTTAAATTTATGTTATATTTGATTGGGAAAAATACAGTACATTATGGCATAAATTGATAAATTGCCGGAAGTCAGTGATGAAATGATGCAAACGCTGGTGTTTTATAGGATGAACGGCAAGATTTTTAGACGGATTAAACCGGCAAAGTACTACGACAGTTAATCGCCGGCGCAGCCGGCTCAGCGACAGCGGCTGCAGGTGTTGAACAGTTTTTTAAAGTGTCGTGGCAATATTGTAAAAGAAATAACTGTTCAAAATTCAAAGTTCAGAATTTCGATTTCCGGGTTTTTGGAATTTATAAGGTGAAGATTGAGGGTTTAAAAGAGAGCAGGGGGCAAAGAACATGAACGCAACCCCGGAGGCTCACCCTGAAGGAGTGCTGGTTTGGTGGAAAAATGGGGAGGAAGCTGCCGGCAAAGCTTCAGACGATACCCTGGTGGTAATTTCCCGCTTTAACGATGCCTCCGTTGCAGACTGTCAGTTTTCAGGGGTGAAACGTTCAGCAGGCCATTGCTTGTGAAAGCTGTCGAAACCCTTGCCGGATGAGGCATTGCCTGATGTATGGATTGCCTTCCGCAATGCGGGTGCTGCGGAGCTGAGCAACAGCATATTTGTTGCACCACAAATGCTGTAAAAGGGGAGCTGCAATAATAGCGGTTGAACACTCTGAGCATTTTATTGTTCACATTTTACCAGTTGTGGAGTAGGGAGATTCCTTTTATTTGTGTGGAAATAGTTTTAGCCGGGTGATAGTAAAAGATGGTCATCGGGTTATTTATTAATCGCCTTTCGGAATCAGAAGAAGAGAGCAATGTTATGTTATTTAAGTTATAAACAGAAGCATCTGTTGATGCCCTGTAACATGATAATATTTAATTTTTTTTCTTTCAATGATAACTGTTAAATTAAACAATGGAGTTGAAATGCCCCGGACAGGATTCGGTGTTTTTCGTTTACAGGAAAACGGCCCGGTTGAGAAAGCAGTTGTAAATGCAATTAAAAACGGTTACAGGATGATTGACACTGCTTATGAGTATCATAATGAAGCAGGTGTTGGCCGGGGAATTAAATTGAGCGGTTTGCCAAGAGATCAGATATTTATTACATCAAAAGTCGGAAACGATCAGCAGGGGTACCAATCAACAAAAGAAGCCTTTTATCAAACGTTGAAAGATTTGCAAACCGATTACCTCGACCTGTATCTTATTCACTGGCCCCGGGGAAAAAAATCCCTTGAGACCTGGGAAGCAATGGAGGAATTGTATGAGCAGGGATTAATACGCGCCATTGGTGTAAGTAATTTTAAAGTTCATCACCTTGAATATCTGCTGTCGAACAGCAAAATTGTTCCGGCTGTGAACCAGGTTGAGTTTCATCCGCTTCACTGGTCTTCCGAATTGCATACCTATTGCAGGGATAAAGGCATTCAAACGGTTGCATGGAGTCCGCTCATGACAGGCAAGGCCATTCAATTACCGCTTATCAAAAAGATTGCGCGTAAATATCAAAGAACACCGGCGCAAATTGTATTAAGGTGGATTTATCAAAAAGATGTAGTTACCATTCCAAAATCAAACAATTCTAAACGAATTATTGAGAACATCGATGTGTTCGATTTTTTATTAACCGATGACGATTTGGCTGCAATTGATGCGTTAAATAATAATGAGTCGCTTGTTAAAAAACAGGATCGAATCTCATTCCTGCTGCAAATGCTTTGGAAGTTAAAGTACAATAAAACCATTTACCGCTTGTTGTTTTTTGCTTTATTCAACAAAGTATCGGTGCAGTTTAAAAAATAACAACAATAGTTTCCGGACTTGAAAAAAATACTTTTATTTTTTTCAAGCGGTAACTATGACTGAACTTTTCAGCAGATAATCAGACAGAATAATTGAGCGGTATATTTAGTTAAATACTTGCAATTTGAAAGGCAAGATTCATATCGCCCGGTTCTCATTCAGCCTGCTAAAATGTTACAGAAAGAATTGAAATGCAGGGATATTTTTCATACTTTTATTCATTTAAAATCCTTATTAATGAAACCTGATCCAAAAAAATCCAGTGAAGAATTGTTAACTGAATTGAAGGTTCTTGAAAAAAAGTACAACGAACTTTTCAGGTTATACAATATAAACCTGGATAATCTGAAGGATGTCAGGGAATTACTCGATATGGCCAATAACAGCCAAAAATTAGAACAGGCCAAATTGAACCTTGCCATGAAGGAAATTGCACTACAAAACAAGGAAAAAGAATTACGTGAAGAAGCAACTAAAGAGCTGGAAGCTTTTTCGTATTCTGTTTCGCATGACCTTCGTGCACCCTTACGACATATAAACGGATATGTTGATTTACTTTTGAGCCGGTTCTATGAACAGATGCCTGAGAAGGCAAAGCATTACCTCGACAGTATTGCCGATTCGGCAAATCAAATGGATACGCTGATAAACGACCTGCTTGAGTTTTCACGCACCGGCAGAAAGGAAGTGCAGAAAGCCGATGTGGATATGAATGAAATAGTTGAGGAGATTATATCACAGACAAAAAGTAACAACTCTGACAGGTACATAGAATGGCAGGTTTCAAAGTTGCCCCCGGTATTCTGCGATGAATCTTTGATTTACCAGGTCTGGCAGAACCTTCTTAATAATGCTGTGAAATTTACGGGTAACAAGGCAAATGCAGTTATAAAAATTGACGTAACCGAAAAGGAAGATGAATATGTTTTTTCCGTAAGCGACAATGGAGTTGGATTTGATATGAAATATGCGCAGAATCTGTTTGGGGTATTCCAGCGCCTGCATTCATACAATGATTTTGAAGGAACCGGGATAGGGCTGGCCAATGTAAGGAGCATTGTTTTGAAACATAAAGGGCTCACCTGGGCACAAGCCGAGCCTGATAAAGGAGCAACTTTTTATTTTTCATTACCTAAGGATAAAGAAAATTAATTATGGTAAAAATTAAAACAATTTTACTGGCAGAGGACAACCCGAAAGACGTGGAACTTACCCTGGAGGCAATGGCAGAAAATAATCTGGCCAACCAGGTGGTGGTGGTTCACGACGGGGTGGAGGCATTGGAATACCTGCGTTGTGAAGGTAAATTTGCCTCACGGAAGCCTGAAAATCCTGCAATATTGCTGCTTGATATTAAAATGCCCCGAATGGGAGGAATTGAGGTGCTGCGTAACATCAGGAGTGATCAAAAGCTGAAAAGAATTCCGGTTATTATTCTTACATCATCACGGGAGGAGGAAGATTTAACCCAGTCGTATGATTTGGGTGTCAATGCCTATGTGGTAAAACCGGTGGGGTTTCAGCAATTTATCGATGCAGTTAAACAGATTGGTGGTTTTTGGGCTGTTTTAAATGAATTACCAGAATAAAATAAAACCCTATGACAGCAATCAAATCATTCCTGAAAATATTATGCCTTGAAGATGCTCCCAAAGATGCTGAACTTCTGAAGGAAATGCTTGCGGATGCCGGATACGAGGTAGAAATGAATGTTGCAGAAGATGAAGCAGGATTCATTTCATTCCTGGAATCCGGTACTTATGATATCATTCTTGCCGATTATACATTGCCGGGCTTTAATGCTTCTGAAGCCCTGAAGCTGGCAAAAAAACTGCAGCCCAGGGCGCCCTTCATCTGCATTTCCGGAACAATTGGTGAAGACAAGGCGGTTGAACTTGTAAAGCAGGGTGCCACAGATTATGTGCTGAAAGACAGGCTTGGACGTCTTGTGTTTGCAGTGGACAGAGCTTTAGACGACGTGGAAATGCATGAAGAATGGGAACGGACACAGGATAAGCTCCGCGATAAGGAAATTATTGAAATGCAAAATGAGGAACTCAGGAGACTTAATGCCACAAAAGATAAATTTTTCTCTATTATTGCCCATGACCTTAGAAATCCGTTCAATTCAATTTTGGGTTTCAGCGATATACTCATTAAACAGGTTCAGCATCTGGACAGGGATAAAATTGAACAAATTGCACGAATAATCCACCAGTCGTCAAAAATGGCAGTCGATTTATTGATGAACCTTGTGGAGTGGTCATTGTCGCAAAGCGGAAGGCTTGAATTTAACCCGGAGAATGTTCAGGTATCAGATATTATGAACGAAGTGGAATCAATAATTATTCCCGCTGCCAGTCAGAAGAGAATAGATGTTCATCATGAGCTTCCTTCTCATTTAACAGTATATGCCGATAAACAATTAATTGGCACAGTTTTTAGAAATCTGATGTCAAATGCAATCAAATTTACCAATCCGGGTGGAAAAGTAATTGTTTCAGCAGTGGAGCATAATAATCACCTGGTTATTTCCATAGCCGATACAGGGATTGGTATCCCGGAAAATAAAATTGATAAACTTTTCAGAATTGATGAGAGCTTTTCAACTGAAGGTACGGACAAGGAAAAAGGTACCGGGCTGGGATTGATATTATGCCGGGAATTTGTTGAAAAACATGGCGGGAGAATCTGGGTAGAAAGCCGGTCAGCAGGGGATAGTAAAACCACCGGTTCAATCTTTTCGTTTTCAATTCCCCAACAACCAGTTGTTAATGAATCGATCTGAAGATTTTACTTGAATCCGATGCTTTCCAGGCTTACCTTGTATATGTTTCCCATGCCGTTTAATACATCATTTGAAAGCAGTTCCAGTTCCTTAACATCAAGTGTTTGCTTCACAGGAGCTAATATCCGGTCGCTGGTGAAATAAAAATTTCCCCTCCCGGTATCAATAAAAGGGCAGAAATCAAGTTTTTCGGAATTAATTTCAGGCCCCATGTTCAAAGCAGGAGTCCAGTTTCCGGAGGCATCCTTGCGGCTGATGTACAAGTCGACGCCTCCCTGTCCGTCGGCTCTGCCATAGGAGCCGAAAATGATCAGGTTCTCTTCGGGATTTACATAAGCATTGAATTCATCGCCGCGGGTGTTTATGGCAGAATCTAAGGGGATCGGAGCAAGGTACTGCCCGTTAATATACTTACTAACGAAAATGTCCTCCCCTCCATGGCTGTTATCATGTTGTGCTGTAAAATACAGATTGCCGTTGCTGCTCACCGAAGGATAGAATTCATCTTTATTCGTATTGATGTTCGACGGCAGAGGTGTTGGATCATCCCACCCGTCAGCGGATCTTTCAGAGACCCAGATGTTGTAATCGCTCACAATGTCATCGGCATTAACAGGCCTGTCCGATGCGAAGAAAAGTTTGTTCCCGTCGGTTGAGAAAAAGGGTTCAATGTCGGCATATTTACCTGAGAAGCTCAGTATCTTTTTTGAGCTCCATCTATTCCCGTTTTTTGAAATCATAACCAGGCACCGCCTGGTTTGCCCGTAATCGCTCAGGGTGAAAACTATTTCATCTCCTTTGGGAGATATGGCAATATCACGTTCATACATATTTGTTGATACAATTCCTTTGCCGAACAATTCTGGTTCAACGGGCTTTGATTCCAAATCAATAACAGCATCATTATGGTGCCGGCACCCTGCAATCATCAGTACAAACAAAAAAATAAATGGTACATTTTTTTTCATAACATCCGGGCTCAAATTTCAGAAGGCCAAAGCTATATGATTTAGGCGTTGAAAGGAAGGAGATTTGTCATATCGAAGATTTGTAAATGTATAGCAATTAATTTTTGTAATTTAGCTGATGTTATTGATCTGACGGACGGGGGAAACATTAATAATTTAATCTATTTTTGAACTGATTAAAAACTTAAATCTATCGGGTTTTGAAAGGATATATCATTTTAGCTGTAGTTGTTCTGAGTTTTTTTTCTGTATTTAACACTGCGGCACAACTTCCGCCGGTTTTCAGTTCAGCAGAAAATGTGGCTGTGAGGGAAACCGCTTTAACACGTAAGGCTTTTTCGCCTGTTTCTATCGTTTGGACATCGGATAACTCCGGAAAATTCATAAAAAACAGTGAAAGCATATTGAAGCCGGGAAATGGGCAGGCCGACCTGAATCGGGGAGAATACCTGATGATGGAACACGATGGCAGTCATCAACCGGGAATAGTACTTGATTTTGGCAGGGAAATCCAGGGCGGGATTGAAATTGTAACCACCATTGGCAATTCCAATCCTGCCGGCAGGGTCCGTGTCCGGTTTGGTGAGTCGGTTGCTGAAGCCATGAGTGAATTGCAGGAAAATGGTGCGACCAACGACCATGCAATGCGTGATTTTGAAGTCACTTTGCCGTGGCTGGGGCGCATCGATTTGGGGCAGACCGGCTTCCGGTTTGTACGCATCGACCTGGTGGAGCCGGATGCAAGGCTGGAGATTAAAGAAATCAATGCCGCGTTCATATACCGCGATATCCCTTACCTGGGGTCGTTCCGGAGCAATGATAAACGTCTGAACGACATCTGGCTCACAGGAGCCTATACCGTTCACCTGAACATGCAGGAGTATCTGTGGGACGGCATCAAGCGCGACCGCCTGGTGTGGGTGGGGGACTTGCATCCCGAGGTGATGACAATCAATTCGGTCTTCGGTTTCAATGAGGTGGTGCCCAAAAGCCTTGATTTGGCACGTGATCTTACACCATTACCCGCATGGATGAACGGCATCAGTTCCTATTCCATGTGGTGGATAATCCTTCACCGCGACTGGTATCGTTACCAGGGTGATTTGAACTATCTGAAAGAACAAGAAGATTATCTGGAAAGATTGCTGAAGCATCTGGCATCAAAAATCGATGATGAAGGAAAAGAGGTTCTCGATGGCAACCGATTCCTCGACTGGCCTTCAAGCGGGAATCCGGAGGCCGTGCATGCAGGTTTGCAATCAATGATGGTGATGGCTTTTGAAGCCGGGGCTGAACTCAGTAAAATACTTGAAGATAAACAAACCCTGGCGCTTTGTCTGCAGTCGGTTGAGAAGCTGAAAAAGCATATCCCCGGTACAGCGAATTCAAAACAGGCCGCTGCACTGCTGGCAATTTCCGGCCTCATGGCTCCCGAAACAGCAAATGCTGATGTGTTGGCAAAAGACGGGGCAAAACGCATGTCCACATTTTATGGCTACTATATGCTGCAGGCCAGGGCACTTGCAGGCGATTACCGGGGGGCACTGGATAACATACGTGAATATTGGGGAGGTATGCTCGATTTGGGGGCAACAACCTTCTGGGAAGATTTTAACATTGAATGGAAGGAAAATGCCGCACGCATCGATCAGGTGGTTCCCGAGGGAAAAGTGGATGTTCACGGGGTTTATGGCGATTACTGCTATGTAAGTTACCGCCACAGCCTCTGTCACGGATGGGCTTCAGGTCCTACTGCATGGCTTACCGAACATGTGCTGGGCATTAAGGTGCTGGAACCGGGCGGCAGTAAAATTAAACTGGAACCCCATCTGGGAGATTTGGATTGGGTGGAGGGAACTTTTCCTACTCCTTTCGGGGTGCTGGAGGTCAGGCATGAAAAAACAGATGATGGAAATGTGACAACTACTTTTAAAGCTCCAAAAGGGGTTAAAATAATAAAGGGTTAAATGCCTTTCAACAGGGGAGGGCGGCTCAGTTGGGTATCCCGGTCTGAAATATTTGAACAATTAATGTAGATTTATAAGCTGCAACTATGAAAACTAATTTCTTACTTTTTTTCTTAATGATATTCGCAGGATTTTCGGTTCCTGCACAGGTTCATGTAAAAAATATGAAATGCGAATACCTTGTCAATCCATTGGGCATCGATGAGTTGCATCCACGTTTTACATGGCAGGTGGAACAAAACCGGACCGGATTTTTGCAAAAAGCGTTTCAGCTGGTTGTGGGTACCGGAGAATCAGAGGTTGCTTCCGGCAAAGGAAATGTGTGGGAACCGGGAGCGGTTAATTCGGCAGTGATTCCTGTGGTATACAACGGACCTGATTTGCAGCCTTTCACACGCTATTACTGGAGCGTGCGGGTACAGGACAAGTCGGGAAAATGGTCGGAATGGGCGCCGGCAGCCTGGTTTGAAACCGGTATGGTGGACCAGGCAAACTGGAAAGGCCGGTGGATTACCGACACTTACGATTACAACCTTAAGCCTGCGCCTTATTTCCGGAAGGCATTCCGGTCAGGCAAGGCTATCCGCTCGGCACGGGCATACATTGCAGTGGCAGGTTTGTATGAGCTTTCCATTAACGGCAAACGAATTGGCGATCACCAGCTGGACCCCACCTATACCCGTTTCGACCGCCGTAATCTTTATGTTACCTATGATGTTACGGAAAACCTGCAGCAGGGGGAAAACGTTTTGGGAGTGCTGCTGGGCAATGGGTGGTACAATCACCAGTCGACTGCCGTGTGGTATTTCGATAAGGCCCCGTGGCGTGCCCGTCCCAAATTTTGCATGGATTTGCGGATTACTTATGCAGACGGTTCAGAAGAATATATAGTCACAGGGCCGGACTGGCAAACTGCACTAAGCCCTGTAATCTTTAACAGCATCTATACAGCCGAACATTACGATGCCCGGCTGGAGCAACCCGGGTGGGACGCTCCGGGATTTAATGGCGAAGGATGGCGCGGGGCGATGGTTACCGGCGCTCCTTCCCAAAACATTACTGCCCAGGTTTTGCACCCCGTCCGTCATGTGACGGAGATTTCCGCCGTGGAAATGATTAAGCAGGGTGAACGTACCTGGCTTTTTAATTTCGGCAGGAATATGGCCGGGGTGACATCACTTAATGTTACGGGACCTGAAGGAACTGCCATTCGGCTGAAACACGTGGAACGGCTCGATTCAACAGGGCGTGCCGACATGTCGAACATTGATGTGCATTACCGGCCAACCGATGATTCTGACCCGTTTCAGACCGATGTTTTTATCCTTGGCGGGAAAGGGGAGGAGGAGTTTATGCCCCGCTTCAACTACAAAGGTTTCCAGTATGTGGAGGTGACTTCTGATAAACCCCTTCAGCTCACGAAGGAAAGCCTGGTTGCTTATTTTATGCACAGCGATGTACCCCCGGTTGGAACCATACATTCCTCGAACAATACTTTAAATAAGATTTGGCAGGCGGCCAATGCTTCATACCTGTCGAACCTTTATGGTTACCCGACCGACTGCCCCCAGCGTGAGAAAAACGGATGGACGGGCGATGCCCATATTGCCGTAGAACTGGGGCTTTACAACTATGATGGGATTACGGTTTATGAGAAGTGGCTGGCCGACCATCGCGATGAACAGCAGCCGAATGGTGTGCTGCCGGCCATTATACCCACCAGCGGGTGGGGATACCATTGGGCTAATGGCCCCGACTGGACCAGCACCATCGCTATTATTCCCTGGAACATTTACCTGTTTTACGGCGATTCAAGATTGCTTGAACGCAGTTACGATAATATAAAACGTTACGTCGATTATATAGATGAACAATATCCTTCAGGCATAACCGACTGGGGACTGGGCGACTGGGTACCGGTGAAATCGCAGGCGCCAAAGGAGTTTACCTCCTCGGCCTACTATTATGTGGATGCGGTTATACTTTCGAAAGCGGCAAAAATATTGGGAAAACAATCCGACTATGAGAAATATGCAGCTTTGGCCGATAAAATAAAACTGGCGATAAACGAAAAGTACCTGAACCGGGAAACCGGAATGTATGGCAGCGGGTTGCAGACTGAACTGAGCGTGGCTCTGCACCGTGACCTGGTGCCAGAAGACATCAGGGCAGAGGTGGCGGACAATCTGGCTAAAAGAGTAGTGGCCGATGATAAGCATATTGATGTGGGTTTACTGGGAACCAAGGCCATTTTGAATGCACTGAGCGAAAACGGTTATGCTGATCTGGCCTGGGAAGTGGCTTCACAGGAGACATTTCCTTCATGGGGCTGGTGGATAGTAAACGGCGCTACCACATTTTATGAAAACTGGCCACTGGATGCTGAAAGCGACATCTCAATGAACCACATCATGTTTGGCGAAATTAATGCATGGTATTATAAGGCCCTGGGTGGTATCTTTCCAGATGAGGAGCAGCCGGGGTTCAAAAATGTGTTACTGAAACCTAATTTTGTAAATGGTCTTAACAAGTTTGAAGCATCACACGAGGGCCCTTACGGTACCATTGTATCGTCGTGGGAAAGATCCGGTAAAAAAGTGGAGTACCGCGTTGTGGTGCCGGCAAACAGCACAGCTACCTTACATATCGACGGGAAAAAAATCAGGGAAAGCGGCAGGCCGGTAAGCGAGAACAATTTTATAAAAATGGTTGAGCAGGATAATGGCAAAACGGTTTTAAAACTGCAGTCGGGCCGCTATTTGTTTTTAGTTAATTAAGTGTTATGCCTGATTGTTCATTGTTCCAGTATTTCGAGCGCTTCTTTCCGGTAACTGCGGCTTATGGGTATCTGTTTTTTGCCGATTTCAACATATTCATTTGTAAACGAATCAATTGCCGCCAAAGAAACAATAAACGAACGGTGGATGCGGACAAATTCCTTTTGTGGCAGTTTAACCTCAATCCCTGAGAGGGTTTCGCGGGTGGTAATTGTTTTGCCGGTCAGGTAGATTTTAATGTAATCGGCAAGGCTTTCAATGTACAGAATGTCAGTAAGGCAAACCTTCACCATTTTCCGATCGGCACGGACAAACAACGAATCGTGCTTTTCAGCAGTTAGATCAACTACCTCATTTACCGGAACAGGAACATGCTCTTCCAGGTATTTTGAAACGGCCTGCAACAGCCGTTCAAACGATATGGGCTTCAGCAGGTAGTCGACTGCCCTTAAATCGAATCCTTCAACAGCATACTCCCGGTAGGCTGTAGTGAAAATGGTTTTTACACTGTTGCCTACCGATTTGGCCAGCGAAAGTCCTGAAACATCGGGCATGTTAATGTCGAGAAATAGAAGGTCAATTTTCTGACGGCATAAAATATTAAAGGCCTCTGCTGCATTTTTACAGCTGCCTTCAATTTTTACAGCCTCAATTTTCGACAGGTGGCTTTCCAGAATCTCCCGCGCAACAGGTTCGTCGTCAACGATTAGGCAGTGAATTGTTTTGCTCATTATTCCAGTCGTTTAAGTTAAATATTTCAAGCTTCGATCGATACCAGGAACCTTCTGTTTCATGGGTAAGCCGGTAATTGTTTTTGTAATTTAATTCCAGTCTTTTACGGATGTTTTCCAATCCTATTCCTCCTCCAGGTCCATTACTTTCGCGTTTCAGATAAGTATTGGCAATTGAGAAGTCGAGCCTGTTATTCTTTACCGAAACATGCATTTCAACTTTCAATTGCCCATTTATGACCGTTCCATGCTTAAAGGCATTTTCTACCAGCGGGATGAGCAGCATAGGTGCAACCTGTACCTCTTTATTGTCGATGTTTTGTGTGAAATCCACCATAAGGGTATCTTTAAACCTTATTCTTTCGAGCCCGATATACTCTTTGATGTGAAGCAGCTCTTCCTGAATTCTCACCCTTGGTTTGTTCACCTGGTAGAGTATATAGTCGAGCAGGTTGGAGAGCTTAAGGATGATTTCCGGTGTTTGCTTCGACTGTTTAAGGGCGAACCCGTATATGGTGTTGAGCGTATTGAATAGAAAATGTGGGTGAATCTGTCTTTTCAGGTAATGCAGTTCCTGCTCTTTAAGTTGCAGTTGAGCGGCCAGTATTCTATTCTGCAGTTCGTTATTGCGTGAAGCGGTTTTAAAATTATGATTCAGTATTGAAATAAAGCTTACTGCCCCTACAACCAGATTTACCAGTATAAGAATGAAGTAAAAGTTTTTACCCATGGGTGGCATAATGGCAATATTGAAATTAAGCAGAAAAATGAGGCATCCGTAGATGATAAGCACAATGATGTATGAGGTAAAAACCGTGGTGTAGAAACTGTAAAGGGCAAACAGAAAATACTTTCGGGTAAGTAGATATCCTGGAATTAGGTAGTAAACAACGAAATAAGTGACTCCCATGGTTAATGGCAAAAGGAAACTGGAAAACCATGTTACATAGGCGGTGTCATCTGAATTATAACTAAAAAAATAGAAAAAGAAAAACCAGACTGTAATCCACAACAGGATGTGGAACAGGACAGCCTTGAGTTTTATTTTTTTCAGCAGATTCATAACAACAATATTACGGAAAATAGTGTTTTCGACATCTTTTAATCGATAAAATACAGGTTTATCACGGGTTGTTGCCCGAACAGTTCCGGAATTCACTTAAGAGTGGTAAATTTGTTGAATGTCAGGAAAAACTGTTCAGCGGTCTCAAAAAAATTAATCGGTTCCTGATCTGATTTATATTTGATGTATTATGAACAAATATTTAATAGTCATGGAAGGAATAACTGGAAAATTTGTTGATGGGGGACCGGTTTTTACCGTAACTCTTTTAGTGCTGTTATTTGCAGTAGTCGCCCTTCTTGTCCGGGGATTCTTAAAACCTGGTAATCATCGAAAAATAGTATTGCTTATGAGCCATGTTGGATGGTTTGCTGTGGCCTGGGGATTCCTGGGGCGGACCTTCGGCCTGATTAAGGCATTTGATATGGTGGCTGCGCATGGGGAACTTACACCCAGCCTGCTGGCTGGTGGTATGAAAATGGCTTTGGTCGATCCGCTTTTCGGAATTTTTGTTTTCCTGGTTGCCCGACTGGGGATTATCATTTTAGTGGCCAAAAACAAAGAGTTAAATTTTAAATGAAGTAAAAATGGATTCAAGATCAATTTACATGTTATTGATTCTGGCCTTTTCATTATGTTTGCCCTTAACAAAGGCATTTGCACAGACAGGCAATACTCCTTTAGGTGCCGGCAAACTTCTTTCCGGCAAATGGGTGCGTATGACCCTGTCAGGCCCTGTAGGCCTGGAATTTAAAGCTGACGGAGCGGTGGAGGTGGACTTTGGAAATGACGGGAATACTGATGTTGTCAGCGGGTATGAATTCAACAACGACACCATACGGTTCAGCGACAGGGAAGGGGAGATGTGCTCTGAGGCGGGGATTTACAGGACGGAAGGCAACGACTGTTACCTTTCATTCGATTTGGTTGATGACCTGTGCAACGGCAGGGTTAAAATGACAATGGGATTCTGGACCCGGCCAGATTTTGAAGATCGGCTAAATGAACTTTCGGCTAAGCTGGCACAAACAGGTAATCCGGAAATGAATCTAACAAGAGCCAGGATTTACCTTGCTACGGGGGATGCCGCCAATGCCCGCACCGACCTCGATACTTATATCCGGCACGATGCCGGTAATGCCCGGGCATACATCAACCGGGCAGGCACCCGGTTCCCCTCTGACATGGAGGGTGTTGTTTCCGATTGTGACAAGGCCATCCAGCTGGAACCCGGCAATAAAAATGCCTGGTTCCTGAGGGGGCTTGCCAATTACGAAATGGGCAACAAGGAAAAAGCATGTGCCGATTTCTCACGGGCCATTGACCTGGGATTTTCTATTTTGAGAATTGCTGAAGAGCAGCGATGCAGTGTGTTCTGGAAGGACGAGGAGTAGCCAGGGAGGCTTGGGGCAAAGAGCAGATAGCAGAGGGCAATGAGAAGAGTGTAGTGAATTCGTTGGCAGGTGACCAATGACAGCTCTTTCCAACTTATTTTTGTTAATCCTTATTTTTGAAACCAACCTTCTATATAACAAACTTATGGGAGACATTGTCAGTGGCGCGTATGTAACATTAAACACCATAGTTACTTCTGCGCCGCATGTTGTCCTCCCTACGGAGCCGTCATTGCTCCGTCAGCTGACGGACCCGCTTGCTTAAATGAAAGGCTGTACAAATCATTCAGCATTTACCTGCATCAAAGCATAAACCTTCGCATATTACAGACGGGGGCGCAGCAATCTGTACCGATTGGCAGTGACCATATGATGTTGTGTGTATTTGGAAATACCTATATGAACAGATTGCTTTGCTCCATGCGATTACAATGGTTCTTTACAATGATAAAGCTGTGGTGGCTGAGTTAAGGGTCTGTATTTCAATGGTAAATCGCGCGCAATGACGGCTTTGATGTTTTGTATGGCAGGGGTTGTTCATTCAGGCGGCCCTTTCCTGCAGGCAGATACTCGGCCTGTTTAAATAAAATCCTGCCTGTTTTTGAATTGTTATCATAAAAAAATACCTGTCCCACATTCGCTTTCAAAATCCTTTATCTGCCATTTCTTTCAGCCTCCTGATTCGTTCCTGTGTTGGCGGGTGGGTGCTGAACAGGTTTGAAAAGGCTTTCCCTGAAAAAGGATTCACAATGAACATGTGTGAAGTTGCCTGGTTTCCGCTCATGGGTATTCGTTTGCTCCAGTTTTCAAGTTTCAATAAGGCATTGCTCAGGTAGAGTGGATTGCCGCTGAGCCTGGCGCCGTAGCTGTCGGCTTTGTATTCCCGTGCCCTTGAAATGGCCATCCGGATTAAGGATGCGGCAATTGGTGCCAGAATTAAAGCCAGCAAAAAGAAAACCAGGTTCCCCCCGGTATTGCTTCCTCCGCGGCTGCCGGCACCAAAGCGCATAGCCCATGCCAGGTATGAAATTGCGCCTGCCATTGTTGCCGCTATGGTTCCAATCAGGATGTCGCGGTTGTTGACATGGCCCAACTCATGAGCAAGCACTCCCGAAAGCTCATTGTCGGTCATGTTGTTTGCCAGCCCCCTTGTGACGGCAACTGCAGCATTGTGCGGGTTGCGGCCCGTTGCAAAAGCATTCGGCTGCTCCTGATCGATGATGTATACTTTTGGCATGGGCAATGAGGCTTTGCGGGCAAGTTGTTCTACCAGGCGGGTAATCCGGTGATCGGAGGAAAGCTGCCGGGCTCTGTAAGATTTTAAAACCAGCTTGTCGCTGTAAAAATAACTCACAAAATTGGTGATTCCGGCCAGTATTAATGCAACCAACATGCCGCCCTGACCACCTATCAGCCCGCCGATAAACAAAAACAGAAAGGTAAGCAAGGCCAGCAGGGCAAATGTTTTAAGTCCGTTCATTGTAAACTGTTTCTTTTTTATAAAAACCACAGTTGGTGATATAAGGTTTTTGGGCATGAAAAATAAATTTCAGGACCGGTAGTCCATAGGCTTTGAGAAATATCGAAAACTCCTGTTGGGGAGGGCAACCTGTGCTGGGAAGATGGATATGTTCAGTTGACGAACAATTCCTTTGCAAAATGCCAGGCCATTAATCCTGCAGCGATAAGCTGAATTAAGGTGCCCAAAAGAAATCCGACAAAAGAGCCAAAACCTGAACGGAAGGCGGCGGAATGGGTTTTCCCGGCTATCAGCTCTCCTATGACGGCTCCCGCAAAAGGGCCTATGATAATGCCGAAAGGAGGAAAAAAGAAGATGCCGGCTATAAGCCCGATGATACTTCCCCATATGCCCTGTCTGCTTCCGCCAAAACGTTGCGTGCCCCAAATTGGTATAAAGTAATCGATAAGGTAGGTTAAAACAGTGACCACGCCCCAGATGATTAAAAAACGGCCGGTGAACTGGTGGGCTTCGGTGAAATGAAGCAACAGCAGGCCTCCATAGCTTAATGGTGGACCCGGAAGAAAGGGAAGTATACTGCCCAGTATGCCGCCCACAATAAAAATGAATCCTAAGGCTATTAAAAGATAATCCATGGCATTGCAGTTTGTTTTTGGTAAAAAATAATGAATTTTTTGATGGAAATGATATGGACAGGGGAAAATTTTAAATTCTTTCAGGACGTTCACCGGGGTTGCTTTTAACATATAGCTGTGTTCAAAATGAAGATCAAGTAAATGGATAAAAGCATGATTAGAGGTGTTGCCCGACTGAAAGACCTGATGTTTCCATCCCGGGTGCAAGGAAGGGTAGGTGCTTCACCCCGATCATTAAACTAAAGCATGGTGAAAAATCTCACGGGGCAAAGCTTGGTGTAAAACCTGCCAGCCTTTTTTTACACCGTGGCTTCAGCCCGGTGATCTTCCTGCAGACACCTCCACCTCCCTTTCTCTTTTTTTTTATCTGGTGCTTTAGTTGCAGCAATGGGAGCTGAATGTTCTGATATTTTCATTCTGGGTACATGGAGAGATAGGTGCTTCAGCTCGATCACCAAGCTAAAGCATGGTGTAAAAATACCCTTTACAGCAGCAGTCTCCTTCCTTTTTTACACCGTGGCTTCATCCCCCCGGGGAGGTGACGGTTTCATACTTCCCTGCACCCTGTAAGGGCAATTTATTTTGATTTTAATGAGCCAACAAATTCGTTGGAATCATTTACTAACATATCCGGGGAAACAAATCTCGTTTTAACTTTAAAAAGCCAAAATATCCTTTATGCCGCTAAAAATTGATTTCCACCAGTAGTTAAATATCGATTTTTTCTTTTCCCGTTCAAACGATATTGTACCCTCCTGGTAGGAATTGTCTTTCTTCAGATTATCTTCCTGCAGAACGAAAGTTTCGGTCAGGAAGGTTTTTATAGTTTTTTGCGAACCGTCTTCCTTATCAAGCAAGCTGATATCGAGGTTTTCATATTGAAGGGTCAGGTTTCCTTCAGAATTGTTATTGTCGTATGTAAAATCAAATATGAGTTGCCTGAGGCGACCTTGCTCAACCTTCACAAATGCGGCGGGAACAAGCATCGGATTAAAAGCCGACAAACTAACCGGTTCCATGCTTCCCGATACACGGTATTGGTGTGAGTATTCATTATTGGGAAAGACAAATTTTGCTTCAAGCAGCGCTTCATTCATAACCATTGCCCTTATCGCCATGGCAGTCTGCCCGTTGATAGAATCCTGCAGGGTGCCCAGATTGTAGATGGTGGCATACAGTCGGCTAAAGGTTACCTTTCCCGGTTCACTGCTTTCCTCGGCATGCTCTTCGTATATTGCATTTCCGTTTTTAATCAGTATAGAATCGGTATATACAAGAACCGGCAATGCCTGCAACATTTCCATGGGCAGCTTTGTATCCGGCTTTTCGGGAAATGGCGGACGCTTATCCCTGAATATGTTGGCATCAAGCCCTTCCAGCCGGGCAGACCGGAAGACTACAGCCGTATCCTGTAGCAGGGCATTTATGTTGATGCCTTCCACATTAAGCTGCTCCAGAACGATGTCGTACCAATCGGTTTCTGCACCTGTCTGTTTTGCAATATCGTATTTTGAATGCAATGAGGAAAAATGAAGATCTTCCAGGTTCAGGGTTTCCTGTTCTGTACTGAAGTTGATCGAACCGAATTGCAGTTTATACAAACCTCCGGGAAGGTTGTATGAGCCGTTGGTTAACTGCACCTCAAGCTTTTCGGCCGAATGTGCATTGAATTTTAGCTGCTGATTGTCGCTGAACAGGTTCAGATTGCGAATTTCCAATCCTGAATGAATGGAAAGCAGGGTGTCGGCATTGCCGGAAGTCCGGTTCAGTACCCTAACTGCTGCATCTGCTACCTCAAACTGTTTGATATGTACCCGCTCAATTTCCCTGTCCTGTTCCGTGGAAGTATCTTCCTGCTGCCCGGATTCCTCTTCGCCGTTGCTTCGCATTACAGTTATTTCGGGTTGCTGAATGTGTAGCTTGTTTATTATTATTTCATCATTGAAAACAAAAGGGAAAATATGAATTCCGGTCGCCTTGATTTCAGGGACAGTGATTTTTTGATTTGCTGCGGAATCTTCAACAACTACGTCTCTGATAGAGATGCGTCTGAGTAGAACATTGACACCTGCTTCACGGCTTTGCACACGGTAAGTTCCTATTTGCCGGTTCTGCAGTTCGTCTTCAATATAATTGCCAAGAATCAAGGTCCCCGCAAAGACTACGATTGCTAAAACAATAAGAATGATGCCGGCTATTATTACAGGCTTTCTTTTTTTCATAAAAGATATTTAGAAATAATCCGGCCAGGCGGAAAGGCAACGGGCAGAAATTATTTACATTTGACGTATAAGAGGAAAAATTGTGCCAATACCCGGTGGTATTCTTTCGCAAATATTCCTAATAGCTGCAGTTCTGCAGGTAGTTCCTGGTAATTCCGGCAGTTTTTAGGGCTGGATATTAACGGATGGAATGATAATCATTATACTAAGCGGAAAAGAAAAACGTTACAAATGTTGATTAATTCCCCAGTTTATGAGTATAAACCACCCGTAGGTTGATTTTTTAAATGGGTGTTTATTGCGCAGTTACAGGTTGCTTTACAGAATTAACATCCGAATGTTAATTGTTTGCGGAAAAACTTTGCGAACGGCTTGATTATTTATTAAAAAAGTATTTTCTTTGCAAGCCGTTAAAAAACGTGTTTGATTTGTACATCAAGAAATTATAATAGAAATGTCACGAGTTTGTCAAATAACAGGAAAGAGTGCGATGGTGGGAAATAATGTTTCCCACTCAAAACGCAGGACTAAAAGAAAGTTCAACGTAAATTTGTTCAGGAAAAAATTTTTCCTGCCAAACGAAAACCGTTGGGTGCAGTTAATGGTTTCAGCAGCGGGGTTGCGTACTATCAATAAAAAGGGCATAGTAGCAGCCATTAACGATGCAAAAGAAAAAGGAATTATAGAAAAAATTTAAAGATACTCTGTAATGGCAAAAAAAAGTAAAGGCGCAAGAATACAGGTTATTATGGAATGTACCGAGCACAAAAACAGTGGCTTGCCGGGCACCTCGCGGTATATTACTACCAAAAACCGTAAGAATACACCTGACCGATTGGAACTGAAAAAGTACAATCCTGTATTAAAGAAAATTACTGTACATAAAGAAATTAAATAAATACTTTGAACTATGGCAAAGAAAACGGTAGCAACATTACAAAAAGGTGCAGGTAAAGGTCATTCAAAAGTTATAAAAATGATCAAGAATCCTGAAACCGGTGCTTACATGTTTAGAGAAGAGGTAATTATCAACGACGAAGTAAAAGATTATTTCTCAAAACAATAATAATAGGCTTTATGAGCAGGAGAAGCTTTCATCGGTATGGGTGAAAGCTTCTTTTGTTTTAGGATATGTCCTGCCTCAACTGAAAATTTACTATTTTTAATCCCTGCAAAAAATAATTCAATGGGAATATTCGGAAGTTTCACAAAAAGTAAGAAGGAGAACCTCGACCAGGGCCTTTCGAAGACCAAGGAGAGTGTTTTTAAAAAGCTTGGCCGTGCTGTGGCAGGTAAATCAAAGGTTGATGAGGAGTTGCTCGATGACCTTGAAGAGGTGTTGATATCTTCAGATGTAGGTGTGGATACCACCTTGAAAATAATCAGAAGGATTGAGGATCGGGTGGCACGTGACCGTTACCTTGGAGTTGAGGAACTGAACCAAATCCTGAAAGATGAAATAGCTGCCCTGCTCGAAGAAAACAATACAGGCGATGCTTCCGATTTCGATTTGCCCGATGGCGCGAGGCCTTATGTAATTATGGTTGTTGGGGTAAACGGTGTTGGCAAAACTACCACCATCGGAAAATTAGCCTACCAGTTTAAGGAGGCCGGTAAAAAAGTGTATCTGGGCGCAGCCGATACATTCAGGGCTGCTGCAATCGAGCAGCTTGAAATCTGGGCCCGCAGGGTGGATGTCCCCATCGTTAAACAAAAAATGGGTTCAGACCCGGCATCGGTTGCTTTCGATACCCTTTCATCGGCACAAAAAAACAATGCCGATGTGGTAATCATTGACACTGCAGGTCGCCTTCACAACAAGGTGAACCTGATGAATGAGCTGTCGAAGATTAAGAAGGTGATGGACAGGATTGTTCCGGGGGCACCGCACGAAGTGCTGCTGATACTTGATGGCTCCACCGGTCAGAATGCCTTTGAACAGGCCAAACAGTTCACTAAGGCAACTGAAGTAACTGCTCTTGCTCTTACTAAACTCGATGGAACAGCCAAGGGAGGAGTGGTAATCGGTATTTCCGATCAGTTTAAAATACCGGTTAAATACATCGGTATTGGTGAGAAAATGGAACATTTACAGGTTTTCAGGAGAAGGGAATTCGTGGATTCACTGTTCTCTGAATCATAAATACTTCCGGTTCGCTTTCCTGTTTAATAGTTTGTGTTTTCTATTTTGAATGCATCTGCAGGATAGCCTGAGATTGCATAGCTGCGCCCGGAAAGACCGCTTTGTTGGTTAGATACCATGGGACGCAACAGGTATTTTGTCATTTGATTTAACATTAGCGCCGCAGACATAATCTCCCACAGGTTTATTATATAATATAACCCCCTCGGTATTCAACCGAACTTTCAAATGAATAACTTTAAATCGTAAATTAATCATTTTTTCAAATGTAGCCGTACGCGCTGCCCTTCATTCGCCTTTACTCTCCAACGGAGTCGTCATTGCGAGACTCGCTTCAAAAAAAAGGAGCTTTCGTGAAAATAAGCATAGTCTTTTATCAGAAAACAACCCTTCGCATACTGCAAGCGGGGCGAAGCAATCTGTTGCGAATGGCAAAAGCCTTACTTTAATCGTTATTGGCCGGTGCGATTATTAACAGATTGCCGCGCTATCCAATTTGCCAATGCCGGTGACAATGAATAGAATACAACACCTGTTTGAAGGTTTGGTTTTTTATTGAAACCCCGCTACCAATGACGGGGTTTTGAAAGTAACATATTATCAATGACATTCATTTGTTAGACTTATTATATAGAATCAGGTGCAAAAGATGGTGTTGCACCATGTTATTTTCTAATTGTGCCCAAAAATTTTTGGTGAAAACTCGCAAAGACGGCTTCGTTGCGGGGCCATGATGCGGCGCTTCATGCATCATATTATTTGATGCAATATTTGCGCCACATACATAATCTCCCTCAAGTTTGTTAAATAACAGATTAAAGGTTGTCTCCCCTGTATGTTTTTCTTTGAGAAAAAACTTCAGCATCTTTTAAAAGCAGCTTTTATCGGTCCCTCATGCTGCTTTTAGTCAGAACTGTTACCCATTTATTCTTACTCTTTTTCTGTAGCTTGCTGCTCCTGCTTTTCATCCTGTAAAAAATGACCTGCTATAGGAAACACCGGCAGGTCTTCGTTTATTGAACTCAAATTGGAGGCAAAAGCCACCACCAGTTCATCTTCGGGATAAATAAGAATTGCTGCACTGCCTCCGGTAACACTGCCGCTTTTCCCGTAAAACTTTCTTCCCGAAAGGTCTTCAAGCAGTAGCCAGCCGTTGGTCATATTTGCAGGCATGTTGTTTGCCAGAACAATGGGTTCAAAGAGTTTTTCCCGTATGTCGTTCGAAATGTAACCTGAATAGAGCAGGGCATTGCCCAGTTTTACCAGGTCTTCGGCATTCGACAGCAACCCTTCGGAAGGAGCACGGTACCTCATATCCTTAAAGGTGGCATGTACAACTTGAGCAATGAAATTATGATCGAAATAATCGGAGCGGTTTTTTACAACAACAAACGGATTATCAACCTGTGTGCTTTCAAGTCCTAATGTATCGGTTATAAATTTTTCCAGCAGGTTATGAAACTGAAGGCCGGTTGTTTCTTCCATAACTGCACCCAGCAGGTTGTAGTTAAACATGGTTGTGACCTGGTAGTTTCCGGGGGCTGCCACCAGTGAATCGTTCCGGAAATTTTCGATGCCTTTCTGTATCGGGACATTTAAACCCCGCCACTCGTCCTCCTCAGGGGTAGACATTCTGATGCCCGAGGTTTGCTGCACAAGGTGGCTAAGGGGAAGTTTGTATTTTTTTTCCGGAAAGTGAGGGTAATACGACTGAACTGTTGAATCGGGGTGCAAGGTGCCGTCTTCAGCCAGCAAATGATAAAGTAGTGAAGTGAAAATTTCAGAAACCTCACCTATCCGGAATTTTGTTGAACGTTTAGCCGGTACTTCCAAATCTTTTGAGGCAAGGCCAATTCCTTCGGAATAAATAATTTTTCCTTCCTTTGCAACGGCAACATTGGCTCCGGGAACGAAATTCCGTGCCATATAATAGGAAATGTCCTTGCGCGCAGCTTTTATCTCATCGATATAACTGCGATCGTACGAAATGTCTGCATCATTGTTCCTGCAGCCGTGAAGATTGGTAATAAGAACTAATAAAACAATAAATTTTAAAAAATTGCTTTTCATAATCCTTCTGAATTTTTGTTTTTTGTTATTTGTTAATACTATTAATTGAAGTTAAAAGAAATTACAAGCCCACCAAAGTTTCCTCTTTTTCTGTACGTGCAATAATCACTGCTCCGCAGCTGTCGCTCCATACATTAACTGAGGTGCGTATCATGTCCAGAATCCGGTCAACAGCGAGTATCAGCCCAATGCCTTCCAGTGGCAGTCCTACGGCTGTGAGAACAACAGTTATCATAACCAGTCCTGCCATTGGTATTCCTGCAGCTCCGATTGAAGCCAGTAAAGCGGTAACCACCACAAGCACCTGTTGTGTGAATGATAAGTCGACGCCATAGGCCTGGGCAATGAACATGGCGGCAACACATTCGTACAAGGCTGTGCCGTCCATATTGATTGTTGCTCCCAACGGAAGCGTAAAGCTTGATATTTTATTTGAAACCCCGCTTTGATTTTCCAATGCTTCCATTGTCAGAGGCAGGGTTGCACTTGATGATGAAGTTGAAAAAGCTGTGAGCAGCGGAACAGTCATGTTTTTCAGGTGCGCATAGGGTTTTGCCTTTCCCATTATCCGTACAATCAACGGCAGCGATACCAGTGCATGAAAAAGTAAAGCCCCTACTACACATAGACTGTATATTGCAAGGCTGCCGGCAATGCTGACAAGTTCCCCGGCATTGCGCTGCACCTCCCTGGCCACAATGCCAAAAATCCCAAGGGGTGTGAACCGGATAATGAAAAGAGTAACTTTCATCATTACCTGGAACAGCGAATCGAAAAAATTTGTCAGGCCCAGCCGGTAGTTTTCTTCGGATTTTGTAATGAAAAATCCAAAAAGTATGGCAAAGAAAATAACCGGGAGAATATCACCCTGCGCCATTGAGTCAATTATGTTTTCCGGAATGAGCCGGTAAAAAATGTCCTTTACTGAGCCGGCTTGTTCAGCCAGTCCTTCAACCGACTTTGAGAAACCAAGGTCGACACCCACACCGGGTTTAACCACGTTAACCACTGCAAGTCCTGTTAAAATGGCAAGTGCACTGGTGGTGAGGTAATAAGCCATGGTTTTTAGCCCCAGCCGCCCAAGGTTTTTTCCATCGCCCATGCTGGTCACTCCACTGATAATGGAGCTGAAAACCAAGGGTATGATAACCATTTTCAGGGAGCGGAGAAAAATGTCACCCATCCAGGCAACATAAGGAACCCCCTGGGGAATAAAGTAACCGAACAATACGGCCAGTATAAAAGCAATTAGAATTTGCCAGTGCAACCTGATTTTTAATATGCTCACATTTCCGGTTTTAAAAAGGTTTTGTAAAGGCTTGCTAAAATAATTTATTTATCAGATTTGACAAAAAACAAATTAATAACGAAAGCGAATAATATCGCCATATACCCTCATCTTTGGATGATCAACAAATGCCCTTGCCTGGTATTCCCTGTTCATTTTTTTTATTTTGGGGTCGATTGTGAATTCTCCAATTCCTGTCATTTCAACTGTTTCAGTTTCTTTCCATTCATCGGAATACAACTCTTCCACGAACCCTGCATATTCCCGGTACTGGAATCCAACCTTCAGATTTTCTGCATCGCCTGTGTCCAGAATTTCTCCTTTTAAGACCACATTATTCTTCTGATTGGTAAAACCGGCAGGGGAGGTGCTTACCACCGGCGGCACCATTGCCGGACCGGCATTCGTTATTTTTATTACCAGGGGATTGTGCCACTTATGGTTGTTGTAGATGCGCTGGGCTCTTACACAGGAAACGTGCAAACCATCCTCTTTTTGTTCAAAATACGTGCGGGCATCAGTTTCTGGCTGGTACTCTACCAATTCACCTGATTGGCCCAACACACTCACTGTTGTGTTCTCAGATGCCTGAACCGATTTAATCAAAAACTCCTTGCGTTCTCCTCTGCTCCAGTCCGGAATTCTGGTGAGGGCGGCATAAACTGTTTCTTCCTCCGGCTTCCAGGTGAACCAGATGTTCTCTTCATGAGGTAAAATCCAGGGCTGTACACCCCCTATTGCTTCACGATTGATGAAATGCCAGGCTGCCATTTCCCGCAGGTTTGCCTCTTGCTCTTCGGGTAACCGGCCGTCAGGCTTTGGACCAACATTTAAGAGCAGGTTCCCTCCCTTGGCACGGGTTTCTATCAGCAACTCTATAAGCCGTGCTCCTGATTTATATTCTTCATTAGTGGGCTTCCAGGCCCATTGGGTACCCATGGTAATGCACGATTCCCACGGTTCGGATGATACGGTGCCGGGAACGGTCTGCTCCGGGGTTTTTATGGCCCCCCGGGTAACTACTATGTCGGGTTGAAGTTCCCAAACCACTGCCTTGCATTTTTCCTGCAGAGGCCCTTCTCCGCCATCAAAAAAGATAATATCAATATTGTCGTATTGAGTCATCAGCTCCATACACTGAAGCTCCACAAGCTCAAGGTAATCGTCCATAATGCTCTCAGGCAGGGGCTCAGGAAACTGCCTGCGTACCTGAAGGTTGTTTTCGTAGAGGAAATTAAAATCTTCAGGTGAATAGTAGAACCCCACTGCCAGCCCGGCTTCACGTGTTGCATTAACATATTGGGCAAGTAAATCCTTTCCGTAGGGGGTATTCATGATGTTAAACCCGGTGGTTTTAGTATCCCACATGCAAAATCCCGAATGATGCTTAGTGGTAAAAACAATGTACTTCATTCCGGCCAGTTTGGCAAGAGCAGCAATTTCTTCAGGTGCAAATTCCTTTGGCTTGAAACTCTTTGGCAGTTCATTAACAAAACGGTGCAGGTAGTCATCCGATGCCCCTGCCATTGAATGACTGATGACTATCCCCAGCTGGCTGTCAAAGCTGAAGTGGATAAACATTCCAAATCCAAGCTCCCGAAACCACTCCAGCCGCTCTTTTTTGTTCAGGTTCAGGAAATCTTCCCTGTTCTTTTCCTGTGATTCAACGCCGGTGAAGAGAAAAAGGAAACAAAGGCCCATCAATAACTTTTTCATAGTCTAAGGTTATGATTATACGGTTGTTTTATTAACGCCCGGTTCATCCGGATATGTAATTTGATACGCAATTTAAAAATAAACAGCTTAAAAAGTTCTATATTCGTAGAAGAATCAAAAGAAAATAAAAGAAGATATGTTTGAAAAGGAAATTTACATTAACAGGAGAAATAAACTTAAAGACAAAATAAAAAACGGAGTGGCGTTGTTTTTAGGCAATGATGAATCTGCCATGAATTATCCTGCCAATACTTATCGCTTCAGGCAAGACAGTTCCTTTTTGTACTTTTTCGGCCTTGACTTTCCGGGTGTGGCAGGTGTTATTGATTTTGACAGCGGAGAAGACCGTATATTTGGTAACGACGCTGATATTGACGACATCATATGGATGGGGCCGCAGGTTTCTGTTCAGGAAAATGCTGCAAAGGCAGGGGTTACCAAAACAGCGCCTCTTTCAAAGCTTAGTACTTTTTTAGCCGATAAACTCAAGCAGGGTGTGAAAGTGCATATTCTGCCACCATACCGGGCCGATAACAAACTTTGGCTTGAGGAACTGCTTGAGCTTCCGGCAGCACGGTTGGCAGGTCATGCATCTCAGGAGCTGATAAAGGCTGTTGTTGACCTTCGCTCGGTGAAAGAACCGGTTGAAATAGAAGAAATAAAACGTGCCTGTATAACGGGTTATAACATGCATGTTGCAGCCATGAAAATGGCCAGGCCGGGTGTGTGGGAGCAGGAAATAGCAGGCGCCATTGAGGGTATTGCCATCGCTGGCGGAGGTATGGTCTCTTTCCCGGTTATCCTGTCGCAGAATGGTGAAACACTGCACAACCACGACCATTCGCAGCTTCTGGAAAAAGGAAGACTGATGCTGGTGGATGCTGGAGCTGAATCGCTGCTGCACTATGCTTCCGATTTTACCCGGACAATTCCGGTTGGTGGTAAATTTACCCAAAAACAACGTGAAATTTACGAAATTGTATTGGCAGCCAACAATAAAGCAACAGAACTCATAAAACCCGGAGTAACTTATTTATCCGTTCACATGGCAGCAAGTGAAGTCATTGCTGCAGGCCTGAAGGAACTGGGACTTATGAAAGGCGATGTTAAGGAGGCGGTGCAAAATGGAGCGCATGCTCTTTTCTTCCCGCATGGATTGGGGCACATGATGGGCCTCGATGTGCACGATATGGAGGACCTGGGGCAGATTCACGTGGGCTTTGATGAGGAAACCAGACCTTCCGACCAGTTTGGTACTGCAGCTCTCAGGTTGGGCCGGAAGCTGCAGGAGGGCTTTGTGCTTACAAACGAACCCGGAATATATTTTATTCCTGCATTGATTGATCAGTGGCAAAAAGATAAAACAAATGCCGATTATATAAATTTCGATGAAGTAAATAAGTATCGCGATTTTGGAGGCATACGCCTGGAGGATGATATCCTTGTTACAGGCTCAGGAAGTGAGATCATTGGAAAACGTGTACCCGTTAATCCTGAGGATGTGGAAAAAACTGTTTCGGGCTAACTTGATTTTGCTTTTTGTCTGCTGAGGATACGGTGATAGAAATAATCCATTTCCGTGAATATTTCATCCCTTATCTCCCGGCATTTTTGTCTTATTTCCTCTTTACTCCCGGAATTTTTGTACGGATTTTGAAATCCCAGGTGCATTTTACGCTTGTGCTTAATTGGAGGAATTTTTAGTTCTTCTACAGTGCCATCTCCAACTGTAATCA
The DNA here is from genome assembly GCA_041687255.1 of Mariniphaga sp. Lineage (GTDB taxonomy): Bacteria > Bacteroidota > Bacteroidia > Bacteroidales > Prolixibacteraceae > Mariniphaga. The sequence goes on along the minus strand of JAWLCL010000005.1, from coordinate 285,952 downwards.
GAAAATCAAACTCAATGTCCGTAAAGTTTGAGTAATGCTGAGGCACATGAGGCTTCAGATTAATGCCTTTTTCTGCCATAACATCTATGGCAATAGGGCTCACATGTCCCGAAGGCTCAATTCCTGCCGAGTAAATCTCAAGTTCTTTATCAAAACTTCGGAGAATGGCTTCAGCCATTTGGCTCCTGCACGAATTCTGGTTGCTTAAAAAAAATATCTTCATCCGGTTTACTCGTTTTAATTTATTGTTTTATTGCTGCTGCATCAGACTCATAAAATAGAATAAATTTCTTAAATATAAAATTTTTTTTTCGCTGATTTGTTTGGAAATTAAACTTTTACAGATGTTATGCAGCATATTCGCTCAGAGCTTATCATTTTATTGACGGGGAATGGAACAAATAAAATTCATTTTACTGTAACACTATCATTTAAAATGATTTCAAATTCTTTGAGTATTAATGTGTAATTCCCTATTTTCGTAGTCTGTTATAATGTACACCATAGTAAATGGTAATTAAAATTTTGTAGATGAAACCTGAAGATCTGAAAAACCCCGATGGGTTAAAGAGCACGCAGAATGAGGATGATAAAACCGGACTGCCTGCTAATAATGAGGAAACAAAAAAAGAAGCACCTGCTAAAAAAGCTGAAGAGAATTCAGAGAATGTAGTTCACGATTCTGACGGCGATAAAGCGGATACAAATCCTGAGAACGAAAAAAGCACTGAACCGGAGGCTGATGATGCCGGTGAACCTGTGCAGGATGATGCGCAGAAAGCCGGGAGCTCCAAAGAACAGGAAGAGCAGAAGCCGGAAGATGAAGCTTCAAACGATCCGTCGCCGGATGATCAACCGGCCGGGAGCGGTGAATTATTGGCTGAAGAAGAAAAAGCAGAAACAGCTGACGAGAAAGAGGAATCTTCAGTTCCAGAAAAACCTGCGCAGGAAGAAGAACCGGAAATTACATCCGGTACGCAGGAAAAGGGTTCATCAGAAGAAGAAAAGCCGGTTGCTGATGAACAGACCGAAGAAAAACCGGCAGAAGAATCATCTGCAAAAAAATCTGTTGCCGGGATAACACCAAAAGCCTCAAAAGAAGAGGGGGAAGCAGAAAGCAAAAAGTCATCGGAAAAAACAGCTAAGTCTGAACCTCGGGAAGAGGCAGAAAAATCGGATTATGCTACATATACCCTTATTGAACTGATTAATGAACTGAATTCTGTTCTGGATAGCAATGGCGATCATGATATAAAAGAGGAAGTGGAAGCCATAAAGGCAGCTTTTTATAAAAAGGTATCGGAAGAAACGGAAGAGCAGAAACGGCAGTTTGTTGAAGAGGGAGGTGATGAGGAGGAATTTCAGGAGCAGGAAAATCCATATGAACAGGATATGAAGGAACTGCTGAAACGTTATCGCCAGGTGCGCCATGAGTTCAATAAAAAGCTGGAGGGGGAAAAAGAAGGTAACCTGCAGCAGAAATATGACATTATTGAAGAAATCAAAGGATTGATCCATAAAGAAGAATCAATTAACAAAACATTTCAGGACTTCAGGGAATTGCAACACCGCTGGCGTGAAATTGGACCTGTGCCACAAGCTAAAATGAAGGACTTGTGGGATACCTATCATTTTCATGTTGAAAACTTCTACGACTATATTAAAATCAACCAGGAGCTTCGGGATCTCGATCTGAAAAAGAATCTGGAAGTGAAAATACGTCTTTGCGAACAGGCCGAAGAACTGCTGCTGGAAACTAATACCATCAAAGCATTTAATCAACTGCAGAAACTTCATGATCGCTGGCGTGAGGTGGGACCTGTTCCCCGTGAAAACAAGGACGATATCTGGGAAAGGTTTAAAGCCGCTACATCAAAAATCAATAAACAGTACCAGGATTTCTTTGAGAACCGAAAGCAGGAACAAAAAAAGAACCTGGAAGCCAAAAGAGCGCTTTGCGAAAAGGTGGAAGAGATTAATGAAATGGAAATTGACAGCCATAAAGAGTGGAGCGAGAAATCAAAAGAGGTGGTTAACCTGCAAAAGGTCTGGAGAACAATTGGCTTCGCACCGCGCAAAGACAACAATAAAATATACAGCCGATTCAGGGAGGCTTGTGATAAATTCTTCGATGCAAAACGGGAATTCTACTCTAAAAACAAGGAACTGCAGCAAAATAACCTGCAGATGAAAATCGACCTTTGTCTTCAGGCTGAAGCTTTGAAAGAAAGTACCGATTGGAGGAAAGCTACCCAGGATTTAATTAATATCCAGAAACAGTGGAAAGAGATAGGTCCTGTTCCAAGGAAACATTCCGACCCATTGTGGAAGCGGTTCAGGGCTGCCTGCGATTATTTCTTTGACAAGAAATCGGAACATTTTTCTGAAATAGACACCGAACAGGTGGATAACCTTAATAAAAAGCTGGAGCTAATTAAAGAAGTGGAGAATTTTAAATCGACAGGCGATGTGGATAAAAACCTCAATCGTTTGAAGGATTTCCAACGCAGGTGGACAGAAATCGGGCATGTGCCCATTAAGAAAAAAGATGAAGTTCAGAAAAAATTCAGGGACTCCATTAACCGTTTGTTCGATGAACTGAAAATCGATGAATCAAAACGAAACTTGTTAAAATTCAGAACAAAAATGGTTTCGTTTTCCGAATCTTCCCGTGGCCAGAACAAAATGCGCATGGAAAGAGACAAGTACATGTCGAAGCTTAAACAACTGGAAAACGACCTGGTATTGCTCGATAACAACATTGGTTTCTTTGCAAAATCAAAAAATGCCGAATCATTAATCGAGGATGTTCAACGTAAAATTGAGCAAACCAAGGAGAAAATAGAATTTCTGAAAAATAAAATCAGGGTAATCGACGAAATGGATACATCAGAAGATTAATTCTTTATTTAATTCATTATAGAAGCTGCATCAGTGACCTGTTGCAGCTTTTTTTCTTCAGTTAACGAACATATTGTTGATTCCTGTAAGCACCATATTGATTCCTATGGCTCCAATGAAAAAGCCATTGAGTCTGAGAAGTACCTCCATGTTTTTATCAAAAGCAGTTTTGAATTTCTTTCCTTCAATTGAATCCCTGAACTTTTTTAACAGGAACAGAACCAGGAAATTTATGGTGAAAATAATCAGAAGCGATAGTGTACCAATCCAAAGTGTGTGCCTTTGGGAAAGCAGAATACTGAGTGAAATTGTCCCTGCTCCAACCATAAAAGGCAGGGCAATTTCTGAGGCCAAATCATCCAGGTTTTCCTTTATCATAATAAGCGCTTTTTGACCTTTAACTATGAAAAGGTAAGCATATGAAAATATGATGATTCCCCCAAATATTCTGAAAGATTCAAATTCAATCTGAAATACCTTTGTGAAAATTAAATCGCCAAAAAAGAAAAAAACCAGGCAGATGACAAATGATATAAGTGTGGCTTTAAAAATCACCAGCATAAAACTTTTGTGCGTTAAATCTTTCCGAATGGGGTCGAGGTATAGAAATAAAGCAAACGGATTTAGCATGACCAGGATTTCTGTAATGGATGAAAGCATTGTAAAGGGCTTTTTTTATTTAAAGTTCAACAAATTTATCATCTTATAGGCAGACTGCCAAGTTTGGAGGTTCAGATTTGGTTGCTGAAGGTTGGGTAATTAGTTATCAGGAATGAATATTCACTTTTTAAAAAAGTGAAAAGCCGTTCTCCGGCTGAAGAACGGCTTAATTATAATACATTAACTTACTCCTTTTATTTGAAAAAAAGAGGAAGATTTATTTTTTATAAATTTTTTTATAACCGTAAATAGCGCTTTCACCCAACTCTTCTTCAATGCGAAGTAACTGGTTGTACTTTGCCATACGATCGGAACGGCTCAGTGAACCGGTTTTTATCTGGCCGCTGTTTGTGGCAACAGCTATATCGGCAATTGTTGAATCTTCCGTTTCGCCTGAGCGGTGAGATGTAACGGAAGTATAACCTGCACGGTGGGCCATTTCAATGGCATCAAGTGTTTCGGTAAGTGTTCCAATCTGATTCACTTTAATGAGGATGGAGTTGGCAGCTCCCAGTTCAATACCTTTTTTCAGGTATTCAACATTGGTAACAAAAAGATCGTCGCCAACCAGCTGGCATTTATGTCCAATTGCTTCGTTAAGTTTCACCCATCCTTCCCAGTCGCCTTCATGGCAGCCGTCTTCGATCGAATCAATCGGGAATTTATCTACCAGTTCAGAAAGGTATGCCACCTGTTCATCGCGATTGCGTTTAGCTCCGTTTTCACCTTCAAATTTGCTGTAATCGTAGGTGCCGTCACTGTAAAACTCAGAAGCAGCACAGTCAAGAGCAATGGATACATCACCGTCATCTTCGGCACGGCCAGGTTTGTACCCTGCTTTTTTGATTGCTTCAATGATTGAATTCAAGGCATCTTCCGTTCCGTCAAGTGCCGGTGCAAAACCGCCTTCATCACCTACTGCGGTGCTAAGGCCCCTGTCGTGTAATACTTTTTTCAGGCTGTGAAAAACTTCGGCTCCCATGCGTAATCCTTCACGGAAAGAAGAGGCGCCTATTGGGCGAATCATGAATTCCTGGAAGGCTATGGGTGCATCGGAGTGAGAACCTCCGTTTATAATGTTCATCATGGGAACAGGCAATGTTTTGGCATTTGTGCCGCCAATGTACCTGTAAAGGGGCAGACCTGCAAATTCAGCTGCTGCTTTGGCAACGGCAAGTGATACGCCAAGGATAGCATTTGCGCCCAGATTCGATTTTGTTTTGGTTCCGTCCAGTTCCAGAAGCTGGTTGTCGATGGCTACCTGGTCGGTAGCATCCATGCCAACTAGCTCCTTGGCAATGATGTTGTTAACATTGTCAACAGCTTTCAAAACTCCTTTTCCAAGGTAACGGCCTTTGTCACCGTCGCGTAATTCAAGTGCCTCGTTTTCACCTGTTGATGCTCCCGATGGAACAGCAGCACGTCCGAAAGCACCGCTTTCGAGCAGTACTTCCACTTCAATGGTCGGATTGCCACGTGAATCCAGAATCTCTCTTGCTTTAATGTCGCTAATTAACATGATAAACTGTTTTTTTATTGTTTGACTTCTATTTGTTTTTGACAGAAAATCAGCTCTTTGCTGTGATTCGCCAAATGCAGCCCAAAGATACAAAAAATGTTCTGTTTCCTTTGTGATGTTTTTATACCCATCATTTGTATTTCATATAGGGTTAACCTAATGCCTCTAAACTGAGCATAGGGTTGAAGGGGCAAATGCATTATGAAATATTAATACACAATAAATCTTGATAACTGTTGACGATTTATTACTATGGCTGTCAGAAAATGTGAATTCCATGACTGTCAGATATGCAAATAAACCGAAGTTTATGCGATGATTTATATTCTTGTAAAATTGAATTGTAATCTGGCTGGAGACAATCCTTATTTATATTTTTAAGGAGCTGAAAAAGTATATTTGTGTTTGCCTGATAACCAGCACTTGAAAATTTTAACAGTATGTAATTTTATAATCTATTTTTTGTATTTTTCGCCTATTTCGTACCTTAAAACATCTATTTCCTGAAAGATAACCAGGCCGCCTTTCTTTCCCTGATCCAAAAGTTCATTTACCTTTGAAGCAAAGATATCAAGTTTCTCAATTGTGTCAATAATTTCAATAACCACGGGTATATCGCTTGACAGAGAAAATATCTTCATCGTATGAATGGAATGGCTTGCACCAAACGACATAATCCCTTTAATGGCTGTTGCTCCTGCCATGCCTGCCTTACGTGCTTCAAAAACTATTTCCTCATACAGCAACCGTCCATGAACCTTATCCGATTCACCTACATAAACTTTTAGCATCCCTGCTTTACCTGTAATTTTCATTGTACTGAATTTTTAGTTTTTTACAGCTATTTATTATGATGTTGCGGGTTTTTTAAAATTCATTATAAATGTTTTTGATAATTTTCATTACAATATAACATTGAATGTTTTAATAAACAAGGCGCACCAGTATAACACCCAGATAAACAGCAAAAATACCCAGGAACAGGTTGCCTCCTACATTTAATAATAATGGCATCAAGCTTTTTTCTCCAATCATTGTGAAATTGTTGTAGGCAAACGATGAAAAGGTAGTGAACCCTCCACATATGCCCACAGCAAGAAACATCCGCCATTCAGCATTTATGAAGTTTCCTTTTTCAGCCAGTGCAAATATTATCCCAATAATAAAACTACCGGCTATGTTTGCAATCATTGTTCCCCAGGGAAAGGTGCTGCTGAGGCCTTTTTCCATGTAATACTGCACCAGATAACGCAACACACTGCCAATGAATCCCCCGCTGCCGACAAGTAAAATAGTTCGTAGCATTTATTACTTTTAATAATCCAACTTTCTGTTACTTTTGAAAAACAAAAATATAAAATATGAAGGTACGGTTTTTTCTCATTCTTTTTTTACTCTCCTTTAGTGGATATTTGCAGGCACAAACAGGATATGTTAAAGTGTTGCAAAATATGCTTGCACAGCCTGAGTACAAAAATGCACAGATTGGTCTGCAGGTCAATGATGCACTTAACAGCGAAGTGCTTTATGCAATGAACGGAGAAAAACTGATGATTCCTGCCTCAGTGTTAAAGCTGGTAACCTCTGCTGCTGCTTTGGAAATTCTTGGTGCTGACTATAGGTTTCAAACCCGGTTGGGGTATAGGGGCAAAATTAAGGACGGTATACTTAAAGGCGATTTAATTGTTATTGGTGGCGGTGATCCGGCACTGGGTTCAGAATATTTTCCCAATCATTATTTTGCTCCTCATTTTCTTGAAATATGGGTTGATAACATAAAGGCAGCAGGAATAAAAAGAGTGGATGGCAGTCTGGTGTTGGATCATTCGTTATACGGAAGTGAACAGATACCGCCGACCTGGATTTGGGAAGACATGGGTAATTACTACGGGGCAGGGGCAAATGCTTTAAGTATTTATGATAACCTCTCACGCATCACTTTTCAATCGCCTCCTGCTCCCGGTATGCCTACAAAAATAATAGCTGTAAATCCTCCCTTAAAGGAAATTGAATGGAAAAATGAAGTGCTTTCCTCCAATATTCCACGTGATCTTGCATATGTTTTTGGCAGCCCTATTGATAATCAAAGGATCATCAGGGGAACTATTCCGAAAAATCGCAGAGCCTTCACAATTAAAGCTTCAAATCCGCATCCCGGAATATTACTTGCGGATGAACTTCTTGAGCATATGGCATCTGCAGGAATTTTTGTTACCAAAAGTGTAGCGTCTGAAAAGGTAATTCCGGTGAATTTTCATCAAATTGCAGTAGTTGAATCACCGGCTCTTGCTGAAATAGTGAAAGTTCTTAACCGGGAAAGCGTTAATCTTTTTGCTGAACATCTTGTGCTCCAGGTTGCTGCCGAAATTACAGGTATTGGTGACAGGGAAGCCGGATTGAAAATAATAACGGAATTTTGGAGTGACAAGGGATTGGATGTCAGTCAGCTGTTCATGGAGGATGGCAGCGGACTATCGCATTTCAATGCTGTATCTCCTAAATTCGTTTCCTCTTTGCTATGTTATATGAGAAAATCCGGTTCAGGCTTCATTCCTTTTTACGAATCGTTGCCGGCAGCAGGGAAGGGAACCCTTAATGTATTTAGTCCGGAGGTGTTTACTGAAGATACATTTCGTCTGAAAAGTGGTTCAATGAAAAGAATTCGTTGTTACGCCGGTTATATTCATTCCGATTCGGGGAAAGAGTTTACTGTTGTTTTATTTATCAATCATTTTTCGGGAACCCACGTAAAGCTGATAGACGAACTTGAAAAATTGTTTAAGGAAATTAAAAAATCCTGACGGTTGCTTTATGCCCGTCAAAAAAATATTTATTTCAGAGCCATATTATTTTTAAATTTCCATTGATTCAAAATGTTTCTTGTCGTAAATTGCATAAAGGACCCGCAATGTACACGATTGTTAACACCTACTCTCATTCTTGTACTGTTTGGGCAGCCGGCAATAAAACAACAATGGAAAACGAAATACAAAATCCGGGCATATATATTCATGAAATATCACTTTTGCCGAAATCGGTGGTGCAGGTAGAAACTGCTATTCCGGCTTTTATTGGTTACACCGAAAAGGCCATTTTTAAGGGAATGGATCTGCATTCAAAGGATACTTTCCAACCTCTTGAAATAAATTCGTTTGCTGAATTTGAACATGTTTTTGGTTGTGCGCCTGAACCTTCATTTGTTGAATTTGAACTCGACGGTGAGAATTCAATTGTATCAACGAGAACGGAGGAATTAAGCTTTTTGTATTATTCAGTAAAGCTGTTTTTTGATAATGGAGGAATTACCTGTCTCATTGTTTCGGTGGGGAGTTATACTGCAGCGGCTGGAAAAGTTTCGAAGCAAAAACTTTTAAAAGGGCTTGCTTGTCTTGAGAAAACAGATGCCCCCACTTTACTGGTTATACCCGATGCTGCAAAACTGACCTATGCCGAAGCAGGAGAGTTGCATGCTGCAATGCTGCATCAATCAGGTAAACTAAAAAACAGGTTTGGATTGCTCGATTTGGTGAACGGCAATGTTAACTTGTCTGGCGCTGAAAATCCTGTAAATAGCTTTAGGCAAAACCTGGACATAAAGTTATTGAGTTATGGAGCGGCATATTATCCCTGGCTGGTAACCTCCTGGAACCGTAATGCCGGCAGTAATATTATTTTATCTGCAAAATATTTTAAAAACGGAACTGAGGTGAAGGACCTGTCAACACTGTTCAAACAAAATACAGTTAATGCACTACAGAAATCAGTTTTATTTGCTCAAAGGGAAATGCAGTTAAAGCAGCCCGATTTACACTTAATGACAAGAACAGAAAAAGCACCGCTGATAGCAGTTGAACTTTATAACTATTTAAGGGATTTTTTTAAACTTGTTTCCCATGAAGCAGCTTCAAATGAATATGATCCCTTTTCCGCTCTTCACAGGAATTATGTTTCAAAAGGTTCTGCTTTCCATACCGTCCTGAAAAGTTTAATGGTGTTGGCAAAAGGGAATCATCTGCCACTGCAGACCGGCAGCTTTATTACTGATTTCAGTCCATTGACATTCTCCGTCCTCCCTGCTTTTATTAAAAAAAGAAGCAAGGGACGCAAAAATTTATCTTCAGGAAACTTAAAATTCCTTGTAACACAAGCAGAGCAGCTGGTAAGCAATTTTTTTAATGAAGTTAAGGATTTGCAGCTCAGCTTACAGGAGCTATTGAAGCAACATGATAAAATGTATGAATCAGCTGTTAATGCAATAGAAGCCCGGAAGGTGGTTGTTCCTCCGGGCGGGGCAGTTGCGGGAATAATTTCCCAGGTTGACCGGCAAAGAGGAGTTTGGAAAGCACCGGCTAACGTTAGCCTGGCATCTGTTGTTCGACCGGCAGTGGATGTATTGCACCACGACCAGTCAACTCTGAACGTTGATGTAATTGAGGGAAAGTCGGTAAATGCCATTCGTTTTATTGCCGGAAAAGGCGTAACAATTTGGGGAGCCCGCACTTTGGCAGGAAATGATAATGAATGGCGATATATTAATGTCCGCAGGTTCTGCATAATGGTTGAAGCATCGGTGATTGAGGCAATACGGCCATTTTCATTTGAGCCTAATAATGAAGTAACCTGGGGCAGGGTAAGAATATTAATTGATAACTTTTTTAATTCACTCTGGAGAGCTGGCGCTTTGCAGGGCTCCAAACCTGAAGAGGCTTATTTTGTAAAATTAGGTCTAGAAGATACTATGTCTGCCTCCGATATAGAAAATGGTATGATGAAACTGGTAACAGGACTGGCTGTTATAAAGCCAGCCGAATTCATCATTTTGTCTGTATCTCAAAAAACATCGGGAAGTTAAAATTCACTGAAAGTTAATATTAAAAAACAATGAATGCTTTATTCAAAGAAGGATTGAATTTAAATATTGAAAAGCTTTCAACCTCGCTTACATTGAATGATTTAATTGTGAAAGATGAAACCTTCGTTTCACTTAAAACTATGGAAAGCTGGTTGAAAGCAAGAAAAAATGATACAACTTCCATTAGTCAGTTTACAAATACATTTTCCGGGTTTCGGGCAGTTTTTACCGGCCCGGCAGATACCGGAAAAACATTTGCTGCTTCCCTTCTTGGGAAAGAAACCGGATATAATGTTTACCGCATCGATTTATCATCTGTAGTTTCAAGTTATATCGGAGAAATCGAAAAGAATATTCAGACTATGTTTTCAAGGGCAGAAGTTTCAGATGTAATTTTGATGTTTGATGAGGCTGATGCTTTGTTTGGTAAACGCACCGGTATTCACGATTCCCAAAACAGGTATGCTAATGCAATAGTCTCGCGGCTGCTTGAGCGAATCGAGGCTTTTAAAGGCATCCTTATTCTTGCGTTCAACAAGCCGTTTAATATGAATTCACCTTTTTTTAAGCAGTTTAATCTGGTTGTTGAATTCGACAAACCAGACAGGGTTCAGCGACTTAAGCTGTGGAGAAAGTACCTGCCAATGCTGGTGCAGCAGGAATTAGGGTTCGATGTTGATGAGATTGCACGTAAGTATAAATTAACAGGTGGAGAAATAACACGGGTTATTCATTCTGCCGTGGAAAATAAACCGGTGGGATTTTCGAAAGTACTGTTATATGAAGAGCTCCAGAAAAAAATCGAATGATCTTCTTATTGTACATAGCAATGGAACTTTGTTCTTTCAAGAAGGTAAATCATTTTAAAATTACCTATTTTTAAGGGGAAAAAACGAAAAAAATGACTAAAACCGAAGCTTTCAATCGCCTTCAGAAAAATGGTGCTTTACCCGACAAGGTACTGTTCAGACCTATACTAATGCATTTTGCTGCCAATTTTATTGGAAAAACCTATGGCGAGTTTGCATCCGATTACAAAGTGTTAGTGGAAGCTAATCTTCGCTGCCTTGATGAGTTTGATCTTGATATGCTGGGCCTCATTTCCGATCCCTATCGTGAAACAAGTGCATTTGGTGCAAAAATTAAATTCATCCCCGATGGTGTCCCCCGTTGCCTGAATTATGTGGTTGAAACTACCAATGATATTGTTAACCTTAAAAATCCGGATGTATATAAGTCGGAAAGGACACTTGACCGCATAAAAGCCGGAGAGCTTCTTTCAAAAAAAACACGGGGGAAGATCCCCATCATTGGCTGGATTGAAGGTCCCTTGGCCGAAGCATGCGATTTGGCCGGTGTGCAGAACATGATGATGCAGCTGATGATGGATCCCGATTTTGCCAACCGGCTGATGGACAAGTGCATGATTACTGCCAAAGATTTTGCAAAAGCACAGTTAGAAGCCGGGTGCGAAATAATTGGGATGGGCGATGCCGTATGCTCACAGATAGATGCCGACACTTACAACCTGTTTGTAAAAGACAGGCATAAGGAGTTAATTGATTTCATACATGGATTGGGCGGCAAAATAAAACTTCATATTTGCGGCGATACAACACATCTGTTACCCTCATACCCTGATTTAAATCTTGATATACTGGACCTCGACTGGCAGGTGGATATAGCTCATGCCCGTTCCATTGTCGGCAGTCAGGTTACTGTTGCCGGAAACATAAATCCTGTTGTGGTACAGGAGAGTATCCGCGATGAGGTTTTTAATCTTTGCCGCAACCTAGTGGAAAAGTACCGCAATGAACGGTTCATTCTTTCTGCCGGCTGCGAAATAACTGTTTTAACACCACCTGAAAACCTGAAAGCAATGAGTGAAGCCAGGTACTGATGGCGAGATGCATTAAGCTAACAATCAAATTTTCCATTTAATGTTTTTTTCCCGGGAATTTAATAGAACTGGCCCAGGCCAATACCCAGCGATACCATGAAATAATAATCGTATCCATTGGTATGTTCCTTTTGCGAAAAAAAACGGTCATACCCGGTTTGAAAACGAAGAAATAGAGAGCCTGCAGGACTGTATATCGATTTCGACTTCCATTTCTTTAATATAACATCACTTGCCGCTCCAAAACCGGCATAAAACGATCCTGTCAGATTATTCTTTGGATTGGAACTGTTGTCATTCTCAAAATATGAGGTTTGTGAATTCATTTCGTATCCTCCGATTGAAATGAAGGGGTAAATGTTTAGCTTCTGATTGGAATATATAATTCGGCCTGCCTTCATCCCATATTTTAAACTGAAAATTTTTTCTTCTTTTGCATGTGTCAGATTTTTATCTTTTACCGGCAAATTGATGTCAGAATAAAGAGGATTTATGCTTCCCCCGATGAACATTGATAAATAAAGTTGATTAATAAACCCGTCAATTTCAAGGTTCATTATTTGTACCCTGTCGCTAAAGGTTTCAGCAATTTTTCCATGTAAAAATTCAATTCCGTATCCCAATACAAAATTCATTCTGGCGGTGGTGGTCTGCTTTTTTATTTCATTCAAAAAATGAGAATACCCGTTTTCAGGATACTTTTTCTGATAGTTCCTGATGGTTTTGTTTAGATCTGTTACCTCTTCGTTCATGTAATACCTGATATAGATCCGGATGAGTTCCTTGTCTTCCTCTTCCATCTGGTAATTGTCAAGGTCTTCGGTAATAAATGGCATTTCGTTATTTAAATAGCCCTGCATTTCAGGAACAATGCTTTCATTCATAACGGCTCTTGTTTTTCCTTCAAGTAAGGTGCTGAAGTTTTTGGCATTGTAAAGGAAAAGAGGAAAATTTCTGGTGGCAAGTGAAAACAACAATTCTTCAATCGGATAAAGGACTACATAACGTTTGTCCATATTTTCCTTTAGGTAATTTAATGCAATCTGTGCTTCTTTATGATGACCGGAAAGGGTTTTATCAACAATTAATTTTCTTCCGTTACGAATTATCAGTTCTGTACTGTCGGAATAAGATAATATACTTTTTCTGATGTCTTCCTGCGACCATGCATTTAATGCAGTTACAAAAACCAAAAGAAGGAATAGAAGTTTTTTCATTTAATTTTTTATGTCAGGTTGATACTAATGAGCTTTTAACAGCATTTACTTACCGACTGGTTGCACAGTTGAATTTGCGGCAAATATAGCAGATTAGCCTGTTTTGTATGAAAGAAAAAGAAAAAAGCCTTGCCAAATGACAAGGCTCTAGTTAACCCTCTTTATCTGATGACCCAAATTTGTTAATACTGTGCTTAAGCAAGTGTTGCCACCATCACTGCCTTAATAGTATGCAGCCGGTTCTCAGCCTGGTCGAACACTACTGAAGCTTTGCTTTCAAACACTTCTTCGGTAACTTCCATGGATTCGAGTCCGAATTTCCGGTAAATCTCTTCTCCGAGTTTGGTGTCGCGGTTATGGAATGCAGGCAGGCAATGCAGGAACTTTACGTTTGCGTTGCCGGTTAATTTTACGACTTCATCATTTACCTGGAAAGGTTTAAGCAGTTCAATACGTTCAGCCCATACTTCAGCCGGTTCCCCCATCGATACCCACACATCGGTATAGAGGAAATCGCAATCACGAACAGCTTCCTGTACGTTTTCGGTTATCATAATTTTAGCCCCCGATTCACCGGCAATCTGCCTGCACTGATCCACCAGTTGCTCTGAAGGATGACACTGCCGCGGCGCAGCTGCCCTGAAATCCATTCCCAACTTGGCAGCTCCAACCATCAGCGAATTGCCCATATTATTACGGGCGTCACCAAGGTAGCAGAATTTGACTTGTGACAGTGGTTTATCGCAATGTTCCTTCATAGTCAGAAAGTCGGCTAATATTTGCGTGGGATGAAATTCATCGGTCAACCCATTCCATACCGGCACCCCTGCATATTGCCCCAATTCCTCAACAATTTCCTGGCCAAATCCACGGTATTCAATACCGTCGTACATGCGGCCAAGCACCCTCGCAGTATCTTTCATCGTTTCCTTATGACCAATCTGCGATCCCGACGGACCAAGGTATGTCACATGCGCCCCCTGATCGAATGCCGCTACCTCAAATGCACACCGTGTGCGGGTCGATGTTTTTTCAAAAATCAGAGCAATGTTCCTGCCTTTTAATAACTTTTGCTCAGTTCCTGAATACTTTGCCTTTTTCAGCGATTCCGATAACTCCAGGAGGAATTCGATCTCCTTCGCCGAAAAATCCAGCAACTTTAAAAAATTCCGGTTTTTTAAATTAAATGCCATAGTATACTTTTTATAAATTTAGCAGACATAAATGTTGCAGTACGTTGCACTTTTAACTTCCCTGATATCTTCGGAAAACAAAATATTTCTTTTTGCTATGGAATCCACTGCTTACTGTTCATCGTTTACTCCCTTATAACTAAAACCTCAAATTCAGGACAATCAATTTACAGATTTTAAATGAAATCCACTGTTTACTGTTCACCGTTTACTTTTTACTGTCCACTCTTCACTATCATATAACTAAAATCTACAAAAGGCCGTCACCCTGCTCAGCGACAGGGTTTATGGGGGGAAGGGCCTGACTCCAGTCCCTCAGCATAAATGCTGGGGTTATACTCCCCTCCGGTCCTTAACTCTGTGCTCTGCGCTCTGTGCTCCGTGCTCTGTGCAATTTAACAGTTATTCCTTATGCAATATTTCCCTCGGCAATTAAAAGGACTGTTTACTTTCTAAATTTTTCTCCAATTCAATCGTATTCCATCGTTATTTTCGAGCCGTACGATTTGTCTTCCAGCTTCTTTGCCTCGGTTATCACGCTCTTCTTACCGCCGCTCTTAATGAATTCAAGGCATGCCTGTATTTTGGGTTCCATGGTTCCTTCAGCAAATGTTCCTTCTGCAAGATATTTTACCGTATCGGCATAGTTTAAGAATTCCAGTTTTTCTTGTGTAGGCAGTCCATAATCTTTATAGATAAAGGATACATCGGTTAAAATGTACAACTCATCGGCTCCTATGTTTTTTGCCAGCAGCCCTGACGCACGGTCCTTGTCGATCACTGCATCCACAGTGCGTACATTCCCTTCTTCATCGTAGTAAACCGGAATGCCACCACCACCGGCAGCTATAACAATGTTGCCGTTTTGCACCAGTAATTCAATGGTTTCTTTGTTGATGATGTCAATTGGGGCAGGAGAGGGGACTACTCTGCGGAAACCTTCCTTTACTTTCGATGAGGGCTTAAATATCCAGTTCTTTTCATAATAAAGCCGATCGGCTTCCTCCTTAGTATAGGTTTTGCCAATACGTTTCGAAGGATTTCTGAATGCCGGGTCATTTTTATCCACTTCCACAAGTGTAACCATGGTAATAACATTCTTGTGGATTCCATGCTTATTGAGCACATTGCGGACAATACGCTCTATCATGTACCCGATACCGCCCTGCGAATCAGCAACGCAAATGTCGAGAGGCATGGGTGCAATATTGTATATCTTTTCTCCGGCATCATTGCGCATCAGTATATTTCCTACCTGCGGACCGTTTCCATGGGTTATAACCAGTTCGTATCCATCATTTATCAGATGAATCAGGTTCTCCACTGTTTCAGTAGCATTCAGCTCCTGCTGTTCAATTGTTCCTTCTTCATTGTCGCGTAAGAGGGCATTCCCTCCCAACGCCACTACTGCAAGTTTTTTCATAGTTTTATTATTGACCGGCAGCAAACATAAAAAAAAGGTCGTAGAAAAGTTATGGAGTTTAATCAGTTTTTAAGGCCTTCGAAAGGATAAAAGAATTGCGTTGCATGTTTTGCTGCAGAATGCACTGAGAAGATAAAATACAGAAAATCTTTTTTTGCCCTTTTTTATTCAACAAGGCGTAGTATTATAATTCAACTGTTTTTTGTAACTTTCTTGTAAATATCACTTAATGAAAACGTTTGAATCAAATCTTACTTAATTATGAAAACAGGAACCTTTATTTTGGCGGTGTTATTGGTATTTGCCTGTTCGCAGCAAAAGCCTGAACAGGTGGATCAATATACCATTGAGCAATTTTATGGCAATACCCGTATTAGCGGTGGTTATTTCTCTCCTGATGAAACAAAATTGTTGGTTAGCAGTGATGATTCAGGCATTTTTAACGTGTATGAAATTGATATTGCCACGGGTGAAAAGAAGCAGATTACCAAATCTGCAGGAGATTCATTTTTTGCCTCGAGTTATGTTCCCGGAACCGGTGAAATATTATACAGTGCCGACCAGGGGGGAAATGAAAATAATCACATTTATCTGCTTTCAACAGAGGGAAATGCTACTGACCTGACTCCGGGGGAAGAAGAAAAGGCACATTTTGCCGGCTGGAATCCTGATAAAACTGCTTTTTATTACATATCAAACAAACGCGATCCGCGTTTCTTTGATATGTACAAAATGACGGTCGACAACTGGCAGTCGGAGATGATTTATCAGAATGACGATGGTATGGAAGTAGGTGGAATAACACGTGATGAAAAAACAGTTGCCTTGGTACTTCCCTTAACAAGCAGCACTAATCAGCTCTTTTTGCGTAACAGACTGACAGGTGAATCCACCGAAATTTCAAATCCCGGTAAACCTGGCATATACAGCCCCGCCGGATTTACAAACGATGGCAGTAAGTTTTATTTTACTACCGATGCCGATAAGGAGTTCGCTTATCTTGTAGAATACGATGTAAATACCGGTGACCGGAAAACAATTTATGAAACCAACTGGGATGTTGCTTACAGTTCTTTAAGTGAAAATGAAAAGTACAGGGTGATACTGGTCAATGAAGATGCCCGGAATAAGATTATTCTGCTTAATAATGAAACCGGAAAAAACATAGATTTTCCCGATATACCCGATGGTGATATACAAAGCATTAATATTTCAGACAGTGAAGAAAATGTACGGCTAATGGTTGGCAGTTCAAAAGCCCCCTCAAACGTTTATGTATATAATTTCGGATCAGAAAAACTTAAAAAATTAACGGAGACATTAAATCCTGAGATTGACCCCAATCACCTGGTAGCGGCTGAGGTAATTCGATATCCTTCATTCGACGGGCTTGAAATACCGGCCATCTATTATAAGCCTCACCAGGCGACGGAAAGCAATAAAGTTCCTGCCCTGGTATGGGTACATGGCGGACCCGGAGGGCAGTCACGCACCGGCTATTTTGCGCTTGTTCAATACCTGGTTAATAATGGCTATGCTGTATTGGCTGTTAATAATCGTGGAAGCAGTGGTTATGGGAAAACCTTCTATAAAATGGACGACCGTGATCATGGAGGTGGCGACTTGCAGGATTGCATCTGGGGTAAAAAGTGGCTGCAGGAACAGGAATACATCGATACTGCAAAGATTGGTATCATTGGGGGAAGCTATGGCGGATATATGACAATGGCGGCAATGGCATTTGAACCCGATGAATTTAAGGTAGGGGTAAATATCTTTGGTGTTACTAATTGGCTGCGTACGCTCAAATCAATTCCGGCGTACTGGGAGTCTGCACGCAAAGCACTTTATGATGAACTGGGTGATCCTTATACCGAAGACTCTGTCAGGTTATACAACATCTCACCCTTGTTTCATGCGCACCAGATTAAAAATCCGGTTATGGTGCTGCAGGGTGCTAACGACCCCCGTGTTTTGCAGGTGGAATCGGATGAAATAGTAGCTGCAGTAAAGGAAAATAATGTACCCGTAGAATACATTGTTTTTCCTGATGAAGGACATGGTTTTATAAAAAAAGAAAATGAGATAAAGGGTTATGGACAGATTCTTACATTTCTTGATACCTATCTGAAATAAAAACTCAAATGCATTTATTAGTATTAATCCTCGATGGAATTGCAGAACATTCAAGCCATACCGTCGGGGATTAATTTTTAATTCCTGTTGTATCAGTTTCTGCATTTCTGCCAACAAACATTACTTTTGTCGATTCAATTGGAACTCAAATGAACTGGACAAAAAAACAGCTTGGAATTCTTTCTATTGTTGCCATTACTTCCTTTATGGGGACATTTCTTATTTCTTCTGTAAATATAGCCTTACCTGCAATTGAAAGAACTTTTGGACTTGATGCAGTAAAACTAAGTTGGGTTATAACAGCATTTTTACTTGCCACTGCCATGTTCTTATTACCCATTGGCCGCTGGAGCGATTTGACAGGCATTCGCAGAATATTCAAGGTGGGAGTTATCATTTTTACCTTGTCGTCTTTAATTTGTGGATTTGCACCTTCAGGTTTCTGGCTGATTCTTTTCCGCTATGTGCAGGGTATAGGGGCTGCCTTTACAAGTACCACAGGCCCTGCCATACTGGTCTCGGCATTTTTGCCCCATTACCGGGGAAGGGTTCTGGGCATTTCAGTATCCGCCGTTTACCTGGGGCTGGCATTTGGTCCTTTTGCAGGAGGCTTCCTGACACAATACCTCGGATGGCGTTCAATTTTTTTCGTAGCATCGGCATTTGGACTTCTTACCACTACTATTGCCCTGCTATTTTTAGGAAAAGATAAGCAGCAAAACAGCACGAATAGAAAAATTGATTTTAAAGGGACTACCTTTTACATGCTTGGATTAGTGCTTTTGGTTTACGGTTCCTCACAGATCCCGGAACTTCAGGGATGGCTTATGATGGGGACTGGTACATTTGCCCTGGTTATTTTCTGGCAGGTAGAAAACAAGTCGGCAATGCCGGTTCTTGAAACAAAACTTTTTACCCGCAACAGGTTGTTTGCCTTTTCCAATCTGGCAGCCTTAATCAATTACAGCGCCACCTTTGCTATTGTTTTCCTGCTCAGCCTTTATCTGCAAAAAATACAGGCCATGTCACCCCGGGAGGCAGGGATAGTTTTAGTTGCCCAGCCGGCGGTGATGGCTGTTTTTTCACCTGTGGCAGGACGCCTTTCCGACCGCATACAACCCCGATACCTTGCAACAACAGGCATGTCGATGTGCACTACCGGTCTTTTTTCTTTTTCTTTCCTTACTGCTTCATCTCCCATTTGGCTGATAGTTTCATTGCTCATGTGGGTTGGACTGGGGTTTGCATTTTTTTCTTCTCCAAACATGAATACAATAATGAGTTCTGTGGGTAAACACCAGCTTGGGCTTGCCTCTGGCTCTGCCGCAACAATGCGGGTTGTTGGTCAGATTACAAGTATGACTGTAGCTACACTTTTCTTTGCAGCTTACTTCGGCAAACAGGCGGTTGAAAATGTTCCGGATGATGTTTTTCTGGAAGCTATGAAATGGGCATTCTATGTCTTTTCAATAATTAGTGCTGCAGGGATTTATTTTTCCTATAACCGGGGTAAAATTAACAGAGAAAAAGTAGCATAAACGAGCCAAAAAATTTACAGCCAAAAAAAGCCCCTCCGGATTCCGGAGGGGCTTTTCAGGTCTGTAGTTATGCTATAACTTTCGACTCATTAAGTTGGGGCCCGGCGGCCACCAATGCTTTTCCTTCTTCGTTATCGGTATATTTTTCGAAGTTTTTAATAAAGCGGCCGGCTAAATCTTTTGCTTTTTCTTCCCACTCTTTAGGATTGCTATAAGTATCACGTGGATCCAGTATTTCCGGATTTACCTTTGGCAACGCTAACGGTACCTCAAGGTTGAATACCGGAATCATTTTGGTTTCTGCCTTTTCAATTGAACCGTCAAGAATGGCATCAATAATGGCACGCGTATCTTTAATAGATATTCGTTTGCCTGAACCATTCCATCCTGTATTGACAAGATAGGCTTCTGCGCCATGTTCTTCCATTTTCCTTACAAGCTCCTGGCCATATTTTGTTGGATGAAGCGACAGGAAAGCCGCACCAAAACACGCCGAGAACGTAGGCTGAGGAGTGGTTACGCCACGTTCTGTGCCAGCCAGCTTGGCCGTAAACCCAGAAAGAAAATGATATTTGGTCTGTTCCGGTGTCAGTTTCGAAACCGGAGGCATTACTCCAAAAGCATCAGCAGTAAGGAAGATCACTTTATTGGCATGACCTGCTTTTGAAACCGGCTTTACGATATTTTCAATGTGATAAATCGGATATGATACACGTGTATTCTGGGTTACTGAACCATCACTGAAATCAATCTTACCGTTTTCATCAACTGTTACATTTTCCAGGAGTGCATTCCTTTTAATGGCGTGATAAATGTCCGGTTCGGCTTCAGGGTCAAGGTTGATTGTTTTGGCATAGCATCCACCTTCAAAATTAAAGATGCCATCATCATCCCATCCATGTTCATCGTCGCCAATCAGCTTGCGTTTGGGGTCGGTCGACAAGGTCGTTTTTCCGGTTCCCGATAATCCGAAGAAGATAGCCACATCGCCTTTTTTTCCAACATTTGCCGAGCAATGCATCGATGCCATGCCATTCAGAGGAAGGTAATAATTCATCATAGCAAACATGCCTTTTTTCATTTCCCCACCGTACCACGATCCTCCAATTACCTGCATTCTTTCCGTAAGATTGAAAACGGTAAATACTTCTGAATTCAGGCCATGCTCCTGCCATTTCGGATTGACAACTTTTGAGCCGTTAAGAACTACAAAATCGGGTTCTCCATAGTTTTCCAATTCTTCTTCAGTAGGGCGAAGAAACATGTTTTTTACAAAATGTGCCTGCCATGCTACTTCCATAATGAAGCGTACCTTTAGCCTTGAATTTTCATTTGCCCCAAGAAAAGTGTCCATAACAAACAACTTTTTTCCTGAAAGCTGATTGGCAACAAGCGATTTTAAATCGGCCCAAACTTCGGGAGTGGTCGGTTTATTGTCATTTGGCGATCCCTGAGAAGTCCACCAAATGGTGTCTTTTGAAGTATCATCCCTGATAATGAACTTATCTTTTGGCGAACGGCCGGTAAAAATGCCTGTCATTACATTAACGGCATCCAATTCAGTCAATTGCCCTTTTTCATAACCTTCCAGATCAGAGCGCATTTCTTCTTCAAAAAGCTGCTCATACGAAGGATTGTGAACAATTTCCTGTACGTCCTGAATGCCGTACTTAACTAAATCTGATTTTCTCATAACTACCTAATAATTAACTTAATAAATTGATATCTTATTCTTATTCCTTATTACAAAAATAATTTAATTTTCCACTTTACCTAAAATGACCTGTCGGTTTGAGACAATTCATTTTTTAAAAAAACATTCTCTTAACATATTTAAACAAAAAAAAAGACTTATTTCCTTTGACAGCCCGAAAAGCAAAAAAAAAGAGGCCATTGGCCTCTTGCAAAAAAGTTGGTTCTATGACCGCGGGTGGAATTGATGTATGGTATCTTTCAGGTATTCGCGATCAAGATGGGTGTAAATTTCTGTTGTAAGAATTGATTCATGTCCCAACATCTCCTGCACGGCTCTCAAATCGGCGCCCCCATTAATAAGATGGGTGGCAAAGGAGTGCCTGAATGTATGGGGGCTGATTTTTTTATTCAGATTGATTTTTTCGGCAAGGTTTTTAATGATGGTAAACACCATTACCCTGCTTAGCTTTTTTCCTCTACGGTTCAGAAAGAGTATATTTTCACTGTCTTTATGAATTTTCAGACTCTCACGATATCCTTGAATGTATTTTTCAATTTCCTCTATTGCCCGGCTGCTTACCGGCACTAAACGCTCTTTCTCGGCCTTACCTTCAATTTTAACGTACCCTTCATCAAAAAATAAATTTGTCATTTTTAGGTTCACAAGTTCTGAAACACGAAGCCCGCAGCTGTAGAGCGTTTCCAGCATGGCTTTATTCCTCTGCCCTTCAGGCTTATCTAAATTAACAGCTTCAATTAATTCATCTATCTCTTCCATCGATAATACATCGGGAAGCTTCCTTCCTATTTTGGGAGATTCAAGCAAAGCAGTCGGATCGCTTTCTATTTTTCCTTCAATCAGCAAATATTTGTAAAAGGACTTAATGCCGGAAATTGTCCGGGCCTGGGTACGTGGACTTACCCCACGCTCATTCAGCCACTCGACAAATTTCTTGAGATGGTTCAGCTTTACCCTGTCAGGCCCGGTTTTTTTGAAGTTCTTACCTAAAAATTCAGTTAGCTTATTGATATCATTGATATAGGCAGCAATTGAATTTGAAGACAACGACTTTTCAAGCTTCAGGTAATTTTCATAGTTTTTTTTGCTATCCTCCCATTTCATATCCGTTTATTTTATTTTTTAAATCATTTGATTTAAATATTTTTGGTCACAAGCAGTGATTAAATTCTATTATTATGATATTTACTACGATTTGTTGACTATAAAGTTACTATAAAAAAAATTAAAAAAGAAATCTAATGAAATTATTGATAATCAATGGTCCGAATTTAAATTTACTGGGAAAAAGAGAGCCGAATATATATGGTTCAGAAAGCTTCGAAAAATATTATGAGAAGTTGAAGGCAACATTTCCTCAAATAGTTTTTGACTATTTTCAATCAAATGTTGAAGGTGAAATAATCAATAAATTACATGAAGAGGGATTTTCTTCCGATGGCATCATTATCAATGCCGGAGCATATACCCACACCTCGGTTGCCATTCGCGATGCCATTGCCGGAATTACCACTCCTGTTGTGGAAGTGCATATTTCAAACACTTTAACGCGTGAAGATTTCAGGCACAAATCTGTTATCGGACCAGTTTGCCGTGGCTGCATCATGGGGTTTGGGTTAAATTCCTATGCACTTGCTGTTCATAGCTTCAACAATATTTGAACAAAAGAATCGCACATGTTTTTATTATAACGGAAGAGTAAAATTTCTTACTCGACATTTGACTCAAAATAACCTGCGATATGAGACAGACAAAAATAGTGGCCACCTTATCGGATCTGAAATCCGATAAGGAATTTATACAGGCTTTATATGATGCCGGAATGAATGTTGCCCGTTTAAATACGGCACACCTGGGAGTGGAAGGAGGAAGAAAATTGATAGAAGATATACGTGCAGTGTCAAATAAAATAGCCATTCTTATCGACACCAAGGGCCCCGAAATAAGGACCTGCAGTATGCAGAATGAAATAGTGGTACAGGAAAACCAGGAAGTGAGATTTTCCTATGCATTCAATGCTAAAAACAATATCGATGTTTGTGTAAATCACTCAAAATTTGTTTCTGACCTGAAGCCGGGCAACAGGATTCTGATAGACGACGGTGCGGTTGCCGCTGTTGTAACTGAAAAGCATACCGAGTATTTAACCTGCAGGGTTGAAAACAGCGGCATCATCAAAAACAATAAAAGTGTTAACGTGCCGGGGGTTATAACCGATCTTCCTGCTCTTTCTGAAAAGGACAGGTGGTTTATAAAGTTTGCCGCAGAGAATGAAGTCGATTTTATAGCTCATTCGTTTGTACGTAACAAGGAGGACGTGCTGGAAGTACAAAAGCTTCTCAATGAATATCAAAGCCCGATAAAAATCATTGCCAAGATTGAAAATAAGGAAGGTGTTGAAAATATCGATGAGATACTGGAATATTCCTACGGCATTATGATTGCACGTGGTGACCTGGGCATTGAGATTCCACCCGAGGATATCCCCATTGTACAGCGAAATCTTATACACAAGGCAATTATGTACAAAAAACCCGTTATAGTTGCCACCCAAATGCTGCATAGCATGATTACACAACCACGGCCTACACGTGCCGAAGTGAACGATGTGGCAAGTGCTGTCTATTCCGGCGCCGATGCCGTTATGCTAAGCGGTGAGACCGCCATTGGAAAATATCCCATGGAGGCAGTGAAAACGATGGTGCGCATTGCTGAAAAGGTAGAACCCGATCGCAATCAGTATGTTGAAACAATACTGCCCCCTGTGAAAAATGAAATACCCGCCTATCTTGCACGATCTGCAATACGTTCGGCCGGCGACCTGAACCCACGGGCTATAGTTACCTCCACTACCACAGGCAAAACAGCCCGTTATCTTGCCGCCTACCGCCCTCAGATTCCCATTTATGCCGTATGCCATTTTAAAAATGTTGTTCGTGAACTGGCCCTTTCCTATGGCGTTTTTCCTTCATTCGGGGAAATAAAGAAAAACCGCCTTAAAATTCAAAAGGCGGCTATCCGGTCCCTGTTAAAGGAATGTATCATTCAACTGAACGACCTTATTATTTATGTAGGCGGACGATTTGGCAAAGATTCCGAAGCATCCTATATGGAAATTTCCACTGCTTTAAAGCTTTACAGGTCAACCATTCAAAAGCAGGAAAACGGGGAAATCAACGAAAATCTATGACTTCCAAATCGTTGTATTCCTCAGGATTAAAAACAAAGTGAGAATCGGCGAGTTGCATGCCTGTTTTCATATTTTTAACTTCCACTCCATACTGGTTGCCATCGGTGCCGTATAGTTGTGCTGATTTAATCATATTATCGGCTTTATCAATTGATAGCAATATCTTTTCTACCTCATATTCATCCGTATCGGGATAAAGTTCTACCTGATGAAAAGCCTTATTTCCTTCTTTCTTCTCTCCAACATATTTCGATTGAAATCCTTTTTCATAAATGGTAAATACCGTAGATGGATCCATGAGTTCACTGCCACCGTCTTCGAGATACGAAATGGTAACCTGATTGCCTTCTTCCATATAGTTCCAGAGCGTTTCCCCGTCAGAATAAACTTTTACACCAACATCAGGAAGGTTAACAAGATATTTCTGTCCTTTAAGCTGCAGTGTACCTTCATTTTGTTCATGGATATCCATCTCCTCGTTATCCATTGAAAAAACAAAATCAACAGTGATGGTTTCGAGCGAACGTGTTTTTTTGCTCACCTCATCAAGAATTTGTTTTGCCTTTGAATCCTGCCGGGCAGGGGCAACAATGGCAAAAGCCATAAATATTCCAAGTAAAAATATGTTTCTCATTTTAAAATTTTAGTTGAAGCTACTCAATAATTGTTCCAAACTGTATTCATCCTGAATAAGCACCTGCCGTGCCTTGCTGCCTTCACTTGGGCCCACTACACCGGCAGCCTCCAGCTGGTCCATAATCCGGCCGGCACGATTATAGCCAATTGAAAATTTTCGTTGAATCATTGATGTGGAACCCATCTGATTGACTACCACAATCCGTGCGGCATCTTCAAATAGATCATCCCGGTTGTTCAGGTCTACGTCACCAGGTCCCGGCTCGTCCTCGCCTAAATATTCCGGAAGCATATAGGCCGAAGGTAATCCCTGTTGTTCGGAGATAAATGAACAGAGATGTTCCACCTCCGGGGTATCAATAAAGGCACACTGAACACGGGTCATGTTGCTGCCCACCGAAATGAGCATATCACCTTTCCCGATAAGCTGATTTGCTCCTGGAGTATCGAGAATGGTACGTGAGTCGATCATTGAAGCCACTTTGAATGCAATACGGGCAGGGAAATTGGCCTTAATAACACCTGTAATAATATTTGTGGAGGGCCGTTGAGTGGCAATTATCATGTGAATACCCACAGCCCGGGCCAACTGGGCAATACGTGCAATGGGCAGTTCAATTTCCTTGCCCGCAGTCATTATTAAATCGGCAAATTCATCAATTACCACCACTATATACGGCATAAAGCGATGCCCCTTTTCAGGATTCAGCCTGCGGTTGACGAACTTGCCGTTGTATTCCTTCACATTTCGTGCATGTGCTTTTTTGAGCAGGTCGTAACGTTGATCCATCTCCACATTCAGTGAATTGAGGGTATATTTCACTTTCTGAATGTCGGTGATAACCGGTTCATCGTCGTTCGGAAGTTTGGCCAGGTAATGTTTTTCCAATACCGAATAGAGGTTAAGCTCCACTTTTTTGGGATCGATAAATACAAACTTCAGCTGACTGGGGTGTTTTTTATAAAGCAGCGAAGTAATTACAACATTTATCCCTACCGATTTTCCCTGCCCTGTAGCTCCGGCAACAAGTATATGGGGCATCTTTGCCAAATCAACAAGGAACGTTTCATTTGAAATGGTTTTGCCTAATGCAATAGGCAACTCAGCGGTGCTATCCTGGAATTTCCGGGAACTGAGTATCGACCGCATGGAAACGATTTCCGGATTTTGATTGGGAACCTCTATCCCGATGGTCCCACGCCCAGGAATTGGTGCGATAATACGTATACCAAGGGCAGCCAGGCTTAAGGCAATGTCATCTTCGAGATTTTTTATCTTGGCAATCCGGATGCCCGGAGCAGGAACAATCTCATATAAGGTAATTGTAGGTCCGATAGTGGCCCTGATTTTAGTAATCTCAATCTTATAGTGACGGAGCGTTTCCACAATTTTATTTTTGTTGGCAATCAGCTCCTCATTGCTCACTTCAGCATTTCCCGAGCGGTGATCTTCAAGGAATTCGAGCGTTGGAAATTTATACTTCGACAGTTCCAGTGTAGGATCGTACTCTTCCATTGCATCTTCCGAATCGCTTTCATCGGCTTCCTCTTCTTCTGCCCGTTCATGAACCATTAGCTCCAGGTCATCGGTTTCGGCTTTTTTCCCGTTTGTTTTTAAAGGTTCAGCTTCAGTGCCCCTTATACTTTCCAGTTCGAGTTGCTCCTCTTCTTCGTTATCCGGCTCAAAAAGCGCTTTTACCACATCGTCTTCTTCAATAACTTTTGAGATGGAGTCATCGGAAATTTCATCCATTGCCGGAATTTTCTCTCCGCCATCTTCTTCTGCCGGTCGCTCTGACTTTTCTCTCTTGAGCATACTCCACAACCAGTTGTTGGCGCTTTCAAACCTTACTACTACAATTGCCAGGAATGAAATAAACAGCAATAATGCCAGCCCGGTGAATCCAATAAGCGAACTGAGCCAGTTACTTAAAATAAAACCATAGCGTCCTCCCGGGTATATAAATGATGCTGCATCGGTTTTGGGAAAAAGAAAACCTGTAGTTACTGATATCCATATGATAAGCAACAAGCTGAAAACAACCGACCGCCTGTATTTAACCAGGTTTATTTTCATAATCTTAAATCCGGTAATTATCAGCAGGTAAATAAAAAGGAATGAAGCAAAGCCAAAACCTTTGTTCATGATGGATTCGGAAAGCCAGGCGCCTGTTTTGCCTGCCTTATTTCCTACATTAATATCCGAATCAAGCACCAGCTGGCTCCAGGGTAAATCCAGCCTGCTCTGGTCGGCTGCACCGTAAAATAAAAATGAAACGAACGAAACCAACAGGTAAGCAGAAATCAATAATACAAACAGCCCAAGTATTAACCTGAATTTTTCATTATTAACAGATTTATTGTTTTTTTTCTTCCTACGTCTGGAATTTGTTGGTTTTGTAGTTTTGCTTGCCATGGTTACTTCCCCTCATCTAAATAAGTGTGCAAATTTAAGTAAAATATTCAGGCTGCCCGTTTCTGAACACCTGAAAAAAGCCCCGGTGGTTCATAAAAACAGATTGCCCCGAAAAATAAACTATCTTACCGAAAACCAGCGTTAAACACCTTTGTAATTCTAACTTGAAATCCATATAAATTATTGTAGGAGTGAGCAGTGGATTTTTTTTGTAAAAAAAATCACCGGCCGTTGTTCTGACCCTTATGATTGCCTTGCCTGTTTGAGTAAGCTCTGATTGACAGAATTACAGGAAAAAAATTCTGATTCAAAAATTTATCTCCTTTTGTATTTGACGTTTTTAATGCCTGCAAATTTATATTGTAATGTATCTGTTATATAATTTTCATGAAGTCAGGTTTGATTTTGACTGAATTTATTAATTATTTTTGTCGATATCCGTATTTGCAGATATTGTTGATTTAACCATGTTTCGAAATCATGAAGAAATGTAGGGTGCAAGATTTTAAAAGTCCATGAATTATATATTACTGATAGCTGCCTTTAATGCATTTTTTTATTCGGCCTTAATGTTGCGAAAGAAAAAGGCATTACACGATAAAATACTTGTAGGCTGGTTGATTTACCTGGGATTCTGTACCGGTACTTATGGTTTGTTTTCGGACAGATTGTTTACTGAATACAAACTTCTTTCTGCTTCTTTCATTTCGCTTCTTATGCTCCATGGCCCTTTTTTGTACCTTTATATTTTAGCTTTAACCGATAAAGCATTCCGCTTCAGAGGAAAAACACTGTACCATTTTTTACCTTTTCTGTTATTTAATTTTTATCTGATTAGTAGTCTTTTTTTTTCTCAGGCTTCGGAACATATAAGTTTGGATCATATTGAATCAACTTACAATACCCCTCTGTTATTTAACTTGTTCCTTATTCTGACGGTGCTTTCTGGTCCTTTATATTTTCTGTTAACGTTTAGAAAGTTAAAACATTTGAACATTAATGTATTCAATAATTTTTCAACCTCCGAGAATGTTGATCCCAGATGGCTCAGAAAACTGGTTTATTCGTTTGGGGTTGTATGGACAATACTTATGGTTGCAGCCTCACTGCACCATGTTTTTCATTTCTACTCCCTTCAGTTTTGTACTGATAGTCTGTTTTTAGCACTTTCGGTTTTTGTCATTCTTATCGGATATTTTGGTTTAAAGCAAAAGGAAATCTTCATTCATTACAATGACAATTCTGATGATAATTCTTCCACCGGTAAACCAAAATATGCAGGGGTGTTGCTAAAAGACAATGAGGCAGAAGAGTTGACAGATAAATTATTGGTATACATGGAGAAGAAAAAGCCTTATCTGGTTTCTGAACTGACATTGCCTGAACTGGCCAACCATCTAAATGTGCCCTCTCACCATCTTTCACGGGTAATTAATGAAAATCTGGGGTTAAACTTCTTTGAATTCATCAACCGGTACCGGGTCAAAGAAGTGAAATCAAAAATGAAAGATCCGGCATACGAAAATCTTTCTTTGCTCGGAATTGCATTCGATAGTGGATTTAATACTAAATCGGCATTCAACAGGGTGTTTAAAAAAATGACAGGAATGACTCCCAGCGAATATAAAAAGCAGAAGTAAATCTCACACGCAAAAATTCTTTATTTCATTTTATAATTTATTGTTATTGTTTGAAAATTAATTTTTTACAAAAAGGTGCTACTTTCTAAAGTAGGTCGCACAGCTTCTTTTTCGTTTTTAGATTTGCCTTATAATAATTTTAATAATTCAACAAAAACAAAAAATTATGAGAACAAAAGATTTAGTTTCATCAACAGGTAAAGTATTAAAAGTACATACACATCAGTATAAACTCCTGTCGTTTATTGCAGCTCTGTTCATAACGCTTGTTTTTACGGCATCGCCAATGCCGGCTTCAGCTCATTGCGATTCATACGATGGTCCGACAATCAAGGATGCCCTGAAAGCGCTTGAAGCAAATGACGTTAGCCTGGTGCTTAAATGGATTGATGAAGAACATGAACAGGAAATTATTTCCCTGTTTAATAAAACTTACCGGTTACGCAATGGTGACAATGAGATATATTCCATAGTTGAAAAGCATTTCCTTGAAACACTGGTAAGGTTGCACAGGGAGACAGAAGGGGCACCTTTCACCGGATTGAAACCGGCAGGAACAACCCAAAAAATTGTAATGCTTAGTGATCAGGCCCTGGAAGAAAAAGATATCGATGGGTTACTGGAAAAACTAAACAACCATCTTGGAACTGTAATTCGTGAAAAGTACGAAACAGTAGCAGCTCTTGATGCAGTAAAAGATGAATCATCGGAGCAAGGCAGAGAATATGTAGCTGCTTATGTCGATTATACCCATAGCCTGGAAGCAATTCACAGTATTATTGAAGGTGGAAACGAACACACCGGTTCCGGACACAACCATTAACCGCATTGCTTCATCGGTTGCAGCTTAATATAAAATCAGGCAGGTTTTAATACGGTAACTTGCTAAAGTTCATTATTTTTGTGCAAACTATTTGTGATGAATTTTCAGTTTGTACAACCATCCCGCTTTTTAAAAGGTTTCATCAGGCATTATTGCCTGATGGAAACCGATGCCGGTGAGGCTAACCTGCAGGAGAGGGTTATTCCGGTTGAAAACATACAGCTGATGTTTCACTATAAAAAACCTTTCGCAGTATGTAGCCCTGACCAAATTTTATTGCAGCAGCCATATTCTGTATTAAGCGGTTTGGCCAGCACCTTTTCGGATGTTACCACACAAGGTGAATCGGGAGTAATATTTGTGGAATTTCTGCCTGCCGGGGCTTGTCCTTTTTTTAAGTTCCCTTTATCGGAGCTGGAAAACAAAAGCATTGATTTAACCGATGCTCTGGGACAGGAAGTCAGACAGGTAGAGGAACAGCTTTATGATGCCTCAACCATAAGTGAAAAGATAAGCCTTGTGGAACAATTTCTGTTGAAAAAATATTCTCCTGTTTCCTCTCACGATTATGCCCTGGTACAAAAAAGCATTAGAATCGTTGCAGAAAATGGCGGCCAAATATCAGCTAAATTCTTGGCTGACAAACTTGCTGTTACCTCAAAAACTCTCGAACGAAAATTTTCTGCTTATATAGGAAAATCTCCCAGGCAATTTGGTAAACTGATTCGTTTCCGGAAAGTACTGGAAGATTTCGGTACCTTGAAAAACATTAGTCTGACTGATTATGCATGCAGGAACGGATATTTCGACCAGTCACACTTTATACACGACTTTAAAGTATTCACCGGATATACTCCGAAAGAATTTCTGTTGCAGTACCGCGATTGCAGCTTTAACGATTATGAAGGCAGTAGTTAAATATGAGAACCAGAGTTACAAAAATTATCCTGAAAATTTAAATTGCGGGAATTTTACCTTCTAAAAACCTTATTTCCATTAGTTTACCTTAGTAGAAAGGTTATGCAGTCCATGTTTTTGACCTGACTTTATTACCTGATTTTAAATTCTTTAAATCCACTTTCTTATTCATTCAAACATCAAAATGAATAACTTTTATCGGGTTTCAAATTGTAGCTAAAGGTTACTTTTCCCAATGGAATACATCAGAATTACCTTTCTGTCCGACGGCTCCGCCTGGCTGACTAACTCCTGTCGTACGAAACCTCAAAGCTGTCATTGCGCGTGGGTTGTCATTGAAAAAACAGGTTTTCCCATCAGCCACCAAAGCATCATTGTTGTAAAGAACCTTTGCAATCGCATGGAGCAAAGCAATCTGTACAAACTAGCACTTCCAAATTTACACATCATTAATGGCCGCTGCCAATCGGTACAGATTGCCGCGCCCCCGCCTATGATACGCGAAGGTTTATACTCTGATACAGGTAAATGCTGCACGATACCTACAGCTTATTATTTAAGCAGGAGGGTCCGTCAGCTGACGGAGCAATGACGGCTTCATAGTGTGGACAGCATGCGGCGCAGAAAAAACCATGTTATTTGATGAAACATGTGCGCCGCAGACAACACTTCCTATAAATTTGTTATATAGTAGGTTAAGAAACAAAATAAGGTTTCTAAAAGCCTGCATGACTTTAAATTTTTTCTCCTGACTTTTATGTATTGGAAAAAAGTGTGGATGAGCCGCTGAAAGAATTTTCTAAATCAAAATTTATAACTTGCAAAAATCAAACAATACTATCAATGACAACATTTGCAGAAAAAGTAATTGATTTTAACCGGCACCTTGAATTTAAAGGAAAGCTCCCCGAGAACATTAAAATAATGAATCCTTTTAGGGAGAATGACGAGATAATGACTATTTCCGGTCAGTTTTATAATAGGTTTTATAACGACAATGAAACAAGAAAACTGATTTTAGGAATAAATCCCGGAAGACATGGGGCAGGTGTAACAGGAATTCCTTTTACCGATACCAAACGGCTCTCGGAGGTTTGCGGTATAAAAATCGATTCTGTTTCAACACATGAGCCTTCATCTGTTTTTGTATATGAAATGATTGACCATTATGGCGGGGTAGAAAAATTCTACAGGAATTATTTTATAACAGCTATGAGTCCGCTGGGGTTTATTACAAAAAACGATAAGGAGAACTGGATCAATTGCAACTATTACGATTTCGGGGACCTGTTTGATGCCGTACAGCCATTTATCATAGAAACGCTTAAAAAGCAGGTTTCATTCGGTGTCGATACCAAAGTGTGTTATGTGCTGGGTAAGAAAAATGCCAAATTTGTGAACCTGATTAACAGGAAGGAAAATTTGTTTGACTCTGTTGTTGCCCTTGATCATCCAAGGTATATCCAGCAATATAAATCCAAATCCAAAGATAAGTACATATCCGATTACCTGTCGAAATTGGGCTGATTCTAAAAAATATCCCTTTTAACCAGGCAGTGCTTTATATTGTCGGTTTTCATTGTCCGCAGGATTGATTGCTGCCATTGCTTTGGCATACATCAACTGCCTGCCCGCAACATTCAAGGTTTACAGATTTTTCAGCCGGGTTAAGAATTATTTTTATTGCTTCCTGTCATTTCATGAGGTTTCACCCATTCATCGTATTGTTCGGGTGTTACATACCCCAGTCTAACGGCTTCCTCCTTCAGGGTTGTTCCATTTTTATGTGCCGTTTGTGCAATTTCGGCTGCCTTATAGTACCCGATTTTTGTATTAAGGGCGGTCACCAGCATCAGCGAATTGTTTAACAGGGTATCGATAACCGGCCTGTTAGGCTCTATCCCTGCAGCACAATGTGTTTCAAATGAGGCACAGGCATCACCCAGCAGGCGGGCACTTTGCAGGAAGGCGGCCGCCATTACCGGCTTAAATACATTCAGTTCAAAATGCCCCTGTGTTCCTCCTACGGAAATTGTTACATCATTGCCCAACACCTGGGCACATACCATCGTCAGGGCCTCGCTTTGAGTGGGGTTGACCTTTCCGGGCATGATTGAGGAACCGGGTTCGTTGGCAGGAAGTATCAGTTCACCAATGCCGGAGCGTGGACCGGAAGCCATCAGCCGTATGTCGTTGGCTATTTTGTTAAGTGAAACGGCCAGTTGCTTAAGTGCTCCATGCGTCTCTACCAGTGCATCGTGAGCTGCAAGCGCTTCAAATTTATTCGGGGCGGTAACAAACGGATGTCCTGTTAATCCGGCTATGGTCTCTGCAACCAGCACATCGTAACCTGCCGGGACATTCAACCCTGTTCCAACGGCAGTACCGCCCAACGCCAATTCTGAAAGATGTGAAAGTGTATTGTCCAATGCCTTCAGACCATGGTCCAGTTGTGCTGCATATCCCGAAAATTCCTGCCCAAGGGTGAGGGGAGTGGCATCCATCAGATGGGTTCTTCCAATCTTAACAACATCTTTAAACTGTTCAGCTTTCCGGTGCAAAGTGTTGCGCAGTTGCTTAACTCCCGGAACAGTGACTTCCTTAATCATCGTATAACAGGCAATATGCATGGCCGTTGGAAAGGTATCGTTCGATGACTGCGATTTATTCACATCATCATTCGGGTGAATTGTTTTTTCTCCTTCACCCGGGTTTTTTCCGGCCAGTACATGTGCACGATTGGCAATTACTTCATTCACGTTCATGTTGCTTTGGGTTCCTGAGCCCGTTTGCCAAATTACCAGCGGAAACTGATCGTCGAGCTTGCCGGCAGTTATCTCATCACATACAGCAGCAATTAAATCTCTTTTCTCTGCGGGAAGAACACCTAAATCGCAGTTCGCAACCGCAGCTGCTTTTTTCAAAATGGCAAAGCCGTTAATGATTTCCCGCGGCATAGAAGCGGGTGGCCCGATGCGAAAATTATTTCTTGATCGTTCCGTCTGGGCCCCCCAGTATTTATCGGCGGGCACTTTTACTTCACCCATGGTGTCTTTTTCTATCCGGTATTCCATTACTTTGAATGTTATTGTTGTTTATTACGTGGTATTATTTATACAAGTGGCTGATAATGCTTCAGTAACCGCTTGTTTTAACGAACAGTTTCATAATTCTTTTGTTTACCTAAAAAAAATCAAATGAACTGGGATTTGTACCTGAATTTTCTGGCAGCTATGATTGCCATCGTCAATCCACTTGCCATTTTGCCAATATGGTTGCAGCTTACTGATGACCTTCAGGCAAAAGCAAGAAGTAAAACGGCTTTGATGGTTATGGGTACTTCTGCTTCAGTTTTACTGATATTTCTTGTCGGAGGAAAATATATTTTATCTTTTTTTTCAATTAATATGCCTGTTTTTCAGATAGCCGGCGGTATATTATTGTTGTTTACTGGCCTGGCTATGGTAAACGGCAAAGGGATAAAGCCGGAAAACAAACACATTACAGGCGATGGAGATTTACAGGTAGCCAAAAACCGGTTTAGGGAAATAATTGTTCCCATGGCAATTCCGATGTTGTCCGGTCCCGGCTCATTGACAACTGTCCTTTTATATGGAAACAGAACATCTGAAGTTATTGATTTGGTTCTTTTATCGGTAATCCTGCTGATGGTCCTGGGGCTTTTGCTTCTAACATTTTACTTATCGGGAACCATTGAAAAGAAGATTGATCCCATTGTATTCAATATTCTTTCGCGCCTGCTGGGAATTATTGTCGTAGCCATTGCCGTTCAGTTCATTGTTGAAGGGTTAAGTGATCTTTTTCCGGGATTGTCGAATGGGTTTGGTGTCGGGGAATAACTAGCACACTGAAAAAAACCTGCCAGACCTTCATCTATTTTCAGCACATTGAATAAATAACCGGATGATTGAAAAATCATGCTCATTTGGTTAGAAACAGATTGTTTAATATTAGTGTCAATAGCATACCTTCGCCTAACCAAATTCGAAAAATCGCGAATTTAATTAGGCGAGGGTATGGCTTTGGTACGAACAGTTCATGTGCATCAATGGTATTAATTACCATCATCTGAAGAGGCTGGAAAATTATTTTGGAATGAATGAATTATTTTCCACTACTTCCACACCTTCATCCTTTCCGATGATAACACGCTCACACATATTAATAAAAAGTCCGTGTTCGAGGACTCCGGTTACGCTATCGAGTTTTTGTATTAATTCTCCGGGATTCAGGGGTTTTTCCAGGTGCAGATCGAGGATGTAATTTCCATTATCGGTAACAAACGGCTCATCATCGATAAGGCGCAAGGTTGGGTTAAGCGACATCCGGGTAAGCTTTTTCAGTGTATGGGTATAACCAAAGGGAAGAATTTCCACGGGAAGAGGGAATCCCCCAAGGGCTTCAACGTATTTGCTGTCGTCCATTATCCAGATGATCCTTTTTGAAAGCCTGGCGATGAGTTTTTCCCTGAACAGGGCGCCTCCGCCTCCTTTAATGGCATTGAAGTTTCGGTCAATTTCATCCACGCCGTCAACCAACAGGTCGATACTGGCTACTTCATCAACCGAAAACATGGGGATGCGAAGGTTGCCGGCTAGTTTTTCAGTGGCTTGCGAGGTGGTTACAGCTTTAACAAACAAGCCGTCGGCAACCAGTTCTCCAAGTTTTTTTATAAAGTACCACGCTGTTGAACCTGTTCCCAGCCCAATAACCATTCCGTCCTCAACGAATTCGGCAGCTTTTTCGCCTGTAGCTTTTTTCTTTTGTTCCATTGCCTGAGTCTTATCGTTTCTTATATACTCAGTTCTTAACAGAAATGTTCACCTCAGGAGCCGATACTTCTTTATTTTCCTTAAAATATTGTTCTACCAAAAGAACAATTGCTTCATCTGTTTTTTCAATTGCCCGGCCTTTTGCCAGTTCTTCATAGCCATGCAGGCCCTGAAGCATTCCTGCATGGGTGGCTATTTTGTACCAGGTGTCAGGATTTATAGCTTCGCCTTTTATCTTCACATTTGAAATTCGCTCGCCTGCCGGTTTATTCAGGTCGATGTCCCATTCCATTCCGGCGGTTTGAATCAGGCCTCCAACTGTATTTGCCACATCTTTTGGGTTAAGATTTTCGGCACTTTTTTCAAGTGTTTTCAGCAACTGGCTCCCCTGAAGTTCCAATGTTACCATTTTAGAGTCGTGGGGTATCAGTGCATACAAATCAAGCCGCCTGATATCGCCACTGTTCAATGTGATTCCATAACCTACTCCCGGCAGCAGGGCAGCATGGCTCCCTGTTTTTTCCATCATAATTTGTCCGACAAGAAAATCGAACGGACTTCCCGATTTGTAATTTCTTGGAATTGCAGTTTTGGCTTTACCAATTACTGAGAATAAGGTGTCGCGATAAGGTTCAGCCAGCTTTTCAATCTCTCTTGCAATTTCCTTGTCGGGCTGCACTTCATCGGTCCAGAGCCAGCGTACTTCTGTCTCTATATTTTCTATTTTATTCTTGTTTACAGTTAAACGGGTAATTCCTAAAGCCATGCCGTGGGAAAACGCCTGTACAACATAAGTATCATTGATTTTTTCAGGTCGATCGGTCACATTATGCGAATGACCTCCAATAATCAAATCTATCTCCCCGAATTCTTCAGCAAGTTTTTTATCGTATGCAAGCCCTTCATGAGAAATTACTACCACCAGGTCTGCTTTCTCTTTTATTTCCCGGAGATACTGTTTTAAAATCTGACTGCTTTCTTTAAAAGAAAGGTTTTTAATATTATCGCTCTGAGTAGTCAGTGGGGTGTTCCGGTAACCTACTGCGATCAGCCCCAGCTTTAAACCTCCTTTATTGATGATAAGATATGGTTGACCCAAAAAAGGTTTTTCGGATTTTTCATCAAGAACATTTGCTCCCCGCATTGGAAAGCTGGCCTTTTCAGCCAGTTCCATGGTACGATCTTTTTTAAAATCAAAATCATGATTTCCCAATGCCATAAACTCGTACCCGAGCAGGTTCATAAGCCGGATATTTGCCTCACCTTTGGTAAGTTTGGCAAGCATTCCGTCGGAGAAGGAATCACCACCATCTACCAGCAGCACATTTTGACTGTTGTGTTTGCGGCGGATCTCATTAACAGCAGCAGCAAGGGATGCCATTCCTCCAATTTCCCCTTTACGGGCCAATTCAATTAATTCTTTGGCTCCTTCATCGGCCATCTGGCTGGTGGCATTTCGATCGGTTACCTGTATCGGGAATATTCTGCCGTGCGAATCACTTGTGTGAAGAATTATTAATTCTTTTTCCTGAGCTGTCAGCATACCGACAACGATCAAAGGAATAATCAAAGTTACATAAAGTTGTTTCATTTCAGTTTTTTTTGTGTGTTTGCATCTGACTGAAATGGGAACAATTTTGCATTGGGGAAAGTTTTATGCCGGAAAGACCTTTAAACAAGCAGTTGGCTATCGAATAAATCCGGATTTTACACTATTAAACGGGTTGAACAATTTTTGGATTCAGTGTTTCTGATTTTTCGAGGAATGCCGGGTCGGGATAATAAATAAATAGGGTACTGCCATCCTTAATGGTATTGATGACCTCTTCATGTATTTCCATAGAAACCGATGGGCAACCAAGACTGCGGCCAAGCCTGCCGTACTTTTTT
This sequence comes from Mariniphaga sp., assembly GCA_041687255.1. GTDB lineage: Bacteria > Bacteroidota > Bacteroidia > Bacteroidales > Prolixibacteraceae > Mariniphaga. The sequence goes on along the minus strand of JAWLCL010000005.1, from coordinate 248,593 downwards.
ATGAAATCGGCACTTACATAATCGGCCCCGTGCATTACAATGGCCCTGTTACGGGCATTACAGTTAAAATCCTTATCCATTCCTTCCAAAAACAATGAAAGTCCATGTTTCCCCTGATAGGTATCACCTGTAACGTAAAAGCCGATTGAACTCATATAAGAGCCTGAGGTGTTTGAAAATACACCGGCTTTTTCGTTTCCCGAGTTTCTTCCATGTGCGACATAATCGTTGAACAGAACCTGATTCTGTTCAAGATCAATGATCCACAGGCGCTTTTCGTTTGAGGATAAACTGAAATCAATAACTGTAAGAATTTCTTTATTTACTTTTCCCTGAACTTCCTTTAGGGCTTGATGCCCCTTGTATGCTATTGCGAAAACTTCTACTGAAGGCAGGATTGACGGATTGTTATCAGCCAGTTCACTGTACACCATTTGTGTTGCATCTAATTCTCCTGCCCTGGCTGATACAGTTTTTAATGAGGTGCCCGTGAATAAGATTACAACAGCTAAAAGAAATCTGATTAACGAGTAATTTGTCATGTGCGTATGAATGTTTTTATTTCATTATTAATACGTTGTTTCCGATATATTATTGCCAAACTATCCGTTTTATTCAATAACCATGCCACTTGCAACCACAATTTTATTCATCATTTTCAGGCATTATCCAGGCTAATTCAGGGAAATTTGAACGCATAAAATTCATTGACAATTTGTCGAATTCATAAACATCTTTCCTGAAGTGCAGGTTATTATTTTCAACCCATGCAGTTTGATACATTATGTGTACAGGTATCTTTTCTTCAAGGTTAATAACCTGCTTTTCTTCTCCGGCAAAATAATTCAGCAAGGTATCGGTGGGCAGTTGTTCGCCAAGCAGCAGCATGGCCAGTTGCTCGGGCTTTTCCAGCCGGATGCACCCATGGCTGAAATCACGTTGTTCAATGTTGAAGAGGTGATCGGCAGGGGTATCGTGCAAATAAATACTGTACTGGTTTTGGAGCATAAACTGAATTTCCCCAAGGGAATTAAACGGACCAGGATGCTGCACTATGAAATAGGGAAAGCTATCGCGTGAAGTTTCCGACCAGTCATATTCCATTATGTCTATTGTATCCTTGCTTATATATGAATCGAGCAGAACGGTGAATTTATTTCGCTTCATATAAGTAGTGTCTTCAAGCATTTTTGGAAATATTTCTTCGGTGGCAATACTGTTGGGCACATTCCATGCAGGATTGAAGATAATGGAATGTAGGGTATCTTCCAGAACAGGGGTGTAATTTTCATTTTTGCCCACTACAACTCTCATCGCTTGTATTTCTGTTTCATTTTTATAGAATTTAAAGGAATAATCGGGAATGTTTATAACAATATGATTTTCACCAAAATCACCGGGCTGCCAGCGGATTCGATCGATGTTAAGCCTTATCTGGTTAAGCCTGAATTCGAGTGGCACATTCATTTGCTTCAGGGTTTCTTCCCCGGCAATTCCGTCTTGTTCCAATCCATGTCTTTGCTGAAATTTTTTAACTGCAGCGCTCAGTTTGCTGTCGTAGACAATAGAATTTATGTATTTAGTATCACTTTCACCGAGATCGCCCGTTGCATTCAGGTAATTCTTAATGCGAATGACATCAGGATGTGAATCATTCTCTTTTAGTGGGGGGAATGAGCCCGGCAGGGGCCAGCCTCTGTTTGCCTTTACCTCCGTTAAACGATGAAACTCTTTTAACAGCAGTTCGTATTGTTCATTCCGGGGTCTAAGGCTGTTAAATGATTTAGTGACAGTTCCCTGCTCAATGGCTTTCTCCAGGTTAGGAACAAGATCAACTGTGTCGGGCAGAATTTGCCAGACTATATCCAAATCTTCCGGGTTGAGAACTCCTGATGAAATTTGAGAAGCATAATCAAACCAGGCTTGTGTCATCTTAACATCTGCATCTGAAATCACCTCAGCAAAAGAAATTCTACCTGCTGAACGTTTTTGCATGTTAAGCAAGGCTTCTTCAACATTAGCCAGATATACGATTGGTTCAGGCAATCCTTCTTCCCATGAGGACTTCAACACTTGCATGAGCTCTTGCCCGCTATTGTTAAGTTCTCCGTTTTCAAACCATACCGGATGGTATTCCCGGTTGCGATAAAACTTCCTGGTCTCTTCCGGCCATTCAGTAAGGTTGTTAAAATTAATGTGCCTGTTAACAATTATTTCTTCTGTTTTAGGGGTAATGCCAAATAACTTTCGTAACGAAAATCCATTTTTTTCTTCCTGTGGCTGGGCTCCAGCGTACGAAGGGATAAGAAAAATTAAGGCAATAGTATAATAGATATAAATTTTAAAATTCATTTTTAACTGTTGTGTTTTAGGGTTAAACCCACTGCCGGGATATCATCTAGTGTAAACATTATAAACTCTTGCAGGTTCATTCCAACCTGTACAATTGGTTTATTACTTTTTCAATTTCAGCCGGAGGCTATTTGATACTACACTGACGCTGCTCAGGGCCATAGCTGCTCCTGCTATCATTGGATTAAGCATAAAACCGTTGAAAGGATACAAAATTCCTGCCGCAATGGGAATGCCAATGATGTTGTAAACGAATGCCCAGAAAAGATTTTCCCTGATGGTTCGCACTGTTTGTTTCGATAGCTTAATGGCCATCGGAATCTTATTTAAGTCGGATGAAACGATTGTCATTTTTGCAACATCCATGGCAATATCGCTCCCTTTACCCATGGCAATGCTAACATCGGCCTGCGCAAGAGCGGTGCTGTCGTTAATGCCGTCGCCGGCCATGGCAACTTTTTTCCCTTCAGCCTGAAGCTGTTTTACAAATTCGGCTTTTTGTGCCGGCAATACTTCCGCTTTAAAATTCCTGATTCCGGCTTTCCCGGCAATTGCCTTTGCGGTTGCCTCATTGTCGCCGGTAAGCATATAAACTTCTATTCCCGATTTTTGAAGTTTACTGACAGCCTCTGCGGAGGTTTCTTTTATTTTATCGGCTATGGCAACTACGGCAAGTGCTTGTTTGTCATCTGCAAACCAGATTACCGTTTTTGATTCCTGGCTCCATGCATCTGCCTTTTTTTGCAGGACTTCCGGTACCTGAATGTTATTTTCAACAATCAGTTTCTTATTTCCAACAAAATACGACCGATCGTTTATTTCTGCTGTGGCTCCTTTTCCCGTTATGCTTTCAAAGGAAGCAAGAGGGATTTCTTTAATATCGTGGTAATAATTCACCACTGCCTCAGCCAGGGGATGTTCCGATTTCTTTTCAATGCTGAAAAGAATTTCTTTTTCCTTTAAATCTTTCCTGAGCCAGAAAACATCTGTAACTACAGGTTTTCCTTCGGTAATGGTCCCTGTTTTATCGAGTACCACAGCATCAATATCTTTAGCCAGTTCCAGGCTTTCGGCGTCTTTTATCAGTATACCGTTTTCAGCGCCTTTCCCTACACCAACCATTATGGCGGTGGGAGTAGCCAGGCCCAAAGCACAAGGGCAGGCAATTACAAGAACCGTAATTAAAGCCAGCAACCCCTGTGAAAAGCCGCTTTCGCCTCCAAATGCTATCCACACAATAAAAGCAGTTAGTGCAATACCCATAACTACAGGTACAAAAATTCCTGCAATTTTATCCACCAGTTTTTGCACCGGCGCTTTACTTCCCTGGGCATCCTGCACCATTTTTATGATTTGGGCCAGCATGGTTTCAGCCCCAACTTTTTCGGCACGAAACTGAAAACTTCCTTTTTGGTTGAGTGTTCCTGCATATACTTTTTCATGTTCAGTCTTTAAAACAGGTATGGGTTCACCGGTTAACATGCTTTCATCGACATATGACTGTCCCTGGGTTACTTCCCCGTCGACTGCAATTTTTTCACCGGGTTTTACAACAACTGTGTCTCCTTTTTTTATCTGCTCTATGGAGATTTGTACCTGCTGCCCGTCATGGGTTAATACAGTGACTTTCTTAGGTTGCAATCCCATCAGCTTTTTAATGGCATTCGAAGTGTTTCCCTTGGCTTTTTCTTCCAGCAGTTTGCCAAGAAGAATAAAGGCTATAATAACAGCTGCTGCTTCAAAATAAACATGGGCATGCAATCCTCTGCTGTGCCAGAATTGGGGGAAGAGGGTGTTAAATACGCTAAACGTGTATGCAACACCGGTGCTTAAAGCCACCAGTGTATCCATGTTTGCCGACCGGTGTTTAGCCTGTTTCCAGGCATTGATGTAAAAATCACGGCCAAACAAAAGGATCACAGGAGTGGCGAAAATCCACATGATTATATTGGCATAAGGCATATTCATGAAAAACATACCTATGATGAATACCGGCAGGGAAAACAGTACGGCTCCTATTGTGTGTTGCTTGAGTTTGCGGTATTTCTTATTTCTTATTTCTTCAAGGGTATCAGGTGTGTCGGCATCGGTTTCAACCATTATATCGTATCCCACCGATTGCAGGGCTTCCTGCATTTCCTTTGGATCAACTACATTCGGAAGATATTCAACGGTAAGTGAGGCTGTGCCATAATTAACCGCAGCATTTATAACGCCATTCTTTGCCTGAACCATGCTTTGAGCGCTTACTGCGCATGAAGCACAGCTTAAATGAAGTACCGGAAATGTTTTTTTTATCGATGGCACTTCATAGCCCAGGCTGCGAATTACCTCTACCGCATCGGGCAAAATGCTTACCCCGTTGGCAGGAGTGAGAACAACACGGCGGTTGTTAATCTCCACCCTTTGACCTGATACACCCTTTATCTTGTTGAGCTTTTCTTCAAGAATATGGGCATTGTGTTCGTTATCTACTCCTTCAACCGGAATGTGTACCGGATTTATTATCTTATTTTCCATGGCTTACTGTTGCATATATTTTTCGTTAATGCAAAGATCACCACTAAAAGGCATTAAACTGTTATACCATTTTTAAAAAGAATTGTATGATTTACACCTCATCGAGAGGCTTTCGTTTTTCAATACGTATATTTTTGAAGTGACTTGGAGTAAGTCCTGTGACCTTTTTAAACTGATTGCTTAGATGGGAAACACTGGAGTAGTTGAGCAGATAGGCAATCTCACTAAGGTTAAGTTCATCGTATACCAGCAGTTCTTTTACCTTTTCAATTTTTTGGGCAATGTAATACTTTTCGATTGTTGTGCCTTCAACTTCCGAAAAGAGATTGGTCATATAGGTGTAATCGTGGTTTAATCTGCTGCTCAGATAGTCGGAAAGATTACTTTCTAACTTGCTGTTTTGCTGATGCACCAGCTCAATGATGAGTGTCTTTATTTTCTCAATAAGCTGGCTTTTCCTGTCATCGATAACAGAAAAACCAAGTTCCTGCAACATCAAATCTACCCTTGTTTTATCTTCGCCCGAAAGTTCCCTGGAAAGGATAACCTCTCCCAGTTCCACCTGAAGCGGTTCAATTCCCAACTTTTCGAGTTCCGATTTTACGACCATTTTACAACGGTTGCAGACCATGTTTTTTATGTAGAGCTTGTTCATTTCTTGCATTTACTGCTTAATTCAATATTAACTGTATTAATTATTATTTTTATCTTTTGGCAGCTCATAATAAAAGGTGGAACCTTCTCCTGGTTTGCTTTCCACGCCAATTCTGCCGTTATGCTCCATCACAATTTTTTTTGCGATGGCCAGTCCCAGTCCGGTACTTTTTTCTCCCCCGGTTGGTTTTACACTTGTTTTTTGGAAGTATTGAAATAACTTCTTTTGTTCTTCAACCGGAATACCCTTCCCCTTATCCGAAACTTCTGTCTTTATAAACTTTTTCTTTTCAGAAATTCTTACTGTTATTTCATTGTCAGGGTATGAAAATTTAACCGCATTGGTAAGCAGGTTATTAATTGCCTCACTTAAATAATGTTCATCAAACGATAAATATAATTTTTCTTTTTCGGGGGTAAAAATAATTTTTATATTTTTCTTGTCGGCAAACATCTGGTTCAGAGTAATTTGTTTTTTTATAAAACTTGTATACTCCTGTCGTGTAAATGTAAGCGAAACGGTTCCTGATTCTATTTTTGAGATGTCAAGCAGTTTCTCCAGCATTTCAAGGGTATTGCTGCTTATCGTTTTTATATAGCCAATAATTTTCAGTGCATTTGGATCCGATTTATCGGAATAGCCTGTAATCAGCAGATCGGAAAAAGCAAAGATGTTTCCTATAGGGTTACGCAAATCGTGGGCTGCTATTCCAATCAGTTTGTTTTTTTCACTGTTTAAATTTTCCAATACTTTGTTTGTTTCTTTAAGCTTTTGATGTTTTTGGTTCAGGTTAAATGCCAGTTGTCCTACCACTATAAAGATTACAAGGCGTACAAAAGAATTCCAGACCGGGATAGCAGTATGAGAATAATCACCGGCAATATATTCGGGTATAAACCATACGGTTGAGGCTAGTATTGCATTGACCACTATATGATGCTGTTTAATTGTATTTTGAAGAGCAAGAATTAATATGGGTATCAGGTAGAAAATGGAAAAGGCTATTTCAGCACCAGTAAAATAATCGACTATTCCTATAGCCAGTATTAACAGAAATGAAAGTAGTAAAGCCAGGCGATTGTTTTTAATTTGGATGTTTGTTATCATTCTTATTCCTCATTCATTTTTAAATAATTTATCAGGTATAACCTTCTTTTTCCCTAAATGAAAACAGTACTTGTAAAACGTGATTGTTTTCTCTTTGTTTGTAAGCAAAGGGTGTTATAGTTTACTGCCGGATGGCTAATACAGCAGAATAGATTAATACGATTAGCATTAAGTCTGTTAAATTGTAACCTGTTTTCTTTGCCTTTGATCTTATTGAAGTATTTCCTTGAGTGTTTGTTCAATGCTTTCAAATTGAAAATTATAGCCTTTTTTTATCAGTTTTTCAGGGTGAACTGCCGGGCTATGCAGGAGCATTGTTGCTGCCTGTCCATAAATCATTTTCAATGCAAATGAAGGTACGGCAGTAATTGCCGGTCGATTAAAAGCATCAGCCATTGCCCGGGTAAAATAAGCGTTGGTAATCTGATGAGGTGCTGCTAAAATATATTTGCCTCCGGTTCCACTGTTTTCTGTTGCCCAGAGGTAAACACTTGCTACATCGGCTTCATGCACAAAAGGAAAGGGTTGTTTGCCGTTTCCAATTTTTCCGCCTACTCCCATTTTAAATGGCAGGTACATCTTTTTGATGGTGGGAGATTCTTTTCCCAGTACAGGTGCCATCCTGAGTACAGTAAGCTCAACATCATCCGGAAGTAGTTCCCACACTTTTTCCCATTGTTTTACAACTTCCCCTAAAAAGCCCGTATCAAAATCGGTGCTTTTCTCGGTGTGTGTTTTCCCCGGAGCATATATGCTTATGCCTGATGCGGAAATTACCTTCCGTGGTCGGCTCCCGGCCGGCAAACGATTGATTGCCCCTGCAATATTTCCGGCCGTTACAACCCGGCTGTCCATAATAATTTTTTTATTCTCTTCGGTCCACCTTCTTAAAATTGGTGCACCCGCCAGATGTATTACAACATCTGAATCTTTCAAAGCAGTGGCCAGCTTTTCTTCGGGGCCATACAATAATCCCCGGTCAATGCCTTCCGCCTGATGGCCTCTTCGAATTAACTCTTTAGAAATAATATTGCCCAGATAGCCGCTCGATCCTGATATTTGAATTTTCATTGCCTGTGAATCGTTTTTATTAATAATCAAGTTATGCTAAGATAATCCCTTTGCTATTAACATGTTCTGTTTTGAAACATTCTTTTTCGTTAAACAATGGATTGATAAATAGTGTTTTGTAATTAATGATAAAGAATCAATATGGAAACTACTAAAATCCTTCGATTAAAGCAAGATGAGATTCTGGAGAACTGGTTACAAAAGGTTAAAAAGGAAATTCCTGTTGCAAATAATTATGACAAAACAGTGATTCAGAATAGTGTTCCTGATTTGATAAATTCCATTATCGATGTTTTGGAAACCAACGATACAAATTCAGTGGTCATACACAGTGAGAAACATGGAGTGGACAGGGCACAATATATTTCCTATTCATTGAAACACATCATTCAGGAATACAATCTGTTAAAAGCCGAGATTTTTACTTTTATAGATAAGAACACTGCCGTTACCGACAGGAGAGACAGGGACATTATTATGAATGCCATTGATTATGCCATTGAACAGGCTGCCGAGGTATTTTTCAGGGAAAAGCAGAATGTGCAGGTTAAAGCCCGGAAAGTTGCTGAAAAAAAAGCCGATCAGTTGAAGATTGAAGATGAGTACCGTGAAGAATTTATTCAGTCGATTATGCACGACTTGAATTCTCCGCTGAATAATATAAAGGCATGCATCAACATGCTTGAGGGTAATATCGAAGTGAATGAAGCACGAAAGGTGCTGGAGATATTAAAATTAAGTTCTCATCAAGCTGAAATATTAATTGAAGATTTTCTTGATGTAGGTTCGGTGAAATCGGATGATACTCTGCCATTGCAAAAAAATGTGGTAAATATTCTGGAAGATTTAGAACAACAAGTTAAGATTTATAAGATCAGTTATAAACGTAAAATAGAGCTGGAATCGAACAGTGATGAAATAAATGTGAATGTGGATGTTAATTTAGTAAGGCGTGCTTTTAACAATTTAATAAACAATGCCCTTAGACATGGAAAGACTTCAAAAACAATAAAAGTTTCATGCATGTTGGAAAATGATTTTCTTTTACTTTCGGTTAAAAATGAGGGAAAGACAATTCCCCCGGAAATTATGGAAACAATTTTTAACAGGTATTACAAGTTGGATGAATCTTCAAAGGGATGGGGAATAGGTCTGGCGTTCGTAAGGAAAGTGGCCGAAGCTCACGGGGGCAGTGTTTCGGCTGAAAGTACCGAAGAAGCGGGGACTTCATTCCTGTTAAAAATACCTGCCAAATAAAAATTATTTTCTTATAAACTTTTTAAAAGCATATCCACTTTTTTTCTTTTTGAAGTCAGGTTTTATAATGAATACTGCAGTACAGTTAATTTTTGCTGCATTCGGAAAAGTAGATGTACAATCCTTATACTGCAACGATGTGTTTTTGTACTTTTACAGGCCGAATTCAAAAACTAAATGATAAGAAAGTTTTATATATTGTGGAAAAGGTATTACAGGCTATGGCTTCATAAGTTGATTTTGTGGCGAATTGCCCATGTCTCTGAGCGTAATTTTCTGTATTTGCTGAGTTTTATTGTTGGAATATTCAGTGGGTTGGCTGCCATTATCCTAAAAAATCTTATCCATTTGGTTGCCATAAAGCTTACCAACTGGTTTGATGTTGATTCCATAAGTTACCTGTTTTTAATTTATCCTTTAGTTGGAATCTTTCTTACGGTGCTGTTTGTAAAATATGTTATCAAAGATGACATCGGACATGGTGTGTCTAAAATTCTTTATTCCATTTCAAGGCAAAGCAGCCGCATTCGTTCGCACAATACATGGTCATCGATGGTGGCCAGTTCGCTCACCATTGGTTTTGGTGGTTCTGTAGGAGCTGAAGCGCCAATTGTTTATACCGGGGCTTCAATTGGTTCAAATCTTGCCAGCTTTTTCAGGTTAAAATATAAATACGTCACCCTTATGATAGGGTGTGGTGCTGCCGGTGCAATTGCCGGAATTTTCAATGCTCCGATTGCCGGGATAATATTTACCCTCGAGGTGCTGATGCTCGACCTCACTATGGTTTACCTTATCCCTTTGCTTATATCGGCTGTTACTGCCACTTCCTTAACCTACTTCTTTATGGAAGAGGATGTGTTGCTTCGTTTTGCCCAGGTTCATCCCTTTTCACTTGAAACCATCTGGTTTTATATTTTACTTGGCATATTTACCGGCCTTATTGCGATTTATTTTACCAGGATGACAATGTACCTGGAGGCGAAATTTAAAACGATAAAATCATGGGTGCTGCGGTTGGTGATTGGTGGTGTTGTTATAGGTTTGCTGATTTTTATTTTTCCTCCTCTTTGGGGGGAAGGGTACCGCGAGATTTCACTGATCTTTAATGAACGCGGCACTGAACTGCTCCATAATTCAATGTTTTTTAATGTGGCTGACAATGGATATATGTTCCTGTTGTTTTTAGCCGGTATTTTAATTTTTAAGGTCATTGCCATGGTGGCAACTACAGGTTCGGGTGGAGTAGGTGGTATTTTTGCTCCAACTCTTTTTATGGGTGCAATAGCCGGGTATTTCTTTGCTCTTCTGGCTAAAATTATAGGCCAGATTGATTTGCCGGCTGATAACTTTGCCCTTGCCGGTATGGCTGGTATGATGGCTGCTGTTATGCATGCACCATTGACGGCAATATTTTTAACTGCCGAAATGACAAGAGGTTATGATTTATTTATCCCGCTGATTATTTCATCTACAGTTGCCTATGTGACAATTATAGGGGTTGAACCGCATTCGGTATATACCAAACGCCTGGCACTGGCCGGTGATTTGCTTACGCACCATAAGGATAAGTCGGTACTCAGGCTGATGAAGGTACGGAACCTTATCGAAACCGATTTTGAGGTGCTTTCACCCGATGCCACTCTTCGTGACCTTGTTAAGGCCGTTTCCATTTCGCACCGGAATCTTTATCCTGTTGTCGATTCGGAAGGTTATCTTAAAGGAATGGTGAAACTTTCAGATGTGCGAACTTTGATCTTCGAACATGATTTGTACGACAAGGTTTTGGTGAAAGATTTGATATATATGCCTGAATCTTTTATTTCACCTGATGATACAATGGAAACCGTGGCACAGAAATTCGAAACCTCGGGGCGGTATAACCTGGCTGTTATTGATAATGGCAAATATCTTGGGTTTATATCACGTGCAGTGGCTTTTTCAAAATACAGGAAAACAGTGCAGGATTTTTCCCACGATTAAAAGGGCACCCTTTTTGAAATGAAATTTTAAAAGCTTGTTGAAACAGGTCAGGAGAGTGAAATAAATGTATGTTATATAAAACGTACAGTTTATATAAGTCAAAATCAAAACATGAAGATGTCAAAAACTACACGTCGTTCCTTTATAGCAAAAACAGCTTTGGGTATTGCAGGTATAGGATTATCTGTGCGGACCGGGGCTAAAACAATTCCTGCAGGAGAAGGTTTTCCTGTTGTAATATCAACATGGAGGCATGGACTTCAGGCCAATGAGGCTGCCTGGGAAATATTATCAACCGGAGGATATTCGCTGGATGCCGTGGAAGCCGGGGTGCGAACAGCAGAAGCCGATCCGGAGGTAATGACAGTAGGTTACGGTGGTTTCCCCGATGCCGGCGGAGACGTGACTCTCGATGCCTGTATTATGAATGAGAAAGGTGACGCCGGCAGTGTTGCATTCCTGAAGTGCATCAAACATCCGGTTTCCGTTGCACGGCTGGTAATGGAAAAAACTCCTCACGTTATGCTGGCAGGTAAAGGTGCTCAGAAATTTGCACTGGCCAATGGTTTTGAAAAAGAAAAACTTCTTACCAAAGAAATGCGCCGTCGTTGGAAGAAATGGAAGAAGGAGGAGCGAGAATTCAGTACGAAAATCAACATTGAAAACCAGTTGGAAGAAAATCACGATACCATCAGTATGCTGGCTATCGATGAGCAGGGGCGCCTGAGTGGTGCATGTACCACCAGTGGTATGGCTTATAAGCTGCCCGGACGGGTGGGGGACTCTCCCATTATAGGAGCAGGATTGTTTGTCGATGGTCAGATAGGAGGGGCAGCAGCTACAGGTTCAGGTGAGCTAGTGATGAAAACCCTGGGTTCGTTTCTTGTGGTTGAGTTTATGCGAAATGGTATGTCACCTAAAGAGGCTTGCAATGCTGCCATAGAAAGGATTATAAAAAAAATCCCTGATTATGAAAATCATCAGATAGGATATATAGCCATCAGCAAGGCCGGAGAAATTGGAGCCGCCAGCCTTCAGCCCGGATTTGACTATGCCGTTAAATCAAAAAACATTACCGAATTGAAAGAGGCGGGTGCATGGTTTAAAAAACTATAGGAAACTTTATTTTACGTTAATTTTGAATAAAAAAAAAGCTGCCCATAAAAATGGGCAGCCAAATGTAAGGTGAGACGTATTAATGTATAAAACAAAAAATTTCAAAAGGTTTAATAATCTTCGTATTGAGCTATAATTTTTTTGTTCTTCAGAATATTCACAATGGCATCAATAATTTCGTCATCCTGTAGCGATGCATAATTAAAAATAACATCAAAATCATCGTTGTTTGCTTTCCTTCCAATGATTTTTTCAATAAAAGCATCCCGTTTTGAATCCATTTCTTTAACAAAACTTACTGCTTCAGCCTGACTGAAGTCCTTAAGCTGCATGATGCGGTTAATTCGCCATTCCATTGGTGCTTCGAGCCTTATGTTCAGCTTGTTAGGTATTTCCCCAAGAATAACACCTGCCGAACGTCCTACAATAATTGCCCTGCCTTTGCAGGCAAGCCGGCAGACAACCCCCTTAAAGGTGTCGATCAGCTGTGAATCTGAAATATCGTATATCGTTTCATTTGAAAATGCTTGGGCAACCTGATCCAGCATTTTTATTGCTTCCTCTGTGTCATCGTAATTTCCTGCCTTCACTTCTTCCATCATATCCGTTACAACTTGTTCGAATACATTTTTGTCAACCCATCTCCATTCTGCGTCGGTTTTGGTATCCGACATGTAACTGTACCCGGTGAGAATTTTCGACAGCTTGATGGCTATTCTTTGTGCAGAACATCCTGCCTGCCTGGAAATGGTAACAACCGGGCCCGGAAAATCACCTGTTTCCAGATTGCAACAGGTAATGGTTTTCATGAAACTATTAAAAAACTTTTCCATATCCAGTTTTTTATGAATTGTTGTTTCTATTTTTATGCATTCGAAGTTACAATCAAATCTGAGAATTCAAACATTTTATGTTGTAGAATAGGAAAACTGACTGTTTTTTTAAATAAATTTTCAGATTGGTATATCTAATACCTGCAAATTAACAGTTATGGAGGAAAAAATAAAAACGGCATTGGCATCCTATGGCATGTCTGGGCAGGTCTTTCACGGACCACTGCTAAAGGTAAATGAAAAGTTCGAAGTTGTAAGTATCCTGGAGCGTTCAAAGTCCCTCTCGCGCAGGTTATTTCCTGACGCTAAAATTGTAAGAAGTTTCGATGATTTGCTAAACAACAAAGCTATTGAACTGCTGGTGGTTAATACCCCCGATGAACTTCATTATGAAATGGTTGGGCAGGCGCTGGAGGCCGGAAAACATGTGGTAGCAGAGAAACCCGTTACTCAAAAACGGAATCAGGCTGAAGAGCTTTATAAGCAGGCAGAGAAAAAAGGTTTACTGCTGACGGTTTTTCAGAACCGGCGCTTTGACGGTGATTTTTTAACGGTTAAGATGTTGCTTGAACAAGGTATACTGGGGCGGTTGATTGAATTTGAGTCGCATTACGACAGGTACAGGAATTATATAGATGTTAATTCCTGGAAAGAATATGGAAATCAATATTCAGGTGTACTTTACAACCTGGGTTCTCATATGATAGACCAGGTATATGTGCTTTTGGGTAAACCACTGGCTGTTACTGCACACCTTAAAATAGTGCGGCAGGGTGGAAAAGTAAACGATTATTACGATATCAGACTTGATTATGGGAACTTCGCTGCTGTTTTGAAATGTTCTTACCTTGTAATGAACCCCGGACCCCGTTACAGCCTGCATGGCGATAAAGGCTCTTTCCATAAATGGGGTATTGATCCCCAGGAAGAGCAGATGAAAAAAGGAAAGTTACCTGTTGGACCCTCCTGGGGTGCTGACAGTGAAAATAACTGGGGTCACCTCTTGCATGAAAAGGAAGGATTAACCTTTTCGGGCAGACTGGAAACCTTGCATGGAAATTACAATATGTTCTATAACAACCTGTATAACGTGCTGCGGGCGAAGGAAGAACCTTTTATAAAACCTGGTGAAGTATTAGCCGTTCTGGAAATACTGGAGGCATGCATCGAAAGCAACAGTCAAAGGAAAACGGTTTATTTATAATAACCCTCTATCATTCATTTGTGAATAAATCATGCATTTTAGCCCTGTAAATCAATGTGGTATAAGGTGGCACATTTGAGTTGCCTTTACTGCCAAATGCATTGTCGGATGTAATGTAGATTTCTATTTCAGCTCCTTTGTTCATATAGCCAATGGCATTTACAAGCCCCACAACCTGATGTGGTGGCTTATATTTAAACCGCCATTGTCCGTCCGGAGGATGTAATTCTCTAGAATCTTCAAACTTTCTTCCATCGGGGAGAAATCCAATGTAGGAGACCAGACATGAGTCACCTGTTTTGGGTAAAGCACCTTCTCCGGCTTTTATAACAAAATAAAAGACTGACATATTGGTTGTGTCCACATCTACTCCCTTTGCTTCAAGCTCTTTAATTTTTGCATCGAGTTCAGCCCTTTCTGTTTCCCAGGTACGAGGCTCAATTTCTTCTTTCTGACATGAGGAGCTTATAATGAGAAGTGAAAAGAACATCAAAAAAAGGTATTTGGCAAATTTTAGCATGGCTTTATGTTTTTATTTTCGGTTGGAAAGTTACAATTTTCATTTGAAAAATCAATTGCTTTAGCATTGTATCAAACCAAAACCCGATTGATAATTAAAATGAAAAGAACCTTACTCAGTTAGAGTTGTTTGTAAAAACAGATTATAACAATCAATTTTTAAATAATGAACCATAAACATACAAATGCACTTATTCATTCTACCTCGCCCTATTTGTTGCAACATGCTCATAATCCTGTTAATTGGCAGCAATGGAATGATCAGTTGGTAAAAGAGAAAGGCGAAAACAAAAAGCTGCTGCTTATCAGTATTGGATATGCAGCTTGTCACTGGTGCCATGTAATGGAGCATGAGAGCTTTGAAGACGAAGAGGTTGCTAAGATAATGAATGATAATTTCACCTGCATTAAAATCGACCGTGAAGAACGCCCCGATGTTGATCATTATTATATGAGCGCCATTCATCTGATGGGGCTGCAGGGCGGCTGGCCGCTCAACATAATTGCTTTGCCCGATGGCCGCCCTTTATGGGGAGGAACATATTTCCCCAAAAAAACATGGATGGAAAATTTGACTGCAGTTGCATCCTTTTGGAAAGAAAACAAAGAAAAAACATTGGAATATGTTGAAAACCTGCAGTCAGGAATTGAGCAAACACTGCTCGCTGTAAATCCTGAGAAGGAAATTCCTGTTAACCGTGAGCTTGTTGAAAAAAGTGTTATCGGCTGGAAAACCCGGTTTGATTTTGAAAATGGAGGACGAAAAGGCTATCCGAAATTCCCTATGCCGGTTAACCTCGATTTCCTGTTGTATTATGGTTCCATAAAACAGGATGTGCAGGTATTGGATTTTGTCAGGCTTACATTGCAGAAAATGGCATTTGGTGGTATTTACGACCATATAGGCGGAGGTTTTGCCCGTTACTCCACTGATGAGAAATGGAAGATTCCCCACTTTGAAAAAATGCTTTACGATAATGCTCAGTTGATTGGTACGTATTCAAGGGGGTACCAGCAATATAAACTGAACGATTTCAGAGAAGTAGTTTACGAAACCACACAGTTTATTGAGCGGGAGCTGATGAGCAAAGAAGGGGCTTTTTACTCTTCTCTTGATGCAGACAGTGAAGGTGAGGAAGGTAAATATTATGTATGGACAATCAATGAATTGAAAGAGGCGTTGGGCGAGGATATGGAATTGTTCTCTTCCTATTATAACGTAAATGATAAAGGCTTTTGGGAGAAAGGGAATTACATTTTACTGAAAGACATGGCGGATGCGGATTTTGCTGCAAGGAATAACCTTTCAACAAAAGAGCTGCATGAGCAAGTACAGTCATGGAAAAAGCTCCTGTTGCAAAAGCGCAGTAACAGAATTCCACCAGCACTGGATGATAAAACCCTCTGTTCGTGGAATGCATTGGTTATTGAAGGTTTAACAGACGCTTACAAGGCTTTTGGTGATGATTATTTTAAAGAATTAGCCTTAAAAAATGCTCACTTTATTGCCAAAAAAATGATGAGTCCCGGGGGAAAGCTTTTTCATTCCTACAAGAATGGGGAAGTGGCAGTGAACGGATTTATGGATGATTACGCCCTGGTGATGCAGGCTTACATTTCACTGTTTGAGATTACAGGTGATGAAAACTGGCTGCAGCATACAATGCAACTCCTGGAGTTCACTTTTAACCAGTTTTATGATGAGCCTTCTGGATTGTTTCTTTATGCCGCTAAACATCCTGCACCTTCTATTTCTAACCATTTCCAAAATGAAGATAATGTTATTCCGGCTGCCAATTCGGTAATGGCCAACAATCTTCATCGTTTGTATCTGTTGTATGGAAATACCGGTTATCTGGAAAAGTCAAAGAAGATGTTGCAGCATACATTACCCCACTTTGAAAAGTATTCCCATGCTTTTGCCAATTGGGGAAGATTGATGCTAAAGCTGACTGAAAGCTACTATGAAGTTGCAATAACCGGAGAAAATGCAGGGCAAAGGCTTATGGAAATGCAGGATGAATTCATTCCGAATGTTTTATGGGCAATTGCAACTGAACCAGGTTCCATACCTTTGCTTAAAGACAGGTTCTCCTCCGGTGAGACTTTAATCTATGTTTGCAGAAACAATTCCTGTCATCTTCCGGTAAAACATGCACAGGATGCTCTGGAACAGATTAAGAAAGGGGGGTAAAAGAAATAATCCCGGCGCGTCATACCGGGATTACTCAATAACCTTCAAAAAGTTGCGTTTTTTTTGGTATCATCATCAGGGTTTGTAATGCAACAAACTTACTTTAAACCTTTCAATGTTATTGCATTTGAAATGCTGATTCATCAGGTTAAAAATGCTGATAATGCTTCTTCCAAAAAACTGACAGGTTTTTTAGTCCATCAGTTTCATGTGCAGATAGGTATAAATTTGGGCATACATTTGAGCCCGCTGCTCATTTGTAGATGCTCCTGCATGTCCTCCTTCCGTATTTTCGAAGTAATAAACCTTATGGCCCATATCACTCATTTTAGCTACCATCTTTCTTGCATGCCCCGGATGAACTCTGTCGTCGCGTGTGGAGGTAGTAAAAAACACTTCCGGATAGCTTACATCTTTTTTTACATTATGGTAAGGCGAATATTTCCGGATGTACTCCCACTCCTCAGGAACATCTGGGTTACCATATTCGGCCATCCAACTGGCGCCGGCCAGCAGTTTGTTGTACCGCTGCATGTCGAGCAGTGGGACAGCGCTAACGGCAGCTCCATATAAATCGGGGCGTTGAGTGACGGCTACTCCAACCAGCAAACCGCCGTTACTGCCTCCGTAAATCCCCAGTTTTTCAGGTGAGGTAATCTTTTTTGAAATCAGGCTTTCGGCAACGGCATGAAAGTCATCGAATATCCGCTGGCGGTTTTCTTTCAAACCTGCCTGGTGCCATTTTGGCCCAAATTCACCACCACCACGTAAATTGGCCAATACATACACCCCGCCTCTCTCAAGCCAGGCCGTACCTGTGAGGGCAGAAAAGCGGGGCAGCTGGGGAACCTCAAATCCTCCATAGGCATATAACAGGGTTGGATTGTTTCCATTGTAGGCCATGTTCGTTGAGCCCACAACAAAATAGGGAATCCTGGTACCATCTTTCGAAACGGCTTCAAACTGCTGAACCTGGTATTCTTCTGTGTTAAACCACGAGGGAAGCGATTTTACTGCATCTACCTCTTGTGTGGAAGCATTTCCAAAATATAATGTTGATGGTTCCAGGAAATTCTGGAAGTAAAAGAAATAGTTGTTGCTGAAATCATCGGCTGATTCCAGTGAAATGGTTCCCAATTCCGGAGCATTTATTTTTTCCTTTTCCCAGTTCTTATTCAATTTATAGGCGTAAAGCTCACTTTTTACATTCACCAGCATATTTACCAAAAGCACATCTTTTGTGGATGCAATGCCCGATACACTCGATTTCTCATCAGGTATAACAACGGGTAAAAAATTATTTTTTCCTTTTATTAAATCGTTATACCTTATGCTTGCTACCGTTCCCTGCGGGTAATTTTCATTGCCCGGCTTCCAGTCCGATTTAAGCTGAAAAATAACCTGATCCTTAAATATGGAGCTCAATTCAATGTCTTCAGGCAATTCAAGCTTTATTGGTTTACCATTTTCGATGAAATAATATTCTCCCTCATAAAAAGAGGTGCGGCGTGATATCAGTTGATAGACTTTATCTTTCGTATGGATTGCACTGCCCCAAATGCCCATATCATCTTCATTACCTTTAAAGATTTCACGTGCATTTTCAAGTTCTTGTCCTCTTTTTAGAATTTTCACCTGCATCGGATAACCCGATGTGGTCATTCCTTCTCCGAAATCGGTTGAAACCATTAAAGTGTTTTCGTCAATCCAGCTGGCACCTCCTTTGGCTTCGGGAATATAAAAGCCACCGGAGACAAATGATTTTGTTTCAGCATCGAATTCCTTAATAACTGTAGCATCTCCTCCTCCTTTTGAAAGACTGACCAGGAACTTTTTGTAATCGGGATAAAGCCCTGAAGCTCCCTTAAAAACCCACTTTACATTGTCCTTTGCTGACAGTTCATCAATGTCAAGTAAAATTTCCCATTCCGGATTGGAACCAAGATAACTTTTCAAGGTAGTCCGGCGCCAGATTCCCCGCTGGTGTTCTTCATCCTGCCAGAAATTATAAACATAATCGCCAACAAGGCCCGGAGAGGCAATCCTTTCATCGGAATTCATTATTTCCAGGTTCTTGTTGTATATCTCCTGGTATACAGGTTGTTCTGAAAACGCCTCCAACGATTTCTCGTTCCATTTATTTACCCATTCCAGGGCCTTTTCATCATCCACATTTTCAAGCCACTGGAAAGGGTCATCAGACTTCTGTGCATAAGTCAACATTGCTGCCATAACAAATAAAGTCACAGTTAAATAATATTTCATTTGGTTTTTAATTTATTATGAATTTAACGAATGTAAAAAATTAGTATCAAAGTAAAAGAATGAAAACAAAAATAATGCTTCTTTTGTAAATAAATAGCAACTGCCTTTTTAATCAGGCGTGAATTATTTATTTTAGTGTTTGAAATACTGCCTGTAAACAGGAAAACTGGCTGGGATAGTCCTGATGATTTTAAAGCACCCAGGGATTAATAGATATAATAGATGACAGAATTATTTTTGTTTTTTGCCTTATCAATTGTAGTATCTTTTTTTTGTTCCATGTGGGAGGCCGTTCTTTTAAGCAATACCCCATCGTATATTGGCCGGATGCAAACCGAAAAGCCACAGATTGGTCATTTGCTGAATAAAATGAAGGAAGACATCGATAAGCCGCTATCGGCCATTTTAACCCTTAATACTTTTGCTCACACTGTTGGTGCGCTTGGCGTGGGTGTCCAGGCGGGAAAAATATTTGGCACCGATCAAATCAACTTCTTATTTATAAGCACTACCTATGAATCGGTTATAGCAGGAGGGATGACCCTGGCCATACTTATTTTATCTGAAATCATTCCCAAAACCTTTGGTGCAGTGTTTTGGCAACAGTTAACACCTTTTACAGTAAACTCTTTACGGGTCTTGCTGATAGTTCTGGCTCCATTTGTATGGATGAGCAAGGGCATAACACGAATGGTAAAAACAGAAAAAGGCCGCAGTGTATTCAGCCGTGCCGATTTTGCCGCAATGGCTGATGTAGGCCTGCAAAGCGGTGCACTCGACAGGGAAGAAAAATCAATTATTCAAAACCTGTTACGCCTCGAAAACCTTAAGGTAAGGGACATTATGACTCCCCGTTCTGTAATCGTTACTGTAGATGAAAACCAGCGGATGGATGAAATCTATAAGGAAATAAAACCAATGGTATTCTCCAGGATTCCTGTTTACCATGAAACTCCGGATAACATAACAGGCGTTATCTTAAAAGATAATTTGCTCGAAAACCTTGCCCAGGACAAACATTCGGTTAAAGCTTCGGAAATCAAGCGTAACATCCTTTTTGTAAACGATAATTTCACAGTTGCAAAACTGATGGATACTCTCATCCTTAACCGCGAGCACCTGGCTATGGTGGAAGATGATTTTGGAAGTGTAGTCGGCCTTGTTACCATGGAAGATTTGTTTGAAACACTGCTCGGGCTTGAAATTGTTGATGAATCTGACAAGGTTGAAGATCTTCAAAAACTGGCCCTCGAAAAATGGAAAAAACGAATGGATCAGCAACGGCGCGGGCAACAGTAGTACAAAACATTATCCTCTAAACCTTTTTAAGTTTTCTTTAAATCAGTCAAAGTTTATTTTTTCTCAAAAGAACCGGTTGAAAATTAAACTATTTTTGAAAGCATTTTGAAAAGATAGCGTATAAACCATTGAAGCTGTTATTAGTCAGTTAATAAGTAGACCAAAACTTTTATTGCGGATATAAATACTATAAATTATAAAGAAATGAACATCAGTGCATTACAGAAAGAGAGGGCGAAATATCAGCCCAAGTTACCGAAGTCGTTAAGAGGGGGAATACCAAAATTGACCGAGGGTAATTCTACTCAGTCGATAGCCGATCAGAAGGAAATTGAAGAGTTGTTCCCGGGTACTTATGGGATGCCTATAATCACTTTTGAAGAAGGAGGTAACGCTGAACAGGGAAAACCTGTGAATGTGGGAGTTATCCTATCCGGAGGACAAGCTCCGGGAGGACATAATGTAATTTCAGGGATTTTTGATGGAATCAGGAAGATTCATCCTGAAAGCCGGTTGTTTGGTTTCCTTGGTGGACCCGGAGGGCTTGTCGATCATAAATATGTGGAATTGACTGCTGAAATAATCGATGAATACAGAAATACCGGAGGTTTCGATATCATCGGTTCGGGCCGTACAAAGCTGGAAGAAGAAAAACAGTTTGACAAAGGGCTGGAAGTTGCCAAAGCCCTGGAGTTAAATGCGCTGGTGATAATTGGTGGTGACGATTCCAATACCAATGCATGTGTTCTGGCTGAATACTATATGCAAAAGAATTCCGGAGTACAGGTAATTGGATGTCCGAAAACAATTGACGGCGACCTGAAGAACGAAATGATAGAAACTTCCTTTGGTTTCGACACTGCCACAAAAGTTTATGCCGAGCTTATCGGTAACATTCAGCGTGATGCAAATTCAGCAAAAAAATATTGGCACTTTATTAAGCTTATGGGCCGTTCGGCTTCTCATATTGGCCTTGAGTGTGCATTGAAAACACAGCCAAACATTACACTCATTTCAGAAGAAATTGCTGAAAACAAGGAAACCCTTGAACATATTGTTGACTACATGGCCGATGTTGTAGCCAAACGTGCAGAAAATGGAGATAACTATGGTGTGGCTCTTATTCCTGAAGGATTGATTGAATTTGTTCCTGAAATGAAAGTATTAATTTCGGAACTGAACGATCTTTTGGCCGAAGGAACAGAGACCGAAAAGGAGTTTAAGATGCTGAAAAAATCGCATCAAAGGGAATGGGTTGCCCTTCAGCTCTCCAAAGAATCAGCCGGCGTTTATGAATCATTGCCGGCAGGAATTGCCACCCAGCTGACACTGGATCGTGATCCGCACGGGAACGTGCAGGTTTCACTTATCGAAACTGAAAAATTACTCGGTGAAATGGTGAAAGCCAGGCTTGACGAGATGAAAGCAGAAGGAAAATTTAAGGGGAAATTTAATACACAATACCACTTCTTTGGTTACGAAGGACGTTGTGCAGCGCCTTCAAATTTCGATTCCGACTACTGTTATTCGCTTGGCAGCACTGCCGCAATGTTGGTTGCAGCGGGTAAAACCGGCTATATGGCATCAGTTCGTAATCTGACTGCACCTGCTGACGAATGGTTAGCCGGAGGTGTTCCTGTAACCATGATGATGAATATGGAAAAACGACATGGCCACATGAAGCCGGTGATTCAAAAAGCACTTGTTGAATTAGACGGAGCGCCATACAAATATTTCGTATCCAAACGTGGTGAATGGGCTTTGGGAACAAATTACATCTATCCCGGTCCTATACAGTATTTTGGTCCTTCGGAAGTATGCGATCAACCTACTGAAACCCTGAAGCTGGAAAAAACTTAAAAATTCTTATAAATAAAGGATAACCCTTCTGTATGGCAGAGGGGTTATTTTTTTTATACAGGCGGTCAATCCCGAAAATTGTTTGCACAATTTACAGTACCTATTTGCTCATCTACAGTTAACAGAAAAATACTTTTTCGCTTGTATCAGAAAATGTAACGGAGCGAGAAAGCCACTTCATCGCCCCAGGGATAAAACCCACCGGAAACATCAATGGCAGGCTTCCAGTCAAGGCTTATGTTAAAAGGGATTTCTGAAAAATTGTATTCCAGTCCGATTATGCCGTCAATCCCAAAAAGCCAGAATTGATCATCGTCGTCATAACGTCTGTGTTCTTCTCCCCGATAGGAGCCGATGTGTCCTCCGACACCATAAAACCAGTTGAGCCGGTTAACATTGAATGCTTGTTTATAAACCTGGTACAGACCGGTAAAATTGTATCCTTCCCAGCGTGTGGCTACTATACCTTCCAGTACCCTGTCGGTGCTAATGAAATGTTTAACGGTCAGCCCGTTTGATGTGCCGGCACGAATTCCAATACCTGTGCTGTAATCCTGCGCATTTGCAGCACTTGTTATAAATAAAAACAGTATAAACGTATAAATCAATCTTTTCATTTCATTTTTGTTTGGTTAGTATAACATTTAAGGAAAGGCATGGTTTACATTACAGCCCGTTTATAATGTTTGGTTCATTACTCCAGGTTCGCAAGGCTGGTTTTTATCAACAAAAAAAGGCTGTTCAGAATAAAACCTGAACAGCCTTTTTTAACATTTGAATTCATCAGAATATATAGCGTATTGAAAGTGCAACTTCATCTCCCCAAAAACCGGTATATCCTATAATGTTAAAGGCCGGTTTCCAGTCGAGGCTAACATTGAACGGGATGGGTTCAATATTGTATTCCATACCTAAGATTCCATCCAAACCCACAACTGTATAGCTACCTCTGTTGAGCCAGGGGTGGTTAGGTCCGCCATCCCAAAAACCGATATGACCTCCGGCGCCATAGTACCAGTTCAGCCTCGGGACATCAAATGCCTGGGCATGGATTTCATACAAACCGGTGATGTTAAATCCTCCCCAGCGGGTAGAAAGTAACCCTTCAACTGCTGCGTTGGAAGTAACAAAGTGCTTTACAGTAATACCATTAGATGGGCCTCCCCTGAACCCGATTCCGGTATTGTAATCCTGGGCTCCTGCACTTGCAGCAACAAATAAAAATCCAATAAATACAATAGCAAATTTTTTCATCTTTTTCCTGTTTTACATTTATATGGTGAATAATAGCAAAAAAAATTTCGTGATTATGTCGGTATTCATTTTACTGATTGAAAACAAAGGATATTATATTGGCACCTATCTTTAGCGCAATTTCGCGCAACTCAGGTGGATTATTATGAACCGCTTCATCCTCCCATCCATCGCTGATGTCCGTTTCATAGGTGTACAGACAAACCAAACGGTCTTCAATGAAAAGACCAAATGCCTGTGGAGGTTTATTATCGTGTTCATGAATTTTGGGCAATCCTTTATTAAAGCTGTACTTTTGATTAAACAGGGGATGGGAAGCAGGAAGTTCCACCAGCTCCTTGTCCGGAAAAACTTTTTTTATCTCCCTTCTAAAATATTCATCTAAACCGTAATTATCATCCACATGAAGAAATCCTCCTGCTTCGAGGTAGGTTCTCAGATTAAGCGCTTCGTTCTCGGATAATACAATATTTCCATGTCCTGTCATGTGCACGAAAGGATAGTTGAACAATTCGGGGCTCCCCACTTCAACCGTTGAAGGCTCAGGATGAATATTGGTATTCATCTGGTTATTACAGAATTCAATTAAATTGGGCAGCGCTGTAGGATCGGCATACCAGTCGCCGCCACCTGCATATTTTAGCAGGGCTATCCGGGTGGATTGACCATAACTGCCCGAAATAAAAGTTGAAAATATTATAAAAAGAAAAATAATTCTCATTATGAAAATTTTGCCAAAATTACAACTTCCGTTAGTCTTGCAAAATTAACCGTTACATTTTATTCGTTTGCCAGACTAACAATATGGCAGGCAACAACACCTGCGGTTTCAGTACGTAAACGCGCATTTCCAAGCGAAATTTCCCTGAAGCCGTGCAATTTTGCCTGTGAAACTTCACTGGTGCTGAAATCTCCTTCAGGTCCAATCAATATTACAGCAGTAGTATCTTTTATAACTTCATTTTTCAGGTGAGGTATTTCTTCGTTGCGACAGTGGGCAATAAATTTTTGGGAATAATTGCAGTTTCTAATAAAGGCCTCAAATGAGGTTACATCATTAACTACAGGCAGGTAGGCTTTAAGCGATTGTTTCATTGCCGATATTGCCACTTTCTCAAGCCTTTCCTTTTTAACCGTTCTGCGTTCACTGTTCTCGCACAAAATCAGCGAAACCTCGTCGATTCCTATTTCAGTTGCTTTTTCCAGAAACCATTCCAGGCGGTCGTTGTTTTTAGTAGGAGCAATGGCAATATGGGTAAAATAGTTTCTTTTCCCGTACTGGGGCTTAAATTCCACAATTTCAAGGCGGCACTTCTTAGGATGAGGGTCGGTAATTTCAGCAGTATAAAATCCCCCCTTGCCATCAGTTAATTGTATACGGCTGCCGTTTCCCAGGCGCAAAACCTTAACCGCATGTTTTGATTCTGCTTCATCCAGGTAAAAATCATCACCGGAAATATTGGGTACGTAAAACAACTGCATGGTCTATATATTGGTTAATTACTGCGAATTTAGTGTAAAACGGACACAATTAACTGTCCTGCTGACATAATTAAACAACAACATTCTATTTTGTTTAATTTTTTAACGTATAAATAGTAAAGTTTTGTATTTTCATCCGGTCAAAATTTTTATTTGTACATTTTCACTTATTGGTGGATTCAAATGGGTATAGACTTTTTTTATCCTCAATAATATTCTGTGGAATTAGCGATTGTATATAGTATGAATGGGATTAATATTTTCACATTTTAAATAACTAATATGAATGAATCAACTAAACAAATAAACCGAAGAAAGTTTCTTGGTTTATCAGCCCTTGGTCTAACGGGATTGACTATTTTGCCCAGCTGGACCATCAACGGTATTAAAGTATCACCCAGCGACAGGGTAGTGCTTGGCTTCATTGGCGCCGGAAGACAGGCGCTTTCCGATTTTACAAGCTTTAGCAGTGTGCCGGGGATACAGGTAGCTGCATGCTGTGATGTAGATACTATGAAACAGGTTCGTTTTAAGCAACGTGTGGAGGCATGGCAAAAAAATATGAATGTTTCTCCCCGTTGCGATATGTACGAACAATATGAAGAACTGCTCGAAAGAAAAGATATTGATGCAGTGGAAGTCGTTACCCCTGACCATTGGCATGCGTTGCAAACTATTCATGCCATGCAGGCCGGTAAAGATGTGTATGTGCAAAAACCATTGGCATTTACCATTAAAGAAGGTTTTGTTATGGTAAAGGTGGCCAATGAAAACAAAAAGGTGGTTCAGGTAGGAAGCCAGCAGCGTTCAAGCAAGGAGTTTCAAAAGGCAATTGAGCTGGTAAGGAATGGGAAAATCGGGCATATTGAAAAAATTTATGCTAAAGTTGGCGACCCTCCCAAGCCGTTAGACCTTCCTGAAGAGGCAATTCCGGGAAATCTGAATTTCAATCTTTGGATGGGGCCGCTGAATGATCCCAACATTCATTACCACCCCGATCTTTGCCCTCCCATTTCGCTGGAACCTGCCGAGCAGGAAAAATTATGGGGAGCCTGGCGCTGGTACCGTGAAACCGGTAATGGGTTTACAGCCGACTGGGGAGCCCATATGTTCGATATCGCACAGGCTGCCATCGGAATGGACGGTTCAGGACCTGCCGAAATAATTCCCAAAGGTTACAATGGTGCAGAATACCTAACTTTTAAATACCTTAACGGCATTGTAATGACTGAACAGCCCTATCTTGAGGATCAGCCTTCTGCCCAGGGGATAAAATTCATTGGAACAAACGGATGGATTGAGGTGGCAAGAGGTTACCTGGCTGCTTCCGATCCTTCATTGGTGCCTGAAGAACTTGCCGGCCGCAGGCCCGGACAAAGAATGGATGCAGCTGCCCGGCAACGTTTAGAAGAAGCACGCAAAAAACGGCAGGCTGAACAACGCGAAGGACTGGCTTTCGAAATAAGTTCACCGCACATGCAAGATTTTGTAGACGCCGTTAGGACGCGGAAAAAACCGGTTGCTCCTATTGAGGTAGGTTGCAGCACAAATACCCTTTGCTGCCTTGGAAATATTGCAACCGAACTTAAACGGACTGTTAAATGGGATCCGGCAACATTGACTTTTGTCGACGATAAACAGGCAGAAAACCACCGTTTATACAACTACGAATACAGAAGACCTTACAGACTTATCTGATAAACCTAATAACTTAATAATGGAAACAAAAAGAGAATTTCTGAAAAAACTGGGATTACTCACAGTTGGAGGTATGGCAGCCGGTACATTATCACCGGCTATGGCCTCAGGAACTATGGGAAAAAAAGCTGCCCGGAAAAAAAGTGTAGGCCTGCAACTATATTCATTGGGCAGGGAGTTTTATGAAGATGTACCGGGCGGTTTGAAAAAAGTGGCTGAAATTGGTTACAGCACTGCTGAACCTGCCGGTTACCGTGAAGGGAAAATGTACAACTTAAGCATGCAGGAGTTTAAGAAACTGGCCGGGGATGCCGGATTGAAAGTTACCGGTTCTCATGTTAATCCTCCTGTACGGAAATACACCAAAGAAAATAAAGCAGAAATTTCCGACTTCTGGAAAAAGGCCGCGGAAGATCATGCCGAACTGGGGGTGGTTACACTGGTTCAGCCGGGGATGCCAACCATTGAGTCGCACGACGATGTGGCCATGGTTTGTGAAGTGTTTAACAATGCCGGCGAAATTGCAAAAGCTGCAGGCATCAAGTGGGGGTACCATAACCACAGCGGTGAATTTAAACGTGTAGTGAAGGAGGAAGATAAGGCAAAGCAAAGCAACCCGTGGATGCCGGTTGGAGATGTTGTTTACGATCTGATGTTGCAGGGTACCGACCCATCGCTGGTGTTTTTTGAAATGGATGTTTACTGGACAGTTATGGGGCAGAACGATCCGCTGGAATATTTCGAAAAATATGCCGGTAGATTCCCCGTCCTGCACATTAAAGATCGTTCAATACTTGGCCAGTCGGGAATGATGAATTTTGAAAATATTTTCAATAAGGCTTATCAAAATGGACTGGATGAGTTTTATGTTGAACTTGAAAACATTCGTGAAGGAATGACACAGTTTGAAGGTGTGAAACTTT
This sequence comes from Mariniphaga sp., assembly GCA_041687255.1. GTDB lineage: Bacteria > Bacteroidota > Bacteroidia > Bacteroidales > Prolixibacteraceae > Mariniphaga. Next base: position 221,001 of record JAWLCL010000005.1, on the reverse strand, counting down.
GTTTCGATTACCTGAACAATGCAAAGTTTGTCAAGTAATGGTTTGAACAAATAAAAAAAATCAGGTGCTCCGGTACCTGATTTTTTTTGTTTACAATTTTTTTCTTGCAATTATCCCATTTTAATTTGCACCCTGCAAACTGCCTCTTTTTGTATCGGAATGATATTGCCTTCTACTTTTTTCCCGTTAACAACCATCTCCGCAACACCTTTTGAAACAGAAGAAGGATTTGAAACTTCTATTCGGTATTCCGTACCACGGAACCTTCGGGTAACTTTAAATTCTTTCCATTCTTTTGGAATGCAAGGGTCGACAACCAAACCATCGTATCCGGGTTGTATGCCAAGAATGTATTGAGAAACGGCAAAAAAGTTCCATGCCGCAGTACCGGTAAGCCATGAATTTTTAGCCTCGCCGGGTTTTACTGCATCTTTCCCGGCTATCATCTGTGAGTATACATAAGGTTCGGTACGGTGCAAATCACTTATCTCTTCAAGGTATGCCGGACAGATTTTTTTATAGTAATCAAACGCTCTGTCACCATTGCCCGTTCTTGTTTCACCTATCATTATCCATGGATTGTTGTGACAGAAAATTCCTGCATTTTCTTTATATCCTTCAGGGTAACTCGTTATTTCGCCTTTGCTCAGATCGTATTCAGTATATGCGGGGTTATTCAGTACAATGCCGTATTCACAGTCAAGGTGCTTTTTCACAGAATCGAGGGCTATTTGAGGCCATCCTTCTTCTTCTCCTATGCCTGCCATTGTGCAAAATCCATTCGATTCGATAAATATTTTGCCTTCATCATTCTCCCTGCTCCCAATTTTATTGCCATAAAAATCGTATGCCCGCAGGAACCATTCTCCATCCCACACATGGTTTTCAATGGCCTGGGCCATCTTTTTTACCTTTTCCAGTGCTTCTTTTGCTTCCCGGTTCATGTCAAGCCGGGTAAGAAGTTCAGCATAGTCTTTCCCATAAAGGACAAACATTCCTGCAATCATTGCCGATTCGGCAACACCGCCTGCAAGGTTTTCGGTGGTCTGAAACGATTCATCGGGATTAGTGCTGAAGCAGTTTAGGTTCAGACAATCGTTCCAGTCGGCCCTGCCAATCAGCGGTAATCCATGTGGACCCAGATTGTTAATTACATGTTGAAATGAGCGGCCGAGATGATCAAGAAGCGGTTGGGCTTTGCTTTCATCGTTTTCATAAGGAACCATTATATCGAGTATGCTGAAATCTCCTGTTTCCTTAATGTACATTGTAGTTGAAAGAATCAGCCACAACGGGTCGTCATTAAAATTGCCACCAATATCGGCATTGCCTTTTTTGGTCAACGGCTGGTACTGATGGTAAGCTCCTCCATCCTCAAGCTGAGTAGCTGCCAAATCTAAAATCCTTTCACGTGCTTTTTCCGGGATTAAATGTACAAAGCCAATTAAATCCTGGTTCGAATCGCGAAAGCCCATTCCTCGTCCGATGCCTGACTCAAAGTACGAGGCAGAACGCGACATGTTGAATGTAATCATGTTCTGGTACTGGTTCCAGATGTTTACCATCCGGTCAAGCTTTTCATCACCACTATGCAACTGGTATCCGGAAAGTAAGTTGCTCCAGTAATCCTTTAATTTTTGAAATTCCAGTTCAATCCTTACAGGTGTTGCCAGTTGCCGCTGAATCTCAAGTGCTTTAGCTTTGTTTATAACTTTTTTTGACTCCCATTTTTGGGTTTCATCGTTTTCTGCATAACCCAAAACAAATATCAGTTCCTGTTCTTCTCCGGCTGCCAGTTCCATTTCAAGCATATGAGAAGCAACGGGTGACCATCCATGTGCTACTGAATTTTTTGATTTCCCTTCTCTTACCACATCAGGATCGGAGTAAGAGTTATACAAACCGACAAACGATTCACGATCGGTATCAAACCCTGCGGTTTTCCGGTTCACAGAATGGAAGGCATAATGATTCCGTCGCTCACGGTATTCTGTTTTATGGTAAATCACCGAATCATCCACTTCAACTTCACCGGTAGAATAATTCCGCTGAAAATTGGTCATATCATCCAGTGCATTCCATAAATTCCACTCCAGGAAAGAAAAAACTTTAAAACTTTTATCAACCTGATCAAGGTTTTTAACCTTCACCCGCTGCACTTCGGCCTGAAACCCCAGTGGTACAAAATAGGTCACCTCAACCGAAAGGTTGTTTTTTATGCCTGTAATCCGCGTATAGCCCAATCCATGGCGGCACTCGTAGCTGTCGAGCGGAGTTTTTACAGGCTTCCATCCGGGCGACCATACTGTCCCATTTTCATTAATATAGAAATATTTTCCGTTGTCATCAATCGGGACATTATTGTATCGAAAGCGGGTAATTCGTCTGAACCGCGGGTCTTTATAGAAACTGTATCCACCTCCTGTATTTGAAACCAGGCTGAAGAAGTCATCGTTTCCAAGGTAATTTATCCAGGGCCAGGGTGTTGCCGGATTGGTAATAACATATTCCCTGTTTGTATCGTCGAAATGGCCAAATTTCATATCCGTTTGAATTTTCATTTATAGAACAAATTTAGCTCTTCCTGTAAAAGGAACAAAATGAAAAGATACAGAAATTCAGACCGGTATATGTTTCCCGTTTAAAAACGTTAACCTCACAGCTTATAACAACATTTTACTTCTGCCTTAAACTTTAAACTTTAAACTTTCAACTCCTTGCCAACTTTACATTAAACTTTCAATATTAAACTTTCAACTCTCTGTCTCTTTTGCATTAAACTTTCAATATTAAACTTTCAACTCCTTGCCAACTTTACATTAAACTTTCAACTTTCAACTTTCAACTCTCTGTCTCCTTTACATTAAACTTTCAACTTTCAACTTTCAACTCTCTGTCTCCTTTGCATTAAACTTTCAATATTAAACTTTCAACTCTCTGTCTCCTTTACCTTAAACTTTAAACTTTAAACATTGAACTCATCAATGTTGGTGGAATCCATCCGTTATAAAACGCAGCACTTCAGGAAGTGATTCACGCCAGTAAGTCCAGTTGTGCCCGCCATCACGAATGCGAAATTCGTGGGGAATTTCTTTCTCGCGCATGGCGATATGCACCAGCGAGTTGCCTTCATATAGAAAATCATCGTCACCACAATCGATGAACCATCTTACCGCTCGTTTTTGATCTTCGGGCATAGTATTTATCATGCTTAAGACACTGTAGGTTTTATACCACTCATCTTTTTTTGCAGTCGGGGCTTCAGGCATTCCGCGACGCTGCATGTAATTTTCCACCTCTTCACGGGTAAGGGGGCCAACCGATGCGCTTAAAGGACATGCCGCCGAAAACAGGTCGGGCCGGTGAAGAGCATAATAGAAGGTGCCGCCACCACCCATTGAAAGTCCGGCCACAGCACGGAAGCGTTTTTCTGTCCTTATCCGGTATTTGTTTTCAATATGAGGCATAAATTCTTCAAAAAAGAAATCCTCGTACCGCCATTCACCACCGGGATCGTTGGTATAACCTCTCTGTCCGGTATTGGCATCTGGCATTACAATGATCATTGGAGTTGCTGTTCCGTTATTAATGGCCTTATCGGCAATAAACTGAACCTCGCCAAATTGGACCCATCCACTTTGATCGTCGCCTGAACCGTGTAATAAATAAAGAACCGGGTAACTCCGCTCTGAATGGTCGTAACCGGGTGGCAGGTAAATGGCATATTTGCGTTCCATACCCAGTATTTCACTTGGAAAACTGAGGTTGTCGAAAACCTTGCTGTTTTGAGCTAACGAGGTTGTAAAAACCAAAAATCCTACAATTGATAAAGGTAATTTAAGTTTCATAGGTACTTTATTTTTTAAATAATCATGGTTAAAAATAGTTATTTCATTCCAGCTGGAAACCGCCATGGAAGGATCATTTTCATGCCCCGTAACTTTTAGTTACAAGAATCCTGATATCTGCTTGCCGGGCGAATTAGCTTATTTCCTGCTAACTCTTTTTACCTACTATATAACAAATTTAAGAGAGATTTCTTTTGCGGCGCATATGTTTCATCATATAACATGGTACTTATTGCGCCGCATTCTGTCCCCGCTACGGAGCCGTCATTGCGCGCGCAGCAAAGCAATCTCTGGCTATCATGCAGATGCCTTTATTTGAAAAAAATATTCATTACAATTAAAAGTTATTCATTTTGAAGTTCGGCAGAATACTGAAGGGGGACTTATTAATTTTTACAGTTCCGGAAGCTACCAAGGCCTAATTAAATTCAAATTAAACTCAATACAAACTCAATATAAACTCAATGTAAACTCAATTTTAATTGAATTTACATTGAGTTTATATTGAATAAACATTGAGTTAAAATTGAATTTGAACAGGCGAAAATACCTTTATTAAGCGCCTCAGTATTCTTGTACCGGTATAGGATACCATCACAAAAAAAAGGGGCTGCTCAATTGCAGCCCCCTTATAAACCAGGTTTTAATCTATACTCGTTTTTGCCAGGTAGAAATCCACCATTTCGTAGTCGCTCTTTTCCCGTTCTTCCATATCCTTAACGGTTTTTGGCGGAGGAACGATTACTTTGTCGCCGGGCTGCCAGTTAAGCGGCATGGCAACTTTATGCTTATCCGATAATTGTAAAGCTTTTAAAACACGAATGATTTCATCCATATTTCTGCCTACATTTAACGGGTAATGCATTAACAGCCGAACTTTCCCGGTAGGATCAATAAAGAAGACGGCTCTCACAGCAGCAGTTTCACTTTCGTTGGGTTGCAGCATGCCGTAAAGTTTCGAAACCTTCATGTCGATATCGGCGATGATGGGGAAATCGAACAGAACACCTGTGTTCTTTTTAACGTTATTCACCCATGCCATATGGGAATGAATACTGTCGATGCTTAATCCCAGAAGTTTAGTGTTTAGCTCCCTGAATTCATCATGCCGTTGGGCAAAACCGCTCATTTCAGTGGTACATACAGGAGTAAAATCGGCCGGATGAGAAAACAGTATTACCCAGCTTCCTTTGTTGAATTCAGAAAATTGCATGGGGCCATATGTGGTGTTGGCATGAAAATCGGGTGCCATATCGCCAATGACCGGCATTTTTAAAATTACTTGTTCTTCCATGATATAAAAGTTTATTATTTGTAAATTATGGTTTTCAGGAATCATAAACAGATATCATGAAATTAAGTTCATATCATTTTTGGGAAAAGTGAATGGGAAAAAATAAATCAAAGGTTTGAATCATCCGGTTTTTTTCGGCTTGTTTCTTCTTGCAGGCCAGAGGGTAACCAGGTAAATAAGGATTATGGACAGCAGAACCACCAATGCGCTGATTAAATTTTTTTCCGGGTTTTCCATTAGAAAGATGGCATGATTATTAATTTGCTGCCAATAGGTAACGATAAATAAAACAAGGAAGTTGTTCATGGCATGACCTATAATTGCCAGCAGGATATTGCGGGTACGCAAAACTATCCAACCTAACAGCAGGCCCAGCACAAATGTGGCAGGCATCTGCCAGGGGTTTAAATGGAACAGACTGAACAGCAGGGCCGAAATGAAAACGGCGGTGATTGCCGGGTAATTTTTTCGCAACCCGTTAAGAATAATCCCCCTGAAGATTAATTCCTCGATAACAGGAGCAACAACTACCACCTTAAAGAAGGCGCCCCACCAGCCAAAATCACTTTCGAATATCTGGCTGAAGAGTTCCCAGAACCAGGGTGGTGCAGGCAGTACTTCCTCAATGCGCATGTTCACTTCTTCCAACAGGTTATGCGCTCCCCAGAAAAAGGTGGCCAGGGGCAAAATTACAAGCGGATTGAAAAGTTTCAGCGGAAAAATTTCCTTAACCGGAGCTTTCGACCGGCGGATGCCGTAAATGAGTATGAAAAGTGTGGTGCCGGTATTCAGTATAATTTTTTTTACAGGGTTGTACAGGTAATCGGTTCCCTTGTAATAATCGATTACAGCCAGCGGAAAATCAACCAGTGTTTGAATGAACAGGTAGAGGATCAGCATATGAATAGCCTGAAGGATAGTCGGATAATATGTCTGCCTCAGTTGCTGCATTCTTTACAATAGTGACATACAAGATAAACAATTTTTGCTATTATTCGATTCCGGCTTAAAAGCAGAAGGGGCTGGGCCATTGATTTATGTATAAGACAGTTCAAAGTCCATTTTCAGATTCTGAGGCCATAACCGGTTTTTCAATCCCTGCCGTTTTAAATGAAAAATGCCGTTGTGAGATGTAACTGAAGCTGACAACCAGTACAGTAGTGAAAATTTTCGCAGCAACAGCTTCAAGGCCTATGTATTCAACAAAAAACTTCAGGAAAAGATAGTTCAAAAATATGGCAGCGATCACAGTAACCCAATACCGGAACAGCTGTACCCTTCCTTCCACTTCCGATGCGGTAAAGGTTACATATTTTGCAAGTAAAAAACCGGTGCAGAAAGTAATCGGGAAAACAATGAGAAAAGCAGCGATATGGGGGCTGATGGCTACTATGCCCAAATCAACAACCTGACGTGCCAGCACGAACTGGTAAAAAACATAATATAAAAGAATGTCGAAGAAAGTATTGGCGCCTCCGGTTACACCGTATCTGAAAATCTCGATGGGTATAAACTTCAGACATGGAAAATAAAAAGCATCGACGATGCGAACAATTAAGAGGCGGCAAAGATGTAAAAGCTTTCTCATAGTATATTCATCTCCGGATACTGGACAAAGAAACGACTTTCAATTGAAATATCCAACTTCTGATACTTTTAATAATATGTAATAACCTTAATATTAGTTAATTGATAGACTGAAAATAATAATGGTTGTTTACAGGCCGGGAGGTTTACGCAAAGCTTTCTTTTGAGCCTGTTTCTTCTTGTTTTCCACCCGTTTATGTTTTGATGCGGCTGTTGGCTGAGTCTTTTTTCTTCGTTTTTGGACGGTAAGCGCCTTTTCAAGGAGTTCAATAAATTTCTTTTCTGCTTTTTCCCTGTTTTTCCATTGGCTTCTTTCGGTAGTGGAGGTTACCAGTAATTCTCCGTCGTTGTTTATCCTGTTTTTTAATTTTGAAAAGATGAGTTTTTTTTCATTATCGGTTAACTCGGCAGACGAATCAACGGGAAAACGCAATTCTATTTTAGTGCTTACCTTGTTAACATTCTGGCCTCCTGGGCCACCGCTCCTGCTGGCTGATACCTGAACTTCCGTCATCAGCTTTTCTTTCCTGTATTCGGGGAGCTTCATGGCGGTTAACTTGTTTTACTTATGATTTCAAGTTTTCGCAAATCTTTAACTTCAATGTTTTTTCCCTGCAGCCCGATTATATTTTCTTTTTCAAATTCCTTCAGAAATTTAATGGCGCTTTCAGTTGATACGGATGCAAAATCAGCAATATCCTGACGTGTGAGGAAATCAAAAACATCTTCCTTCAAAAATTCCTCCTGTGAAAGGTAAAGCAGGGCAGAGGCCAGTTTTCCACGCATCTGTTTGTACGAGAGATTTTTTATTACTTCTAGCAAATGCCGTTCATTGCGGTAGTTTTTCGTTGTCACTTCAAGGGCAAACTGCGGATTGTTCAGAAGAATTTTCTTCAGGCTTTCTTTTTCAATCATACAAATTTCTGAATCTTTCAAAGCCTGACCTGAATAATTGTGTATGTTTTCTCCAAAAATGGAAGAGAATGCAAGAAAGTCGCCTGTTTTTGCCAGGCTGAGATTAATTTGCTTGTCGTAACCGGTTTGCAGGTAAACTTTTACCAGTCCACGCACCACAAACAATACATAAGGAGCAAAAGCGCCCTGTTTGAACAAGGTTTCACCTTTCAGATACGAAATCCGGGTTTTGTTCTCTGTAAGAGAATTTAATGCTTCAGGATACTGTTCTGCAAACCCGGCAAGCGATTGCGGCTGATTTACATTTTCCGTCTGTTCGTTACTCATTGCACCGTTTAAAAAATCAATACAAAAGTATCAAAAACAAATCAAACCGGCTGATGACAGGAAAAAAACTGAAATATTTCAGTTTGCAGGCTTTCGTATGGCAGGGCCTTTTATTGGGATGTTGTTTGAAGCCGATATATTTTTGCATCAAATTATAATGACATGAAAAAGAGGGTAGCCATACCGGTAGTAAATGAACAATTAAGCGAATATTTCGGAGAATGTGGTTATTACCGGATATTTGAAATTGATGGTAAAGTTACAAACCATCAAAAATTGGAGATTCCTACAGGAGCAGGTGTATTGGAATTGCCCGGATGGCTTGAAAAAATGGGAATTACGGATGTTATAACCTATAAAATTGACCCTAAGATCATTCATGTGTTTGCATCAAAAAAAATAAACCTGTTTGTAGGAATACCGGTTGATTCTCCCGGAAATTTAATTGATGCCTACCTGCAGGGAAAGCTGGAATCGGACGATAAGATTATAAGAGAAATAACCCTTATAACAGACAAATAGTACATTATTAATAAATAAATTGAAAAATTATGAAATTATTACAGACAAATCTCCACGAGATTGAAACAGCAGCAGAGCTGGAAAAGATGATTGAAGAAAATGAAAACGTAATGGTATGCTGCGGGCGTATGGGACCTATGTGTATGCCTGTTTATGATGTTATGGAAGAATTGGAGGAAGAACGCCCCGATGTTAAGTTTGCAGTTATGGCATTCGACAGCCCCGAGGCAGGTATTATACGGAATGCACCTGAATGCCGCGGGTTTATGGGTCTGCCATTTACAATGTATTACAAAAACGGTAAGGTGGCACATGCTACCAGCAGCATTCAGAATATGCAGCAGGTAACCGGCATATTGGATAGAGAATTTGCAGAAAAAGTGTAACAAATGGATAAAATGTTTGATGTAATGATAATAGGCGCAGGGGCAGCCGGCTTAACAGCCGGCATTTATGCCTCGCGTGCCAAACTTTCAACCCTCATTGTGAACGAAGGCGCTGTTGGAGGCCAAATGATTTTAACAGAAGAAATAGCTAATTATCCGGGGGTGCCTGCCACTAAAGGTTATATGCTGGCCAACACCATGAAGCAACAGGCAAAAAGTTTTGGCTGCACCATTAAATCGAATGTAAAAATAGTAAGCTACCGGTTCGAAGGTAAAACTAAAGAAGTTGAACTGGAAGATGGCCGGGTTTTTCAGGCAAAATCAGTAATTTTGACCCCCGGCGGAAGGCCGCGTTCATTGAATATTCCGGGAGAGGACCAGTTTAGAGGTTCGGGCATATCGTATTGTGCCACTTGTGACGGTGAATTTTTTACCGGAAAAAAAGTGGTGGTTGTGGGCGGAGGTAATTCAGCCCTGGAAGAAGCCGTTGCCTTGACTCAGCACGCCTCAGAGGTTACTATTGTGCACCAGTTTAGCCATTTTCAGGCTTTTAAGCACGCCATTGAAGAAGCGCAGAAAAATCCAAAGATAAATTTCATACTGGAATCGGAATTACGCGGTTTTTACGGGAACGGTAAACTTGAAAAGGTTGAATTGGAGCATCTGCCTTCAGGAAAAAGAGAGGAATTGAAAGCCGACGGCACCTTTATATTTGCAGGCTATCAGCCCAATACCGAAAATCTTTCAGGATTGGTGCAGCTGAATGAACGCAATGAAATTGTGGTGGATGCCAACATGAAAACCAATGTTAACGGAGTATTTGCCGCAGGCGATTGCATTGTAAAAAAATACCGGCAGGTAACTACTGCCGTGGCAGAAGGAACTATTGCTGCCCTTAGTGCAGCTGAATTTTTAAGAAATTAATTTTATACTATGGCAAAAGAACAGGTAAAGATCAACTGGCTGGAAAATATGGCTTTTTCAGCCGAAGTAAGCGGACACAAAATTACATTGGATGCATCGGACAAGGTGGGTGGTGAAAACCGCGGACCGCGCCCAAAACCATTGCTTCTTGCAGCTTTGGCCGGTTGCACAGCAATGGATGTGGTTTCGATCCTCAAAAAAATGCGGGTCGAACTCGATGATTTAAATGTTATTGTCGATGGCGACCTTACCGAAGAACATCCCAAACAATTCACCCGGATGCATATTACCTACGAATTTAAAGGAAAAAACCTCCCGGAGGAAAAACTCCAAAAAGCAGTTAACCTTTCCGATGAACGGTATTGCGGCGTGAGCGCAATGTTCCGTAAGGCAATAGAGCTTACTTACGAAATTAAAATCATTGAAAGTTAACGAAAATGTCAACAACCTTAATTGTTATCCTGATTGTTCTTTTGGCATTGATTGGTTTAATCACTTATACCTGGTATAAGATGAAGCATGCCAGGCCTGTGCCCGACAGCAGTAAGATAAAGCATTTGGGAAACAAAAATTTCAAGCCTGTAATCCGCCGGGGCATTACCCTGGTGGATTTCTGGGCTCCATGGTGCGGGCCGTGCAAAGTGGCAGCTCCCATATTGAACGATTTGGCTGAATCAGAAGACCGGGTTACGGTGGCTAAGGTGAATGTGGATAAGCAGCAGCAACTGGCTCAAAAGTATAAAGTTCGAAATATCCCCACTCTTATTTTGTTCCGCGATGGAACGGAAATACGAAGGTATGTGGGGGTGAAAACAAAAAAATTCCTGATGAAGGAAATTGAAGCAGAGATGGGTTAATTTACCCGTCTTTTTGCTTTATAGTTGACCCCGTTTATTTTAATAGAAGTTTAACCCTGCAGTTGGTAATCATTTCATTATTTTTGAGTTTTTAAGAAAATGGAAATGAATTTATACGATTTGTCTCATCCGCTCAATAATGAGAGTCCGGTTTACCCGGGTAAGGATAACCCCCGGTTTACATCTGCAGCTACTATTAAGAAAGAGGGGTATAGGGAAACCCATCTCGATTTTGATTCCCATCTTGGAACTCATATTGATGCACCGGCCCATATGCTCGGGAATGGAAAAACATTGGACAGAATGCCCGTGAGTGCTTTTTCGGGCAGTGCATTCATTGTACCGGTCCCTGAAGGCATGAAAATAATAGACGGGCAATATATTTCCGGGTTTGGCGAACAGCTTAAGTCGGCCGATTTTGTTCTGTTCCGAACCGGGTGGAGTAAATATTGGGGAAATGAAAAGTATTTTGGCAATTTTCCCACATTAACGCTTGAGGCGGTTAACAGGCTGCTTGCATTGCCAATTAAAGGGATTGGTTTTGATACCATTTCGGCCGACCCTGTGGAAAGCAAAAGCTGGGAAAATCATTTTGCTATTTTCAATAAAGGCGCAATCATAATAGAGAACTTAGTGTTTCCCGATAACCTGACAGAATCTGTTGGAAAGTTTTTCTGCTTTCCGATTCCCTATGAAAAAGCTGACGGTTCGCCGGTCCGGGCAGTTTTCGAAGCCTTGTAGTTGCACCATTGAACATTCCTGCATTTAGTAAAGTTAAATATTATTGATAATGGAATAGTTGATTGAGCCGGGTAAAAATCCCGGTCCCTGTTTTCCGGGGAGGTGATTTTAACAGGCAGCCGGGACGGTATTGATTTCTGTTCAGAAACCAATGGTTATGGTTAATCTGCAGGATTTCATCGAAAAAGGACACTTCTTTAAGAAAATAAAAGTGGATGATTTGCTGTTTGTTGAATTCGATTGTCCGATGGATGAAGAAAAAAGCAGCATTTGGTGGCACAATAATTTTTTTACATTCGTTGTAACCGGCGAAACGTTGTTGCAAACCCCCCACAGCCGGTACAACATTAAAGCAGGCGATTGTGTTTTTGCAAAGAAAGGAAGTGTTATAACTTATAATCTGCCCCATGAGGATTTTTGCGAACTGATGGTATTTGTTCCCGACCATTTCATAAAATCGGTCATTCAAAAGTATAGGATTCCTCTAAATTCAAAAAATCAAGTTAATCAAAACGACACAATTATTCCTTTATCTGCCGATGAATTATTAGTCAGCTACTTTCATTCCCTGCTGGCTTATTTTAAGTTGCCCGAACCTCCGTCAGGTGTTTTGTTAAAGATAAAATTTGAAGAACTGCTGGTGCAAATCATATCGAATAATTTGCACGCCTCTTTACAATGTTGTTTCCGGGAAATATGTGCTGGTTCACGGCCCTCAATCAGGGAGATAATGGAATTAAACTTCACTTCTAATCTTTCACTTGGCGAATTTGCCAGGCTTACTGCAAGGAGTCTTTCTGCTTTTAAAACCGAATTCAAGGCGCTTTTTCATACTACACCGGGCAAATGGCTTTTGGAAAAACGACTTGAATACAGCCGTTATCTTCTTGAAACTACCGGAAAAAATATTGATGAGATAGCGTATGAAAGCGGATTTAAAAATAATACGCATTTTATCCGTGTCTTCAAAAATAAATTCAAGCAATCGCCGTGGCAATATAAGCTTAAAAATGAATCGTTATCGCAATCAGAAGGTTTTTGACTCTTAAGCAAATTTTTCTGACGTTTAAGCAATCGGTCAAACTGGAAATGGGGCATAACTTTGTATGCACTTGGTTTTAATGATAAGAAAAACATATTGCATATGAACCCTAAAAATTGAATGTCATGGAAATTGTCAATAAATATCTGGAAACAAGGCAGCAATTATTTAATGCTGCAGGAATACAGCCTGAAGCTTTAACTGTTAAAACAAATGGGCCGGTAAAAAATGTTCATTTCCTGAAAGTAGGATCCGGAATGCCTTTAATTCTGCTGCATGGAGGAGGCAATAGTTCTTCTGAATGGTTAAACATCCTGAAGCCCCTTTCCGAAAATTTTCTTTTGTATGTAGTAGACAGGCCGGGAAGTGGCCTCACCGATTCGTTTAACTACAAAAATGTTGATGTAGGGCAGCATGGTGTAGAATTTATACAATCTTTTATGGATGCTGTTCATTTGCAGCAGGCTTCCTTTTTAGCCCAATCGATGGGAGCTTTTTTTGCCATTAATTTTGCTATCGAATATCCGGAAAGAACAGATAAACTTATCTGTATAGGAGCACCCGCCGGCATGAATTATTACATTCCGGCTCCACTCCGATTGATGGGAACACCTATTCTCAACCGCTTATTAATTAATACAGTTTTTAAACCGTCAGCCCGCAATGTCAAAAAATTATATGAAAGGCTGTTTGTAGTTGATGTGTCGGAAATTCAGGACATTTATTTTGAACACATCAGCTATCATCAATTGTTAAAGGGGTGGGCCGGATCGTTTTTTTCGTTGCTTGGAAATGTGCTTACCCTTCGCGGCTGGAAGAATAAGTACTATATCGGTGATAAGCTTGGAAGGCTTAAAGTACCTGTAAATTTTATATGGGGAGAGAATGATGCATTTGAGCATCCGGAAACAGGAGTTGCCAAAGCAAAATCAATTTCCGGTTATCGGTTTGAAGTGGTGAAAAATGCCGGTCACTGTCCCTGGTTTGACAACCGGGAACAGTGTGTGAATTTAATAGTAGAAATGCTTAACTCGCAATTGCAATCGTATAATGGTTCTTATCAGGAAAAGGATACCAGAAATGCTGTTAAACTGTAAAATAGTCAGGGCTATAAAGTAATTTCACCCTGAAGGAATGTGATTGCTTTTCCTGCTATTTTAACCCGTTCTCCTTCGTTCCGGCAATATACCACTCCGCCACGTTTCGAAACTTGTTTGGCAGTCATTTCCTGCTTATTTAGCTTTTCAGACCAGTAGGGAATAAGCATGGTATGTGCCGAACCGGTTACAGGGTCTTCATCGATGCCTTCTGCAGGTGCAAAAAAACGGGAAACAAAATCATATTTTTCGGAGGGAGCAGTGACAATTATTCCTCTTGTTTCGACTGTTTTCATTAACTGTATGTCAGGCATCAGGTTGTTTATTTCCTCTTCCGAACGAAACAGGAACATCAAATCCTCGCGTCCTTTAAAACACTTTTTTGGAAGAATGCCAAATATTTTTCCGGCATAGTCTTTCATTTCCGTTTCAATGATTTCTGATGCAGGAAAATCGAGCACTATCAGGTCATCTTTTTTTTCTACCGACAATATTCCGCTTCTTGACTGAAAACTAATTTTTTGTTTGTTATAGTCGAGATGATTAAACAGCACATGAGCGGTCGCCAGAGTGGCATGTCCACACAGGTTCACTTCGCTTACAGGGGTGAACCAGCGAATGTGAAAATCTTTTCCTGAAGGAATAAAGAAGGCAGTTTCCGACAGGCTATTTTCCATTGCAATGCTCTGCAGGGTTTCATCCGGCAGCCAGTTCTCCAGTGGTATTACTGCTGCAGGATTTCCTTTAAATGCAGCCTCGGCAAAGGAATCGACCTGAAAAATTGTTAGTTTCATTTCTGCTTTGTTTTTATCATCAATATTATTATCTAATCAACGGATACTTCTTTAGAAAGTTTGGAATTTTCCTTTTTTCCGATGCGCCTTATTTTAATGTTCAGGTAGGCAAACAAAATGGTCATCAACGGACTGATAATATTAAAGAAAGCATAAGGAGCATATGCCATTGTATCCACGCCCAGCACTCTTGATTGTGTGGCGCCGCAGGTATTCCACGGCACCAGCACAGACGTCATGGTGCCGCTGTCTTCAAGTGTTCTGCTTAATACCTCGGGTTTTAAACCTTTTTCTTCAAAAGTTTTTCTGAACATTCGGCCCGGCACAACAATGGCAAGGTACTGATCGGAAGCAGTAGTATTGAAAAATATGCATGTTACAACCGTTGAGGCAACCAGGCTTCCTGTGCTTTTGGCATATTTTACTATTGGCATAGTGATTCTGCGGAGCAATCCTGCCGATTCCATTACGCCCCCGAACACCATGGCAGAAAGTATCAGCCACACAGTGTTCAGCATTCCGCTCATTCCATAGGTGGTGAGCAGGTCATTTACCTTTTCATCGGCAGTAATGAGCGAAATGTCTCCAAACATGGCCTGCATTACTGAAATGTAGGAGGCTTCTGTGTAAGATTCAGTTATTCCGGCAACAGCCTGTATTATTTCAGGCTGAAAGATGACGGCAAAAATACCTCCCAGCAGGGTGCCTGCAAGAAGGGACGGCAGGGGAGGCACTTTCATAATAATTATTGTCAGCAGTATGGCAGGTACAAGGAAAAGCAACGGATTTGTATTAAAAGTGCCGTCAATGGCTGATTTTACAGTTGCCACATTATCGAATGCGCTTGTATAATCAGCGGAAAAACCAATTACTAAAAATATGGACAGAGTAATTATCATTGAGGGCACTGTGGTGTAAAACATGTATTGAATGTGGGTAAACAAGTCGGTACCTGCCATTGCCGGAGCCAGATTGGTGGTGTCGCTTAAGGGAGAAATTTTGTCGCCAAAATAGGCTCCGCTGATTATTGCGCCGGCAACAATGGCTTCGCTTATACCCAAAGCTTTTCCTATACCCAGCAGTGCAATGCCGATGGTGGCTATTGTTGACCACGAGCTGCCGGTGGCAATGCTTACAATGGCGCTTACAATCACTGCAGTAAAAAGAAACATTTTAGGGTTGATAATATCCAGACCGTAATAAATCATTACCGGAACCACTCCGCTCAGCATCCAGGTGCCGGCAAGGGAACCAATAAGTAATAGTATTAATATTGATGGCATGGCCGAACCTATGGTGCTGACTATTTTTTCACGAATGGAAACCCACTTTATTCCAAGCCTCCAGGCTATTATTCCGGCTAATGAGGCAGAGAGAACCAGTGCAAGCTGATTAGCTCCCGATAAGGTATCATCAAAAATAAATACATTGGCTGTTAAAAGTCCAATAAGCACAAACACTGGTATTAACGCGGTGAATAAACCGGCTTCTCGTTTCATTCGAAATCTTTTGTTCTTTAAAAACGGCAAACTAATACATTTATGGAAAAAAATAGTACTGCCGGTGCTTTTAATTGCAAAAGCATAATAGAATTTGATGTTGATTTTATTTCTGCATCAACTTAAACTGAACATTTTATAAGTTTTTGGCCTATAGAATAATTAATTGTTCTTATTTTCGTTTTTATGGAACGAATACGTATAGGCAAGCACCAAGGAGTATGAATAAATTATCATAAGAGTTATGGAAGAACCGGAGTGTTGATTTTATTGCCCATGCAAGTTTTTTATATATTGGAGTACGTGGTTTTTGTTCGCTCCATAATTGGTTGAAAACACCACATTAACTGCTGTTAGTTTAAATGAAATAATTCGTACAAATGAAGGGACTGCACCTAATACTTATCATTCTGCTTTTTAGTATTGCTTCCGGAACACACGCTCAGCGAAGCAATGGTCTTACATTGGAAGGTGTTGTGACTGTTGAACAAGGGGCAGTTGACGGAGCCGTTATTCAGATGTACCGTAACAGTCAGCCAGCAGGTGATTACGGTATCGGCAGCAACGGACAGTACCGTGTGGAATTGAATTACAACAACGAATTTGTTTTGATTTTTTCACGAAAAGATAATTTTCCGCTAAAAGTTATAGTTGATACCAATGTACCCCGGGAGGTGCTCCAATCGGACCCTGTGTTCCCACCGTTTCCGGTAAACATAAAACTTTTTACTGAAATTCCCGGCATCGATAAAACTTTTTCTGAAAATGCAGTTATGAAAATATACTACAGTAAAAATGTGGATAATTTCATAGCTGATCTTTTTTACAATGATGCACAGATAAAGCATCTTATTGACCAGGCAATGGCACAGTCGCAGCAACTTGGAAAAGAAGCCGACAATCTTGCCGGACTGACCAAAGCCGAATTAGCTGAATTAAAGAAGGAATACGACCGGTTGATAAAGGAGGCTGAGAATGAGTACAACAGGGAGGAGTTTCTTACGGCACTGGATGGATATCAAGCTGCAAATAAACTTTTTCCCAAAGAACAATATCCTAAGGATCGAATAGCTGAAATAAACGATCTGTTGGGTCTGTTAATGGTAGCGGAAGAAATGGAAAAGGCATTGACCGATAGGTTACAGGCGCTTATCTCCCGGGGCGATTTAATGTTTGATCAAAAAAAATATGAAGAGGCAAGAAGTTCCTATCAGCGTGCACTTTCTGTCGATGCACAAAACAAACATGCACAATCACGCCTGGCGGAAATAAAAGAAATTTATGGAAAACAGCAAGCCGACAGGGAATATGATGCATTGATAGTGGCAGCCGATAATTCATTCGACGAATTATTGTATGCCGAAGCCCGCAATATTTATTTAAAGGCCCTGGGACTGAAAGACGGGGAGCAGTATCCGCAGCAAAAAATAAAAGAGATTGATAAAATATTGGAGCAGCAGGCAATGAATGCTGAAACACTCCAGGGATACAGGGAATCTGTTTTTCAGGCAGAACTGAATTTTGAAAAACAATTTTACGATAAAGCCATTTCCTATTATGAAAATGCGTTAACATTCAAGCCCGGCGATGCGATCGCCACCGGGAAAATAGAGGAAATAAAAGCATTAATGACTCAACTGGCAAATCAAACCCTTTACGATAAACGAATAAAGACAGCAGATAAAGCATTTAAAAAAGAACAGTTCGAAGAGGCGTTACTGGAATATGAAGAGGCTGCAAAGCTGATGCCTTCAGAGCAGTATCCTCTCACGCAAATAACACAGATTAATTCAATTTTTGCCGAACAGGAAAGGCTGGCAGAAGAAGCAGAGGCCGAAAGGCAACGGCTGCTTGCCGAGGAACAGGCAGCCGAACAGGCACGACTTGCAGCTCTTGAAGCAGAAAAAGAACAAGAGTATGATAATGCAGTTTCCCGTGGCGATAGTTTGCTCAATTTAAAAGAATATGAAAATTCACGGATGGCCTATCAGGCAGCTTTGCAGATAAGGCCCGGTGAGCCGGTGCCGGAGCAGCGGATTAATGATATAGATGAACTTTTGGTACAATTGGCTGCTGTTCAGAAGGAGTATGAAGCAGCAGTTGTTCGCGGAGATGATGCTTTCAGGCAGGAGTCATTTGAGGGAGCTGTTACAGCATTTAATGATGCATTGAAAGCAAAGCCCGATGAAAACTACCCGAAGGAGATGCTGGCGCAGATTGATTCCATAGTACAAACACGTGAACAACTGGCAGCTGAAGCAGAGGCAGAGCGACTAAGGTTGGCAGCTGAAGCAGAGGCAGCAGAGCTGGAACGCATGGCAGCACTTGCCGCCGAAAAGGAAAATAAGTTTAAGCTGGCGTTGGCAAAAGCCGACAGCTTGTTTGAACTTAAAGAATACGTAGATTCAAGAACAGCTTACCGAGATGCTTTGCAAATAAAACCGGAGGAGGATAAACCGGGTCAAAGAATTAATGAAATAGATGAATTGCTTGTTACGCTGGCTGAAAATCAAAAGATTTATGATGATGCTGTGGCTCGTGGAGATGATGCTTTAGCCCGTGAATCATTTGACGAGTCAAAAGCAGCTTTTATGGAGGCACAGCAGGCCAAATCCGAAGAAACTTATCCTCAGGAGATGCTTGTACGGATTGATTCCATTGTTGATACCCGCGAACGGCTGGCTGCTGAAGCTGAAGCCGCAGAGCAGGCACGTCTTGCTGCATTGGAGGCAGAAAAAGAACAGCAATACAGCCTGACAATTGCTCAGGCTGACAGTCTGTTTAGTTTAAAGGAATACGAGAATTCGCTAGTTGCATACAGGGCTGCATTACAGGTTAAGCCTGAAGAAACTTTACCGGAGCAGCGGATCAGAGAGATAAATGACCTTATCGGTCAGCAGGCGGTAGTGCAGCAGGCTTATGATGCTGCACTGGCAAGTGGAAATGATGCATTTAGCCTGGAATCGTTTGATGCGGCAAAAGCAGCATTTATGGAAGCACAACAGGCCAAACCTGAAGAGGCTTATCCGGGGGAAATGCTGGCACAGATTGATTCCATTGTGGAGGCCCGGGAGCGTCTTGCAGCGGAAGCAGAAGCCGAACGGTTACGTCTGGCTGCCGAGGCTGAAGCTGCCGAACAGGCCCGACTGGCTGCATTGGAAGAGGAACAAAACCGGCAGTATAACCAATCGGTTAGACAGGCCGACAGCTTGTTCAAAAAGCAAGAATATGAAAATGCTATTGCTGCATATCAAAATGCCTTGCAAATTAAGCCCGGACAGGTTTTGCCGGAGCAGAAAATATCTGAGATTAATGAATTGTTAGACCAGATAGCTGCCGCAGAGCAGAACTACAATGCTTCAGTATCACGAGGGGATGAGGCATTTGAGCAGGAGTCGTTTGAGGTGGCAAGAGAAGCATTTCTGGAAGCACAGCAGGTAAAACCTAAGGAATCATACCCGCAGGAGATGCGGGCAAAGATTGATTCAATTATTGAAAACCGTGAACGTCTGGCAGCGGAAGAAGAGGCCGAAAGGGCACAATTGGCTGCCGAAGCAGAAGCAGCCGAACAGGCACGGTTAGCTGCCCTCAAGGCAGAAAAGGAACTGCAGTTTGCACAGGCAGTTTCACAAGCCGACAGTTTGTTTAATCTGAAAAAGTACGAAAGTTCCAGGTCAGCATATCAGATGGCGCTCCAGGTAAATGGAGAAGCTGAATATCCTAAGCAACGGATTGTTGAAGTGGATAACATCTTAGCAGACATTGAAACGGCAAGGCTGGAGCAGGAAAACCTTGACAAGGAGTACAGGGAAATTATAAATTTGGCTGACCAGTTATTTGATACAAAGGATTTCAATCCGGCAAAAGAAAATTATGCAAGGGCGATGGCTCTGAAACCTGATGAGTCCTACCCGGAAGATCGTATTGCTGAGGCTGATCGTTTAATTCAGCAGACCGAACTTGATAACAGATACCAGTCTGTTATATTGGCTGCCGATGGTTTATTTCAGGAAGAATCATGGATAGAAGCCAAAGGTGAATATGAAAAAGCACTTGCTCTGAAGCTTGGGGAAAATTATCCCGGTGGGCAAATACTAAAAATTGACAATTTGCTTAAGCAGCAGGAAACCCAGGCTCTGGCAGAGCAGCAGGTAGCCGCTGAAATGGAACGCCGGAAGAAGGAAATTGAAACTCACCAGCAGGCACTGCAGGAACGACAGGAAATGAATGAAACCGGACTGAATCAGCTGTATCAGGAGTACATCTCAATGGCAGACGAGTACTTCGGCAATAAGATGTACAATGTATCCCGGGCCTGGTATTACAAAGCCTGGGACGTAAAGCAGGATGAAACTTATCCACAGCAGCAAATTGATGAAATTAACAGGCTAGTTGGAAGTATGCTGTTGAGTCAGCGCGACAAAGATTATCAAAACTTCATTAATCTTGCCGATTCAACGCTCCGCGAAAACCAGCTTGCAGTTTCCCGTGGTTGGTATAACAGAGCCCTGTCAATAAAGCCCGGTGAGAGTTATCCGAAGGAACAGCTGCAGACAATTACTGTTTTAATTGCCGAACGAATGGCCGGCAGGTCAGGTGTCCAGTTCGAAAGTCATATCAAAAAAGCTGCTGAAGCTTTTGAAAGGGAAAGTTATAATGTTGCCCGCTACTGGTATAAGAAAGCTCTTGAATTGAGACCTGATGATGAGGAAACAAAAGAAAAGCTGACAGAAATTCAAAATGCAGTAAAATAAAAACTCCTGCCGAAACAGGAGTTTTAGTAAAGTTAGTTTCTATTGGGTTATTCTTCCCAGGTAAAAGCGTTACGAATCATTTCCAGACTTTTTGGAACAGCTGTCATTGGATCTTCATTTCCTTCGAATTCTACGGATACATAGCCCCGGTAGTCAACTTCCCGGAAAATCTCAGCCACACGATTGTAATCGATGTCGAGCGTGTACCATTTACCGCCTCCAAAATAGGTCTTGGCCTGAACCAGGAAGGTTTGCGGAGCCATCATTTCAAGTTGCTCGTACTGGCGCTCAAGAAAGTTGCCGGTATCGGAGGTAACCTGAAGCCATGGTGAATCAACAGCATTTACAATCCGCAGAACTCCTTCTGCTGTGCGACCAAGCCCCCAGTGGTTTTCAAGCCCCAGCACCACACCGCATTTCTCTGCTGTGGGTATGCACTGTTCAATGGCATCAATTACCCATTTGAACCCTTCATCATCGGTATAGCCTTCCAGCACAGGCTCTATTCCTTTATTTGCCATCAGTTCGTCGAACGATCCACTCGTGCCCCAGCGGCCTGTGTTCAGTCGCATGACCGGAATACCCAGTTGATATGCCAGCTCAATCTGGTGGATGGTTTTGTCGATTTCCGACTGACGCTTTTCCTTATCGGGGTACACGAATCCCTGGTGCGTAGAAAATCCCATTATGTCAAGACCGGCATGAAAAGCCTGCCTTTTCAGCTTTTGCAGGTAACTGTTTTCTTCCGACTGCATTTGAACAAGCAAAAACTCGATGCCATCAAAACCCATTTGAGCAGCTTTTTCAATGCAGTCCTCAATTGGAGCATTTTCTTTAGGTCCGTTAAACTGCCAGAATGAATAAGTTGAAACACCTATTGGATTTCTTCTGATCTTTTTCTGTTGATTGCCGGTGTTTGCCTGAGGTGCTGAACAGGAAGCAGCTATGCCTGCTCCGGCAACTGCAAGCGTTGAGTTAAGGATAAAATTCCTTCTGTTGAATTTACTAATCATTTATAACAGGTTTTTAATATGGTTTAGGTGCGAATTTAGGTAATTTTTATTCAATTCTCTGCAGATGCTGCATTTTCGTATTGGTCTTCAACCACCTGAAGATTTCATCTTTTATACATTTCAGGAGATCCCGGTTCAGGTGACCCGAATATATTCTTATCATGTCAATGACTTTACCTTCTATTATGAATCCTCCATATGCAGCATCGAATAATGAACAGGAAGAATTATTCCTGACATTTTGAAGTAAAATTTCAAATTCCTGAAAGTCCGGATAATAGGGTATTGTAATATATCCTTCATTGGGTTCGTCCAGATCCAGAAAGAATCCATCTCCTGCATCTTCAAGCGCAAAACATTTGTTTACCTTGATTAGTGGTTCTGGTTCAGGAATGTTTCTTTTAACAAATACCACCCCCTGTGCTTCATAACATTCCTGCAGCCTTCCGAGGTGCTGGTAGTCAGGAAAATTCCGGATTCGGATGGCGGGTAACCTGTGACCGGCTGAATAGATTATTGCACTGGCTGCATTGACTTTCTTTTCGGCACAGATGTCAATGTTTTGAGTGAAACGCAACGCTTCTTCAAGTGAATACTCCATTTCTGTAAATAAAAAGAGGGAGTTCGGTTGTGGTCTTTTAGGCACCTGACCGTAATAATTTGAATAAGGCTGGTCGGCTTCTGCTATTGTGGTATGCTCCAGTATATTTCCTGTTAGATATACCAGTGATTCTTTTTTCATAACAGAACCACAAACTTTAAATGTTTTTCCGGTTTTCATCTGATTGTTCTTTGAGTTTTGTTTTTTATTTTTTGTTTCCGTTTGCTTCTGATGGTTTAAAGAGTGAGCTTTATTATTTTTACTATTTGCGATTGAAAATGTTACGTAAAAAGTTATTTTTCAATAGCAATTGAAGGTATCTTCCTGCCTTCTAAAAGAAGAATCGAAGGTTATTCATACATTATCTGTTTTTTTGAATAGAAAAGAAATTGTAATATTATCCTTTCATTTCAGTTTTGGAATCGGAAATCAGTTTATAATTAAATATTTTACTTCGATGATAAGAGCTAAAAAACAGTGCCTCATTGTGTTTTTATTGTTTGTTGCGGTTGGAATCAGCAATGCGCAGGAAGAAATGGATAAAGGATTGGAGGCAATTACCGAAACTGCCGTAAGAGGGCAGCTTGAATTCCTTGCATCTGACTGGACAGAGGGCAGGGCAGTGGGAACAAAAGGGGCTTATCTGGCCGCCGATTATATTTCTTCAATTTTCAAGATTTACGGGATTGAACCTTTTGGTGATGTGGAAAGGAAAGTGCCTTCACGTGCGCAGCGGATGGCAGGAATGACTATTTCTGAAGATACCACCTATTTCCAGAACTTCAGCCTGCTGGAATACGCCCCGGGAGAGGTACAGTCGTTATCGGTGATTAGCCATGGCTCCGGACGCGAAAGTGCAGCTGATTTTAATTTCAAATCCGATTTCAGTGTCAATCCGGGAACGGTTGGCCGTTCAGGGAAAGCGCCATTGGTTTTTGCAGGTTATGGATTTAAAAGTGAGAAGGAAAAATATGATGATTTAAAGCAGGTGGACGTGAACGGCAAAATTGCAGTCGTACTTGCCGGCTTTCCCGGACATAAGGACACCTCCTCTGTAGCCCATGAAAAATTTGCACCTTTAGGCCGGTATGCCCAATATTACCTTGAGCGCGACAAAATTGAACGCCTTACCAAAGCAGGTGCAGTTGCAGTTATACTTGTTAATACAGATAACGACCCGACCCTTTCCTGGGCTCAGAATGCTATTTATCCGGTTAAAGGAGATTTCTTTGAAGCAGATGAACCCTTCCCTACATACTACGATACCCGGATGACCTTGCCGGGAGATACGCTTGCTTCTGCTATTCCGGTATTCTCTGTATCAGCCAGAGTTGCAGGGGAAATATTTTCAGGTACCGGCATTAATGTTGAGGATTTTGAAGCATCAGTTGCTGAAAAAATGAAACCTTTCCCGCAGGCACTGCCCGGGAAAATGGTCTCCTATAAAACGACTGTGGATTCCAAAATAGTTAAGGCCCGCAATGTAGTTGGAATGATTGAAGGCGAAAAAAAGGACGAGTTCATTGTTGTTGGTGGTCACTACGACCACGTTGGTAAATGGAACGGCTGGATTTGGAACGGCGCTGATGACAATGCCTCAGGTACTGTTGGGGTAATGACCATTGCAAAGGCATTCAAAGCCACCGGCAAGAAACCTGAAAAAACAGTGATCTTTGCAGCATGGACCGGCGAAGAGAAAGGGTTGTGGGGCTCCCGGTATTTTGTTCGCGAAGCCATGAAAAAGAACATGAACATTGCTTTAAACCTCAATTACGATATGATTGCCCGCAATTCGGAAAACGATACAGAAGGGAATAAGGCTTCAATGGTTTATACCCGGGCAAATGAAGGAATTGCAGAAGTTACCAAAAGGCACATCGAACAGTATAACATCAATCTTGATTTGAATTACCGGTCTTCGGAACGACCTTCAGGCGGGAGCGACCACGCGCCGTTTGCACAGCAGGAAATTCCCGTTTTTTATTTTATGGCTGCCATGCATCCTGATTATCACCTGCCTTCCGACGAACTCGAAAAAATAAACTGGGAAAAGATGGTAAACATCATAAAAATCGGGTTTTTGAATACCTGGCGCTTTGCCAACAGCGATGAGCATCTTTTAACTGAAGAATAAAAAAGACGAAAGGCCGGAGTTCAATCCGGCCTTAATTTTTTTCAGGCTGCCGATAATAAACCGGGGCAGTCTATGCCTTTGGATTGGGCTTGTAAGGCAATTTAGCCATTTTCTCCACCTCCAGCGAGGGAAAGCCAAACTCTTCAACAACCTTTCCCAGGATAAGGTAAATGCCGTCGCCACGGAAAGGATACTTCTTTAACGAGTCGGGGAAATGCACCGTATCGAAAAATTCACCTGTATGATCGAGGAAAGTTCCGAAATGCATAATTTCCTTTTTTACTGTCCGCACGTATTTAATGGTAACCAGCCGCCCTGTCATGCGTACTTTCTTGCCTATGTTTGAGGTTAAATCCCTGGCCTGGATCGCGCCTCGGAAATTTGTCTGGAGCATGTCAAAAATATTCGTGCTCACCGGATAGCCCAGCAGCTCAATTTCATCGTAGGCATCTTCCAGCTTTTCATGCTTCAGCTGGGGGAGCGTGAAGTTTTTTGCCGGTGCATGAAAGAGTGCAAAGGAAGCTGTTTTCTTTGCCGGCTTGTTCAGCAGAAGATGCGCCTCCCAGAGCAGGTTCGACTTTTCTTTGCCCGTGAACCGGAAAGCTCCAAGGCGGATAAGCAGCACCAACTGCTCTTTTGTGATTGGTACCCGTTCCATAAAATCGGGAAGCGACCGGTAAGTGCCATGACAGTTGCGTTCGCTGACAATCAGCTCAACCGTTGTTTGCTCAAGGTGCTGTACATGCACAAAACCAAGGTAAACAGTTGTGCCGGTAATGCGTGTGGCATTGTTGCTGTTGTTCACGCAAGGTAGCTCAATGGTGGCTCCCATGCGTTGGGCTTCGTTGATGTAAACCCAGGTGTGGTAAAAGCCGCCAAAATTATTAATCACGGCCACCATAAACTCGAGCGGGTAGTGCGCTTTCAGGTAAAGGCTCTGAAAGCTTTCCACCGCATACGATGCCGAATGGGCCTTTGAAAACGAGTAGCCGGCAAACGATTCAATCTGCCGCCACACCTCCCGGGCAATGTCATCAGGGTATCCTTTTTCCCGACAGTTAATGAAATACTTCTCTTCAATGCGGCTGAACTCTTTTATTGAGCGGTACTTTCCCGACATCGCCCTGCGCAGCACGTCGGCCTCGGCCAAATCGAGCCCTGCAAAATGGTGCGCCACTTTGATAACATCTTCCTGGTAAACCATCACACCATAGGTTTCGGCCAGCTGTTCCTTCATCACCGGATGAATGTATTCAAAATCGTTGGGGTAGTGAAACCGCCGGATGTATTCCTTCATCATCCCCGATTTGGAAACTCCCGGACGGATGATCGAACTTGCTGCAACAAGGGTAATGTAATCGCTGCACTTAAGCTTTTTCAGCAAACCGCGCATAGCCGGGCTTTCAATGTAAAAGCAGCCGTTGGTTTCACCGGTTTTAAGCTGCTGCTTCACCTTCTCGTCTTCAAAGAAACGGTTTACACGATGTACATCAACCTCCTCGTCACGGTTCTCCCTGATGATCTCCACTGCCTCCTTAATGTGTCCGATGCCGCGCTGACTCAAAATGTCCAGCTTTTCGAAACCCATATCTTCGGCAATGTACATGTCCCAGTGGGTGGTGGGAAACCCTTTGGGAGGCAGGTCAAGTGCCGTATAGCAGGTGATGGGTTCTTCCGAGATAAGAATCCCCCCGGCATGAATGGTACGCAGGTTGGGAAAATTATGCATCTGCCTGCTCAGTGTGGTAATCAGGGCCGTAATATCGTTTTTGTTGTAATCGTTGCCGGGGTCTTTCACCAGCAGATCGATTTCTTCCTTGGGTAACCCGAATACTTTACCCAGTTCCCTTACAACCGACCGGTTCTGAAAAGTGGAGGTAGCTCCCAGCAGAGCAGTATGGTTTCGGCCGTACCGTTTAAAAATGTAATCCTGCACTTCATCGCGATCGCGCCACGAATAGTCGATATCAAAGTCGGGGGGACTTGTTCGTTTGGGGTTCAGAAACCGCTCGAAATACAGGTTCAGCTTAATAGGGTCCACATCGGTAATCTTCAGGCAATAGGCCACCACGCTGTTGGCGCCGCTGCCCCGGCCTACATGGTAGAAGCCGCGCGACATGCTGTAGCGTATAATGTCCCAGGCGATGAGAAAGTAAGCCGAAAAGCCAAGCTTATCGATGATCTGCAACTCATGCCTTACCCGTTCCTGCGCCAGCGGGTTGTTTTTGCCGTAACGGTAAAGCATGCCATCGAGCGCCAGCTTTTCCAGTAGTAGCTTGTCGTCATAAGCCGACTGACTAAAGGTTTTCTTGTTTTTTACGGTCGAAAAATCAAAGCCGATGCTGGACTTGTTCATTACTTTTTCGGTGCTTTGCACAATGCCGGGATACGATTCGTACAGCTTTTTCAGCTGCATTACCGGAAGCATTGCTTCATCGTGTCCTGAAAACTGATCGGGTTGCAGTTTGCTTATGAGGGTATTGTGCCCGATGGCCCGCAGGCTCTTGTGCAAAAACCAGCCGGCCTGATCGCGAAAGGTGACAGGTTGCCACACAAGCAGCTTGTCCTGGAAGTGCCGGTATTCCGAAGTAAGCAGTTTGTTTATCTGTGCAGGCTTTATGCCGGTATATTCATAATCCTTCAGTTCCCGCGGCTTTTTGCTTCCAAAGGGGTATACCACTGTTACATCGGTGAACGGCCATCCTTCAAAGGAGAATTCCTTTTTGTTCAGGTAGTGCCACGAAAGATAGTCGTTCAGTTCTTTGAAACCTGCATTGTTTTTCGCAAGCCCTGTAAACAGCAACCGGTCGCCATCGCGGACTTCCACCCCTGCAATAGGCTTTATGCCTGCATCCGCAGCTTTCTTAACAAACTCAGGTATTCCCATGGTGGTATTCACATCGGTGAGTGCCATTGCCTCCACATTATTCTGCCGGGCAAGCATCAGCAGTTCATCGATGCTTAGCGTGCCGTAGCGAAGGCTAAAGTATGAATGTACGTTCAGATACATAATTAACGTTGATTACAGGTTATTCCCGACGCCCGCTGAATGGCTCCTGAGCCATAGCGAAGCCTGATTTTGTCCATCGACAGGTACAGCTTTACCTGCTTTTCATTGTTGTCGAACAGGTTGAGTTGCTGCACCCCATGCACCAGTCCGCCCAGCTTCACCCCAACCAGCCGCACCAGCATACGGCGCTGATAAAGCCGCCGGAAGAGGCTTTTTACCACCTCAATCAGGGTGTGGTCGAACGATGTATAGGCCACTTTCTGCTGCAGGGTATGGGTGTCGTAATTGGCATACCGTACTTTCACCGTTACCACCGATGCCAGCTTCTCCTTTTTGCGCAGCTTGAAGCAGAGCTTTTCGGTCATGGCAATCAGCAACTGCTCCAGCATAACCACATCGATGGTATCGGTTTCAAAGGTCCGTTCCTTGCTGATTGATTTCTCTTCGGAGTAAGGAACCACCGGGGTGAAATCGATCCCGTTGGCACGCCGCCATATTTCAATGCCGTTCTT
The DNA here is from genome assembly GCA_041687255.1 of Mariniphaga sp. GTDB lineage: Bacteria > Bacteroidota > Bacteroidia > Bacteroidales > Prolixibacteraceae > Mariniphaga. The sequence continues at coordinate 193,144 of JAWLCL010000005.1, read as the reverse complement.
TCCCAATACCCCCTCCATCATCTCCATTGGAATGGCGCTCAGGGTTTCAATATTGGCCACGCCCATCGAGCGCAAAAGCTGGTAGGTTTTGGGACCAATCATTGGTATTTTTCGTATGGAGAGCGGGTTCAGAAAAGGCTTTACACTGGCCTTGTCCACCTCTTTCTCCCCATTGGGCTTGGCCTCGCCGGTGGCAATTTTCGATACCGTTTTGTTGACCGACAAGCCGTAGGAGATGGGCAGTCCCGTTTCGCGGATGATTGCCTGCCGCAGTTCGCGGGTCCATTTCAGTGCCCCCCAGAACCGGTCCATACCTGTAATATCGAGGTAGTGCTCATCAACCGATGCTTTCTCATACAGCGGGGCCTTTTCTGCAATGACGTCGGTCACCAGCCGCGAGTACTTGCTGTATAAGTCCATATCGCCCCTGATGACTGTGGCATCGCGGCAAAGGTTCAGCGCCATCTTCATAGGCATGGCCGAATGAACGCCAAACTGCCGGGCCTCATAGCTGCAGCTGGCAACCACACCCCGGTCCGATAAGCTCCCGATGATTACCGGTTTATTGTTGAGTCCGGAATCGATTAGCCGCTCCACCGAAACAAAAAAGGTATCCAAATCCATATGTACGATTGTTCTGTCCTGAAACTGCATTTTGCTTTCCTCCCTTCAAATCCTTTTATCGTGTTGATTCCTATTGCACACAGTTTAGTTTTGACTGTTTTGTAATCAAAAATAGTGATTACAACTTAGTCATTTATTCGAAAACAGCAAAATATTCGGGGGTATAATGAATTTTCTGCTTTCATAAATTTAAGTGTTCAACCTGCTGATTAATAAGGTTTTTAAAAGGAGGTAACGAGGTTGAGGGTTAGATGGATTTGCAGGATTACTAAGGTGAAGAAACTGAAATAAGGTTTTTTACGGAATTGACTAAAACTGACCGCTGCCAACCATTACTGTAATATTCCTGACCAAATAAACCTTATTTACTGGAAAAACCTACTATATAACAAAACTAAGGGAGAATTTTTCTGCGGCGCACATGTTTCATCAAATAATATGGTACTTAATGTGCCGCATGCTGTCCCCGCCACAGAGCCGTCATTGCGCGCGCAGCAAAGCAATCTCTGGCTATTTTGCAGATGCCTTCATTTGGAAAAATGATTGATTTACGATTAAAGTTATTCATTTTGATGTTCGATAGAATACCGGGGGGTGACTTAATAACAGGCTGCAACTTCTAATCCCGCAACCTTATTTATAAAGCTGGCGACCTGCCTGTTGGACTGGTATTTCAAGGCAGGTAATAAGGTCAGGGGTTATGTGTGTTTGGCTGGCTACTAAGGTGAAGAAATCAAAATAAGGTTTTTTACGGAAATGAATAAAGTTGACTGCTGTCAGCTACTGTTGCGGATTGCTATTGCTCAATCCGTAAGAACAGTTTGTCCGGCTTAGGCTTTTATTCTGAAACAGCAAAACATTTATGCATATAGCTTACACAAAAAAAAATATTAATTTTGGAATAAAAACATGCCAACAGTTCTACGAGTAAGAGGATACAGGTTTTTCTTTTATGTAAATGACCATCATCCTCCGCATATTCATGTTGAAAAGGAAAAAAGCACTGCAAAGTTCTTTTTGAAAAATGCAGAACTGGTAAAATCAAAAAGATTTAATGCAAGTGAGCTTAGTGAGATTAGAAAAATAATTTTGGAGAATATTGAACTTTTAAAAACAAAATGGGATGAGCATTTTGCAAATTACTAAATCAGCCAATGCAACGAAAGTATGGTTTGACGATATAAGAATGTTCCTTGTTTTGGAAGACGGGCGGGAACTTTCTGTTCCAATAAACTGGTTTCCCTCATTACGGGATGCCACACCTGAACAGAGAAACAACTGGAGGTTTATTGGAGATGGTGAAGGAATTCATTGGGAAGATTTAGATGAAGATATCCTGGTGGAAGGACTCCTGTAAGGAATAGCTGCCGGTATTTACTGCTGTTTATCCAAACATACTGATTCCTGGTCTCCATTGCATTTTCCCCTTCTTTTTAATCATTTATTATTTTGATTGTTGTTGCACAGTTTGAAAGAATGGTTTAAATTTGACTATATTTAAACCAAGTTTAGAGATTTTTAAGTAGTCATTTCGTTAAGTCAAATAAAATGTACCTGTCGTCCAACATCCGGTTTTTACGGAAAAGAAAACGCTTTACGCAAAGCCTTCTGGCTGAATCGCTGGGCATTAAGCGGTCGAATGTAAACAATTACGAAAACGGCACGGCCATACCGCCGGTAAATATCCTGGTTGCCCTTTCCGATTTGTTTCATATCTCTGTTGATACGCTGCTGCGCATTAACCTTTCAAGCCTGCGGGAGAGTCAGCTGTACACCATTGAAAACGGCTCCGATGTTTTCGTAAAAGGCAATGAACTGCGTGTGCTCACCACTACCGTCGACAGCCGAAATAAAGAGAACATCGAACTGGTTTCCATAAAAGCCAAGGCAGGCTACACCACCGGATATTTTGATCCGGAGTTTATTTCCGGGCTACCTGTTTTTCAGCTGCCTTTTCTTTCTCCCGAGCGAAAGTACCGCACTTTTCAGCTATCGGGCGATTCCATGCTGCCCATTCCCGATAAAAGCTGGGTCACCGGTGAATTCGTGCAGGATATGAGCGCCATCAAAGACAACGAATTGTACATTGTACTTACCCTGAACGAGGGGATTGTTTTCAAAAAAGTTGTAAATGAACTCAGGGAAAAGGGTTCCCTGCGCATGATATCCATAAATCCCGAATATGCTCCCTATGATTTGCCACTTGGTGAGATACGGGAAGTCTGGAAGTTTGTGCATTATATATCTTCAGAGGTTCCTGAGCCTGTAGAAAAAGAACAGTTGCACCACCAAATAGAGTTTATAAAAACTGAACTCGGGCAAATCAAAGCCCAAATCGGGCGAATTGTTCCCGATAATGAATAACGGCAGCTTTTTTTATCCGGTAAAGATTTGTTAAGGACACTGTTGATAATTAGAAAATTATGTTCTAATTTAGCCGTAGACACTTTAACAGTGAAGAGTGTGCCCACATAGTGGCTTCTATTCCTCCAGCAGAAGAGTTGGTGATATCTGTTGCCATAAAAGGAATAAAAAAGAGGCATAACCAGTGAAAAAGAAGAGATACAAATCTAAATCAAATAATTATGAACGAAAATTCACTGCCCGGTTTGTCGTCTGAAAAAGATGTCCGGGCTGCTTCAATTGACCGCCGAAGCTTTATTGGCGGTGTCACTACCGCTGCCATAGGTTTAACTGTAGTTCCTGCCCATGTTCTTGGAGGCAGTAAGCATGTACCTCCGAGCGATAAAATCAATGTGGCTTACATTGGTGCAGGCACCCAGGGACTCCGTGAACTGCCTGCCCTGCTTCAGCTTCCCGACGTGCAGGTAACCGCTGTTTGCGACCCCCAAAAGGAGGCAATTGGTTATTACGACTGGAGCCCCAATGGACTTAAAAACGAACTGCGTAAAACCATCGGTAATCCCAACTGGAACTGTGGTGGCGATAACCGTATTCCGGGTGGCCTGAACAACGGGAAGGAGATTATTGATGCTTTTTATGCAAAAAATCGTCCTGAAGGAAACTATAAGTGTGCTGCCTATACCGATTTCCGGGAAATGTTTGAAAATGAAAAAGGGCTGGATGCCGTAAAAATTATGGCTACCGACCATTTGCATGGGGTGATGGCTGCTGCTGCCATGAAACGCGGCATTCACATGACCATGCACAAACCCATTGCCAATCGTCTGGAAGAGGGTTACCGGGTGGTTGAAATGGCTAAGAAATCGGATGTTATTACCCACCTGATTCCCTGGGAAAGCAACGGCTCTATGGAGCAGGTGCTTGCCTGGATTAATGGCGGGGTTATCGGCACCCTTCGTGAGGTGCACAACTGGTCGAACCGTCCGGTGTGGCCGCAGTACCCCGAAATACCGGCCGACAAGCCGCAACTGCCTGAGGGATTTGACTGGGACTTATGGCTGGGGCCTGAAGCTGTTAGGCCTTACCACCCGCACTACACCAACATGGTATTCCGGGGCTGGTACGATTTCGGTGGGGGCGCTATGGCCGATATGGGACACTACAGCCTTTGGACCGTTTTCAGAGGCCTTGAACTTGAAAACCCTGAAGCGGTTGAACCGTGCCTGAGCCATATATGCGGCTTACGTGATAATGCAACGGCTTTTAAGGTTCAAAACAATTACTCTTTCCCATTCGCCAGCTCGGTACGGTTTAAATATCCTGCCAAAGGAAACCGCCCGGCTGTCGATTTGATCTGGCACGATGGTGGCATGCACCCGCCCGTACCGGAAGAGTTTTATTCACAAAACATCGAATTCCCCGCCGAAGGTCTGATGTTTGTCGGCGATAAAGGGAAAATTCTTTCTTCGTCATTTACCCTTACTGAACCTTATGTCCTTTCGGGAGATAAGAATCTTGCACGCGACCTCGACAAAAATGTGAAGTATGAGAGGGCATCAGGTGTGCAGCGGTTTGTCGACGGCATTAAAAACAACCAACAGACCGAAGGAAGCTTCAGGCAGGCATGGCCAATAACCGAAGCAGTAAACTTGTATGCTGCTGCCTTGCGTTCGGGCAAAATTTTGAAGTACGATGCAATGAGCCGTCAGGTTACAAATGTTCCCGAAGCAAATAAGTACCTGGCCAGGGAATACCGGAAAGGCTGGAGTCTGGAGGAGATATAGTTTAAAGTTCAAAGTTTAACGTTTAAAGTTGGAAGAATGAAATCACGTCGTAATTTTATAAAAATCAGCGGGGCTGCAATTGGAGGCACTGCCATTTTAGGTAATTTGCCAATCTGTTCCTATGGAAGTGTAAAAAACGCACCTAAAAGCTTCGGGTTCCAGGTGTGGACCATCCGCAAAGAACTGGTGAATGATTTTCCGGGTACACTAAAGAAAATGGCTGATATGGGCTATAAGGAGGTGGAAATGTGCTCTCCGCTGGGTTATTCCAATTCAGGGTTTGAGCCGTTGAATCACATGAGCGGCAGCGAAATGAAGAAAATCGTGGAAGATTCCGGATTGAAATGCACCAGCTCGCATTTTAATATGGGTGAACTGCGCGATCATCTGGACGATCGTATTGAATGGGCAAAAGGGATTGGCATGAAGCAAATGATTGCCTCCAGCTTCGGATTGCCTAAAGATGCCTCGGTTGATGATTTCCGCCGTGCAGCCGATGAGCTGAATGCCATTGGTGAGAAAACAAAAAAAGCAGGCGTGCAGATGGGTTTTCATAACCACCACATGGAATTTGAAAAACGCGGTGATGAATTGATCTACGATGCTTTGCTCAAGCAGCTTGACCCGGATCTGGTTAAAATGCAGTTCCAGGTGGCAGTGGTCGATATCGGTTACGAAGCCGCTGACTATTTCCGGAAATATCCCGGCAGGTTCATCTCTGCCCATCTTGCCGATTATTCGGCCGAACAGAAAAAGCAGGTGCCGATAGGACAGGGCATCGTCGACTGGGAGGAATTGTTCAAAGCTGCCAAAAAAGGCGGAGTGAAGAATTTTTATGTAGAAATGGATCCCGATACTTTCGGACCCAGTGCTGAATATTTGGCAAAGGCTTAATTTTATCAAAAGTTTATTTTTCTTATTGAATACCTGGTTGCGGAGAATTTACGGACCAGGTATTTTTATTGTTGAAAGCAGGATGTTTGTCAACCCGGCTTGAAATGTTCATAAATTCACTCCCAAAGCATTTTTTTAATAAACATTTAAATGGAAAAATCTGTCTTTATGTATAATAACAATCTATGAATACAACCATAGAAAACCAAAGCTTGATTAATGAATTTTATCTGTTATAAGCTAACTCTCCGGATAATGTTGCCAGGGATAATATATTTGTTCCTGGCAGCAGGATGCAGCAATGATACAAGCAATTTTGTTTTGGAATCAGAAACCTCCTGGCCTGTTTATCTTGGCGACAATGCCAGCAGGCAGTATTCCCCGCTTGACCAGATAACCCGTGAAAATGTGCATCTGCTTGAACCGGTGTGGGAGTATAAAACTGAAAGAATCACGGAAGACGACCGGACACAGATTCAGTGCAATCCGTTAATCATTGAAGGTGTGCTTTACGGAACTTCTCCAAAACTCCGGGTATTTGCCCTCAATGCAGCCACCGGGAAAAGAATCTGGGAATACAATCCGGGTGAGGAACTGAATTTTGCTATGAATGTTAATCGTGGCGTTACCTATTGGAATAATGGCGATGATCGGCGCATCTTCTTTACTGCCGGTCCAGTGTTGTATGCATTGAACGCTGAAACAGGAAAGCTTGTAGAAACCTTTGGCAGTAATGGGAAGATATCGTTAAAGGAAGGTTTGGGAGCAAAGGCTGCCGATTTATATGTAGTGGCGACATCTCCCGGTGTTATTTACGACAATTTGATTATAATGGGCACGCGGGTTTCCGAGAATGCCGATGCAGCACCGGGGTATATAAGAGCGTTCAATGTCAGAACAGGTGCCCTCGAATGGGTTTTTCACACCATACCACGACCGGGAGAGTACGGTTACGACACCTGGCCTGAAGATGCATGGCAATATGCCGGAGGGGTAAACAACTGGGCCGGAATGAGTCTCGACAGCGAACGGGGCATCGTTTTCGTGCCAACAGGTTCAGCTTCATTCGATTTTTGGGGTGGTAACCGCAATGGGAAAAATTTATTTGCCAACAGTGTGCTGGCCCTCAATGCTGCTACAGGTGAACGGATATGGCATTTTCAAACGGTTTATCACGACATCTGGGACCGCGATTTGCCGGCGCCTCCCAACCTGGTGACGGTAACACATGAGGGCAGGAGAGTGGATGCCGTGGCGCAAATCACCAAATCGGGATTTGTTTTCCTGCTCGACAGGGAAACCGGAGAACCTTTGTTTCCGGTGGAAGAACGGCCGGTGCAAGCTTCTGATTTGAAAGGCGAACAAGCCTGGCCGGTGCAGCCATTCCCGGTGAAACCGCCCCCTTTTTCTCCACAGGCCCTTACCATGGATAATATAACCGATATTTCACCCGAATCGAAGGAGTATGTAGCCAATATTTTGAATGAGGTGCGGACCGGTGAGCCTTTTATTCCTCCCTCGCTTGAAGGCACCATAATATTTCCCGGTTTCGATGGCGGCGGGGAATGGGGAGGGGCAGCCTTCGACCCCCATTCGTCGGTCCTTTTTGTAAACAGCAATACCATGCCGTGGATCCTTACTATGGTGGAAACGGATACAAAAGACACTGTGCCGGCGCACCCCGGCAAACGTATCTATCAGGTAAGCTGTGCCGTATGCCACGGACAGAATTTTGAAGGTAACCCCGGTTCCAATTATCCGCCGCTGGAAAACCTCCGCGAACGCATGGAGCAGGAAGGGGCCCTTGAAATCATTAACACAGGAAAAGGATTCATGCCCTCATTCAGGCACTTGCCGGCGGAAGATAAAAACATGCTGATGGCTTACCTGTATGGTGAGCCCAACGAGGATATTCATATGCTGGGTATTGAAAATAATGTTGATGCCGTGCCTTATTCACATACCGGGTACAACCGTTTCACCGATCAGGAAGGTTACCCGGCTGCAAAACCGCCCTGGGGTACGCTGTCGGCAATCGATTTAAACAGGGGTGAAATCTTATGGCAGGTGCCGCTGGGCGAATTTGAGGAGTTAACCAAAAGGGGCATTCCAAAAACCGGTACCGAAAATTATGGCGGACCGGTGGTAACAGCAGGAGGATTGATTTTCATTGCTGCCTCTAAGGATGAACATATCCGTGCCTTTGATAAAAACACGGGAGAAGAGTTATGGAAACACAAGTTACCGGCCGGCGGGTATGCCACCCCTTCTGTGTATGAAATCAACGGCCGCCAGTATGTTGTAATTGCCTGCGGCGGCGGTAAAATGGGCACCCCTCCGGGAAACAGTTATGTGGCGTTTGCACTGCCGGAAGATTAAGGCTGAAGCAAAGAAGTAGAACTAACCCCGGTATTTATGCCGGGGATTAGGCATAAAGAAACCCAACCCCCTTTCTTTTCCTGAAGTTTCCTTGTCGTAACTCCGGAGGCGCTTTCAGTCCGCAAGTGCTTTGCTGATAGGGATTCCATCCTTGCCCGGTTCAGGACTCCAGTCCCCCGGCATAAATGCTGGGGTTATACTCCCCTCCGGCCCTTAGCTCTTTAGCTCTGTGCTCTTAGCTCATAGCTGCTGCCACTATCTTCCTCCTATAACGGCCTTGCCACCATTATCCCTGTTACCGTTTTGCTGTCCTTCAGGTAATCGGCAAGCGGTTCTTCAGTAACCACTACTTTTTTAGCCGACAGCGACGCGTGCAACAGGTGAATGCGGTTGTTCTTACGAACCAGTATTCCCATGTGCGAAACATCCAGTCCGTCGATGCTGGTGGTAAGAGCTATAATATCGCCATCCTTTAAGTTGCTTTCCAGCTCAGCAATACGTTCTTTTGGTATGTAGTAATAGTTCCTGCCTGAAATGTCGTTTTCAATTTCTGCCATTTCGGCAACCAATAAGGCATTGTTTTTCAGGTGAAAATAGCTGTCGGGATGGGTGCTCATGAAATTGATGGTTTTTATGTAGGGATTACCCGAAATGTCCCCGGTAACGTCCCTGATCAGTTCCTTTTGCTGGTTATTGTATATCCAGTCGGTGGTATAATGCAGCCGCGATGTATATCCGTCAATTTTGGCATTGCGGTACCTTACTCCGGCCAGTTCCTGCGTAAACCTGTCAAGACTGGGTTTTTTGCTCTTAATGGTCCTGGTAAGTGCCAGGCAGTTTTCGGCAAACGTGGTGCAATCCATTTCCCTCAGATTTATAACCAACCGCTCGTTGCCTTCAGTTTCAAGTGTATTGGCTACATAAGGTGTTTCCAGAAAATGACTGCCAACCTTTACCATCAGTTCCCCCGACGATGTTTGATCCTCTTCAGCAAGTTGCTCTAGTAAGCGTTCAAATATGCGGGTGTCCTCATCCAATGAATTGGAATAGGTATCCACATTCATTTTACCAACGCCTGAGCACTGAGTAAACAGCAGCAGTGCAAAAAAATAGATAACAGGTCTCATCTTAACTCATTTATTTGGTTATACCCGGCCAGTTATCGGTGCGGAAAGGATTGGCCGGAAGTCCTTCCTCATTATACAGGTTTACATCTTCAGGATTGTTTGCCCAACCATAACGAACGGCAACCGGGTTTGGTACATCTTCAGAATAAACAACTACTGTATTTTCATCCACAACTTCTGCCTTTGCCCAGTGAAACTTGCGGTCGGCCCCGGCCATTGTAAATCCTTTTAAATAGCCGTATTTGTCTTCTGCCGTTAATCCCGAACCTGTTTCTGTGAAAGACACTAAAGCCCTACCGCCTTTAAAATCCACTGAATTGTACATGGGGCCTGAATGAACGACATCTTTTCCGTAGGCAACAGCAAGAGCGTCCAGTGAAAGCCGTTTTCCAACATCCTGCTTATTGCGGGGATGAATATCACCGGCTTCACCAATGTCAATGGCAAGCGCCATACCGGTATTTGGCAATGTCAGGGCTTTGGTCTGCGCTTCCCTTAGTTCGGCCCAATCGCTTTCGCCCGGTTCTTCAACAGGCTGCCCAAAATTAGCCAGCGAAACAAACAGGAACGGGAAATCGCCCTGGTTCCAATGCATCCGCCAGTCGTTTATCAGGCTGGGGAAAACACGCCGGTACTGCTTTGCCCTGCCGGCATTCGATTCTCCCTGGTACCAGATGGCACCTTTAATGGCATAGGGCAGCAGCGGATGAATCATGCCGTTAAACAAAAGTGTGGGATAGGAATTGGGACCTACATTCACTTCTGCTATTTCGGCCTTTGAAATACGGAACCTCCATTCGCCCGATATGTCTTCCTTTTCATTTCCTATGGCCAGAAACTGGTTGGAAGGATCTCCCCAGATGCCACCGTTTCCGCCGGTATCCTGCACCCTTACTGCGATTACATTTCTTCCCGGCTTCAGGTATTTTTTGTCAACAGTGTAAACCCGCTCCTGATCGTATTTACCTTCGGTCTTTCCAATCTCAATGCCATTGAAAAAGGTAACATCCGAATCGTCAATCTTTCCAAGGTGCAGGGTTAAATTGGCGTTTGTCTGTTCCTCATTCAGCTTTACATATTTCCGGTACCAGCCAATTCCGTCGATGTCGATGTAACCCTGGTTTTCCCAATACATAGGCGTTTTAATCCTGCGCCAGTTGTCATCGTTAAAATCAAGTCCTGCCCATACGGGTTCATCCCCCTGTATGCCCTGATCTTCATCGGGTATTTCTCCGCCCAATATTTCTTTGATCCGGTTCATCTTCGTCTTCCTGTAGCTTTCAAGATCCATCTGCTGCAGCTCAGTCAACTGTTCCTTAAAATCAGGATCCCGACTGATGGTGTTTGCGCTTATCCATGTTTCGGCTACCGTGCCGCCCCAGGAGGAGTGAATCAATCCAACTGGCACGTCCAGCTCCTGGTGCAGTTCACGTCCGAAAAAATAACCAACTGCAGAGAAGCCTGCAACTGTTTCGGGTGAACATTCAACCCATTCGCCATTGCTTATATCTTCCTGCGGAAACTGAGCCACAGTTTTCGGAACGGTAAACAGCCGGATATTCGGGTAACTGGCCGAAGCGACTTCTTCCTCTGCATTGTTGCTGTTATCAACACGCCACTCCATATTCGACTGCCCGGAGCAAACCCATACTTCGCCTACCATTACATTGATTAGTCGAACCGTATTTTTTCCTCTGATTATCATTCTGTAAGGACCGCCTGCCTGCTGCATCGGCAGCCCTGCCACCCATTTCCCGTTTTTGGTGGCCCTGGTGCGAACGGTGACTCCGTTAAACGAAACTGTGATTCGTTCGTTAGCATCTGCCCATCCCCAAACAGGAATTTCCATGCCCTGCTGAAGGACCATGTTGGAACTGAAGATTTTAGGCAGCCTCACTTCGGCATACGAATGGAAAGATATGCTTATAAGCGCAAGAATCAGCGCCAGGTAATTAACTCGTTTCATGTTTCTGATCTTTTAATGTTATCAAAACTATCAATTTTTCCGTTAATAAAGGACCAACTTCCATCTATTTTTTCCCCGATGGAAATCTTATACAAGAGACAAAAAAAGTCGTCGAAAATTTTAATCCGGAGGCAGCATCCCCTTCATTTTATTGATTCTGCCAATAACTGATTTCAGTTAAATGAACCGAATCATTATGTAGCTTCATATTCAGATTTTACATTATTAAAATTCATGAAATAATTTAATGATAAACATTTCCTGTTTAACCGGGTATTAAATTCGCTGTTAATTCAATTTAAACTCAACTTTAACTCATTTATAACTCAATGTAAATTCAATTATAATTGAGTTTACATTGAGTTATAATTGAATTTATATTGAGTTAATATTGAGTTTGATTAGGCGCAGGTATCAGGGAGAATCATATTTAATATCTTGTTGATTCTAATCAAAATCTTTTAACAAGTAATGGATTAAATTATAAAATTTTACTTTTAAATATATCTTCTTAAAATATTTTAAGAATTATTTGTTTTTTAACAAAAACTTTACTTTACTTGCACAAGTTTTTAATCAGCCGGAGCAAATGATGCTAATAGAAGCAAATAAGAAAACCGAACTATCAGGAAATCTGCTAAAGAAATACAGGCAAAAGAAGAAGATTCTTTTCCTTCTTTATAAGAACGGCGCCATGTCGGGGCCGGCAATCAGCAAACGTATCGGCGTTAGCCTGCCAACGGTTATTTCCCTTTTAAATGAGCTTATCGATTTGAAGTATGTAGAAAGCTGCGGAACCGGAGTTTCCCGTGGCGGAAGAAAACCCGTGGTATTTGGTCTGGCTGAAAATTCAATATACATCGTTGCATGTGAAATTGAGCGGTACCGGGGAAAGATTATTATCTACAACTCACACAACAAGCCGGTGACTTCGCTTGTAAAATTTGAAACTCACATTGATGACAACAAGCTGGTTGATAAAATTTACGATCATTCTCAGGAATTGATTAAAAATTGTCAGATTGATGAAGATCGCTTATTGGGAGTGGGTATTACTATGCCCGGTTTGATTGACGAAGAAGAGGGGACAAATTTTACAATAAAGAACAAGGCATACCGGAATGTTAAGCAGCGGCTTGAAGAGCGGTTTAACAAGATGGTGTATGTGAACAACGATGCCCGTATGCAGGCTTATGGCGAATACAATTTCGGAGCTGCTCAGGGGCACAGCAATGCAATAATAGTTACCTGGAGCTGGGGGGTAGGATTGGGCGTTATCATCGATGGGCAAATGTACAACGGTTCCACCGGTTTTGCAGGCGAGTTGTCGCACATCCAGCTGGTGGAAGACGGCAATTTGTGCATCTGCGGTAAGCGCGGTTGCCTCGAAACCGTTACTTCGGCCTATGTAATTGTGCAGGAAGCCATAAAAGGCATCAATGAAAACCGCGTGTCGCAGCTGACCGAACAGTTTAAAGGGCGCACAAATGAATTGAAACCTGAAGATGTAATTCAGGCTGCCCGTACAGGAGATGAATTTTCAATCCACCTGCTTCACCATGTGGGGCTGGCGCTGGGCAAAGGGTTATCGGTAACGCTGCAGCTGTTAAATCCCGGAATTATTGTATTGGGAGGCCCTGTTTCGGCTGCCAATCAGTATGTGCTGACTTCCATCCAGCAGTCGCTGAATAAATATTGCCTGGAGCAGATTTATGCCAATACCAAAATTGTAATCTCCGATATATGGGAACAGTCGGGTTTGCTTGGAGTTACCGCTATGCTTTACCAGAAGCTTTTTAGTGAATTGTATTAACGACTAAAAATAAAAGAGAGAGAGTTTCTAATTACTAATTTAAATGTAAAAATCTATGCGAAAGATTTTTTTAACCTTAACGATGTGCTTTGTCCTGATTGCAGGGGCAATGGCACAACATCGGGTATCGGGAACGGTTTCTGATGCCGAAGGTGCCGGAATTCCCGGTGCCACTGTGATTGAAAAGGGGACAAGCACCGGAACAATTACCAATGCCGACGGTAATTATTCGCTGAATGTTTCTTCGGGCGATGCTACACTGGTATTTTCATTTGTGGGTATGAGCACCCAGGAAATGCCGGTTAATAACCGCTCAACTGTGGATGTTACACTTACTGTTGATGCCATTGGTTTGGATGAAGTAGTGGTAACAGCCCTTGGTATTAAACGCGAAACAAAAAAGCTGGGATATGCGATGACTGAAGTTTCCGGAGAGGAAATTTCACGTGTAAATACAGTTAACCCTGTACAGGCCCTTCAGGGGAAATCGGCCGGTGTAAGCATCGGTTCTTCTGATGGTGGTTTGTTTGGTAACAGCAAGATACAGGTTCGTGGGGTGTCGGTTTTGAATTCAAGCAATAACCAGCCTATATTTGTTATTGACGGGGTAATTGTGGAGAATGCCATTTCAAACGAAAGCGCCGACTGGGCTTCAAGCTCAAACGACTACGGTAACATCCTGAAAAACCTGAACCCCGATGATTATGAGTCGGTTTCAGTATTGAAAGGTGCTGCTGCAACTGCATTGTATGGTTCACGTGGTATTAACGGAGCTATAGTTATTAAAAATAAAGATGGTCAGGGCCAACGGGGGATTGGAGTAAAAGTTACCCAAACATTAGGTATCGATCATGTTTACGCAGTTCCGGATTTGCAGTACGAATTTGGTAGCGGTACCATTGCCGGTTATATTGGTTATGGTGACAGGGATGCCGGTGGTAATTTCTACCGCTGGGATACCAATCAGCTTTACAAACGTGACATTGACGGTACGATGACCCATTCAAAAATTGGTGCAACCACTTTATTCTGGGGACCAAGATTTGATGGCCGTCCGATTGAAGATTACGACCGGACCATGTCGACCTACACAGCCTATCCAAACAACATGCTCGATGCATACGATTTAGGTGTGAGCTCGAATACAGCTGTTTCTTTCAGCGGTGCAAATGAAAACGGAAGCTTTTATCTTTCCAATTCATACAATACCCGTGATGGCGTGATGCCTACAAATGAATTCGACAGGAATGCCATGTTACTGAAAGGTTCGTACAACCTGGCAAAATGGCTTACTGCTTCGGCTTCGGTTTCATTTACCACTTCAAGGGCGCAGAATCCGCAGAACAACCTTGCTGAAAACTTTTCAACAGGTGCATGGCGCGGCTGGTACGATACTAAAAGATGGAATAAGCGGGAAGTCTGGCAGGCTCCTCATGGGGGTACGCCAAACGGTAACTATGGAGACACTTATGCCAGTGTGCCCGGTAATGGTACCTGGTTTTCATACAATCTGAACACTGCCGTAAGAAATGAACAGGTTACTCGTCCTATCGTAACGTTAACTGCAGATGTAACCAACTGGCTTGCAATAACTGCAGAAGCCAATATGAACCACTATACAATTAATTTTGAAGAAAAGAACCTTGGACAGGGATATGCCATGGAAGGTGGTTACTACCAGCTGAGAAATGAAGCAGATATCAGCCGCACCGGCAAGCTGATGGCCAATATCAATAAGGCGTGGGATTCATTCTCAACAAACATCATTCTTGGTGGTGAAGTATGGGATCAGGAAAGACAGTTCACCCGTACCAATACCGATGGCGGATTTATTGTTCCCGGAAGGTTTTATATGGGCAACTCGAAAAAGACATTGCAGACCGAAGCTGCCGTTTCAGCTACAAAACAGATCAATTCATTGTACTTCCTGGCCAACTTTGGATGGAAGGATCAATTGTACATTGATGTAACCGGACGTAACGACTGGTCATCTTCACTGGTTTACACCGACGGAACCGGTAACTTTTCTTATTTCTACCCATCGGTTAGCGGTTCATGGATTTTTACAGAGACCTTCAACCTGGGCTCTGCATTCTCATTCGGTAAATTACGTGCATCATGGGCACAGGTAGGTAACGATACTGACCCTTATTTTATCAATCAGGGTTATGGAGTAGGACTTGTTGAGCTTGACGGAGGCCAGTTCATCTACAACAATACTAAATCGACTACTTTGGTTGACCCGGCCATTAAGCCTGAACGTAAAAATTCAAAGGAAATTGGCCTTGATTTAAGGTTCTTCAACAACAGGTTGAGCGCCGACGTAGCTTATTACGATGAAGCAATTACCAATCAGATTGGCGACATTCCGATTCCGGCGGAAACAGGTTACGACCGGATGCTGACAAACATCGGTACCCTTACAAACAGGGGATTTGAAGTTTCATTGAAATTTGTACCTGTTCAGACTAAAAACTTTGAATGGAGTTCAACAGTTAATTACTGGGATAATACAACTACGATTTCCGACTTAAGGGAAGAAGTTGGTGATTACAAACTTTTGGCCGGCTATGTTGACTACGGTAACTACCGTATTGGTTCGGTTGCCTTTGAAGATGGTGAATATGGTGTGTTGATGTCGGACAGCAAACCGCTGGAAGATGGAAACGGCAATAAAGTGCTGCTTTGGAGAGATGATGTACGCGGTGCATACTACCAGCGTAGTGGCGAGGTACAGGAGATAGGTAAAATCAATCCCGACTTTGAAGGCTCATGGGATAACTCGTTCCGCATTAAGAACCTGACATTCTCAGTGTTGCTTGATGGACGTTATGGCGGTCACATTGCTTCCTATTCAAACAAGTACGGAACAGCTTACGGTTATATGAATACTTCACTTAACTGGAGAGATGCTGAGTATGGTGGTATTGAATGGACCAGTCAGTATGCCAACACAGCAGGTCAGACATTTAGCGATGGTATGATTCCTGAAGGTGTTTTTGCCGAAGGACAAACTGTTACCACTCCTTCGGGAGCAACACAGGATGTTGGCGGAATGACTTATCAGGAAGCTTATGAAGCCGGTTATGTAGAACCGACTCATGCCAGCCTTTACACTTATTTCAATAACGCATGGGGTACCGGTGTTATCAACGACAACTGGTTCAATGAAGTGAAATACCTGGCTGTGAGAAATATTTCACTGGGATACAACCTGCCAAGGGCTGCCGCACAGAAAATAAAAGCGCAGAACCTTTATGTATCATTGAATGCCCGTAACATTGGTTACCTCTACAATTCGCTGCCGAACAACCTGAATCCTGAAAGCTTCAGGGGAACATCGAGCAACGCATCCTACTTTGAGCGTTCCTTTACGCCCTATATGGCTACTTATACTATGACGCTAAGTATTGACTTTTAATCTTTTAAAAAATTATAAAGATGAAAACAACTTATAAATTAATTTTTGCTCTGATTTTCATAGCAGCCTGGGGATGCGATAAGGATAAATTCGCAGAATTGAACTCCAACCCCTCTACTTTGGCAGAGCCCGATTTAAGGTATTCTGCCAGCAAGGCCATTGAGCAGATGTTCAATGATGATTATACCGTATGGTTTTATAATAACTTTCAGTATATTTTTCCCTGGAACCAGGTAACTACTTCTCAGGGTGGTAATACTGCTGATTTTAACCGGATGGGCGCCAGAGGTGGTCAAAACCTCTACCGTGCATTGTTTCCGCAGACTACTGATATCAGGATGCGGATTGAAGCAATGCCTGATGCTGAGAAAGCTTCTTACCAGGCTTTGGAAGCCCTGACTTATCCTATACAGATAGCTACTGCATTAACTGTAACCGATAATATTGGTTCAATTGTATATACAGAAGCAGGACTGGCTCCTTATACCAATCCGCCGCTGCTTACACCTGAACTGGATAACCAGCAAGAACTGTTTAATACCTGGCTTGCTGAACTGGACGAAGCAATCAATGTTTTGACAACTGCTGAAAACCAGTTTGAAATCGGTAATCAGGATGTCATCTACGGTGGCGATTATGGCAAATGGGCAAAATTTGCCAACCTTTTAAAGCTGAAAATTGCCGCCCGTCTGGTTAATAAAGACAGGGCAAAGGCTCTGCAGATTGCCCAGGAAGTGGTGAATTCACCTGCCGGATACATGGATAATTTAAGTGACGATTTTATTTACCATCGGGGTATTAAATATTACGGTACAGGTGAAGGTTTGTGGATTGGCTATGGTGGCAAAAACGTAATCGATTTTCTTGTTGAAAACAAAGACCCGCGTGTTCGATTCATTTACGAAAAGAACCATTTCAATGCTGAAGTGGTACAGGCGTTCCTTGATGCTGATAAAGCGCTGCCTCCCTATATTGCTCCATACGTAAATGTGGACGAAGAAGGCAATTTTGCAGGATGGAATGCTCCGGGAGAACCCTGGGTGCGTTATCATGGTGCGCCGGTTTCACCCGATAAAACCATTGATGGTGCCTACGATGTATATTTCAATCAGGGCTCATACAACCGTATCTCAGCTGAAGGTGTGGAAAAAACATATTTAGCAACTTCGCTGTATTCTCAAAAACTTACCCGTACATCTTACGACTATACATATCCGACACGTCCGGGTGGCAGGCTGATCGAGCTTAAAGACAACGATCCGCCGCTGAATGTTGTACTGGGAAGTTCTGCAGAAACCAATTTGTACCTGGCAGAGTTCAAACAATTGGGCGCTAATTTGCCTAAAACTGCTCAGGAATACCTGGACTGGGGAGTTGAATTGTCAATTAGAAGGGCTGATGCATTGGCTGAGAACAATCAGATGCCTTATTACAATGCCGACCCTGTTTACCAGGATGCTGACCAGGCAGAAGCCGCTGCTACAAAACTGCGCGACGGCGAAATTGCTGCGCTGCTCGAATCTCCGGTTCTTGATTTAAGTGCCGATGCCCTTGAGAAAATTTACATCCAGCAATACATCAACTTCATGAATACTCCGAACGACCTGTGGACAACCGTTCGCCGTTCAGGTGTACCAGTGAAAGGAAGTGAATACCTGCCCTGGGAAAACTTTACGACTTCAGGCAGCGAAATGCCTATTCCACGTCGTTTCGAAGTCAGCACTCCTACCCAGGATGACCTGAACTACGCAAACAAACTGGAAGCTGTACAGGAACAAGGTTTTACAACAGGTAACAACAGCCCTGAGGTTCTTAATACTGAAAGGTTGTGGTTCGATACCGAAAACCCTGAGTATGGGGCCGGTCCAAAACAATAGGTTAAAGGTAAATCAAATTTATATTTAACAGAGAGAAGTGTTCAGGAGCTGCCCGCTTTAGTCGGGTGGCTCTTGTTTTTAAGCCGAAGTTTTTAATCTCAGTTTATTAATTATCAATATGTACAGATTTTTAGCCGGTACTCTCGCTGCTTTTACATTGCTTTTTCCGGTCAGGGAACTACTTGCCGGTGAAAAGCAACAGGAGCAGCTAAGAGTATCCTATCAGACTACAGTAAACGGAGAGGTGCGCGACAGGGGAGGCCGTACAATTGTTATAGCAGGCCCCGAAGCTGCAAGTGCTTTTTCTGAGAATCCCGGAGTGGAGCTGATACCGCAGACCCCACAGGAAACATCTTATATTGATTTCACTGCAAATACCACCTATCAGGTGGCCGATCTTTTTGACAACCGGAGAATTTACACTGAAACAGAATTTTCGGAATACCCTGAAATAGAAGAAACAGGTGAAACGGAAGAGATTTTAGGTTACACCTGTAAAAAAGTAAAAGCTTCATTGCGTTCCAATTCCATTGAGATTTGGTATACCAATGATTTGCAGGTAAAGGGAACACCGCTGATGAGTCATGGCATAGTTGACGGCCTGGTGTTAAAGGTAGTGCGCAATGGGAATTACGGGTTAGTGGCAACCGATATTCAGAAAATAAAGAAAAAAGATGCAAAGCCCATTATTCCTGATGATTTGGGAGAGCAGGCGGATGCAGCCTACTACCGCCACCTGGTTACCGGCAGCTTCATCACTACTGTTGAGGTATTCAACGATGAGCAGATAAGCTGGGGAAATGAAATTAAGAATCCTGAAGGAGTGCAGATGGAGAAAACCTACCGCTATGGCGGGGGGACTATCATTACCAAAAGAGTGAAATTGCCAAAAATGACTCCCGACTACATGGTGTTTGCCGAACTGGAGCAGTATTCAAACGGTGACGCATACGACCGTACAGGTACAGTATTTATCATTCCTGAAGACAAGGAGCAGTCGTTTTTTGATGCTTTGGAGAAAGGGGTTGAGGCGGTGCCGGCTTTTAATGCCGCCAACGGCAAGAATTACCACGCCACGGTTGCCACACCTGGCTTCTCGCCAGCAGTTGAGCTGGTAAGGTTCTTCACACCATTTGGTACCAGACATTTTAATGAGCAGGTACAGGTTTACGGTCAGGAGTGGGAAGATGTGGCTTATTACAAGCAGGACATCAGCGACCTGTTGCCCCTGCTTCAGGGTGAGGTATGGATTGGTGCATTTATAGGCAACTACGATAAAGGCGGCCATAAGGTCAGCCTTGACCTCAAATATTACCCGGGAAGCAGGGTGGTGCGTGAAAACTTAGAAGAGGAAAAGACCTGGGTTTACCCGTTGTTCAATTCGCTTAACATCATGGAAATGGCTGGTCAGGAGTATGGAACCATGTTTGAAAATGATTCATTGCAGATTGAATTTGAGGTGCCAGAAGGAGTTACTGATTTGGTCCTGAGGTACATTTCAACCGGCCATGGCGGCTGGGGCGGCGGTGATGAGTTTAACCAAAAGGTGAATGAGATTATAGTGGATGGCAAAACCATTTTCAGCTACATCCCATGGAACAGCAACTGCGGAGCCTACCGCAAATACAACCCGGCATCGGGTAATTTCTGGAACGGGGTTACCTCGAGCGATTACAGCCGCTCAGGCTGGTGCCCCGGTGAGGCAACCAACCCGGTGTATATTCCCTTACCGGAATTGAAACCCGGAAAGCATGTGTTGAAAGTTGCCATACCATTGGGTGAACGTGAAGGGGGAAGTTTCAGCCACTGGAATGTGTCAGGAGTGTTAACCGGAAAACGATAACCTTGATTGATGATTGATGATTGAAAGAGGGGCTTTATGGCTCCTCTTTTTTTAGTATATGCACAGGAGTGCCCGACCGGGTTGAGTATGTTGAATACATAAGGATGTTTAATTTCTTGAAATAAAATTTAAACTTTTTAATGTTTTTTATTAAATACTTGCAATCAGACAAAATGTTTATTTAATTTTACTTTGGAAAATAGACTTTGAACTAAAATGATGCTGATTAATAAAACACAGAAAACTAAACTTTCAGGGAACCTGCTGAAAAAGCATAAACAGAAGAAAAAAATTCTATACCTTTTGTATCAACAGGGTGCTCTTACGGGGCAAGCCATCAGTAAGCTGGTTGGGGTCAGTCTTCCGACAGTAATCTCATTACTGAATGAACTTACGGAGGCAGGATACGTGGAAAGCTGCGGTACAGGTCTATCGCATGGCGGGAGAAAGCCGGTTCTATATGGCTTAATTGAAAATTCAATTTATGCTATCGCCTGTGAAGTTGAACGTTACAGGGCGAAATTAACTTTATACAATGCACATAATAATGCAGTTTCTTCATTGATAAAGTTTGATACCAGTATTGATGACGATCATCTGGCCGATAAGATTTATGATTATTCCCGGCAGTTGATTCGTGAGAATGGAATAGATGAGAACCGGATCCATGGAGTGGGAGTTACCATGCCCGGCCTGATTGATGAAAAGGAAGGAATTAATTTCACCATAAAGAATGAAAACTATCGGAATGTTAAGCAGCGGTTGGAACAGAAATTTAATGGATTGGTTTATGTAAACAATGACGCGCGGATGCAGGCTTATGGTGAATATAGTTTTGGGGCTGCGCAGGGACATAACAATGCCATTGTGGTAACCTGGAGTTGGGGTGTGGGACTTGGCATTATAATAAACGGTAAGCTGTACAATGGGGCAAATGGTTTTGCGGGTGAGCTTTCGCACATTCAGCTTGTTGAAGATGGTGATTTATGCATTTGCGGGAAACGTGGTTGCCTCGAAACAGTTACCTCGGCTTATGTAATAGTGAAAGAGGCCATCAAAGGAATTAATGAAAACCGGGTATCTCAACTTACCGAACGCTTTAAGGGAAGAACGGATGAACTGACACCTGAAGATATTATTTTGGCGGCAAAATCAGGAGATGAGTTTTCGATACAATTGCTGCACCGGGTAGGATTAGCCTTGGGAAAAGGACTATCGGTAATACTTCAGTTGTTAAATCCGGGTATTATAGTATTGGGAGGCACGGTATCTGCAGCCAATCAATATGTCTTACCTTCCATTCAACAATCGCTCAATAAATACTGTCTGGAGCAGATTTATGTCAACACCCGGTTAGTGATTTCCGATATCTGGGAACAGTCGGGATTGCTGGGGGTAACTGCCATGCTTTTTCAGAAATTTTTCAGCGAAACAGAATAACTGCAGAACCTGTTGGAATAAAAGGAAATGTGAATAATTTGAACCGCATTAAGAAACCGGTATAGGTTAAGCCCGCTGTAATAATAAAGCCGGAAGTTTTGTATTACCTGACTGCTGCGGCAAAAGGAATAAAGAACAGATGAAATCAGTGAAAGGAATTAAATAGCGGGTATAAATAAAAAACCCGGTGAAGCTGCTTCACCGGGTTTTTTATTATGGGAAAAGATTAAAGTTTAAGCTGGCTTTCTGCTTCAGCTTTTATCTTTACACCAGTGGTTCCTCCCTGGGAGAGGTTAATATCCAATGGTTTATTTGTTTTCCATGCACCGTTTGAAAAATCAGGCACATCAATTGAATTGGAACGGTTGGCAACCGACCATTCACTGAGAGGTGCAACTACGCTCCAGAGAGCGGCATCATAAACATCCTGGTCGAGCGGAATTCCGTTACGCAGGCAATCGATCAGGCGCCAGTCCATCATAAAGTCCATGCCTCCGTGGCCTCCCACCTTTTTAGCCATATCACCAACAAGCTTAACAATTTCAGGAGTGTACTTTTCTTCCAGAACCTTCATTTCATCATCATCAAACCAGCTGTGTCCTTTGGCAATCTTTCCGGGGAGAGGGTATTTACGGGCAATGCCTTCGGTGCCGCTTACAAGGTGTATTCGTGAATAGGGTCGCGGACTGGTGACATCGTGCTGAATCATTATTGTCTTGCCTTTATTGGTACGGATGATTGTGGAATTCATGTTACCGCGGTAATTGTCGGTAGCAAACTGATCATAAAAATCATCCTTTGCAGCCAGTTCAGCAGCCTTTTTTGCCATCTGGAAATCATTTGACGACATGGAGGTAAGGTAATCCATTTTATCTCCACGGTTGATGTTCAGCACCTGGCATACCGGACCAAGGCCATGAGTAGGGTAGAGGCTACCGTTACGTTGCTGGTTTTGCTTCAAACGCCACATATCGGAATAACCGTCTTTGCTGAAATTGCTTGCCAGCAGGTCATGAATATAAGCACCTTCAGTATGGATGATTTCTCCAAAGAAACCCTGTCTTGCCATGTTTAGGGTAAGCAGCTCGAAAAAATCATAGCAGGTATTTTCCAGCATCATGCAGTGCTTTTTGGTGCGTTCCGAAGTTTCAACAAGCTGCCAGGCTTCATCAACTGTTACAGCAGCCGGGACTTCAGTGGCTGCATGTTTACCGTTTTCCATTGCGTATACAGCCATGGGAGTATGCAGCGACCAGGGAGTGGCGATATATACCAGGTCTACATCCTGGCTTTCACACATTTCCTTCCACACATCTTCGCTGCCGCTGTACTCTTTGGCTTTTGGCAAACCATGCTTTTCAAGAATTTTTTGTCCGCGCTTTACACCATCAGGGTTTTTATCACACAATGCTGTTATCCGCACCCCTTCGATATTCGATATCCTTTCAACTGCGCCCGGACCGCGGCTGCCAAGACCAATAAAACCTATTCTTACTGTCTCGAGTTTGGGTGCAGCATAGCCACACATGTTAAATTGCTGAGAGTGTTGCTGATCTACTGCTTCCTTAATGGAGGCCATTGCCGTTTCTGTTGTTCCGGCTGCACGGGTATTGCACGAGGTAAAACCTCCTGATAATGCCCCAATACCTGCCGCCCCGGCAATCTGGAAAAAGTTTCTCCTGTTGGTTTTCATACTTTTATTGATTTATAAGATTTTACTTCTGCTTATTTTTATGGTTAGAAGTATTAAAAATATAAATTAATTCCAACCCTTCCTCATTTTATTTGTTTAAAACGAATCACAAATGGTACTTTTTTATATCTTGTATTTACTAATCAGTGGACATATTGTAATTTTTTATATGTACCTAATATTATGTTCTCTAAAGTAAATTAACTATGAAATGAGCATGAGTAGTAAAACATACCAATCGGAGATTATTATCCCGATAGTTATCGGGACATGCGAATTCCCTGCCTGCCGGAACAGGCAGGCATGTTATATCATTAAAAACTTACAATTTAAATAACATGAAAAACCTGTATCTATTTGCAGTTCTCTTTATTCTCTCACCTTTTATAAATGCTCAGGATGATGTTGTAAAAGACGGATGGAATTTTGGGGCATTGCCAAGCATATCGTTTGATTCGGATCTTGGCTTTCAATACGGTGCACTTGTGAACTTATATGATTATGGCGATGGAAGCCGCTATCCGGCTTACGACCATTCGTTGTATTTCGAGGTATCAAGGTACACAAAAGGCAGTGGGATAAACCGTTTTTATTACGATTCTGACAGGTTGATAAGAGGTATACAAACCACTGTAGATTTGAGCTATCTTTCCGATCAGGCATACGATTTTTATGGATTCAATGGCTATGAAGCAGTTGTGAATTCCAGCTGGATTGATGATGACAGCGGGGATTATGTTTCTAGGATGTTCTATAAATACGACCGGAAGCTGTTTAGGTTCAAAGTTGATTTGCAGGGGCCCTATTTTGGAAGAAACCTGAAATGGCTGGCAGGCATTAACCTTCTTAATTTTAAGACAGGCCCTGTAGACATTGACCGTTTAAATGAAGGCAAGTCGGGAGATGAGGTGCTTCCTGATGTAGATGGGCTTTATGAGAAATACCAGGAATGGGCAATCATTTCGCAGGAAGAAGCCGATGGTGGTTTCGTGCCGGAGCTGAAAGCAGGCCTGGTATACGATACCCGCGATAACCGGCCAAATCCGATGCAGGGAATATGGACCGAGGCTTCTTTTGTTGGAGTGCCTGAATTCCTTGGTGCAGAAAGCAGTTTTGCTAAGTTCAACATTACACATCGTCAATACTTCACAATCATCCCGGAAGACCTGTCGCTGGCCTACCGCCTTTCGTGGCAGTCGACAATAGCCGGACAGGCTCCTTTTTACTACCAGACCCAGATCATTGTTTCTGAAATGCGGGGAGCTACTTCCGAAGGATTAGGGGGCTCGAAAACCTTAAGGGGCATTAACCGAAACCGTGTGGTGGGTGATGGTGTTTTCTATGGGAATATTGAGGCCCGCTGGAAGTTTGCCCGTTTCATGTTTTTGAACAACAACTTTTATCTCGGACTCAATGGTTTTACCGATTTCGGACGGGTACTTGACCGGATAGATTTGGTTTTACCCGATGACCAACTGCCTCCTGAATATTTTAACCCCGGGGCAGAAAGCATGCATTTTTCCTATGGTGCGGGATTGCGTGTCGCCATGAACCAGAACTTCATAATAGCCGTTGACTATGGCATTGCAGCCGATGAGAGGGATGGCGACAGCGGACTATATATTGGCCTGAATTACCTGTTTTAGTACTGCTATTTTTTTACCCGCTTGAAGCGGAACAACTTAAGCAGCCATTGCGGCAACGGATGGCTTCCCCTTTTGCGGAAATCGATGGTCCAGCCTATCTTTTCAAGGATAGGTATCTTATGTGTTTCCACGAATTCTATTAAAGTTCCTTCCGGGGCCTGTATGTATGCAAAATTACCTGCAGCCTCACCCATATCAAAAGTATCCTGATTACGGGCACTGTCAACGGTGAACGGATAGCCCATTTGTTTAACTTTTTCCCGGATGATGTCCATACCGTTAATGTCGAAGCAAAGGTGAATGAAGCCTGGGTCTCCCCATATTCTGCCTTCATAGATATCCCGTGGCTTATGGTCGGATGCCTCTACCAGTTCAATGCATGTAGACCCGAAAAGCGGGCTGAAAGCTCCGGTTCGCCTGTTGGAATGTTCGAGCAGTATTCTGCGGAATTTTCCTTTTCCTCCCGGTAAGGTATTTAAGTCATCAAAGCTGCCACTTTCGTCATAAACGACTCTGTCGTATTGAAGAACATCTCTGTAAATGCTGAGGCTTTTCTCCATATTCTTCACGCCAATCACAGCTCCCAATACACCACCTGTCACCGATTTTTCGCGCCTGAAAACTTCATGATGGCTAACAACTTCCCAAATGTTTTCAAGGTAGTCCTTTATAAAGAAATGCTCTACACCTGCCGGATTCTTTGTAATTTCTCCCAGGACATCTAAGCCTTGTGATTTAAACTTATTGTAGGCTTTTTTTACATTATCCGATTTAAGTTTGCCAATATATATGCCCAGATCGCCTAACTGCAGCCCAAACTTAGGGAATTCAGGTGTTTTTCCCTTGTGCTGCCAGATTTCAAAGCCACCTCCTCCTTTCATGTTCAGGGCCAGAACAGCATGCCGTGGGCGTGGTTTGCCTCCTGTATGAGGCAACATAAGTTCAGCAATGGCTTCTTCTTCGAATATACGGATATCCATTGCAAAATGTTGGCGATACCATTTCCATGCTTCATCAAGATTATTGACACCAACTCCTAATTGCTGTATGCCATTTATTTTCGCAGACATTTTTCTCATAAAACTCCTGTAAAGCTATAAAGGTTTAAGTTTTGACGCTAAAAAATAATACAATTTTGGAAAAAACCGGCGGATGTAAACCATAGAAATTTCTTTTCCGCCAACCAAAATTTCCTTACGTTCCTTCTTTAATTTTCGAACAATAATGCGGGCACTTTTTTCGGGTGCCATTCCAAGAGCCAGCCCTTCATCCATTTGCCCGTGGGCAGTACCGTCCTTTTTGATGGCATTGTATGAAATGGCAGTCCGTATACGTCCGGGTATTATAACCGAAACCCGTATGTTGCTATTTTTGCTCTCGGCTCTGAGGCTTTCAAAAAAACCATGCAAGGCATGTTTTGATGCTGAGTATGCCGACCGGTAAGGAAAACCAAATTTGCCAACCACACTTGAGGTTACTGCTATCAGCCCGCCTCCTTTTTCAATCATAGCAGGCAATACTGCCTTGGTTAGCGCTATGGTACCGAAAAAATTCACCTCGAATATTTTACGGTCAACCTCCAACGGTGTTTCATGTACCAGTGAACGTTGGCTTATTCCCCCAAAATGAAACAGGCAATCGGGAATTAATCCCTGTGAAAGTACTTCTTTTGCTGCCCTGTTTATTGAATCTTCCACGGCTAAATCAAAAGGTGCAATTAATACTGAACTTCCCATTTTTTCGCAAATGGAAGCCGTATCAATCAACGATGATTCATTCCGGCCTGACAGGATAAGGTGGACATTGTACTTCGACAATTCAATGGCAACTTCTTTTCCTATGCCTGATGATGCACCGGTTACCCATATATTTTTGCCTGAAAAATTCATCTAAATCGCTTTTGAAGTCTGCTAAGATAACAGATTTTTTTTCCTTAAGCTTTCCCGGAAGGCAACCTGTCCTATAAATTCCAGTCACCGGTTGGTGCGGAATAAAGCCAAACAGTATTGGATAGCTGCAGAAACAACAGGGAACCAGTTTTTAACAGCATACCATTTCCTTTGAACCACATTCAGGTAATACAGGAGAAAAACGTACTATTGTTTTTCAGCAACAATTGAATCAACCAGTTTTTTAAGCCGCTCATGCGTCAGGGGTTTATTCCAGAACCCGTGAACTGACTCATGCTGCATGGCCTGTTTTTTTTCATTTGCAAGAACAGAATTTGTCAGAAGTATGACACGGCTTTCAGGACTGCGTTCCCTATAATCCCTTTCATAATGCTCGATAAATTCAAAACCGTTCATTCCGGGCATGTTGATGTCGACAAATATCACGTCGGGAAAATTGTTTTCACTACTGCACATTTTCAGGTATTCAAGAGCCTTAACCCCTGATGTACAAATGTGATAGTCTTTAATATCTGCCAGCTCCAGAATAAACACAACCAGCTCATTTGCCAATTCATCGTCATCTAGCAGTAATATTTTTATCATTTTATTCTTCATTATAAGGCACCATAAAAATCTTAAACGTGGTTCCTTCCGATTTCTTACTTTCTACTTTAATGTCGCCTCCGTTTTTTGTTACTATGCTTTTTACAAGGTGCAACCCGAGGCCACTGCCCTGGGAGTTAGAAGAAAAACGCTTAAATGGTTTGAACATATCCCCTCCAAATTGCTTTAAATCGATGCCTGTGCCATTATCAGAAAATGAAAGCCATACATATTTTTTTTCGCAGCCGGAACGGATATTAATCTTTAGTTTCTTATCACTCGCTCTGAACTTCATTGCATTGCTGAGCATATTTCTGAAAATGCTGAACACATAAGTTTCAATGTAAACAATGGATTTGCACTCTGAAAAATCGGTATGAATTTCAGGTTCAGTTCTTTGTATTTCATCATATAGCTCTTTCGATACCTTGGCAAATACTTTTTGAAAGTGAACCCGTTTTGTGCCGGCAACAAAATCTTTTTCTACAGCAAGTACTTTAACCAACCCAGAAATGGTTAGGTCAAGTGTTTTTACAATTTCAGGATACTTTTTTTGCAGCAAAAGTTGCTTTTCCTCATCCTGCGTATTTTCAATAACTTCGTTAAGCATTTTTAAATTTGAAACCGGTGCTTTTAAATCGTGGGCGGCAGCAAAAACGAATGTATCCATCACTTCATTCATTCTTTTTAGTTCCTTGCTGCGGTTTCTTTCTTTGCGATAAGCATCGATAACCTTAATTTTTTCAGTTACATCCTGGCAAATGCTTAAAACATGTGTAGTTTTCCCATCCTTTCCTGCTTTAAAGAACAAATCGCGAACGCTTAACCAGTGTGTTTTTCCCTCCCGGTTTTTAATCCTGAATTCCGATTCCCGTACTTCGCGAGGTTTTAAGTTCACCATCCTTGCCATTTCATTAATACGCCTTTTCAAATCATCAGGATGAAGCATAGCTTCAAAATCTTTTCTGACTGAACCATAAACTTCTTCCGGTGAATAACCAAGAATCGCAGTTATTCCTTTATTAACATATATTATTTTCCATTTTTGAATGTCGTAAACAAATAAAATATCGGGCATTGAATCGGTAATCAACTGAGTGAAATGCTTATTTTCCAAAAGTTCTGAAGTGCGTTTTTCGACCTCATTTTCAAGCCGGGTTCTGTATTTTTCTTCTGATTTGGCAAGGGCTTCCTCAGCACGGGCCCATTCTACGGCTGCCCATGTTCGCTCGGCAGTTTCATTTATTAATTCAATTTCGTCAGCGGTCCATTTATGTTTTTCTTTGTAGTTCACAAAAAACAATGCAGTAAGCTTACCCATTTTTAAAATGGGTTTAATAACATTTGCTCCTAACTGCAATAAACGATGTTCTTCTTTTTCTTTCGATGTGAGCGTTGGATTTCCTTCAATGTCTTCATGTATAACTGTGCGGCCTTGCTGCAACTCTTCAAGCAGTGAGGCGCCATAATCATCATACTTATAAATACCTTCCATTTCAGGTACACCATTGTTATAACTTTTAGTGACGTATACAGTTTTTTCGTCACCTGTATCTTCAGCATAACCAACCCTGTTGGCACCCATATGCTCGCCAAGCATTTGTGCAGTCTTAAATTGAACCTGAATGGGGTCTTCAATATAATGCAGGGTATCGGATAATTTGAGCAAAAAAGCATTTCTTGCTTCCGCAGCTTTAATTTTTTGTTCTATTTCTTTTCTTTCGGTAATATCCTGCTCTACTGTTACTCCGCCAATAATTCTTCCCGACTTATCCCGAATCGGAGCTGCATTATTCAAAATATAAGACTTTTTTCCATCAAACCGTCGTATTTCTATTTCTTCTTCAATAACCGTTTCACCTTTGGTGAGTGCACGCGCCATGGCCCATTCTTCTGGTTTAAGCTGTTTCCCGGTACCGGGCCAAAATCCTTTGAATCTTTCATAATCTTCAATACCGGAGGCATTACTTCCCTCTTTACCCCAGAGACTTTCTGTCTGTTTATTACTTTGAATGATTTTCCCCTCAGTGTCAGCAATCCAAACAGCTAAGGGAAGGGCTTCAAGTGTGGCAGTTAAAACAGCTTTCTCCCTTGCAATTTTTTGAAACAATTTTTCTTTTTCCTCTTCCTCCTTTTTACGTGCAGTAATGTCATAAAACAAAACGCCTACATGTCTTAGTTCCGGTTCATCAATCGGAAATGCATATACACTCCACCAACGTTTCAAAGGAGTAGAGAAATAATCAAACCGCTCTGATTTTCGTGTAAGCGCAACTGAGCCATATTTTTGAAACCAGAATTTATCCTGGCTATCAGCAATCTCACGCATCCATCTCCCTTTCCCATTTTTAATGCCGGTATGATATTCAAATGAAGGACTTACCTCAAGAAACTGATAGTCTAGAGGCTTGTTTTCTTTATCGAATTTGACCTTAATTGTACAAAATCCCTGGTCAATGGAATTAAATAGAGCATTGTAACGGTCAATTGCTTTATTCTTTAAATCTTCTTTTAACTGAAGTAACTCCAGTTCCCTTTTTTTCTTTTCAGTAATATCTGCAACCGTAGTTGCAACGCCGTCGCCTAATTTTGTTACCGACTGAAAGAACCAGTTGTTAAATTGCTCGTATTGGTAATTCAGCTCCGCCTGTTCAGGGACTCCTGTTTCGGTAACCCGTACAATACGATCGAAAATACCTGATTCTTTTACTCCCGGATTTGTTTTAAGTATATGTTTCCCTTTAACCTCTCCCAAAGCTTCTATGGAAGCCTTATTTTGCAGTATACAAATAAAGTCAGTAATTTTTCCATTATCATCTCTTACAGCTTTAAATACCTGGATGTAATTGGGGGAACTGTCGAGTGTAACCTGCAATAATTCTTTATGATAAGCCAACTGAAGTTGCGCTTTATTTTGTTCAGTAATATCGGAATAGGTTACAAGGCAGCCGTCCTCCAGTTTTATGGCTTTCACTGCCGTCCAGTATTCATATCCTTCATAGTTGTAAAAGATTTCATCTTCCCAGGGCTTACCGGTTTCAGCAACTTCCACATAACGATCAAATAATCCTGAATGTGTTTTTCCGGGAAACTCTTTAAGTAAGCTTTTCCCGGCAAGTGAATTACGTTTGAGGGCTTCTTCAGCTTTTGAGTTAACATGAACAATTTCAAAATCAACTATTTGTCCATTGTCGTCCCGAATTGATTTCAGGATAAAAATACCCATCAGCGAATTTTCAAGTATCGCTTTTATCCAAACCTCATAATTAACATTTTCTTCCTTCACACCCGATCCCTTTTTCTTTGCCTGCATCTCCTGTATAAAGATTGATCATTGTAACAGGAAATTTACGAAAAATAATTAACTGTTATTCAGTATGAATCGTTATTAAATGCAGTTTTGGTAATAATCTATAACTAATTGTTAACCAAACATGTAATTTTGATGCCGAAAAATACCATTTATTAATCAATCTGAAAAATGAAGCGGGTTGATATTAATCAGGTTTTTAGTTATAGACAGGAAGGGTTTGCAATCCTTTTAGATTCTCACTTAACACTTTTTTTACATCAGCATCTTCCACATGTCCCAGGATTCCATAGGGGCCATGATAGCCATTTTCTTCAAGTACAGCAATCATTTCCGCCTCTTTTTCCCCGCTGCCTATTGGCAGAATTTTAGGGCCATCTGGATTCATACCGTTCAGGTTGACAGCCCACAGGTACGGTTTCATTATTTTTACCAATTCAGCAAATTCATCAATCATATCGTGGGCATGGTGAAAATTAAAAACAATGCCAATATCGAGTTTGGGCATTGATTCAATTATACGTACCAGGCTCTCAGGCCTGCCAAACCAGCCGCCATGGTTGTACAAACCGATTCTGCATCCAAGATCTTCCGCCTCCAGGCTTACATAAGAGATCATTTCGGCAGCTTTTTCAAGCTTTTCTTCCTCATCCAATCCGGTAAAGTAATCTTCCGGAAAACTAATCCATATCTGAGTTTTAAGGTGTGTTTCTGCCAATGCTTCCAGTACCTTGCGGTTGTTTTCGGAAAGATTACCGGCAGCGTCATTTTTGTCGAGCCACATCCATACGGCAGTTATATCGATATTATTATCCCTGGCCAATTGTAACTCACGGGCCATTTGGGGCAGGTGCTGTTCCCTCCAGTCGTATGCATAAGCACGGAACCCCAGGTCCTTTAACATTTCAATCCTTTGTTCAGGGGTTCGTTCCTGATTGTCGAAAGGCACAATGCACCATGCATAGTAATTTTCCATGTCCGACTGAATGCTGCCCGTACCCTGACACCCGGATAAAATTCCTGTAGCAACCGATACAACTATAAAAAATAATATCGTACGCATAACTGTTGGTTTACTCTTTTTTTTAAACTGTTTTTTTACAGAATAGATGCAATTAAACAAATAGTGAATTTATGACCACAACAAATATGACATTTGTATTACCTGCAAAGTGAGATTTTATTAAAAAAAAGTACACGCTAATATAGGAATTAATCCTGAAATTTCACTATATTGGATAACCTGAGCAACGGTAATTAAAAACACCCGCGGAAACATCTGAAATATGCAAAAAACAGTTTCTATTCTTGGTTGTGGCTGGTTAGGTATCCAGCTTGGAAAAAATCTGATTTCAAAAGGATACCGGGTATATGGCTCTACCACCACTCCTTCACGTATTTTTGAACTTGCTGAAGCAGAAATTAAACCTGTTTACATTAACATTGAACCCGGCACAGTAAATATGGGGTCAGAGGCTTTTTTCGATACCCCTATTGTAGTGGTATCCCTTCCGCCGCAGGGCAATGCAAATGTAGAAACATTTTTTCCCGGACAGATAGCTGAAGTTATAAAGCTGGTAAAACAATTTCATGTTCCCAGGGTACTATTCATTTCTTCCACATCGGTTTACGAATCGCTTAACACTGAAGTTAGGGAAGGTGAGGAGGGAATGCCTGAAAAGCCTGCCGGCCGGGCATTGCTTAAGGCCGAAAACCTGCTGTTTGCGGAAAAAACCTTTTCAACCACGGTAGTCCGGTTTTGTGGATTGATAGGTCCCGGACGAAACCCCGCAAGGTATTTTGCCGGTAAAAGTAATATCCCGGGAAAGGTGCCTGTAAATATGATTCATAGTACCGATTGTGTAAACATTCTTGCTGAAATTATTGAAAACAACTTCTGGGGTGAAATTTTTAATGCCTGCTGCCCCGAACATCCCTTACGCGAAGAATTTTACCGGAAAGCTTCTGTGGTAAGCGGTCTTCCGGCACCAAAATTCATCAACCGCACGGAAAATCACAAGATTATAAACAGCGATAAGCTGCAAAAACGATTGAATTATAAATTCAAATACAAAAATCCAATCGATTGCCTGCAGGGAATCTCTGTATAGCATTTTTAATCACGTAGTTTCTGTTAACGATTTGTTTGACAATAATTAAATCGACAGCTGGCCATTCCGGCCAGCAGACCCCCATTTATTAGCCTGTAGACCAATATTTGTTAATGAAAATGAAACCTTGAGCATCTTCTCTTTGTCCCATTTACTTTTTTTTATTTTTGTCTGTCATAATTATAAAAAACTAAAATCAATGAGGCATAAGGTACTTCTTTTTGTTTTGTTTATCCTTTCATCTGGACATTTAAAAGCCAAAGAGGGGATGTGGATTCCGCTCTTGCTTGAAAAATATAACCTGGCAGAGATGCAGGAGATGGGCTTTGAATTAACGGCCGGGGATATTTATGATATCAACAA
Organism: Mariniphaga sp.; assembly: GCA_041687255.1. Classification (GTDB taxonomy): domain Bacteria; phylum Bacteroidota; class Bacteroidia; order Bacteroidales; family Prolixibacteraceae; genus Mariniphaga. Next base: position 159,994 of record JAWLCL010000005.1, on the reverse strand, counting down.
TGCCAGCATGAAAGATGCCGTGGTTGTGTTTGGTGGAGGATGTACCGGAGAAATGATTTCCGAAGAAGGCCTGCTCATCACCAACCACCATTGCGGTTACCGGCAGATACAGTCTCACAGCTCCATTGAAAACGATTACCTGACCAATGGTTACTGGGCCATGAGCAGGGGAGAGGAGTTGCCTAATCCGGGACTGACGGTTCGTTTTCTGGAATATATGGAAGATGTTACCGACGAGGTGCTGGAAGGTACTGAAGTACTGGAAACAGAAGAAAGAGAAGAAAGAATAAAAGCCAACACCAGAGGGATCGAAAGAGAGGCTTCAGAAAAAGGTAAATATTTCACACAGGTAAAACCTCTTTTCTACGGCAATCAATATTTCCTTTATGTGTACAAGGTCTACCGCGATGTAAGGCTGGTAGGAGCACCTCCTTCAGCCATCGGCAAATTTGGTGGCGATACCGACAACTGGATGTGGCCGCGCCATACCGGCGACTTTTCACTGTTCAGGGTATATGCCGGAAAAGACAATGAACCGGCCGATTATTCACCCGATAATGTGCCCTTTAAACCGAAAAAATACTTTCCAATATCGCTTGAAGGCATTGAACCCGGCGATTTCACAATGGTTTTTGGAAACCCCGGCAGCACTATGCAATATATTCCCTCCCATGAGGTGGATATTATTATGAACCAACGCGACCCCGACCGGGTGGCAATCCGCGATAAAAAGTTGGAAATAATTGGCGCCGATATGGAGGCTGATCCCGTCGTAAGGATTCAATACGCGGCAAAATATGCATCCATAAGCAATGCCTGGAAAAAATGGCAGGGCGAAATTCTTGGTTTGCAACGGCTCAATGCAGTTGAAAAAAAACTGGAATTCGAAAGGGAATTTAAAAACTGGGCAGTGGCCAACGGCACCTGGGAAAAAGAATACCGGCCGGTATTCGAAAATTTTGACTCGCTCTATTCAGCTTATCAGGAGGTTGTTAAAGCATCGGATTATTATTCGGAGATTGTACTGAGGGGGGTCGAGATTTTCGATTTGGCAGCTCGTTTGAACAATATAATCAACAATATTGAAAATGGACAAACTAAAATTGCGGAAGCTCAACTTCTGGCCCTGGAAAAGCGAATTCCCGCTTTCTTTAAGGATTATAATCAGCCTACCGATGAAAGGCTGTTTGAAACCTTACTGCCGGTATTGAATAATGATTTGCAGCCGGTATGGGTTCCTGAACATTTCACGCAGGTTATTGGTAAGTATGGCGCGGATAATCTGGTGCGGAAACTTTACCGTAAATCGGTGCTAACCGATATGCAGACCCTGCAGGTAATTGTTAAGGAAGGCAATCATAAAGAGTTGCTAAGGTTAAGAAAAGACCCAGTTGTAGAGGTTTATAACCGGCTGAACTTTCATTATGAAACAGAAATAAAGCCGGTACTGGAAAAAATCAACAGCAGGATAAACGAGAACATGAAAATATACATGGCGGGGATAATGGAGATGGAAGAAGGGGAACCGCTGTATCCCGATGCCAACCTTACGCTTCGCGTTGCTTATGGAAAGGTGGAAGGTTATCAGCCAAGAGACGGTGTAAAATACATCCACTACACCACACTGGAAGGCATTATGCAGAAAGATAATCCATTGGTGTACGATTACAACGTTCCCCAAAAGCTTCGTGATTTATATGAAACCCGTGATTTTGGCATGTACAAAACCGAAGAAGGATACCTGCCTGTTTGCTTTCTGGCATCAAACCATACCACCGGAGGTAATTCAGGCAGCCCTATTGTCAATGCCAAAGGCCATTTAATAGGGGTGAATTTCGATAGGGTATGGGAAAGCACCATGAGCGACATCATGTACGACCCGCAGATGAGCCGAAACATTGCTATCGATATCCGCTACGCACTTTTCATTATCGACAAGTTTGCCGGGGCAGGTTACCTGCTTGATGAGATGGAACTTGTAGGGGCAAAATATCAGGTAACTGAAGATATACAGTAGGTAAGAGCTCGGTTTAGTACAAGTTTTCTGAGCATATCAATGAATAAGAGGTTTTTGCAGGTTATGAAGTCTGCAGAAACCTCTTATTTTTTTATGCTATCCAACAGACATATTGTTTTATGCGTCTGGCTTTTCGTTCCTGTTTATCCGGAGGCGAAAGTGTTTTTAAGGAAGTATAATGGTGCATCTAAAAGTTATTTCTTCCTCTGAAAAAGACCATGTCAAACTCGGACCAAAGTCGTACCAAATTCGGAGTAAAGTCGCAAAATTGCGAATTTGATCCGAATTTGATCCGAAGAAGGTATTATGAATAACAATCTTTGAAATTACTGACTAGTAATCCCTCAATCCTTTTTCGATGTACTCCATCTGCCAGATTCGGAACAAAAAGTCGTCGGCAGGAATTTCATGAGGTTCATTTAGCAACAAAGCATCCACCTGCTTTTTCATCTCAACATCGAGTTGCTGCAGGGCCATTGCTGTTTCTGCTCTTATGAAGCAGGTTTTGTGTGGCAGTTCCAGTTTGACGGCGTTGTTTCCCGGCACTTCCTTTTCAGTAATCACCAGGGCTTTATAGCCGATTGAATTGTCGTTATATTCCCTGATGAAACCTTTTTCGGTTATAACTTGTCCCGGAGTTGCAACTGCCTCTGCCAGAATTTTGCGAAAGCCTGCAGGTTGGTAACGATTTTTGAAGTAGAACGAACAGTAATTGATTCCCAGTTTGAAGTTGTTATTCCGGGCATAGTCAACGATTTCCAGTGCAGCCAGTTCGGAACCTAAAACCACGGGTTGTTCGGCCGCTATAAAGGTATAATTCTGCTTTAGCAATTTTGGTGCATTGTGCTTTGTAAGCCTTAGCTGGTGCAGGTTCAGATTGGTGACACCGGCTTCAATCATTTCCGGCAGCAGCTGCTTCAGCTTTTGCTTTTTCTCCGGCACGGCAGGAATTTCAATGGTTACATTTGGAATGATACCCTTTGCCATCTTCACTTTATCGAGCCGGTAGCCTGTTGCGCCGATATCGAACCTGATTTCATCGAGGCCGGCTTCCGCCAGCAGCCGGAACTTTTCTTCGGAGGCCAGTATCCCGTTGGTATACATCCATATGTACAAACCAGGCGAGCACAACTGACGAACGGTTTTCAGGTAGTGCAGTGTCCGCTCAAAAAACAGCAACGGTTCTCCGCCGCTAAAGCTGACTCCTTTGAAGCCTAAGCGGTTAATGTAACCGGCATAACTTTCCGCGGTGTCGAAAGTAAGACTTTGGGTTGCAGGTGTTTCGTCTTTTAACTGAGGAGCAGGGCAGTAAAAGCAGTTCGCGTTGCATTTGTTGGTTATAAAAAGACAGCTCCAGCGTCCTTGCCCGCAAAGCCTGCACCCCGGTGATATGCCATTATGATACGGTTTTGTTTGTTTAAAGAGCCAACCTTGTTCTTTGTCAGCAGTTAACAGGTTTCTTTGTTCCTGTGCTTCCATGGCCTGGAAACTGTTAAGCCATCTGATTTCTGAAGAATCTGCAAACTGCACACGGTTTTTATTTAAAAGGCTGTTCAGGTATTTGTTGTACGGTTCCATTTATGCTTTAAATAATAAAACAATAACACTCAAACTCAATGTGTGGGAAGGGAAAGTAGTTTTTAGAATTCAGAAAAAACATAAAGGAACAGCAAAAAGGATGCAGCCTGAAAATAGCAATGATTGCCTGTTGTAACCTGATGTTTCATTATTGAGGAATAAATCAGACGGTTACAAACTGGGCAATGTTCCGGTTGATCTCTATCCGGTTGAATATTGACTTCATAATGCGGTTGTACAATTCATCTTTCAGAACAACATCTTCAATGCCTTCATCGATGTTTGGATTATCATTCACCTCTATGACATAAACTTCACCATCAATCATTTTCAGGTCGACGCCATACAATCCATCACCGATAAGAGAAGCAGCTTTCACTGCTGTTTTAACTACAATTTCGGGAACATTTTCCAGGGGAACGGTTTCCGATTTGCCGAAGTTTTCATTGTTTTGGCTGCTCCAGTCGTAAATCTGCCAGTGGTCTTTAGCCATGTAATATTTGCAGGCATACAATGGTGCCTGGTCGAGCACACCTATCCGCCAGTCAAATTCAGAGGGCATAAACTCCTGGACAATCACCAGGTCCGACAACTTAAAGAGCTTCTTAAGAGATGTATTCAGTTCTTCTTTGTTATTCACTTTTTCAACGCCCAGGGAAAAGGCGCTGTCGGGTTGCTTCAAAACAAGTGGAAAGTTCAGGTTAACCGGTTTCGATTCGCTGTAATTCGATTTCGAGAGTACCAGTGTAGCAGGGGTTTTTATTTTGTTTTGCTTCATGCGTTCGTTCTGGAAAATCTTATTTGAGCAACGCAGGATGGACCAGGGGTCGTCAATTACAACCAATCCTTCGGCATATGCCGTTCGTGAGAAATGGTAGGTATGGTTGTTAACACTGGTGGTTTCCCTAATGAACAAAGCATCAAATTCGGTAAGCTGGCTGAAATCCTCCTTTGTAATAAATTCCACATAGAAGCCATTCTTTTCAGCGGCTTTTTTAAAATTCTGAAGCGCATCGGGGCAGGATGGGGGATTTTTCTCCTTCGGGTTTACCAGTATTGCCAAATCGTACTTGTAATTCTTAAAGCGCGGGCGGCTGAATCGTTTTTTCGAGAAGTAGTCTTTTGCAAATTCCTGCACCTTATCCAGGTGGTCGGGGTTGACTTTTTTAAGGCTAAGCGGGGTTACCTTTTGGATCATCCACTTTTCGGTGGTTCTAACAAAATCGATTTGAAGCAGCGGAGCTTCAAACAGGTGATACAGTTTCTGGGCCAATTGCCGGTACTTTGGATTTACCGACTGGCTGAAGTAGATGTAAATGCTAATCTTGTTGCCTTCCACATTTTTCAGGGTCTTTTGAATATCCTCATCGATATACCCCGACAGTGACCGGATAAGCGACAGGCTGCTGAAGTCGCGAAGTGTGGTAACGTTTGGAATTACGCGGTGGTCGCGTGCTGAAGCCAGCAGCGATACGTAGTATCCCATTTTCTGATACTGATAGGAGTTGCTGAGGTTGAAGATACGCACGTTCTTCAACGACTGGAACTCGGTATCGGTTATATAACTTCTTGACGATACCACTTTTACTCCATCAATCGGAAGGTTCCAGCTTTTAGGATTCCGCACAATTATAATGTTCGATATGTTTTGTTTTTCAACTGCTTCATCAAGATGCAGGATCATGCGGTATCCATGTTCATCTTTGGTGTAGTAATCCGGAAGTTCTTCTGTGATTTTAAAACCTGCCTGTTGATAAAACTTTACCAGTTGCGGGTCCGATTGCCGGGCTTCAAGCGATATACGGCTGGCTTTTTTCGAGCGGGCAAACACCATAATGTACTCCAGCAACTGTTTTCCAATGCCTCTGCCCTGCAATTCGGGCAGTACAGCAATTGAAAAAATCCGGAGGGTTTTGGCATATAAGTATAATGTTACTGAGCCAACCGGCTTCTTTTCTTTTCCTTCCTGCATTTCGGCAATAATCACCTGCTGAAAGGGGCTGGTTATGCTGTACCGTATGGCGCGGCGTGTACTTTGCTGAAATTTCGGGAAGCATTGGGTCTCCAGATTTTCTAAAAAATCAAGGTCTTTAGGGGTTGCTTTTCTTACGATTGTCTTCACGTGTGAATTCGCTGTATTATGTATTTAAAAACGGATCAAAAATAGACTTTTTTTAATTCGATTATACTTCCACAAAAAAAAAGATTGACAATTAAATCTATCTTTTTTTAAGATATTTTAATTGCCAATCTTGCTTGTAATTAGCTCTTTATAGAGCCTTTAGTGGAAGTGTGCATTTTAAGCTTCTCCGCCGCCGCCAATGCTTTTGCTACGTTCGATGGATTGAAGCGCCAGGTAGTTATCACCGAATTTTCTAAGGTTTTCCATTTCGTCATCAAACTGGTTGAAATGTCCTTCTTCTTCTTCTACAAGCGATTCGAACAACTTCTTCGAAACGGCATCAGCATTTTGTGCACACTGGTTTGCCCAATCGTTATACTCCTGGGCGCTGGTTTCTTCCATATGAGCAGCCATTTCCAGCATGTCTCTCACGTTATGGATCTTTTTCACTTCCCCGGCCAAGTCCATATTCACTTCTCCCTTAAGGAAGAGAATACGTTCGGCTAAACGTTCAACATGTATCATTTCCTGAATGGCGGTACGTTTGAACAGGTTTGCCAGCAAATCGTAACCCTGGTCATCACAATGGAAATGGAAATACATATACTGGTGTACAGCCTGAAGTTCATCGGCTACAGCAGCGTTTAACAGTTCAATACTTTTTTCTTTCATTCTTCAAATTTTTATTGCGGTTTTAAAATAAATTCAATTCCTGTTGCTTCTTCCCGTTAATCGACTGAATCCCTCATCATTTGTGCTTTTCTGGCTTCTTACACTTTAAGCCAGAGTGAAATAACCGGAATACTATCAGCAACAGTTATTAAACGATTTAAAATTATGAAACGATTCCAGTATAAAAAAATACATTGCTCATGTTTATCGTAATTTTACCGCAGTATTAACATACAGGGCTGCTCCGGAAGATAAATTTAATATACAATCATATGTAATTTATTAGCATAAAAAAAAATGGTTTCTGCCAACTTTAGGTTAAGAGCAAAAACCATTTTTTGAAGCTTTCAGCTTCCGGTGCAAAAAGCGTGACCTTACCTTAGGATTTAATCATGTCAACAATTTGCTGGTCGTCGGGTTTTACTTTTGGTTCCCACATTTTAACCAGTCGGCCTTGTTCATCAATCAGGTATTTTTGAAAATTCCATCCCACTTCCGAATCCATCACCCCGTTTTTCGATTTTTCGGTTAGCCATTGGTAAAGCGGGTGCTTGTCGTCCCCTTTCACCGATATTTTTGACATCATCGGGAAAGTAACTCCGTAATTTCTTTGGCAAAATTGGGCAATTTCTTCATTACTGCCGGGTTCCTGTTCGTTAAAATTGTTAGCAGGAAACCCGATGATTGTGAAGTCCTCACCACTATAGGTGTCGTATAATTTCTGCAACTGTTCGTACTGCGGTGTAAGACCACATTTTGATGCAGTATTCACTACAAGCACCTTTTTCCCTTTAAGGCTTGAGAGTTCAAATTTATTGCCTTCTATATCTTCAACAGTGAAATCGTGAAACGATTGTTGGCTGAATGCGGTTGTTGTCATAAAAATAAAGCTTATTACTAAAATCAGGTTTTTCATTTTGTAAATAAAATTAGTTGAATATTAAAATTAAATCCTAAAACAAAATCACTGGTAAAAAGTTTTTAAAGTGAAGACCATAAGTGGTAACTTTAGATTGCACGGTTATCAGCAAGTAAACCGTGCCTTTTAGAGATAGTGTTTTTTTATTTTGTTATTTATAGTTTATTGATATGTGTGGAAGGTTCGTTCAGGTAATTGATATAGAATTATTTGTTAAGCGGTTTGGAGTAAAAGCCCCTTCTCAAATAACCGTTAAGGATAATTTCAATGTATCGCCGGGCGATTACGCCTATGTTATTACAAACAATAAGCCCGATGAATTGCAGGCTTTCAAATTTGGGTTGACACCGCATTGGGCAAAGAAGCAGATGTACCTGATTAATGCGCGTGCCGAAGGAGACAATAACAAGGAAGACGACATCAACTATAAGGGTGAAGCGGGCATTGTTAAAAAGCCGGCATTTCGTACCGCCATAAAATCGAGAAGATGCCTGGTAATAGCAAACGGTTATTATGAAGGTCCTGCAAAGGAAAGGCTCAGCAAACCGTACCACCTGCACAAAGAAAGCGGAGAGGTTTTTACTTTTGCCGGCATTTGGGATACCTGGGCTGATAATACAACCGGTGAGGTAGTGCATTCATTCTCTATAATCACCACCGTTGCGAACAATCAAACGCGTGAAATAGGGCATCATCGTTCGCCCGTGATACTTGAGCGGAAAGATGAACAAAAGTGGCTCGATGAATCGTTACCACTGGAGGAGGTGGTAAAATTGCTGAAGCCCTATCCGGGAGATGATTTTAAAGCCGACCCTGTTTCCATTCGTGTTAAGGATCCGAAAAATAAGGGAAGGGATTTGTTGATTCCTGTTGAGCATGGGGGAACTACCCAATATGATTCTTCTGTAAAAACAGACTTAAAGCGGGAAGGGATGGGGCGAAACCGCCGTAAGGAAGATCCGTTGGGTAAACAGGGCAAACTGTTTTAAGCTGATTTTAGTATTTCCTGAGTTTAAATGCAATATCCGGTTGGTTTGTCTTTTGCGGAGGCACTGTTAGTTCCAGCTTACCTTGTTTAGCTCTTACTTTTTGTTGCTCAATTTCACTGCCGCTCCAGGCATCAAACCAGTGAACGGTAAAGGTTCCGTTATCAGGTTTATCAATTGAAAAACTTGTTCCGGAGGCATCGTTCCTAACATACGACCGCAACCAGCCGAAAGCTTCACTACCGGCATCCATAACATAAACATCAGCGCCACCGGCATTTGCATCAACCGGCTTAAAAGGAAGATTGGCGAAATCAATATCCTTAACAAATTCAGCCACATGTTTAAGCTGTTTCCAGTCGTCCTGTGTAAGAAAGGTGTAATCCCACCACACAGGAATACCGGCCAGTCCGTTGGTAAGGGTAGCCCAGAGGGCATTGTGATAAACCTGGCGGTACCTCTCATCACTACGGCTGAAATATTCCCATTCGGCTCCTGATTCACCAAACAGCGATGGCTTTTTAAAATTGTCGTAGAACCTGCGGGCAGCCCAGGCATAGTTGTACATGGCGCTGCGAACTGAGTCTTCAGGATATTTTAGCTCCCATCCCTGGCGTGGGTACAGGTGCAGGTTGGGTACATCGGTAATCTCATAAAGCTGTGCCCTGTACTCGTTGAATCCGCCGCTGAAGCTTGCAGTCATAGGATGTCCATACGGATCGTTTTCACTGAAATAGTTTTGTGCTTTTGCCACCCAATCGAAAGCTTCACGGTGACGACCTTGTTCCCACCCGTCGGTGCCATTCATTTCATTTATCAATTCCCAGATTCCCCAACTCCTGCTGTGGGCATAGCGGGCAATCAGGTACCGGTACTTTTTTTTCTGGTATTCCCACACCAGGGAATCTTTATATACATCCGCCACGTCGATCAGCTGCCGGTAAGGGTTTTTATCCCATTCAGCGGCCCATACGGTTTCTGAGAACAGATCGTGAGGCCAGATGGCAAACATCAGTTTAATGTCGTTTGCTTCAAGTATAGTCAGCATGGAATCAATCCTGCCGCATTTCAGCTGGTTGTATCTGCCCAGTTCTTCCTCAATGATACCGGTGCCGTTAACAAAGCCGCCATAGCCGATATCCCATATTGCAAAGAAATTGGCGTCATGCCGGATATAGTTGTTGAACCGTTCGCGGTCATTCCTCCATGGCGAGTAAACACCAACAGCGAAAAAGGTTGAACCATCGTCGTGCGCAAAATAGTGAGGGTTAATTTCCGACTGCTTAATCCATCCTTTATGGCTTGAAGTAACCGCAGTGAATACAGAACTCTTTGATTCGCCTGATTTGTCGTTGTTTTCAACAATAATCTTGTATTCGTATTTCCCGGTTTCACGGGGCGAGAAGCGGATTTTCCACTGACCGGCATCGCGGTAATTGTCATAGAATCCATTTATCCGGATTTCTTTTCCTGAAGGGGATTGAAAAATTGCATAAAGGTCAACCTGCCCGGGATCATAGGGATTTTCATAAGTTACATTTTCCAGATTAAGCCACAATTCAAACTTCTCATACTTTTTAATCGTGCTGGAGTTTACCCTGGAAACAGAAACCTGGGGTTCCTGAGCAAAGGTTTTACCATTTTCAGATGCCGTGGCATTATTTAATAATAGCATCCCGGCAAAAAGCAGGGTTACTTTATGCATTACCGCAAATTTCATATCAACAGGGTTTAAAGCTAAAAGATGTTGTTTATTGTAGTAAAATAATTTGAAACATATAGTTTATTTGACGCCGGGAACAAGTATTACTTTATACAGTCCCGGTTCTTTATTGTAAAGCCTTTTAAACCAGCTGGCGCCTTCTGATAATGGTGCAACAGCTGATATCATTTTTGATACATCTATCTTTTTTGATTTCAAAAGGTTTAGTACCAGTTCATATTCCCCGTTAATGGCACAACTGCCCTGCACTTTAATTTCCCTTGTCACCACCTGCTGCAAGGGAAAATTAACGTTGGGTGATAAGTTGCCAACCAGTGTCACAGTGCCTCCTTTACGGGTATTGATTATGCTGGAGTTAACCGTTTCAGAAATGCCCACTACCTCGAAAGAATAATCGGCCCCCCGTTTGTTTGTCAATTCCAACACTGTTTCTTTCAGTTCTGTTTTTTGTGAATTAAACACATAATCGGCTCCAAACTCAAGGGCCAGTTCCAGTTTCGCATCATCGATATCAACAGCGATGACAGGATTTGCTCCAAACAGCTTCAGCAAACGGATAACAAAGACGCCAACCATCCCGGAGCCGTTTACCAATGCACTGCTGCCGGGCTTTAATCCCGAAACATTTATTGCATGGGCAGCAACGGCTATAGGTTCCACCATGGCAGCTTCAATATAGGATACGTTATCCGGAACAGGATAAAGGATATGCTGAGGTACAACAACTTTTTCGGCAAAAGCCCCGTGCCGCCGGTATTCATCAGGAGAAACTCCCAACACCTGCCGGTTATCACTAAGGTTGTAACGGCCTTTTAAAGTGTACCAGTCATTCAGCGGATAAACCGTGGAATCAAAAGTTACACGGTCGCCTGCTTTCCATTTTGTTACTTTCTCTCCTGTGGCAATAATCATTCCCGATGCTTCGTGACCCATGATCAGGGGTGGCTTTCTTCGGCCGGTACTTCCGTCCATTCCATGGACATCGCTTCCGCATATGCCACATGCCATTACTTCAATCAATACATCCTGCGGACCGGGCACCGGATCAGGAACTACGCGATAATTTAACCGGTTGTATTCGTCAAGTACAAGCGCTTTCATAAATTCACAGTTTTACAGATGTCTTAACATTTCTGGCTTTTTGTGATTCAAAGCTAAAGGTAACTTCACCTTTCCCTTCTATCAGGAACAGGTATTCTTCAACTGCATAACCAGGCAATGCCATAAACTGAACTTCTGGTTTATGTTCTTTATAAGAAACTTTTTCAAAATGTTTATCGGTAATTTTCCCTCCTGCTACCACCTTTGCCCCGGTAACTGTAAGCATATCCTGCCTGTAAAGTTTCCGGTTAAAAGCTTCGGCAGTCATTGAAGGCAGTCCGTTTTTATTCTGCAGTCTTACCTTCACCTGGTGCAGGTTCCCGTCCAGCTTTTCAGTTTCAACTATTTTAATTTCCACTTCAGGCGTATTATCAGCTGAATGCAGTACCACCGAGGCATTGCGGTGCACCAAATCATGCAACATAAAAGGGTGGGGCAGCCTTGAGCTCATTTTCACCCAACCTCCGATTTCCACTTCTCCAAACTGGGGGTGATCGAATTTCTCCCACTCCTTATACAATTCACCTTGCGCCAGGTAGTCATTAAAACCCAGCAACTCCCTGTTTCTCTCGGTTGATGAACCACGACCGGGAGAAGCTTCCGCTGCTTCTTTTTCATTTTTTCCGGTAAAAGTTTCCTGTTGGCGCATAAACAATTCGCCAACAAAACCCAGTATACCATGGATGAAGTACAGGTGAGTTGTGAAGTCGCCATAAGTCGGATACAAGTCATACGAGGCATGGTAAACATATCCCGGGGTTATTTTCACAGCTTCATTACCTATCACATCAAAGGCAGCAATATCGGAGGCAGGTATGCGGGTTGATTTTTCAGCCGGCGCCCTCAGCCACATGCCTCCATAGTTATGGAAAGCATAACCGATAATAATGTTGGGGCGTGCAGCTATATATTCAGCTATTGCTTTCAGTCCTACACCCGAAAGCGGAAAATTGCCGGCACCATTCTGAACATATTGAGGCTTCCAGTTGCTTCCCCAATTGCGATTGGGATCAAGATAGCCTTCCGCATCTTCATTTAGCTTGCCATCGCCATCATTGTCGATGCCTTCATAACCCAATACTGTATATTCACCTATTTCACCGGGTTCAACCCTAACCATCAGCCGCGGATCTTCAGGATCCTGCTTGAATTGTCCAAACGGATCTTTAATTCTCATCTGACTGATGTTACCGTCACCATCCAGATCATCAGGGCCATCTTCATCAAACAAGCCATCACGATCATCGTCCCTGGGGACCCGAATGCTGCGGTTAGTACTGGGTGTATTACCACTTTCAAAAAAATGAAAACGCCCGTCAACATTTACCACGGGTATGATGTAGTGCGTATTGTTATCGACGGCGCGTGTAATTTTTTCGTTTTCACCGTATTTGGTGAGTAACATGTTGGCATAATATAGGCAAACTTCGCCTGCCTGAATTTCATTCCCATGTATATTTCCATCCAGGTAAACACCCGGTTTATCCAGTTCGTTCCCTGTATCAGGATTATTTATTGTGAGGGCATAAATTTCACGACCTTCCTCACTCTTCCCCACAACATCCAGTTTTGTAAATTCAGGATAAGCCTTGTGTAAAGCCTGCAAGGCCTCTTCAACTTCCGCCAGGTTATAGTACCTGTCGAAGCGAAGGGGAACTTCTATTGTACCATTATTTGCTGATGCATATGAAACAAAATTCAATACCAGCAATAAAAGTAATACCAATTGTTTCATAAGTGGTCTCCTGTTTTAATTTGTTTAACTGCTTCAGGAAATACTGCTGACTCTATTTTTGCAGTTATCACCTCTTTTTTACCGGCTTTAATTAGCCATGAAAGCTTTTTTACCTGGTTTGCACCTATGTGTCGTAAAGGAGTTCGCTTTAAGCCTTCCAGCATTTCAATATCTCCTTCCAACACAATTACCACCGGAGCGGGCTGGTTATTTCGCTGTCCCATGGCAATGGGATAGGAGAGTTGCCCCTTATTTTCGACGTACAGGTCGAGTTTATAAATTCCCGATCCTTTTTCTTCCAGTTCCTCTTTAACTATCGAAATGACAGGCAATTTTTTAGTGAGCTGCAACAACCAGGGCAGCTGGGCAGAAAGCAGGGAGTCTACATCTTCACCCTTAGGTGTTGACTCCAAATAGGGAATAAATCCTCCTATTTCCACTTCACCCAGTTTGGGATGCTTAAACGATTGCCATTCAATAAAGCCATCCCCGTTCAGCCTTTCATCTGACCATCTCAGCAAAGCCTTTTCCTTTTTATTTAAAGCATTTTCCTGTTTTGATTGGGAATGGTTTCTTAATCGTTCAACCAATTGTTCAGGTGTTAATTTCCCGGCTTTCACCATGTCCATTATTTTTGAAGCAGAAAAACTGTCATTTGCATTGTATGCTTTAAGCAATGCATCAACTTTTTCTTCTCCCAGAGCAGTAAACTCTTTGGCACTCATTTTTACTACTTCTTCAGCAGAAGGAGTATTTTCATCTTCTGATTTATCTTCTTCTGCCAAAGGCACTGAAAATAGATTCATGCTGAAAGACGGCACACCAAGATGGTAATAAGCCCATAATTCAAAAGAACCATCCTTTGCTGGTTCGGGGTTCAGGTTGTTGGTGCTGAAATTTCGTGATTTTAGATACTCCTTATATTCATCTGAAAATTCAGAGTAAAACTTCAGGTCTTCTTCCAGTGGGTTAACTGCTTCGCCCAGGTTCAGCATTCCGGCAACCATTTGCGGAGTTACTTCCTCTCCTTCAGGTAAATAATCCCTTACCAATTCAACGACATCATCGAGGGTATAGGTTTGATTTTCATCGGCATTAATCATACGGGCATACCTGCCCGGAATTTTAATCCTGTTTAAATCCGGATCCCCTTTGCGGCCTTCTTTTGGAGGGGAAATGCAAAAGTCGGAATTACCAAGTGTAAATGCCATAGCAATTTCAGGATGTTCATAGATGAACTTAAGGATGCCATGAACCTCCGGAGTCTGACCCGGCCAAAAGCCGGCTTCCATTTTCTTTTCAGGGAAAAGATGGGGAAAAGCAATCCCCACGTTTATACCTCCTTCGCCATCTTCATTGTAAGCGCCATCATTGTCATTGTCAATACCTTCTGAATAGATTTCATATTCTCCGCGTTCGCCACTGGCAGTATTGGCTTCTACCATTATACGAGGGTCGGCCTTTGAAACAATATGAGTTCCATTCATACTTTTTACACGCATTTTTGTGATGTAGCCATCCCCGTTTAAATCCTCATACCCGTCTTCATTTAATGCTTCATCAGCATCATTATTAATTTCAAAATCGTTAACCGTGCGGTTGTATTTAACGTTTGAAAAAAAGTTCTTTGCTGCATCGGGATTGGGTTGCGGCATTATGTACCATTTTAAGGAGGAAGTGTACTGCGCCGAATCGAGCAGCATATCAATCAACCTCATTGCCCCTACTGTGGCAACAGGAACATTCCCTTCGAAATTGGCACCTACAAATATGGCGGGAACATCTTTAAGATTACTTCCTATTTCCAGTACTGAAACAGGTTCACCACCGGGGCTGGTAGCAATGGTTAAAAGGCGTGTGTTTGCCTTATGCTTTTGATGAGTTTCTTTAAGCGCCTGCTGAATTTGCTGTCCGGTGTGATAGTGTGTATTGGAATAGACACTTTGGGAAAATAAATTCCCACAAGGAATCAGCAGCATTCCAATAATCACACTTATGATTTTTTTCCTGATCATTTTTTACAAAATGTACCCCTGAATATTATATCTGGCTAAAATCCAGTGGTGTTAAAAATATCTTGCGCACCTTACTAACAGTATCGGCATATTCCTCTTTAACGCGCATGGTATTCCATTCATCGCTGCCGCCAAACTTTTTCCAGTTTGCTTCTCTTTGTTCCATGTCTTTAAACCACAGCATGTAAACAAGTGCCGGCATATAACTTCCTGCTATTAACTCTCCGAAAAATACTGGATGAAGACCAACCTTTTCAAACAACGGCAACTCCTCGTCGTTGAACATTTTAACCTTGCGGCGGAATGCATCTTCATTGTAGCTTTCATAGATACGCAGTTCAAATAAGCCTCGATCTTTTGGAGGCATATTTAGTTGTGGTATACCTGCAAATGCTTCCATAAGCAAAGTTTCATACCTTTCGAAAACAGGCTGGCTGGCAGGCAGATCGGAATAGCCTTTCGAGGCATTCAGGAATGTTGGATCGGATTTCATTTCCTGCACTGAATTCCAGTAAGCTTCAGGGCTTTTATGTGCATGCAAAATATAAACTTTAGGCGGTTCCTCTTTACTGTACTCACTGAAAGCTCCCACTTTAGCCCCTCTCTTTTCAAGGAAAGGTATAACAGCTTCATTGTAGTATTTTCGCAGCTGGTTAACACCACCACCTCCCGATAGCTGATAAATCTTTAGTTCATAAATGTCTTTAACTGATTGTTGCATCTGGCCGGCCGTTAAAGTGCCGCCGGCGAATGCTGCACCTGTGACTGCAGCAGATTTCTTTAAAAAAGATCTTCTTTCCATTTTGTTGGTTTTTATTACAGCAGCCAATATACAAAATAAAGTTGTTAAATCTGTTCTATGTTGGTATTGCTCATGAGAGTATAAATTCTGCATGCATATCAAAACTTAAAAATGATTGTTATTGGCATAAAAATTGGCTTGAGTTTAATTGAAATTTATTAAATTGTATTACCCCGGACGAACCTGAATCATGAGTTATACTTTTTTAACGATTTGGACGTTTTAATCTTTAAAATTATTTTGTCATGAAAAAAACATTTATTTTAATGCTCGCCCTCCTGTTTTCAGGTGCATTGATGGCACAACCCATATTTGAT
Source organism: Mariniphaga sp. (assembly GCA_041687255.1). GTDB lineage: Bacteria > Bacteroidota > Bacteroidia > Bacteroidales > Prolixibacteraceae > Mariniphaga. The sequence goes on along the minus strand of JAWLCL010000005.1, from coordinate 144,007 downwards.
GTAGGTTTAAAAGCAGGACTGAATAATTCCAAAGTCACATTGAATTCTGATGATTATAATTCGGAATCAATCACAAAAGTACATTTCGGTGCCTTTGGCAGAATAGGCTGGTCAAGAATGTATCTACAACCGGAAGTTTATTACAGTGCAAAAGGTGGGAGGGTGCTTGAAAGTGGAGTTAATCCGGTAGCACGGACAGCCCAGTTTGACTTCAGTACAGTTGACGTTCCTTTGCTGGTAGGCGTGAAGGTATTAAAAGGAGGGGCTGCCAATCTTAGAGTTATGGCCGGACCGGTATTTTGCCTGATGACATCCAAAGATGTTGATGCCGTGGAGTTTGTAAACCAGCAATATTATAAAGATAATTACCTTGGATATCAGTACGGAGTAGGTGTTGACTTTTTAAATTTCTTTCTTGATGCACGCATGGAGCATTCAGCCAACAGGTTTTATTACGATGCATCGGAAGATTTGGGGGGAAAGGCCCGTACTTTCATGCTTTCGGTAGGCTTTAAAATCTTGTAATTTTGGGGGTAAAGCAGAAGCTTATTCCAATCTTCAGTCAGCAGAAACAACACACCTGAAACCCAGGTGCGACATTCCTGTGTCAGGTGTGCTTTTCATGCGGGCTGCGGCTCTGTATCCTGAACAGTAGGAATCGTTGCACAAAAATGATCCGCCCCTGATTACCCGTTTGCTTGCTCCCGGCTCCATGGGGTCGAAGCTCGAGTCAGGTCCGGCAGGATTTTCGGCAACTGTTCCTTCTTGAAATGTGCTGTAATAATCGTGGTGGTAGAGGTCGGAACACCATTCCCAAACGTTTCCGGCCATATCATACAAACTGAATTCATTGGGTGGAAATTGTGCAACCGGAGCCAGTAATTCGAAACCGTCAAGAAGCGAATTGAAGTTGGGGAAATTTCCTTCCCAGCTGTTCGCCTTGGCCTGTCCCTGATTTATGCGTTCGTTGCCCCAGGGGTAGATATAATGGTCTTTACCTCCGCGGGCAGCATATTCCCATTCTGCCTCAGTGGGTAATCTCTTACCGGCCCAGAGGGCATATGCAGTTGCATCTTCCCAGCTTACATGAACCACGGGATAATTATCCATTCCATCTATTGAACTGCCCGGCCCATGGGGATGCTTCCAGTTTGCTCCCTGTACCCAGCTCCACCATTGTGAAACATCATTTAAACCAACAGCACCTGACGGTGGCGTAAACACAAGCGAGGAAGGTGCCAGCAGCGTTTCATCCGGTCTGGGAGTACCAGGGGGAAGCTGTTTCTTCAATTCTTCCCAATCAACTTTCTTTTCAGCAGTCGTTATATATCCTGTTTCTGCCACAAACTTCCTGAACTGAGCATTGGTAACCGGATGCGGGTCCATAAAAAAACTGCTTACCCTTACCCTGTGAACCGGATACTCATCAGCTCTGGCAAATTTCTCATCACGCGCTCCCATATTAAACTCGCCCCCCGGGATGAAAATCATGTTTTCTATTGAAGAAGCGGCTTGGTTTAATGTGTCAGCACTTAAAACCTGCGCAACTAAATCGCCATTTGTTTTTGGTTTTCTGTGACTTTCGGGAGCTGTTGAAGTACAGCATTCAATTAAAGCACTTGCTGATTCTTCGGTATTCTGTATATTTTTTTTGCCGGGGGAACTGCATGATATAATGGCAACTGTAACAATTCCCGTAACCATTAATTCTTTTATCATCTGAAATCTGAATTACTTGATTTTTATATTTCGAAATAAAGATGTTTTATTCTTATTAATTATCCAAATATTTCGAAGGATTTGCAGATTATTTACTTACTGATGTTTTCTTCTGTTGAAGAAGGGGCTTTTTTAAACCAGCCAACAGGATTTAACTTTTTTTTATAGCGGGTAAAAAGTTCTTTGCCCACCAATAATCCTCCTGACCAGAATACAATTTCCATAAGTACAAGGCTGGCAGTTGAGGCAATTATTTTTGTTTTAACCGGAAGTTCGGTCAGCGGAAAAAGAAGCGTTGCCGCAAAAAAAACTCCTGAAAAAATCATCAGAAAAATTCCCAGTTTTATTTTCCGGTTTTTACGCCTTATTTTTTCGTTTCCCATTCCAATAAAACTCCAAACAATGAAATAAGTTTTGGTAACAGGAAAAAATAAAGCCGGCTTAAATCTTTTATGCCTGCTCTTTTCAGTTCAAACGTTTCGCAGCCCAGTTGATGGCATTTTTAATATGCTCGATGATTTTTTGATCCTGAAACGCCTCATGTGTATGGCCAAAGCCGGTATAAAACGAACGCATGCCATTGGTTTCCTGCCACCATATTATAGGATGGTCTCCCATACGCCATTCGTCGTTGTCGTATTTTTTTATGCTGTTTTCATCGATTGTTGCCAATACATTGACATTGGGCCTTGGATTGGACTTAAATGTATACCACTCATCGTAAGTGGTATAGGATTCCATTCCTTTGAAGGGTTCCATGGCCGGATGGTCGAAGTTTTCAAAAACAACAGTTGCCTCTTGTGATGGTGGGTGTGTTTTAAACCATCCTCCAAGCAGGTCTCCGTAGAAGGGCCACTCGTATTCAAAATCGGCTGCTGCATGAATGCCGACCATTCCCTTGCCTTGTTTCATAAATCTTTCAAAGGCAGCTTGCTGTGCTTCTGTTAAAGCATCTCCCGTAGGGTTTAAAAACACTACCACATCGAAAGCGGCAAGAATATCATCGTTAAAAACCGAAGCATCTTCGGTAGTGGTTACTACCCAGTTCTGAGATGGTGAAAGCTGGTAAAGCATCTTTATTCCTGAGGCAAGTGATTCATGCCTGAAGCCGGAAGTCTTTGAGAATACCAACAGATGCGAAGGAGTTTCAAATTCTGTTTTATTGTCCTGAGCACACATGACCAGTGAAAAAAACAGGGCTATGCCCACCATTATTGATTTAAACTTCATCATAGTTCTTAAAATTCAGTTAAATTGTTATTCTGTAGCAAATATAAGCTTAAAAAATTCGACCCTGAAATTTTTTTTCAGTGAAACATGCACTTAATATACTCTTGCATGCCGATCATTTCAGCATAATGTGGATAAATTTCACAATATCTTCTTACCGGATGAAAATGCTCACCTAGTTGCTTTTTCAGGGTTTATATGCTCAAAATAATAGAGTTAAAGGAAGTTCACCTGTGTGAACTTAACGGCCTCACCTGAAGCGCCTCACTTTGGCATGGAAGTGGTCTTTTAATAAGAAATTTAAAAGCGTTTATTATGAAAAAGAATATCAAATCACCGGTAGTTTTTTTAAGCGGCATCGTTATGCTGTTCATTTTTGTTTCCTGCGGTTCATCAACTTCAATAACCGGCACCTGGGAAAGGCAGGATATTCAAAAGGACTTTAACAATGTGCTTGTTGCAGCCCTTACTCCTCAAACCGGAGAGAAAGCTACTATTGAAAGTGAAATGGCTCAGAACCTTGCAGAAGTGGGGATTGAAGCTTCGCAAAGCATCGATGTTCTTCCGCCTAAATTTTCTGATGATGACAATCAAAAGCAGAGAATTCTGGATGCCATACAAACAAACGGAGTGGATGCTATACTCACGATTTCTGTTATCGATGAGGAAACAGAAACCCGCTACGCACCGGGAACGGCATCTTATGCCCCTTATCCCCGTTATGGTTTCTATGGTAATTTCTGGGGCTATTACTCCCACTGGTATCCACAGTTTCATTCGTCGGGATATTATTCAGAGGATAAAATCTATTTCATTGAGACCAATCTTTATGATGCAGAAACTGAAGATTTAATTTGGTCGGCGCAGAGTGAAACTTATAATCCTGCTGATTTGGAAGCTTTTTCTGAAGGTTTTGCCGAAGAAATAGTTGAACAATTGACTGATGATGGCATTCTTTAAGCAGGAATAAAAAACCGGGGCGGCGATTATACTGATTGCATTTTTTTACCTTTGCATTTCTTAGAATTAAAAAGATGCATGAAGTTGTTTTTTGGATAATAATTGCCATTATTACAAGTGATTTTCTATTTGAAAATTACCTTGAACATTTGAACATAAAGCAGATGGGGCGAAAGCTTCCTGCTGAGCTGAAAGACATTTACGATAAGGAAGAATACGCCAAACAACAGGCGTATCAACGTGAAAATCATCGTTTTGGAATGCTCTCAGGTTCAGTTAGTTTTGTTCTGGTTTTAGCAATGTTTCTGCTATATGGATTTGCATATGTCGATTCACTTGTCTGGAGCATAACTTCAAGCCCCATTTGGGCTGCCCTGTTGTTCTTTGGGATTATCATGCTGGCTTCGCATGTCATTAATTTGCCGTTTTCAATTTATGATACTTTCGTAATTGAAGAGAAGTATGGATTTAATAAAACCACACCAAAAACTTTTATCCTCGACCAGGTAAAAGGGTTACTTCTCGGAGCAATTATCGGTGGGGGACTGCTTGCGCTTATAATATTCATTTACCAGCAAACGCAAAACATGTTCTGGATTTATGCATGGGCAGTGGTAGCTTTTTTCAGCATCTTTATGACCATGTTCTATTCCAACCTGATTGTTCCCCTGTTTAATAAACAAACCCCTCTTGAAGAAGGTGAACTGCGCGATGCCATCCAACGATTTGCCGACAAGGCCAATTTTAAACTCGATAACATCTATGTTATAAACGGCTCAAAACGTTCTTCAAAAGCCAATGCTTATTTTACCGGGTTTGGCAGTAAAAAACGCATAGTACTTTACGATACGCTTATTGAAGATATGGATTCCGAAGAAATAGTGGCTGTACTTGCCCATGAAATAGGGCACTATAAAAAGAAGCACGTGGTTCAGGGGCTTATCATCTCGCTGTTGCAGACAGGTGTGGTGCTTTTTTTATTCTCACTGCTTATCGACAGTGTATACCTGAGCAGGGCACTGGGAGTGGAAGAGCCCAACTTTCATATCGGTTTAATTGCCTTTGGGATTCTTTATTCACCTGTTTCATTTGTACTGGGAATCTTTATGAATAAGCTTTCAAGGAAAAATGAATACCAGGCCGACAGGTTTGCTGCCAAAAAATATAAACCTCAGCCGCTTGCCATGGCCCTGAAAAAGCTTTCCCAAAAAAACCTGAGCAATTTAACTCCCCATCCGTTATATGTTTATTTCAACTATTCTCACCCACCGTTGTTACAGCGGTTGAACCATTTGAAAAAATTTTACCGCAAGGAAAGATGAAAGCTGATATCATAACTATAGGCGATGAAATACTTATAGGTCAGATAGTCGATACCAACTCGGCGTGGATGGCCGAGCAGTTTAACATGAATGGAATTGAAATCCGTCAGATTACCTCTGTGCACGATGATGTTGATCATATCAATGAAGCCTTGCGCAGGGCAGAGGAAAAGGCCGATCTGGTTGTACTTACTGGAGGATTGGGCCCCACCAAAGATGATATAACCAAAACAGCCCTCTGCCGGTATTTCAATACGCAACTGGTTTTTCACGAGCCTACATTTGTACACATCAGGGAGCGGTTTAAAAACCGCAATATTGATTTAAACAGGCTGAACCGCGACCAGGCGCTGATGCCCGAATCGTGTCAGGTATTGCACAATAAAGTGGGAACTGCACCCGGAATGTGGTTCGAAAAAAACGATACCATATTCATTTCATTACCGGGTGTACCGTTTGAAATGCATTACCTGGTGGAACAAGAAATCCTGCCCCGGCTGCAAAAGAACGGAAAACGAAAAGCTATCTTTCATAAAACCATCCAAACACAGGGGCTTCCCGAGTCGATGCTCGCCGAACGGATTGAGAATTGGGAATCAACGCTTCCCGATAATATAAAACTTGCCTATCTTCCTAATCCAATGTCGGTAAGATTGCGGTTATCGGCCATCGGAATTAGTGAAGATGAGCTCAGGCAGCAGATAGCTGTAGAAATAGAACGGCTGAAGCAACTGATCCCGGAACATATTTTTGGATACGATAACGAAACGCTTGCTGAAGTAACAGGTCGTCTGCTTCTTGAAAGGGGGCAGAAACTTTCGGTGGCTGAAAGCTGTACCGGGGGATATATTTCTCACCTGATAACACTTATTGCGGGGAGTTCGGCTTTCTATGAGGGGGGGATAACTTCTTATTCCAACGAGTTGAAGGAAAAACTGCTTAACGTATCACCCGATATTTTAAAAGAACATGGTGCAGTAAGTGAACCAGTGGTGTGTCAGATGGCCGAGGGAGTGCGAAAAGCGCTTGGCACCGGCTATTCGGTGGCAACCTCAGGAATTGCCGGCCCCGGTGGCGGTACTGAAGATAAACCCGTAGGAACAGTTTGGATTGCTGTAGCGGGGCCGAATAAAACAATAACTGAAAAGTACATCTTCGGCGATAACCGTGAAAGAAATATTATCCGGACCAGTCAAACAACGCTTCAGATGCTGAGAAGGATGCTCATCGACGACGGCAAACAAACTGTTTAAAGCTTCATAAGTGCTGTAAATCTTTTTGTTAAGATGTTTTTTTCAATCTGGAACACTTATTGTCAAAATATATATCCTGTTTTCCTTAACTTTAAATTTGTATATTTATAAATACTAATGAAAAAAACACTTATAATCACAGGTATTGTAGTTGCAATTTTGGTACTTGCCTTAATTCTTCTGCCATTGCTGTTTAAGCAAACGTTGATTGATAAAACAAAGACAGTCATCAATGAAAATGTAGATGCAGATGTTGAATTTGCCGATCTGAAGCTTTCATTTATCCGCAACTTCCCGAAAATAACCCTCGAATTAACCGAGGTTTCGGTTACCGGTCGCGATGAATTCAGTTCCGATACACTTCTGAATGTGGCTTCCCTTCGGACAAAAACTTCCCTCGGTCAACTTATAGGAGGAGGGCAAATGGGTATCGATGAAATAGTTCTTGGTCAACCAAGGCTTAATCTGGTTGTGGCTCAATCGGGGAACGTCAACTGGGATATCGTTCCTGAAGAGCAAACCGATACCATTCCGGAAGAAGAACCTTCAGAAGACGAACTGGAGCTGAAACTGGAAAAGATAGAAATCATTGATGGCAAATTTGCATACGATGACAGGGAAGCAAACATGCTTCTTCAGATGACAGGTCTTAATTTCGACATATCGGGCGAAATGTACGGTACTGCAACCCAGTTGCTTGCCGAAGGAGAAGCCGAACGGTTTTTATTGAATTATGAGGGAACCAATTATATATCAAACGTATCGGTTGCCACTCGTACTGTGCTGAATGTGGATTATGAAAAAATGGATATCTCAATCCAGGAAAATGAATTGCTTATTAACCGTCTGCCGCTTGAAGTGACGGGTATGATTCAAATGCCCACCGACACAATGCATTTCGACCTGCAGCTGAAAACAAAAGCATCAGGCTTCGACAATTTCCTGGCCCTTGTGCCTCCTGATTATGAAGAATACCTGGAAGGTTTTGAAACCAGCGGGACAGCATCGATAGCAGGAACAGTAAATGGTTTTTATTATGAGGAAGAATACCCTGCCTTCGATATAAAACTTGATGTTTCTGACGGCAACCTTCATTATGCCGACCTGCCTGAGGAGATCAAGAATATTTCAGCCGATGTTTCGGTAACAAAACCACAGGGAATCCTCGATTCCACAAAAGTGGACATCCAAAATGCCCATGCTGAAGTGAAAAACAGTCCTGTGGATTTAACGCTGAAACTGAGAAACCTTGTTAGCGATCCGGCTTTCGACGGAAGGTTTACCGGAAATGTAAACCTGGCGCATTTGAAAGATGCACTGCCGCTCGACAGCGTAAATATGGCGGGATTGATAGATGCCAACCTGACTTTCAGGGGAAATTATTCAGCCATCGAAAAGGAGGACTATTCAAACATACAATCCGACGGTTCGGTTACTCTTAGCAATTTCATGTATGAATCGGTTGCATTAACCGAGCAGGTTGAAATACCTGAGGGTAAGCTTAATTTTTCCCCAAAGGCCATTACCCTGAACGGATTGATTATGAATATAGGGCAGAGTAACTTCCGCCTGGCGGGTAATATTACAAATTACCTGAACTATATGTTTCAGGATGGTGTAATTGCAGGGAATCTTCAGCTTAATTCAACACTTGTAAACCTCAATGAATTGATGCGCTTGCAGCGCGATGAAGCTACGGAAACAGAACAACCCGATGAAGCTATGGCTTTTGATATCCCCAAAAATGTAGACCTAACCTTCAGGTCCGATATACGGCAGGTCATATTCAACAGCTTACCCCTCACCGATGTGAAAGGCCTGATAACTGCCCAAAATGAAAGGCTGGTGCTCGATAACCTGAGCATGAACACTCTGGAGGGCAATGTTGTAATGACAGGTTCCTATCAGAATACACCAGAAAACCAGCCACTCTTCGATTTTACCTTTAATGTGGCAGAAGTTGATATTCCCATGGCCTTTCAAACCTTCTCAGGACTGCAAAACGTTTTACCAATTGCGGGCCGCAGTCAGGGGGACCTGAGTACAAATCTTAAAATGACGGGGCAGTTATCCCCGCAGTTTAATTTGATTCCTCAGACTGTAAACGGAAGCGGTAAAATTTCAACCCAAAATGTACGTATCGTGGATTCACCCCTGTTTAGTCAGTTGAAGGGATTACTTAATGCCGAAAGGCTCAAAAATGTGACAGTTGATGATTTTACAGCTTCAATTGAAATCACCAACGGAGCTGTGGTCCTAAAACCCTTTAAAACACGCATTGCAGGTCAGGAAGTCGAAATAGCCGGAAACCTGAACACTCAAAACCTTCTGGATATGAGCATGAATTTCAATGTCGAAAGAGACGCTTTTGGTGCCGATGTGCAGCAAATTATTAATGTGCTGCCCGGTCAGGAGCGCATTGAGACCATTCCGGCAACAGTTGAGCTTAATGGCCCGGTGGGTAAACCTGAAGTTAGCGTTAACCTGGAAGAGGCCCGCAAGAAAATTGTTGAGGAGGTGAAAAAATCATCGAAGGAAGACATCCAAAAATCATTAAACAAAATAGGCGAGGGGTTAAAAGACCTCTTCAAATAAGCATAAGGTTACCTTTAATATCATTGTCGGTTAACGTAACGGGTGCATTTGGAGCAGGAGGATGCCATCAGGCATTCTCCTGCTGCTGTATTCATGCCGGTTGACAATGAATTTTTTTAAAGTAAAAGTCTGATTTTGTAATATTTTGATTCTTTGTTGATGCAATATTCTAAAGGTCATCAACAAATAATACCTTACACAGTATTAATTCATACTTAACTCAATTTAAACTCATACTTAACTCAATGTAAATTCAATTTAAATTGAATTTACATTGAGTTAACATTGAATTTGTATTGAGTTTACATTGAGTTTAATCAGGCGAAGGTGTGACGATCCTGTGAGTCAAACCTATGGATATAATGATGAAATAAGGAACAACAGAGGAAAAAACAGTCCTTGATTAATGAGTGCAATGAGCAGAATCCTTAGCAAAGGTAGTGCTGAAAAAAGTCATTATTGCATTGTGCCCCGGCATATCCATAGTTTCCTGAAAACCTTATTTTATATGTTCACCTCAGCAGTCGGACCGAAAAAATATCACCCCAAACCTCATTACCTATTATATAACATATTTAAGAGAGATTTCTTCTGCGGCGCATATGTTTCATCATATAACATGGTACTTGTTGCGCCGCATTCTGTCCCTGCTACGGAGCCGTCATTGCGCGCGCAGCAAAGCAATCTCTGGCTATCTTGCAGATGCCTTCATTTGAAAAAAATATTCATTACAGTTATAAGTGATTCATTTTGAAGTTCGGTTGAAAACCGAGGGGGGACTTTTTTGCATATTTTCTTGTTTTTCGGTAATGAGATGCATAATAATAATTCAAAATAATAAGATAATAAGGTCGCGGTTGTGGTCTACACTGCCGGTTACTGAGGTTTGGGAAAGGAAAATAAGGTTTCTGATAAGCGGTTGTCGGTTTTACTGCCGATTGCTCAGAGAATGAACTTTCTTTATCGACAACTGAAGGATAACGTTGAAAGTATGCTGCTAATTTAAATTAAGAACTAAGGTAATGCTGAAAAGAGTCATCATTTATTTTTGTTCAAAATTTTTGTTTAAAACCCGCAACGATAACTTTGATATTTTGTATGGCAGGGGTTAATCATTCAGGTGGTATGGGAAACAGGATGTAAGGAAGTTTAAAGAATAATAAAAATAAAAAGACCAGCCTCTTAATTATTTGCAGAACAATTTTTTCGCAGAATAAATTTCCAATGGATTGGAATGAGTGAGAATTTCTGAGGGGACTTGTTGGAAATTCATCTATTGTGTGCTGTTCATTAAATAAAAACCGGCTGATCTCTTTACTGTATTGTTAATATTATTATTGTTTAAAAGTGATTACATTGCTTCAGCATTTATTTCTTCAGCTAATTTAGTAAGCTTTTTATCGGTTTCTTTTTCCTCATTCAGTGTTTCCGACATCAGCTTTTCGGCATCTTTTTCGTTAAGCATTTGCAGGTAACGCACCACAGTGCCGTATCCGGCCATTTCATAATGTTCAACTCGTTGAGCTGCTGCTATCAAACCTGCATCGTGAACGGCATCAGCTGCTTCTTCATGCATCATTTCTTCGCCTTCCTTAACCAAACCTTTCATAGCATCGCAATCTTCACCTGTGATATCCAGTTTTAGCTGTGAAGCTACTTTTTCAAGACGATCAATCTGGTGGCCGGTTTGCTCAAGGTGTTTTTCAAATGCATTGCGGAGTTTATTGCTGCGGGCTGATTTTGCCAATTTAGGCAACGCTTTCGATATCTGATTCTCTGCACTGTATAAATCTTTCAACTCGTATTGCAATAAATCTCTCAAATCATTCAATTTATTAGCCATAATCTTTTATTTTAGAATTAACATTTTTATTTAAAGCAAATACTTTATACAATTCTGTGCCGAATATTTTGTTTTCACTGATATTTAAAAAAGCTGATTCGAAGTAGCCTCAAATCCTGCTTCTTAATATGCCGGCATAAATTGTTATAAAATTAAAGATGTGGTATTTTGTCGGGTGCTTGTGAATTTTTTCCCCAAATTGTGCAAGTATTTTCACATGAAAAAGACGAAATTATCCCTAATGCCCGATTAGTATTTATGAAGGGCTTAAATGTCAGAAAAGTAAAAACTTTGGGATAAATTATGGTAGGGCATGTTAAAGATTAAACTATTGGGTAATGGAAAAACTGTTTAACGAGTTGCTGGAAGCCTGGTCGGATGAAAACCTGAATCGCATAACAAGCAAATTAATTGATCTTTATAAGAACAGGAACTATTCAGAAATAAGAAGCATTGCAAACAGAATATCGAAATATGTGGTTATCGATGAAGAGAAAGATGCCAAATGCTTTTCCAGGCTGATCATGCTGTATCATCCCGACAGGGGGGAGTACTACAGGAATTCGATTCGCAATTCATTTTTTACAGGAAGTGGGGAAGACCTTGAGCAGTATTCTCATATCCTGATTGCCGGTGAAATTGAAAATATAAATGTTGAACATGTTGATTTGGATGATGATATCGACTATAACCCTGAATATATTTGGGATGAAGTTTATGAAGATGAATACGGATTTCATTATGCAGAAAGGCACACCGGAGATGAAGAAGAGGAACCTGAAGAAGTTGAAAAATCGTTTTACAATGCGGTTAAACTGCGCGAATATGGTCATCTGGAGGTTTATTTTCCCGATTGGTACCTCAGAGATCTTGAAGAATATGAAATGGAGTACAGCGGCATTACGTCCCTTTTCGGGGTGGAATACCTCAGGCATGTTATCATACTCGATTTGTCGAACAATGAAATTTCCGATATCAACGATTTATGGTCTTTGACGCGTATTGAAGAGTTGTACCTTGCCAACAATGAAATCGGATACATTGACATTATTAGTAATCTGCAGAAATTACGGGTGCTCGATCTTTCCGGCAACCAGATTGATGATATTTCGCCCCTGTTTGAGCTTAAGCACCTGGAATACCTCAACCTGCTGGATAATAATATTCCAAAGCACCAGATTGAGATAATGGAAAAACGCGATATCCTGTTAATGTATTAGGAAAGAGAACGGTCAGGTTTGGAATTGCTCCGGTAAAATTTTATGCATATGCTGAATAAATATTTAAGGAGTGGCCTGTCAATGCCTTATCGATTATTACATGAAATGCATAGAGATGAAAAGAGTAAATTGATTGCCGGATTTTAAGGAATTCAATGAATCGGGCAAAAAGAGGATATCCGGATTTAAGAGCCGTATAACATCCGAATTTTCTTTGATAGTCCAAAATATATCCATATTTTCGTGTTCGTACACGGAACATTATTTTATACCTTCGGTATAATTAAACAATACAATAATATGAAGCTTGGAAAATACAGTTTTGGAGTGGGCGATCGCTTCAATCATGAAGGGGAGGCACAGTTGAAAGCCATTATGAAAGCCGGTGAAAAGGGAATTGAAATAACACCGGTATGGAATAAGTCGAACCGGGAGCATAATATCGTTCATTCAGAACCGGAGGGTACGCGTATTGAGGCCGATACGGCAGTGAGCGTGCTTGGCTGGAATAATCCTTATTTTGTCGATGCCGACCATATTAACCTTACCAATGTTGACCGTTTTATCAACCACGCCGATTTTTTTACCCTTGATGTGGCCATGTACATCGGCAACGAATCATCACCGGAAGATGTTTCTTCTTTTAAGCGTGAATGTGCCGGATTTGGTAACGAAATTACCATTCCCGGGATAAGCGACCCGGTAAAAATTTCGGATGGCCTGTTGGAAGAAGTGGCCCGGAAATATCTTGCTGCTGTTAAAGAAGCAGGAAAAATATACCGACACATCGAAAAAGCCAAAGGAACGGGTAATTTCATTACTGAAATTTCAATGGACGAGGTTGAGACGCCTCAGACTCCTGTAGATATGTTTTTTATTCTTAAGATGATAGCCGATGAAGGCATACCTGCTCAAACCATAGCGCCGAAATTCACCGGGAGGTTTAATAAGGGTGTTGATTATAAAGGCGACGTTAAGCAGTTCTCCGTTGAGTTTGAGCAGGATGTACTGGTGATCGATTATGCAATAAAACATTTCGGACTTCCTGCCGACCTGAAACTGAGCGTTCATTCAGGATCCGATAAGTTTAGCATTTATCCTGTAATGGCCGATATTATTAAACGCTACGATAAAGGATTGCATGTGAAGACGGCCGGAACAACCTGGCTGGAAGAGGTTATCGGGTTGGCCATTTCAGGAGTGGAAGGTTTGGCTGTTGCCAAAGAGATATACATAAAGGCGCTTGAACGTAAACAGGAACTATGTGAACCATATGCTGATGTAATTGAAATAAATGATGCGCTATTGCCGGGAGCTGAAGAGATTGAAGACTGGACCGGAGAAAAGTTTTCCAATACCCTGCGCCATATTCCCTCACATCCTGATTACAATCCTGATTTCAGGCAGTTGGTGCATGTGGGGTACAAAGTTGCCGCAGAAATGGGGGCCAATTTTACCACTCTTCTCGAAAAATATTCAGATGTTATTGGAGCTTGTGTTGAGGAAAACATCTACGAGCGCCACCTGAAACGATTATTTAATTTTTAAAAGCAAAAAATTAGAATGAGCATGAGCAATATAACACATCAAACGTAAATGATTAAATTTCTCATGCGAATTACCTGTCTGCCGGAACAGGCAAGCATATGATACCATTAAGAACAAACAATTATAATCAAATGAAAACATTCATGGACAAAAATTTCCTGCTGCACACTGAAACGGCAGAGAAACTGTACCACCAACATGCGGCAAAAATGCCCATATTCGATTACCATTGCCATATCGCACCCGAAGACATTGCCAACGATCGGAAATTTGAAAACATAACACAAGTGTGGTTATACGGCGATCATTACAAGTGGAGAGCCATGCGAACCAACGGGGTAGATGAAAAATACATTACCGGAGATGCTTCCGACCGGGAAAAATTTCAAAAATGGGCCGAAACAGTTCCCGCTACGCTGCGGAATCCGCTTTTTCACTGGACCCACCTGGAGCTGAAACGTTTTTTCGGTATCGAAACAATCCTTAGCCCTGAAACAGCAAAGGAAATTTGGGACGAATGCAATGCCAAACTTCAAACTCCAGAATATTCGGTAAGAAATATTATCAGGATGGCCAATGTGCATACCATTTGTACAACTGATGATCCCATAGATACACTTGAACATCACCGGCAAATAAAAGATAGCGGTTTCGATGTTAACGTGTTGCCTGCCTGGCGCCCCGATAAGGCAATGGCCGTTGAAAGTACAGAAGCGTTTAATGCTTATGTCGATAAACTGGGAGAAGCTGCAGAGGTAAAAATTCTGACGTTTAATGAATTTATGGATGCTCTTGAAAAGCGTCACCTGTTTTTCCATGAAAACGGCTGCCGGTTATCAGATCACGGTCTGGAGACTATAATTGCAGAGGATTATACAGATAAGGAAATACGGGACATTTTTGAAAAAATAAGAGGAGGCTTTGACCTGAAGGAAATAGAAGTCCTGAAATTCAAAGCAGGCATGCTCTACGAGTTTGGAATCATGGATCACTCAAAAGGATGGATTCAGCAGTTTCACCTGGGTGCGCTTCGCAATAACAATACCCGGTTGTTTAATATGCTGGGGCCCGATACAGGCTTTGATTCCATAGGTGATTTTGATATTGCCCGGCCGCTTTCAAAATTTCTGGACAGGTTGGATCAGACCAACCAGCTTGCAAAAACAATACTGTATAATCTTAATCCCCGCGATAATGAATTATTCGCTACCATGATTGGCAATTTTCAGGACGGTTCAGTACCGGGAAAAATGCAGTATGGATCGGGGTGGTGGTTCCTCGATCAAAAAGATGGAATGGAAAAACAAATTAATGCGCTTTCCAATCTGGGATTGCTGAGCCGCTTTATCGGAATGCTTACCGATTCACGCAGCTTCCTTTCTTATATCCGTCATGAATATTTCAGGCGCATCCTTTGTAATCTCATAGGAACCGATGTTGAAAGCGGAGAGTTGCCAAACGATATGGAATTGCTTGGTAATTTGGTGGAGGATATATGCTTTAACAACGCCAAAAACTATTTCAATTTTAAATAATTTACCGGGATTTTTTTATGTTTGGCAAAGGAATAAAATATTTACTTATCCGGTCGCAATTTTAAAATACCATCAATGCAAAAGAATGTTGTCACATTTGGTGAAATCATGTTGCGGCTGGCAACACCGGGATACCTGCGGATTTCACAGAGTAATGAATTCACTGCCACTTATGGGGGAGGTGAGGCCAACGTAGCGGTTTCACTTGCCAATTACGGCATTCCCGTCGATTACATCACACGCCTGCCTGAGAACGATATTGGCCGTGCCTGCATGATGAACCTGCGTAAGCATGGAGTGGGAACAAAAAATATCGTTTGGGGCGGTGATCGGCTGGGAATTTATTTCCTGGAAACAGGTGCAGTTAGCCGGGGGAGCAAAGTTATTTACGACAGGGGCCATTCTTCGGTGTCGGAAATTCAAACGGGTACCATTGACTGGGAAAAGGTGTTTAATAATGCCTGCTGGTTTCACTGGACAGGTATAACCCCTGCCATATCGCAGAATGCCGCCGATGTTTGTCTTGAAGCAATCAGGAAAGCAAATGAACTGGGTATTACTGTTTCGTGTGATCTGAATTACCGTAAAAACTTGTGGAAGTATGGAAAAAAGGCCGGCGAGGTGATGCCGGAACTGGTGGCAGGTACCGATATTGTTTTGGGTAACGAAGAAGATGCTGAAAAGGTACTGGGAATTCGGCCCAAAGGTGTTGATGTAACTTCGGGTGAGGTTGAAGGGGCTGCCTATGAGTCGGTGTCACGCCAGATTATGGAGCGTTTTCCCCGCTGTAAAAAGGTTATTACCACACTTCGCGGTTCGGTTAATGCCAATCATAATTCATGGTCGGGAGTATTATGGGACGGGCAAAAACTATATGAAGCGCCAGTTTACCAGATAACTCATATTGTTGACCGGGTGGGTGGAGGCGATTCTTTTATGGGAGGCCTGATTTATGGCTTGCTTACCTATGAAGGAGATGATCAGAAAGCTTTGAATTTTGCAGTAGCTGCTTCCTGCCTGAAGCATACCATCTATGGCGATTTTAATGAGGTTACAGTAGAAGAAGTGGAAAAACTTTTGGGTGGTGATGCCTCCGGCCGTGTTGCCCGATAAGCAGAAGTAATATTTGTAGTTGGTTCTGTTGGCCGGCAAAGGCTAACTTTAAACTTTAAACTAAAAACTTTAAACTCATCAATTATGGCTCGTTTTACAAGGATTGAAGTAGCGTTAAAAATGAAGGAAACAGGTATGATTCCCGTGTTTTACAATGCTGATGCTGAAGTTTGCAAAAAAGTTGTGCAAGCCTGTTACGAAGGGGGCGTTAGGGTCTTTGAGTTCACCAACAGGGGCGATTTTGCCACACTTGTTTTTGCCGAGGTAAACAAGTGGGCAGCACTTAATTGTCCTGAGATGATTATGGGAGTGGGCTCAGTAATTGATGAAGGAACGGCAGCTATGTACATTGCTTTGGGAGCAAATTTTATTGTTTCACCGCTAATTGATGAAGGAATGGCAAAAGTGTGCAATAAGCGCAAGATTGCCTGGAGCCCGGGGTGTGGAACGGTAACCGAAATTGGAAAGGCACATGAACTGGGCGCTGAAGTTGTAAAGATATTTCCGGGTTCGCAGGTTGGAGGCCCCGGTTTTGTGAAAGCAGTTAGAGGTCCTATGCCCTGGGCCAGAATTATGCCTACAGGTGGTGTTTCTCCTTCGGAGGAGAACCTCCGGGAATGGTTTGAAGCCGGGGTAACCTGTGTGGGAATGGGATCAAAATTAATTCCGGGCGAAGTTTTGGCAACCGGAAATTATTCCTACATTTCGCAGAAATGCAGGGAAGCATTGGCTATTATTAACAAGTATAAAAGACAATAAATTTTATTCTGATGATATTGAGTAAATCAAGTAATTCTCTTATTTTTCTTCTCTTCGTTTTAATGTTTTCATGTGACGGGCCGCTTGAACAAAAGGAATTAAAGCTTGCTCACGGATTGCCAACCGATCACCCGGTACATCAGGCAATGGAATTCATGGGGCAGCGCGTGCGGGAATTGTCTGAAGGAAAACTTTCGGTGAAGGTTTATCCTTCTGAACAGCTTGGTTCTGAACAGCAGTGTGTCGAGTTGGTTCAGATTGGCAGCCTGGCCATTACCAAAGTGTCTGCAGCAGTTATGGAAAGCTTCACCGAAGAATACAAAGTATTGGGTCTTCCCTATATTTTCAGAAGCAAGGAACACGCCTTTAAAGTGTTTGATGGTGAAATAGGCGATGATCTTTTGATGAGTTCCACAGATAAGTGGATCAGGGGCCTCACGTTTTATGATGCCGGTTCGCGTAGCTTCTATACCAAATCAAAACCTATTGAGCATCCTGATGATTTAGTGGGAATGAAAATCAGGGTAATGAACAGTATTACTGCTGTTGGAATGGTAAGTGCACTCGGTGGTTCGCCTACTCCCATTTCATGGGGTGAATTGTATACAGCTTTGCAAAGCGGCGTGGTCGACGGAGCTGAAAATAATCCTCCCAGCCTCTATACTTCCCGGCATTATGAAGTATGTAAATTCTATTCATTGGATGAGCATACAACCATTCCGGACGTCCTGGTTGTCAGTCAGATTGTCTGGGATAAGTTGTCCGATCAGGAAAAGGAATGGATTCAGCAGGCTGCTGATGAATCGGCTGTGCTTCAGCGAAAATTATGGGCCGAATCGGAAGAGGAATCGCTGAGAAGGGTCCAGGAGGAAGGTGTGCAAATAAATAAGCCCGATAAAGAACCATTTATGCGAAAAGTAGAACCATTCCTGGAAAGTTACAGGGACAATGAAAAAATATATTCCTATATAAAACGAATCCAGGCCGTTGAATAAAATCAAAATCCTAAAATTATGCGAAAAACAATTGAAAAATCGCTGGAATGGTTTCTGGTGTTTCTGATGAGCATTCTGGTAATAGATGTTCTGTGGCAGGTTTTCAGCCGTTATGTAATGAATGCCCCAAGCAGCTTTACCGATGAGCTTGCAGGATTTCTGCTCATTTGGGTAGGGGTGCTTGGAGCTGCTTATGTCGCCGCCAATCGTGAGCATCTGGCCATTGACCTTTTAGTCCAGCGCAGTTCACCTGAACGAAAATTTAAGCTTGAACTGATAATTGCCATATGCATTATCATTTTTTCCATTACCGTTTTAGTGGTTGGCGGCTCATGGCTTGCCTATACCCGGTTTTACCTGTCGGTACGTTCTTCAGCATTGGGCCTGCCGCTTGGATTCGTTTACCTGGTGTTGCCAATCAGCGGCATTTTGATCACCTATTTCGATATCGACAACATCATTAATATGCTTAAGGCTAACCGGAAAAAATAACATTATGGAGTTTTTAGAAGTTTTTGTGCTGGTATTCAGCTTTATTATCCTGTTGGTAATTGGAGTTCCTATTGCCTTCAGCATTGGTATATCCGGAATATTAACCATGCTGGTAAGTATTGATTTACTGCCTGCCCTGACCACATTTTCGCATCGAATGGCTACGGGCCTGAACAGCTTTGCCCTGCTGGCCATTCCGTTTTTTATTCTGGCCGGAAATTTAATGAACAGCGGGGGCATAGCCATACGTCTTATCGATTTTGCCCGGGTGCTGGTAGGGGGAATTCCCGGAGGAGTGGCAATGGTTAATGTTATTGCCAATATGCTTTTCGGTGCAATATCAGGTTCGGCTGCTGCTTCAGCCTCTGCCATTGGCAGCATTATGCAGCCTGAAATGAAAAAAGAGGGTTATCCCGAGAATTTCAGTGCGGCAGTAAATATAACTTCAGCAACCACCGGGCTTTCCATTCCGCCCAGTAATATTCTTATCGTCTATTCGCTTGCCAGTGGCGGTGTATCTATTACTGCTTTGTTTCTTGCCGGATACCTTCCTGGTATATTTACCGGTCTGGCGATTATGATAACAGCAGTTACAATGCTTATCTACAAATACAAAGGAGGGAAAGCTGCACTCAAAGGACTGGGGGTAGTGGCAAGTATAGCTATAAGTATGGTCTTGCTCTACCAGGCAGTAGTGTTTTCAAATGAAAATTTTTCACCGGTTATAAATCGCATTTTACTCTACCTGGTATTGGCAGCAATTGCTGTGTGGGGAGTTGTTAAAACAAGACATAATAAACAAAAAGCCCTTCTGGGAGCTAAAAAGTTTTTGGATGCCATTCCCAGCCTGATGATGCTGATAATCGTCATCGGGGGTATTGTAGCCGGTTTTTTTACTGCCACCGAGGCTTCCGCTATAGCTGTACTCTATTCGCTTATTCTTGCATTTATTTATCGTGAGGTTTCCATTAAAGATTTACCTGTGATAATACTGCGGTCGGTGAAGACTACCGGCATTGTGATGCTTTTGGTGGCTACATCAATCGGGCTTTCATGGATTATGGCCTATGAAAATATTCCCCAAAATGTAAGTGAGGGATTATTATCGGTTAGCAGCAATCCTTTTATAATATTGCTCATGATAAACTTTATACTGCTCTTTGTGGGGGTTTTTATGGACATGACTCCTGCAGTTTTAATTTTTACACCCATCTTTCTTCCAATAGTGACTGCCATGGGAGTTGATCCGATTCATTTTGGGATAATTATGGTGCTGAACCTGAGTGTGGGCCTTTGCACACCTCCGGTAGGTTCGGTATTATTCATCGGCTGCAGTGTGGCCGGCTTAAGTATCGACAAGGTAGTGAAACCACTAATTCCGATGTTTCTTGCTATGGTCATTGTATTGCTGCTGGTTACCTATTTCCCTCAGATTAGTTTGTGGCTGCCTGCACAGTTCGGTTTTTAAAACTATTATTAAAGCCTTAAATGCCGGAAGCGATACCTCTTGTTTCCGGTTTTTTAATTTTTATTAAGTCTTTAATTTGAGGGGAGTAGTATTTATTTGCATTGCTCTGAGCATGTTATTATAAATAAAGCAACTCAATCCATGGAAATGTGCAGATTGAACCGGATTAAGTTATTGTCAGTGACTTTCAACCAAAATCAGTGATTTTTTGTTCGTTAATAAAAATCGATAGATGGAAGAACTGATACAATACGATCCGGTTATTTTGGCACTTGGTGCAACATTATTTACATGGTTTACAACAGCACTGGGTTCATCGATGGTTTTTTTCTTTAAGTCAATAAATCAAAAAGTGCTTAATTCCATGCTGGGATTTGCGGCCGGGGTTATGATTGCTGCCAGCTTCTGGTCTTTATTAAGCCCCGCCATAAGCATGGCGGAAGAAAATGGAACGCCGGCATGGTTGCCGGCCCTTGTTGGATTTTTATTGGGCGGAATCTTTTTATTGGGCCTGGATAAAGTTTTGCCTCATTTACATATGGGATTGGCGAGGGATAAGGCAGAAGGAATAAAAACCTCATGGCAAAGAAGCGTTTTGCTGGTTTTTGCCGTAACCCTGCATAATATTCCTGAGGGATTGGCTGTTGGAATAGCTTTTGGTGCATTGGCAAACAATCCTGATATTGGGGTGCTATCAGGAGCAATTGCCTTAGCTTTTGGAATCGGCATACAAAACTTCCCGGAGGGGACAGCTATCTCAGTACCGTTACGAAGAGAAGGTCTTTCCAGGATGAAAGCCTTTAATTACGGGCAGCTATCAGGAGCTGTTGAACCTGTTGCCGGTGTAATTGGCGCTTTTCTGGTTTCTGCCATCACTCCGTTGGTTCCTTATGCACTTTCATTTGCTGCCGGAGCAATGATATTTGTTGTGGTAGAGGAACTGATTCCGGAATCTCAGCGGGGCAATGAAACCGATTTTTCTACTGTTGGAGCTATGATGGGCTTTTCATTCATGATGGTATTGGATGTAGCTCTGGGTTAGCTCGTGTTAAAGAACATCATGTTCAGAAAGGAACAGAACAGGCGTCCGGCATTGCGGAGTATCCACTAACGATTATAAAAATTAACCTTTTCAGAAGAAATATATTCAAGAAAAAAGGAGGATATTTAATTCAACCTCCTCCTTTTAATGCGATATTTATGTACCTGTTTTTCTACATTGTCTTTATTTCGGTAACCAGTTTTTGTATTGAACTTTTAGCATCACCGAACAACATACGGGTTTTGTCGTTAAAGAACAATTCGTTTTCAATACCGGCATAACCTTTACCCATTCCGCGTTTCATAATGATGATATTTTTGGCCAGATGGGCATCGATAATTGGCATTCCGTAGATGGGACTGCCAGGGTCGTTATAGGCGGCAGGGTTAACAACGTCGTTGGCTCCAACCACTATAGCCACATCAACATTGGGCATATCGGGATTGATATCATCCATTTCCACCAATTTTTCATACGGCACATCGGCTTCAGCAAGCAGCACATTCATATGGCCCGGCATACGCCCTGCAACAGGGTGGATGGCATACTTCACTTCCACACCTTTGCTGCTAAGAAGTTCGTCCAGT
The DNA here is from genome assembly GCA_041687255.1 of Mariniphaga sp. Taxonomy (GTDB): domain Bacteria; phylum Bacteroidota; class Bacteroidia; order Bacteroidales; family Prolixibacteraceae; genus Mariniphaga. The sequence goes on along the minus strand of JAWLCL010000005.1, from coordinate 122,326 downwards.
TCCTGGGCGATATGCTGTGCCTGTGCAACTGCAAGTCCGTATCCGGGTATAACTACAATTTTCTGCGAATAGCTCAATAAAACGGCTGCATCACTTAATGCAATCTCTTTAATGGTTCCCTGTTCTCCTCCGGCAGAAGATACACCGCCTCCGAAAGCTCCGATGATAACATTCAACAGCGAGCGGTTCATCGCTTTACACATCAGAAGGGTAAGTATCATACCGGCGGCACCTACCAGGATTCCTCCCAATATCATGGCCATATTATTGTAAATGAAACCTGCCATTGCAGCTGCAATACCTGTAAAAGAGTTCAGCAGGGAAATCACTACAGGCATGTCGGCACCACCAATGGGCATTACAAACATTACTCCGTAAACCAGTGACAATGCAAATAAGGCGTAGATGGCCCATATCATTTCAGAAGGCGGATTGGGGGAGGCTACTAAATAAACTCCCATTCCAAGTGTAAGAACAAGCAAAATCAGGTTGATGTATGTCATGAACGGCTTCATGATATCACCTACTTTGCCGTCAAGTTTTCCATAGGCGATTAAGCTTCCGCTGAATGCTACCGCACCGATGATGAGTCCAAGCACGGTAACCAGAATAGATCCAATATTGCCGGCAACCGCGTTGGGATATTCAAGAAGCGCTACCAGTGCAGAGGCTGCACCCCCGGTGGCATTGTAGAGCGATACCAACTGTGGCATTGCAGTCATCTTAACTTTACGGGCAACAATCCAGCCTATGGCAGCTCCTACGCCAATGGCAGCCAGAATTATCCAGATGTTTGTAAGCGAAATGCCGTTGCCTTCGCCATCACGATGCAACAACAGGGTAGTAAACATTGCAAGGGCCATGCCGCCAAATGCCCACAGGTTACCCCGACGGGCGGTTTCGGGATGTGAAAGCATTTTCAGTCCTACCACAAATAAAAGAGCAGCCACCAGGTAGCTTAATTCAAGTAAGGTGTCGCCAATAGTATATTGAGTTCCGTTTAATGTTCCTAATACTTTATCCATGATTTCCTACTTTTTTTTCTTTTTAAACATTTCAAGCATCCTGTCGGTAACCGCAAAGCCACCCACTACATTCAGGGTTCCGAATATCAGCGCCAGAATGCCCAGCACAAGTTCAGCCGAAAACCTTGTGAGATCGGCATGACCAACCAGGATAATGCCCCCGATGATGATGACTCCGCTGATTGCATTTGCTCCCGACATTAACGGGGTATGCAAAACGGCAGGTACATTGGAAATCACTTCAATGCCAAGGAAAACCGATAAAGCAATTATGAAAATGGCTTCCTTATATTCGAAAAAATATTGTAAAACTTGTTCCATATCCGGTTTATTTATTTTTTTCAATTACTGATTTAACCCTTTCATTGTAAACTTCGCCCTGATGTGTAATGCAGGTTCCTTTTACAATATCATCTTCGAAATTAAGGTTCAGACTGCCCTCTTCTCCTATTATCAGCTTCATGAAATTCAGCACATTTTTGCCAAACATCCGGCTGGCATCAATCGACATTTGTGACGGGTAATTCGATTCACCGATAACAGTTACACCATTATGGTAAACAGTTTCATTGTTTTTGGTCAGCTCGCAGTTTCCTCCTGTGGAAGCTGCCAGATCGATTATCACTGTGCCGGATTTCATTTTGTCGACGGTATTTTTTGAGATTAGTAAAGGAGCTTTTCTTCCCGGAATCTGGGCAGTGCAAATAATGACATTTGATTTTTGCGCCTGGTCATCAATTGCCTGCTGTTGTTTCTGTTTAAACTCTTCGGTTTGTTCCACTGCATAGCCTCCTGCAGCTTTGTCTTCGGTTGCTCCTTCCACCTCAACAAACTTGCCTCCCAAACTTTTCACCTCTTCTTTCACTGCAGAACGTACGTCAAACACATAAACCTGGGCACCCAGTCGCCGGGCAGTGGCTACAGCCTGTAATCCGGCTACTCCGGCTCCCAGTATCAGCACGTTGGCAGGGCGTATCGTTCCGGCGGCTGTCATAAACATTGGAAAAAATGTTGGCAACCGGAGAGCAGCTTCAAGAACAGCTTTATAACCTGCAACAGTAGCCATTGAAGAGAGGATATCCATTGCCTGGGCACGTGTGGTACGGGGAATGGAATCGAGGCTGAAGGTTGTTACTTCTTTTGTAAGAAAGGTTTTCACCAGGGTTGTTTCCCAGAGCGGATTGAATGCACTTATCCACACCTGCGACTTTTTAAGTCTTGCAACATCATCTGCTTCCGGTGCCTGGATTTGTAACAATACATCTGCCTTTTGAAAAATTTCATCGCGCGAAACCACCTTGCCGCCAGCTTCGGTGTATGACGAGTCGGAAGCAAAGGCTGCTTCTCCGGCATGCCGCTCAACCCATACTTCAACTTTCTGTACAACCAGGTTTTGCACTGCTTCCGGTAATAAAGCCACACGGTTTTCACGGCCATATTCCTTTAATAAACCAAGAATCATAAAAATGTGATTTAGATGAATTTGGATGCAAAACTAATAAAAATATATGACCGTTAACGTTAACGGAATAAATTATTTATTGTGATTTATCCAGAAGTTGCTAACAATAATAGTTCTTTACCGCCTCCAGTAATTGTGCCTTGCTGAAAGGTTTGGCAAGATAATAATCGCACCCGCTGTCAATGGCTTTCTCACGATCGCCTGAAAGAGCATAGGCTGTTTGTGCAATTATAAATACCTGATTGTTGATTTCTTTTATTTTTTTGCTGGTCTGATAGCCGTTCATTCCCGGCATTTTAATGTCCATCAGGATGATATCAATTTTTTCCCTGGACTCTTCAAACAGTTTTAATGCTTCCATACCGTCGGAGGCATATAATACTTTTTTACAGCTGCCGTTAAGCAGTTCTGATAGGTAAAGCTGGCCTACAGCATCGTCCTCGGCCACTAAAACAGTTAAATTTTTAAGCAGATTGTCTTCCCGGGCTTCATTTACATTTGCTGTTTTTTCCGCAACATATGCCGATTTTCCAACATAAGGGATGGTAAAATAAAACTTCGATCCTACATCAGGTTTCGATTCCAGCCAGATTTCTCCTCCGAGCATGTCGACATAAGCTTTTGCGATTGACAACCCCAGGCCTGCGCCTTCATATGGTTTGGTAAGGCTCATGTCGGCCTGTACAAAACGATCGAATACCATTTTCTGACGCTTCGAATCGATACCTATTCCTGTATCGTTCACAAAAAACTCCAGCATGTTACCTTTTAGCTTATATCCAAATCCTATGCTGCCGGAGGATGTATATTTTATTGCATTTTTTATAAGATTCGAAAAGATGGCACTTAGCTTTTTACCGTCTGATTCAATCAGCGCTCCTATGTCATTTAAATCTTTGTGGCAGGTGAGCGATAATCCTTTATGTTCGGCTTCCGGCATGTGCTGGTAATAAAATGTATCCATCAGTTCGTTTATATTGAGATCGGTCATCTCTGTTTCCATGGTGCCCGATTCAATTTGAGAAATTTCTATCAAATCGTTGATGGTATTCAACATGCGCTCCCCGCTCTTTTTTATTATGTTGATGTACTTAATTTTTTCCTTGCCGGTAAGTTTTTGCTCTTTAAGTAAATCAGTAAATCCGATAATCCCATTCATTGGAGTACGGATTTCATGGCTCATGTTTGCAAGGAAGGCCGACTTTAGCCTGTCGCTCTCTTCAGCTTTTTCCTTTGCCTGTACCAGGTCTTCAATCATTTTCTTTTTATTCGTAACATCTTCCATTACGGCTACAAAATGACTTATTGTTCCGTTTTCATCAAGAATAGGGGAGATGCTGGATTCCTGCCAATACAAGTCGCCATTTTTCTTTTTATTTAAAAACTCACCTTCCCAGTTAATGCCTGAGGAGATGGTATCCCACAGCTTTTCATAAAAAGGTTCCATTTGGTGCCCTGATTTTAAAAGACGCGGGTATTTCCCTTCTACCTCTTCAAATGTGTAGCCGGTCATGGAAGTGAATTCCGGATTTACGTACTCAATTAGACCTTCAGGATTGGTAATGACTATGGCTACCGGATTCTGTTCTACGGCATGTTTGAGTAACTGCAGCTTTTGTTCGGCCTTTTTCCGGGCTGTTACATCATGTATAATAAAATGGAGCACGTCCTTCCCCTCATAATAAACTTTACTGCTGAATATTTCAACATCAACTACTTCGCCATTGGCATTGATATGCCGTAACTCAGATAAGGTGCTTTTTTGGAAATCCAGAATTTCCATCTTCCGGGAAACCTCGTTTTGCGGCAGAAAATTTATTTCGGAAACATTCATCTGCTGTAGCTTTTCTATGGGCCAGCCATAAAAAACGGCCGCCGATCTGTTGGCCTCCAATATGTTTCCTGAATCCGGATCAATAATTAATTTTGCTGCTGAATGATTACGGAACAAGGTTCTGAATTTCTTTTCACTTTCCCTAAGGCTATGTTCTATATGCCTGTCATGAGTAACATCATGGATGATACCTTGTATGATTTTACTTTCATTTATTGTATTACAGGTAACCGAAGCCTGTACCTCTTTTTTTGTGCCGTTCTTTGTAAGGACTTTAAAGTCGAAATTTTGCCTTGAGTTTTCTGCCTCAATGCATTGATTATAAGTTTCTTCAACTTCTTGCCGGTATTCCGGAGCTGCCAGATCAATAAAACAGAAGCCGGGTTGCGATACATCACTGAAGTTGTATTCAAGTATTTGCTCAAAGGCGGAATTTATCATTTCAAACCTCTGGTTTTTAATCATAAAAACAGCGTTGCTGGAATTCTCAATGATGTGCCAGTAAATTTTTTCCTTTTCTTCAAGATCTTCTTCTATCTGCAGCTTATGATCATGCAACCGATGTTTTTCAATTACATTAGAAACGGAGTAAGTAAAACGTTTAATTTGTTGGGTGAGAATGTAATCGTCAGCTCCTGCTTTCATGCACTCAAGGGCAGTGTCTTCATTGTCGGAACCGGTAAGAATCACACAAGGTATATAACCGGAAAGCAAGCGTAACTCTTTGAATAGGTTTATTTTTCCTTCGCTGAAAAAAGAGCATCCTAAAACAATAAGGTGCGGATTGAAGGCTGAAAGTTCATTCTTAAACTCAGGTACAGAAGAAACAATCTGGTGTGTAAAACCAAAATTCTCTCTGTTCATCTCCCTTACAGATAAATCAACATGTTCTTGCGACTCTGCTAAAAACAGAATCCGAATGGCTTGATTTCTCGAGTTCATTACTATCCAAAAATTTTTATCAAAGGCAAAAGTATCAATTTATCTTGTTTAAGTTTCCCTCTGTATTTTGTGCCTGATAGCATCAAAATTGTAAATCATACAATAAGAACATAATATAAAGTTCAAATTATAAAATGGCTACAGGGTTGAAAATGAATTATTTTTAATTTAAATGATTCCCATAATATAGGTTTGTGAAAGGTTTAATTTTTACATATGAAACTTTCACAGGTATTTAATTCATTAAATTTTTTAAACTTTTTAACAGTTTAATAAATTTCTTTTAAAGATTAATGAACATCAACAGCTGATGTTTTTATGAATCAGATCAGCTTCTGGAACAATGGAGAAGCAACTGGATTACTGCAGCTTTCAATCCTGCGAAACCTGTTTTAAGGACAATTGTATCCGTTTGCGTGCAACATCTACTTCTTTCACCCTTACTTTAATATGTTGATGTAATTTAACGATTTCATTCGGATCGGAAACAAACTTGTCGGCAAGCTCTGAAACGTGAATTAATCCCGACTGTTTTATACCGACATCAACGAATGCACCAAACTTGGTGATGTTGTTAACGATACCCGGAAGCACCATTCCTTCCTTAAGGTCATCGATTGAAAAAATGCCATCGGCAAATTCAAATACCTTTATAGGCTTGCGGGGATCGCGACCAGGTTTAAGGAGTTCAGCCTTAATGTCATTCAAAGTAGGAAGCCCTGTTTCGGGAGTGACATACCGTGACAACTCTATTTTTGCAACAAGTTCTTCATTTTGTACCAGTTCATGTACTTTGCATTTTAAATCAGCTGCCATTTTCTTAACAATAGGATAGGATTCAGGGTGTACGGCTGAGTTATCCAGTGGATTCTCACTGTCGGGAATCCGCAAAAATCCGGCTGCCTGTTCAAATGCTTTTGGTCCCATGCGCTGAACTTTTTTCAATTCTTCGCGGGAACGAAAAACCCCCTGCACCTTACGGTAGTCAACTATATTCTGTGCCAGTTGTGGTCCAAGACCTGATATGTAGGTCAGCAGGTGCCTGCTGGCTGTATTTAGGTTTACTCCCACTGAGTTTACGCTAAGTTCCACCACTGCATCAAGAGAATTCTTTAATTTTTTCTGATCCACATCATGCTGGTATTGTCCAACTCCTATGCTCTTGGGATCAATCTTTACCAGTTCAGCCAATGGGTCCATAAGTCTTCTGCCTATAGAAACTGCACCGCGTACTGTAACATCGTACTGGGGAAATTCCTGGCGGGCAACCGGTGATGCAGAATAAACCGATGCACCGTCTTCACTTACTACGTATACTCTTATTTCACGGTTGTAACGCAATTTTTTAACAAACATTTCTGTTTCCCTGCTGGCTGTACCGTTTCCTATAGCAATGGCATCGATTTGGTACATTTCAACCATGGAAGTTAATTTTTTGGAGGCCATTTTTTTCTCTTCCTGGGGCTTATGCGGATAGATGGTTTCGTTATGCAGAAGGTCTCCCTGTTCGTCGAGACATACCACCTTGCATCCGGTGCGGTACCCCGGGTCTATAGCAAGTATCCGTTTCTGACCCAGTGGAGGCGCCAGTAGTAGCTGACGCAGGTTTTCAGCAAATACGCCAATGGCATCTATATCAGCTTTTTCTTTTGACAATGCAGCAAATTCTGTTTCTATAGAAGGCTCAATCAACCGCTTATAACTATCGGCAACAGCCTCCTCAACCAACCTTGAGCTGGCAGTATTACCCTTTACGAAAAAACGTTGAAGATGCTCCAGGGGCCGCGAATCATCAGGCTTTAATGAAATGCGAAGGAATCCTTCCTTTTCTCCACGGCGCATAGCCAGCAACCTGTGCGAAGGACATTTCCTTAAAGGTTCGTTCCAGTCAAAGTAATCGCGGTACTTCGCAGCTTCTTCTTCTTTTCCCTTTACTACTTTTGATGAAATGGATGCCTGCCTTTCAAATTCCCGCCTTACAATGTTTCGTGCTTTTTCATTTTCACTTATCCACTCGGCAATAATGTCACATGCTCCTGAAAGGGCATCTTCCACACTTTCCACTTCCGCATTGAGGAACCGTTCAGCCCGCTGTTCGGGAAACCGTTCATCCTGTTTCATTATAATTTTGGCCAAAGGTTCCAGTCCCTTTTCGCGGGCAATGGTTGCTTTGGTCCGCCGTTTGGGTTTATAGGGCAGGTAAATGTCTTCAAGCTCAACAGGGTCATAGCAGTTTTCTATCCGATGTTTTAACTCATCGGTTAATTTTTCCTGCTCATTTATAGTTTTTATTACCGTTTCCTTACGCTTCTCAAGTTCAGTAAGTTTTTCAACCTGCTCTTTTACCTGCATTACCTGCACCTCATCCAAACTTCCGGTACGTTCTTTCCGGTAACGGGAAATAAACGGAACCGTAGCACCTTCATTAAATAATTCGGTGGTGTTTTTAACCTGGTTTTCCTTTAGCCCCAGTTGCTGTGCAACTATTTCTATGATTTTTGGATTCATGTAAGTCTTATAATTGAAGAACAAAGGTAGAAAGATATTTTTAAGATTTCAGGATGATATCGTTGCTAATGAAGCGGTGAAAAGTATTGTCCAAAACAGGAAAAACCTGTTTTGCCCTTTCACATTTTACTTGTATTTTTGGAGCTTGTTTCCAAATTAAAAATTATGATGTTTGAAAATTTATCAGATAGACTTGAACGGTCATTTAAGATACTGAAGGGGCAGGGGAAAATTACGGAGATAAATGTAGCAGAAACCCTTAAGGAGATTCGCCGTGCACTTCTTGATGCCGATGTTAACTTTAAGATAGCCAAAAGTTTTACCGATGAAGTAAAGACAAAGGCCTTAGGGCAGAACGTGCTTACCGCTGTTAAGCCTGGTGAACTGATGGTGAAAATTGTTAAGGATGAGCTTATAGAGCTTATGGGCGGCGAGTCGGTAGGCGTTGACCTGAGTGGTGCTCCATCGGTTATATTAATGGCTGGTTTACAGGGTTCTGGTAAAACTACCTTCTCAGGTAAACTGGCCAATATGCTTAAACGGAAAAAGGGACGCCACCCGCTGTTAGCAGCGTGTGACGTATACAGGCCCGCTGCTATCGAGCAGTTAAAGGTGCTGGCAGGCCAGATAAATGTTCCGGTGTATACAGAGGAAGGTAACATGGACCCTGTTAAGATAGCCCAGGCAGCCATTAAAGAAGCCAAAAAGAACGGCAATGATGTGGTTATTATCGATACCGCCGGGCGGCTGGCAATCGATGAGCTGATGATGAAAGAAATATCGGCCATTAAAAATACGGTAAATCCCAACGAAATACTCTTTGTTGTTGATTCCATGACCGGGCAGGATGCTGTTAATACTGCCAAGGAATTTAACGACACCCTTGACTTCGATGGAGTGGTGCTTACAAAACTTGACGGTGATACAAGGGGTGGGGCAGCATTATCAATCCGCTCGGTTGTTGAAAAGCCCATAAAGTTTGTAGGAACAGGCGAAAAACTCGATGCCATTGATGTTTTCTATCCCAGCAGGATGGCCGACCGTATACTTGGCATGGGTGACATTGTTTCCCTTGTAGAGAAAGCACAGGAGCAATACGATGAAGAAGAGGCGCGCCGTTTACAAAAGAAACTGGCTAAAAACACTTTCAACTTTAATGATTTCCTGAAACAGATCAACCAGATTAAAAAGATGGGCGATTTAAAGGATGTTGTTTCCATGATTCCGGGAATGGGGAAAGCCATGAAAAACCTTGATCTGGATGATGATGCCTTTAAACACATTGAAGCAATCATTTATTCAATGACTCCTGCTGAACGTGAAGACCCTGCTTTAATAAACGGCAGCAGGCGTAAAAGAATAGCGACCGGTTCGGGAACAAATATCCAGGAGGTAAACCGGTTAATTAAGCAATTCGCTGAAACACGTAAGATGATGAGAATGGTGTCGCAGGGAAAAAACATTCAAAGGATGATGGGAAGCATGAAGCAACCCGGGGGAAAGTTTTAATTCAACAATAAGTACCTGGTACTATAAGCGGCTGATTAAACTAACGGGAAATTAAAATCAACAGCATGATATTAATCGATGGCAAAAAAGTGGCAGCAGAAATGAAGCAGGAGATTGCTGCCAAAGTAGCTGAATATACAAAGAGAGGAGGCAGGGCTCCCCATTTGGCGGCCGTATTGGTGGGTCATGATGGCGGCAGTGAAACCTACGTAGCATACAAAATAAAGGACTGCGAGGAGGTGGGATTTAAATCATCGCTTATCAGGTATGAAGATGATGTCACAGAAGCAGAGCTGCTTGAAAAAGTTCAGGAGTTGAATGAAGATAGTGACCTTGACGGCTTCATTGTTCAACTTCCACTCCCTCCGCATATTTCCGAGCAAAAAGTAATAGAAGCCATCTCTCCGTCGAAAGATGTTGATGGTTTTCACCCGCAAAATGTGGGGCGCATGGTAATAGGCCTTCCTTCCTTTGTGTCGGCTACCCCTTTTGGCATTGTGGAGTTGCTGAACCGCTATAAAATAGACATGAATGGTAAGAACTGCGTCATTATAGGACGCAGTAACATAGTGGGGCGACCGCTTAGTGTGCTGCTGTCGCAGAAAGCTGTAAACGCAACGGTAACTGTTGCACACAGCCGTACAAAAAAACTTGAAGAATTGTGCAGCAGTGCCGACATTTTGATTGCTGCCATCGGAGTGCCTGAATTTGTTAAAGGTAATATGGTTAAAGAAGGTGCTGTTGTTATTGATGTAGGCACCACCAGAGTTAAATCAGAAGTCACCAAATCGGGTTGGAAGCTTAAAGGCGATGTGCTGTTTGATGAAGTTGCTCCAAAATGTTCATACATAACCCCTGTGCCGGGTGGAGTAGGGCCCATGACAAGAGTTTCACTGCTGCACAATACCTTTTTGGCGGCTACGAAACAAATATATAAAGCTTAAAGAGTTTTGAAAAAGTTCAACTTTATTCAAAAACCACATTTGTTTTATAATTTATTTTCTATTTTTGACCACTAGCCGTACATAATAAAAACCAATAGATTCATGGAAAATAGCAGCTATAAGGATGATAAGAAGATACCTGAAATTTTCTCCAAAACCATCAGGGCAGGAAAAAGAACTTATTTTTTCGATGTGAAAAGCACACGAAGTAATCAATATTACCTTACCATTACTGAAAGCAAAAAGAAGTTTATCGACGATGGAAACTTTCGGTATGAAAAGCACAAACTGTTTCTGTACCCTGAAGATTTCGAAAAATTCACCGATACTTTTAGCGAAGTAATTGAGTTTATAAATGAAAATCAACCTGTTGAGCTATCGTCTGAAGGCCAGGAGCCTGAAAAAGATTCAGAGAAAATGAACGTTGAGCAAGAAGCCTCAGGCAAGAATTTTAGCGGAATTGAATTTGATGAATTTTAATCGTCAATTCAATTCACTTAATTCCAGCCAGCGCATTTCCTTTTCATCAAGCAGCTTTCTTACTTGCATCAACTCCTCCGATTTCTGATGTAGTTCTTCATGGTTCAATGCGCCTGAATTCAATTCGGTTTCAAGCTTTTTAAGTTGCTCGCTTATCTGCCCGAGTTCTTCTTCAAGAAGCTCCATTTCCCGTTTTTCCTTAAAGGTTAATTTCCTTTTTGTATCGGTTACTGGTTTATTCTGACGGATATCCTTTTCCCGCTTGTCAGTTGAACCGGCAACGGTCTCAACCTGATCGGCCAACTGCTGACGATATATGGAATAGTTACCCGGAAAGTCAGTTATCACGCCATTTCCTTCAAAAACAAACAAGTGGTCAACGATCTTATCCATAAAAAATCGATCGTGTGATACCACCACCACGCATCCTTCAAAGGCTTTCAGGTAATCTTCCAGCACATTTAAGGTAAGAATATCCAGATCGTTGGTTGGCTCATCAAGAATCAGAAAGTTGGGGTTTTGCATTAACACGGTGCAGAGATAAAGCCTTCGCTGCTCACCTCCGCTCAACTTCTCTATAAAATTGTATTGTGTTTCAGGTGGGAACAAAAACCGGGTGAGCAACTGCGAGCTGGTCATGCGGGTGCCGTCTTCGAATACGATGAATTCAGCAATTTTATTCACAGCATCGATTACTCTTTCCTGCGGATTGAAGTTAATGCCTTCCTGCTGGTAGAAGCCAAATTTAATTGTTTGTCCTGTTTCAATGTTACCACTGTCAGGCTCCAGGTTGCCGGTAAGAATTTTTAAGAACGTAGTTTTACCGGTTCCGTTCTTCCCAATTATGCCAACTTTTTCGAAGCGGGAAAATTTATAGGAAAAATTGTCAATCAGATTTATGTCAGGAAATCCTTTCGAAACATTCTCCAGTTCCACAATCTTTTTACCAAGCCTTGCCGATTTGATGTTTAACCCTACGGTTTCCTCACTGACTTTTTGCCGTGCCTTCTCTTCTGTCTCATAAAAGGAGTCAACCCTGTATTTCGCCTTATGGCTGCGAGCCTTAGGCATCCTTCGCATCCAGTCAAGCTCCTTTCTCAGGAGGTTTTTCGCCTTGTCGACTGAAGCCTGCTGCACTTCCAGCCGCTCGGCCCGTTTTTGCAGAAAATAGGAATAATTCCCCTGGTACCTGTAAATACGGTTGTCTTCCATTTCAATGATTTCCGTACATACACGGTCAAGGAAATACCGGTCGTGGGTAACCATCAGCAGTGTAGACCTGGTTTTTCCCAAATAGTTCTCCAGCCATTCAATCATTTCAAGGTCAAGATGATTTGTCGGCTCGTCCAGTATCAGAAAATCAGGATTATGAATCAATACTTTTGCCAGGGCAAGTCTCTTTTGCTGGCCGCCGGAAAGGTGTTTCACCTGTTGTTCCAGGTTTTCAATCTTTAGTTGTGAAAGTACCTGCTTAATCTCAACTTCAGCATCCCAGGCTCCCAGTTCATCCATTTTGGCTGAAATTTCGGTTACTTTCTTCTGGTCGTTATGTGCCACTGCGAGTTCAAACTCCTTTACTGTTTTCAGCTTTTCGCTGTTGGTTTCAAATACCTCCTCAATAACAGTATGCTCTGGATTGAGCTTTGGTATTTGTTCGAAATAACCTATTACAATATCGTTAGAAACAGTTACTAAACCGCTGTCCTGTGATTCTTTACCTGCAAGAATATCGAGCAAACTGGATTTTCCCGTACCGTTACGGGCAATCAGTGCAACTTTTTGTCCTTCAGCTACTGTAAATGATATATCTTCAAAAAGCATCAAATCTCCCCAACGCTTTGAAAGACTTTCAGCCTGTATAAATGGTTTCATGTTATTAAAATTGTATATTCTCAATGGTAAAACATGGAATTCGCATGAGGATTTTAATCACAGCCAGTTGGTATGTCATTTTGCTCATGCTCATTTCATGCAATAAATTTTGGCAAAACTAACAATTAAACAAGAATAGTCCCTTGTAAAGTTGCAGCCAATTGTTGGCAGGACATAATTCCTTATCATTGTTTACATTCAGGAAAAGCCACCCGCAGAACGTACAGGAATAATAAAAATTCAACTATTTTTGAAAAAACTTATATCTGATGCGAAAGAAAGAGCTGTTTGAAAAGGTTGTCGCCTATTTTCAGGAAGCTATGCCTGTAGCTGAGACCGAGCTGGAATATAAAAATCCTTTTCAGTTGATTGTAGCAGTAATACTGTCGGCACAATGTACCGACAAGCGGGTGAATCAAATCACTCCGGAATTGCTCAGGCGGTTTCCTACGCCTTTTATAATGGCAGAAGCCGAGCCTGAGCAGGTGTTTGACTACATAAGAAGTTGTTCTTATCCCAATAACAAGTCGAAGCATCTGGTGGGGATGGCCCGCACACTGGTAGAGCGGTTCGGAGGACAGGTCCCCGATAATGTTGAAGATTTGCAACAACTACCCGGTGTAGGCCGCAAAACAGCCAATGTTATTGTTTCGGTAATCTATAATAAACCGGCGCTTGCCGTAGATACCCATGTTTTCAGGGTAGCTGCGCGTATAGGTCTTACCTCCAATGCAAAAACCCCATTGGCTGCAGAAATGCAGCTGATGAAATACCTTCCGGAAGAAATAATTCCAAAGGCCCATCACTGGCTCATTTTGCATGGCCGTTATGTTTGCCAGGCCCGGAAACCGCTCTGTGAAAAGTGCGGATTAACAGATATATGCAAATATTATCTGAAGAAAGAAAGTACGATACGTAAATCCTAATTTAATAACAACAGGCTTATTGCCATAACAACCATTCCGCCTATCAATCCATAGATGCCCCAGTGGTGTTCTCCGTATTCTTCTGCTGAAGGCAGCAGTTCATCGAGGGAAATAAAAATCATGATGCCGGCTACAGCAGCCATTGTGGAGGCCATCACTGCCTCTGAATTGCCCTGGGTTAAATACGGCATCAGTAAAAAGTAAGCCAGCAATGCACCTAGCGGTTCAGCAAGTCCTGAAAGAAAGGAGTAGAAAAAAGCTTTTCTGCGGCTGCCTGTTGAATAATAAATGGGAACCGACACTGCTATTCCTTCCGGAATATTATGAATGGCAACGGCAACGGCAATAGCAATACCAACTGTCGGATCGTGCAATACCGTCATAAAAGTGGCAATTCCTTCAGGAAAATTGTGAACAGCCACGGCAACTGCCGTCAGAACGCCCATCCTGTAAAGTTTCTTGCTCTGAACTGCTTTTTTTGCTTTGTTCATTTCCTCCACGGCATGCATTTCGTGCGGGTTTTCATACGATGGAATGAACTTGTCGATCAGCGCAATAAGTAACATGCCTCCAAAAAAGGAGGTAATGGTATATAAGGTGCCGTCAAATTCTCCAAATCTTTCCACAAAGGCAATTTTAGCCTCAGCGAATATTTCAACAAAGGAAATGTAAATCATCACTCCGGCCGAAAAACCCAAAGAAACAGTTAACAATTTGGTATTGGTGGAACGGGCAAAAAATGCAATTGCACTTCCTATTCCAGTGGAAAGACCGGCAAAAGCAGTTAAAAGCAAGGCTAGAACAGCATTGGATAAATCCATAGAATTACAATTTGAAAATCAAAATTATGAAAAAAGCCTTTGATATTAGTGGATGTAAAGAATTATTAATAATTATATAATTGAATGTTAAGTTCTTAAAAATATATAAAATAATTGAGTTAAATATATCGGTCAGGAACTTTGGTATTTTGTTAAACTTTGTACTTTTGTAGCCATCATGTTAAATTTAAAAGCTCGTTATTATGGCCTATACAATTTCTGATGAGTGCATTGCATGTGGAACATGCATTGACGAATGCCCGGTAGATGCAATTGCCGAAGGTGATATTTATGTAATAGACCCTGATCTTTGCACCGATTGTGGCTCATGCGCTGAAGTGTGCCCGGTAGAAGCTATTTCGATAGAAGAATAAACCGGACTTCATAAAAAACAAAAAGCCTGGCTTGAATCAAGTCGGGCTTTTTTAATTAAAACCCGCTCAACTGCATCAAAACAGTGGGAAGCAACAAAAGAAATCCAAGGAAGAACAAAATTACTATAAACGGAGCCACCCATTTGAACCACTTATCATAAGGAATCCGGGCTATGCCCAATACTCCAATCAGCACCCCTGAGGTTGGAGTAATCATATTTGTAAACCCATCGCCCAGCTGAAAGGCCACAACGGTTGCCTGGCGCGAAATGCCAATCAGGTCGGAAAACTGCGACATCATCGGCATCGTCAGGGCAGCCTTGCCCGAACCCGATGGAATAAATATATTCAGGAAAGTCTGTATCACATACATGATGCTCACAGAGCCTACTTTACCCAAATCGCCCATAGCTTGTGATACATAGTAAAGCAAGGTATCAATAATCTGGCCATCCTCAAGTATAACCACAATCCCTCCGGCAAGACCTACCACCAGGGCTGCGGAAAGTATATCCTTAGCTCCTTCTATAAATAAACCGGTTATCTGGTTCGGTGTCTTTCCCGACGCAATTCCTGAAAAGATTCCCAGCGCAAAAAACAAAGTGGCTATCTCCATTACGTACCATCCATATCCCATTACCCCTATAATCAGGAAAATGATGGTGAACAACAGCAGATTGAGTATGAAATAATGAAAAGTCTTACGAAGGGAAAGAAAACCGGTTACTATGAACACAAAGGTTGCTGCAGGTACAGCCGGCAGAATTATTTCATTATTTCCTATTTTCAGGTTATTTACCGGAAAAAACACCGAAAACAGGACCAGAATAACAGAAAGAGAACCAAAAGCTATCCATGCACCACGGGGTACAGAATGCATAAAATCCTCTGAAGTATTCTCGTTGCGATGCCGCCAGTAAGCGTCTTCTTTATACACCGGCGATTTCTCAGGATTTTTATGAATCCGGGCTGCATATCTTAATATATAAATAAATCCAACCAGGTTTATTATCAGCCACATAAACAACCGGTACTCAATGCCCGAGAATAGTGGAATGTTTGAAAGTCCCTGCGCAATACCCACAGTGAATGGATTCAGAAATGCACCTGCAAAACCTAAAGCAGCAGCAACAAAACAGAGCGATACACCAACAATTGAATCGTACCCCATAGAAACAGCCAGGGGAACAAATATTATGGTGAAGGCAATGGTTTCTTCACTCATTCCGAACACAGCACCAAACAAGCTGAACACAAGCATGATGCCTGTTAGTATAATGTTGTTAATGCCCAGTTTTCGTACCAGCTTAAATTTTTCAAGCTTCTTGGTAAACTTGAGAAAGGAAAAAATTCCGATGTCAATTGATTTGCTTTCGTTTAAAATCCAAAAAGCACCGCCTATCATTAATATGAAAGCGATAATATTTGCTGTATTTACAAAACCATCAAAAAATGCAGAAAAAACCTGCCAGGTTTGAGGATTGCTCTCGGCAAATTCAAACGACCCGGTTTTTATGACTTCTCTTTCCACATTGTTCACAATGATCCGCTCACGCTCGAATTCTCCTCCCGGAATAAACCACGTGCATACTGCACAAAAAACTATTAAAATAAAAATAATGACATAGGTATGCGGAATCTTCTTAAGCATAAATCTGATTTTTGAAGCAACGAAAATAATAAATCCCTCCGGTTGGCAAGCCTGATTTTAATTTTACGTGCTGCTGCAGGCATGATTTAAGGAGTATCCTGATCCTTTATTAACAAATGTTTTGATGCAGATTCCACTGTATTTTAACCCTTCATTATGAAAGAAAAAAAATAAACCTGTTATCAGTTATATTTCATTTCAAAGTTGTAACTTAAAGCAGATTAAATCATTTAATGGATGCATCGGATTGTATAAGAACATATTATATGTTTGTGATTAAAGACAAAAGTTTATGAAACTATTACTTGAAAATATAAAGGAGTTGGTGCAGGTCGATGAAAATGTTGATGCTTTTAAGTCGGGAAAGATGATGTCGCAGGTTCATACAATAAAAGATGCTTTTTTGATCATAAGAGATGAGCTGATCCAGGATTTTGGTCCGATGAGTCAACTAAAAGATGTATATAAAGATGATGATTTCCTGATAGAAATTGATTGCTCCAACCGGCTGGTTTACCCTTCCTATTGCGATTCTCATACCCACATTTTATTTCCCTCATGGCGTGATAAAGAATTTGCCGGCTATCTCCGGGACTCGGGAAACGGCCTTCCCGACAGGCACAGGAAATGTATTCTCAATTCATCAAAGCTGTTGCATACAATGTCTGATGAGCAGCTTTTTGAACAAACAATGGAACGGCTCACCGATATTATCAGAACCGGAACCGGGGCAGTGGAAATAAAAAGCGGTTATGGACTGAATACAGCAGAAGAGCTCAGAATGCTGAGAATAATAAAAAAGATAAGAAAAACCACTCCTGTTTGCGTCAGGGCAACATTTTTGGGAGCAAATGCTGTACCTGAGGAATACCGGAACGATGTTTCCTATTACGTCGATTTGATTGTTAATGAAATGATTCCACAGGTTGCTTCCGACGAACTCTCCGATTTTATTGATGTATCGTGCGATGAAAGCTTCTTTTCAGTTGAAGACACAGAAAAGATACTTGAAGAGGGGATTAAATACGGGCTTCGCCCAAAACTACATGCCAATCAGTTTAGTCTAACCGGCGGAGTACAGGTAGGGGTAAAATACAACGCCCTTTCTGTTGACCACCTCCAGCATATTGGCAGTCGGGAAATAGAAAGCCTTAAAGGAACAGGTACCATGCCTACAGTTCTTCCCGGTGTTTCCTTCTTTCTGGGAACAAAAAAAGCACCTGTTCGTGAAATGATACAAGCCGGTTTGCCGGTTGCACTTGCATCAGGGTTTAACCCCGACTCATCTCCCAGCGGAAACATGAACTTCATTGCCTCTCTGGGATGCATTAATTATAAAATGAGCCCGGAAGAGGTTATTAATGCCACAACCCTGAATTCGGCATATGCTATGGGAATAAATGACCGGCTGGGAAGCATCGCGCGCGGAAAAACAGCCAATTTGTTTGTTACTTCTGAAATTCCCGGTATCGAATACCTGCCTTACGCCTACGGTTCAAACCTTGTTGAAACCATCATTCTGAACGGGGAAATTCAGTTGCTTTAAATACCTTTGTTCTTGCAAAGGAACATTGTGCTTTATGAATCAAATAATTGAATGCATACCCAATTTTTCGGAAGGAAGAAACCCGGTTCTGATAAAAGAAATTGCCGATGCCATAGATGGTGTTGCAGGGATTAAAATCCTTGATGTATCATCAGGGAAAGCCACTAACCGCACCGTGATTACTTTTGCCGGAGATCCGGAATCGGTTGTGGAAGCGGCTTTTCAGGGTATAAAAAAAGCTGCCCGGGTAATCGATATGACTAAACACTCAGGTGTGCACCCGCGGTTTGGTGCTACCGATGTTTGCCCTTTGGTGCCGGTTTCGAATATTTCGATGGAAGAAACCGTAAAATATGCACGTAAGCTTGCCGAACGGGTGGGGAATGAACTGGGTATTCCGGTGTATTGTTACGAATATGCTGCCTTTTCGGAAGAGCGGCGAAGCCTGGCCAACTGCAGGTGGGGAGGTTATGAAAGGTTGCCGGTACGGCTGGAATCGGAAAACTGGAAGCCCGACTTCGGCAGTAACCCCTGGTCGAAACAAATAGCAAAAACAGGCGCCGTGGCTATTGGCGCCCGAAATTTCCTTGTGGCTTATAACATAAATCTGAATACTGTATCCACCCGTATCGCCAACTCCATTGCTCTCGACGTTAGGGAGTCGGGCCGGATTAAGCGGGATGCCGGAAGCGGAAAACCTGTTGCCGGTGAAAACGGAAAACCTGTACGTGTGCCGGGAACATTAAAGAAAACGCGGGCTATCGGGTGGTTTATCGAGGAATTTGGTATTGCCCAGGTTTCAATGAACCTTATCGATCTGTCTGTTACTCCCGTTCATGTGGCATTTGAAGAGGTAATTGAAAAAGCAGCCCTACGCGGGGTAAGGGTAACCGGATCGGAACTGGTGGGGCTGATACCGCTGCAGTCGCTGCTCGATGCCGGTAAATACTTCCTGAGAAAGCAAAAACGATCGACAGGGGTTTCCGATGAAGAACTTATTAAAATTGCAGTAAGATCACTTGGACTCGATAACCTGCAACCTTTCGATCCGTACAAAAAAGTTATTGAATTTCTGCTCGACGATAAAGCAGGTAACCGCATATCCGATAAGCCGGTTTCTAAATTTGTGCATTACACAGCTTCTGAATCAACTGCACCGGGCGGTGGCGCTGTTTCTGCGGCTGCAGGAGCGATGGGTGCCGCACTGGCAGGAATGGTGGCTAATCTTTCCGCTCAAAAAAGCGGCTGGGAGCATCGCTGGGAGGAATTCAGCAACTGGGCTGAAAAAGGAAAGCAATACCACCAGGCTTTACTGGAGTGCGTCGATGAAGATGCAGAGGCATTTAATTTGCTCTACAATGCCCTGAAATTACCGGCTGCCGATGAGCAGCAGGCAGCCAGTCGTGAGCAGGCCGTTTTAACAGCTTCGAAAAATGCAATCGGAGTCCCGCTGAAAGTTATGGAAAATGCTCTTATGGCAATGGATGTGCTGCAGGAAATGGCTTTAACCGGAAATCCCAACACCGTTTCAGATGCCGGCGTTGGTGCATTTTGTGCTATGGCCGCCATTGAAAGTGGAATGCTGAATGTTAAAATTAACTCCGTACAATGCACTGATAAACAATTCGTAGAAGAAGCTTATCATAAAGCCGGTAACTTTTTGGAATCGGCCAAAGAAAAACTGGCCGAAATTCAAAAAATAACGGATGAAAAGATCAGGAGCCTTATGTGAACTGCTCCGGGAAAACAAAAAATGGGGATACTTTAAAACCTTTCCAGGTCAGAGAAAAAGAATCCCGACTCAATTACAGCATTCTCGTCGCTGTCTGAGCCGTGAACAGCATTCTGCTGAAGGTTGGTACCATAAAGCTTTCGTATAGTTCCTTCGGCAGCTTGTTCCGGATTTGTAGCTCCAATAAAATTCCTGAAAGCTTCTACAGCATTTTCTTTTTCAAGAAGAATGGCAACAATGGGGCCTGAACTCATAAATTCCACAAGTGATTCATAAAAGGGTTTTCCTTTATGCACAGCATAAAAGGCGCCTGCCTGTTCTTTTGTGAGCCGGGTAAGCTTCATTGCCTTTATCTGAAAACCTTCTTCGAGAATCATTTTCAGGATTGCACCGGTGTAATTTTTCTTAAAAGCTGTGGGCTTAATCATTGTGAAAGTTTGCTTACCTGCCATTGTATTCAATTTTATTAAGAGTTTACAACCTGCAATATTAACAAAAATTGCCCAATTAAGGCTTTGCGTGCATACCAGAATTCTTATCTTTGTGCTTTCAAATTTTTATGGTTTTGAAAAATACTGGAAATGAAGTTATTAGCTCCCTCAAGGGTTTGCTTGCCGAACAACTGAAGAAAGTTGTACTGGTAACACACGAAAATCCGGATGGCGACGCCATTGGTTCTGCCATTGGAATGGGAGAGGTTTTGAAAACATTTGGGCATGAGGTAAAGATTATTGTACCCAATGCATATCCCGATTTCCTGAAGTGGTTTTCTTCGGAGATTGAAATTGTGGTATATGAGCGCAAACGTCCGCGGGCAACCAACATGCTTGGGGAGGCAGATGTTTTGATATGCGTCGATTTCAATGAACCCAAACGTGCTGCACGCATGAAGAAAAAACTCCTCGAATTCTCAAACCCGAAAGTGCTTATCGATCATCATCCAAATCCTTCCGATTTCTGTGATTACATGATTTCCGAGCCGCAATACAGTTCAACCGCAGAGCTGGTATATGACGTTGTATTGCAAATGGGAGTGGATCATTGCCTGAACCATCATGCTGCAGAGGCGCTGTTTGCAGGTATTATGACCGATACAGGATCGTTCAGCCACAATATTTCAAGCCCCAACACTTTCAGAGTGGTGGCAAAATTGATTGAATGCGGCATTAATACCGAAAAAATACACAGCGCTGTTTACCATACTTTTTCCGTTCACCGGATGAAACTATTGGGGCATTCTCTCGATAAAATGGAGGTTTTTCCTGAATACCAATCTGCAGTTATGTGGCTTTCGCAGGAGGAATTGAAACAATACAATTTTCAACCCGGCGATATTGAGGGTTTTGTGAATTATCCGCTTTCCATAAATAATATCAATTTTTGTGCGTTATTTATGGAAAAGAAAGATCATGTGAAGGTATCGTTCCGTTCAAAAGGAAGCTTTCCGGCCAATGAATTTGCACGCGACCATTTTTCGGGAGGAGGTCACAGGAATGCTGCCGGAGGTGAAGTGAAAATCCCTCTTGATGATGCAGTTAAAAAGTTCACGCAACTTTTAAAAGAGTATAAGCATCTGTTAAAGGAAACAACAATTTAAAAAAAAGAAAAAAATGAATACAAAATTTAAAACGCTTATCAATATAGCACTTGCCGCATCGATAGCAGTGGTGGTTTCTTCATGCCTGAAAGACGATACAGAATCCAAAACTTACTCAGCGGCTGAAGAAAAATCACTTCGGGAAGCTTACCTCCAGGATCTTATAGATGAGGATTATGATATTGATACCACAGCCAGCGGAGTTTATTATGTTGTACTTGATGAAGGAGAAGGTGAGTATGCCCAACCTGGCGATTCACTGACAGTGGGGTATGCCGGTTATTTAGTTGGTGGTACTATGTTCGATGCTTCAGCATATCATAATGCTGAAGGGAAATTTGGATTTGTCCTTGGCGTAGACAGCATGATTGTAGGCTGGAATGAAGGCATGAAGTTAATGAATGAAGGTTCAAGGCTTCAATTAATAATTCCTTCCGAACTGGCATATGGAGAAAAGGGACATCTTTCAATTCCCCCTTATCAGACGCTGATTTTTGTTGTAAAATTATTCGACATACATCCTTTGGAAGAATCAAATTAGATACTTAATAATGAAACGAACCTTTAAAGTTTTTATACTTGCTGTTTTTGCAGTAACCTTTTTTTCATGCAAGGAGAATAGCCTGGAAAGGCAACGCGAAGATGAAATGAAGAAATTGAATGAGTTTATGAAAGCTCATTATCCGGGTGAAGAACCAAATCAAACCGGATTGTATTATTTTGAGCTGGAGCAGGGAACAGGTGATACAATAATGATTAACGACCGGGTACAGATTTTTTATACCATCTGGCAACTCGACAGCACCGAAGTGCGTTCAAGCGGGCAGTATGAACCCCTGGAACTGGTTGTGCTGCCGCCAACCCAATTAAGTTCTTCTGCTCAAAGCGTTGGCCAGATGCGGGCCCTCCATGAAGCGCTTACTTATATGCAAAAAGGTACCAAATCAATGTTAATTTTTGACTCGGCTCTGGGATTCGGTCAATACGGAACAACAGGAGTTTCTCCTTTTACCCCGCTTATGATGGAAGTGGAGGTCCATAAAGTGTACCCGGCTCCCGCTCCCGAAGAGGAAGAAGATGACCAGTAATTAAACTGTTGCATTCCATGTCCAGGATTGAACTCCTGAAAAAACTTCTGCCCGGTTTTATTCCGCTTTTCGTCTTTATTGCAGCCGACGAAATTTGGGGGACTAAAACCGGGTTGTTTGTTGCTGTTGGTGCAGGTCTGCTTGAAATGATATGGATAGCTGTCCGTGAAAAACGTTTCGACAAGTTCATTCTTTTCGATACTCTTCTGTTGGTTACCCTGGGGGCGATATCCATATTTCTCGATAACGATTTGTTCTTTAAGCTCAAACCCGGGCTCATAGAGCTCATCCTGGTTGCAGTTCTTGCAGTTTCCGCCTTCTCGGGTTGGAACATTATCGGGCTAATGGGGAAGCGTTACCTTAAAGATGTTTTAATCAGCAGCAACCAACTGGCTCAGATGCGAAGAAGTCTCAAGACATTGTTTTATATCTTTTTTGCTCATACCCTGCTGGTTTTTTATGCCACTTTTTTCATGAGTAAGGAAGCCTGGGCTTTTATCAGCGGAGGGCTGTTCTATATTATTTTCGGAATTTATTTTCTGTACGAATTTTTGAGGCAAAAAAGAAAGCAAATGCTTTTTTCCAGGGAAGAGTGGGTGCCGCTGGTCGATGAGAAAGGCACGGTTACGGGGAAGGCGCCACGAAGCCAGGTACATAATGGAAGTAAGTTGCTGCACCCGGTGGTACATATGCATGTTCTGAGCCCAAACAAGGCAGTCCTTCTGCAAAAACGGCCTGCATCGAAATTAATCCAGCCGGGAAAATGGGATACTGCCGTCGGCGGCCACATTTCAGCAGGTGAAAACCTCGAACAGGCGCTTTATAAAGAGGCTTATGAAGAAATTGGACTTAAAAACTTTGAAGCCCGCCTGCTAAAAGTGTATAAATGGGAATCGGATGTGGAAGCCGAATTGGTATACCTGTTTGTTACACATGATTTTAAAAACTTTAATGTACATTCTCCCGAGGTTGAAGAAGCTCGTTTCTGGACAAAAAATCAAATAGATAAGCAGCTCGGAAAGGCTGTTTTTACTCCCAATTTTGAATACGAATACCAGTTTTTGAAAAATAAAGGACTGTTGGGGTAAAAAGTATAGCTCGTTGCCCGCATTCAATCAACTTAAAAGTATTTCTAAAGTATCTGATAACCTGCTATGTGCCCAATAAAAAAATGGCAGGTTGCTTGTGCAGGTCAGGCACCTGTTTTTTCCATTGTCCGACAGCTTTTGTAACAATAAATTCATTGTCGCCGGTGATGTTGGCCGCTATACAAAGCAGGGTGGTGGGGGAGCATCCCTTCAGCAAATCGGCAATTAATGAATTGTTGCGGTATGGTGTTTCAATGAAAATCTGTGTTTGATTGCTTTTAACGGCTTTGCTCTCGAGGGCTGAAATTGCCCGCATTCGCTCCGGTGTCCTCACGGGAAGATAACCGTTGAACGTAAAATTCTGGCCGTTCATACCTGAAGCCATTACCGCTAGAAGTATTGAGGAAGGACCCACAACAGGTATGACCTTTAATCCTTTCTGGTGGGCTATTCTTACCACGCTGGCTCCGGGATCGGCCACCCCCGGGCATCCTGCTTCCGAAACAACTGCTATGTTTTCGCCCTGTTCAAGGGGCCGTAAATATCCGGAAACAGCATCAGCATCGGTGTGTTTATTCAACTCATAAAATGTGAGACTGTCGATATCGATGTTGCGGTCAATCTGTTTTAAGTACCTGCGGGTGGTTCTTATGTTTTCAACAATGTAATACCGAGTTTTTCCGATGATCTCCGGCACAGTTGCCGGCAATACATTTTGCCAGTCTCCCTCGTGTAAAACATTTGGTAATAAATAAAGCGCTGCCATCTGTTTTTTGGTGCAAAAGTAAGGAATCCTGCGATATCCGGTTAGCTTTTGTTAATTTTGCAGTATGTCGAACAACAAAAATCCGGAAATTGAAGCTGTTTTCTTAGGCACCGGCACCTCCCAGGGAGTGCCGGTAATAGGCTGTGAATGTGAAGTCTGCCGTTCGGATGATTCCCGCGATAAGCGGTTGCGAACATCCATGCTGCTAAAAATCGACGGTCAAAATATACTAATTGATGCAGGCCCCGATTTCAGGCAGCAGATGCTTCATGAAAAGGTTAACCGCCTGCGGGCAATTCTGCTGACCCACGAGCATGTCGACCACATCTTCGGTCTCGATGATATCCGTTCCTTTAACTGGATCCAGAAACGCCCGGCCGATATATACGCAGAGCAGCGGGTACAGGAAACAATCATGCGCATCTTCGATTATGTATTTGTAAAACAACGCTATCCCGGAGTACCGCGAATGAAACTGCATCTTATAACCAATCAGCCTTTTAGCATCGATGGCATTTCAATTATACCAATTCGTTGTTATCACCACAAGCTGCCCGTGTTTGGCTTCCGTACAGGAAACTTTAGCTATGTCACCGATACCAACTATATACCTGAGGAGGAAATGGAAAAGCTGAGGGGAACAAAAATAATGGTTATAAATGCGTTAAGAAAAGAAAAGCACATTTCGCATTATAACCTGGAGGAAGCGCTTGAAGTCATCCGTGAAATTAATCCTGAAAAAGCCTATTTAACCCACATAAGCCATGGCTTTGGTAAACACATCGATATACAGAAAATGCTACCCCCGAATGTATTTCCGGCTTATGACGGACTCAAAGTTAAGTTGTAAAAAATACAAACGTCATACCTTCGTCTAACTAAACTCAATGTAAACTCAATTCAAATTCAATGTTAATTCAATGTAAATTCAATTTTAATTGAATTTACATTGAGTTTATATTGAGATAAAACTGAGTTAAAATTGAATTTGGTCTGAAGCAAACATTCCGTTTCTCAGGATTTTTCTTTTTTTACAAGCCATGGAAAAACAACCAGTAAAGCAGATATCAGATAAATTATGCCTGCTGTCATAAAAGCCCGGTTCAGGCTGAAGTTGTCAATTGTCCAGCCCAGCAGAGGGCCTGTGGCGGCAAAGATTATTCGGATTATAAGATTCCTTACCGAAAGTATTGTTGCCCGCATCTGGTCTGGTGAATATGTGTTGATGTAGTTTTTAAAAACAGGAGTTGCCAGTCCGCGAACAAGATAAAAAAGTAGCAAAAAGATTAATCCTTCGCGGAGCACCATCAACCCGGAGAAAAAATATCCCGCCGAAAGCAGTGTTATAATCAGCAGTATTTCGTAACGCTTGCTTAGCTTTCCTTCTATAACAAATGCAAAGGCTGACGAAACTCCCACACTCAGGTTCAGCACCGTCCAGGCAATGCCAAAAAATTCCACCGGCAAGCCTATCTCTTTAAAAAAGGGTTGCACAAGCCATGCAAATGCCAGGGTGGCTGCGCCGGTAATTGCCGACAGCAGTATAGAAATACGTAAATCGGTGTGTTTTACCAATGCATCACGGATGTCTCCGGCCATTCGCTTTATAGAATGCACATGAGTGGCAAAATGAATTACAGGTTCTTTCAGGGTCAAAGCTGCAGGTATGGCCAGGGAGGCAACAACAAACTGCATGTAAAAAGGCGTTCTTAAGCTTACGGCAGCTAAAAATCCGGCTGCTATGCCTGCAATGGCTTCGGCAAAATTTCCGGCCGATGTGATTCTGCCTTCATGTTTTACATATTTATCTGCCTTACCGTCGGCCTTCAGGCTTTCATAAAGCATGGCAGAGTCAGCTCCCGATACAAAGGAGTGGCCTATGCCAAGGATGATTTCAGCAGCTGCGAAAGCCCAAAAACCGTATGAGAAACTGTACATAAAAAAGCCTGCGCTTCCCAGCAGGCTTCCCATTATAAGCGTTTTTTTCCTGCCCCACACATCTGCCATCCATCCCGAGGGAATTTCAAGAGCAACTATGGAGAGCGAGTAAACCGATTTTAGCAGAAAAATGTCGTGCATTCCCATGCCGTTATCCTGGTAAAACAGCACCACAACAGGCATTACCAGGTTAAACCATTTGGAGATTTTTACAATGTATAGCCGGCTGATATTTTTTTTATATTGACTCATCTGCTCTTTGCTGCGGCAAAAATATAAATCAAAAGGAATATCATGATTTTAATTTTAAAACAATAGGTTATCCTTTGTGATGAAATTGTAATATTTTGAATACTTTTTTCGTATTTTTCTTTCAAATTGAAAGCGTAATTTTATTTTTGTAGAAAGGAGTTTAAAAAAACAAAATAATGCCACCGGAAAAACAATCTGATCATCATGAAAGATGAGTGTTTTCCTAAGTGAAGCTATTTCTCCATATAACAGCAAGTTATGCAATGATATTAATAATTAAACACATACTTACTTATGAAGTTATTTATTCCACAGGATTACCATTCGATACTGGATGTTAATCAGACCGAACAGGCCATTAAACTTATAAAAGATTTTTTCCAGATGAATCTTGCAGCCGAACTCAGGTTGCGCAGGGTTACCGCACCTTTATTTGTCAGGCAGGGAACCGGAATCAACGACGATTTGAACGGTATTGAACGGCCGGTATCGTTTCCTATGAAGGAGATGAACGACCAGGTTGCTGAAATAGTGCAGTCGCTTGCCAAATGGAAACGCCTTGCACTGGCTGATTTAGAAATCAAAAATGGCAATGGCATTTACACCGATATGAATGCTATAAGGCCCGACGAGGAACTTACCAATATACATTCGTTGTACGTCGACCAGTGGGATTGGGAAAGAGTTATTTCGCCCGAGGAGCGAAACCTGGGTTTTTTGAAGAAAATGGTCCGGAAAATTTATTCTGTTCTTGTAAACACTGAATTCTGTGTTTCGGAAAATTATCCGGATATTCAGCCGCAGTTACCTGAAGAGATTACCTTTTTTCATTCGGAAGAACTTGCAAAGATGTATCCCGACCTGACGCCTTTTGAGCGGGAAACGGAAGTTGCAAAAGAATATGGTGCTGTATTTGTTATCGGCATTGGCGGACAATTACCTTCCGGGGAGATTCATGATGGCCGGGCACCCGACTACGACGACTGGACAACACCATCGAGTAACGGGCATAAAGGGTTGAACGGCGATATTATCCTTTGGAATGAAACGCTTAACCGTGCATTTGAAATTTCTTCGATGGGGATTCGTGTCGACCGCGATGCATTGCTTCGTCAGCTTGAAATAAGAGGCCTGGAGGAAAGGAAAAACCTGATGTGGCATAAGATGTTGCTTAACGGTGAACTGCCGCTTACAATAGGCGGGGGAATAGGACAATCGAGGCTTTGCATGTATTTCCTGCGAAAGGCGCACATCGGTGAGATTCAGTCGAGCATATGGCCCGACGAGATGATAGAAAAATGCAAATCGAACGGCATTCATCTTCTGTAATTAATAAGATGGGGCAGGAGTAGGGGATTTTTTTGAAACAAGGAGCCAAAACAGCAGCAAAATTTATATATTTGCACCGCTTAAACAAAAAGGCTGCCCCGATAGCTCAGCTGGATAGAGCAACTGCCTTCTAAGCAGTAGGTCATGGGTTCGAATCCCGTTCGGGGTACAATTTAAAAATGAGGGAGTTGGATATAAATCTTGCTCCCTTTGTTTTTTTGCCCCTGCAACATAAATGCAGCAAATGAAGACAACAATTGCCTCCGGGTTAGTCGAAATTATTAGAAGTCTATAATCAATGAGAAGAATGAAATTTAAACTTCTTGGAATATTGGTGGTTGTTTTAACCTGTAGCGGCTGCCCGGATGAAAAACAGTTTATCGAACGTCTTCAGCCAATTCCTGAAGAGAGCGGCTTCAGAATGGAGGGCTACTGGGTTTGGGGAGGATCTGCAATAAAAGTCGGTTCCACATATCACCTGTTTGCTTCGCGTTGGCCAAAAAAGAAAAAATTCCCTGACGATTATTTCTACGAATCGGAAATAGTCAGGGCAACAGCAACATCTCCAATGGGACCTTTTAGTTTTCAGGAAGTAGTGATTGCTGAACGTGACAGTTTGTTCTGGGATTCCAACATGGCGCACAATCCGACCATTCATAAAATTGGTGACGAATATGTTTTATTCTACATCGGGTCCGACCATTCAACATTGAGAAAGGGAAGTAACCGTCTTTTAAGACGTGTTGGTTATGCAACAGCAAAAAATATTGAAGGCCCCTGGGAGAGAAGTGAAAATCCTGTTATTGCTGAAGAATCAAATAATCCCGCTTTGTATATTGAAGAAAATGGCAATGTTAAATTGATTTTCAGAGATGAAGTATTAACCGTTAAGATAGCAGAAGCGCCCGGTTTCAGAGGACCTTATACAATTGTAAACGACAACGTATGGCCCCAAGCACCACTGGAAGATTTTTACCTTTTTAAAAAAGACAATAACTACCATTTTATTTGTGAGGATAACATAGGTGAAATAACAGGCCATGTGCGTTGGGGCGCTCATTTTTTTTCTGAAAACGGTATTAACAACTGGAAAGTCTTCGACCCGGTCATTGTTTACGATCATGATATTCCTGTAATCAATGGCGATACCATACATTGCAACAGGAGGGAACGACCTCAGTTGCTGATTGAAAACAACAGAATCACCCATCTTTTTAATGGAGTATACGATGGCGAAAATACATGGTGCCAACCGGTGAAATTAATGCCTCAGCTATCTGTTCAACAGTAATTGATATGAACTTCGATAATGACAAGAAAAGAAATCTTTGCTACTCCTTTCTTGCTGAAGTTAAAACATCTGAATTCCTTTTTCTTTTTAATTCTTGTCGGCAGGTTCTTGATGCTGCCAGTTTAAGGCCTTCATCATTTCTTCATTCCCTTTCAGTCTGCTTGCCTGCTCAACAATTTCATTCATATCATCCATGCTGCTTTTTCTTTGAGTCAGTACCCTTGTTCTTTCTCTGACAGACTCTGATCCGATACTTTAGCCGGTTGCTTGCAGACAAAAACTGTGGGCAACCAGCGGGCTTTTATCATTGGGCGTTAATCTGATTGCGCAGTCCAAATTTTCCGGTTAAATTTTTCCTGCTCTTTTTTGTCATATACAATACGATTTTTAAGTTGAAAATCATAAAGGCCTGCTCATTTTCAAAGCATAAAGAGTGAATCTCTTCAATATATTACTTAAGTTGTATTTTTAATATATGGAGAATTTAATTTTTAGAGGATGTAATTATTGTAAACATTGGTCTTTATTATTTTAATTAATATGTCTAAATGTTAGTTGATTAAAAGAAAAATAATTCATAAATTGAATATTTAATAAAATAAGTTATACAAGCATATTTTCACTAAAATCAAAACGTATAATTATGCATTCAACTGTTGGTTTTCATTTTTATCTGTTGAGTTTACTTATGTTTCTTTCATTTTTTTCTCCGGCTCAGGTACCTGACGGTTATTATGAATCAGCACAAGAACTCTCAGGAGAAGCTTTAAAAACTGCACTTTACGAAATAATAAGGGGGCATACTGCTTTTCCCTACACTGCGGCAACTACCGATGTCTGGGATATTTTGAAGGAAACAGACCGTGACACAGCAAATTCAGAAAATGTAATCCTTTTTTATAGTGGCTGGAGCGTGAATGCAGCACAGGAATACAACAATGCAAACGGGTGGACCAGAGAGCAGGTCTGGGCTATATCACACGGTGATTTCGGAACCGGTAAAGGAGTGGGAACGGATGTACACCATATACGCCCGGTTGACCTTTCTGTAAACAGTGCAAGGAGTAACAAGGATTTTGATTGGGGAGGCAGTTTATACGTCGATGGTGACGGGCCAACAGAATGTTACAGCAATGCCGTTTCATGGGAGCCGAGAGATGCTGTAAAAGGCGATGTTGCACGCATGCTTTTTTATATGGCTGTAAGGTATGAGGGTGAAAACGGGGAGCTTGACCTGGAGCTTATGGATGATGTAAATACTTCAGCTTTAACCGAACCGGGGAAAGGTTATCACGGTAAGCTGTCGGCCCTGCTGGAATGGCATGTATCGGACCCTGTCGATTCATTTGAGATCAGAAGGAATGAAATCATTTATTCCTATCAGGAAAACAGAAACCCTTTTATCGATCACCCGGAATTTGTACATAAGATATGGACCGTCACCGGAATTGATGCCGTTAAAGAAAAGCCCTTTAACGTATTTCCCAATCCTGCAAAAGATTTTATTCATGTTGAAAACGATAGGGGGCAGCCGCTTGAAATCGTTCTGCTTTCAGTGGAAGGAAAAACTCTCCTGTCTGATAAATCTACCGCTAAAATTAAACTCGATGTTGGGAATATTCCTGAAGGTTTGTATTTCTTAAAGCTGATTTTGCCAAATGAAACTTTTACAGAAAAGGTAGTAATCATAAAATAAAATAAAATCCGGCTGCAGTTTTTTTTAATTTATTCTTAAAATAACCCGTGGCAAGGGTAGGGGGATTCTTCTTTAGTGGATATAATAAAAATGAATAAAATTAATTACCTCTATCAGCTTTATTTTTTAGTTGCTGATTGTTTCGGTACATGTTTTGAAAGTTAGTTGTGGAGTTTTATCGATACAGTTCCGGCCTTTTTTGGGGTTAGAATGAAATGAAAATGACGGAAAGATAATAATAGCTAAAGGGAGCGGGCAGAAGCTTGTTCTCTT
Source organism: Mariniphaga sp. (assembly GCA_041687255.1). Taxonomy (GTDB): domain Bacteria; phylum Bacteroidota; class Bacteroidia; order Bacteroidales; family Prolixibacteraceae; genus Mariniphaga. Next base: position 91,382 of record JAWLCL010000005.1, on the reverse strand, counting down.
TTTTAATTTTATTGTATGCTGCGTCAATGTTACTTTCCCCGTTGAACCATTTTTTTTATAATGACTGAATCTGCTATATTTGCCGGGTAAAACAAAAAATCTACAAAAATGAAATTACTGGAAGGAAAAACAGCAATCATTACAGGTGCTTCACGTGGCATTGGCAAGGCAATAGCTGTAAGATTTGCACAGGAAGGCTGCAATGTGGCTTTCACCGATTTGTTCGAGGATGATAATATGAAAGCTACTGAATCCGAATTAAATGCATTGGGGGTAAAAGCTAAAGGATACGCATCCGATGCCAGTAAATTCGAGGAAACCGATAAGGTGGTTTCGCAGGTTGCAGCCGATTTTGGAAGGATTGATATCCTGGTAAACAATGCCGGTATTACAAAAGATACTTTGTTGATGCGAATGACTGAAGAACAGTGGGATGCAGTAATTAATGTAAATCTGAAGTCGGTTTTCAATTTTACAAAGGCTGCTCAGAAAACCATGCTGAAACAACGTTCCGGTTCTATTATAAATTTAAGTTCAGTGGTAGGAGTGAGTGGTAATGCCGGTCAGTCAAACTATTCAGCTTCCAAGGCAGGTATTATCGGTTTTACCAAGTCTATTGCACGCGAATTGGGCTCAAGAGGCATTCGTTCCAATGCCATCGCCCCCGGGTTCATAATAACAGAAATGACAGCTAAGATTCCGGAAGAAGCTCGCAAGGCATGGGAAGAATCAATACCGATGAAAAGGGGAGGTACTCCGGAAGAGGTAGCAGGTGTGGCTGTTTTCCTTGCCTCCGATTTATCGTCATATGTCAGCGGGCAAGTGGTACAGGTTTGTGGTGCTATGAATACCTGATGTTATTTTTCTCAGACACCGGATCGGATGCAGAAAGATAAGATACTGACCTTGATATTCATCCTGTTTGCTGTGGTAGGTGTTTCAGCCTATGTTTCAGGAATGTTTATCGATGTTACAAGGGATGCAGGCTTGTATGCCACCATTTCAAAAGAGGTTTTTAAAAATGGTAACCTGATAAACCTGACCGTGCATGGAGAGCCCTATGATCAAAAGCCGCCGCTTTTGTTTTGGCTGGGTGCTCTGGGTTTTGTTGTGGGTGAGGTATCTAATTTCTGGTTTAAGTTTCCGGTGTTGCTTTTGGTTTTTGCAGGTATCTACTGGGCTTTTAGATTAGGAGAAAGCCTGTATGACAGGAAAACAGGAATTGTAACTGCAGTTGTCCTGTTTTCTTCTTTCATTTACCTGCTCTACACTATGGATATCCATACGGATACGCCTTTACAGGCATTTGTCACACTGGCCCTGTGGCAGCTGTTCGAATTTTTAAAGACGGGTAAAAATAAAAACTGGATATTTGGTTTCATTGCAATAGGCCTGGCCATGTTGAGCAAGGGCCCGATAGGGGCTGCAATTCCGGCATTTGCTGTAGTGGGGCATATCTTGTTGAAGAGGGAGTATAAGCGTTTGCTTGATTACCGCTGGTATCTCGGTGTTGTTATTGCATTTTTGATATCCGCTCCTGCTATTATCGGGTTAATGAACCAATTCGGATGGGAGGGACTTCGTTTCTATTTTTGGGATAATATGGTCGGAAGAGTTACCGGTTCTTATGTGCAGGCAGTTAACGATCCGATATTTTACGTCCATAATTTGCTTTACCAGCTTTTCCCCTGGAGCCTGTTGTTTTTTATTGCAGTGTTTTTTGAATTCAGGACGTTAATAAAGAACAGGTTTAAGTCGAACGAGTATTTTACTTTCACCGGCATCTGGATTTACTTCATAATTATCAATTCTGCCAGCAGCCAGCTTCCCAACTATGTCTTTTCAATTGTGCCCTTAATGGCTGTTCTTGCCTCAAAATGGATGGTGCAGTCTTCAGAAAATGCATCGGGGCAGTTTAAACTGCTTTACTCCGTTCAAACCGGAATGACAGTGCTGACATTTGTGGTGGTTTTGTTTGTTTCTTTATACCTGTTTCCTGAACCGGGAGCATGGTTATGGATACTTCTGACAGTTGGAATTTTATCCGTGTGGTACATTTTAATAAATGCCCGAATGCGGCTGGTAAAACTTGCTACTCCATCTGTAATTGCAGCATTTGTTTGTATGTTTTTACTAAACATACATGTGTTTCCATATTTGTTCAGCTTTCAATCAACAGGAAAGGCAGCTCGTTATATCAATGAAAATGCAAATGAAGGAGATAAGTTGTTTGATTACAGGCATGAGCAGTATGAAATCTTTTTTTACAGTGAAATTGATGCTGAACAACTTTCAAATTTTGAAGAAGTTAAGACTATTGCCGGAGAGAAAGGTAACTGGATATTTACCAATGCCGATGGTTTTTCTGAAATAAAAAACCTACAGGCAGAGCCGGATACAGTCATTGAATACAGGCACCTTGATTTAAGCCGTCCGGCTAAGTTTATAGATCCCCGAACAAGGAATGACGCTTTGCAGTTCATGTATCTGGTAAAATATTGAAACAAGCAGATGAATAATAATAGTAAAATCCGGATTTACAGTATATATTATTCAGAAACAGTAATGCCGGTTCAGAATGATTTGTATGTTCCTTTAATGGCTGGAAATGCGTACAAAACAGATCAAAACAGAATGATTGGTGACGATACCGGATTGTCAATTTCTGACAAAAACAACTACTACAGTGAATTGACAGGAATTTATTGGGTCTGGAAAAATACAAAACAGGATGTTACAGGCTGTTGTCATTACAGACGTTATTTCAGCGCACAGGATGAAGAACCCGTTGATTTGAAGATTAAACGTGCGTTTTATTATTTAATTGGGCTTCATAAAAAAAGGCACGGATTAATATATACCAGCAATATCAGGAGATTTAGCCGGAAAGTTTTGGACGAAAGGAAAATTGGTGAAATACTGGAACAATATGATGCTGTTTTGCCTCAAAAGAGAAAATTAAAATATTCAGTGGAGGAACATTACAGGAGGTATCACAACTCAAAAGATATGGAAATAATTGCACACATATTGGGTAAAAATCACCCCAGTTTTGTTGGTTCCTTTCAAAAGATGCTCAAAAGCAAATCGTTATATGCAAACAACATGTTTATTTTGCCAGCGCATCATTTTAACAGGTTTATGGAATGGTGGTTTTCAGTGCTTCTTGAATTTGAGAAAAACGTTGATTTAAGCAGTTACAAAGGCTATCAGCAACGCGTTATGGGATTTATAGCAGAAAGGCTCTTAACTACCTGGTTTATACATGAAGAGCTGAAAGTAAAGGAGTTACCTGTAATCTACTTTAAGAAAATAAAATATCTTTAGAAGCCGGTTTAATGAAATACGCAGGTCTTTTTGCAGGCTTAACTACTGTCGACATTCAATATTTTGTAGATCAGTTTCCGCCTGCAAATAAAAAAATAAAAACAGGCGCCCCTGAAATATTGGTTGGAGGACCGGCAACCAACGCAGCTGTTGCATTTGCATGGCTGAACGATGGAGCAATCCTGGTCTCAGCAACCGGTAAAAACTCCTTTTCAGACTTTATAGCAAGAGATTTTAAGCAGAATAAAATTCAGCAAATTAATCTAACCGGTTCGCTAGAATGCAACCCGGTTTTAGCTTCAGTGGTTACTTCCGCAGTAAATGGCGAACGGAACATTTTTACCCATCATCCGGAGCCAATTTCACCGGTAGTTTCAGCAGCAGAATTGCTGCATCAGGCAAAGCCTCAGATAGTTTTGCTTGATGGCTTCTATCCTGAATCGGGTGTGGAGCTGGCCTCTAAATCAAGGCAGGAAAATATACCGGTAGTACTTGATTGTGGCAGCTGGAAACCTCAGTATAAACAACTTATTCCTTTGGCCGATATTGCTATTTGCTCCGAGGATTTTCTTCCTCCGGGATGTAAGAACCTGAACGATGTTGTTGACTTTTTACACAATAATGGTGTGCGAAAGTCGGCTATCAGCAGGGGTGAAAAAAATCTTATCTTCTGCGATTCAGGAAGAAGGGGAGAAGTGAATGTTGAAAAAACACAAATAGTTGATTCATTGGGAGCGGGTGATTTCCTGCATGGTGCATTCTGTTTTTATTACCTGAAATTGAACTTTGGATTTGAAGAGGCATTGAAACAAGCAGTTAAATTTGCTACCTTTACCTGCAGGTTTAAAGGCACCCGAAGCTGGATTAAACAATTAAAAGTTGATTAAAAACCGCAAAATAATGCGTAAATTGACTTTCGGAAAATATGGAGTGAGAGAGAATGGTTGACAAATCAATAGGTTACCGGTTAAGTTTTCAGATATCCGTTGCTGTAATAATGGTATTTATTGCATTTATAGTTGCATATTTCCTGTTTAACCAACGTTTGCTCAGGGAAAACATAGAAAATAAAGCCATTGGATTAAGTTCTGAAGTAACTTCAATAATAAATCTTGAAATATCATCTACAATTGAGGCTACAGCCAATGCTTCTAAACAAGTTCCCTATTTCTACCGGAACGGGGATTTGGAACAGTTGCTTAAGCAAATGGTTTCTACATATTCGTTCCTGGTTTCGGCAGAAGTTTATATAGATACAACCTATGCTGGGCCGGAACATTATCATGCTGTAGTTCAAAAGGGTAACTTATTTGAGTACAGGCAAAGCAGTCAGCCTGTCTTTTTGAGTGAAGCTGAACGGAACAGCTTTTTTCAAAACGGTAAATCTGCTTTACCCGGATGGTCTTTGCCTTACCATTGGGAAGAAATCGGGGAAGTTGTTGTTTCGTATAATCATCCTATATCTGAAGAAAACCAAAATGATTTAAATTCTTCAGGTTATATAAGTTCAAAATTATCATTATCGGTATTAAATGCCGCCCTTAATCGGTTGAACATAGGTCAAAGAGGCTATGCTTTTGTTATAGATACAAGTGGAACTTATCTTACACATCCCGAGGAAAGCAGAATCCTCAATGCCAACTTGTTTTCTGTTTCATCTAAAGTATTAAATGTCAGTAAGTTTAATATTAAAGAAGTATTTAAAGATCGGTTAGCAGGATCTGCTGTGGCTTATCCTGATATGTTTAACTATGACAAAAGCTGGGTGTATTTTTCACCCATTGCTGAAACTGATTGGTACCTGATATTCATTATGCCTTACGGTGAGTTGTACAAAGAACTGTATGGAGTTACAATTCGAATGGCAATTTTTGCCTTGCTGGGGGTGATACTGATTTACTTTCTGGTTGCTTATATTACAAGAAAACAGATCGAGCCTCTAAGTAATATAACTTCAAGGCTGACTTCCTTTAGCAGTCCTTTTAAGCTGACTACTAAAAATGAAGTTAAACAGGTGGCAAACAGTCTTGAATACCTGAAAATCTGGTTTGAGCAGTATCAGATATCCCGTGAAAAGGAAGAATTGAGCAATTTCCAGCACAACAGGGATTTGCAACAGGCCTCCGAAATTCAGCAAAGCCTGATAAAAAGTTCGTTTCCGGCTTTCCCTGATCGGTCCGATATTGATTTATATGCAGCCTACAGACCCGCAAAGGTTGTTAGCGGTGATTTGTTTGATTACTTTTTTATTGATGATGAAAACCTGGTGTTTACAATTGGCGATGTTTCCGGGAAGGGCATACCGGCAGCGATTTTTATGAGTGTCTGTCAAACTGTTATTTTAAATAATTCCCGGTACAGGCAGCCAAGAAAAATAGTGAAAAAAACCAATTTTGAATTATCAAGGAGTAACAATCATCAATATTTTCTTACCCTTTTTCTGGGAGTTTTAAATGTTAAAACAGGTGAATTAAACTATTGCAATGCAGCCCATACTTTTCCTTTTATTCTAAAGCAGGATGGGACAATTATTGAGCTGCAATCAACCCACGGACTTCCGCTTGGCTTGTACCCGGAAAAAACATATGATGATGCTCAAATGGTGCTTGAATACGGCGACACTGTTATTCTTTACACCGATGGGGTCTTTGATGCGTTAAATGAAAAAAACATTGTGTCAGGCAGTAAATGGTTTCAAAAGAAACTAAAGAAAATGAAGAATCTTTCACCGAAGGAAATCATTCACTTGCTGGAGAATGAGATTTCCCGGACAGAAAGTCAGCAAAAAGATGATATATGCCTTTTTGCCATTAAATATACTCCATAAAAAAAGCCTGGTTTTACCAGGCTTTTTTTTAGTTTTTACTTACTTCTTTACTCGATAAGATTTTAATTGACAACTTTTCATTCTTCTTGTCAAATCCTACTGAGATAGTGTCTCCTTCAGTAATAGAAGCTTTTATGATAATCTCGGCCATTTCATCCTCCAGGTATTTCTGAATGGCACGCTTTAACGGACGGGCCCCAAACTGAGGATCATATCCCTTTTCTGCAATAAAATCTTTGGCTGCCGGTGAAATCTTCAACTTATAATTCAAAGCTTCCACACGTTCGTAAAGATCTTTAATTTCAATATCAATAATTTTGTGTATGTCTTCTTTTTCTAACTGATTAAACATTACCACATCATCTATCCTGTTCAGGAACTCGGGGGCGAATGCTTTCTTTAATGCCTTTTGAATTACATACTTCGCATGTTCGTTTTCTGATATGCTTGATTGATTCACAGCAAATCCAATTCCTCGTCCAAAGTCTTTCAACTGCCGTGTACCAATGTTTGATGTCATTATTATTATTGTATTCTTGAAGTCAACACTTCTTCCAAGGCTGTCGGTTAAACGTCCTTCATCCAGCAATTGAAGCAGGATATGGAAAACATCAGGATGAGCCTTTTCGATTTCATCAAGCAATACCACTGAATAAGGTTTTCTTCTAACTTTCTCAGTCAACTGCCCACCTTCTTCATATCCTACATATCCGGGAGGGGCGCCAACAAGCCTTGATACGGAGAATTTCTCCATATATTCACTCATATCAATCCTGATAAGCGAATCGATGCTGTCGAACAGATAAAGGGCAAGTATTTTGGCCAGTTGAGTTTTACCAACACCGGTCGGGCCAAGGAAAATGAATGAACCAATCGGACGGTTGGGATCTTTTAACCCTGCGCGGTTACGTTGGATTGCTTTCACAATTTTTTGAATAGCCTCCGGCTGTCCTATAACCTTCGATTTCAGATCCTCTTCCATATGCATCAGGCGCTTACCTTCTGCCTGGGCAATCCTTTGAACCGGTATCCCCGACATCATGGCAACAACTTCTGCCACTTTTTCTTCATCTACCGTTTCTCTGTGGTTTACCATTTCCTTTTCCCAGTTCTCTTTTTCTTTTTCAAGAAGCAGGAGCAGGTTTTTCTCTTTATCTCTGAAATTGGCTGCCAATTCAAAGTTCTGACTTTTAACAGCAGCAATTTTCTCTTCCTTGGTTTGTTCTATTTTATCTTCTAACTTGACAATCCTGTCGGGGACATTTATGTTTGAAATGTGTACCCTTGAACCCACTTCATCTAAAGCATCAATTGCCTTATCGGGCAAATACCTGTCGGATATGTACCTTGTAGTGAGTTTCACACAAGCATCAATTGCCTTAGGTGTGTAAGTTACATTATGATGGTCTTCATACCTGCTTTTAATGTTGGTAAGAATCTGGATGGTTTCGTCCACTGTAGTAGGTTCAACCATTACTTTTTGAAACCTGCGTTCCAGTGCACCATCCTTTTCAATGTGCTGCCGGTATTCATCCAAAGTTGTAGCTCCAATACACTGAATGTCACCACGTGCAAGTGCCGGTTTCAGCATGTTTGCAGCATCCAGCGATCCGGTGGCTCCTCCGGCTCCTACGATGGTATGAATCTCATCGATAAAAAGGATTACATTGTTTACTTTAGTCAGCTCATTCAGAATAGCTTTCATTCGTTCTTCAAACTGTCCGCGATACTTTGTTCCCGCAACAATTGAAGCAATATCAAGGCTTACCACGCGTTTATCGAACAATATCCGTGATACTTTTTTACCAATAATACGAAGAGCCAGACCTTCAGCGATGGCTGATTTCCCTACACCGGGTTCTCCAATTAGTATGGGATTATTTTTCTTGCGCCGGCTTAATATCTGTGCAAGGCGTTCAATTTCACGCTCTCTTCCAACAATAGGATCGAGGTTGTTTTCCTCTGCAAGCTTGGTAATGTCAATTCCAAAATTGTCGAGCACCGGAGTGTCAGATTTTGGTGTTGTACCTTTTTTGGGTCCGCCCTGGCCTCCTCCTGGGCCTCTCGAAAATGCTCCGCCTGCTTCGTCGTCTTCACTTTCAGGAAAATCAGAACGCATTTCCGGAGTCTTATAATCTTTCAATTGTGATTTCACGATGTAATAATTTACTCCAAACTCTACAAGTAACTGGGTTACTATATTATCATTATCCTTAAGTATAGCCAGTAAAAGATGGCCACTGTTGGCAGTGGGGCTTTTAAACCAGCGGGCTTCGAGGTATACCAGTTTGAGCGTTTTCTCGGCTGACTTAAGCATCATCAGGTCTGACCTGCCATTTAATGGCTTTTCATTCCTGATTTTGTTTTCTAACAAAACCTTAACATCTGCCAAATTAACACCCATCCCTTCCAGTATTTCTGTGGCAACACCTTCTCCATCCCTTAAAATTCCAAGGAACAGGTGCTCCTGCCCGATATAATCGTTGCCAAGCCTGATGGCTTCTTCGCGACTATAACCTATAATATCTTTTATTCTTGGTGAAAATTGAGAATCCATAATTATATTAATTTTTTACACTGTACACAAAAACTATTCCTAACAGTTTTAATGACTAAATTACTTAAAATCCCTTTATCATTAGCAATAATCGTGCACTAAGTTTTCATGGTGCAGGGCTGCGTACCTGCTGCTGTAAGGTTAATTTGTTGATATCTTATTAATCCGGGGGTAGCAAATCAGTTCCCAATATGCCCTTTTGACAGCGTAATTTTACTATTTTTGTGGGTCTTTTCAGTAAATAGAAAAATATCTTTAAAGAAAGAAATAGTAATGAATGAAGGAGAAAGAATAATTCGAATCAACATCGAGGATCAAATGAAGTCTGCTTATATTGACTACTCGATGTCGGTTATTGTTTCGCGTGCATTGCCCGATGTGCGTGATGGTTTTAAACCCGTGCACCGCAGGGTTCTTTATGGTATGTATGACCTTGGTATTCTGTCGAACCGTGGTTATAAAAAATCAGCCAGGATAGTTGGTGAAGTGCTGGGGAAATACCATCCACATGGCGATTCATCGGTATATTTTACGATGGTCAGGATGGCCCAGACCTGGTCGTTACGTTATCCTCTTATCGACGGGCAGGGAAACTTCGGCTCCATTGATGGCGACAGCCCTGCAGCTATGCGTTATACCGAAGCGCGCATGGCAAAAATTGCTGAGGAAACGCTTGCCGATCTGGATAAAAATACGGTTGATTTTCAGCCAAACTTCGATGAATCATTATCAGAGCCTTCTGTTCTGCCCACACGTATTCCACAGTTGCTTATAAATGGTTCTTCCGGTATAGCTGTGGGTATGGCAACAAACATGGCTCCGCATAATCTTACCGATTCCATCGATGCCATAGTGGCCTATATCGATGACAACGATATTGAAATCGAAAGGCTGATTGAAATAATCAAGGCTCCTGACTTTCCTACCGGAGGCATTATTTACGGATATCAGGGGGTAAGGGAAGCTTATGAATCAGGCAGGGGACGTATTGTATTAAGAGGCAAAGCCCACATAGAAAATGAAGGTAACCGTGAAAAAATAATTGTTACTGAAATTCCTTATCTCGTGAACCGGGCAGAAATGATTCAAAAAACTGCCGAATTGGTTCTGGAGAAAAAAATTGAAGGCATTTCAAATGTGAACGATGAATCGGGCAGGGAAGGCATGCGTGTGGTGTATGACCTGAAAAGAGACGCCATGAGCAATGTCGTTCTCAATAAACTTTACAAATATACGGCGCTGCAAACGGCATTTAATGTAAACAACATTGCTTTGGTCAATGGCAGGCCCAAAATGTTGAACCTAAAAGATATAATAAGGCATTTTGTTGATCACCGCCATGAAGTCGTTACCCGCAGAACTCAATACGAGCTCGACCAGGCGGAAAAACGTGCCCATATTCTTGAAGGACTTATTATTGCAAGCGACCATATTGATGAAGTAATTGCCATTATCAGGGGTTCTTCCACCCCTGACGAAGCAAGAGAAAAGCTGATAGAACGGTTTGGCCTGACTGATGTACAGTCGCGCGCCATCGTCGATATGAGGCTAAGGCAGCTGACAGGTCTGGAACAAGATAAGCTTCGCAAGGAGTTCGACGAAATAATGCAGCAAATCGAATACTACAAGAAGGTGCTTGCCGACGTTACCCTTCGCATGGAAATCATAAAAGATGAGCTGCTTGAAATAAAAAATAAATTCGGTGATGAACGTCGTACGGAAATTGTGCCCAACGCTGAAGAATTCAATCCTGAAGATTTTTATGCCGATGAAGATATGGTAATTACCGTTTCTCATCTGGGATACATTAAACGCACGCCGCTGACCGAATTCCGGACGCAGGGCAGGGGAGGCATTGGCTCGAAAGGCGGGGCCACCCGCGAGGAAGATTTCCTGGAGCATATATTTATTGCGTCAATGCACAACACATTATTGTTGTTTACCGAAAAGGGCAGGTGTTACTGGCTGAAGGTATACCAGATTCCGGAAGGAACAAGGGCTTCCAAAGGCAGGGCAATCCAAAACATTCTGAATGTTGCAGCCGACGACAAGGTTTTAACCTTTATGAAAGTAAAAACCCTTACCGACGAAGAATTCATTAAAAACAACTACATCCTTTTTGCAACCAAAAAGGGAATGATTAAGAAAACTTCGCTGGAAGCCTATTCAAGGCCACGTCAGAATGGAGTTAATGCAATTACCATAAGGGAAGGCGACGAGTTGCTGGAAGCCCGGTTAACTAACGGCAAGAGTGAAATTATGATGGCTATTCGCTCCGGAAAAGCAATCCGGTTCAACGAAACAAAGGTAAGGCCAATGGGGCGCAATGCTTCGGGAGTAAAAGGCGTTACTTTAGCCAATGAACAGGATGAAGTAGTGGGCATGATCAGCCTCCAGGATGAAAATGAAGACATACTCGTAATTTCTGAAAATGGTTATGGGAAACGTTCTGTTCTTGATGATTATAGAATTACAAACAGGGGAGGTAAAGGAGTAAAAACTTTAAACGTAACCGGTAAAACAGGCAAACTAATTTCAATCAAAAGTGTTTCAAATAAAAACGACTTGATGATAATTACCCAGTATGGTTTGACCATCAGGCTCGCAGTGAGTTCAATTTCCCTTCTGGGAAGAGCCACTCAGGGTGTAAGGTTAATTAATCTGAAAGATGAGGATAGCATTGCTTCAGTGGCTCGAGTTGTTAACGAAACCATTGAAAAAGAAGTTATCGAAAACATAGAAGATGATGACGATGACCAGATTATCGATAATCAAAATAAAGATTCTGATAACGAGCTGGAATAATTATTGATGTTTTATTTGAAATAAACTATTATTCGTAATATTTTTGTTGAAAACTTAAAAATTAAATTTTATAAAGATGAAAAAAATAATTTTTCTGATGAACCTGGCACTTTTGGTTCTGTTGGTAGCCTGTTCTCCCAGGACAAAAGTATCCAGTTCGCAAAGTTTGAAAGATACGGGTAAATTAGACGAAGCGCTTCAGACAATAAACGAAGCAATTGACCCTACTGCAGAAGACGCTGAAAAAACGGTTAACTGGCCAAGAACATGGGAGGTGAGAGGGGAGATTTACCAGGCCATCTACCAGTCAGAAGACCCTGCAGTAAAAAAATTGGCTGAAAATCCGCTTGATGAAGCTTTCCAATCCTATCAAAAAGCACTGGAACTTGATGAAGAGGGGAAGTTTGAAAACAGTATTAAGGTGAAGTTGACACTGCTGACTAACGATTTAACCAATCAGGCAGTAGAGGCTTTTAACGAAGAAAATTATGACAAAGCCCTTCAGTCATTCGAACAAATCCTTGCAATACAGGATTTTCCTATAATTGAACAGGATAATCCCGGAGCTATTGATACTGTTATCATTTTTAATGCAGGTTTGGCTGCTTACAATGCCGAAAATTATGATAAAGCCATTGAATATTATGAACAGGCTGCAGAAACCGGCTATAACGAAGCAAGAACTTACAGCCTGATAGCCAATGCTTACCAGCTGAATAAAGACACAATAGGTGCTTTGGAAGCACTCCAGGAAGGTTTCGAAAAATATCCTGAAGATAATACTGTTCTTACCAGCATGATCCAGATTTATCTTGATATGGATAAAACTGAAGATGCAATGAGATACCTCGATTTGGCGATAGAACGTGAACCGGATAATGCTACTTATCATTTTGCCAAGGGTACTTTACATGAAAAACTTGGTGAAACAGATCAAGCTATTGAAGCTTACGAAGATGCAATAGAATTGGACGATACGTTCTTTAATGCCTATTATAATCTCGGTGCCCTTTATTACAACCAGGGTGTGCAACAGATAGAAGTTGCGAATGCAGTTCCGACCAACAAAAATGAAGAGTATGAGGCTGAACTGAAAAAAGCCGATGAGTGGTTCGAAAAAGCTTTACCCTATATGGAAAGGTGTTATGAATTAAGACCTGATGATACAATGACCAAGGAATCATTGAAAAACCTTTACTACAGGTTGAAGGATATGGAAAACTACAACAAGATGCTTGAAGAATTGGGACAATAAATAAATTTCCTTAAAAGGAGTGAATATCACTCCTTTTAAAATATATATTCTATTTATCATAATATCAATTATAAGACAAAGACATTGTTTTAATTGTTTTTGTATGCAATTCCTTTAATTATAAAAAGATGCTTGTTCATAACTTATACAATACAGCTTACATACATTATTTAGCAGAAGAAAATAATAGTTATTTTTGCCCTGATAATAAATGATGTTCAGCTTCGTTTTGTTTAAAAATTAAAGAAATAGAAAATCCATGTTTAAACTTTTAATGCTTCAGGCTGATATAACCAGCGAAATGGATACATTGGCCGTTGAATCTGAAGGAATTTCAACAAAATTTATTGATCTGGCTATTAAAGGCGGTTGGATTATGATTCCAATAATTGCCTTATCAATTCTCGGAGTTTACATCTTTTTCGATCGTTATTTTGCAATCAAGAAAGCTGGAAAGTTTGATGCAGGGTTCCTGGAAAAAATCAAGATTTACATTACCAGCGGAAAAATTGATGAAGCCATAATGTTGTGCCGCAGCAATTCAAATCCTGCATCCAGGATGATTGAAAAAGGAATCAGCCGCATAGGACGACCGTTAAACGACGTAAATGCTGCTATTGAAAACATTGGCAACCTTGAAATCTCAAAGCTTGAAAAAGGTTTGCCTGTTTTGGCTTCAGTAGCCGGCGGAGCTCCTATGCTTGGGTTCCTTGGAACGGTTATGGGAATGATACAGGCATTTTACGATATGGCGAACGCTGGAAACAATATCGACGTAACTCTCTTATCTACAGGTATTTACCAAGCAATGGTGACTACCGTAGCGGGATTGATTGTAGGTATTATTGCCTATTTTGCCTATAACATCCTTGTGGCAAGCGTTGAAAAGGTGGTGTTTAAAATGGAGGCTACTACTTCAGAATTCATGGATTTATTGAATGAACCTGTTTAAAACAAGAGAATGGCATTAAAAAGAAGAAATAAAATAAATGCAGCTTTCAGTATGTCTTCCATGACGGATATCGTATTTCTGTTACTGATATTTTTCATGGTAACATCTACACTGGTGGCACCCAATGCATTAAAATTATTGCTGCCACAGAGCAATAATCAAACGGCTGCAAAACCTATTACCACCATCTCGGTTACAAAGGATTTGAAGTACTACATTAACGATGAAGGCGCTCTGAAACGTGTTGAATTCAGGGAAATTGAACCTTTTTTGCAAAATCGGTACGGTATTGGTAACGATGATATATTTATCTCTTTACATGCCGAAAAATCGGTTCCATGGGATGAAGTGGTTAAAATTATGAACATTGCACGAAAAAACAAGTATAAACTGATAGCGGCAACAGCGCCCGAAAGGTAATGGAGTTTTTCAGAAAACATAAAAGAGGCATTATTGGTACATTGATTTTCCATGTAGTAATTTTGATATTGCTGATTTTTATGGGATTCTTCACGCCTCTTCCCCTACCTGAGGAAGAAGGCATACTTGTAAATTTTGGAACCAGTGATCAGGGGCTTGGGGTAAGAGAACCCAGGCCACAACAGCGGCAACCTGAACCGCCGCCACCTGAACCACAGGAAGAAGTTCAAACTACCCCACCGCCGCAACAAACAGTTACACCGGCGCCAAGCGAGCCACAGCAGGCAGAAGAAGAATTGATGACCCAGGACTTTGAAGAAACTGCTGCTGTTGATGCAGCCGAGCAAAAACGTAAGGAAGAAGCCGAACGTAAGCGTCAGCTTGAAGAGCAACAGCGTCGGCAGGAACAGCTGGAGAAACAGAAACAGGCAGAAATCGAAAAACAACGCCTGGCCGAAGCTGAGCGGCAGCGACAGGCAGAAATAGAACGCCAACGTCAGGCAGAGATTGAAAAACAGCGCCAGGCGGAGCTTGAGAAGCAACGACGCGAAGAAGCCGAACGTAAAAAACGTGAAGAAGAGCAACAGCGAATAGCTGAAATAAACTCCCGTGCACAAGGCGCTTTTGGAGGGAATACCAATGGCTCCGGAGGCCAGGGAACTTCTGAAGGTCAAAGCCAGGGAGCAACTTTCCCCGGAGGCAACCAGGGAGCAGCAACAGGCGACCCCAATGCCGGTACCTACGGCCCCGGCGGCAGTGGTTCCGGAAACCAGGGCGACGGTATTTCATATGACCTCTCAGGGCGTTCGGCAAGATCATTGCCAAAACCAAATTACCCGGGCGACGATGAAGGACTTGTTGTGGTTAAGGTTACGGTTGATAAAAATGGCAATGTAACCGCCGCAGAAGCCGGTGCCAGGGGAACTACAATTATGGACCAGCGGTTCTGGAACGAAGCCCGGCAAGCTGCCCTAAAGGCAAAATTCAATGAGGCATCCGGTGCTCCAGCTTTTCAGGCAGGTACAATCACTTACCGTTTCCGGTTAAATTAGCTGCATATTCTTTACTGATTCATTGCTTTTTATTTCATTGTTTGGTTGATTCAATTCTCTTTCTGTAAAGCTTATTTAACAGCCGGAATTAAATTTTTCCATTGTTCTACTCACTTTGACACAGTAACTTAATGATCTTTATCTTTAAATCAATGTGGTAAATTTAGAAAAAGGCTTTATCTATTGATATGCAGCTGTAAGATTTCTGTTGTTTATTTTTCCATACGATCGCCATACCCTGGCCATACCCGGACCATATTAAATTCGCGATTTATCGAATTTGGTATGCCCCGGGTATGAATTCAACATACCTGAAAAATATCTTGATGTTTAAATTATGTTAAGCATCATGCATTGCCATCGGGAGGGTTCGACAATCTCATTACGGATGCAGCGGGAATGAATTTGCCGATGGGGCGTTGCCCCGAAAACTTTATTGGGAGCCTTTCTTCATCGGGCGGTGCCCGATGCTGATGCCTGCACCCATTCAGGGTGCTAAACTTACATTGCTGTTTACTTCATCGAAAACAGGAATTCCATTTATGGGTGGTGTTTCGGAATGGGTATCGGAATAGTGAGACTATTATTACCTTTTTTCACTGTAATACAGCAGGGAATCTGATGTAATTAAGGATTTAAACGGCTGATATAAAGGTATTTATTCCTATTTGAATAAGCGCAGTTTACCAACTTAACCAAAAAAAGGCCTTTGCTTTTAAGCAGAGGCCTTTTCAGTATTGGTGCCGGCACTACTAATCGCGGCTTTTATGCACTTCCTGCTGATGGTCATGCCCATGCTTTTTTGCATTGGATAATAACTCATCGTATGTTTTGCGATTTATTAGCTCCGCCTTATAACCCTTTTTCTCCACTGCCCCGGCCAAGCTCTTTTCATCACTCTTTTTTTCGAGGTATTCAATGTAAATAGTATTGGATGCATGATCAACCTTTAAATCCTTTACCCCTTTTTCAAATTTCAGGTGTTCATACAAGGCAGTTTCACAATCGACACAATCCATGTCGCTTTTAAAACATACTACTGCCCTGCCCTTCTTTTGGGCAAAACTCTGGCTGGTGAAGCCGCCAACCAGTAAAAGGATAATAATAACTGCAATCTGTTTCATAACTATTAATTTTAATGGTATTAAAATAATGTATTTAATCATAATTGAGTGAAAAACGGAGCCCCATATAAATCTTTCGTCCTAACACAGGCCCCCACACGTTTGTAGCATCGAAATCAGGACCAAACGGATTATTGGTTCCGGCAACAGGATTTTTCTGTACAAAATCGGTAAGGTTTTCAGTGCCCAGATACATGTTCCAATGTCTGAAGTACTTGGTAACCTGTGCATTCATTACCGTATAGGGAGCAAATTCAAAATAATCGGCTGAAATGTCCATACGCTCCATTCCCTCTATCGGGTAACGGGGTATCCGCCCTCCCCCATTGAACTGAATGGTATAATCGAACATCCATTTTTTAAGATTTGTGGTATAGTTGAAGGTTGCCAGGCCTTTATAACGGCTGGTTAAAGGTTTTTCACGCAGCTGTCCGCCAATAGTCTGCTTCACATCATTGTGACGGTATGCCAGAAGCACATCCAGCCGCTCAATGGGTTGATAACGCACATCGAACTGATAGCTGTTGGAATACGATTCACCTTCGAGCGGTGCAAGAATTATGTTTTCTGCCGATGTTTCCCTGTCGACCACCAGCTGTGACAGGAAATCGGTTCGGAAGAATTCAGCATTCAATTGCAACTCACGGTCCCACAGCGTGTAATTTTGTACAACGGCAAAACCAAAATTCCATGCTTCCTCCTGGAAGATATCATTGGTCCATTGCAGGGGCCGGGAGCTGGCAAGCAGGTAGTTGTTTTCTGAAATTACGTTGGCAGTCCGGTAGCCTTTTCCTGCACTTCCGCGAAAGGTCAGGTGATTGCCCAAATTATATCTGAAATGCATTCTGGGTGTGACAAATGTTCCGAAGATATTGTGAAAATCGGCCCTTATCCCTGCCATTAATGTAAAGTCTTCATTTGGTTTAAAAGTGTATTCACCAAAAACTCCGGGAACCTGTTCGGTTCGTTCCATCTGTCTTTCGTATAGATTTTCAGTAAAATCATCGTACACAAAACTGAACCCTGTATTTAATGAATGTGTACCCGTAAGATTCAGATCGCGGGTTAGGACAGCACTTCCGTAGAAACGGCTTTCGTTTGCATCGTAATGATTCAGACCGTAAAATGAACGGGTTTCATGGCGCGAAAAATTACTTAGCCAGGCTATCGCAGTACGTTGGTTGGACCATACATAGCCGCTTTTGAAAAAGCCTTCCAGCCTGTCGTTATCGATTTGAATGCCATAAGGATTTGATAACAGAGGTTCCATACCCCGTTCAAAGCCTGTTTGTCCTCCAAGCCGGTCTTCGGTTAGTACCAATATTCCTGCCTGTGCCATAAACCCGTTGTGATTGTTGAATTTCCAGCGGTTGAACACCTGCATTTGCCGGTATAACGGTTCATCAAGGAAGCCATCGTTGTTATGATCGTTTCGCCTTGAAAGATCGGATGCATGCACAAAAAGCCCGGTGGTAAGTTTATCTTTGTAAACCCTTATGTTACCATTGCCGTTGAATTCAAGCCGTCCGCTTGTTCCGGCATAGGTGTTCAGAAAAAGTTTTTCCTCTGCATCGGGTTTCTTATATTCAACATTTATCTGGCCGGCAATTGATTCGTACCCGTTTAAAACCGATGCCGCCCCTTTTGAAACCTGTATCGATTCCATCCACGGCCCCGGCACATAAGTCAAACCGAAATTAGTTGCCAGGCCTCTCAGTGATGGCATGTTCTCAACCTGTAAAAGCGAATAAGTCCCTTCAAGACCAAGCAGCCTGATTTGTTTGGCGCCCGTTACTGCATCGCTGTAACTGACATCAACCGACGGGTTGGTTGTAAAGCTTTCGGCAAGGTTGCAGCAGGCAGCTTTATGAAGCTCGGCGCCGTTTATCCGTTCGGTCTGAATTGGATCAACCTTCGACAGGTATGTTCCGCGATTTTTATGAACAACATTTACTTCCTCCAGTTTCAGGTTGGGTTCAAGAGTAACTTCAATAGGTGCTGAATCATGCACATGCAATTCCTGTGTGTTATATCCCACAAAGCTAAAAACAAGGATATGGTCGCCGTTCTCTTTTTTTATTTCAAATGTACCGTCATTGTTTGAAGCAACACCATTAGCGGTGCCTTTCCAATAAATATTTACGCCCGGGAGCGGTTGTTTTCCCTTTTCATCGTTGCTGAACACCTTGCCTTCCAATAATTGCGAAAAAGACAGAACAGGCATGCACAGCAATAAAAATAAACCTGTAAGTTTCATGCTTAAGTTATGTAATAATAAATACTGTTTTTGGTGAATGGTATGATTACAAAAAACTTAAGCTGTGTGAGGAATTTTTAACTGCTGAATAGTTATAAGGAAATCAATGGATGATTGTGAGGAAGAGGGGGCAATATATTTTATATTAGTTTCTTCAGGCTCATCGCTAATTGAAGGTAATAGATTTATCACCATCAGGGGAATAATTGCTGCAACAGGCAGTACGGTTTTTGAACGCACCTTCTCAAAAACCACTTCATCTTTCAGTTTAAAGAAACTGATACGAATGTTATTGCACCCGCACTCTTTTGTATGCGTAGAGCACTCGTGGCATTTATTTTCCGGAGAAGGCACTTCTTCCCCACCTTGCAGATGAATATGATGGGTATGAAAATTATCTTCACAGGTTTCAGGGGTTACAAAAAGCGAAACCTGTTCGTTTCCTGTGCAACTGCAATGCGATTGAAATACAATAAAACCGGTAGCCGACAGCAGGAAAATTACTGAAAGGAACAAAACCGATATGTTATTGATCAATTTCACGGCACAAATATAATAAAATACAATAACTACATATTGTTAACAAAAAGTTAAAAACAGCAGGCTTAACCTGCTGTTTGTCTTTGTTTTACCTAATTGACAATACTTCTTTACCCTGCTCAAATACGATGTCAACGGGAATTCCGGCTTCGCCTATGCGGTCAAGATCTTTCTGCAGTTCTTCGCGGATGAATCCTTTTTCTTCAAGCATTTTGCGTGCAGCTTCATAATCTCCGTCACCCTGGATTTTAAGAACCAGTTCCGAAAGGCTGAGCATGGCATCCTTCATCTTTTCATAATTCACACGGTAAGTGCCTGTTGAAGCATCACGTTCAAAAGCGCCGGTTTCCTGGAAATAATAGAACCGCATCATGTTTGCCTTACCATGGGCACTGGCGGCACCAAACCTTACCGAGCGGAAAATACCGGCCATAAAGGTGACAAAATTGTCCATCATCTCTTTCTCGCCCAGTTCTCCCATTTCGTTTAGCTGATAAACGCTCCACAGCCCTAATATATCGGCCTTGCTTTCCTCAATGGAGGTGTAGGCATCTTTTAGCGCCTCACGAACCGTTGAGCTTTTATCGACAGTATTCCCAAGACCCAGACCATGAGCGACTTCATGAAACATGGTGTTTTCAAAAAATGCATCAAATTTCACATGTTTACGCTGATCTTCGGCAATCAGCAAATCGGATATGGGAACCAGTATCTTGTCGAATTTTGCCTGCATTGAATTTTTTAACTGCAATTTCCGGCTGCCTTTTGCTTCACGCACCTTTTCGTCGTTCGGCAGGTTGATGGCAATGGTTTTACTCCCTGCATTGCAATCGCCCTGATAATATATGGCATCGTACACGTTCATGTCGGATTCAGTTCCGGGAGTTTCTGCCTTATATTCCTCAGATACAGGCAATGCCTTTTGAAGCCCCGGGAGCAATGAGGCATATTTTTCCAGCCGTGAGCTCCACTCCTTATCTTTTATAAGTATGAACGACTCGTGGGCAGTTTTATACCCATAAAGCTGGTCCTCGTAATTTTCAATCGGCCCCACGATAAATTCAATGGTGTTGTTTTTCATTTCCATCCAGGCGATGTCGCTTTCATAGTATTCATCGGTAAGCAGCGCCCCGGCTCTTTTTTCAAGGTAATTCTTCAACCCCGGTTCTTCTGCCAGTTCAGCTGCTTCCCGAATTAACCCCGCAGCTTTATTCACCTGCCGGGCATATGCTTCATGATAAGGTATTGAAACAAGTTCCCCTGCATCGTTGCGCCTGATTAATGTATACTGGCTTGTTTTGGTTTCATTATCCCATGCTTCAAATTCTTCTTTGGTCATATCGGCAGGATAAAAATTTGCTCCTGCAGGTTTTGGCCCGAATGCTTCCAAAAACGGCTCATTGTTGTTCAACCGCTCCCACGGACCATAGTTTATGTTTGCAAACTTCTTTTCGTATTCATTCAGATCCATTGAAAAAAGTTCGCTTTTATCTCCAAAAGCCTGCATCCAGAAAATTTCATCCATTATTTGGGCTGTTTCCAGTAACAGCGGCAGCATTTGTTTCTCCTTTTCCGTTAAAACAGAAAGATCGGTAGTTAATTTAAAAGGTGCAAACTCTTCTGTTTTTTGCTGAACGGTTTCTTCTTCTTTCATCGATTCTGCTTTATTGGCAGTGGTTGTGCAACTGAATACTGCAACTGCTGCCGTGATTGCCATTACTAATTTTTTCATTTAGCATGTGTTTAAATTGAACTTCAAAGGTACAAAATGAACGAAAAATAAATATAATTAAAATCATATTTAGCTACACACAACAGCTATCTCTGACTAAATTGCTATTAATCTTTCAGCCGGGCGCGAAATCCATACTGCAGATAACGCATGTCGCCAATATAATTAAATGTAATAAATGCGAACAAATAAAAAAAAGGGCTTTTGGTAGGCCGTATACCCTTTATTTTTTCAATGGTAAACCCCCACTCTTTTATCGATCGTATCATGCTCTTTTTAGTAAAAAAACGCAGGTGGGTATAGTCAAGGATTCCACTTTTCTTATACTTCCAGTCTTTTAAAAAAAGAAATCGGTTTACATGTTTCCAATGCCTCACGTTAGGAAGCGAACAAATTAATACTGCCCCTTTTGTAAGACATCTTCGCGCTTTGCTGAAGAATAAATCAGGAGAATGTAGATGTTCAATAAAATCATTGCAGATGATGCAGTCAAAATAATTTTCCGGCAGGTTTTCTACCAGCTCAAAAGCATTTCCCAGGAAAACCTTGTCCATCTTTGTACGGGCTATCTCCACTGATTTTTCATCTATATCGATGCCCCAGGTCTCGCAGTTACATTTTATTTTAAGGATTTCCGAAAAGCCTCCGCTTGAGCATCCAAATTCAATGCTCCGTTTGGGAGCCTCTGCAACAAAAGATTCCATTTCAGACCTGACGCTTTCATAATAATCCCTTCCGCCTCTATGTCTTTTTGTAAACATAAATCTATTTGTTTAAGAGAGTTATTCAATCCAGTCCACCCGATATTGTTGCTTCTTTTTTCATTGGTTTTCCTTTATTTGCATTAGGAATACAACATACAACAAAAACTGATGTAATAGTTGCCATTTATGTTCTTTTCAACTGACATATAATGGTTTATAACTCAAATATACGAAATGAATGAAATATAAATGAACAAAAATTATTATACCTTGTCAATAAGTTTATTCCTCTGTAAAAAAATGCTTCTCTGGTGAAGTTCATATTCACTTTAGTAAAATGTAGTTACTTTTGAGCCGTTCAACAACCGATAAGTATGAATAAAAGCATTTGTTTTTTCCTGCATTATTCTCCTGAAGAATTTATTCCCTTGTATGTTCAGTATTACATAAATGAGCTTTCCCGGCATTTCGATGAAGTAAGAATGATAGCCAACAACAGAATTTTGAAAAATCAACCTGCAGGATTAAATAATAACATTCAGATTCAGTTCGTAAAAAATGAAGGGTACGATTTTGGGAAGTTTTATAAAGGCTTTCTGGGAATAAATCCATTTGAATATAACCGCATTGCTTGTGTTAACGATTCAAACCTTCTGCTGAACCGGCTGGATTTCCTGTTTAACTGGAATGAGATTCAAAATGTTGATTTCTGGGGATTGGTTGATTCTCACGAGGCGCCCTGGTTTTCCACACACGAAAACAACTACCACATTCAAAGCCATTTTATTGTATTCAATTTGGGGGCGGTAAAATTGCTTCCTCAGTTTTTTCAGCATGTTGACCCCGAAAATATTTTTCAGGAGAAAGATAAAAAGAAATTACGCCGAAAAGTAATTAACGACTGGGAGCTGGGAGTGAGTCAGTTTTTGTTAAAAAACGGATTAACCTGTGCCGCTTATTTTAACAGCCGGCAGTTGTTGCAAAAGTATAATCACAATGGCAGGAATGTGACACATGTACTTCACAGGGAATTGTTGAACGAAGGATATCCTTTGCTGAAGAAGAAAGTTGTGCTGAAGAAAAGCTGGAAATTATTCAGAAAAAAGGCTCAATTTAAAAAGCTTGCCCAAAAGTATGGAAATCCGGAATGGAATCTTCGGGAAGCAGTGGATGAAATTTTCAGGTAAATGTTACTTTTTTAAATAAAAGATGGCCTGATCGCCTCTTTTTTCCCTGTTTAACTTACGGGCCTGAAGGCCAAATTTAAATTTTTTGATAACGTTTGCCAGCCGGCCAAATGTTGTGCTGTAGCTACGTTCCTTCATTGTTTTTCCTTTTTTGTAGCGTTCGCTGATTGTGAACTGGTGGTGAGTGGAATCAAAAACTACATCCTGCAGTTCAAAATTTGCTTTTTCAGCCAGGTAGCGGATGCTTTGTACCGAATGAAGAAAAAAGTGGCGGGGAGCATCCAGCTGAAACCAGTTAACGCTGTAATGCTGCCAGGCAAAAGATGAAGCTGTAGGAATACGGATGATGCAGTATCCTCCCTGAATTAACAAGTTACTTGCCTCCTGAAGCGTTTCCAGAGGATTAGCAAGGTGTTCAAACGAATGGTTAAAGGTAATTACATCCCATTCCCCTTTCATTTCCGACAACTCTTTTTTGTAAACAGCGGGTACTCCGGAGCCGGTCATTTCTTCTTCCAGGTAGGGGTCGCAACCCGCAACATTTCGGAAACCTGCCCGGTAAAGCGGCTCCAGAAACTTTTCTCCGTTTCCGCATCCTACATCAAGTATCCGGGCATCTGTATCCTTTACCCTCCCTTTTAAAAAGGCTGTATTTCTAAAAGGCAGCAGCGTATCAACGATTGAACCCGGGAAATTATAACCCGGTAAGATGCCGGACTTCACCCTGAGTTTATGTAAAAAACCGGTAAGACTTTTTACACTGCCTCTTTTAACTTTTCTGAAACTGTAATAACCTGAAGGATAATACCTGGACATATCTTCAGGAAATTCGGCTATCTGCAGGCACCGGCATTTTGAGCATTCAAAATAGGTAAATTCATCCTTCAACCCCAGCATCATTTCCTTTGCAACGAAGGTTTTGTTATTATGATTGTTTCCGCAGATCCGGCAAACAAGTTTTTGGTTTTGATTCATTGACTGTAAAAGCTAAATTTAATATTCGTTTTATAGGAGAGCGGCATTTTATTCAAACAAATGCTGTTCGAGCAGGGCAAGGATTTTACTGGCGCTCCCCTGTAAATGAAAGTCGGTAACGGAATCGGTAAAAAGCGACTCGCGCGGATTTATTTCAATGATGGTAGCACCACTTTGCTTTGCAGCCCGCGGAACAAACGATGCAGGGGTGACTTCACCGGTAGAACCGACGATAATGCACACCTCGCATTTCTCGGCATCAGCGAACGAATTCTCGAAAGCCGCTGTAGGTATGCCTTCCCCAAAAAATATGAAATCGGGCTTCAGTATAACATTATCCGCAGCGCACCGGGGCGGTATTTTTTTCATGTCGATGTCTTTTACATCATAGGTTTCACCGCATTTTCGGCATATCAGCCGTTTTGAATTACCATGGAATTCGTGTACAATATGGCTGCCGGCTTCCTGGTGCAAGTTGTCGATGTTTTGGGTTATCACCGATTGCAAAAAACCTTCCTGTTCCATCCGGGCAAGCACCTGGTGGGCCTTGTTGGGTTTGGCATCTGCAAAAAAATCGTAAAATATTTCCCTGATATACTCCCAGCATTCTTCCGGATTATTCATGTAAAAACCCAGGTCAAGGACCTCGGGGTTGTACTTGTTCCACAATCCCTCTTCGCCGCGAAAAGGGGGAATGCCACTTTCCACCGATATCCCCGCACCGGTAAAAGCAATGGTAAATTTCGATTCCTTAATTATCTCAGCCGTTTCTTTTATAAGTAAATCCATATATCCGTTAACAATTGCCATTGATTTTAGCTTAAAACTAATCAAAATAAATGGTATATCTTTGCACAAAAGTTAGCGAATATGCTTGATGAGTCGACTATTTGTGCCATTTCAACATCACCAGGAACAGGAGCCCTGGCAGTTGTCAGGCTTTCGGGAAGCGATGCCATAGCCATTGCCGGTAAACTGTTTCAGAGTCCCAAAGAAAACAAAAAACTTCAGGATCAACCTGCCAACACCCTTCATTTTGGAAAGATTGTTTCAGAAGGTGAAATTATTGATGAAGTGGTGGTTGCATTGTTTCGTGCTCCGCATTCTTTTACAGGAGAGGACATCGTTGAGATTTCCTGCCACGGTTCGGTATATATTCAGCAGAAATTGCTCGAGCTGTTGGTTGAGAATGGTGCACGTCTTGCCCGCCCGGGTGAATTTACCCAACGTGCTTTTTTGAACGGTAAGATGGACCTCTCGCAGGCAGAAGCTGTGGCCGATGTCATTGCTTCTTCCAATGCTGCTGCCCACCGGCTGGCCCTGAACCAGATGCGTGGTGGTTTTTCATCTGAAATCGGGGAACTGCGCGACCAGTTGCTGCATTTTACGGCTATGGTGGAACTGGAACTTGATTTTGCCGAGGAGGATGTGGAATTTGCCGACCGCACCGAATTAAGGAAACTTGCTGATAAAGTGGAGCGACTGCTTCGGAAACTGAAAGATTCATTTCAACTGGGCAATGCCATCAAAAACGGCATCCCTGTGGCTATTGTAGGCGAAACAAATGTTGGCAAATCGACTCTGCTGAATGCCTTGCTGAACGAAGACAAGGCCATTGTTTCCGAAATTCACGGTACCACACGCGATGTGATAGAGGATGTTGTCAACATTCACGGCACTGCCTTCCGGTTTTTCGATACCGCCGGCATTCGCGATACTCTCGACCACATCGAATCGCTGGGTATAGAACGCACCTACCATAAATTGAGCGAAGCTACAGTGGTGTTGCTGGTTGTGGATACCCAAAACCCCTACCCTGTTGTTGAAGGGCGTATCGACAAAATTCGCGAGCGGATGGTCAAAGGACAGCACCTTATCATTGTTCCCAACAAGATTGATTCCGGAAAGCCGGAGACAATCGGGGAACTGGAAAAACTGGTGCTTCGGAAAAACGAAAAACTGGTGTTCCTCGCCGCCCGGGAAAAGCGCAACCTGGAAGAACTGATTGATCAGATGATTCATGCCGTAAACACCGGTGAGCTGAACCAAGAAGATGTGATTGTCACCAACGCCCGGCATTACGAAATGCTTAAAAGCGCCCACGAAGCGATCGTGCGTGTGCTGCAGGGACTCGATACAGGCCTCACGGGCGATTTCCTGGCCCAGGACATCCGCGAATGCCTCCACTACCTGGGGCAGATTACCGGTGAGGTATCAACCCATGAAGTGCTGGGGCATATTTTTAAGAATTTCTGCATCGGAAAGTAACCCTTCTTGGAACCGCTTAAAGATAAATAGCATTTGAAATCCTCAGCATTCTTATCTTCCCGGCTTATCAGCAAGAACCATGATTTGCCGGTTAAATATTACGGAAGGAATCTGCGAAAGATGTATTTTCCTGTGCAAAAAACATCTGTTCTATTTTCAGCAGAAATGTTCTGTTGCTTCCGGTAGTTCGGCCTCATAATTCACAGAAACCTTGCAACTATTGAATTTCAATTCAGGAAAAAAGAAAGGGTATTGTAAATTATTTTTGTATGTTTACGACCTATAGCATGAGCATGTCAAATACAGAAAAAAATAAATTATTATGAAGTTAACAATAATCTTAATTATAGTATCAGTTTTATCAGTTATGATTTCCTGCAGTCCTGCACAAAAGGAATCAAATCAAATAAAACAAGTACCTGTTCTGCCGCAGAACCAGGAACAAATTGATCCGGCAGCTGCCAATCCGGCTCAGGTGGATGAAGAAGAAACAGCATCACAGCCTTCCCCAGCACAAAACAATGCTGAAGTGATGCTCAATCCACGGCACGGAGAACCTTTTCACCGTTGCGATATTCCTGTTGGCGCACCGCTTAATTCCCCGCCTGCAAATACTACCCGGCCTGCAAC
Source organism: Mariniphaga sp. (assembly GCA_041687255.1). GTDB lineage: Bacteria > Bacteroidota > Bacteroidia > Bacteroidales > Prolixibacteraceae > Mariniphaga. Next base: position 64,770 of record JAWLCL010000005.1, on the reverse strand, counting down.
GACTAATCAGGTTCAGACTGCAGCACCCCGGATTTCAGGTCAGGCACCCACTGTTTCAAATAACGCAACTGCTCCAACGATTGAAAATGCCATGCGGATGAATTCCACGCAAACCCGCAGCGCCTCCGCTCCCGCTACAGGAACCAAACCCTCCCTGAATCCACCTCACGGACAGCCGTGGCACAGGTGTGATATTGCAGTGGGCAGTCCTCTTCCCTAGTATTAACACTACAGTTGGTTCTTTCCGAAAATCTGAACAGCGATGGCTCATCTAATTTAAATTGCGGGTGTTTTTTTCAATATCTGGTTATTTAATTTTTTGAGTTTGATTCTCCAATATTGATTTTTTATTCCAGCAGCATCAATTAATCTTAAAATGTATTTATATTCATCAAAAAATAGATTAACATCAACCTGTCTGGTTTAATTTTAATCTTATGCACGAGGAAGATAATGAACATTTAAAAACTGAAAACCTGCCCATTTATAAAAAGGGCAAAGAAATTCTTGATTTGGTTCGTAGGATCGGTGAACTTATTCCTGAAGATGACGAACATCTTCAATCCATCAAATGGCAAATTATCAGCGATGCCAGGATGTTAACTGTAAAAGTTGCCGGTGCAGAGGGAGGCGACTTGTATGACATCCGGATGGAGAGTGCTGCCTTTATACGCAGAGCCGCCCATGATTTAAAGATTTCCAATCATTCGCTGGAGATGTATTAACACTACAGTTGGTTCTTTCCGAAAATCTGAACAGCGATGGCTCATCTAATTTAAATTGCGGGTGTTTTTTTCAATATCTGGTTATTTAATTTTTTGAGTTTGATTCTCCAATATTGATTTTTTATTCCAGCAGCATCAATTAATCTTAAAATGTATTTATATTCATCAAAAAATAGATTAACATCAACCTGTCTGGTTTAATTTTAATCTTATGCACGAGGAAGATAATGAACATTTAAAAACTGAAAACCTGCCCATTTATAAAAAGGGCAAAGAAATTCTTGATTTGGTTCGTAGGATCGGTGAACTTATTCCTGAAGATGACGAACATCTTCAATCCATCAAATGGCAAATTATCAGCGATGCCAGGATGTTAACTGTAAAAGTTGCCGGTGCAGAGGGAGGCGACTTGTATGACATCCGGATGGAGAGTGCTGCCTTTATACGCAGAGCCGCCCATGATTTAAAGATTTCCAATCATTCGCTGGAGATGTTTGGTTTTAAGGAGGTCGAATATTTCAACATGGTGCGTGATTTAATAGAAGAATACCGGCTGTTGTTCATCGACTGGGTGGCCGGATTTGACCGGGAGAATTACATCATCGACCGCTGGGGGCTGTTTAATCCGCCTGGAGTAGGTCCGTTTGACATAGATCCTGATGATGACATTCCTTTTGATCCGGATGATTTTGATTTTGAAGATTAACTTTTTTAATGCCTGACGGTATTGATAGTTTTTTTGCATGTGCATAAACTCTTAAGAAACAAGTAATCCCTTATTTAAAGCCATGGAAGGCAACATAAAACTTAATACGAAATGTAACGGCTATCAGCTTATTACGTAAATGAATATTAAAAATACCCGACCATTGATGTTAAAATTTAACTAAATAGAAGTCTGTAATGGTCAGTTTCAATAAACATATCCGGATTACAGCATCTGCTATTGGTGTGCTGCTTGGTCTGTCGGGTATTTTAAATCATGGATTATTTGAAATTCTTCAGGGCTATAAACCCACGAACGGATTTTTTATAGAAGCCATTGGTGAAACGCATCGGTTCTGGCTTTATGGAACGGAAGGAGCTATCACTCTTATTAACAATTACTTAATAACAGGTATTGCTGCTGTTATAACAGGTCTGGCAATTATTATCTGGTCGCTGAAATATATACATAAGAAATTTGGCTCAACTATTTTCTTATTGTTGTTGGTGTTGCTAACTCTTGTTGGGGGTGGAATCGGTTATATTGTTCTGTTTTTACCAACATGGGCATTTGCAACCCGGATAAATAAACCGCTTTTCTGGTGGGAAAAAGCACTTCCTGTCAGATTGAGAAAAACAATTTCGGCACTATGGATTTATAGTTTACCGGCAACCTTGATTTCATGGTTAATTGTAATGGAATTAGGAATTTTTGGATTTTTACCCGGACAAAATAATCCTGATGTTGTCCTAAATATTGTATTCATATTATTATTTTCCTCGGTCATTTTAGCAAGTGTAACTTTTATCTGTGCAATTTCCAGAGATATTGAAGAGCGAAAATTATCTGCCGGGTTTTCGTGAGAATAATGAAAAAAAGACTGCTCCTGATACTTTAATTTGTAATAGCTGATGATGTTTCTAACATAAAACATACAAGATGAATTTTTTAACCGGTATCTTTTTTATAATGCATGGATTAGTGCATCTGTTATATATGGGGCATAGCCTAAACTACTTTGATTTGGAAAAAGATTTTGTCTGGCCTGATAATTCATGGTTGCTTAAAAATGTATTCAGTAGACATTCAAATAAAATATTTGCCGCCGGTTTATGCATTGTTGCTGCCCTAAATTTTATTTTATCAGGTATTCTTGCTTTAACCGGCCATTCATTTCTTTACCAGAGTATAATAATTGCAGTTATTTTATCTACGGTGCTTTATATTATATTTTGGGATGGAAGTATCAGTAAACTGCATACACAAGGAGGCATAGGCATACTTATCAACATTTTGATTCTTTTATATTTGTATACAATAAAACCGGTATAAGTAAATAATTTATTACATAATTAATGTAACAACAGATAAGATATTTCAAATACTTTTTGTAATGCTGTTTGTTCAGATTATCTCAAAGACAGCTATAAAAGGATTTTTCAGAAGTTCTTATTATTCAGGAATTTTTATATTTCAAATTTTAAAAGTAGATAAGAAACAATGATTTAGAATTTATTGACTTTTGTATAAGTACAGCTTTTTAAGAAAAATAATTTAATATGAATCTTTTTAAGAAAAATTTTAAACGCACTATACTGGTATTGCTTTTATTAACAGCTTCCTTTTGCAATATAAATGCTCAGGAAAGACCACCTGATTTCATTAGAAAAGCGGTTAGAAATACTGAAAAGATGCTTAACAGTGAAGATCTTTCAGCAATTGAAGCTTTCATTGAAGAATCTATGGTAAAAAGGAAGAATCAAAATCGTGATTCTTTGATTAAAGAGCTAAGTAACCTGCGCAACGTAATGCACGGAATAAATCACAATGTTGCAGTTGAGGCGGAGACGGATGGATTTCGTATGATTTTTTCAAATGGAAAGGAAGAAAAACATCTAAAAGTTGTGATGGATTTCGATGCTGAAGCTGTATCCGGGCTTTATATTATAAACACCCCTGCCCCGTTAAATCTTACAGCTGAAAACATATCAGAAAACATCAACCTGCTTAAAGAAGAAGGGATGTCAGGGGTAATCTATGTTAAAATCAATGGAGAAGTCATCATTAGGCGCGCTTTTGGTATGGCCAACAAGGATCTTGGAATACCCAACACAATAAATACAGTTTTTGGCATCGGTTCCAGACCGATTGATTTCACTGTTGCAGCGATATACCTCCTCTATCAACAGGGTACGATTAATTTGGAAGATAAAATCAGCCAATACTTCAGTGATGTTCCTGAAGACAAAAGTACTATAACAATCAGGCACTTGTTAACCGGTCAATCGGGATTGCCTGATTTTTTCCATATAGAAAGTGACTGGAATCCTGACCTTGCCTGGATTGACAGGAAAACTGCAGTTAATCGTTTGTTTGCTCAGGATTTAATTTTTGAACCGGGAACGGAGCGAAGGCATTCACACGGTGCTTTTGGTTTGCTGGCTGCATTAATTGAAGTTGTTACACGACATTCTTATTATGATTTTATTCGTGAGAATTTTCTTGTACCTGCCGGAATGTTACGAACTGGTGAATATGGCCAAAGCAATGGACTTTCAGTTTCAGATTTTGCTGCTGGCGGGGGGCCGCAAATAATTGGCCTGCCAAATATTCCGCCCAATTGGGGCCCAACCTCCTGGCTTATAAAAGGCAGTGGAGGCATGTACTCCACTCTGGACGACCTTCTGAAGTTTTACGAAGCAATTCGTACGGAAAAGATACTTGATGCAGAGCATAATAAAGCTTTTCATCAACCATCAGTCAACATTGATGGCAGTGATCGTGGATTTGAGTTATTTAGTGCATACATGCCACCAGATAGTGAAATCTATTTGTTTTTAAATGAGCAGGGTGTAAAAGGTAAAATGCGGCAATTGTTTCAGGCACTTGAACTTATGATTAAACCTGAATAAACTTATTAAGTTATTTGCATTAACTTTTAAAGGAGGATATTGAGAATCAATAAAAAACAGGATAAATAATATGGCTTTTCTGAACGAATTATTCAGAACCATTGCCGAACGACGTAGTTATCTGTATGAATTACTTGTTCAGCATATCGTTCTTAGCCTTAGCGCCATAGTGGTAATTACCATTGTTGGTCTTGCAACAGGAATTGCCATTCTTAAATATAAAAGATGGAGACAGGCTGTTTTAGGAACAGTCAATTTTCTATACACTGTACCATCCATCGCCATGTTTGGATTGTTCATTCCGTTAGTGGGAATCGGTTATATCAATGCACTGGTGGTGCTGGTAATATATGGATTACTGCCTGTCATCAGAAACACCTACATAGGGTTGAATGAAGTTGACCCGCTTTTGCTGGATGCCGCAAAAGGAATGGGCGCCACTCCCTGGCAGGTGTTTTCGCGCGTGAGGTGGCCGCTTGCTTTTCCTACCATATTGAGTGGCTTTCGCACCATGGTAGTTATGACAATCGCGCTGGCCGGACTGGCTTCCTTTATCGGAGCCGGTGGTTTAGGGCAGGCTATATACCGGGGAATCAATACCAACAATTCTTCGCTTATAATAGTTGGGTCTATTGCAGTGGCATTCCTTGCATTGGCTGTTGATTTAAGCATTGGGGCAATTGAAAAATCAGTCAAGGTAAAATCAAAAAAAGCCGGAAAGAAAAACCGTATTCTAAAATACAGTATTCTGGCGCTCCTTTCGATTCTCCTGATTTTTATGCTCCTTCCCAAATCCGGAAAGCTTTCGCAGAAAGAAATTGTTGTGGCATCAAAGCCCACAGCCGAGCAATATGTTTTGGGAGAGATTATTTCTCTGTTAATAGAAAAGCAAACCGACATCCGTGTAGTGCGGAAGTTTGGAATTGGGGGTGGAACCTCCAATATTCATCCGGCCATGTTAAAAGGTGAAATTGATGTCTATCCTGAATATTCGGGTACAGCATGGCTGTTTGTTTTGAAAAGAGATCAAATCAATCAGCCCGACAGTTTATATTCTGCCTTAAAAAGTGCTTACAACGAAGAGTTCGGGTTTAGCTGGGTGTGCCGCCTTGGTTTTAATAACACCTTTACGCTGGCACTGTCTGAAGAGCTGGCAGAAAGTGAAGGGATAACCACTTTTTCGGAACTGGCAGCTAAAAGCAACCGGTTTGTATTTGGAGCCGAATTTGATTTTTTCGAACGTGAAGATGGATTTCCCGGATTAAGTGAAGCCTATTCCTTCAATTTTAAGAATAAAGTGGAGCTGGATGTAAACCTGAAGTTCCAGGCACTTGAAAACAATACCGTAGACGTAATTAATGCCTTTTCTACCGATTCACGCATCCGGCAAATGAACCTGCGGGTACTGAAAGATGATAAATCGTTCTTTCCGGCATACCAGGCAGGAATAGTCGTAAGGAATGAAACATTGGAACAATTCCCTGAATTAAGGGAAATATTGACCCGTCTGGAAAATACAATCAGCGATTCCACCATGCTTCTGCTTAATTACGAAGTGGAGATAGAAAAAAAATCACCCGCGGAAGTCGCTGCTGATTTTTTGAATAAACATAAATTAGTGAATTAAAAAGGAACAATGAGCAATCACGTTATAGAAATAATAAACGTATCAAAAACCTATGAATCAGGAAACAAAGCACTTTTAGAGGTCAGCCTTGAAATTCCTCGTGGCGCATTTGTTACCATCATCGGACCAAGTGGTTGCGGGAAAACTACACTGATGCGATTGATAAACGGAATGACCAGCTTTGATTCAGGGCAGGTTTCTGTCATGGGACGGAACCTTATAAGCTGGGATATGGTTCATTTGCGCAGGAATATTGGCTATGTTATTCAGCAGGGAGCGCTTTTTCCGCACCTTACAGTCAGGCAGAACATTGCCTTTGTATTAAATATCTCAGCTGCCGGAACTCAGGCAGTTAACAACAGGATCACCGAACTTGCTAATATGATGGGATTCGATGAACGACAGTTGAATGCCTTTCCTTCAGACTTAAGCGGCGGGCAGCAGCAACGCGTTGGTATTGCCCGCGCCCTGGCATCACAGCCCGAGATTGTATTGATGGACGAGCCTTTTGGCGCCCTCGATAACATTACCCGCCGCAACCTGCAAAATGAAATAAAGGAAATGCACAGAAATCTGGGAATCACCTTTGTAATGGTTACACACGACTTGCAGGAAGCCTTTTCACTTGGAACCCAAATGGTCATCATCAATGAAGGAAGAATTGAACAATACGACACACCGGAGATTATTAAAACAAATCCGGCTAACAAATGGATTGAAGAATTTGTTAATATTTAGCCTTAGTCTGATTCTTGTATACGAGGTTTATTTCTTTTTAGCTCAATAGCCCAATCGCATGAATAAACCGGTTGAATTTTACCAGTGAAATGAAATAATTTAAATTTTAAATGGAATTATTATGAACTCCAAATTTTTACTTACCATCTTATCAGCACTATTAATTTTCAGTGCAACACAAGCTGCAGGACAAACAGAGAAAACAGAAAACACCTCCGGCAAACTTGTGATTGTCTGGACCAGCGACGACCCCTATGTGGCCGAGCGGGTTGCATTGATGTATACGCATGCCGCCAAAACAGCAGAGTGGTTCAGTGAAGTTACGCTTATCATCTGGGGGCCATCAGCTAAGCTGACAGCCGAGAACCTGAAAGTACAGGAAAAACTAAAAGCCATGCAGGAAGATGGCGTGGAAATAAAAGCCTGTATTGTTTGTGCCGATGCCTACGGGGTTACCGAAAAACTCAAATCGCTGAATTTCGAAGTGAAAGGAATGGGAAAACCTTTAAGCGATTATCTGAAAAGCGATGCAAAAGTTTTAACATTTTAAAAGGCAAACAATTGAGCTCTGTTCCCGGGGAAAAGTCTAATCTCGAAGAACCCATATTGTTCATGCCGCAGATACAGAAAAGCTGGACCGGGAAGATAACTGGTGTCAATCACTAATATATAATCTGCAAATAAAACAGTCTGAAAAAATAAGAGGGTGTTTATTCCATTTATGCAATTACCTTTAGGAAAATTTAATAACTGATAGTAAATGCAGGTTACGGTTAACAGAAAAGACATAAAATTTCGCCCCGATGCTTCCAGAGTAATTGCCAGGTTTCTTTATACCGGCGAAGAAAGGGCACTCAATACCATTCGTTCTGTCCTAAATATGCCCAAATATTCGGAATCGCAGGCATTGAATCCCATTCTTAGAGATTTCTCCTGGCGGCACAGAAATATTTCAAAAATTTTCGAGAAACATTTTTATAAGATTTCCCATTTATTAAAGCTGCTGGATGTTGATCCTGATTCGCTGAATATTTCACAAAAGACACTTATAGGTTCCTATTTTACCATGGAGTATTCTATAGAATCGGCCGCTTTTTTTAATCCATCCATTGTTGAACATCCCGATCAGTCGGAAACTGGCCCTGATGAGAAAAGGGTAATAATAAGTCTCAGGGCAACCGGTGAAGGGCATATATCGTCAATTGTATTTCGTACCGGGGTGCTTGATAGAAACAACAACCTTTCCGTTGAACCGGTAGGTAAAATGCTGGAAGAAGCTAAACACATAAAAAAACACATATACGATAAAGCATCATTTAAACAAAAACTCGAAGAGATGAAGGATTTTCATACCTTAATTCCTTCGGATTTAATACTAAATAATTTAAACAATAAATTCTCCTATGGTGAACTCAGAGATTGCATAAAAGATGCAAGGAAATCCCTTCACCTGGCTGCCGATAAAGAAATTCTTTTCAATCAAATCATCTGGCTGGCTTCCTCCCATTACGAGCTCGATTTTTCGTTGGACACCAACATTTCAGAAAGGGTAATATTTCCGGTTTCAGTAAATGAAAAGAACGGGATTGAAGATGCCCGTTTTGTGAAATTCACCGAAGATAACGGGGAAATTATTTATTATGCCACCTATACTGCCTACGATGGAACCACCATATTGCCAAAAATGCTCGACACCAGGGATTTTTATCACTTTAAGGTACTGCCCCTGCATGGTGAAATTGCCCAAAACAAGGGCATGGCACTCTTTCCCCGCAAAGTGAACGGAAAATATGCCATGTTATGCCGGTTAGATGGCTTTAACAATTACATAGCCTATTCTGATAACATCAATATCTGGCGTGAAGCGAAATTGCTGCAACAGCCTAAATTTCCCTGGGAATTTATCCAGATTGGAAATGGAGGTTCACCTATAGAAACTCCGGAAGGCTGGCTGGTAATAACACATGGTGTTGGCCCCATGCGTGAATACAAGTTGGGAGCCTCACTGTTCGATCTGGATAATCCTGAGAAAGAAATCGGGAGGTTATCATCTCCACTGCTGGGGCCCAATGCTGAAGAACGGGAAGGTTATGTACCCAATGTGGTTTATTCCTGCGGGTCGATGATTCATAACGGCGAATTAATTATACCTTATGCCATGTCTGATTATGCATCAACATATGCAACTGTTAATTTGAATGAGCTTTTAATGAAGTTGAAGAAAACAAAATAGAATATGTAACTTGATTTAGCCAATTTTTTATGTTGCAAGAATGCAGTGTCTCCATGAAAGTTAAGTGTTGCCGTTTCAGAAGTTGATTCAGCTGTGCAGTCTTTTCTTTCCCGGCAAAGTAAAAAATTAAACGAGCCACGTTTTTATTACAGCTTCTTTTGGTAGATACAGTATGAATCCAGCCTCTGCAATGTGTGAATGATGTAAATCAATAGTAAAATGATGTAACACTTTTTTGCCATTTAAACCTGAACTTTGCTTTTAAACGATACATTAAAATGTGATTGTATTCTTCTGAAAGTTTTAGCAGCACAATTCCTCTATATCTCATCATCGCCGGGTGCGGGAAATAAAAATTGCAGAACTTAAAAATGAAGAAACAAAATTACATGATGCACTATCACTGTTTGTTGCATGTGGATTAAAGATAAATGATCCTGGATACAAAAAGATGAAAAACCTGTATGGGTGACAAGTTACTACACTAAAGTTATAAAATGTTCCTGGTGTAACAGGAATTTCCACCTTTATTGAGGCAATCACTACCTTACATTCCTAACTCTGCGGTTACTAATTAAACAAGGGAAAAAGGTTCAAAATTAAGATAATTGTTCTTCAGAGTTAGCCTCTCCTAATACCCTTTTCGGTCCTTTCAAAAGTTTCAAACGCTTTATTGCATCAGTAGTATAATTTTCCGGCAGATTTCTAAAACTTTTAATATTTATAAACGTGCATAGAACATAAAAAAAAATGAAAACAATCCTATCAGGCTGTGTCAGGGAGCAAAAGTGTTGTTAAACGAAAAGAAGAAACATATGAAAAAGTTATTTACCGAATCGGATAATATAAAACTCATTCACGCACTTGAAGTGCACCAGATAGAACTGGAATTGCAAAATGAAGAACTTAAACTGGCTAAAGAAAAAGCAGAATTAGCGGAAAAAAAATATACTGAATTGTATGATTTTGCCCCTTCAGGATACATAACACTTACTCAGGAAGGTAAAATACTGGGTTTGAATAAAAGCGCAGAAAATATGTTGGAAAAGGATTGTTCTCATCTGATTGAAAGCAGTTTTGGTTTTTTTGTTTCTCAGGATACCAGGGCAGTTTATAATCGTTTTCTGCAAAAAATTTTCAAAAACAAGTTGAAAGAAACCTGTGAACTTAGGCTGGAAACAGGAAATAATTCAATAAAATATGTACACGTCAACGGAATAATCAGCAATATTGATAAAAAATGCCTGGTTACCCTGGTTGACATTACAAAACGTAAACAAACAGAGAACGATTTGATTAAAGCCAAAGAAAGAGCTGAGGAAAACGAAAGGCTTGAATCAGCCTTTCTTGCCAATATGAGCCATGAAATCAGAACACCAATGAATGGCATCCTGGGTTTTACAGAATTGCTTAAAACCCTTCAGCCGGAGAGTGAGGAACAGCAAAACTATATCGCCATTATTGAGAAAAGCGGTGTCCGAATGCTTAATATACTGAATGATATTATAAGCATTTCAAAAATAGAATCACATCAAATTGAAGTTTTAGTTTCAGACACAAATGTAAATGAGCAGGTGGAATACATCTATTCATTTTTTAAGCAGGAGGCTGAACAACATAAATTGCATCTTTCTTTTAAAAATGGATTGCCGGCGAACGTGGCTTTTATAAGAACCGATCGTGAAAAATTGTTTGCAGTGCTCACAAACCTGGTTAAAAATGCGATAAAGTTTACGCAAACCGGTTCCATTGAACTGGGTTACAAAGTAAAAGGCGACTTTCTTGAGTTTTATGTAAAAGATAGCGGTCCGGGAATTCCTGATGAACAAAAAGAATTCATATTCGAGCGGTTCAGGCAAGGTAGCGAATCAACTCAACATAAGTACGAAGGAGCCGGATTGGGATTATCTATTTCGAAAGCCTATGTTGAAATGCTGGGTGGTAAAATCTGGGTGGAAAATAATGAAGGCAAAAATGGTGATGCTTCAGGTGCCACATTCTATTTTAATATACCAAATCATCAGTTAAAAGAAGGAAACCATGAAATTCAGATATCTCCATCTGATAAATCAGAGAAAATTTTAACCCGGAAATTAAATATTTTGATTGCAGAAGATGATGAATTTTCAGAAATGCTTCTTAGCATACTGGTTGAAGGAATCAGCAGAAATATAATTAGAGCAAAGAACGGTAATGAATCGGTTAGGGCCTGTTGGGAAAATCCCGACATCGATTTGGTGCTGATGGATATAAATATGCCACAAATGAATGGTTATGAGGCCACACGGAAAATTCGGGAGTTTAATAAAGATGTAGTAATAATTGCACAAACGGGGCATGCATTTACAGGCGACAGAGAGAAGTCAATTGCAGCAGGATGCAATGATTCAATAACAAAACCTATTAACGGTACCGAATTGATAAAAACGATAACCGGTTATTTTGGCCCCAAAAATGAATGTGTGAATGATGTAATTCATTTTCAAAATCATGCAACAGAATAAGGGATAAATAGAAATACCTTTAGTAATTGAAAATTTAAAAATTAGGAACAAATGATGCACCGTTTTTTTTTAAGCAGCAAAATTACCGGAACACATAAGATGTTTGTATCAGCTAAGGTTTGGAAGATTCAGGTAACACTACCTGATGAATTTTGGCGGAGAGTAAAGAATATTAATCCAAAAGACCTAACCTGGAAGATTTGTCAGGTGCTTAATTAGAGGAAGCAGCCATTATAAAAAACAGCACTATAAAAACATTACAAACAAACAATAAATAATCATGAGGTATTTACTTTCCATCATTGCTGTATTACTTATAATCACTTGGTTGATTGGCTTTGCAGGTTACAACACCGGCGGAACAATACACATTTTACTGGTATTTGCTGTAATTTTACTAATAATTAAATTTTTCAGGAAAGAAATTTTTTTTAAAAGATTTAGTAACTGAATAAAACTGTGAATGATGTAAAATATTTCCAGCATTACGTAATGTTTTTTATCGCATAATGGCTGATATTTGCATGTAGAAGTTTTTTATAAATTTAAAAATCAATAGTATGCGTTCAGGAAAAATCTTATTGGGCATATTGGCCGGGGCAGCTGCCGGCGTGTTGACAGGGATTTTATTTTCCCCCGCAAAAGGATCGAAAACCCGTAAAAGAATATTGAAAAAAGGTGTAACCTATTCAAACGTTTTAAAGGAAAAACTAAATAAATTTCTTGAAGTAACCATCACAAAAGTGAATAAGGTGATGGATGATGCTTTCTTTGATGATAAAAAAAATGTACACCACGAAGAGGAAGTACTGCAGGATTCGCAAATCATTTAATCTTACAATAAGCACAATGAATGAAATTAATTCTCCTCCTGGCATTTAAAAAAATAATTTTTTCAATGCCACTGTTGCGACAGCAGGCTAACTTTCAGAAACACTAATTACTGTCAGTTCAGGCAAGAAATCCGGGAAATGTATGAACTTGATTTTAAAGTCAGAGTAACCCATCTTAATTGCTTAAAACAGACATTTTCAAAGGAGAAATTTAAAATAAAAATAAAACCGGTAGTCAGTGCCAATTAAAGAATTTACAATACCCCTTTACCTGAAAACTGTATTGGTAATTGTCGGCTTGGTGGCATTTGTTTTTATCTTGTATATTGCTCAAAACATTCTGATACCGATTGTTTTTGCAACCATTCTTGCCGTAGTGCTCCACCCGGCAGTAAACCTTTTAATCAGGTTTAGATTTCACCGGATTGCAGCCATTATAATTGTTATGTTCCTATCTTTTATTCTGATTGCTTCCTTTGGTACACTTCTGTTTTCACAGGCAAGCAGGTTCACGGAATCGTTGCCAAGGCTGGTTGATAAATTTACAGAAATAATTAACCAGGTCATCTTCTGGGCTTCAGGCTATTTTGATATAAGTGCCAATGAAATTACCGCATGGATTACCACTACAAAAAATGACCTCATTGGAGGTGCGGAAATCGGACAAACCATTGTTAATGTTGGTGGCATGCTTGCATTATTGTTTTTAATTCCTGTGTACGTATTTATGATCTTGTTTTATCAGCCGCTCCTGATTGAATTTTTCCACAAGTTATTTGGAAAAAACAACAGGGAGAAAGTGAGTGAAATAATAAACCAGATAAAATCACTTATTCAACGTTATCTCATCGGACTGCTTATTGAGGTTGGCATTATAGCATTTTTATATACTACGGGCCTTCTTATTTTGGGAATTGAATATGCTTTGATTCTTGGAATATTAGGGGCACTTCTTAATCTGATTCCTTATTTGGGTTCAATTATAGCTGCATCCATGCCAATAGTAATTGCTATAGTAACTAAACCATCTCCCTGGTTTGCATTGCTGGTGTTGGCCCTTTATATACTCATTCAATTTATCGACAACAACTATATTGTTCCAAAAATAGTTGCATCAAAGGTGAAAATAAATGCACTTGCATCTATTATTGCAGTTATTACTTTTGGTGCACTATGGGGTATTCCGGGAATGTTGGTTGCCATTCCACTGATAGCAATTGCCAAGCTTGTTTTCGATCACATCGAATCATTAAAACCGTGGGGTTTTTTGTTGGGCGACACCATGCCTCCCATATTAAAAATTAAATAAATATCAAAAACTAAACCTGATGTGGAGCTCTTTAAATTATTAAAAATGATATGGGCAGATTAATACAGGATTCAATCATTGCCGAAAATATTAATCTAACCATCGAGAACTTCAAAAAGAGTTCAGAAGGATTGGATGAAAACATTGAAGTTACAAAAGAAAATATTTTTGCTTTTATGGAGAGTTGCAGAAAACTGTCCATAAAACGGAAGTTGCCTCCAACCAACTCCGCGAAATCATGACTAAAATAAACAACGGCGAAGGAGCTATCGGAAAGTTGATTCAAGATACCACTATTGTAAATGTTATTGATGAAAGCATTGTTATCCCATATAAAAGAAGCATAGGGTTGAACGAAAACTTGGAAGCCCTCAAACATAATTTCTTTTTCAAAGGGTAATACAGACGCCAGACCTAAGAAGTGGATAATATGCAACCTGAACCAGAGATGGTCATACCAGTTTTAGAAGAATAGAGACAGTTAATACAGTTAATACCTGAAAGATCTAAAACCAGGGAATATAATTTGATCCTTCTGTTTTACACAGCGATAAATTATAAAAGCACTCCTGAATCAAAGCAATATTTATTTAAATTTAAAAAGGCCATCGTTGATAAACAACAACAGCCTTTTTTTGTGGATCTGAGATATATTGAATTAAAACCGGTATCCAATCGAAACCCCGTAACCTGTATTTTTAAGTGTTGATTCATTATCAATAGTGATGCGGTAATCATCAGGATTGATATTAAGAAATCCGAGTTGCGTATTTAATTGCACAAACAATCCGGCCGGTAATTCATAACCAAAAAAGAGGTTACCACCGGCATCGAAAGGTTTAATATATTTAATGGCATCAGGATCTCCTGATTCCACAGCTTTTTTAAATTCAATTTCATTTCCTCCTACACCGTAAGCTATATATGGTCCAAAACCAAGCATGAAAAAACCATTGCCAACCGGTGCTTTATAGACAAAATTCAGCGGTAACTCAACGTATGAAAGTTTATAGGAGGTATCATCAATTTTTGCTCCTTTAGTATTTAACAATAAACCCGGCTGAATGTAAAACTGTGGTGAAAGAGGAATATGGACATTAAATCCAGCATGATAACCAATGAGCAAATCATTTTTAAGTTTGCCCCCGCTTAAATCCTTTCCGTTCAGGTTTTGTAAATTAACGCCACCAAGAATTGCAAAGGAAGTTCTTGAGTCTGAAGACCCCTGGGCAAATGCCATAGAACCGGCAAGTGAAAAAATTAAAATCAAAGAAAATAGTATTGTTTTCATATTAAAAGTGTTTGTAAATTTTAAAAAATTAGTTAGCTGCTTCTTTTTCGGCTTCAGCTTTCATCTTTTCATTAGCAGCTATCAGGAATTCTACCCTGCGGTTTTGCGTCTGGCCATCTGCTTCATCATTTGAATAATTTGGCGAACTTTCCCCAAACCCTTTAATTGTTAAACGGTCGTAAGCAATACCTTTACCCCCCAGGTAATCCGAAACAGTACCGGCCCGCTGTTCAGACAAGGCCTGGTTATACGCTGCACTTCCTCGACTGTCGGTGTGTCCCTGAACTTCAATATCTGTATCGGGGTAATTATCCAATACAACAACCAGTTTATCCAGGTTGGTTTTAGCATCTTCTGACAGGCTCGACTCATCGAAGCCAAACAAAATATTGCTGCTGAATTCTACCACAATCCCCTCCCCAACACGTTCAACTTTTGCGTCGGGCACTGATTTTGCAATTTCTTCAGCCTGCTTATCCATTTGCCGGCCAACTACTGCGCCGGTAGCGCCACCAGCGGCTGCGCCAATAATTGCCCCAAGGGCTGTATTGCCCGAAGCCCTTCCAATTATAGCGCCGGCTGCTCCTCCTGTTGTAGTTCCTACGGCTGCCCCTTTCTGTGTTTTATTCCAGGAGGCACATCCTGTAAAAATGAAGGATGAGCTTAGAACAACGAGTAAACTCATTTTCAACTTATTCATATTCGTCTTATTAATTGTTAAATAATCTTTTAAAACCTTTCTAAACTAATGTTAGAATCAATCAAAGTTATGTTTATTGCAACTATGAGTCATTACACAATTATCGATAACAGTTACATCATTCACACATCATTATGCATCCTGCATTAATTAGTTTTAGATTCCGGTTAATGGTGATTTATATCAGACAGTATTTGTAATAATTTACTTTTGCAGCAGCCTCCTTCCGATATTCTGTCCATTCACAGTAAATATTGAAAAGTTTACATATAATGCTTAAAAAATGGGCATTTCCTCCGTGTTCTTTCTTCGTGCACCAGGTAAAACAATTCTGAAGATTACAATTTTTCCAATGTTTCTTTTGAATGTTCATCAATTTGCCCCTTTGTATAAGGATACTCTTTTATAGCAAATAAATATCTGATGCTGTTTTATTCCATATTATCTTCAGTGATTTTCCATACCGTCGACATACTTTCTCCATATCAAATTCGCGAATTTGCGAATTTGATATGGAGAAAGTATGAAGATATTGCAAATGAAATGCGGTTTCATGATTAGGAGCATTCCAAAGTGGTACAGCTGAAAACAATCCGTTTATTGCATTTAAAAATTCAGGTTCTGCAACCTTAAAAGCTGAAGATTAATCGACGTATAGCTTTTGGCAAACATTTTAAAATTAACCAACAGCCCACAACTGCAGATTATGTTCCTGTTCTTGTAAATACAACTTTAACGGTTTTTAAAATTAATACTACATCCTGATTTAAAGACCAATTGTCGATGTATTCCAAATCCAGCTTCACCCATTCATTAAAAGAAACATTATTTCTTGCTGAAACCTGCCAGGTGCAGGTAATTCCAGGTTTCACAGTCAACCTTCGTTCTTGCCACCGCTCATATTTTTCAACCTCCGAAGGAATTGGTGGCCGTGGTCCTACAACCGACATATCTCCAAGTATTACATTGAAGAACTGAGGGAGTTCATCAAACGAGGTTTTTCTGAGAAACCTGCCAATCCGTGTTACCCTGGGATCGTTCGCAATTTTAAATACAGGTCCATTCTGTTCATTTTGATCAAGCAATGAAATTTTTAAGGCTTCTGCATTGGCAACCATTGTACGGAATTTAAATATTAAGAACCGACGTCCGTTCAGGCCTACCCTTTCCTGTATAAAAAAGACCGAGCCACCATCTTCAAGTCTGATGGCGATGGCAATTATCAGAAATACAGGAAAAATCAACATAATAACAAACAGGCTAAAAAAAACATCAAAAGCTTTTTTCATCCTCATGTCAATAAAATCTTTATGCATAACAGTAAAAATTTAGTTGAAATAAAGGTAAGGCAGGTAACAACTGTTAACTTTACATAAATTTCTCAAAGAGTTACATAATTCACACTTTTCGCGAGATAGTTACCATCAAAAAGTGGGAATAATGTAAAAATTTAAAAAATTAATATAAAAGAATAATCTACCGGACTTTATATCTTTCACTTTTTAAGAAAAGAACATTCGGAGAAACACGAATTTAACTGAATAAGACTTCTCCATCGGTTATTAATTTATAATTTTGATTTTGAATAGTAATAAAAACAATAAGCTATTGAATACTAAAAAAATAAAACAAGCAATTACATCAAAACAAAAGGCTCCTGATTTAAAGTCAGTAAAGGTGCCAATAGTTGGTATTGGGGCATCGGCCGGGGGGCTGGAAGCATTGGAGCAATTTCTGAAAAATGTACCTGAAAAAAGCGGTATGGCATATGTTGTTGTTCAGCATTTGGACCCTACACAGAAAGGAATGCTTCCTGAATTGCTGCAGCGGATTTCCGACATGAATGTATTTCAGGCTGAAGACCTAATGAAAGTGGAACCTGATTGTGTTTATGTAATTCCTCCCAACAAAAGCATGTCGGTTTTTAAGGGAGTTCTTCACCTTTTTGAGCCTGTAGAAGCACGGGGACTGCGTCTTCCGGTCGATTTCTTTTTCCGTTCACTGGCTGATGATCAAAAGGAATATGCTGTTGGAATTATTCTTTCAGGAATGGGCTCCGACGGAAGCAGCGGAATCCGGGCAATAAAGGAAAAAAACGGAATTGTACTGGTGCAGGAACCAAAAACGGCCCGATTTGACAGTATGCCACGAAATGCCATCGACTCAGGAATGGTTGATATAGTGGCTCCACCGGAAAAATTACCTTTAGAACTTATCAATTTTCTGAACCAGGTACCTGTAGTTAAATCAAATCTGAATGTTGAAGTTAAAGATAAAAGCGCTTTTGAAAAGATAATCATTTTGCTGCGAACTCATACGGGCAACGATTTTTCACTCTATAAAAAAAATACAATCCACCGGCGCATCGAAAGAAGAATGGGCATACATAAAATTGATGATATATACTCCTATGTCCATTTTTTGCAGGAGAATCCCAGGGAAGTGCACATCCTGTTCAAAGAGTTGATGATTGGTGTAACAAATTTTTTTCGTGATGCTCCGGTTTGGGAAAACCTGAAAGAAAAAATAATTCCGGCCCTGATTGATAAAGTTAAACCCAATACACAATTGAGAGCCTGGGTGCCCGGCTGCTCAACGGGTGAGGAAGCTTATACTCTGGCCATCGTATTTAAGGAAGCACTGGAAAAAGTAAATTTGAACCTAAGAATATCATTACAAATTTTTGCTTCCGATATCGATAGTGATGCTATTGAAATTGCCCGTAAGGGACTGTTTGCAGAAAATATTGCTGCCGATGTATCTCCAAAAAGGTTAAACCGTTTTTTTATCAAGTCAGATGACGGTTATCGCATCAGCACAGAAATAAGGGAAATGGTGATTTTTGCCCATCACAACATTATAATGCATCCACCCTTTACCAATATTGATATTCTTTCGTGCCGGAACCTGCTCATTTATGTGGATACAGAGCTACAGCGAAAATTATTCGGTTTATTTTATTACAGTCTTAATCCGGAAGGGATCCTGGTTCTTGGAACGTCTGAAACACTTGGTGTGCAAAGCCATCTTTTCACCCCGGTGGATTCGGTTCATAAAATTTTCAAACGTTCTGTAACCAATTTAAACCCTCAATTATTCGATTTTCCTTCCTCATTTACACGTTCTCAAATGACTAATATCGAAACCAATGCCTCGAACACACCAATGATAAACATACAAACGTTAGCCGATCAACTGCTGCTGCAACAGTTTTCTCCTGCCGGGGTTTTAGTAAATGAAAACGGCGATATTTTATACATAAGCGGACGAACGGGCAAGTACCTGGAGCCCGCTGTGGGAAAAGCAAACCTGAATATATTTGCAATGCTCCGGCCGGGTTTTCAAAATGATTTTGCTGTTGCCTTCCGCAAAGCAGTTATGAACAAAGAAGCCGTGGTGCTGAATCGTGTAAAAATCGGTACAGATGGTGGTTCATTAACTATAAATGTCACTATTCAGTGGATTCATAAGCCGGAACCTCTATATGGCAAGCTGATGATAATATTCACTGATGTTCTGCAAACAAATGACACCAAACCCATTGAGAAAAAAGGAAAGAAAGCAGTAACCAGCATTCGGGAAAGTAAACTTGAGGAAGAGTTGCAGCATATGCATGAAGAGATGCAAAACATAACGGAAGAGATGCAGACTTCGCAGGAAGAACTAAAGTCGACCAATGAAGAACTGCAGTCAACCAATGAGGAATTGCAATCAGCCAATGAAGAACTCACCACCTCGAAAGAAGAAATGCAAAGCATGAATGAAGAACTTCAGACAGTAAATGCTGAGTTAATGGCGAAGGTGAACGATTATTCACGGGTAAACAACGATATGAAAAACCTGCTCAACAGTACCGATATTGCTACTTTGTTTCTCGACAAAGAATTAAACATCCGTAGATATACCAACCAGGCCACTAAAATATTTAAACTCATAAAAAGCGACATCGGCCGTCCGTTTACCGATCAGGTTTCGTTGCTTGTTTATCCTGAACTTCCGGAAGATGCACAAGAAGTTTTGAATACACTTATATTAATTGAAAAACAAATTCCAACCAATGACGGCAGGTGGTTTTCCATTCGTATTATGCCTTACCGCACCTACGACGACCGGATTGACGGGCTGGTAATTACATTTATCGACATCTCGGAATTGAAGCTGGTAGAAGACAAATTGCAGAAAGCAATCCAGGAGAATCGGCTGCTTTCCGATTTATCTTCCAATATAACTATTAAACTGTCAGCCGACTGGAAAATTTTGGAAATTAATTCAGCGGCTGAAAAATTTTTTGGTAAAAAGCGCGAAGAGGTGGCAGGGAAAAATTATTTGGAATTGTTTATACCTGAAAAATTTCGCGATAAAACGGCACAACAAATGAACAACCTGTTAAATGAAACAGGTATAAACAACATTAAATTGAAGGTAACTGCAGACGGTGTAACAGAAACTGATATTGATTGGTCGGTATGGGTACATTATAACCACCTGCAAATACCTTCTGAAATGATAATTATTGAAAATAATAAATAAGTAATGATAAACGAAGAGAATGATTTTACCAATGCCCGTAAGATGCGCAAGGAAGCTGAAAAGCAGCTAAATGAAAAGCACAGGGAAAATGCCGAAGCATTGAGGGATGCCGACGTGAAGAAACTTGTTCATGAACTGCAGGTGCACCAGATAGAACTGGAGATGCAGAACGAAGAGTTGCAAAAGGCTTATGAAACTGCGGAAACAGCCCTGAAGAAATACACCATGTTGTTCGATCTGGCACCATTGGGCTATTTCTCTCTCGATGCTGACGGAACTATCTGTGATTTGAATTTCACAGGGGCCGATATGTTGGGTGAAAGGCGCTTTAGTTTAATTAACAGCAATTTCAAGCTTTTTGTCGCTCAAGATTCAATGCCGGTATTTAACAGTTTTTTTAAAAAGGTTTACACCAGTAATGCAAAAGAATCGTGCAAAGTGATGCTTGGTTACGAAAATAAAAAGCTTTCACATGTTTATATAGAGGGCGTCGTAACCGAGGATGAACAGAAATGCCTGTTGTCGGTAGTCGATATTTCCAAGTTTGCAAATGAGTGATGAATTATTTCTCAGGTGCAGTAACTTATAATTGGGATCTAATATTCAGGGGGAATTTTTTACACTAATTTTAAGTCTGTTTTATGGAACTCTTCATAAGCCTGCAAAACGGTTAAATGAGATATCAAATAAGCCAGTGAACTTTCTGCTCCCTGATTCCGGTTTACACCATAACTTTCAAAACCGTCGCAGCACCCTTTGGTCTCGAAATCATACAAGCTCATTCGTAGATCATTTTCACCCAAAAACCACAAAAAAGAGGTGTATAATTTATTCAGATAGTCCTTTTCTTTTGTTAAATGAAATGCCTGATGATACATTAAGACCATAGCCATGGCATCAATGGGTTGCTGAGCAAAAACAGAACGTTCGCCTTCCTTTTTATACCATTTTTCATTACCAATTATCGACAAATAGTTGTCCTTTAGTGTATGATCTGTCAGAAAATTCATGGACTCAACAGCAATTTGAGTAATTTTATCGTCGTTCAGTATTTCTGCTGAATGCAACAGAGCCAGTGGTAACATTCCATTGTCGTATGCCAGCAGTGATTCAAACCATTTCCAATCTGCCGTACTGTTATCCTGATAATGTTTCATTAAAACGTGTGCAAGATTTCTCAGCCTTTCGGTCATTGCATCGTCCGAGGGATTGCTTTTCAGGTAGTAGCTGATGCCAATCATGGTGTTTGCGAGTCCACGGATTGATGTTAGTTTTTCAAAATTGGGCGATGCATTAAAAAAAATAAGCTTTCCGGTTTGGTAATATGCATCATTCGGTGCATTACCCAGCAAATATCCCAGTGCCCATATTGTGCGGCCAAATGAATCTTCAGAACCCTTCTGGTCGAGGAAATTCCGGCTGAAACTCAGGAAATTTCTGAAAGTTCCGTCAGGGTTTTGCAGGTAATGGATGTAGCTCAGATAAATGGGCGATAATTCGAGTGCTCTCACGTCTTTCATCTGCCGGTAAGCCATCAATACCATCAGCAGGGCCCTTGAATTATCGTCAAGGCAATACCCTTCCTTCAGGTTAGGTATTCCGAATTTGGCGTGTTGAATGATGCCGGTGTCGTCGGTTAACCGGTTGATGTGTGCAAGAGAAAACGGGGGAAGGATTAGCAAATCAAGAGCTGATTCTTGCTGGTCAGTTTTATAATGCACTTCCTTTAATATTCTTTCGGCAAGTGAAATGTATTTTTCACCTGTTTTTGGCCAGGTAATTTTCTTCCCGTATTCATTCGCGTTCTGTTTTATCTCATTCATCTCTTCCGGGTTATCCAACAATGTGGTTACAATTTTTGCCAGTCCATCGGAATCGTTGAAATTAAAAAGCCTTCCTCGTCTTTCAGCAAGCAATTCTTCGGCATGCCAGTAAGGAGTTGAAAGAACTGCTGCCCCCACTCCCACTGCATACGAAAGTGTGCCGCTGGTGATCTGAGCTTCATTTAAATAGGGTGTAATGTAAATATCGCAGGCATACAGGTATTTAAACAGATCCTGTTCATCAATAAACTCATTGAGAAACAAGACATGGTTTTCGAGCTGAAGCTTTTTTACAAGCCGCAGAAGTGAAATCCGGTATTCTTCTCCGGAATGCCGTAACACGTTTGGATGGGTTTTTCCTAAAACAATATAAACAACATCCGGGTGTTTTTTTACCACTTCGGGAAGTGCTTTTATGACGGTTTCAATGCCTTTGTTACGCCCCACAAAACCGAATGTAAGCAACACTTTTTTATTTTCCAGCTTAAACTCTTTTTTCGACTTTTCAGGACTAAAGTGAATATCGGGCACCCCATGTTCAAACAAAGCTATTTTTTCTTCCGGCACATCGTAAATGGTGGTAAGAAATTCGATAGCCTTGTGGCTCATCACCACAATTTTTTGAGCCATTTTGCAGATTTCTTTTAAAACCGCCTTTTCATTGTAAGATGGAGTTTTAAGTATAGTATGGAGAGTAACTATAAGAGGTATCTTCAAACGGTGAAGCAAGGGAAGGATATAAACTCCGCTACCTCCGCCAAATATGCCAAACTCGTGCTGAAGAATACAAACATCGGCCCCACTCAGATTAATGTATTTTACTGCCTTTAGGTAATCTTCCTGGTGATCCTGCCTGATTGTCAATTTAACCTCTTCGGGATACTTATAAGTGAGGTCGTTATCGTTTAATGCCACAACAAAACCTTCATGCCCTTCATTCCGGTTTGTTTTTCCATTAAGCATCGATTTAAATAAATTGTTTGTAAAAGTTCCGATGCCACATTCGCGAGGCGGATATGTGGCTATATATGTAATTTTCATGTTATTAAAATTGTAAGTTTTCAAAGGTCCGCCAGTTGGCGGATGGAATTCGCATGTCCCGACAGCCATCGGGATTAATAATTCCCGGTTGGTGTATATTACTTTTCATGCTCATTTCATATTATTATAATTGTTTTTTTTTTAATGGCATCATATGCCTGCCTGCCGGAACAGGAAGGTAATGCGCATGTCCCGATGGCCATCAGTATTAATATTTCCCGGTTTATGTGTTTTATTACTCATGTTCATTGTATGATATGATGATTGTATAAGCTTTCGATGAAATGCACATTAAATGCATCCATGTGTTTGGCAGACTGTTGTCGTGTCCGTTTAACATTATTGTTATTGTGCATTGGGAAATAATTCTTCAGCCTTGCATTGAAAGGTGCAAGTGAAAATATCAGGCTGCTTCTTCTGATTCAGGATAAAAACAGCCCGATTTTTCAAATTCTTTAAAGCAGAAGTAACCAGGAATCAGACCAAACTTGAGTCGCTTTTGCCGGCTTTTTTAGCCGATTTATCGGCTCTTTTTTCTTTCAGGCTTTTTACAGCTTCCTTTTTTACGTTCTTTCTCTCTTTGCCTTCCTTCGATTTTGCCATTATATTTTATTTATGTATTTCCGTTAATATCACCTTTTCTGCCTGCCGTTAATGACGCCCCAAAATCATTTAACTCATCATGTTGCTTTAACTTTTCGAAAGTTAAGTCAGGTTCATTCAGATTCCCTGTCTTCGCTGCATATGATACCTTTGGATGCAAACATTTTTAATAATCCTTCTTTGATGTTGGGATTCAATAATTTAACTCGTAAAGTTACACACGTTCCAACATCAGAGTGTTACATTATTGATGTTTTAATTTACATCATTCACACATTTTGATAAATTCACTGCAATAGTCATTGCCGATGATATTACAGAGAAAAGAATAAAAACTGAATTCTAATGGGATACTTAACTTTAACTGGTAGTAAAACAGATTATAAGTTGCTCCAGGCAAAGCCGTCAAAAATAAAAATGAATATTCAATACATTATAACTTTAAACTAAAAAACGAAGTGCAGCATTAATTGTCTACCGGTATTCATTAAGGTAACAGAAAAAAGTGGTACCCACTCCCGGAGTGCTTTCCACCTCTATGTATCCGCCGTTTTTTTCAATAATTGTTTTAATGATATACAGCCCGATGCCGGTTCCTTCTGTTTTAACAGAAGATATCCGCGTAAAAGGTTTGAAGAGCTGATTGCCATAATTTTGAAGATCAATACCGATACCATTATCTTTTACCATTAACAATGTAAAACTGTTTTTAGGTACAGTACTTATTTCAATTTTTAGCGCTGCCTCATGACGCCGGTATTTAATGGCATTATTCACCAAATTTCGGAGAATACTTTGCAGTAAAGGTTCAATGTATTTTAATTTTGATTTTCTGCTGAAATCCCAGAAAAGCTCACCCGGATTCAGTTCATCTTTAAACTCGATAAGTAAATCATGAATAACCGATTCCAATTCAATCAAGGTTATTGCCGATTCATCGGTATGTTGCACCTGGAGGATATTTGTCACACCTTTTAGCGTTTTCTCAATCCTTTCTACCTGAGGCTTAAGCGTATCGAGCAGCATTATTTTCTTTGAAACATTATCGGATGCATTGATTAAATCTGTTGCCATATGCATATTGGCTACAGGTCCCTTAAGGTCGTGTGCAAGAATGTAAAGAATGCTTTCAAGCAGCTCGTTGGCCTTTTTAACCTGGATTTCAGATTTTCGCTGTTCAGTTATATCTGTATTTGTACCAAACCATTTAATTATTTTACCCTGTTCATTCCGCACCGGAATTGCCCTTGAAAGAAACCAGCGGTATTGACCGTCTTTACCTCTGATAGGAAAAAGATCCTCCCATCTTTCACCGGTATCCCATGAATGCTGAATACTCTTAACTACCCTGTCCACATGGTCAGGATGATGCACTTTTGTCCACCCCCACCCTTGCACTTCTTTGGGTGTAGTACCGGTATAATCGTACCACCTTTTATTGTACCAGAAAATCCATCCTTTATCATCAGCCATCCAGGCCAGTTGTGAAATATTATCGGCAAGTGTTCGGAAACGTTCTTCACTGCTACGCAATGCCTCCTCAGCTTTAACCCGGTCGGTAATATCCATGGCAGCTGCAACTGCCGACACAATTCTACCATTGCCGTTATATATGGGGGCTGCAAAATTCAGGATGGTTTTACGGGTACCGTCAAAACATTCAATATCTATTTCTTCGTTTTGTGATGATTCACCTTTCAGGAAAGCACGGGCAAATGCCCACTCATCCGACTGAAGCTTTTTACCTGTTTTTCTCCACCATCCTTTGTATTCATTCAGTTTATTAATGGGAATATGCTTAACTCCTCCCCACAGTTTTTCAGCGGCGGTGTTGGTTATAGCCACATTTCCTTCATAATCGGCTACAAATACACCCACCGGCATTACCTCCAGCACACTTTGAAGCAATTTTTGACTTTCCTTTAATGCTTTTTCTGTTTCTTTTCTTTCGGTAAGGTCGAGCATGGAGCCAATCATACGAAAAGGATTGCCTTTTTTATCGCAGGCAATGAATCCCCGGTCGAAATAAGTGCGGTATGGACCCCCGGGAAGGCCAAAACGGTATTCACTGGACCAGCTTTCCTGCTTTGAATCGATGGCATGTTGAATGCTGCTAATAACTCTTTCACGATCGTCGGGATGAATATAATTGTGCCAGCTCGAAATATCGGGCAACAATTCTTTGCGCGATTTACCCAAGGCCTGTTCTACTGCTTCGTTCCATAAAAGTTGGTTGGTCGATAAATCCCAGTCCCAGATAATATCATGTGTGGCTTTGTTCACCAGACGGTAACGTTCCTGACTCTCAATCAGGGCCTGTTCGGTTGCCTTTAATTCCTGGATATTTGTGCATGTGCCAAACCAGCGTATAATTTCTCCTTCATCATTAAAAACTGGAAGTGCACGGCCCAGAAACCAGTGGTAAGTATTATCGCTTCCACGTTTTATCCGGTATTCAATGGAATAGGGTTTACCATTTTGCAGGTTGTTTTGCCAGGTATCTACCGAGCGCTGGTAATCGTCGGGGTGAAGCAAAGAAGCCCACACTGATCCGTATGTTTCACCTTCTTTTGTGCCTGTAAATTCATACCATCGGCGGTTAAAATATTCATGGTAGCCATCCGGGCGGGCAATCCATACCAGCTGAGGCATAGCATCGGCCAGTTGCCGGAACTGTGCCTCGCTTTCCCTGACTTTAACTTCTTTATATTTAACATCGGAAATGTCAGATATTTCAACTACAACCCCATACTTATATCCATCAGAAGAGATAATGGGAGAAGCGCTCATCGTTAACCATTTTGCTCTGTTCCCGCGATTGATTTTAACAATAAAACCGTGCAATGTTTCGCCATTCTGGGCACGATACAGCGGTGAATCTTCGTGAACCAACGGCTTACCGTCAGCTGTTTCAACTTTAAGTAACTTTAAGCGCTCCGCAACAGGTAATTCTTTTTCTTCTTCTGTCAGTTCAAGTATTTCCTGCGCAAAGGAATTCATATGCAGTATATTGTTTTGATTATCGTAAACAAAATAACCATCGGGAATTGAATTGACAGTAGCTTCCAGCTGTGCCTTTTGTTGCTGCAGTTCATTGCGTATCTTCTCAGCTTCCAGCTTGCTTAACATATACCGGCTGGTTTCAACCGACCAAACCAACACTCCACTTATATTTTCCCCATCGCCCCTGAATGGTAAGTAACTGAACGAAAACCAGGCCTTCTCAGGTCCGTTGCCTCTTTCAACAACAAATTCAGCATCGGTATCGTGAAAAGGTTCTCCTGTTTCATAAACATGCTTTAACCGGGGGAGAATCTGGTCAGCTATTTCTGGCCACACCTCAGCAACTTTTTTATTCAGAATATCGCCTTTGCCATACGCAAACTGATAGTACCCCTCATTAATTATCGTGTTCCTGAATTCCGGCCCCTCGTGTAAAGCCACGCCTATTGGAAATTGGTGCAGAATCTGGTCAAGCAGGTTGTTATTTTTTATATATTGTGTAACATCATAACCTGTCAGTATGATTTTTTCAACTTTCTGTTCTCCATCAACAACAGGTTGTAAAGTAAAATCAAAGAACCGACTTTTGTCTTCATTTTTAAACTGCAGATTTAATTGTTGTCCTTTTACCTCCCTCCCGCTTGCACCGACCTGGTTTAGCGCATCAATAAACTGACGGGAAGTGTTTTCATTTACTATTTCCTGAATGGTAAGCCCCTCATTTTCTGAAAACCTGCTGATTTTTTCAACTACAAGATCCGGATAGGTGACAACAGCAGTTAAAAAAGACGATACTTTATCAAAAGTGAAAAAATTACCTGCAACTTGTTTCTGTGTGTCTTGCTGTTCTTTTTTTACTCTTTCGAGTTCTGCCTTTAAAAACTGGTTCTCTTTCTGTAAATTTTTTATTGTCTGGTCTAAAATCATTCAGCAGAAATTACCGTGTTCCGTTTTTCAAAATTAAATATAGAATAATTTTCTGAAATTCAGTATTGAAATTATTTTGAAATAACATCTTTAGTGAAAATTACCAATGAAATTATTATGCAGTGGCTTATCTATACATTTAAAATGGGTTACTCTTTGTTTTGGCCATTTGAATACCACTTTCATTGTTTTATCAGATTTTGTAACTTTTCATAAAAAATAAATAATGAAACATACTCATAAAGATCCCAGGAAAAACCTAAATCACAACAAAACACACAAACATTCAACCAAACCCGAAAAAAAAGAAATGGCTGAAGATGTCATGGATTCTCCACACCAGGAACACGAGGAAAAGATTCATGAACATAATGGTCATGAGCATTCTGGCCATGATCATTCTTCTATGATTGAGGATTTCAAAAAAAGGTTCTGGATTTCACTTATTGTTTCAGTTCCTGTCATCCTGCTCTCTGAAATGATTCAGCACTGGTTTGGATATACAATTGCCTTTCCTGGTGACAAGTATGTACTTGCCATACTTTCTTCTTTCATTTTTTTCTACGGTGGATGGCCATTTCTGAAAGGATTATGGGATGAAGTCAGGAAAAATGCCATTGGTATGATGACCCTTATTGCGGTTGCCATTTCAGTTGCCTGGGCTTACAGTACTGCTGTTGTTTTTGGTTTGGAAGGAATGGATTTTTATTGGGAGATGGCAACACTTATTGTGATTATGCTGTTTGGCCATTGGATGGAAATGAAATCTATCAGTCAGGCATCAAAATCCCTTGAGTTACTGGTTAAAATGATGCCATCAGAGGCCAATGTAGTCAAAGGGGATGACGTAATAAAAGTTAAGGTATCGGAAATATCGCCTGGAGATATTGTAGTGGTTAAACCGGGTGAAAAAATACCCGTTGATGGAAAGGTTATTGAAGGCGAATCACATATTGATGAGAGCATGCTGACAGGTGAAAGCAAGCCTGTGAAAAAAACAAAGGGAGAAAAGGTTATTGGTGGTTCTGTTAACGGGAATGGATCTGTTAGGATAGAGGTAACTTCAAGTGGTAGTGACAGCTATTTAAATAAAGTCATAAAGTTGGTCGAAGATGCACAAAAAGAAAAGTCTAAAACACAACATCTGGCTAATAAAGCAGCAAAAATATTGACCTTTGTTGCATTGGGTGTCGGTTTTGCTACCTTGTTTACATGGCTTCTGCTTGGTTTTGAATTTGTCTTTGCCTTGGAAAGAATGGTAACAGTTATGGTTATATCCTGCCCTCATGCCCTTGGCCTGGCGGTTCCGCTTGTTGTTGCCATTTCAACTTCAATTTCTGCCCGAAAGGGTTTGTTGATAAGGAATCGTACTGCTTTTGAAAACAGCCGGAAAATTACAGTTGTTGTTTTCGATAAAACCGGAACACTCACTAAGGGAACCCATGCACTTACTTCCATTAAATCATTGTCTGAACAATATTCAGAAGAAGAACTGCTGCGGCTTGCTGCAGCTGTTGAGCAACATTCAGAACATTATATAGCCAAAGGAATAATCAATAAAGCCAAAGCAATGAAGTTGAAAATTCCAAAGGCAGATAAATTTAACTATATGCCAGGGGTGGGGTTGGAAGGAATTGTCGAACAAAAGGAAATAAAAGTCACCGGCCCAAATTATCTGAAAGATAAAGGATTTGAAGCACCTTCAGTTGGAGAAGACGCAGAAACTGCTACATTGGTTTATGTAATTATTGCCGGTAGTGTTGTTGGTTATTTTTCATTCGAGGACCAGTTAAGAGAAGAATCTTTTGAAACAATCAGGATACTGAAAGAACAGGGTATTGAAAACCTGCTGCTGACTGGTGATAATGAGCGGGTGGCTAAAAAAGTTTCCGATTCATTAAACATGGATGGCTTTATGGCCAATGTTCTTCCTCACGAAAAACAAGAGAAAATTAAGGAACTTCAACAAAATGGACACTTTGTTGCCATGACCGGTGACGGCATTAATGATGCACCTGCCCTGGCACAGGCAAACGTTGGAATAGCTATCGGCTCAGGAACGGATGTTGCCGCCGAAACTGCCGATATCATTCTGGTAAATTCCAATCCAAAAGATATTGCCAACCTTATCCTTTTTGGTAAAGCTACCTACCGGAAAATGGCACAAAACCTGGCATGGGCAACGGGGTATAATGTTATTGCCATTCCATTGGCAGCAGGAGTCTTGTATAATCATGGAATCGTCTTAAATCCTGCCATCGGTGCTGTTTTAATGAGCTTAAGTACTATAGTAGTAGCAGTAAATGCCCAATTGTTAAAAAGAACCATATAGGCTTTTCCTGAAAGGAATTTTCATCTGAAGCTGTTTTAATCCGACAGAAGTCTTTTCATTTGACTGGTCCGCTTTTTCTGTGGTGAAAGCTCCCATTCATGTGGAACATCTCCACAGTTAAATTATACTCAAGGATTCAAAAGAATTGATACTTTTAAAAGATAGTGCTTAATCCTGTTCAATTCTTTAAATCAGTTTTTTTTGGCATATGTTTTTCTTACATTTTTTATTGCCAAATGATCAGCTTTTTCAAAGTGAAGATAATACGCCCTTAATTGCTTTTCATTGTTATGATTAATTTGATTTTATTCAAAACAACTACAAATGAAACGAACAGGTTTATATCTCAGTCTTTTTCTGATGTTTTTGTATTTACAGGGGTGCTTTAGCATAAAATCCTCCTCGGGAGGAGGTGAGGGTGTAGATTTCAGTGGTGAACGGCAAATTAATCCTGCAGATATTGCTCTGCCGGAAGGTTACACCATTGAGGCAGTGGCAAGGAACCTGATGTTTCCTACAGGAGTCGCATTTGATAATAACGGAGTACCTTACGTCACAGAATCGGGGTATTCCTACGGGGAAGTATTCAAAGAACCCAGGCTGCTGAAAGTAAATCCCGACGGAACCACTGAAACAATAGTCACAGGGAGTAAAAATGGTCCCTGGAATGGAGTATGGTTTCATGATGGAGCTTTTTATATCGCTGAAGGCGGACAATTGGACGGAGGCAAAATACTGCGGGTTGATAGTGAGGGAAATCTCAGCACTCTTATTGAAAATTTACCCAGTATTGGCGATCATCACACCAATGGTCCGGTGATACATAACGGGTATGTATATTTTGGGCAGGGTACCGCAACCAACTCAGCAGTTGTAGGAGAAGACAACTATAATTTTGGCTGGCTTCAACGGTATCCTGAATTTCATGATGTTCCCTGCAAAGACATCATACTTGCCGGAACGAATTATTCAACCCAAAACATATTGAAGGAAGGTTCAGAGGAAGAAGTATCAACAGGTGCCTATTTGCCCTATGGCACACCTTCAGATTCAGGACAGGTTATTAGCGGTCAGGTTCCCTGTTCAGGAGCAGTAATGCGGATTCCCTTGAATGGAGGAAACCCAGAACTTGTTGCCTGGGGATTCCGAAATCCGTACGGGTTGGCTTTTAATAATGCCGGAGAGCTTTATGTCACCGACAATGGATACGATGTCCGGGGCAGCCGTCCGGTATGGGGAACCGGCGATTACCTCTGGAAAGTGGAGCAGGATAAATGGTATGGCTGGCCCGATTTTTCAGGAGGACATAATCTGCATGAAGGACATCTGGAAGTGCCGGGAGAAGGACTCCCTAAAAGAATTCTGGCCGAATATCCGGGCGAACCTCCCCACCCTTCTGCTTTATTTGGGGTACATTCTTCTTCAAACGGGTTTGATTTTTCCCGTTCCGGAGATTTTGGATTTGAAGGAGAAGCTTTTGTGGCTCAATTTGGCGATATGGCTCCTGGAGTAGGAAAAGTTTACAAACCGGTAGGGTTTAAAGTTGTGAGGGTAAATTCAAATACAGGTGTAATTCACGATTTTGTTGTAAACAAAAAAGGTTATGCCCCTGCAAGCAGGTTGAAAACCGGTGGAATTGAACGGCCTGTTGCCGTGCGCTTTTCACCCGATGGAAGTGAGTTGTTTATAGTTGATTATGGAGTAATGCTTACATCAGATAAAGGTCCAATGCCGGTTGAGCAGACTGGTGTAATCTGGAAAGTCACAAAAAACAGAAAGCAATGAAAAAGTTCCTTACAATAATGGCAGTCATTCTGGTGACCGCATGCAGCACCAAACTGATGCTGCCGGGCGAAGGAAAAGAGTTGGTTCAGTCGGAAGCAGCACGCAGCGGACAGGAAGTATTTATGGAATCATGCAATCGTTGCCATCCTGCAGGTAATGCCGGTCTGGGACCATCCATAATTAATAAGCCCATACCCGGCTTTCTGATTAAAATGCAGGTGCGAAACGGATATGGTGCGATGCCTTCTTTTGACAAAGAACATCTGTCAGATGAAGAACTGAATAATATAGTTAAATACATCAAAGAAATTTAGCCAATGAAAACTTCCTATAAATGCCGATGTTTTTCTATTATATGTTATTAACAAAATAAATTTCCCAGCTATATGAAGTTGAGTTATCCTTTATTGACATTTTTTATAATCTTTATTATCGGTTTTGGTCTTATAAACTTAATAAAAGAAGACCTGGAGCTGACACCCTGGGCGGAATTAAGTGCTGAAGAAGGAAGGTTAATTGCCAATACAAAAAACGTGACCAGGCTGGTAAATGAAGGGGCATCTGATTTACATGCTTACCTTCAAACAGCTATTCCTTATGCTGATGCCAAAACTGCTTCAATGGCGCCTTCTGAAAAGAACTGGCAGGAGTTTTTTAATCAATCCTTAAAATTAAATCCTGCGGCAAAACATGTAATTGTAGTTCCGGGTGGCAGCAAGGAAGCCTTAAAATGGGCAGTTCCAGCACTTTTTTTTGCTTACCATTATGGTTCACCTGTTCTTTTCTATGAAAATGAAAAACCGGCTGAAACAGAAAAACATGCTGACCTGCCTATTTACATTATCGGACCAAAAGAGCTTATTCCTGTCGAAATCGAGAATCAATTTAACCAGGCAACGCGCATAACTGCCTCAAGTCCGCAAAAGCTGGCGCTTAAACTTGCCAGATACAGAGATGAAGACACTGAATTTGGTTGGGGCCGGACAGCAGACCGGGAAAACGGCTATTTTCATTATGTTTTAACTACTCCCGATGATGCGCTCACAGGTCTGGCGGCCCTGCCTTATGCACGCAGCAACAATGCCACATTATTATATGCTTTGGAAGACGGCGGCATTTCAGGGGAACTCGATGCCTATGCCTTTTCACAGCGGGCCGACTGGTTTGTCACCCCATCGGAAGGACCTTTCCGCCATTTCTGGCTGGTAAGTAACCGCATCAGTTACGCAGCACAGGGGCGTTTGGATTTCGCTGTTGAAAAAGCAGCATATGCAAGCATGGGGGCTGTTGCATTGGGAGAATCTGAAGCATTGCTGCTCCTTCTTGTTCTTTGGGGGGTTGCTTCTGCCCTGTTTGTTTGGATCCATTCACTGTATACATTGCCCATGGTTAAAATGCCGGTTAAAATCGGCTGGGTACTTGCTTCCCTGCTTCTTCCCATATTGGGCCCTGTACTTTACATCAATTCATACAGGAGGCCTGCAAAAGAAATTGAAGAGGGTGACTGGCGATGGATGCGCACACATAACCAGCAGAGCGCTGCAGCTACAGTCATGAGTTTCGGGTACGGTGCCACCATGATGGTTGCAGTGGGATTTTTGTTTGTATGGTTTGGATTTCCCATCGTTTTTGGGGAGTGGATAGAAGGCCCATTCTTCTGGCTGGGGTCCGGCATGACCATAATGATGATAACCATGTACGTTATCCCGGTATTACTTGCCTGGCGCCTGGTGCAGTACCCCATGAAAAAGATGATGATGCCGGGAATGAAGAACAAGCAAATATCTAAAATGGCTTTAATTACAGCAGTAGTCAGCATGTTGGCCGTAAGCCTTGGAATGATGTCATCGGCCTGGTTGCTTCTGATGGAGAAATGGCCCATGATGCCAAAAGAAGACGATACCCTCTGGTTTGCAAGCATGTGGCTGGCATCATTTATAGGGTTTCTGATCGCCTGGCCATTAAACTGGATTTTCATTCGCAAACAACTAAAACCGGGAAATGTATGAAACGATTTTTATGTTATATTGCTTTATTATTCATTGTTATTGCCTGTGGTAAAACGGAAGGCGATCCCGGCGGGGGAAGTCATGCCTTACAGAACCGGGCAACTGCTACCGCATATACAGTCCGCATTCCGGGTTCCAATATTGAAGAACAAGCCATTTTACTAACACAAATTGTATATCCTGCTACCAGGGAAGACAATGCAGTCGGAGCAATAATAATAGTCCCCCGGGACGAACAGATTGCCTATACCGCTATGCACCGCATTACACATATGCCGGTGAATGCCCCTATGTTGTTTTTAACTGTTGATGAAAAACTATCCGAACAAACCCTTCGTGAAATGAAACGTCTCAGACCCGATGGGGTGTTACCCGATGGACGGGTTCAGGTTTATGCGGTTAATGTTCCTGATGCTGAAGTTCGGCGCATAAGGGAGATTTTGGGATATAAAGTGCGAACATTTAATGAAGAAAACCCGGTTCAGCTGGCAGCCTTGCTGGATGCCTGGCAGGCTGCCTTAAAAACCGACCATCCCGATGAAGTTGTCATATCAGCCATTGACCATCCACAGGGAATACAACACGGTATCGGAGCAATGGGCTGGAATGCTCATATGGGAAGGGGCTTTGCCTGGGTATACAGGGATTCAATACCGGAAGCTACACGAAAAATATTAAAAAGAAGGGCCGGCAGACACGGTGCATACATGTACCTGACTGGTGGACCAGATGTTATTTCCGATAAAGTAGCCGTTAAACTGGCTCAGTACGGCCTGGTAAGAAGAGTTGCGGGATCTGACATTTTTGCATCCAATACCGTTAATGCAGGTTATAAGGATTTTGGCCGGAACTGGGGCTGGTGGTGGGGATGGAAACCACGTTCCTTTGGCTGGGGCATTGCTCAGGCTGGCCACAACTATATTATCGGCAATCCCGATAACCTGTTGTTCATGATACCCGCCTCAGTACTGGGGCATATGGGAAAACATGGCCCTATCCTGTTAACCCAAAAAGACAGTGTCCCCAAAGCTACGCGTGATTACCTGGATATGGTTAAACCTTTTAAAACAGGTCCGCAGGAAACCATCCTCAATTTTGCCTGGATAATTGGCGATACCTCTTCGGTTTCTCTAGCCACCCAACAAACACTCGACCGGTTGCTCTCACCCTATAAAGTACCGGTTGATACTGTTGATTATTTACCCGCTGCACCGGAATTACAGGAAAAGAAAGATTGATATGGAAAATAAAAAACAACGTATCCTTAAATTGAAAAAAAAAGGAGCTGACAGGCTTATTGAACGTACCAACAGGGATCCGCATGGGAACCTTTTTTATCATTCCTCCATTCACAAAGGAGCAATTGCCGGAGGCATAATCGGTGGAGTAATCGTTGCATTTATTGCATACATGTTTGCCGCCGGTTATTGGGCAGTGACAGGGCTTGGTCAGATTGCTGCCTCCGGGAACGATGCAGCCATTTTCTTTGGATTTGTTTTGGGAAGTGCTGCCGGAGGATTGATTGGCAGTATTTATGGAATAGTTGTAATGTTGAATAAAAAATAACTTTAATCCTGACTCATTTAAATCCGGACATCTGAGATGAAAAATTACCTGATATTTTAATGCCGATAGAAAAACATTTTAACATACAGGAGGTCTGTAAACCGAAATCCGGATGATGTAACTAAATTAAAGTCAGCCTGAACAGTTAATCAGTTAATGAAAATGAATAGTATTTCACGCACAATTTTTTTTGTGTTTCTTTTATTGAGCTTCATTTCCCGAATTAATGCCCGGCAACCCGTTCAAATCATCCGCGGCAGGATTATCGATAAGGCTACTTTTGCTCCTCTTGAAGGGGCTTCTGTTTTATTGAAAGAAGCGACACCTCTTAAAGGAACGGTAACCGACTCTTCGGGCCATTTTTTTTTCAGGAATATAACAGCCGGGCGTTACAGCATTGAAGTCTCCTATATGGGGTACCACAGCAGGAGTATTTCGGGGATACTGCTGAATGCCGGCAAGGAGAAAGTTCTGGAAATTGCCCTGAATAAAAAGCTGAACCCATTGGATGAAGTTACCATAATTGCAGATGAACAGGCCGGTAATGATCCTGTTGAAATAAATTACCTAAGCAGCCGTAAAATTACAGTAGAGGAAGCCCAGCGGTATGCTGCAACTTTTTACGACCCGGTCAGGGTGGTTACAGCCGGACCGGGTGTGGTGGCAACAAACGATCAGGCAAACCACCTGGTTGTAAGGGGGAATTCTCCAAACAGCCTTTTATGGCGAATCGAAGGTGCCGATGTGGTAAATCCAAATCACCTTACCAACGCCGGAACGGTTTCAGATAAACCCTCACTGTCGGGTGGCGGGGTGGCCATACTCAGCACTCAGCTTATGGCCACCTCAAAATTTCTAAGCAGTGCTTTTCCTGCCGGATATGGAAATGTCCTTGGTGGAATTTTTGATATTCAACTCAGAGATGGTAACAACCAACACTATGAATTTACTGCCCAGACAAGCCTTCTGGGAATTGATGTTGCTGCCGAAGGTCCTTTCTTTAAAAATTACAGGGGTTCTTTTATTGTAAACTACCGGTATTCGACCCTTGGTTTGTTTGCCATGGCCGGTATTCCCATTGGTGATGAAACCATCAATTTCCAGGATCTTTCTTTCAAAATCTCATTGCCTGCTGGAAAACTCGGTGTGTTTAAT
This sequence comes from Mariniphaga sp., assembly GCA_041687255.1. Taxonomy (GTDB): domain Bacteria; phylum Bacteroidota; class Bacteroidia; order Bacteroidales; family Prolixibacteraceae; genus Mariniphaga. Next base: position 28,418 of record JAWLCL010000005.1, on the reverse strand, counting down.
CTTTTTGCCATAGGAGGAACAAGCACAACAGTATTCAGCGGAGCCCGCGATTCCACAGAATGGGAGTTCCAAAAAGACAGAACGGATGTGGATTTCTACTCCGACATGGGCGCGGCCGGCTTAAATCATAACCTTTCTCTGGGACCAAATTCGGGTTTACATAGTGCTTTCGCACTATCAGGTCTGGCCAGCGGAAGAACTGAACATTCTATTTTACCCGATTATTCAACCGATATTTCAGAACGCCATAAGCTTTCACTCATTAAAAGATCTTTCTCGTCCTGGTATTTTCTCAGGCTGAGCAATTCAAACCTCATAAAAGCAGGCACATTAATCAACAGCAACTCTTTTGAAATAAAGACGGAAGCTTCCGATTCATTGTTCGAAACATTAAAAGTACTTCATAACGGAGACGCTGATTATACATCCATTCAGCCGTATCTGCACTGGCAGTATCAGGCTGCAGCCGGCCTTTTATTCAATTTAGGGATACATTCCCTGTATTCCGGTTTTAATCGTTCCGTATCTGTTGAGCCGCGGGTTTCATTAAAGTGGCAAATGAACAGTGATGGTTATTTCACAGCAGGTTATGGATTGCACAGTCAGATGCAGCATCCTTCAGTATATTTCAATTCCGTACCTGAAAATGAAAACCTGGGATTTACAAAGGCTCATCATTTAGTTGCCGGATATACATCACGATTGCATCAGCATCTGATTTTTCGTTCAGAAATCTATTTCCAGCGCCTGTACAATGTACCGGTACTGGCAAACCGTCGGGGTAGTTTTTCTGCCCTCAACCTGCTGGAAACATCCATAATTTCAGAAGAATTGGCCAATAAGGGTACAGGTAAAAATTATGGAGTTGATTTGTCAATTGAACAATTGATGCACCGTGGATTCTACTTTTTACTGGCAGGTTCTCTTTATGATTCGCGATATACCGGTTCCGACGGTGTTGAACGCAATACCCGGTACAATGGAAATCATTCAGTGAAATTAACTGCAGGCAAGGAGTTTGAAGTTGAGAAAAAATCAGAAATCAATGTGTACGGCATAAATATAAGTGCGATAAATGCCGGAGGATTTCGATTTACACCAGTCATAAATTCAACGACAATTCCGGAAGGTGAAACAATTATCAATGATGAAAATGCTTTTTCAGAACAGCTGGATGATTTCTTCAGAATGGATTTTCGTTTATTGTGGCGAAAAAATAAAGCCAACTACACCCGCACATTTGCAATCGACATCCAGAACCTAACCAACAAAAAAAATCCCGCATGGCCTTATTACGATTTTCATCAGAATAAAACAGTCTTTAAAAACCAGTTGGGAATACTTCCTTTTTTAAGTTACAGAATTGAATTTTAGTTCCTCGTTAACCTTTTACAGTTAAAGTCTTTTAATTGCCCGACAATAATGCTGAAATATTAATGAAGATAAGATAAAACATGTAGTCCCCCTCGGGGGAGCAGGGCCTGGATAACCCCAGTATTTATGCTGGGGGTTTGGCAGTAGCACAACCACCCCCTCCTGCTTCCTTCCTTGCACCAGTTATCCTCTGGGATACATAATATCACTGAAATTGCCTCACTGAAGTGAACAAATCAGTAGTCTTTAAAAACCAGTTGGAATACTTCCTTTTTAAGTTACAAAGTTGAATTTTTGAATTACCCGAAGAAATCCTTTTTTATAACTGGTTCTTCTATTCTTTCGGTAGTGGTGCATTTTGCTCATATTGAGTAAGTTTTCCACACAGGCTCATCTTATTCATTAAAAACTATTCTAAAGAGTGCTGTATGACAGCAGCTTCAAAAACATACAGGTTAATTATTGAAGGTGGCATGTTTTTTTCGGTACATCTTTAAAAAATCATAATACCTGATTTCATATAATGAAACGTTCTCAGTTTATTAATAATATTTTTCAAGGAGTTGCAGCCGCTGCAGTTATGCCGACACTTTCATTTTGCAGCTCCATTGGTTCGGATGATAGTATGCCGGGGAACTATAGCGTCAGCCCCGGTTTCTCTCCGGATGTGGATGTTGAACTAACAGCTGTACCTGCAGAGATGCAAATTATATCCGGCAATAAAACCGGTATTTTTTCCTATAAGCTTAATATTCTTAAAGGAGAAAATGGTGTTGTTGAAAATTTGCCAGAATCATATCTGGGGCCGATATTTCGTGTAAAACAGGGACAAAAGATAAGAGTGCGTTTTAAAAATCAGCTTCCGCGCGAAAGCATTATTCACTGGCACGGATTGCATATACCTCCTGAAATGGATGGCCATCCGATGCACGCAGTGGGTAATGGGAATCAATATGTTTATGAGTTTGAGGTAAACAACAGGCCGGGAACTTACTGGTTTCACCCCCACCCCGATAAAATTACGGGGCCACAGGTATATCAGGGATTGGCAGGATTATTTATCGTTGAAGATGATGATGAAAATCTGCCCTCGCCTCAGTTTGAATTGCCGCTAATTATCCAGGACAGAACATTCGACGGCAGTAATCAGTTGCTATATGTACAAAACAACCCCATGAACCAGATGACCGGATTTCTCGGCAACCGGATACTGGTAAACGGAACCCCGTCAGAAAATTTCAGGGTATCCCAATCAGCTTACCGTCTTCGGGCTCTCAATGGATCGAATTCCAGAATATACAAGCTGGCCTGGAGCGACGGTTCTGATGTGATTGTTATCGGCACCGACGGAGGCTTGTTATCACAGCCTGTCCGGAAACCCTACCTGATGCTGGCGCCAGGACAGCGGGCTGATATCTGGAAAGACTTTTCACAAATGAACCCCGGGGAACAGATAATTTTAGAAAGCCTTCCCTTCAACGACGGCTCATCAATGGGAATGGGTGGAGGTATGATGGGCGGACGAATGATGCAGTCATCAGGTCCTGCTAATGGCACCGGTTTCGATATCTGTATGTTTACTGTTACAGCCGAAACAGGTGAGCAGAAATCCCTGCCCTCTTCATTTCAAAACATCCCTCGCATAGAGGAATCGGAAGCTGAAAATGCTTCCACTCCCCGTCAGTTTCGTTTTTTTAATCAACAAATGCAGTGGGTGATAAACGGGGAAACATTTGAAATGCGGGAAGTGGCCGACTGGGAAAAAGTAAAACTAAACTCCACTGAAATCTGGGAATTTATTAACGGTGATGATGGGCGTGGAATGGGAATGATGCAGGACATGATGCGTATGCCCCACCCTGTTCATTTACACGGGTTGCAGTTTCAGATTATAAGTCGTGATTCGTCAGAGGTAAGTCCCGATTCATGGGAAACGGTTAAGGATGGATTTGTTGATGAAGGTTGGCAGGATACTTTTCTGCTGATGCCCGGGATGAAGGTAAAGATAGCTATGAAATTTGAGGATTTCACCGGCATTTATGTCTACCACTGCCACAACCTGGAACACGAGGACATGGGAATGATGCGGAATTTTGAAGTTACATGATAAACCAGCAATATGGAAAATAAAATTAAAAAACGCTATAACAGAATTGCGGGGTTTTATGATATTCTGGATAAACCCATGGAAGCAGCGGCATCAAAATGGAGAGAAAAATTGTTGTCGCAAATAAGTGGAAAAGTATTGGAAGTTGGTATCGGCACAGGAAGAAATATCCCTCATTATCCGGCAAATGTTGAACTGACAGGTATTGACTTCAGCCCAAAAATGGTGGAAATTGCCCGTAAGAAAGCTGGTACCAAACCAAATATAGAAATACTGGAAATGGATGCCGAAAACATGGATTTCAGTGATAACAGCTTCGATACGGTTATCACTTCCTGTGTTTTTTGCTCTGTCCCTGACCCTGTTAAAGGGTTGAAAGAAATTCGTCGGGTATGCAAAAACGGAGGAAAGATTCTGATGCTGGAACATGTCCGGAGCAAGAAAAAAGTTGTCGGTGAATTAATGGATGTTTTGAATTTCATTCCCCTGCATCTTTACGGGGCGAACATTAACCGCCGCACGTATGATAACCTTTTAAGAGCAGGGTTTGATGCTCAAAACATCCGGGTTGAAAATTTATGGCTCGATATTGTTAAGCTGATTGAAATAAATAACATTAAATAAATAAAGGAGGATAACATGAAGAATTTATTAGCATTTATAACAATTTTCCTGTTTGTTTCAGGATACACTGCCAGTGCCCAGATGATGGGCCAGGATGATAACCAGAACCCCCAACAGGGAATGATGATGCAAAGGGGCAGAATGATGCAGGGCATGATGGGAATGTGTCCCATGTGCGGGCAAATGATGAATCAGGAGATGCCCATGAGAAAGTATGGTATGATGGTGAACATGCTTCCGGGAATGCAGGAAAAATTAGCCCTTAACGACAACCAGGTGGAACAACTTCTCGATTTGCAAACTGATTTTAAAAAGCAGCAAATCGATATGCAGGCAGAGTTACGTAAAAGTCAGATGAAGCTTAAAAACCTGTTAAAGAACAATTCTTCAGCTGATGAAGTGGAAGGTCAGCTGGAAACATGTTCAGATATAAGAATAAACATGAAGATGGCTGCCTACACAACTGCTTCAGAGATGAAAGATGTCCTGAATGAGGATCAGCAGGAACAGTTACAGAATATGATGATGCAGCAAAATATGATGCAGGGTGGTATGATGCAACAGGACCGGAATAGAATGATGCAAAACCGGGGTGGAATGATGAACAATCAAAACAACAATTAAAAAGAAAGGAGTTGGTTATGATGGACGGATATGGAGGCCACGGCTGGGGTATGGGATGGTGGTGGATTATTGGTATAATTATCATCATTGCTGTTATCTGGTTCGTAGCAAGATCAATGAATCAAGGTGCCGGTTCCAATCAACCTACAGGGAAATCAGCCCTCGATGTATTAAATGAGCGGTATGCCAGGGGCGAAATCGATGAAAAAGAATACCAGGAGCGAAAGAAAAATCTGATGTAATCTTAAGTGCCTGGTCAACAGGTAAGCCAGATTTGCTGGGGATATTAAGACAAAAAGGTATGATAATTGTTCTGTTACTGAAGTAAAATACCTCAGGGAATTAATTCCGGGGTCAATGAATCTTTAAATTCAGAATAGTATGAAGTACCTAAAGTTCGGCTTTCTATCATTAGCAATTACAGTTTTATTATCGTCAGCATCAACGGCAGCATTTGCAGGATATCTGGAAAATTACAGCACTGTTGCACAGGAAGACACTACTAAAACTGAAGTAGTCCGTTATGAAGTTTTTGGCATGGATTGCCCCGGCTGCCAGTCGGCACTTGAAAAACAGGTGGAAAAAATAGAAGGTGTTGAAGAAGCAAAAGCCAGCTTTAAAGAAAAAGTAGTTGTTGTTGAATTAAAGCCCAATGCCGATGTTTCGGATGAAGAAATAGAACAACGTATTAAAAAAGCCAATTTTACCCCCGGAAAGAAAATTGAACCCGGTAAAGATGAGGATTAATTTATTCACCACCATCGCTCTATCCTCTCTGCTCCTTACAGCTGCACTCTCTTCAAGGGCAGAAGGAATAAGTGTGGATGCGGGTTTAACACCGGGTCAGGACCGTATAATCGTCAGACTACAGTACCGGAATATTTTTAATTATATGGGCAGCGACAAAATGGTCATGCACATGATGCCTGTAGTTATTGCTTACGGTTTAACTCCTGATGTTACGCTGATGATGCGGAACGGTTATCGTGCTGCAGGTACTAATGAAACCATGATGGAGATGGAAAGTCAATGGATGGATCCGTTTCTTATGGGGAAGGTAAAACTGTACCGGCACAATGCACGAACCTACACTGTTGGTGTAGCAGGTTTTGCAGGAACTACATTTCCCATCCTGAACAGTTCATTGTCAAAAACCTACAGCCCGGTTTTAGGACTGAATGCTTCCTACCGGCCCGGCATGTGGTCGTTCGATTTAAACAACGCATTTGAATGGGTGAATTACAATGCCCGGGAAAACAAACCGGCAGCAAAACAGCTACAGGTAAATCTGGCTGTATCGCGAAACATTATTTTACCCAATCTGGAAAACTGGGTGCTGTCACCTGTACAGGAATTTTCGTTTGTGAAGAATAATCCGGCTGCCTCAAGTTCTGCTTCTTATAGTTTTATTTCTCCCGGTTTTCAGTTGATATCACCGAATGTAAAAATTGAAGGATTGTACCAGATAGCAGTTAATCCTTCTCAATCAACAGGAGTTAAGAATGGAAACCGTTTAATTTTAGGATTGAGATTAATGTTCTGATTTTTGAAAAAAAAGTTATGTGCAAAGAAATGCTCTCAGAGGAAAACAGCTAAGCGGCAGTAATTTTTTGTTCGATGGTAAAAACTTCTTTGGCACCCTTTGTTGTTGATGTATGTTAAATGTTTTAAGAAGGATGAGTTAACATGACATAGCATAAGTAAAGAGTTGGTAATGTTTTTACCATTAAAATTGAATAGTTTTAAGTTAAATGCATTCAAAGCATGTAAATAAAAAATTTAAAACCCACAAAGTGAAAAATATGCTTTTTATAAATCTAAAACCTTAGACGAGTGATATTTCACGAAATATATGGATAAGGATACCGTCTCATTATTAAGCATATTTTTTCTATATTTGCCATCGGCAACAGAAAAAACGTTTAAAAAAGTTATTTGGTGAAATCAAAGGGAAAATATATGGCTAAGATGATAATAATTCTTTCAGGAATTATACTCTTTGCGCATTCTGCAATTCCCCATCACCATCATCAGGGCCAGGTATGTGTTGAAACTGAAAGCTTTTTAAATTTTTTATATCCACATGAACAGGACCCAACCGGGCATAGTCACCAGCATGACCCACAAAACAACCTAAACCGCTGTTTTATAAGTGAGTTTATTCCTGTTTCTTCAAAGGATACTTACAAACTAAGCAGTTCAGACGCTTCAAAAGATAAGCACCTTCCGGATTTTAATAACATTGTTCTTTCTGTTAATATCCGGGTTTCAACTTTTTTTGCCGAAGCTGAAATCCTCAGGACGGATATACAACCTTACTATTCTGACATTGCCCATTTGACTCAGAGCCTGCGGGCTCCCCCGGTTGTTTAGTTTTTACTTTTTCCCATTGCTTATTCAATGGTATGACCTGCTTAAGGACAAGCCGGAGTACCAGCACGTTTGTTTTTAATAAAAAAACTATAGCAATATGAAATAAGTATGAGCGATATGCCATACCAACCGGGAATTATTAATCCAGATGTTTATCGGAACATGCGAATTCCCTGTCTGCCGTTAAAGGCAGGCCTGCCTACCGGAACAGGCAGGCATATTATACCTTTGAAAACTTACAATTTTAATCACATGAAATTCAAAATATTACTCATTGTAGTGCTTGCCTGTTTAGCAGCAGCATGCCACACCCATAATCAGGATGGTGGTCATGAACATGTGGCCAGCCAAAAATATATTGATGAAAATCCTCAGGTGCATGATCATGAGCATGAAGCTGAGCAAGAGGAAGCAGTAGAACATGAACACGAAAAAAATCAATATACCGTGTATACCGGCAGTTATGAGTTATTTGCTGAAGCCGATGCTTTTGTAGTTGGTGAACAGGCAAATATTCTAGCGCATTTTACAAAACTTCCTTCATTTAAGCCACTGGAATCAGGCTCCGTAACCGTTGTGTTATCTGTTAGCGGTTATGAAGTTGCACAAACCCTGGAAGAGCCAACCCGAACAGGGATCTACAGCTTTGATTTAACACCCACCGCTGCGGGAACCGGAACATTGCGATTTATGGCAGATACTGCAGAGATTGCAGTGACCGGGATACGGGTATATTCCGATCATAATGAAGCACATAAACATGAAGATCATCAGGAATCTTCAATGGTTAACAAAATAGCTTTTACTAAAGAGCAGTCGTGGAAAATAGACTTTAAAACAGAACCGGTTAAGCAAGAGCCTTTTGGACAGGTTATTAAAACAGTTGCCAAAATACAACCTGACACAGGTAACGAAAAAATGGTTGCGGCAAAAACAAACGGAATTGTTTTGTTTTCCAATAATAATCTTATTGAAGGCAGGGAGGTTGCAGCCGGGCAAACGCTTTTGAGAATTACTTCAGGCGGAATGTCGGATAATAACATCGCAGTAAGGGTTACCGAAGCAAGAAATAATTTCGAAAATGCAGAGGCGGATTATATGCGAAAAAAAGAGTTGGCTGAAGACAGAATTATTTCTGAAAAAGAGCTGTTGGAAGCAAAAACGGCATACGAAAATGCAAGGGCAGTTTATGAAAATTATATCAATAATTTCAGTGAAGGTGCACAAAGCATTACAAGTCCTATGCAAGGTTTTGTGAAACAGGTATTTGTAACAAACGGACAGTATGTGGAAGCCGGGCAAACACTTGTTTCCGTTAGCCAAAACCAGTCGCTCATCCTGCATGCATTTGTTCAGCAACAGTACAGTGGTATTTTAGCCGGCATCAATTCTGCCAACATAAAAACTTTATACGATAATCAATCTTACACGTTTGAGGAACTTAATGGAAAAGTATTGTCTTATGGGAAATCGGTAAATGATGAAAATTATCTTATTCCTGTAAGCCTGCAGATAGATAATAAAGCTGGTTTTGTACAGGGAAGCCTGATTGAGGTTTACCTAAAAACCCTTACAAATTCACAAGCCACTCTTGTTCCGGCTTCCGCACTTCTGGAAGAACAGGGGAATTATTTTGTTTTTGTACAGGAAACACCCGAACTGTTTGAAAAACGCCAGGTTAAAAAAGGTGCCACCGATGGTATTGATACCGAAATTCTATCCGGCTTACTTTCAGGAGAACGGGTGATATCCGAAGGGGCAACCCTTGTAAAACTTGCTCAGGCCTCGGGCGCATTGGATCCCCATTCCGGCCATGTTCATTAATCAATAAAAGTGAAAATTGATGATAGACAATATAATTAAATTTTCCCTGAACAATAAGTTCTTTATTCTTATTAGCTCTATGGTGCTGCTGGTTTTCGGAACGAAAACGGCAACTGAGATGGATATCGATGTGTTTCCCGATCTAACGGCCCCCACTGTGGTGGTTATGACCGATGCACATGGAATGGCGCCTGAAGAAGTGGAGCGCCTGGTAACCTACCCGATTGAAACGGCCGTCAATGGTGCAAACGGGGTACGCAGGGTTCGTTCAGCTTCCTCGCAGGGATTCTCCTTTGTATGGATAGATTTCGACTGGGGTACCGATGTCTACCGCGCACGGCAGATTGTTAGCGAAAAACTCATTACAATTAACGACCAGATGCCTGTTGGCATTGGAAATCCTGTATTAGCTCCGCAATCGAGTGTAATGGGCGAAATTTTTTTTATTGGGCTAAAAGCGGATTCAACCGATTTGATGACCCTGCGTACAATTGCCGAATGGAACATAAAACCTTTAATACTGGCAACAGGTGGCGTTTCGCAGGTGAGCATCATAGGCGGTGATTTCAAACAGTACCAGGTAATTGCCGACCCTATGAAAATGAGTTTTTATGACGTAACCCTCGAAGAGCTGTCGGCTGCCTGTGAAAATATAAGCGATAATTCATCAGGTGGGGTTATTCGCGATTACGGTAACGAATTTATTGTTCGCGGAATAGGCCGTACTTCTGATTTGGAGAAACTGGCGGGAACTTATATTAAATCGGCTAATGGTAAGCCAATCAGGATAAACGATGTTGCCGATGTTACAATCGGCAGTGCTGTTAAAATGGGATATGCATCACTGAATACACAACCTGCCATAATTCTTTCGGTTTCAAAGCAGCCCAATATAAATACACTTGCTGTTACTGAAAAAATAGATGAAAATCTTGATTTGCTAAAAGCAAGCCTGCCTCCAGATATACAGATTGATACTGAAATTTTTCGCCAGGCCGATTTCATAGAAACTTCGGTTAATAATGTTCAAAGGGCATTGATTGAAGGGGCTGCCCTGGTGATAATCATACTGTTTTTATTTCTAGGAAGTTTCAGGACAACAATCATTTCTCTTATCGCCATTCCACTTTCATTACTTGGGGCTGTGTTGGTGCTTGATTTCTTTAATTTAAGTATAAATACAATGAGCCTGGGAGGTATGGCAATTGCCATTGGTTCGCTTGTCGACGATGCCATAATTGATGTTGAAAATGTGTACAAACGACTGAGGGAAAATCGTCTACTGCCCCCTGATGAAAGGCAGAACTCTTTTACGGTGGTTTTTGAGGCTTCCAAAGAAATAAGGGCTTCTATCCTGAATGCTACCTTAATTATCATTGTTGCTTTTTTGCCCCTGTTTTTTCTTACCGGAATGGAAGGAAGAATGCTAAAACCTCTGGGAATTTCATTTATTGTATCACTTACAGTGTCATTACTTGTGGCAATGACCTTAACTCCATTGCTCGCTAAAATGATGCTTTCAAATGAAAAATACCTGGCTAAAAAAGAAAAAGACAGCTGGCTAACCCAAAAGCTGTCATCGGCTTATGAAAAGTCACTGGTCTGGACACTGAATCATAAAAAAACAGTTGTTTTGCCCATTCTTGGGCTGTTCATTTTAGCAATGATAATCTTTTCAAACTTTGGCCGAAGCTTTTTACCGGAGTTTAATGAGGGTGCCTTAACACTGTCGGTTGTAACCCAACCCGGAACTTCGCTGGAAGGAAGCAACAAGTTGGGCAACCTGGTTGAAACCGAAATGTTGTCAATCCCTGAAGTGGAAACTACCACCCGTCGCACAGGACGTGGTGAACTGGACGAACATTCACAAACAGTAAACAGTGCTGAGGTGGATGTTAATTTCACATTGGATGAACGCCCGCTCGAAGCATTCCTGACGGAGGTCAGGAGCAAACTATCGGGCATCCCCGGAATTGCTTTTACGGTTGGTCAGCCCCTGGGGCACCGCATCGACCACATGCTTTCGGGAACACGTGCCAACATTGCCATTAAATTGTTTGGAACCGACCTGAACCGGATGTTTACATTGGGAAATCAGATTAAAGCAAACATCGTTGATATTGAAGGGCTGGTAGATGTGAATGTCGAGCAGCAAATTGAAATTCCGCAGATTCAAATCCGGGCAAACAGGGAAATGCTTGCGTTTTATGGTATTACAATGAAAGAATTCAATCGTTTTGTTGAAATAGCGTTTAACGGGGAAAAGATGGCCGATATTTATGAAGGACAACAAAGTTTCGACTTAGTACTGAAAATGGATACAGCCTATTCCAAAAATATTGAAACGGTAAGGAACCTGCTCATCGATGCTGAAAACGGAAAAAAAGTACCCGTTTCGCAGGTTGCAGAAATTGTATCTGCATCAGGCCCCAGCTCTATAAGTCGCGAAAATGTGCAACGAAAACTTGTAATTTCAGCAAACGTTGCCGGAAGCGATTTACGCAGTGTAGTTGAGCAAATACAGGATAATGTAAATGCAAACATCCAGTTACCTGAAGGATATCGCATAGAGTATGGCGGACAATTTGAAAGCGAAGCAAGTGCTTCACGGACCCTGCTGTTTACCTCAGTTGTTGCTTTATTTGTTATATTTCTGCTCCTTTACCAGGAGTTTAAAGATTTTAAACTGGCCGGTATTATCCTGCTCAATTTGCCTTTGGCACTTATCGGCGGGGTTTTTGCAATTTATGTCACGTCGAACATTCTGAATATTCCTGCTATCATAGGGTTCATTACCCTTTTTGGTATTGCTACTCGTAATGGGATATTGCTGATTTCGCGATACCAGCATTTACAGGAACAAGACAAATCCTTGGAAGAAACGGTTATTTATGGTTCAAAAGATCGGTTAATTCCTATAATGATGACTGCCTTAACGGCTGCCCTGGCTCTGGTTCCCCTTGCCCTGCAAGGTGATATGCCCGGAAACGAAATTCAAAGCCCGATGGCAAAAGTTATCCTGGGAGGGCTGCTAACGTCCACCCTCCTTAATATATACATTGTACCTGTTGTTTACAGTGTTTTAAACAGCCGGGGAATCATTAAAAACAGAACAAAATGAAATGAGCATGAGCGATATGTCATACCAATCGAGGATGATTAAAACCCTCATGCGAATTCCATATGATACCTTAGAAAACAAACAATTTTAATCATATGAAAAAAAGCATTATAGTAATGTTGTTGATGGCATCCGTCAATGTATTTTCTCAGGTACGGATCGATTCGGTGCTGGCAAAAATCGAACGCAATAATACTACATTGGCCGCATTGCGGGAAAATATGGAAGCTGAGAAAATAGGGAACAAAACAGGACTCTGGCCGTCAAATCCTGAAGTGGAATTCAATTACCTGTGGGGCAATCCTTCGGCAATAGGCAACCGTCACGATATAGCCGTCAGCCAGTCATTTGATTTTCCAACAGCTTATATATACCGCAATCAGATTTCGGAACTTAAAAATAATCAAGCCGGGCTTGAATATGAGAGACAACGTAAGGACATTTTACATGAAACCCGTATTCTTCTTGCCGGACTCATATATAACAATGCGCTCCTGGCGGAATACAATATGCGTGTAAATCATGCAGAACGGATTGCTGAATCGTACAGCAAGAAACTGGAAGCAGGAGAAGCAAACATTCTTGAGTTCAACCGGTCGCAGGTTTATTTGCTAAATATGGTGAAAGAAGCAGAAACAATTGAAATAGAACGTGAAGCCTTGCTTGCCGAACTTGAAAAGCTGAACGGTGGAAAGCCCATAGCGTTTTCTGACAGTATGTTTATTCAACGTCAGATAAATTCCGATTTTGAACATTGGTATGCAACTGCCGAACAGGACAATCCGGTATTGAAATGGGTAAGACAGGAGCTGGCAATAAACCATAAGCAAAAGCAATTGCAGGTTGCACAAAGCCTGCCTAAGTTTTCGGCCGGTTACATGAGCGAAAAAGTAGTAGGCGAACAATTCCAGGGACTAACAATGGGAATCTCCATTCCTTTATGGGAAAATAAGAATGCTGTGCGGTATGCCAAAGCAAAAATAGCAGCTACCGAAAAAATTCAGACAGATGCAAAACTTCAGTTCTACAATGAAATGAAAACGCAGTATGAAAAAGTTGCTGCACTACAGAACAGCATTAGCGGGTACGAAAGCAAACTGGAAAGATATAACAGCCGGGATCTGCTCTTAAAAGCACTTGACAGCGGTGAAATTTCAATTGGTGAATATTTGATTGAATTAGCACTCTATTACGATAGTGTCGATAAACTGCTTGAAATGAAACGTTCAATGAATAAAGCCTGGTTTGAACTGTTAAAGTTTCATTAAAGTTTATTAACTTCCAGTTCGAAAATGAAAAAATTGAGAAGGAATGAAGCACCGGTTGTTAACTATTAGTATTAGTTAAGCTAAATAAAAACGTGTACTTATGAGTAAATAACAGTGGTTTTTATCGATATTGAAGAACAACTGCAGAACTAAAGAAACAGTAAAACAAATAAGATTATGATCAACTTTACCGGCACCTATACCGACCAGTACGAACTAAGTATGGCATTGGTTTATTTTAAAAAACAGACGGCAGAGGACAAAGCAGTATTTGATTACTTTTTTAGAAAATTACCGTTTGATGGAGGTTATGCTGTTTTTGCAGGACTGGACGATTTGCTCGACGTTCTTGAAACCCTTAAATTCGACGATAAAGATCTGGCTTTTCTTAAGAAAACAGGATTTCCCGATGATTTTGTAACTTACCTGAAAGATTTCAGGTTTCAGGGCAATATATATAGCTGTCGGGAGGGCGAATTGGTTTTTCCTGTGATGCCCGTACTAACAGTGGAAGCAAACATGATTGAAGCACAGATAATCGAAACCCTGTTGCTAAATATTCTTAACATGCAAACCCTCATTGCCACCAAGGCAAGCCGCATGAAGCTGGTGGCAGGACAGTGTAAACTTGTTGATTTTGGATTAAGGCGTGCCCAGGGACCGGGAGGCTATTATGCCAGCCGGGCGGCAATAATAGGAGGTTTTGATGCCACCAGTAATGTACGTGCCGGCCGTGATTACAACATCCCTGTTTCGGGAACCATGGCCCACAGCTTTATTCAGAGCTACGACAATGAACTGGATGCTTTCAGGGATTTTGCAGAAGCCCACCCCAATAACTGCGTTCTGCTGGTTGATACATATGATACACTGAAAAGCGGCCTGAAAAATGCAATAAAGGTTGGAAAAGAAATGCAGGAACGGGGTGAAAAACTTTTAGGCATACGACTCGATAGCGGAGATTTGGCTTACCTTGCCCGCGAAGCACGAAAGATGCTCGATGATTCAGGACTAAACGATGTGAAAATTGCAGCCTCTAATCAACTGGATGAACACGTTATTAAAAGCTTAATCGAACAAAATGCGCCAATCGATTTATTTGGTGTAGGCACCAGCCTTGTTACCGGGCAGCCCGATGCTGCCCTCGACGGGGTATACAAACTTGCATTTGGCGCCGGTAAGCCGCGAATAAAGCTATCGGAATCAATAAGTAAAATCACCCTCCCCCATAAAAAACAGGTGTACCGGCTGATAAATCAAAACGGCAGCTGGGCCGGTGCCGATGCGGTTGCATTAACCGGTGAAAAAATAATTGATAAAATCCACCACCCGTCTGAACCTGAAAAAAATATGACGGTTGGAAACCTGAAAAAAGAGCCTTTGCTGAATCTGGTAATGGAGAATGGCAAACGCACGTTCGAAAAGCGCCCGCTGGATGAAATTGCTGCCTATTGCTCTGAAAGATTGAGCAAACTGCCTCAGGAGTACAAAAGGTTTAAGTACCCCCACATCTATAAAATCGGGATAAGCGAAAAATTAAAAACAGAACGCGACAACCTGATTAAAGAATGGAAGGCATAATTTGTAAAATCCCGGCTTAAAATCGGGTAAAATAATTCAAGCGTTCCTGATATATTCATTTTTCAAGACATCTCCCCCACTCTTTTAGATGCAAATAACGCTGCAGAGCAAAACCTGCAGGCATAATCACATGGTCCTGATGGAATGTTAGTCCTTCATAATTAGTGGCATTTATTTAGCGACACCAAATCTTCATGGTGTCAAATCCGGAGCTTCTTCGTACTAAACTCGGAAAATCGCGAATTTAATCCGACTTTAGTACGTCTTTGGTATGAAGTCAGTATGTATATTAAATAAAGAAATATTCCCGACATGTTAGTTTTGGCAGAACGCTTCTTTTTTTGCTGCTTCCTTAGCTTTGATTCATAAAGTACATTTGAACTATTTTATTCAATAAATCTCTTGAATAATTGATTTTGCTTCCTATCTTTGTTTCGGAATAATATAAAAAGAGAAGATGAAAGGCAGAGAATTTAAAGATGCTATGTATGACGGGCTTTCAAAACTAATGAAAGCGCTTGCCAATCCCGCACGGCTCGAGATTATTGAGATGCTCTCCCAGGGTGAAAAAAGCGTTGAGGGAATAGTGGATGCAACCGGACTTACAATAGCCAATGCTTCACAGCACCTGCAGGTACTAAAAAACAACAACATTGTAAAATCGCGTAGAGAGGGTCACTATGTTTTCTACTCAATAATAAATGATGAATTTCTGGCGCTTTATCAGCATATTACAAAATATGCCATAACTGAGGTTGCGGTTCTGGAAAAAACACTTAACCGTCATCGCCAGGATAATCTTGCACTAAATTCAGTTACCCTTGATGAACTGGAATCAATGCTCCATAATAAACATGTTTTGTTAATGGATGTCCGCCCTCCATCTGAGTATGAATTGGGACATATAACCGGTGCTGTATCTGTGCCCATGAATGAATTGCTGTGCTGCCTGAAAGATTTTTCAAAAGAGAAGGAGATCATTGCTTATTGCCGTGGTCCATTCTGTGTTCTTGCAGATGAAGCAGTAAAGATACTTACTGAAAACGGGTTCAATGTCAGGAGGCTTGATGAAGGATATCCTGAGTGGAAGGTCAAACAACTTGAAGAGCAGAAATAAACATTCAAAATTGCCTGTGCTTTAGTTGTAAGTACGAAAATATGAATAATGTATAAAACCAAAATTAAATGAAATTCTATGAAAAAATCTTTCCTGCTGTTAACAGTTGCTTTATTCCTGCTGTCGTTCGACCTGTTGGCACAGTTTATTCAAAAACCGCCTTCTTATGCGCCCACCTCAATTGGAATGGTAATCTATTCCAACGATGTGGAAACTGTGTGGAATGCTTTCCGGCTGGCTAATCATGCAAAAATTCAGGGCGATACCGTTCAGGTATTTCTTCTTGCAAAGGGAGTGGAAGTAGATAACCTGGTGAAGGAAAATGCTGAGCTGGCAGAACAGGTGGATGCCTTTCTTGAAAAGGGCGGTCTGATACAGGGCTGCGGTACCTGTTTGCAAAGCCGCAAAAACGACGAACCTCAAATCTGTACCTTCTCATCTATGGCTGACCTCTATGCCTTAATCCGAAAAAACAAAACAGTTTTAACCTTTTAGTACATATTATTATGCTCGAAAAATTGATGAAAGCAGCCGTGCCTGCCGATAAAATGATTGAAATGTTTACGTATAAAATTGAAAGTAATCAGTCAGTTGAACATGTAACATCAATACTACCTGCAGCTTGCGAGGAATATAAATTTTCGTTGCTGCAAACTTATGTCTACCACGATATCCTTAAAAGCAAAGGTTTTCCAATCGACCGTAAGGCCTGGGTGTACGAAATCTGCCGGGCAAAAACCGCAGCTTCCATGCTGACCGATTTTCCCCACTTTTCCATTTTCATGCCGTGTCGACTGGCTGTTTATGAGGAAAATGGGAAGACAATTATTTCTACAATGAATATGGAAGTCATGCTCGGTGCACTAAGTTCAAATCCTGAACTAAAAGACGAAGCCGGGAAAATGTTCAACAAATTAAAAGAGTTGATGGCATCCGTTTCGTAATAAAGGATACAAAAACAATTAAACGTATAGTGTTATGCAAAAAATTTTGATTTTAATCAACGATGCTCCTTACGGAACAGAAAAGGCTTACAATGGGTTCCGCTTAGCCAACCAGCTAAATAAAGCCCATGAAGATGTTGAAGTACGAATCTTTTTAATGGCCGATGCAGCTTCCTGTGCTGTGGCCGGTCAAACTACGCCCAACGGGTATTACAATATTGAGCGCATGATGAAGTTTTCAATGAACAAAGGCGCCAAAGTAAAAATCTGCGGCTCGTGCGCCGATGCCCGTGGTTTGAAAAATGCACCGCTTATTGAAGGAGCTGAAATAAGCACCATGGCTGAATTAACCGAATGGGTGGTCGACAGCGATAAGGTGATTACCTTTTAGCCGGACGAAAACAGGGTGATTTTTTTAAATACAAAGGCAAAAGGATACAAAGAGAATAAAATGATTGAATTTTCTTTTTATCGTTTCGTTCATCTAATCCGAAATAGAATCATCATTTTAAAATGAATTCAACCACGGAGAAGTTTCCTTTCCCCTCCTTTTACCAAGGAGGGGTGTTTTCGCCGTTGGGCTATAAAAGGCGAAAACGGGGTGGTAAATGATCAACTATTATTAAATCAACCACCTCCCCCGGAATACCGGGTACTCCTCCTTACAAAGAAGGAGAAATCCGCAGTGCGCGATAGCCCGTGGTTCTTATGAAAAGAATTCTGAAACCGGCAGGTATGCTTTCGTTCCTCTAGCCCTTCCAGAAAAACGATCATCATTTCAACCTGAATTCAGCCACGGAGAAGTTTCCTTTCCCCTCCTTTTGCCAAGGAGGGGTGTTTTCGCCGTTGGGCTATAAAAGGCGAAAACGGGGTGGTTTTTTTAAGAATTCTTCCAGAAAAACGATCATCATTTCAACTTGAATTCAGCCACGGAGATATTTCCTTTCCCCTCCTTTTACCAAGGAGGGGTGTTTTCGCCGTTGAGCTATAAAAGGCGAAAACGGGGTGGTAAATTATTAAATCAACCACCTCCCCCGGAATACCGGGTACTCCTCCTTACAAAGAAGGAGAAATCCGCAGTGCGCGATAGCCCGTGGTTCTTATGAAAAGAATTCTGAAACCGGCAGGCATACTTTCGTTCCTCTAGCCCTTCCAGAAAAACAATCATCATTTCAACCTGAATTCAGCCACGGAGAAGTTTCCTTTCCCCTTCTTTTACCAAGGAGGGGTGTTTTCGCCGTTAGGCTTTAAAAGGCGAAATCCTCCTTACAAAGAAGGAGAAATCCGCAGTGCGCGATAGCCTGTGGTTCTTATGAAAAGAATTCTGAAACCGGCAGGTATGCTTTCGTTCCTCTAACCCTTTCAGAAAAACGATCATCATCTCAACCTGAATTCAACCACGGAGAAGTTTCCTTTCCCCTTCTTTTACCAAGGAAAGGTGTTTTCGCCGTTAGGCTATAAAAGGCGATAACAGGGTGGTAAAGAAGGCACATAGTTTTCGCAATTTAAATAATCAATGCATTTTCTATAAATGGGCCGGGAGGGCATCTTTTCTGCCTTTCGACCGATTGTTTTTTTGCGGCCTGCCAGGCATTGGTGATTGATAATACACGAAATCTTTAGTTATTCAATTTTTTATTTTTGGCTGGAATGATGTACGCTATCTGCAATCCCATCCTGAATCCGCTCCATTCAGTTTTTAGTTCAGAATTTTCAACAGCCAGCCACTGGTCTTTTTTCCCATCGAGGTATAGTTTGCCGGAAAAATCGTGCAGGTAGCCCAGGTTAAGCTGAAAACTAAATGGGGAAAGCCGGTACTCTGCAGCCATTCCCAGTTCCGCACCGATGCCCTTTGAATTGAACCGGTAAGTTTCATTTTCTGTAAACTTTGAAGGAGACGTAAGAACCAGGTTATCTTCTATTTTCAGAGAAGAAAACAGATAGGAAGCTTCCAGGTATATACCGTAGGAAAGATCTTTATTTTCAAATGTGTTCTTTAAAAATGAAAGTCCAAGTTGGTTGCCGTTTACTAAGGCATCCAAATCCATACGGCCGGAATAATCAGAAACTGTTGAACGTGAACCAGTGGAACTGAATGTATAAAACAGGCCGATTTTATCGAGGTACAGAACTTTTCTTAATCCAATTTCGGCATTGTAAACCGGCGAAACCGGATAGCTTTCGGTGGTTTTAAGCGGCAGGTTGGTTTGCCGGAGCCGGTAGTTCTGTAAGTTTTTCAAGTCAAGCATGTTGTAGCTTCCCATTCCGAATTTTGCTCCAAATGACCATTCCTGTCCGAAAACAGAAATTGAGATAACGAGCAGCAATATAGTTATCAGTTTTTTCTTCATCATTTTAATATTCAGTGCAGTTGATGTAAAAACCTTTATTGCTAAACAGGTGGTTATTCCAGAAATATAAATTATCAACATTGGGTTTTAGCCCGATGGTTTTTTCTATTTCCCCGGTGTTGTAATTGTATATGTACAGATTTTGTTTAGTGTCGCTGTTTTTCACTACATCCCAAAAGGCTACCCTGTTGAACTGGGAATCTATCCCGCAAAAATGACCCTTTTTAACAGGGATTTCAGCTGCCTTTTGATGTGTGGAGGCATTATATAGCCTAAATACATTTCCGGTTTCGCCGGGATATTGTTGTTCATTTCCCTCCAGAAACCAGAGCAAATGGCCTTCTTCAGCTACCCATCCTGCACGGGAAAAAACCGGTGCTGAAAAATTGCCGGCAGGTTCAAAACCTGTTTCCCTGACATTAAAAATAAAAATTTCATCCAATTCCAAGTTCCCGTTACTTTTCCGGCTAAATGCATAATTCCCGTCGGGTGACAAAACAATTTGTGAAAGGTTATCATCTTCCTTTGTAAAAAGTAATTTGCCGGCTTGTCCGTCATAAAGTCCCACACCGGAACCTGCAGGTCCAATCATCCGGTTGTTTTCAGAAACAGAGGTGGTGTTGTGAAACCAATGAAAGCCATAATCCCAGCATTCCGACGAAGTGGATTGGCTCATGTTTTCGGAAGTGAATTTTTTCATGAAACTGTTTACAATAGTAACCAGGCTCAAATCGTAGTTTGATATAAACCATGATGAAAAAAATCCAGTTTTACCTGATGAATTCAGCTGCATTCCCGGGAATTTATATTGATTAATGGTTTCGTTCCAATACAGATAAACATTGTCATGTTTCGGTGAGCCTAAAATTTTGCTGAATTCAGGAATGACTTTTCCGGTGCCGAAGTTTAAGACAGAACGGGCAATTTGATTGTCCTCATAAATACGAATATCAGATTTGGGATAAAACGACAGTGTGTAATCTGTAGCACTGCCAAACCGGAGATTGTCAACCACAACTGATGTATCGTTTAAATTTTCTGATGTAAAGAGGACGATATCGGGATTGGGATAATAATCGGGCATGGTAAGCGTCACTTTTTCCACTGAATTATAAAATTTGTTTTTACTCCATGTGAATCGGGCGCTTCCTCCTGTAACAGTTATGGTGTCGAGTTGCGGGAACGGGTGGTCGAACCGCTTACGCTGACTTACTGCTTTCTGATTGCTGGCATGAATTTCAACCCAGTAAATACCGGTGCCGCCAACGAAGGAAGAATCGGCAAACCGGTGAATTCCCGGCTTGTCGATTTCAGCAATTACATGCTTTTCTCCTTCCCATTCTGCCTCACCAAAATTTTTATATAAAACGTATTTTTGAAAGTTAAACCGGTTGTATTTTTCCCATTCAATTTCCAGGACCCCGTTTTTGTTTTCAATGGCGGTAATTTCAACAGGATTAGGATTTCCTCCATCGAGAAATACTTCCCAGCTGTACTGAAAGACCAGTCCTTCAGCACCCAGCAAATCGGCCAGACTTCCTGTGTTGGAGTTGGTTGTTACCACCATGGTCATTGTTTCAATACCAATTCCCCAGGGCGAGGGTTCAAACATGAAATCATCTGTCTGCGTGTTCCCTTTATGAATGGATTGTTCTCCCACAAAAAATTCCACGTTATATACATTCAATCCAAAAGTGTTTAAATCATAAGTGACGAATGTTGGAACGGTAAAAACATATTGCTTTTCGAACGGGGAAAGGTTAATATGGATGGTTTTGGTAGTGTCCGGCGGGGCAATGTCACGGAAATTGTCGCTGTTCAACTGGTATTCACAGGAGGCAAACCCGGCAACTATAAGAACTGCCAAAATGGGTAGGTATAAAGTCTTCATTCCTATGGTTTGGTTTTTTCAGTCAAAATTATTGTAATTTTTAATATGCTAAACATGACACCACACTTTTTGAGCCCTGTTATTCATTTTTTTAGCAGATGGATAGGTTTTGTCGGACTATAGGTTAACACACCTTTTGCAAAAAGAAAAAACCATCCCCTCAACAGGAGATGGTTATTTCAAAAATTAAAATCTATGAAGTATTTTATGATGGTTACTTCAAAACCATTATTTTATTTCAACAGGATATTCAAAATGGTTGTTTTCAGTTGTCAGAACAGCATTGTAATTTCCGCTTTCCAGGTTTGACAGATCCAACCCCTGAACGATAGTAAATTCCGGTTCCAGCTTCTTTTTATAAAGCAGTTTATCCCCGTCATAAAACATCAGCGAAAGATTTTCCTGTGCATAATTTAAGTATGACAACTCCAGGCGGTTTTCTCTTACTGTAAAATAAGGTTCAACTTCCGTTCTCTGTTCAAGCACTTCAACCCGACCTTTGTTTAATTTCAAAGTATTTACCTTTTTTTCTTTATTAATGTTTACAGACAAACTGTATGTACCATTTTCCAGCTTCGAAAAATCATAATACTTTGAATACAGGACTGAAGGTGAATCCGTCTTTTTATAAAAGATAACATCGCCTTTGCTGTTTACCAGTTCAATTTCATAGTTACTGCTTTGGGCATTTGTAATATGAACCAGCGTTTTGTGCTCGCCTGCAGGTTTAATATCCACCTTCAGATTACCTGTTGCCATTACCGCACCGGAAACTAAAATCAGTGCTGTGCCCAGTAAAATTGATTTTAAAAAATTCATCCGTACAAAATTTAAATTTTTAAAGTAACGGATGGAATCCACATGTTTTTGTGGATTCTGTTCATTTGTGTTTGTGTTTGCAAAACTTGTGGATTTCATGACTTTCTAATTTATATTGTTATTAATTAATTGTTTCTGTTTACATCGTTTCCTGTTCATTTGGTCTGTTCACTGTTTACTATTATATAATTAAAACCTCAATCTGTTAATTCTCAACCATCTCAGTGTACAGGGATTCCATCCTTGCCTGGTTCGGGTAAAATGCGTTGATTCTAAGGCAGAATTTCAAATGGAGCGAAAGATGGAATCCCTTTTCTCCGGAACTTAGAACCTGAAACCTGCTGTTCATATAATTGAAATCTTCGATAGGCCATCACCCTGCTTAGCGACAGGGATTGGGGGGAGGGCCTGACTTCAAGCTCCCAGCATAAATGCTGGGATTATACTCCCGGTCTCGGCTCTTAGCCCTAAGCTCTGTGCTCTGTGCTCTGTGCAATTTAACAGTTACTATTCATGCAATATTGTTACGGCAATTAAAAGAACTTATTCGTGTTTACTGTTCCCTGTTCACTGATACTTTCCATTGCAAAAATACACTTCAAATGCCGTAATTTGATTACCCTGATTACGGAACGTTCTACCATTGTTACTGACCTATAAAAACATCAAAGGTTTAACCAATAGGTCACCTTTAAATTAACGGACCTGAATTTTGGGCCGAAATCTTCTGTAAAATAGTTGTCGTTATACACCAGGTACAAATCGGAAAGCGGGGCAAAGCTCCACTGCAGGCGGGAATTGATAGCCAGGTTGACGCGCTGATTGCTGTACTGTATCAATGTTGACCAGAAAATGGATTTGCTGAAAGTTCTGACAATCTTTGGAACAATCAGCCGGAAATCAGTAATGGCAATGGCATGAGGCCGGGGCTAAAACAGAATGTCACTATAGACTATTGATCTGCATCAGGCGGTACTACCTGACTTCCATTCATTAAATTGAAGACTGTACTGAGCACCTTTCATTCTGCTTTCAAAATCAAGTAACCATCTTTTTCGTTCCAGCCCACCGGCATATCCGGTTAACTTTCCATTGGTGCCAACCACCCTGTGGCAGGGGATAATAATTGCAATTTTATTTTGTCCATTGGCGGCTGCAACTGCGCGAACTGCTTTAGGATTTCCCAATGCAAGAGCTTGTTTCATATAGGTTGTAGTAGTTCCATAAGGCAGGTCCAGCAGGTATTTCCACACTGACTGCTGAAAGGCAGTGCCTATGAACTGAAGAGGCACATCAAACTGCCTTCGTTCCCCTGAGAAATATTCCTTAAGCTCCTGTTTCACCTGCTTGATGTATACATTTTCGCCTTCTTTTACAATTCCGTTTAATTTTTTTTCAAGCACTTCTTTTTCTGAATTCTTCGGCTGATGGTCCCGAAATTCCAAAAGGCAAATTCCATTTTCAGTTGAACATACCACCATTGGACCGAGTGGTGTAGGAACTGTATCGGTAAGTATGATGCCCAGCCTTTTAGTTTTGGTTGCAGCTCTGAGCACTGTCCGATTGGATTGTTTCATGTTATTAATTATTCATTTTGGACTGTTCTTTTAAAAGTCGAAGATAGATGATATTCTTATGATTGTAAAAAAAACAAACGCTGTCAGGTTTACACCCCGACAGCGTTTTATAAGTAGTTGAAATGTATATACCCATCTAATGCCAGCGCTCTTTCAGAGCTCAGGAAGGGGGCGGGCTCTTCAACAACGGGCGCTGCCCGTGCTGCTGCCGGCGCCCTTTCAGGGCTTCTGACCTCTGCTTTTCTTCAACATGGTGCAATTTTACTGTTCTGGGTATGGGAACAATCCATGGTCTTTGTGCTACGGCATTTGTTTTTTTAATTAATTTGAAGCTAAAATCCTGCAGATTTTTTATCTTTTGCACTTTAATATTTAAAATAAAACAACCATGCAAAAACAACTTATACCATCAGCATTTTTTATATTGATTTTAATTGTTGGATTACATTCCGGTGCTCAGGAAACTTCAGGCTGGCGCCCGGAAGACCGCACAGGGGTTTCGGCTGAAACCGGGCTTTTGAAGGAATGGCCTGAAAAAGGACCTGAATTGTTGTGGGAAACACTTGAACTTACCAAGGGTAATTCATCACCTTCCTTTGGCAACAACAAGATTTACATCACCGGAACCGATAACAACGATGATATTCTGTATGCGCTTGACATGAACGGTAAAATTCTCTGGCAGCAAGTAATGGGCAGAGCCTGGGACGGTTCCTATCCCGCCAGCCGTGCCACCCCGACAGTAGAAGGCAATCGAGTGTATAGCTGCAGCGGCATGGGCGATTTGGCCTGTTTCGATGGAAATTCGGGAGAAATCATCTGGTCGTATAAAGGCAGCGAAGAAAATAAAGGAACTTATGGAAAATGGGGAATCGCAGAATCGTTGTTGGTAGATGGCGATAACATTTATTTCTCTCCCGGCGGACCGGAAACCAACACGATTGCATTAAACAAGAATACCGGTGCTGTCATTTGGAAGTCAGAAAGTTTTGATGATAAACCGGGATACGTATCTCCGATTCTCAGGGAGTACGCAGGTAAAAAAATGCTCATTAATGTGTCGCTTGACCATGTTTATGGAGTGGATGTCAACAACGGCGATATACTTTGGAAAGTGGCGCATGTAAATGCAAGAGAAGGGCGGGAGAATATTCTGTGTGTCACTCCCCTTTTCAAAAATGGAAAAGTCTATGTCACGGGTGGATACGATATCGGCGGCTACCAGGTTAAAATAGCTGACGATGGCAACAGTGCAGAAGTTGTCTGGACCGATGATGTACTTGATGTACACCATGGAGGTGTTGTGCTTGTTGATGGTTACATTTACGGTTCCAACTGGCTGAACAATGCAAACGGCAACTGGTGCTCAATTAATTGGGAAACCGGTGAGAAAATGTGGGAAGAGCACTGGAACTGCAAGGGCTCAATTATTGCTGCTGAAGGAATGCTGTACATTTATGATGAAAAAAGGGGGAATATCGGACTGGCAGAAGCCACCCCTGAACGATTTAATCTCATCAGCAGCTTTCAGATCACACAAGGTGATGCCGGCCCGTTTTGGGCACACCCTGTTATTCACGATGGTGTCCTTTACCTGAGGCATAACAATGCGTTTATGGCATATGACATCAAAACTGAATAGTCATTTATGAACACTCAGGGGACTCATCCGGAATTGTAGATTGTGTTTCAGAAATCAGATGTATAACCTGATGCTGATTAACAGTTGCATTCCGGTTTCTGCTTTTGGTCTGGAAGCTGCCGGGATGCCATCTTCTTCAATAAATAATACCGGAAACCTTATTTAAAGTTGTCCGTACCTAAAATAATTATAGTTGGGTCTTTTACAAAACCAAATGCTTATCTTTATTGGATTACAAAAACAGGCAATTGAAGATATTTATAAAAAATATGGTTTGTAAGCGCTGTCAGATGGTGGTTACTTCCGAGCTGGAAAAGTTGGGGGTACATCATATTAACGTAAAAATAGGAGAAGCGGAATTTGATGAAGGTCTGTTGCCTGAACAACTGAACCGGCTAAATGATGAGTTAAAAAAAGCAGGGTTGGTTTTAATGGACGACAAAAAAAGTATTCTTGTTGAGAAAATAAAGAGTGCAATAATAGAACTGGTACATTTTTCGGAAGAACAAATAAAAATGAACCTTTCGGATTTCCTCAGTGAAAAACTGAATTATGACTACACCTACCTTGCCAATTTGTTTTCAGAAAGAAATGATATGACCATTGAGCGGTTTTACCTGACCCATAAAATTGAAAGGGTAAAGGAATTGATTGTTTATGATGAACTGAACCTTTCGGAAATTGCTTACAGAATGCATTACAGCAGTGTAGCCCACCTTTCCAACCAGTTTAAAAAATTTACAGGCCTCACTCCTACCGGTTTTAAAATGCTAAAAAACAAATCGCACATTTCCCTCGATGATGTTTAATACTTACGGTTGAATACAGGTTGACCACCTGCCTTTTTTTATAGAAAAAGCCCCGCATTGGCGAGGCTGATTCATAGTAATTGGGGAATATTTTAGTCTAAGCGTATGCATACTCGCTCAGTGATTGTACCAACTTTTTTCGTGTAAAAAAAATCCGGCTTTTAACCGTTCCAAGCGGCAAAGCAAGTTGTTCTGCAATTTCTTTATACCTGTAACCCTCAATAAATAAATTGAAAGGAACACTGAATTCATCTTTAAGTGAATCAATTGTATTTTGTATTTCGGATGTGATGTAAAGGGTATCGGGAGCAGGATATACTTTGTCTTTCGAAAGGAGAAGGTGAAATTCGTAGTTTGGGCCATCAAATGTGTTGCTTGTTTTTACCTTCCTGCGGTAATCATTTATAAACGTATTCTTCATTATGGTGTACACCCATGCTTTGAAATTGGTATCCTGCCTGAATTTATCTCGGAAAACAAGTGCTTTCAACAAGGTATCCTGTAAAAGGTCATCGGCCTGATCTGAAGCGGAGGTTAAACTAATTGCATAATAACGCAACTTGTTTTTTAACTTAAGAAGTTCGGAATTGAATTGATTGTGATTCATGCAATATTTTGTATTTGGTATTATCATGTTTATCAAAACTAAACGTATCAATGCTGCAACAGCTGTGTTCCGGGAATAATATTTACGGACAAAAACTGAACTTTATGAAGCGAAAAGAAAACCATTCCTCTTGTTCAGGAAGGAATGGTTTCTGTTAACATTTTTAACTAATATGGAAGCGCCTTAGTTAAACCTGTTTGTCTTTAAAATCTCCTCAGAATCGGGATATCTGACATCGATGCCGTTTTCGGCAGTTACAAAAAACCGGACAGGCTTATAGGAGGTTATTGTTTCAAGCGATGCACCATGTTGTTTCGAAAAGAAACTGGTCGAGCTTTTTAATTGCCCCAGGTTTTCATTATTCCCCGCATCTGTTTCCATCCAAAGTACGTAAGTGTCTTTTGATGATTGCAGGCGTTCAACATCAGCCAGATCATCGATCTGTACCTTAATGACATAGTTCTGATTTGCGTCTTTTTTTACTTTAACATTACCTGTGGCAGCCGGAACAACTGATGAATTTAAAAAAGGTTCGCTGCTGGTACATGATGCAATAAACAGCATCATCGATATCATTATAAATCCCGTAATGAAATATTTTCCGGTTTGATTCAATAGTGTTTTCATGACTTTTATTATTAAATGATGAATACGATTACATCATTGTAAAGGTAATTAGGGTTTGCCCCTAAATGTTACACAATTCATGCTATGAATTACATGATTCACACATTTACCTGAGGAAAATGACTTTATACTATTTTAATTATCGGGGTAAAGAATATTCCGTCTCCATGATATTCTGGTGATATATCGTAATTAACTTCCTACCAATATTTTGTCCCTAATGGGACAGTTCCGATAGGAACTTAATATGGGTAGAATAAAAATCAACCCCTATGTTCCATAGTTCCGCAGGAACGTAGAGGCAACCACAGTTTGGTTACACTGCATGTTTTAATTTTGAAAGATTTACCACCGACAACAGGCAGTTTTTTTCACCTTCAGTAACAATGCCTTCCATGTAAACCATGCAAAGAGGTTTCCCCTCATAACCCAGCATTATTTTGCATGATTCCATCGCATTGCTTTTATATGCCTTTTCAAGAAAGTCATTAAACGCTGTTTTTGATTCATCAGAAACAAATAGCTTATAACTGCTTCCTATTAAAGTAAAGCGTTTTTCACGCAACATGTCAGCTCCTGTGAAATTCAACTCACATATTTTACCATCAGGTTCAAGCAAAAAGTATCCCATCGCTGCCAGGTCAAACAACATGGTATATTTTTTTAATGCATCTTCTGCTGTTTCATTAGCCTCCCGCATTGCCTCGTTTTGTAATTCCAGTTCTGTCTGTTGAACATTTAACTCGTATAGAAGCTTTTTATAATCAATTTGAATTTCAGGAAGAGAGGTATTATCTTTCTTTTTAGCGATTACCTCCTCAGCCATATTTCTTAACCTTTGTGCATCTGTAAAATCAATTTCTTCTTCTGTCATAGCTTTCATTTTTTACTGCAGGTTTTCCTGATATATTTTAAAATTGTTAAAATAAGGAAGAAGTATACCAGTAATGTTCACGAAAAGTGTACCACTAAAATAGATATAAATTATTCATTTTTTGCATAATCTTTTATTCTAAAACTTTCTCCGTTAATTTTGATGATAAAGGCATGATGAACAATACGGTCAATAATAGCTGAAGCCAGAACATTATCACCAAAAACATTTCCCCAGTCTTCAAAATTCCGGTTGGTTGTAATA
>JAWLCL010000004.1:8025-405487 GCA_041687255.1 Mariniphaga sp. | reverse complement strand
CTTCCATAATAGGTTTGCTGTTAAAGGAAGATGCTTAAAAGAAGGCGTCATATCCCGAATGGATTTGGAAAAAGAATATCTAATAGATTTTTTATCTGCAAAAAGTAAGTTCCTGGATTACAGACAAAAAATTAGCTCCTCTTATTTTAGAAATTCTACCTTATTTTTTCCAGGATCACCTTCCCTTCAATTTCCACCAGCAAATCATCGCGGCACACATCGGCAAGCAGATAGGCCACAGGCAGGCTGCCATAGAAAGCCTTGAATGTTTTTTTCACCACAGCAAAGTCTTCCCGGTTTTTCAGGTACACCCGGGCATGCCCGTATTTGGGCTGAACGTTGTTTCCTGCAATGCGGTGAATGCGCTCATCGGAATAAAGGCGCTGTATGTTTTCAATTGTAATGCGCGTTTGCTCTCCGGGATTTCCGACAGCTGCAGTTTTTTCTCCCCTGATGGATGCAGTTCCGGAAATGAACAGCTGTTGCCGCCCAAACAGCTCGAGGTAGCGTGCACGCTCGAACTTGGGAGTCGATTTCGGGATATGCCTTTCACCGGCCAACACCTCGGGACTGTACGAATGGGCGGCCACCTGCTGCGGATTATCGATTGGCAGACTCACAGCTTCAGGAGCATTTACCGCCACAAATTCTATAACAACACCACCGTGTTTAATGCCAATACCCGTTGCTGCAGGAAAGCCTGCAGCCTTAAAACTATCTCCGTAAAATGCGGACCGCACATTGTTAAATTCCTGGTACCGCTGTTTGTTGCTATCGTATCCAAGAATGTTCTCGATGTAATTCCACTGCCTTATTACCGTATGCAACGGAAAACCCGCCTCTTCGAGCAGGGTATTCATCGACTGAAAGGCTGCTTTTGCATTTGTGCTGCATGCGCCGGCACTGTTTGCCTGTACCTGCCCCACAAGAATTCCTGCACCACCTCTTTCAAAAGCAATGCCGGCTCCGTTCTCCGTTAAGCACAGTTTATGCTCCCATTGCGAGTCATCATAAAAAAAAGCCTCTGCCAAAACAGAGCGGTTAACCGGGGGCTGAGCGATTAAACTGCAGATAACCGGAGCAGGAAACCGACGGGAAATGTTTTCTTCCACCGACTTTTTTAGATTTGAATAATCGTCGGAAGAGGCAGAATCAGAAAAGAAATTTACCTTATAAATTCTTTTTTTCAGTGAAAACTTCTCCAGTTTTAACAGACAGCTGTTCAGTTGCTGCTCTCGTGTAAGGCATTGCGGGTCGGGTTTTATGTAAATGCGGTTTCCGTTTAAAAAATGCATAGGTTTTTATATTCAGTTAAAGTCCTGCAAGGACTTTCATCAATAATCAATAGCCTCCGTCAGCTTTTTTCCCATTGAGAACGGCTTCGGTTGACCCGATGCCCAGGCGGTGAGCCCCCTGCTCAAGGAAACCCACGGCATCTTCCCAGGTACGGATACCTCCCGATGCCTTTACTTTCATTTTATCGCCCACGGTTTTAAGCATCACATCTATTACTTCCGGGGTGGCTTTTCCGGGTCCAAAACCTGTTGAGGTTTTCACAAAATCGGCGCCGGCCAGATATGCCAGTTCGCAGGCTTTGGCAACCTGTTCCAGGGTAAGCAGTCCGCTTTCCTGGATAACCTTCACCGGCACATTGTGCTTGTGGGCAACCTCTACGACTGCTTTAATATCTTCCACCACATAATGGTAATCTTCACCAAGAAACCTCCCGATGTTCATTACCATATCGAGTTCATCGACTCCATGTTCAATGGCCTGCCGGGCCTGGAAAGCCTTCACCTCCATAGTATCGGCGCCATGCGGAAAACTGAGCACGCACGACACCTTAACTTCCGAACCCTCAAGCAGGGTTTTGGCAACGGCAATGTCGCAGGTTTTAACACACATGCTGTACACCTTGTTTTTCATGCACATCTGTGCATGTATATGCAGATCATCGACTGTAAGTTCAGGTTTCAGTACGGCATGATCAATAGTTTGGGCTACCTGTTCTTTTGTATACATAATTTCTTTTTTAATCTTCCATTTCTTTCAATATCTGCTCCACCTGTTCACTGGTGCTGAACAGTTTATCTTTACAGACTTTCAGCAACACCGATGCACGTTTTACCTTTTCGGCCAGTTCATCCACATCGAGCTCTTCATTTTCTATCTTTTCCAGTATTTCCTCAATTTCGGCAATGGCCTCATTATAGCTTATCTTCTTTGTTGACATGATATTCGTTATTAGTAATTTTACTTTTTACGTTTCCGTCGGTAAACCTGGTTTCAATTTCATCGCCCGGTTGCAACAAAGCTGCAGATTTTACAATCTTACCCTCCTTTAGGGTAAGCGTATACCCCCGGCTTAGCACATTGGCCGGATCTAATAACCGGATGGCATTCTCACCCAGCTTCAGATGTTCCTGTTCTTTTGCAAGCATCCGTACCACGTTGCTCTTAAGCTGTTCTCCCGCTTCTGTTGTTTCAGCCTGATGCTTCACCAGCATTCCCCTTACCACCCGCTTAAAAGAGTCCTGCCGGCTGTTCAGAAGGTTTTTTTGCTGAAGCTTCCACACCGAAAAGCCTGATTGAAGATTATGAACCAGATTATTTAATTCATATTTTTTACTGAAGGCAAAACTGTTTACGCGTTGCTGGAGCATGTTTCCTTTCTTCAGCAACTGCCTGTTTTTTACATTTACGAAATCGGCCACCAGCCGCTGGATACCTTCTGCATGATTTTCCAGCTGCTCCTTTTTATCGTCCAGTGTCTGGCGGCAACTGCCGACCACCGCCTCCTCGAGCATGACAAGCTGCTCGTAAAACCGTTCGGCGCCATTAACAAAAAATTCGGCCACAGCAGTCGGGGTTTTCAACCGTGTATGGGCAACCATATCGATTATGGTATCGTCCTTTTCGTGACCGATTCCGGTAACCACCGGAAGGGGAAACTGGGTAACATGAAAAGCCAGGTTGTAATTATCGAAGCTGCTGAGGTCGGCCGTAGCCCCTCCCCCGCGAATAATGGCAACAGCATCAAAAAAATCCTCGTACTGAAAAATTCGTTCCAGGGCAGAAATTATTGAAGGTACGGCACCCGTTCCCTGCATATAAGCTTCAAAAAGATGAGTGTAAAATTTAAATCCGTGCGGATTCATCTCAAGTTGATTCATAAAATCCTGGTATCCGGCGGCCGTTTTTGAGGAGATAACTGCAATACGTTGCGGCACAAGAGGCAGTTCAAGCTCCTTGTTCATACCGAAAATACCTTCCGCCTGCAATCGCTCAATGATTTCCCTGCGTTGAAGGAGCATGTCGCCCATGGTATATGCCGGGTCGATATCTCTTATGTTGAGGCTTAATCCAAAGACAGGATGAAACTCGACAGAAGCTTTCACCAGCACTTTTATGTCGCAGCAAAAAAACTGCCCTGTGGTGGTTTCAAAGTAAGGCTTCAGTATGCGATAGGTATACGACCAGATGTTGGCCCGGGCACGTGCAACAATTTCTTCTCCTTTTTCCTCAACCAGTTCAAGGTAACAGTGACCGTTACGGTTTTCCTTCAATTCGCTTATTTCAGCCGTGACCCACACCGTTCCCGGCAAAGAATTGGAAAGGACATCCTTAACCTGCAGATTCAGTTCAAGAAGTGTAAGCTTTTGTTCCATTTATCAACGGCCTTTACTGATTTTCACGACCTCCGTTGCATCGTCAGCACGGATTTGCAAAAGTAATAAACCCGATGGTAAACGGTGCAGGTTTGTCAACAGGATTTTTGATGCATCCGAAACTTCTTTCTGATATACCAACCGGCCATCAAGTGTATAAAAGGAAAGCATCACATTGCCATAGTCAGTTCTGACCTTTTTTTGCAGTACAATATAGTTGGTTACTGGGTTCGGATATACGGTCCAAACAGAAGGGATGTCATCTTTGCCGATGGCTTCTGCCTTAAGCAACCGGTGGGCAATTTTCAAATCAGGAATTCCGTACCCCAGGAGAGAATCAGAAGCCGGGAACAAATGAGCGCTTTGTTCAATGGCTGCTTTTACCCGGTCAGCGGTAGCCTGTTCATTGGCCTGCCACAAAGCGGCAGCAGCGCCGGCCATCACCGGGCTGGAATACGACGTGCCATTGCCGGTGCCTATTTCGCCGTTGCTCCTTTGCAGGATGGTATTCCACCCCACAGCCGACACATTGGGTTTTACATCACCATCGGAAGCCGGGCCATAAGAGGTAAAAGGAGCAGGAATCCCTTCCTTGTTGACGGCTCCCACAGCTATTACCTTTTCCCCATCGGAGGGAGCAATAATGTATTTCCAGGTGTTGGAAGGCCTTCCCTCGTTGCCGGCGCTTGCAACAACCAGCATCCCGCGGGAAGCCGCTATATTGGCGCCTCTGGTGACACGGGTGGTCTGCCCATCCATATCTTCATAGGTGTGGTTCATTTCAGGGTCATCAAAAGTGGAATATCCAAGGGAAGAATTAATTACATCCACTCCGGCACTGTCGGCAAACTCAGCTGCTGCCACCCAGTTATCTTCTTCAATCAAAAACTCCGACATCACATCTTCTGAACGAAGCAGCCAATAAGAAGCTTTCGGAGCAGTGCCTAACAGCTTTCCCGGTACATTTCCTGCCATTGCCGATAATACACTCATCCCATGAAAATGACCATCAAAAACATAGTCATCGCCCTCAACAAAATCACGTGTTCCCAGTATGCGCCCCTCTGCCCACAGGCTGTCGAAAGCAGCAAACTCGTCTACACCATAAAATCCGGCATCCAGAACAGCAATGTGCATTCCCTGTCCCTTGTAGTTTTGATTATGCAGAAAATGGGCATTGATTTGAAAAACCTGGTGAGAGGATTCACCATACAGAAGACTGTCTATTAACACAATGCCGCTTTTAAAATGCGGCTCAATAAATTTACTTACTAAACTTGGCCGGTCTATATTCCTTTTGGTAAGCTGTACCTCCCTTACGAAAGGCAGCTGTGCCACATCCTCAGCAAAGGAGCTTATTTCGGAACCTACGGTAATGCCATTCAGCCATTTCGAGGAATGCACCAGCGTCACTCCCGGCCGAAGCACCTGGCTAATGTATGAAGGATTTACGGGCAGGTCGAGCGAATCGATTTCAACATGCTGTCTTTCCCTGCGTTCAATGGCACGTTGTGAAAGATATTCCTCAGGTTCGGATAGCGACCAGGGAGAATTTTCTTTATCGGTGAATCCTACCCAATAAAACGACTGGCACCAGCCGTTAAATGCTGTAGTCATGCTGGTAAGGAAAATCAGGAAAAATAATCGACCCATTTTAAAACTATGTTCTGTAAGGCATAAAGACGGCACAAATTAAGCAATTCTTCCGAAATTACCTTACGTTTTGCATCCTCATCATGTATTCCGACGGGTCTTGCATGAAATCCTCGGGGTCGGTAACAGGGTTTCCGTTTTTTTCAAACTGACTTTGGCTGTTGCGTATGATGCTGTCCTGCACTTCAGGGTTCAGCAGATTTCCTTTGTCGTATTTCAGGGTGTAGCTCAAATCACCGTTTTCATTGTAAAACTTCCAGTCGTTATCACGGAGGTTATTTGAATAATATGCTTCCATTTCAACTCTTCCGTTCTGGTAGTACGACAGGCATAACCCGTTCCGTTTTCCGTTGCTGTACTTGCATTGCATGTAAGGTTTTCCGTTTTTAAAAAAGACCCGGTAGCTGCCGGTTTGCTGCCCGTTTTGCCATTCCGATTCTTCCAGCACCTCTCCGGTTGGATAAAATGTTCGTGCGATGCCGTGTTTCACACCATCTGCATACGTTTCTTCTGAAACTTTCCGGCTTTCGGAATAAAACTGCCACTCTCCTGCCCTTTTCTCATCGACATAATTGCCTTCGGCCACTTTCTTCCCAAAGGGGTCAAACAAAACCACCGAGGCGGTGTCGGAGTTTTGATCGTATTCGATTTCAGCTTTTACCTGACCTCCTTCAAAGTATCGGGTCCATTCACCTACAGGTTCACCATCCTTAAACTGCCCCTCATACATAAGTTTTCCATTGGGGTATTCCTTTTGCCATTTTCCCTGCCGCAGGCCGTTGGCATCGGTCTGGTTAACCTGTGAAACACCAATCAGCGGAATAATAAAAACCGAAAGTATTAATAGTGCAACTGTTCTCATTTCGTTTTATTTAAAAACTGCAAAACTAGCCATTTTATTATCGAATTATGGGTCTTAAATGGGTCTTAAAATTATAAAAAGCGTTAACAAAAAGGCTGCTTCGATCTTTTTTGAGGCGATTTGTGCTTACAGCAGGTAAAAACAGTTTAAAAAAGCCCCACCATATAATGGCAGGGCTAAACTTGCCTGCACCACCCTGATTCTTCCAAAAAAAAGAGTAACAAAACCTGCACGTACCAGTATATGTATTTCCCAGTTACTTTTAGCAAAAAAGGATGCTTCGGTTTTTTTGGCTGCACCGCAACCCTGTTTGAGAGAAGATATTTGCGGAACCTACAGGCTTTGGGCAGAACATGAAAAAGCTATCACCACTGAACTGGGGGAAAAATTTTTCGGTGCCGGGTTACCCACACTCATGCATTTAAAAAAACACTTGACAACGAACGCATCGAAAACGGGATGAGCTTCCTGTATTCAACTTTTGTGACCGAAATTGTGCACGTCAGAGAAAGCCATAAAAATTGAGCTGTAAATGAGGGTATTATCAAATTACTAATAATAATTTTTTGCCAGTGCAACTTGTTTATGATGAATATGTACGAAAAAGTACCTATTCATCGCAAAAAGTTGTCTGTAGCCAGGATTCACCTTACTAAAGCAGATGAACTATTCAGAATACTATCCACCAAGGGTTTTCGTCAGAATATAGCATATGAAAACTTTTCATTCATCCTCAAATTTTCGTAAAATTGTAAAAATTGAATGTCATTAATTTTAAAAAAAGATGTATCACCAGTTAATCAGTTTCACCTTTTCCCTGGCTTGTCTAACGCTTTTACCGGCGCCGGCTGCTACTGCTGCAAGTTGCAAAGACAAATTTCAGGAAGTTGCCCTCCCCCATGCAAATGACTGGAGCCACGAGCAGGTTGTTCTTGCAGCAGGTTCCGAAGGAAGCTGGGACGAACGATTATACGGGCAGATTAGTCCATGTACAGTGGTAAAGAAAAATGACACCTATTTCCTTTATTACGTAGGAGCTGATGGCAACCGAACTACCGACGGAGGTCCTGCAAATCGTGCGCTGGGAGTTGCCACCAGTAAAGATGGCATTCATTTTAAAAAATTTGAAAAAAATCCTATTCTCACACATCAACCGCAGAATAACCAGGAAGAAGGCGTTTTTTCAGCGGGGTCAATTTTGGATGATAACGGCGACATTTTGCTTTATTTCGGAGCCACGCTTGCAGGCAACGCTCATACCGAATCTGTTCAGTGCAACGTGGGACTTGCCAGCTCTAAAGATGGATTTCATTTTAAAAATCGGGGGTACATTTTTTCCTGGGATGATCCACGGGTGTGGGGGCATGGCGATGAGATTTCTTCAATTGGCGCATTTAAATTTGGTGAAAAATACAGCATATATTACCTTGCCGTATCTGCCAGAGCTTCATGGGGATTAGGAGTGGCGCAAGGTAACAGCCCTTCGGATTTCAACCGTTTTAACAAAGTTCAGGATGAACAGAGAGACATAATCGGGGGTTGTGATCCCATTCGAATCAGCAACGATAGCATTGCCCTTTTTGTGGTGAAAGATTTTAATTCCAACATCATTGAGGTAATGACAGCACCGGTCGATCATCCCGAAATACTTAATGGTCCGGTAAGGACATACCCCATGTTCAGGCCTAACTACCGTCATACCACCGTGTTTCTAGACAGAGAACAAAAGATGTGGTTTATGTACCAATCCAGCGATCAGCCCAATAACGGAAACGAAATAATCGTACGTACCGCCCCCATGAAACTGGTGGATCCAAAAAAATAATTCGAGCGTTCGAAAATAGATGGGATGATGTTGCCCTACTCCTGAATCGTTTTTGATTCCCTATCACTTTGAGAACTCATAAGTTCCGCTTCATCGTGAACTTAGTTCCGGCACAAATATGGTACAGGATTAAGACAAAAACATGTGTGAAATTTGAAAAGAACAATCTGAAAAAATAATTTAAAAACAATAAAAAACGCAGTAAATCAGAAATTTACTGCGTTTTATCAATTATTGATTCTTTCTAATAAGCCTACCTTATTTTACTTCTTCAAAATCGACATCAGTCACTTCATCGTCATCGCCACCTTTTTTACCGCTGTCGGAAGGTCCCTGCTGCTGTCCGCCCTGCGGTCCTGCCTGCGGTCCACCCTGCTGAGCCTGCTGGCCCTGGGCTGCGTTGTACATTTCCTGCGATGCGGCGGAGAACACAGTGTTCAACTCGGTCATGGCTGCATCAATGGCATCCACATCCTGGTTCTTATGTGCTTCCTTCAGCTTAGCAAGCGCATCTTCAATCGGTTTTTTCTTGTCGGCAGGAATCTTGTCACCATAATCCTTCAGCTGTTTCTCGGTCTGGAAGATTAAGCTGTCGGCCTGGTTCAGCTTGTCGACACGTTCTTTTGCCTTTTTGTCCGATTCAGCATTGGCTTCTGCTTCCTGCTTCATCTTTTTAATTTCATCTTCCGACAAACCAGATGAGGCCTCAATACGAATAGATTGCGATTTACCGGTTGCCTTATCCTTGGCATGTACATGCAGTATACCGTTGGCATCGATATCAAAGGCTACCTCAATTTGTGGTACGCCTCTTGGTGCCGGTGGTATCCCATCGAGGTGGAACCTGCCAATGGTTTTGTTTCCTGCAGCCATTGGACGTTCACCCTGCAGCACGTGGATTTCTACCGAAGGCTGGTTATCGGCCGCTGTGGTAAAAGTTTCCGATTTCTTGGTTGGAATGGTGGTGTTGGCCTCGATAAGCTTTGTCATCACACCTCCCATGGTTTCAATACCCAATGAAAGCGGCGTTACATCGAGCAACAGTACATCTTTCACCTCACCTGACAGTACACCACCCTGAATGGCAGCGCCTACTGCAACAACCTCATCGGGGTTCACTCCTTTCGAAGGACTTTTTCCAAAGAAGTTTTTCACTTTTTCCTGCACTGCAGGAATTCGGGTAGAACCACCTACAAGGATAACCTCATCAACATCGCTTGCCGACATACCTGCATTTTTAAGAGCTTTGCGGCATGGCTCAATGGTTGCATTGATAAGCGAGTCGGCGAGTTGTTCAAATTTTGAACGGGTAAGGGTTTTTACAAGGTGTTTTGGAATGCCATCAACCGGCATAATGTAGGGCAGGTTGATTTCAGTCTGAGTAGAGCTTGAAAGCTCTATCTTGGCTTTTTCTGCTGCCTCCTTCAACCGCTGCAATGCCATCGGATCACGTTTCAGATCAACACCTTCGTCCTTTTTAAATTCTTCGGCAAGCCAGTCGATGATAACCTGGTCGAAATCGTCACCCCCAAGGTGCGTATCCCCATCGGTCGATTTCACTTCGAACACACCATCGCCAAGTTCAAGGATGGAAATATCGAAAGTACCTCCACCAAGGTCAAAAACAGCGATTTTCATGTCCTTGTGCATCTTATCCAACCCGTAGGCAAGTGATGCAGCTGTAGGTTCGTTAATGATACGACGTACTTTAAGACCTGCAATCTCACCGGCTTCCTTGGTGGCCTGACGCTGTGAGTCACTAAAATAAGCAGGCACTGTGATGACGGCTTCGCTGACTTCCTGTCCCAGGTAATCTTCGGCAGTCTTCTTCATTTTCTGCAGAACCATTGCCGAAATCTCCTGTGGGCTGTACTTACGATCGTCGATCTGTACCCTTGGCGTATTATTATCTCCCTTTAGTACTGTAAACGGAACCCGTTCAACTTCTTTTGTCACCCTGTCAAAAGTTTCACCCATAAAACGCTTGATAGAGGATATGGTTTTTGAAGGATTAGTGATGGCCTGACGTTTGGCCGGGTCGCCAATTTTCCGTTCCCCGTTGTCCACAAAAGCAACAATTGAAGGAGTAGTACGTTTGCCTTCGCTGTTGGGGATTACTACAGGTTCATTGCCCTCCATTACTGCCACGCATGAGTTGGTAGTCCCTAAGTCAATTCCAATTATTTTTCCCATAGTGATGTTTGTTTCATTATTATTAATATGTTTTTCCTTATTCAGTTTTTATTTTCCGGATCCTCAATAATCAATGACTGTGCCACCACACGATTTGGCTAACAATGCGAAATAATGACACAGGAATAAGAGAATACACAATTGAAGACTGTCAAAACCGGTGACAAAAAGGCAGGGATAAAAAAGAGCACACACTCCTTTTAATTTCCCGTGCAACATTGCCTGACAGATAACGAATGGGGATGATTCCTTTTTGCAAAGGGCAAAGAGTAAAGAGCAAAGCGCGTGGTACAGGGCTGATATCTTCAAACTTTATTTTCTTTACTATATCTACTATATAACAAAATAACGTGAGGCATTATCTGCGGCGCATATATTTTATCAAATAACATGATATTTTTTGCGCCGTATATTAACCCATCAACAGAGCCGTCATTGCCTGCCTGTCCGGCAAGGCAGGCGCGCGCAGCAAAGCCTGCCCGTCCGGTCAGGCGGGCAATCTCTGGCTATAATGCAGATGCCTTCATTTGAAAAAAATATTCATTACAATTAAAAGTTATTCATCTTGAAGTTCGATTTAAATACATTGGATACCTACTATATAACAAGCTAGTGGGTATCATTATCTGCGGCGCACATGAGGCATCAAATAATAAAGTTTTTTCTGCGCCGCATAATCCCCTTGCCATGGAGTCGTCATTGCGCGCGCAGCAAAGCAATCTCATGATAATAAGCAGAAGCCTGCAAATGGAAAACGGCCTAAAGTTATTCATTTTGAAGTTCGGTTTAACTACAGTGGATACTTTAGTAGCCGGGCCTTCCCCTTAAACCCCCTGTCCCTCGTTGGAAGCACAGGCCCTGGTGAAATAAGTCTACCTGTTGATTGATTATTATAAAAATGAGGTTTTAGTATTATAAGAGAACATGGAAAGGGTAATTCGACATTTAAAAATCTTTTAATCAAAACTGATGGTTTGAGCTGTGCCGGGAAATAGAATAGGTTATATATTTTTCTGACTATCTTTGTGTAGTATGGAATACTATAAAAACATTCCGTAGAATAGAACAAATTTCTTATGAAAATCACTTATTAATTGATAAACAATGAAAGACGGGCAGCTTAAAAATAAAATTGTCAGTCATTTATCGAAAAAAATGCAGGGACTGTATGGTATTTATCTTTATGGCAGTTATGCCGGTGAAGAACACCGGAAAGACAGTGATATAGACATTGCCATTCTAACAAGGGAAAAATTAACATCCCTTGAAAAATGGAACTTACAGGAGGAACTTGCTTCTGAAATTGATAAAGATGTAGACCTTGTTGATTTAAAAGATGCCTCGGTTATTTTGCGGGTTGAAGTTGTGGAACATGGAAAACGGATTTATACGGGGAATCAGTATGAATGTGATAATTTTGAAACTACAACTTATTCCCTTTATTCCGACTTAAATGAAAATAGAAAAGACATTCTTAAAGATTATGAAATAAGATATGGACGAAATTCTGATAAATAAGAAAACCACTATTGACCGATGTATTAAAAGAATCCTTGAAGATTACCAGGAAGATTTTATTACGAATTTCACCAAACAAGATGCTATTATATTAAATATTGAACGGGCTTGTCAGGCAGCTATTGACATTGGTAACAGAATAATTAGGTTAAATCAATTAGGATTACCTAAAAGCAACAGAGAAACTTTTGAAATTCTTGGCAAAAATCAGCTTATAACTCCCGAGCTGAGCATTATAATGCAAGCTATGGCAGGATTCAGAAATCTGGCATTCCATGATTACAGTTCCATGAACCTTGATGTAGTTATTGAAATTATTGAAAACCGCCTGACAGACCTTCAATTGTTTGCTGAACAGATGCAGAATTTACCCAAACCTCAGTAGCTGCTTCGGTAAACAGATACAGACAGTTGCGGCCCCGGCATTACGAATTCATCCTTATTGGCAATGCGGTAAGCAAAGGCAGTTTCTACACGGTACCTCGAATTTAACTGTGTGAAGTATTCAATGTATGGAATTACGGCATGACGGACCGGCTGTAAATCATCGATGCTTTTGACAACCATACCCGGCAGGTAACGTATGCCAAAACCCAGCTCATGCTTCAATGAGGGATACCAATTCCAGCCGGCTGTTGCTTCGAAGGTAACCCAATCGTCTTTTTTATAACCGTTATAGTTCATTCCTGCGCTAAAGTTGCGGTTCATTTTAAGACTGCAATATTTTTGGTATTCGTAACGGATGTAACCTCCGTAAACAAAATCGGGTTCACGGTTAAAATAGTTAAAGAAAGGGCCAAACTCAAGACGGCTGCCTTCATACCGGGGGCGGAATTCAGTCAACTCCCAGTCGTTTTCCATATCGCCCGGAACTTCGAGATACAATTTGCTGTTCAAAAAAGATGTCAGCTGTTTTATTTCATTTTCTGCAGAACGGCCGGTGCCAATGTTTCGCTGATGTTTTATCCGGCCTGTTTCGCGGGCAACCGCCATGATTTCCTCTTCCGAAAAATTCCTCCCGGGATAGTACTTCTCAAGCAGGTACTGAGCTGCCGCATAATGATTCACCGGATTCATACGTCCGATACCCCAGCCTGCCTTTGCCTGAAACCCATACCTGCCCTTTCTTCGGTTCGAATCATCATTGTACGCATTTGCCACTCCATTTGAATCAATGATTGTTCCTTCAGCATGACGCCGGAAGATATCGTATTGACCCCAGGCATTAACGTTTACAATCGTGTAATTTCTGCTGTCCCAATAAAAACGGCTGGAATATGCCCCCTGAAGTCTCCCCCTTACGCCCGATGGAGACAAATCAGCATCCATATTTTCTGTGGCCGAACTGTCAGCAAGATTGCCCTTCCCCAGGTAAGGGCCTGCAATAAATTGAAAACTCCACTGCTCCTGCCGCGCAGGCAGATAAACGATGTTCTTACTGACAAGCTCAATGGCAGCTGCACCAATATTCTGTTCAACAGAGAATAAGGTTTCTTCGGTATAAAGCTCTTCACGTTCAGGTGTCATTGAAAACCGCAGGCCGGCATTAAATTCCTTTTTTATGAAGGTCATTGATTCAGGATTCTCAAAAAGAATTTGACCGTAAAGGGAAAATGAAGAAAAGATTAAAAATAAGGTAAAAACTATGAATGAAACTCGAATTTTATGTTGCATCTTTTGTTATTGAATAATAGTTGCGAAAAATAAGGAAACTTCTGTAAATAAAAACGTAGCATATGCATTAAAAAGTATAAGCTTAAAAATCGGAGGGCAGATAAAAACTATTTTGCAGGGGAGAAAACCTT
Organism: Mariniphaga sp.; assembly: GCA_041687255.1. Classification (GTDB taxonomy): domain Bacteria; phylum Bacteroidota; class Bacteroidia; order Bacteroidales; family Prolixibacteraceae; genus Mariniphaga. Next base: position 391,963 of record JAWLCL010000004.1, on the reverse strand, counting down.
TAGCTATTTTTGCATACAAATTAACAATAGCAGAACATGTCGGTGCATAATGAAGTAAAAAAAGTAACCACTCACCGTTTATCGGAAATGAAATTGCGGGGAGAAAAGATTTCCATGCTTACCTCCTATGATTACAGCATGGCCCGTTTGGTTGATGAAGCAGGTATTGATGTAATACTGGTAGGCGATTCGGCTTCCAACGTAATGGCGGGAAATGAAACCACCCTTCCCATCACTCTGGAACAGATGATTTACCACGGAACATCGGTGGTTAAAGGGGTGGGGCGAGCGCTTGTGGTGGTGGACATGCCTTTTGGCACCTACCAGGGAAATTCAAGGGAAGCTTTAACCTCAGCCATACGTATAATGAAGGAAACAGCTGCCGATGCAGTTAAGCTGGAGGGGGGGTCTGAAGTCATTGAGTCGGTTAACCGTATTCTATCGGCCGGAATTCCTGTAATGGGTCATCTGGGTCTTATGCCCCAGTCCATTCACAAATTCGGAACTTACACAGTCAGGGCAAAAGAGGAAGCGGAAGCAGAAAAATTGCTCAACGATGCCCGGCTGCTTGAAGAGGCAGGCTGCTTTGCCATAGTACTTGAAAAGATCCCTGCCCGGCTTGGCGCTCAGATAGCCTCCGAACTAAAGATTCCTGTTATTGGTATTGGCGCCGGTAATGGTGTGGACGGACAGGTATTGGTAATTCACGATTTGCTGGGTATAACACAGCAGTTTTCACCACGATTCCTGCGCCGTTATCATAATCTGGCTGCTGAAATTAAAGGAGCTGTAGGCAATTACATACAGGATGTAAAATCCCGGGACTTTCCCAACGAAAAAGAACAGTATTGAAAACGTTCATAAATTAACTTCAACTTAGTGCAAATACTTTACGAAGACAATCATATTATTGCCGTTAACAAAGCCTGTGGTGAACTCGTTCAGTCGGATATTACCAGGGAGCGAACACTGGTTGACGATGTAAAAGATTACCTGAAATCAAAATACAATAAACCGGGTAATGTTTTTGTTGGGCTGCCCCACCGTCTAGACCGGCCCACAAGCGGAGTCATGCTGCTGGCCAAAACAGGTAAGTCGCTTGAACGGCTTAACAAGTTGTTTTCAAAAAGGAATGAGATAACCAAAACCTACTGGGCAGTTGTCAATAAGCGCCCCATAAAACATGAAGATACCCTGGAACATTATTTGAAAAAGAACCAGGAGCGTAACAAAAGCTATGCATTTAACCAACCCACACCGGGAGCAAAATATGCCCGCCTCTCTTACCGGCACGTGGCCAGCATCGAGCGCTACCATCTGCTCGAAATTGAGCTTTTCACCGGAAGACATCACCAGATACGCGTGCAGCTGGGTACACTGGGCCTCAAAATAAAAGGAGACCTGAAGTATGGATTCCAGCGGGCAAATGATGATAAAGGAATACACCTTCATGCCAGAAAACTGGAGTTTATCCACCCTGTAAAAAAGTCATTGGTTACCATTCTGGCCGAACCACCTGACGACCCGGTATGGAATGAATTTATTAAGATGTTCAGGGAAAACAGGTTCAGTCCAGTGACTCCGGTTTGAAGGCAAAGGGCAGCAGGTTACCTACATCCTCAAATACCTGAATCTTTTTCTTACCGTCCAGAATAATCCTGATGGGTTCTTTATACCTTACTTCAGACTCGATTAGCGCCTGCCTGCATGAACCGCATGGTGATACAGGCCCTTCTATCAGTCCGTTCTTATTGGCAGCAGTTACAGCCAAAGCTTTTACTGCTTTATCAGGATTACTGGCATGAGCATAAAAAAGGGCTACCCTTTCAGCACATAAGCCGGTCGGGAAGGCTGCATTTTCCTGATTATTGCCAATTATTATTTTTCCATCGGACAACCGCAGGGCCGCCCCTACAAAGAAACCGGAGTAAGGAGCAAATGCCCCTTGTGCTGCTTCGCGGGCAGCAAGAACAAGTTGCTGATCAGCTTCCGGCAGATCCCATACAGAATTGTATTCGTATACGAAAATCCTTAATTCTTTCGTTCGCATTATATCATCATTTATTTCAAAAATACAAACTTCATAATATATGAATTCAAAGATGAAGTAAATTATGTAAAAATGGCACAATTCACGTAAATATGTTCATAAAATCTGCATGGAATGATGTAAAAGTTCAAATGAGAGATTATTTTTACCCTGGAAATTCCAGATAAAACATTAGGTATGGTTCAAAGACGTTTGCTGATGACATTATTGTACAAGAAAAGTTGCCTGATAATACTTCTTTTTTTTACTTCTGTGCTTGTTTCACAGGCTCAAAGTGCAAGAGAAGAATACATTCGGAAGTACCAGTTACTGGCTATTGAAGAGATGGGACGCAGCGGTATTCCGGCCAGTATAAAAATGGCCCAGGCAATCCTCGAATCAGGAAACGGCAACAGTGAGCTCGCCAGCAAATCAAACAATCACTTCGGCATAAAGTGCAAAACAGGTTGGAAAGGTCAAAAAGTCTACTACGATGATGATGAAAGGGGGGAATGCTTCAGAAAGTACAAATCTGTTATTGATTCCTATATCGACCATACCAATTTTCTTATGACCAGTCCTCGCTATGCATTCCTGTTTAAGCTCCCCCCGGAGGACTATAAAGGCTGGGCCAAAGGATTAAAACAAGCAGGTTATGCTACTGCAAGGCATTATGACAATACACTGATTAAAATAATTGAAGACCATAAACTGTACCGCCTCGATTACAAACAGACCTACCAGCCTTTGGCGGCACAAAATGCCCCGCTAAACAAAAACATATCGGACAGAATGACCATTAATCACTATAACCGCAGGCAGGTGATAAAAGTCAACAATCTTGAGGCCGTTTTAGCCAGTGAGGGCGATACTTATGAAATCCTGGCTCAGGCATTGGGCATTGAAGCATGGGAAATGTATAAGTTCAATGACCGGCCGGAAGGTTACGTCCCACAAACCAATGAAGTTATATATATTGAAGCAAAACACAGAAAGGCCAAACGTAAAAATCTGCTTCATACTGTTGGTGCGGGAGAAACAATGCACTTCATATCACAGATGTATGGGGTTAAATTAAAACCGCTCTATCGGCGGAACCATATGAAACCCGGCCAGCAGCCATCGCCGGGGGAGGTGATCTACTTAAGAAAAAAGAAACCGAAAAATTAAACAACACACAGTTTCACCTGCTGTTGCTTCTTTTGCTTAGTCCAAAGGAGTTATCCACTCCAGGTTCCTTACAATCAGGATGTAAGTTTTCGTGAATATTTAAAAAAGAAGTATTGCAGCAATACCTTGTCTGCAAAAAGCACAAACAGACCTATTACGTTTAGACTGATTATCAACGACAGGTTATTTGTAAAAAAGTTTTTCCATTCCTGCCAATCGATTCCAAAAAACAGAAATGAAAGGGCTATAATTACTGTAACAAATCCTAAAAATACCCATAGATAAACCAAAAACTCACTGAAATACTGCTCCCATGCAAATTGCCTCACAGCTTTTGCTGCAACATTTTCAGCAAATTTATCGGATAAAGTAAATGCCGGTGCTGTCTTTAATGCTTCATCCAGCAACTTATCTGCAACAATATGTTTATCGTCATTCTGCATAGTTTACAAATATATTTGTTTTTTCAATTTCTATCATATGATTCATCTTCTCCTTAAGGATACTTCTTGCACGTGACAGATAACTTTTAATTGTTCCCTCAGGCATACCTGTTATCTCTTCTATTTCCTTATAAGAGAACTCCTCCAGGTGGAAAAGCGTAAGTACAGTACGGTAGTTCACCGGGAGTTTTTCAATCATTTCCAGCAATAACTTTTTAGCTTCAGCTTTCTCCACTACTTTTTGCACCTGCCCGTCATCACTTTTTTCATAGGCAAGAATAATATCTTCATCAACATCTGCTTCATTTCTCCGGCTTTTACTGCGCAGATAACTAATGCTTGTGTTGTAGGCAATTGTTGCTATCCAAGTCGAAAGTTTGGAATCCCCCCTGAACTTTTTTATTTTTCTAAACACTTTCATAAACACCTCCTGGCATATATCTTCCACGTCCTCCTGCTGCCTGATTATACGACCAACCACATGAAATACCAGCCGTTGGTGGGTAGACACCAAATACCGAAAGGCATTTTCATTGCCGTTTAAAATTTGATTTACAAGCTCAGCATCATTCATAACAACAAAATTACCCTATCAGACTCCAGCCGTTAAAAAATGTTTCAATTTCCTGCTCTTATTTACAAGAAATTTTTTCTGTAACATTATACTGCTTATTGCAGAACAAAATTTGCAGTAAAAAAAAACATCTGTTTTCTGCAACATTTATTAATCCGCCGGAGTCAAACGGTCAGAATTTAAAAACTAAAAATAAAAGATTATGTATTCAGATGTATTCGCAACAGCAGTAGTGTTCTTTGGCTTTTATCACATCATCAAATTGATTTCAGAACACATCCTTAAAGGAAGAATTATTAAAGCAGGACATATCGACAAAGCCGGCATTCTTGAACCCCCTAAACAAGGCGAAGAGGTAAATAAATACCCTTCTTTAAAATGGGGGTTGGTGGCACTTATGACAGGAATTGGATTTATTGTAATTGAAGTGATGCGCCAGGTGAATCCACAGCTGATTGATTTTCACAATGCAGCATTGCCTGCAGGTATTCTGCTTGTGTTTATCTCTTTGGGATTTCTGATTTACTTTTTCATGATGAACCGTAAAGTAGTTTAATTGTGTACCGGAGAACAGATGCAACTTATCTCCAGTGATAAGAATTATCGGGAACAAGGCTGAAAGCATGTTCCCGTTTTTCTTTTTATCTTTATTAAATGGCATCAGTTTATACCATACTCCGAAAAACATGGCACATGCTTAGGGGCATACTCCTGACGCTGCTCTCTGCAGTTATACTATACTTCGCCTTTGCAACTCTTTTTTCATTTCTTCCAACTCATCCCACTGATAATGATTGCAAGCCCCAAAACCAGGTATATCTAAATACAAATGGTGTTCATGTCGACATAATACTTCCTGCCGGCTACCTTAATCCAACGTTCCAAAATCAGCTCGGGGTATTACCCCGTACACAGTATGTTGCCTTTGGCTGGGGCGACCGCAATTTTTACATCAAAACTCCTGAATGGTCAGACCTGACATTTCCTGTAGCAATTAAGGCGCTGTTCCTTAAAAGCAGCACCGCCATGCACGTTACTTTTTATCCCTTAAAAATTGATTCCTGGAAAATGTTACCACTTTGTGACGAACAATTAGCGACCTTGATTGATTACATTTATAACTCATTCGACAAAGATGAAAACGGGAAGCTGATGAAAATGGATTTCGAAGGGTATAACCGGTTTGATTCATTCTTTGAAGCAAAAGGCAGCTTCTCAATGTTTAAAACATGTAACGTATGGGTAAACCGGGCACTAAAGGAGGCAGAAGTCAGAACGGCAGTCTGGACTCCTTTTGATTTTGGCGTTTTGTATCATATTAGGTAAGAAAAAAATGAAAACTGCAATAATTGATCTGGGAACAAACACCTGCAATTTACTGATAGCCAACTATACGGCAACTGATTTTAAACTTCTGCACCAAAGCAAACAGCTGGTTAAGCTGGGCGATATAAAAATCCGTGATAATCTGATCAGCGATGAAGCAATAGCAAGAGTTCTGGCAGCTTTGGAAGAACAACAGAAAATAATTGATTCAATGGGGGTCGATGAAGTTCGGATAATCACCACATCAGCTGTACGTGAAGCAAATAATAAAGAAGCATTTTTACAGGCAGTCAGTAAAAAGATGAATTGCCCGGTAGAGGCTGTCACAGGTGACAAGGAGGCCGAACTCATCTTTAAGGGAGTATTGCTTGCAATGAATAACCTGGAGGAAAAGTCGATGATTCTGGACATTGGAGGAGGAAGTAACGAAATCATACTTGCACATAACAGGGAAATGTTCTGGAAGGAAAGCCAACCCACCGGAATGGCACGTATAATTAACCAGTTTGTTCTTTCCGATCCCCTGAAACAAAGAGAGATTCAGATCCTTCAAAACTTTTTCTCTGCCCGGCACCAGGCTGCTATTCAGCAATGCAAAAATAACGCAGTAAATACCCTTATCGGGTGCTCCGGTTCATTTGACACCATTGCCGATATCATCGATCAAACAGAGCCGGGAAAAATACAACGGCAGCAAAAGGAAATTCCGCTTAAAGAATTTCACCGGGTTCATACCATGCTGGTAAATTCCACCCACAAACAACGACTTGAAATCAAAGGCATGGACAATGTGAGGGTCGATCTCATAGTACCTGCCATAGTGCTTATCGAACAGCTTATTAAGCAGGCGGGGATCACCCGGATTATACAGACCGATTTTGCGTTAAGAGAGGGAGTATTATTTGATCTTATGAATAGCGAAGAAAAAATGTCAGGTAAGCAAAACTTGCTTTCCAAATAAAGCTTATGAAATAAAGCTTAAACGTTTTTTACAGTTTAATTATCCTCGGAAAGCTGTTCTCTTTTTACAACCGGAAAAACAGAACCTGCCTCAGCGAAGCAATCCGTCGGCAATAAGGAAGAACATCATAAACAGGTACAGAAAATTAAGCTTGTAAAAAGCAGGAAGCACCCGGAACTCTTTTTTGAAAAAAACAGAATGCGTCAGTGTTACCAGCACATAAATGATATAACCCAGCAGCAGAAACATCAGCACCCGGTTTTGCATCACAAACAGGAAAACCAGGAATGCAGAGGCAACTGTAGTGAGTATCCAGGCATAAGTTACCCGTTTAATTTGTGTATCTGTAAAGATATCGGTAAGGCTGGGCATTCCTGCAAGTTTATACTGGTCGCCGAACAGCAGTAACAGGAGCCAGAAATGGGGAATCTGACCTATAAAAAAAAAGGCAGCCACAATAAGAATAATCTGCGAACCAACAGATCCGCCGGCAGCTGTCCAGCCAATAACCGGGGGCAAAGCCCCCACCATCGATCCGGGTATAACAGCAAAAGCTGTTTCTTTTTTCAATGGGGTATACACCAGGTTATAAAAAAACAATGTCGCCCAACTCAGCATTAAAGCGATAACTGGATTTGTGGCTAATAAAACAACTGAACCTGTAATAAGATATCCTGCTGTAATCAGAAAACCCTGCAGGGAAGAAATCCTGCCTGAAGGAATAGGTCGGTTACGGGTCCGTGGCATCATGGCATCGGTTTTTCGTTCCTGCCAGTGATTTAAGGCTCCCGATCCGCACGACATTAAAAACACGCCAAGGGTCATAAAAAGCCCTTGCATATCGATGGTTCCGGAAAACAAGGTGTAACCGGCCAAAGCAGACAAAGCAACAGGAAGTGAAATGCGCACCTTGCCCAGTTCTGCAATAGTTTTGAAAAAAACTTTCAAACTGTATTAATTCAATGTTTTTAGGTACTCGATTATACTATTGACATCCTCCTCCGAAAGCATCCCCTCATAAGATAGCATCAGCCCTCGTCCAAAACCCTCAACGATGTCGGCATTTGGATCAAAAATCGACCGGTGAATGTATTCCTCATCTGCAACCACCTGACGGGTAGAGCCTCCTGTAACTACGGTCCTTTCAGAATTCCATAATCCGGAAAATGTAGGGCCTACAAGTTTTGATCCGTCAACTGAATGGCAGGCAAAACACCCTATATTTTGCATGATACGCCTGCCGGTTGCTGTTGCCGATTCCACTTCCTGGGTAACAAGCGTGGTATCTGCTACCCACGACTGGAAAGCACTGTCTTCCATAACTTTCACATACGAGTACATATAGGAATGTTCCAGACCACAATATTCTGCGCAATACAATTCATAGGTCCCCTCTCTTTGAGGTTCAAACCACATAAAATTATTCTTCTTACCCGGAACCATATCCTGCTTTACCCTGAAAGCAGGAATATATAAGCTATGAAGAACATCCATTGCAACCAGGTTAAGTTTAACAGGCTGGTTTATGGGAAGGTATAACGTATCGACCATCTTTCCGTTCTCATATTCAAACATAAAGTTCCACATACGGCCATATACAGTGACCTCCATAGCATCATCCGGCACATTTGTCATCGGTTTCCATCCGGCCCATCCATAGTAGAACATCACAAGGGTTATTAACAATGGTATAACTATCCAAACTGCTTCCAATTTTACATTCCCCTCTATCTGGGTTGCTTTCGGGTTTCGCTTACGGTTATACTTGTAAACAAAAACCAGCATCATAATGGTAATGCCTATCAGAAAAAAGAATGAAATACCAAGGATCACCAGGAAAGCGGTATCCACTCCCTTAACAAAATTCGAAGCCTGTGTTATTTCAGAACTGTACATGGTTTATTATCTGTATATATAATCGAGAAAAGTTACAACAACAGTTACAATCAAAATCGCAAAAACAAAAATTACCCAAACTATTATATAAGGCTCATCATACTTCAGGTGCATAAACCAGGTTAACACCAGGAAAGATTTTACAATGGCAAAAGTCAGGGCACCGGCAACCGCCAGGCTACCCAGTTCAATTTCTGTAATGCCAATAGAGAGAAAAGTTAAAGCAATAAGCCCCAATAAAACAAAAACATAAGTTTTGTAAGGAACAACATGGTTTTTTTTAGTTGACATATGTTATAGCTTTAAATAATCAGGTAAAACAATGGGAAGAGAAATATCCAGATTATATCGACGAGGTGCCAGTACAGACCTGTATTTTCAAGCAGTACCGGCCGTTCGGCATGCACTTTCCCAAAATTTATTCTCCACATTACAACAGCAATTAGTATCAACCCTATAATAATATGGAGGGCGTGCAGCCCTGTCATAATAAAGTACAGGCCGAAGAAGAGAATTTCACCCTGGCTGAAGTTTTCAACCAGGTATCCGGACCCCGGAAATATGCCGTGGTCAAATTTACCTCCCCACTCAAAGTATTTATTAACAAGGAAAACCAGCCCCAGCACTAATGTGATTCCGCAGAGTAACAACGTAAATTTACGGTTCCCCTTTTGAAGGGCTGTTGTCGACATGGCAATGGTCATACTGCTTATCAGCAGTATGATAGTATTGACAGCCCCCACAAATGGATCCAACTCTTCAGCTGCCATTTCGAAGGCGCCGTGATTCATGTATCTGTAAACGGCATATATAATGAACAGAATTCCAAATAGCAGCAATTCAGTAAATATAAAAAGCCACATGCCTATTTTCGATGCTTCCGGATCATAATGTTCGTGAGTGATTTGTTTAGCCTGTTCCATAGGTTAAATCCTTATTTATAGTTATAGGGTCCGTCGTTCTCCTCAAGCACCGGAATCTCATCAAAATTTTCAAGTGGAGGCGGTGAAGGAACGATCCATTCCATAGTTTTGCTGTGCCAGGGGTTCATACTTGCTTTTTCTCCACGGCTGGCAGATCGTATTAAATTGGCAAATATTATAATAATACCAGTTGCCAAAATCCACGACCCCAATGTTGCCAGAATATTTCCACCATGAAATTCTTCGAGATAATCGTAATACCTGCGCGGTTGCCCCATCAGCCCAAGGTAAAACATAGGAGTATAAAGCGTTAAAAAACCTATGAAAAAAACTACCCAGCCAATGTTTGCCCATGATTTATCGTACATGCGGCCATATATTTTCGGAAACCAGTAATGAATAGCACCTAAAAATGCAAAACCTGTACCCCCAAACACAATATAATGGAAGTGAGCAACAACAAAGGCCGTATCATGCACATGAACATTAGCGGCAAGAGCTCCCAAAACTAACCCGCTCAATCCTCCAATCATAAATACAAAAATAAACCCCAGTGCCCACAGGAATGGTGTTTGTATGTTAATGGACCCTTTATACATGGTTGACAGCCAGTTAAAAACCTTAATAGCACTGGGGACCGCTACCAGAAAGGTAAGAAGCGAGAAATAATATTGTGCCGTACCGCTCATACCTGCTGTAAACATGTGGTGCCCCCATACCAGGTAACCAACAAATGCTATGGCCATTGTGGAACCTATGATGGCTTTATAACCAAATATATGTTTTTGTGAGAAAGTAGGAATAATTTCTGAAATGACTCCCAATGCAGGAAGTATCATAACATACACAGCCGGGTGAGAATAAATCCAGAACAAATGCTGGTAAAGGATAGGGTCGCCTCCCAGTGCAGGGTCGAAAATACCAACGGCAAACAACCGTTCCAAAGCCACCAGAACCAAAGTAATCCCTACCACAGGTGTAGCCAGAAGCTGTATCCAGGCCGTACCGTATAATGTCCAGACAAACAAGGGCATTTTAGTCCACTTCATGCCCGGGCATCTCATACGGTGAATGGTAACCAGAAAATTCAATCCTGTAAGTATGGAAGAAAATCCCAGCACAAACGCTCCGAAAATGGCAGGCAGCATATTGGTTCCAGTCCGGAAACTGTATGGGGCATAAAATGTCCAACCCGTATCAGGTGTTCCGGGACCAAAAAGCAAGGCTGAAATAACCATAAATATCCCGATAATAAAAAACCACCACGACAAAAGGTTCAGACGGGGAAATGCCACATCCCTGGCCCCTATCATCAGGGGTAAAAAGAAATTACCGAACACTGCCGGCAATCCCGGTATTACGACCATGAAAATCATGATAACACCGTGTAGGGTAAATGTGGCATTATAAGCCTGCGCATCCATAACTGTTTTGCCCGGAGCAAGCAACTCAAAACGCATGGCAAGACCTAAGCCGGCGCCAATCAGGAACATGACAGCCATGGAATACAGGTAAAGCAGCCCTATGCGTTTATGGTCGGTGGAAAAAATCCACCCAAGCAAACCTCGATACCTTCCCTTATACTTCAGGTAGTTTGCTTCGTTTTCAATTCTTGTTGAATTCATATGAGATGTTTAGATTTTGCTTCTACTTTTTGGTTTAAACACTAAAAACAGCAATAAAACGGTTGCAAAAAACATAATAATTATACCCCCAAGCTTTGTAATATTCAGCACATACTCCTGCCCTACCGGGTCGTATGTAAAACAGAAATTTAAAACCTTGTTCAGGGTAGCCCCCGATTTGCCCTTCGATGCTTCCACTATAGCCATTTTCCATTCAAAGGGAAGAAAGTACATTCCGTTCAGATAGCGGGTAATTTTCCCCTGGTCGCTGACTACAACAAGTGAAGCGGCATGCAAAAAATCGTTTCCCGTCCTTTTGTACTTAAACCCTGTGGCATTGGTAACGCGGGCTATACTGGCGCTGTCGCTTACAAAAAACTTCCAGCCTTCTTTGGCTTGTTCCGCTTTTTGTTCCGACAACAACCCCAGGTAATTGTTCTTTTTACGAATTCCCAAATCAATTGTTTCGCTTGGGTCAAAGCTTATTGTGAGCACCTGGTAATCCTCTCCGGGCACCAGTTCCGATTTGTCCATCACTCCGGCGACAGCTTCCATTAATGGGCTACAGATACCCGGGCAACGGTAGTAAACAAAATTCAGTACCGTGGGTTTATCTATTACATTGGTCAGTAAAACCGTATCGCCCTGCTCATTAACAAGTAAAATATCTTCCGGTAAAAATTCATCAAGATGTTCAACAACTCCAATTTCAATATCATCGGGTGAACCTGCCGGATTAATCACATCCTGCCCATTGGTATAAAACGAATATACTACCAACAGGAGCATAAAAAATATAGAAAAACGGACTTTCATTTAATAAATGACTTTAATATTCCCAATCCTCATTTCTAGAAACCAAAAAGTCGGATGAAAGTTTACTCCCGCTCAATTTTTTAGGGCTTCTTAATAAAAAAAACGACCTTTTAGGTTTTTATCAAAATATTTATCCGGCCAACCTGAAATTTTCCACAACAGAGTTCATTGAACCATGCCGGAGGAATCGCCTGTAATTTCGATCTTCAGTATTTCTTTAGTTGACGGTCTTATTTTAAACCGGTTATCGATGCGGCGCCCCAATACCCATACAATTTTCTGACCGCTGCACAGCAGCCAGGTATTCTCCTTTTGGTGTAGGGGAACTTTCTCATCAATCAGAAAATCACTGAGCTTCTTAAACCCCGACATTCCCAGTGGCTGAAAATAATCGCCTTTCTTCCATTTCCTGATGAGCAACGGAAATTCAACAGTATCGGAATCGATACAAGCTACCAAAGGAGATGTATCGAGACGGAAATCTTCCACATTTAAACGCTGCACAGTTAAATCAAACGGTGCGAAAAGCTCCATATCCCCTTCTTCGATGTAATAAATTCGTTCTTCATCTGCGGGAAGGGCTGTAATGAACAGATGCCGTCGATCCTTCACCAACCTGTGGCTCTTCGCATAAAAGGTTTTGCCCGATTCGCTTGTAAGGCTGCGAAAAACCTGCTCTGCCACTTTCGGATGAAAATTGTATTCCGAAAGGAGTTCGAAAAGCAGAATTTTAGGAAAAGGTGTGCCCGTTAATAACGCTATATCAATGACAGGATTATTCTGCTGAAGGGAAACAACCTTCTGTTTTTCGACCTGGAGGTAATAGGTGTAAACCTCTTCTGCCTCACGAAGATTACCGATGGTTTCGAACAGGTTGTTTTTAAAAGCAGGATTTAAATCGGTAAGCACAGGTAATACCCGGTGGCGGATGAAATTACGCTGGTACACTACCTCGCTGTTGGTAGCATCGTCACGCTTCTCTAATGAGTTTTCCCGTGCATAATTTTCAATTTCTGTACGACCGGCAAAAAGCAAGGGACGCACGATAGATCCTGTTTTCTCTTTGATGCCGGTTAAGCCTTTAATACCTGTTTTGCGTGAAAGATTAAGAAAAAATGTTTCCAGCAAATCGTCCCGGTGATGAGCCGTTGCAATACAATCGAAATTATTTTCCCTCCTCACCTCTTCAAAGTAGCTGTACCTCAGCTCCCGTGCAGCCATTTCAATGGAAATACCATTCAGGCGGGCATATTCAACGGTATCGAAACGGGTTGAAAAGAAAGGAACGCCATGATTCAGCACCTGTTCCTCAACAAATTGTTCATCCGCATCCGAATCGGCATTCCGCAGCTGAAAATTGCAATGCACCACACCGTACTCGAATTCCGACCGTTCGAAAAGATGCAACATCACCATGCTGTCGATCCCTCCGCTTACCGCCAGCAATATTTTTTGGCCGGGCTCAAAAAGATTTTTGCTTAGGATGAAATTCCTGAAACGTTCCAGCATTCACTGTTTTTTTTGTGTAAGTTCCGCAATGTTTAGTATTACCTCCACCGCTTTCAGTATTGAATTCACGGGAATGAATTCATAAGGGCCGTGAAAGTTATGCCCCCCGGCAAAAACATTTGGACAAGGCAATCCTTCGAATGAAAGCCTCGCTCCATCAGTTCCCCCGCGTATTGCTTTTACATCAGGGGTGATGCCCGCCTTCAGCATTGCCTCACGTGCAAAATCCACCACATACATCACCGGCTCGATCTTCCCCCGCATATTGAAATACTGGTCCTTCAGCTCCAGTTTTACAAGCTCCTGTCCGTACTCCCGGTTAACAAGCTGAACTATTTTTTCAAGCAGTTCTTTTTTTGCAATAAACTTTTCCATGTTATGGTCACGGATGAGGTACTGCATTTCCGCCTTCTCAACATTTCCATGGAACGACAAAAGGTGAAAGAACCCTTCATAACCATCGGTATGTTCAGGCCGTTGCACGGCAGGCAACATGGCGATGATTTTATGGGCCACCAGCGCGGCATTTATCATCTTGTCCTTTGCAAACCCCGGATGCACGCTGCGCCCCTGCACCGTGATCTTTGCACCTGCAGCATTGAAGTTTTCAAACTCCAGCTCTCCCAACCGGCCTCCATCCAGGGTATAGGCGAAATCGGCTCCGAATTTCTTCACATCGAATTTATCGGCGCCCCGGCCAATCTCCTCATCAGGAGTAAAGCCTATTCGTATTTTTCCGTGCTTGCGTTCTTTATCGTTTAACAGTATTTCAGCTGCCGTAACAATTTCAGCAACCCCTGCTTTATCGTCGGCCCCCAGCAATGTATCGCCCGATGCAGTTATAATATCCTGCCCTTTGTACTGCAGGATTTCCGGAAATTCAGCGGGGTCGATTGAAACACTGTCGTTCAGCCGGATTGGATTTCCATCATAATTTTTAATAATCTGTGGCCGCACGCCTTTCCCTTCAAAATCGGGACTGGTATCAACATGAGCAATAAAACCCACCACCGGAGAATCGTTTCCGTTGTTTGCAGGAATTGTAGCCATCAGGTAACCATTTTCATCGAGTTCCACTTCATGAAGGCCAATTTCCTTCAGCTCGGCCTCCAGTTTTCTCATAAAATCAAACTGTACCTCTGTACTGGGTGTGTTATCGTTTTCCGGGTTGGAAGTTGTATACTCTTTAGCGTACCGTATAAATCGTTCTACTGCTTTTTCCATAAAACTGAAATTTTCTTACGTTCATTATGCACAAATATACAAAATTATAAAGCGTTCCGGGGAAGCCAAACCCGGCTGTTGAAAATTGTTTTCGAAAATAAGGTTTTGAGCAGCTTAGCCTTTCCTTATTCTCTTAAAGACCTTATTTCTTATGTTCACCTAAGTAGCCAAAGTAACCTACCCCCACCCCAAAACCTTATTACCTCATTTGCAGCATTTATGGATTCCTGGGAAAAAACTGATAAACAACAAATTGGAACAATAAGATAATAAGGTCGGAGGGCAACGTAGGGAAACTTAATTGCGCTACTAAGGTGCCATAACAGCGGAAAAATTTTATGGCTTCTAAAATCATATAGTGAAAATAAGATTTTTCATAGCCTATCTTTTCCTAATTCTTTTTAAAACCTTATTTCCTCTGCTCACCTCCGTAGCTAAAAGAATTTCCCCCCACCCCATAACCTTATTCCATAATCAACAGAATTATTTGATAACAAATCGAAATAATAAGATAATAAGGTCAGAAGATAATTCTTAGAAACCAATCTGGGCTACTAAGGTCTATTCTTGAAAATAAAGTATCTAAAAGTAGGTTAGTTGGTGAAAATAAGATTTTAAACAACTTTACTTTTCATTACTCTCTTAAAAACCTTATTTCCTCTGTTCTTTAAAATAAAAGGCCCAATACCATACCGGATAAAAAACTTATCAATCACACATCATCCGAATTAAACACAAAACCCAGCCTTTTACCGGTTACCATTTTTGAATGAGTGATTTTTTGCTGCATTTGTTCAACTGTAGCCATCTTCACCTGGTCGTAGGGAGGCACCAGTAAATCGAATTCAATGCAGTAACCTATGGCTGTTTCCACTATTTGCCTTAACACACCGGGCGAAATGGTATCGATGGCAAAACTCTTTACATTTTCTTCGGTCTGCCGCTTTCCTTCAACAAAAAAATGGTTGTCTTTATTGATGAAGATCCGCGCCACCAGGTAACCAAGATCCCTTTCACGGTTGAACTTAAACGAATCGGCCAGGAAATTGTAAATATTGATCATCCCGCAGTACGAGCGCAGGGGATCGCTTTTGATATAAGGTGATTTGAGCACCGGGTGGTTCTTATCAAATTCAAACACATTGGAATGCATGCTGAATATGAGCAGATCACCCCCGATTTCAAATTCCGCTTCAAAAGGCCCCTTCTCCCGGAAAGCAGGCAGGGCCGACGTGGAAACCTTATCTTTTATGGTGGTGATGTATTCTTTTTCAAGCAACTTAAGCACCTTTTTCAGCAACCTGAATGACTGGTGCGTGTTTGTATAAACTTTTTGCTTGACATTCGACTTAACTACAAAAGCTTCAAGCAGGGCAGCCCGGATTTCCTTTTCAGTCACGATTTAAATTTTGAACTAAAATACATAACCCGCTGCAATATTGAAAACATTGGAGAAATTAAATTTGCAGCTCCAATCTTATTTTTAAAAAAGACAGGAGTTTTAAACCAACAGGAAGTGGCAGCAAAATCGTAAAAATCCGTGCCAAAAGCATTTAAAAAAACCGGATTTCCATTAGTGATTGTCTTTACCGACTTCATACATTCTACATACCTGAGCCTAATTAAATTCGCAATTATTCGAATTTAATATGTAGAAGGTACGAAAAACAGGCGATGAATTACCTTTGATTAAAGGAAAGAATAATTCCTGCTAAATTTTCGATTCGATAATTTAGCGAGTAATAAAATGGGAAAAGTGTTAAATTACTAAAGGTATTGGCAGATACTGGAATGGTTCTTCCTTATATTATTTTTGCGGACTCTTAGAAATTATATCCTTAAGAGGCTTCAGCGTATAATACTTATTTCAAAACATCCATGCTCCTTTTTACATATAAAATCATGAATGTCGACAGAATAATCAATTAACACATCCACAATAGCTTGTGTCTTTACATTACCAGTTCGAATCCAAATGATTTGGGGTGGAAATCCATACAACAGATTCAGATCTTTGAAATCAGAATCCTGTGTAACAATAACATAATTGTTAGATTTAGCAAACTTCCAGATTTCCTGATCTGTTGCATTAATGAGGCCTTCTTTTTTTACAGTTGTTGAACCTAAGAAAACTTCAGGAATTCTATATAATATTCTATGTGAGATATTTTGATCAAACAAAAACCTCATATTGCTATTTGGTAAGTATTATTCTCCCGGTCAGCTGCATAGCTCAAAGCTGCATAGATATCAGTTTCGGTAAGTTCGTCAAAATCAGTTAAAATATCCTGAACAGTCATTCCGGCTGCTAACCATCCAAGTATATCTCCTACAGTAATTCTCATGTTTCTTATACATGGTTTACCTCCGCGTTTTCCGGGTTCAATTGTAATTATTTGCCTGTAATCAATCATATTATAATTGTTTTAGTAAAGATACAAATCTTTTTGTTTAGATTCCACTCACCACACAACTGCTTAGGGCAGACTCCCGGCAGAAAAGCATTAAAAAGGCTGCCCAACCAGGACAGCCTCTTTATTTGTTTTATAGTTTCTTTTCAGAAGCAATTTCACTTTCAAACCTCTTATTCGTCAGCTTAGTAAGCTACGGCAAACAGTACCCTTTGGTTCGAGGGTTTTCCTGAATAGATACAGGTTCCGGCTTCCTGTTCATTGTCGAGCGGGATACAACGGATGGTAGCCTTGGTTTCACTCTTTATTTTTTCTTCGGTTTCGGTAGTGCCGTCCCAATGAGCATGAACAAATCCTCCCTTATTTTTAAGTTTGTCTTTAAATTCCTCCCAGGTATCGGCCTTGGTGGTATTTTCCGACCGGAAATTCAATGCTTTGTTGAAAATACTGTTCTGAATATCCTCCAGCAGATTTTGAATGTATTCGGTAATCCCGTCAAAGGAAACAGTATTTTTTTCAAATGTATCGCGACGTGCCACTTCCACGGTATTGTTTTCCAGGTCGCGTGGTCCGATGGCCAGCCTAACAGGCACACCCTTCAGTTCATACTCGGCAAATTTCCATCCCGGCTTTTTGTTATCGTTGTCATCGAATTTAACACTGATTCCGAGCGCTTTCAACCCCTCAACTATGCCATTCACCTTATTGCGTATGTCTTCCAACTGCTCCGATTTTCTATATACCGGAACAATAACCACCTGTATAGGAGCCAGTTTTGGAGGCAGCACCAGCCCGTTATCGTCGGAATGGGCCATTATCAGTGCACCCATAAGCCTGGTAGAAACACCCCATGAAGTAGCCCATACATACTCTTCCCTGCCCTCCTTGTTTGCAAATTTTACATCAAAGGCTTTGGCAAAATTCTGGCCCAGGAAATGAGAAGTACCCGATTGCAAGGCTTTTCCATCCTGCATCAGCGCTTCTATGGTATAAGTATCAACAGCTCCGGCAAACCGTTCATTTTCCGATTTAAGCCCTTTCACCACCGGCATTGCCATATAGTTCTGGGCGAAGTCGGCATAAACATTCAAAATCTTTAAGGTCTCTTCAACTGCCTCTTCTTTAGTGGCATGGGCAGTATGACCTTCCTGCCAGAGGAATTCAGCAGTGCGTAAAAACAGGCGGGTGCGCATTTCCCACCGTACAACATTTGCCCACTGGTTAATCAGCAGGGGCAAATCGCGGTGCGACTGTATCCAGTTACGGTAAGTATTCCATATAATGGTTTCTGAAGTAGGGCGAACAATAAGTTCTTCTTCCAGCTTTGCCTCGGGATCGACAACAACGCCACCTGTCTCCGGATCATTTTTTAAACGGTAATGGGTTACCACGGCACATTCCTTGGCAAACCCTTCAACATGTTCAGCTTCCCGGCTCAGAAATGATTTTGGTATAAACAGAGGGAAATAAGCATTAACATGCCCGGTTTCCTTAAACATCCGGTCGAGCTGGGCCTGCATTTTCTCCCAGATAGCATAGCCGTAAGGTTTAATTACCATGCATCCTCTAACTGCAGAGTTTTCGGCCAGGTCGGCTTTAATTACCAGATCCTGATACCATTGGGAATAATTTTCACTGCGCGATGTTAATTCTTTCGCCATTTTCAATTTGTTGGTATAAATTTTGTTTTATTTACTATGCTTTAGAGATAGCAAAGAAAGCAAATATTATTGAAATTAAATAAACCGGGAGACGAGTTATGAAATCAAGATTATCAATTTTAATTATGGCTGCACTCTTTCTGGGTGCATGCAGCTCGGGTTCTTATGTCACTGGTTACTATAACGATGACATTTATTTTAACCCTGGCGATGTTCCGCCGCCCATTGCAGCTGATGAATCACCTGAAGGTCAAGAGCAAGCTGAACAAAAATCAGGCAACCGGGTAATTATCAGCAGTATTGAAGAAAATGAAGAAGGTTCAAAAACCATGAACAACTACATTTTCGATGGTACTGAGGAAGATGCAGATGCCTTGTCTTACAGTATGGATCAATACGATATGTATTCGAGCGATACTACTGTTTATTATAACGAAGATGAAGTAAAGTATGTAATCAATAACTACTACGATGGTGAGGAAGTTGATTATGCTTACCGTATCCGCCGTTTCCACCGGCCTTCTTTTTATGATCCTTTTTACTGGGACAGCTGGTACTATGATCCCTATTACGATCCGTTTTATTATTCCTCATGGTATTCTCCATCATGGTCATTTGGTTATGGCTGGGGCCATAGCTGGTATTCACCATACTCCAGCTGGGGATGGGGTTATTCACCCTGGCGCAGCCATTGGCACAGTCCATATTATGCTGGTTATTACGGAGGATATTACGGCGGTTACTACGGTGGATATCCGTGGTACGGTTATTCTGGCGGCGGATATTACAATGCCGATAATTACAATTACGGGAGAAGACGCTCCATCGGTTCAGGAGTTGTATATGGCAATGATGCCGACAGTAGAACAGCCGCTTCTTCAGTACGCACATCTTCCACCACTACCAAAAGTGCACGAGAAGGTGTAAACGAAAGCAGCCGCACTGAACGCAGAAGCAGTTCAACAAGCAATGCAAGAATTGCCGACAGCCGCACCCAAACACCTCAAAGGGCAGCTGCCAACAGCAGCGTAGCAGCCGAAAGAAGAAGAGTTGATGCAAACGGACAATCGGTAAGAAGTTCTGCCAACAGTACTACAAGGTCGCAGACCTATACCCGGCAGGGAACCACTACCACACGCAGTTATACAAGGCCGTCATCCGGGGTATCCACCACTCCAAGAGTGGTAACACCGCAAAGCAAGAGCGGGAACATCAGGTATTCAGCTCCCAATTCGCGTTCAAGCTACAACCGTGTTTACAGGTCGAATTCAACCTATAACAGGAGTTCTGCACCCGGCAGTTCTACAAGGAGTTACAGGGCGCCTTCCTCCGGTTCAGGTAATACCTATCAAAGAAGTACACCGGCCCGCAGCAGCCGGCCTAGTTATAACAGCGGGTCCTCGTCTCCTTCGAGAAGTTACTCAACCGGCAGTTCAGGCAGCTCACGCAGTTACGGAACCTCAGGAAGCTCCGGACGTTCGTCTTCTTCATCTTCCGGCAGAAGGTAGATAACGAGAACCAGATAACCGAAATATTAACGAAAAGAGATATTAGCCATGAAAAAGATAATGATACTGTTAACCATTGCATTCGCCATCCCTCAGTTAGGTCAGGCCCAGGATCTGGCCGATGCCTTGCGCTACTCGAACTTTCAGGTTCAGGGTACTGCCCGGGCAGGCGGTATGGGTAATGCTTTTGGTGCACTGGGAGGTGATTTCACTTCGGTAAGCATCAACCCTGCAGGCCTCGGTCTTTACCGCTCATCGGAGTTCGTTTTTACCCCGATGTTCAGCCAGACAGAAATCGGTACAACTTACCGCGATAATCTGATGACGGACAATAAATACCATTTTGCATTCAACAACCTTAGTTATGTGGCAGCCATGACCCCGCGCAACCAAAGTGAAACAGGTCTGATCTCCTTAAACTTTGGAATCGGGTATAACCGGCTGAAGGATTTCAATACCACTATGCTTGGGGGCGCTCAAAACATGAATGGTTCGTTCCTCGATTACCTGGCCGACAATGCAACTATCGGCAATTGGAGCGATTTTTACGAACAACTGGCATGGGACGCCGATTTGTTGGTTGTTGATGATGACGATGTTTATTACCACGATATTGAACAAGCCGGTTACGGGCAAAGCCTCAGAAAGAGCATTTCCAAAGAAGGCTCTATAAATGAGTATTCACTGGCGTTAGGCATGAACTTTAATCACATGCTTTACTTTGGAGCTTCGCTGGGTATTGTTGACGTAATATACAGGGAGTTTTCCGAACTGCATGAATGGGATGCCAATAATAACATTGACTATTTCAATTCAATGACATTTAACAGCCAGCTCTATACCTCCGGCACAGGATATAACGGTAAAATCGGGTTGATATTTAAGCCCTTCCAGCAGTTAAGGCTGGGCGCTTCGGTACATACTCCAACTTTTTATAACCTTACCGATGAGTTTGATACTTCAATGGAGTCATCGATTTCTTACGAAGATGGCGACGAAGATTATTATGCAGAACCGGAAAGGAGATCGATATATGAATATGCTGTTGAATCGCCTCTCAGGGCTAATTTAAGCGGTGCCCTTGTTATTGGAAAGGCAGGGCTGATAAGTGTCGACTACGAATACGTTGACTACGGCTCCGCCAAGCTAAGAAGTGGTGGCGACGGTTACCAGTTTGTAAACGAGAATGAAGATATTACAGAAGTGTTTAAACCCGTAGGTAACATTCGTGTGGGTGGTGAACTGCTGGTCGCAAGCAACATAAGCCTTCGTGCAGGATATGAATATTATCCCTCACCTTACAATGAACAGGCTTTTGGAGCGACACAACCCAATGCCGACGCCGATAAGATTACCTATTCGGGCGGCCTTGGATTTAAAAGCAACGGATTCTTCTTCGACATAGCCTACCGCTATTCGTTCATGGAAGATTACGACATGCTGTATCCCGCTCCTGTAACTGACTTTTATGCCCCTTCTGAAATGGCGGCATTTAATAACGAGAAGCATAAAGTGATGTTTACACTTGGTTTTAAATTTTAGAAAATAAAGCAATTTTAGAAAGAGGCACAATCCTGAGGGTTGTGCCTCTTTCTTTTTTCACCCATTCGGACCCTGCAAAAATTTTGTTTTATTTTTATATCCACTTTTCTGAAAGTTTTTTTTCTACTTTTGAATTATCATTAGCTAAAAAGTTACTTATGTGGATTACTTTGGCACTTCTGCTGTTTTATCTCCTTATACCTGTATTACTCATTTACCTCACCAAAATTTCAGAAACATTGAAACGTATTGGAGCAGTTGTTTTAGCATATGCTGTCGGATTGCTTTTGGGAAATACAGGAATTTTACCGTCACCTACCAAAGAAATGGTTAATTTACTCGGAGGCACGCGTTCATCCGTTCCAAAGAATGAGTTTGCTGAATTTATGACTTTACCCGGATTTATGGAAAGTGATGCAATTTATAACCAGATAGCCCTGTTGCAGCAGAATGTAATGACCTATACCATCCTACTGGCATTGCCCTTACTGCTTCTCTCTCTCGATCTCAGGAAGTGGCTCAAGCACACAAAAAGTACCTTATTGTCGCTGGTACTTGCTTTGGTAGCTTTATTAATTGCTGTTTTTACAGGTTATTACTGGTTTGCAGGGGAAATTACCGAAGCGGCAGGTGTTACAGGCATGCTTGTAGGAGTATATACCGGGGGAACGCCAAATCTTGCCGCAATAGGAAAAGCGCTGAATGTAAGTCCCGACCTTTTTATACTTACCCACACCTACGACCTGATTATCGGTTCTTTAGCCTTACTGTTTTTAATGACAATTGCCCAGCGGTTGTTTCATACCTTCCTGCCACGTTTTACCATACGAAAAGCAGAAAATGTAATGCATGCACCTGACGAAAGCGAAGAAATGGATAATTATGACGGCCTCTTTCAACGCAGAAACATTCCCGATATGTTGAAATCATTGCTGGTGGCTTTTATAATCTTCGCCATCGGCGGAGGCTTAAGCCTTTTCATTAAAGATGAATCGAACCAAACCATTGTGGTAATACTTGCAATCACCACTCTTGGTCTTCTGGCCTCCCTTATCGGGAAGGTGAATAAACTGAAAGTAAGTTTCCCGCTTGGCATGTATTTAATAATTGTGTTCTGCCTGGCTCTTTCATCAATGGCAAATTTGCGGGAAATGTTCCAGCTCGAATTTCTTCAGTTGTTCCTGTATGTTTTGTGGGTGATTTTTGGCTCTATGGCCATACATGTTCTCCTGGCACGCCTGTTTAAGGTAGATGCCGATACAACCATCATCTCTATTACAGCCCTGACCTATTCGCCGCCATTTGTGCCTGCAGTTGCAGGGGCACTAAAAAACCGGGAGGTGATAATATCGGGGCTCACCATTGGCATACTGGGTTTTGCCTTTGGCTCTTACCTGGGCATATTCATAGGAACCATACTGAAATAAAAAAGAGTAAACTTATTTTTTAACCGGTTAATTCAACGCCGCTTCATCCGGTACAGGTTCTTTATTCAGGCTCTCAATAAAATAGCGGCTTATTTTTTCCATAAGGTGAACCCTGTCTTTGCCTCTGACATTGTGAGGATGTGTAGGATACACGAAAAAATCGACCTGCTTTTCCTGCTTTACACATTCACGCAAAAACTGCATACTGTGCTGCATTACCACCACATCATCCTGAACTCCATGAATCAGCATCAGGTTATCCTTCAAATTGCCAATATGATTCAGCATATTGGAACCGGCATACCCTTCAGGATTCTCCTGCGGCTTGTCCATATACCGTTCACCGTACATAATTTCGTACATGCTCCAGTCGACAACAGGTCCGCCGGCTACCCCCACCTTAAACACACCCGGATGCCGCAGCATCATGTTCAGGGTCATAAATCCTCCATAGCTCCAGCCGTGCACGCCCATACGTTCAGTATCGACATACGGCAGCGATTTCAGGTATTCAATCCCTTTCATCTGGTCGGCTGTTTCCAAAATGCCCAACTGTCGATGTATGGACGATTCAAACTCCTTTCCGCGATTGTTGGTTCCGCGATTGTCCATAGTAAAGGCAATATATCCTTTGGAGGCCATGTAATACTGCCACCAGTTGGCGCCATTTAACCAGCTTTTGTCGACAAGCTGCGAATGAGGACCACCATACACGTAAACAATTACAGGATATTTCTTTGCCGGATTAAAATTAACAGGAAGAATTAATCTGCCTGTCAATTCCGTTTTGCCATCAGCAGAAAGAATCGATACCAGCCTGTTCTCCCCCAACTGATGGTTTTCCAGCGGATTAGCTGCCACATGAAGCGTCCTGCGGGTTTTACCGTTTGCTGAAATCAGTCCGGTTTGTGAAGGTATTTCAGGAGCACTAAAGCGATCGATCACATAGCTTCCGTTTTTACTTAATATGCCTTTATGAACTCCCTCTACGTCGGTTAGCTTTTCCATCTTTCCGCTTTTTGTATGAACGCGGTAAATGTGTAATTCCAGCGGACTTTCTTTATGAGCTTCAATGAACATGTATTTTTCATTATCTGAGAATCCCAGAATGCTTCCTGTCTCCCACTCGCCTTTGCTCAGCTGGGCAATTAATTCACCTGAAACAGAATACCTGTAAACATGAAACCAGCCGTTCCGGCGGCTCAGATAATAAAATTCGTCTGGATTTTCTTTTGAAAAAATCAGTGGGTGCAAAGGCTCTACGTAGGCCTCATGCTTTTCTTCAAACAATGTTGCTGTTTTCTCACCATTATCAACATTGTAGCGGTTAAGCTTCATATGGTTTTGTTCACGGTTCAGTTCAGCAATGTACAACGATTGTTCGTTGGGTGACCATGAGATGTTGGTAAAGTACCTTTCGTAAGGTTTTCCTGTATTTAAAAAGTGAGTTTTTCCTGTAGCAACATTGTAAATACCAACTGTAACATGGTGGCTTTTCATACCTGCCATTGGGTATTTAATTGGAGTATGCTCAGCTACACGGGTCATGTAATCTACTACTGGATAGTTGGTAACCATTGATTCATCCATCCTGTAAAATGCAATGTAATTTCCTTTAGGGGAAGCAAATATTCCGTTGCTGATTCCAAATTCATTCCGGTGCACCGAATTCCCGTTAACAATGCCGTTGCCGCCATCGTTTGTAATCTGCACTTTTTTAATGTCAGAAAATGATGCATATAAATCATCACCAATGGTATAGGCTACGAATTGCCCTTGCTCATTCAAAACCGGATTTTCGGCTTCTGCCGGAATTGAAATGCTCCACACAACCTTTTTTGCCTTAATATCCAAAGCATAGTAATTACCACCCTGCTGCAACAGCAATTCTTCGTTTTCAGTCCATGAATAGCCTGAGAAACTTTGCAACTGAGCATCTGCCTCAAGCTTTAAAATTGAATTGACATGCTTGAGAGTAATCAAAGTGGATTTATCCCCTTTTTTTGCATCTTCCGCCCTTATGGCACCATTTTCTTCCCAGGTTAACACCTGATCACTTTTCCAGGTAAGACCTCTTAATGTTTCAGGACGAAGATAAGTTGCACGGCCCAATACCGCGTCTTCAAGTGTCATCTGCTGTTGCTGGGCATATACGATTTGTGTAAACAGCAACAGGAATATTAATATCGTTTTCTGCATTTAATTTTTTAGGGCGAAAATAATGCCTGATTTTTAGCCTGCAAATAATATTCGTCATAATTTCTGCTGAAAAACACTCAGTTATTGAATATAATAAAAAAAAAACAGAAATTTGTATTATCCTGAAATTTGGCTTTTCCAATATCCCAGAATATGGAATTTTAATATGAGTGAAAATCAAAACAGAAAACCAGCAGTTATGAGAAAGAATATTATCGTTACAGGAGGCGCCCAGGGAATAGGAAAAATCGTTTCACAGAACTTGTTAAAGGAAGGATATAGTGTATCGGTTCTGGAAGTCGATCAGGAAGCTATAGATGAATTCCGGAAAGAAGATCCGTCGGATCATATGGCCTTTTTTGCCTGCGATGTATCCAGTGAAGAAGCGGTAAAAGATGCCATCAGCAGGTCAAAGGAAAAGTTTGGCAACATTTCGGGGTTAATAAACAATGCAGCCGTTCTTAACAACAAACCAATCGCGGAACTAACCGTTGAGGAATGGAATCGCGTGATTGGAGTAAACCTTACCGGCAGCTTTTTATGTGCAAAATATGCTGCTCCTGATTTAAAGGAAGCCAACGGAAGCATTATTAACCTTTGCTCCACCCGCGCATTCCAGTCGGAAGCCGACACTGAGGCTTATTCGGCCAGCAAAGGCGGGATATTTGCCCTCACACATGCTCTTTCGGTGAGCCTTGGGCCAATGGTAAGGGTGAACTGCATCAGCCCCGGGTGGATTGATGTATCGGCTGTAAAGAAAAAATCGAAAGCCAGGCAATACCAGCTTAGGGAGGAAGACCATAAACAGCATCCAGCCGGCAGGGTTGGAAAGGCAGACGACATTGCCCGCATGGTTTTGTTTCTGCTGAACCCCGAAAACAGTTTCATCACCGGCCAGAACTTCATAATTGATGGCGGCATGACAAGGAAAATGATTTATGTGTAAAGGAAAAACAATGCTGAAACCGGCAAAAGGGATTTATAAATGTTCAGGCTTGAATTGACCGGGTAACCTGCTATTTTATATACCTGCTTTGATACTTCCCGCCACAATATTTAAAATGTCGGGCACGGGAAAGAGGCCCGGCAGATTTTTTGTCTACTTTTGCAGGAAGTTCAAAATTAAAGTATGAATAAATCGGTATGTTTTGTTTGTAAAAAGTCATTTCCTAAGGAGGCTGTGGAAATAAATAAAGAGGTTTACTTACCGGTATGTTCCGAATGTAAGGATACAGAAAATGAAAAGAGGTTGGTAGAAGAGAATCTCGACAGCCTGGCCGAAGGATTTGTTTGCGGCTGCATCTGAACAGAAAAAAAAACCGCAGTCTCCTGCGGTTTCATTAATCGTTTTTTATGTTGCTGCTTAATTAAGCAGGTGTACATACTGTTCATTTATCAAACCCGGCAGGTAACTTGCAATCAGACCCAATGCCTTTTCATCATCTATCCTTCCGGGTGAAAGCGTCTGCTGTCTTTTTAATTCTTCTGCATTCAACACCACACTGTTTATCTGACGTGGAACATTGCTCCAGGCTTTCTTAACTGTCCGGGCTCCGAATCCTTTTGAAGAAGACAAATAGCAAACTTCAAAATGGCTTGAATTTACAATATAAAAAGTCTCACCGGAGGTGCTGCGTTTAGTAACGGTAATATGATTTTCACTGCCTTCGTAGGTTAGATTCCATACCTTTTCTACATCCATTCCCAGTTGAGCATTATCAACTGCTTCAATTTCATAATTACGGACACCTTTATTAATTTCTACTGCGCCGGCGTAAACTGTGGCGATAAAAAAACATGCGATGAATACGGAAATAACTTTTAAATTTTTCATGGTTTTAAAATTTGAATTAAACATTGTTTTTTGTTTTTAATTATATATCCATCTAATAGACGGCAAATTTATAGCAGCGTTACATCAAAATACCTGCTAAAAAACACATAATGAATCTTGTAGCACCTCTTGATAATATTAAAAAATAACTTTAAAGTCGTTTATCATAAACAACTGTAATCTTACCGGCTTCTTTGTAATAGTTTTTTGTTAAAAATCTCAGTTAAGGGTTTCAGTTTAAAAAGTGAAAAAAAAAGTTCTTTTTCATGTTTTTTTTAATCCCGCAAGTAAAACATGCTTTTTAATTTATGGAATATGTACAAAAATCATATTTTTGATATTTATTGAAGGAGCAGAAAAAAAGCAGCAATACAGATATGAAATTTAGCGAACTCATAAGAAAGAGATATTCCACCCGTAAATTTAAAGATAGACCGGTTGAAAAACACAAAATGATTAAAGTGATTGAAGCTGCACGCATGGCACCTTCAGCAGTTAATTATCAACCCTGGCATTTTATTGTGGTTCAGCAAAAAGAGAATCTTGAAAAGATTCATAAAACGTATCACAGGGAATGGTTTAAAGCTGCACCTGCAATAATTATTGCCTGTGCCGATCATTCACAATCGTGGAAGAGAAGAATTGACGGCAAAGATTCGGCTGATATTGATGTCGCCATTGCCATCGATCACCTTACCCTGCAAGCAGCAGAACTTGGACTTGGAACATGCTGGGTTTGTAATTTCGATACAGAACGGTGTGCTGAGCAGCTTAATTTCCCCCTGAATATTTCCCCGGTTGCCTTAATACCCATAGGGTACCCGGAAGATGATTCAGTTCCTCCTAAAAAGCGTAAGCCGCTTGAAGAGATAATGCACTGGGAAAACTTTAAGCTATCTGACAATCTTCAATCTCCGGAAATCAGTGAGGGTTCATGATGTGATTTATTTTTCCCTTTTCAATGTTTTGAAAGTATCTTTCCAACCGGCACATACCTTCCTCAATGTTTTCAATGGAATTGGCATATGAAAACCTTAAATATCCTTCCCCGTTCTGACCAAAATCAATTCCGGGAGCTACCCCTACATTTGCTTTTTCAAGAATATCGAAAGCCAGTTCATAACTGTTCTTCGAATAATGTTTTGCATTTACGAACACATAGAATGCACCAGTGGGGACAGCTTTAATGGTGAAACCAAGTTGCCTTAGCCGTTCTATGATATAAATACGACGTGCATTATAAGTTTCCTTCATCTTTACTATATGGTCTCCGGAATCACGCAAAGCTGCAATTGCAGCACGTTGTGCGACAGAACTTGCACAAATGAAAAGGTTTTGCTGAAATTTTTGCAATGAACGTACATATGCAGGGGGAGCTATCATGTATCCTAACCGCAGCCCGGTCATGGCATATAACTTAGAAAAACCATTTACTACAAATGTATTGTCCGAAAACTCAAGCATTGAATTTGCCTTACCCTCATAAACCAATCCATGATAGATTTCATCAGAAATTACCGGCAGATTATATTGCGACAGTTGCTTTAATGTTTCAGCCGACAAAAGGTTTCCGGTTGGATTCATCGGGCTGTTTATAAGAATGGCTTTGGTTTTTTCCGTTATTTTTTTAAATATTTCACCGGGCTGCAACTGGTATCCGCCCTCTTCATAAACAGGCACTTTTACAGCTTTAGCTCCTATAAACTGTATGAAGTTTGGATAACAGGCATACCCCGGGTCAGAAATGATCACCTCATCGCCACAATTGCATAAAACACCCAAAGCCATAAGAAGGGCAGGTGAACTGCCCGAGGTTACTATTACCTGATCGGCTGTAATGCTAACATTATATTCCTTCAGGTATTTTTTTACAATTTCATCGCGCAGTTCCGGGTCTCCCAAACTGTGGGTATAATGCGATCTTCCTTCCGAAAAAGCTTGCAAGGTAGCTGCCGGAATAACATCCGGAACATCAAAGTCAGGTTCTCCCACCTCAAGGTGAATGATATGTTTACCCTGCCGTTCCAGCTCTGTAGCCCGCTCCAGAACATCCATTACAATAAAGGGTCTTATATTTTTTGCCCGGTCTGCAAGCATCCTGTATTTTAAACTGTAAAATTTCTTTGAATCAGAATTCCAAAGGCATAGCCTCTGTTGTTAAATATAACTCTTTGCAATTTGAATGGCCTGGGCCCGATAACTGCCCCCAAACAAATAATAATGGTTCAGCACATGATACAACTGATAAAGTTTATTTCGCTTTCTCCAATCCTGACGAAGAGGATTCACTTCATTATAGGCATCATAAAACCGTTCAGAAAATCCCCCAAACATAGTCATTATGCCCATTTCCATTTCATAGTCGGCATAATAAGAAGCCGGATCAATAAGAGCAGGTCCTTCAGAGGTCATCATATAATTGCCCGACCAGAGATCGCCATGTATTAACGCCGGAAATGAATCTTCCGGAATTAAAGAAGTTACTTTATCCATTAACTGATTGTATACTTTCCTTTCGTCTGCGGGCAGCGGTCTTTCTTTTTCAATTAAGTCAAGCAGGAAACCTAACCGGTTGTCCCTGAAAAATTCTGCCCAACTGCCTTTCCAGGAGTTATCCTGCAGCGTAGAACCACAATAGTTGTTGCTATAAAATCCGTATCTGCCGGATTGATATTTATGAATGGCAGCCAATCCTCTTCCCAACAATTCATCTGCATTTTGAATTCTACTCCCCGGTTCAAGGTATTCAATCACCAGAAATCCCGGAGTTTCATCCACCTCTTTTGCAGCAAATACTTCCGGAATGACAAGCAGATCTCCGGATGCTTTTTTCAACTCCTGAAGGCTTTCCGCTTCCCGGATAAAAATATCTGACGGACAATCGGCGTTCCATTTCAGAAAAAAAGCTCCTTCGCTGGTTTCAATTTTTGATGCATTATTTATGCATCCACCCCCAAGTGATCCGGAGCTATATATATCTATCTGCTTTCCGAATTTCTCAGAAAGACTGGCTTTAACTTCATCTTCAACTCTACTGCTGCTTTGATAAAAATTCATAAGCAAATTGTATTTTACCTTTGAAAATTACAAAAATTCATTCAACGGTAAAAACATATTTTCCTGCAGAAGTCAATATCTTACCTCCTTCTGCTTTTAGAATTCCTTCAATAGATTCAGAGCCTATCTCCTTGCCTCCTTCTTTAATGACTGATCCATTTTCAACGTTAGGCAACTCAATATTTGCAGTTGTATTTGGAGGAACAGTAAGTTCAAGGGTAAACACTTCATTTTCCAGCTTCCAATCTACCATAAGCTGGCCGTAGTTCGTTTCATATTCTGCTTTAACCCATTTTAAATCACCAACAGGTTGTGGTTTTATAACAACTTTTTTAAATCCCGGCTGCTCGTCCGAAATGTTTATTCCCGCCAGTGTATTCCATATCCACTCGCCCACACATCCCAGGGCAAAGTGATTACGTGAATTCATTCCTTCCGGTGGTTCAACATCCGAATTCCAAAGTTCCCAGATAGTGGTTGCCCCCTGCTTAACCATGTACCCCCAGCTGGGATAATCGGTTTGGTTCATCATTTCATAAGCCAAATTATGATGATTGTACTTGCTCAGCATAGGCAATATATATCCGGTTCCCAAAAAGCCTGTAGTTGGATGCACATCCTTCTCCATTACTTTATCCACCAGGTTTTTCACCACCTGCTCCTCTGTTTCCGAAGGTGTCAGACCAAAAGCCAGTGGCAGGAGATTTGCTGTTTGTGTTCCTCCGGGATAACTCATAGTTTCATTATCCCAGTACTCATTATGAAAAGCGCTGGCAATTTGATCCGCTAATTCACTATATTCTTTGGCATCTTCAGTTTTGCCTATTACTTCAGCCATCTCTGCCAGTAATTTGGTCGAATAATAATAGTAAGCCGAACCGATTGGCTTACCGGGGGAAGGCTCTACTGCAATCCAGTCGCCATAACCGTACCACCCGTTTTCTTCCCAGAAATATATATTATCCTCACTGTTCCTGCGCATATATTCCACCCAGGCTTTCATACCTTCGTAGTTGTCTTCAATAATCCGGGTATTGCCATAGTACCTGTAATTCAACCATGGAATAATTACAACTGCATCGCCCCAGCCTGGTTTTGACGGGCCACCCACCACAATGGGGGGATTTACGTCATAAACCCAGCCTTCCTCATCCTGTCCGTCGGTAATATCAAACATCCATTTCGACCAATACCGGTCGAGGTGCATGTTGAAGTTGGCTGTAGGAGCAAAAATCTGCGCATCGCCCATCCAGCCCAAACGTTCATCACGCTGAGGGCAATCGGTAGGCGCCGGATAGAAATTTCCCTTTTGCCCCCACACAACATTTTCATTGATGCTGTTAATCAAATCATTCGAGCTTTCAAAATGTCCTATAAACGGTTGATCGGTATAAATAACCTTTCCCGTCAAATCATTGATTTCAGGCTTTTCCTTTAATCCGGAAACCTGCACATACCGGAATCCATGGTAGGTGAATTTTGGCTCCCATTCTATTTCATTACCGTCAGAAACTATAATATCTATGGCTTTGGCGGAACGAAGATTCTCCTGGGCAACTGTTCCGTCATCATGCAATAGTTCAGCGTACCTGAATTTAATGGAATCACCCTTGGGAGCATTTATTTTAATTCTTGCCCAGCCTACTATATTCTGACCTAAATCGTAGACATACTCCCCCTCCACAGGTTCATTCAATGCCACAGGCTGCACGTCTTCATGATGCCTGAGGGCAGGAGCATTCGGACCGGTAATCATACCCTCGTAGGAAGCAGGTTCAGCAGCAGCCCATGATGCATCATCAAAACCGGTTTCATTCCAGCCTTCCTGTTCGAAGTTGGCATCGTACTTTTCCCCGTCGTATATATGGTCTTCCCAAATGGGAGAATTGGCCCACTTCCAGCTGTCATCAGAAACAATGGTTTGTTTCGAACCATCTTCAAATTCTATTTGCAACTGCATCAAAAACTTCAAAGGTCCTTCACTGTATTTTACACCTCCGGCCCACCCAAGGCCTCCCGACCACCACATATTTCCAAGAATGGTGCCGGCAGCATTATTACCGGCATTCAGCAAATCCTTCACATCGTATACCTGGTACTCCAACCGCTCAGGATAATGTGTCCAGCCGGGGGTCAGCAAATCGTTTCCCACCCGTTGACCGTTCAGGTAAAGAACATAATTACCGAGACCTGTAACATATGCCCGTGCTTTCCTAACCGTTTTATCCTCCAGTTCAAACTCTTTTCTCATGATCGCAGAACGGCCCGGTTCCTCTTTTGAGCGTGCAATCCACTGTGCCTGCCAGTCGCTTTCATTCAGCAAACCCATTTCCCAGTTAGCTGTTTCGCTCCAGGCAGAGGCTTCTCCATCCTGGTCCCAGATGCGCACCTTCCAGAAGTAGTCCTCACCCGATTCAAGTCCGGGGCCATCATATTTAACATGCACCGATTGTTCTGAGGATATTTTACCGGAATCCCATACATCTCCTTCTGCATTATCAGCATTACTTTTTGTTCCGGCAACAATCACCTGATATGCCGTTTGCCCGGCACCACGTCGTTCATCCTTAATTTTCCACTGAAGCAGCGGCTGTGCCCGGTCTATTCCCAAAGGATTTTCCTGGAACTCACATTTTAATTCTCCCACGCTTGCCGGGGAATCACCCTGCTGACAGGCAGCCACAAAAAACAGTGCAGCAATCAGTCCCCATCGGGTTAGTAATTTTATTGGTTTCATATTGTACTAAGTTAAGATTTGGCAATTTATTTAAAACAAAATATCATCACATATTATTCATTCTCTGTTTTTCCTTTTCTGCCTAACCAGACAGAAGCTGATAAAAACCAGATAATGGCTCCTGCCAACATCCACAGATTCTGGGATGAATGACTCATTTTACCCAAAAAGAAAAGGACTGGAGGAACGATAGTTAGCAAAATACCTGCAAGTGAAACGATTTGAAGTATTGCTTTCATTGTACGACTTTTTTCTGATAAAATTTACTTAACAAAACAAATAACACAACTGCAAGAATCCATGCCGGCAATGGGAGAAAATACAGCTCAATGCCCACTACCTGATTCATTAAAAGAGCAGCAGCCAAAAGAATAAACCAGGTAAGACCGGCAGCCCAGTTAAAATTAATGTTCTTTCTTTCGGCATAATAATCCTTAAGGCCAAATTTATTCATGAGGTAATAATCGGCAAAGATTACCCCGCCCATAGGTATAAGTATCAGGCCGTAAAGGGCAACAAAATCGAGTAATTTCATCACCAGTGCCGGGAATAAAGCGGCCAGTGTTGTTACCAATCCTGCCAACAGGGTGACCTTCCAGCGGCTCCACCCGGGAGAGGCTACCTGTAATGCCAAACCTGCCCTGTAGAGCGTGGGGTTTGCTGTTGTCCAACCTGCAACAATAACACATAATGCACCGGCAATACCTATTGCCTGAAATGCAACTTCTCCCGGTGCATCACTTGTGGCTGCGGCATACAAAATACCCGATGATATCCAGGCCACATAATGCCCCAGAAACATTCCCACTGCAGAAGCAAAACCATACTGCCACTTTTTGGCATACCTAAATATCGACAGGTCGCTCATGCCCAGATGCATGGCAGCATTGGCAAACCAGGTAAAAAAGATGACATGCCAGATTGTAAACTGTGATTGTCCCGGTAAAGCGGTTCCTGTCCATATCTTATCGCGCGCCACTTCCCAGAAGTTTCCTAAATCGGTTTGAACACCCAGCCGTGGCAAAGATGATACGGCTGCAGCAATGAAAATGAAAAACATCCATGGAGCAGCCACTTTAGAGAAACGTGCCAACTTCTCGAATCCAAGAATTGCGAAAGTTGTGATTACAGCTCCCACTGCAAACACAGTTATTACCCAACCAATGCTGGAGGGATACATATCGCTTAGGGTAGGCATTTCAACGTTGAAAGGAATCCCCACAGCAGTGGCCGATACGGCAACCATGGCGCCGGCCAGGAAACAAAACATCAGGGCATTGACAATATTGTACAGGAATACCAGCACCGGTCCGCAGATTTTCTTCAGTTGCCAGTAAAGCGAAAGCCTTACTTTAACCGCTATGGGTGCCGTAATAAAAGCCCAGCTCAAAACAGCCAAAACATTTCCGATGAATCCTCCCAAAAACATATCGGTTACGGAAACTCCATGGGCAACAAACAACATCCCAATTACAAACTCAGTTCCGGCAACATGTTCTCCGGCATAACTTCCCAAAAAATTACCGATTCCCTGTAAGGCATTTTTACTTACCGGCTCGCGGTCAAACTCGTAAAGGGCATCGAGTTTCCTTGAAATAGTTGCAATCTTCATTCTGCAGGTTTAGATTTTTTTACATGCCTAAGGTAAGGAAATATTTTTTATGTAATTATCCTGTACTGTCCCGAATTATAAAACAGATTTTAACAAAGGTTCAGTCAATGAAGCATTAAAAGGTTATCACCGTCAGGAGGCAGAACATAGATCATTTTACAGTTTCAGCAGCCATTCGTTCAACTAATATTGTCAGGTGGTGAAACTTCAGCAACAACAGTGTGGCTGGGAATCAGATAAGTTACCTGTTTGAGAGTTCTGTTTGAAAACAAAAAGTATCATACTGTTTTACAACTACTATCCCCCGGAACGTTTAACCTTATAGCCTTCCTGTTGAAGTATTTCCATTATGCGTGAACGAAAATCACCCTGAACGATTATCTCTCCCTCTTTCACACTTCCTCCTGCACCACATTTTGCTTTCAGCATTTTTCCCAGCTCTTTTAAATCTTCCTCTTTCCCAATAAACCCTGTGACAAGAGTTACGCTTTTTCCTTTTCGTTGTTTACGATCAAGACTCACTATTAATTTCTGCTGCTTGGGAGGCAAAGTCTCCTGTTCCGGTTCATTTTCCTTTTCATAATTAAAATCCGGATTGGTGGAGTATACTGTGCCCAGTCTTTTTTTCCAGTCGTTTGTCATTGTTCACCTCCTATATTTACTACATTTCTACAGCAAAGTTAACTTCATCGGTTTTATAAATGATTTTTTTTGTAACTTTTTAGCCTAATCAAAAAATTCTTAAAATGAAAACAAAACTATATTTCATTGCTCTTTTCTTTTTGCTCCCATGGATAACTTATAGTCAGCAACCGGATGTTACCCCTGTTACCGTAGAAAAATTATCGGAAAAACTGTTTCAGCTTACCGGCGGAAGAGGTGCCAATTCAGGAATGTACATTGGTGAACAGGAAGTTCTGCTGATTGATTCCAAAATGGACCAGGCTTCAGTGGAAGCCATATTCACGGCAGTGGAAGGATTCACCGACAAACCGGTAACTTATCTTGTTAACACCCACAGCGATGGCGACCATGTAAACGGGAATGAATTTTTCCCAAAAGAGGTGGTTATTATAGCACATGATAACTGCAGGGAAGAATTTTTTCATCCGGGACGTGACGGTTCTCCTTCAAAATGGAACGATGAAAAACTGTTGCAGTTTGTTCCACAGGTAACCTTTACTGACCGCATGTCGCTTCACCTGGGAGGCAAACCGGTGGAATTGCACTATTTTGGTGTGGGACATACCACAGGCGACATAGTTGTATATTTTCCCGATGAAAAAGTTGCTTTCATCGGCGACCAGGTGTTCTTTGAAAGGCCACAGTTAATTCATTCGTATAAAGGAGGAAATTCGTTTGAACATGTTGAAACTACAGAGCGCATGCTTGAAACCCTCGATGCCGAAAAGTTTTGCAGCGGTCATTCCGACATAAAAACCAGGGCGGATGTCGAAAAGCATCTGGATGATATAAAGCAGCTTCAGGAGAAAATAAAATCTGCAGTTAAAGAAGGAAAATCACTGGAGACTGTACAGGCCGGTTTTGAACCGGACGAAAGCCGCCTGGTGGAAACGGTTTACAATGAAGTAAAAAAACAGAATTGAAAGGTCTAACTCCAATGAAGGGCTTACTTATGAAATAGCTTAGCAATTCACTTGCAGAAAAATTAAAAGGTCCAGATAAATTAGTAGTTTTATCACCACCCTGCCCCATCATTACTTAGCACTGAATACCCGGGGCGGGGATTATTTTCAGAAAATACTTTCATTTGCTCATACGGTTCTACAACTATTCCATCCTCCGTTATGTTGCCTGAATCATCTGTAACAGCCTTGAGGTTGAGATTGAGGTATCTGGCCAAAAAAGGATAGACGGCTTTACGTTTTGAAAACTCATATCCATGCCCATCATCCGGCAGATGAACGTTTTCAACCTTATCTTCAGCATTCAACAGCCCATAAATGTAGCGGATGTGGGGATATTCAACTTCAGGAGTATTTTTTGTCCAGTCTTCTCCGTCGGAAACCAGCAACATAGGCCGTGGGGCAGTTAAAGCGGCAATCTCCACATTATTGGTCTGGTGACTTGCACTTTTATGCACAGGCATACCGCTTTCACATACACACCCTCCAAAAAAATGAGCCGACACCTGCACCACAGGTACCGATACCTTGATGCGGTCGTCGATGGCTGTCAATAAAAAAGCCTGCGTTGCACCGCCCGATGCCCCGGTAATCCCCACTTTTTCCGAATCAACATATTTGAGTGAGGTTAAAAAATCGAGCGCCCTGATACTGTTCCATAGCTGCTGTTTCAGGGCCAACGGGTGCCTATGCTCCCATCCCCATTCCGCCGTTTCACCGTACCCAACCATGTCGTATGAAAACACAACAGCGCCCATCTTTGCCAATGCAGCACAACGTACCTGGACATCTTTCCTGAACCTGCCATAATCATCCGGGTTAGGCCAGTGCCCATGAGTGCTTAATATTCCCGGCATTTTCTCCTGTTGAGGCTCGGGCAGATACAGGCTCCCGGTAACAAAAACTCCCGGCAGGCTTTCAATAGCTGCATTCATAACCGAATACCCTTCATAGGTTCGTTTTTCTGTATAACGAGGATTCAACTTACTCTTTTCAGGAAAAGGAACCAGGTCGGCTCCCTGAAGTATGCCTTTCTTTATAATTTCGGCACGCTCCAGCCAGACACCCCTGCTCCTGTACTTTGACTTTAATTCATCAATAACCTCGCGGGCCTCCTCTTCTGTGTAATAATGGCCTACGCAAAGATTGGAATCCGAATGCTCCTGAGAGTGCGCCTGAGGTACCTGGAAAACAATAAAAAACAGAATAAAAAAAATGTAATGCAGTTTCATTGGTTTATCAAAAAAAATGTAAATAATTATTAAAGTTACAAGAATCAATTTGTATAAAGATATAGCATCAGCAGAAATTATACATAAAAAGGGCGATCTATTGTCACCGAATGCTATTTTTGAAGGTAAAACTTTATAACCAAAGAACATGATATCAAGAAGAGGAGCAATAAAAGGAATGGCTGTGTTAGCGGGAGGAATAGCTGCAAGACCGGCATCAGCCTATGAAAGAAACAGTTCACCAGTACAACATCAGTTTTCCTACTGTTTAAACACAAGTACAATTTCAGGACAGAAAGCCGGGTTTCTTAAGGAGTTTGAAATTGCAGCGAATGCCGGTTACGATGGAATCGAAATATGGGTTCGTGCCCTGGAAAAATACCTGGCAGAAGGAGGCAATCTGAACGATCTGAAAAGATACACCTCTGATTTGGGCATTACCATCGAAAATGCCATTGGGTTTGCCCAATGGGCTGTTGATGATGATGCTGCACGAAATGCCGCCATGGAGCAGATGAAACGGGAAATGGAAATGCTTTCCAGAATAGGATGCAAACGCATAGCCGCCCCTCCGGCCGGAGCCACCAGCCCTCCCCTGCTCGATTTGTTCAAAGTGGCAGAACGTTACCACCAGGTCCTTGAACTGGGTGTGCAGACAGGAATTCTGCCACAGCTCGAAATCTGGGGCGCCTCGGCCAACCTCCACCACATATCGCAGGCATTGTTTGTTGCCTCTGCTGCCGGTCATCCCAAAGCATGCATCTTACCCGACATTTACCACATGTTCAGAGGAGGCAGCAGCTACCACAGCCTTAAGCTGATGTCAGGCGCAGCAATAGAAATGTTTCATTTCAATGATTTTGTGGCCTCCATCCCACGTGAACAGCAAAAAGATGCCGACAGGGTGTATCCGGGTGACGGAGCAGCTCCGTTCGATCTTATAATGCCATACCTCAGAAATGGCGGCAATAAAATGGTACTGTCACTGGAATTGTTTAACAGAGATTACTGGAACCAGGATGCCCTGAAAGTTGCAAAAACCGGACTTCAGAAAATGAAGAAGGTAACCGGTGAAAACTAACTGCCATAAAGTCGGTGACGGATAATGGTTTTCAGCTCATCGGCGCTGAAAACCCCTTCGCCGGTCCAAAGTGGCTTCCCCTCTTTAAAAATCATGAGCGTTGGAATAGTATTGATTTTATAACGGCTGGCAATGAATGGATTTTTATCCACATCAACTTTGATGACTTTTACATGACCCAGTTCTTCCTTTACCTTCTTTAAAACAGGAGGCATTTGTTTACAGGGAATGCACCAATCGGCATAAAAATCAACCAGCACCGGTTTCGAAGAATTTATTATTTGTAAAAAGCGGGGGTTCATTCTTTCTCTTCTGCTTTCTTTCTTCGTTTAATTACAAAATCGTTTAGTATATCACCAACCAGGTATCCTGCTGCAGCACCCCAAAGCGTGCTCCAATACCAAACCGACTGAATGGGACATGTGCCACTGAGGCATCCTACAAACTTCCAGTACAGAAAACCACCTGCGGCACCTATTACGGTTAAAATTAATACCAAACTTTTATCTTTAAAAAATTGCGTCATTTCAGCTTTTTTATGATTGTGGAACAAAAAACTAACAACTCTGGTTTTCCTTTTTTCAATCGATTTAAATGATATGCGATAGAAAAATAGATAAACAACGTCGTTCTTATCAAAAATGTTGCCGCAAATATGGAACAAAGATTAGAAAACTGAAATCATTCACCAATTTAATATCCAAGTTTGCAACATATTTCCGAAATTGCATGTCATAACCAAATGAAGAAAAAACTTTTTATAAAATCATCAACTTTTAATTATGAGAAACCTGTATTTTCTTTTTACCCTTGCTCTAATCCTTGCCATTGCGGGATGTAACAGAGCTACTGAGTCGTCTAAAGACGAACTCTCAATCACATACGAAAAATACCAGCTCGAGAACGGTATGGATGTTATCCTCCATCAGGATAAATCGGACCCCATAGTAGCTGTAGCCATCCAGTACCATGTGGGCTCCAATCGTGAAGTTCCGGGCAAAACCGGATTTGCGCATTTATTTGAACACATGATGTTCCAGGAATCGGAAAATGTCGGGCAGGATGAATTTTTCAAAAAGATTCAGGGAGCAGGCGGCACACTTAATGGCGGCACCAGCAATGACGGGACAATCTATTACGAAGTTGTTCCCAAAAATGCCCTGGAAATGGTGCTTTGGATGGAATCTGACCGTATGGGATTCCTGCAGAATACCGTAACACAATCGGCCTTTGCCAATCAACAGAACGTGGTGCAGAATGAAAAGCGCCAGTCATACGATAACCGCCCATACGGGCATACCAACACAGTGATTTCCAAAAATCTGTACCCGCAGGGGCATCCCTACAGCTGGACAGTCATCGGTGAGATGGAAGATTTGTTCAATGCGACTGTAGACGATGTAAAAGAATTTCATTCGAAGTTTTACATTCCTAACAATACAACGATTGTGCTTGCAGGCGATTTTGAAAAGGAAGAGGTAAAAAAACTGGTGGAAAAATATTTTGGAGAAATTCCAAAAGGCAATGATCTGGCTGATCCCAAGCCACAACATGTATCCCTTGAACAAACAAAAAAGCTTTACCATGAAGATAATTTTGCACGTACGCCGCAACTAACAATGGTATGGCCCACAACAGAACAGTATTCGGAGGATGCCTACCCTTTGAGTTTCCTGGCCCGGATACTTGGCAGCGGAAAGACCTCCCCTTTTTACAAAGTGATTGTTAAAGAGAAAAAGCTGGCACCTCGGGCAGGTGTATACAACCGCGCCATGGAAATAACCGGTCAGTTTACAGTGTCAATAAATGCCAATGCAGGCACCAGCCTTGCCGATGTTGAAAATGCTGTTTTTGAAGCAATGAAACGGTTCGAAGAGGAAGGAATGACTGAAAAAGATCTGGAAAAACATAAAGCAAGCCTTGAAACTGATTTTTACAATGCCATCAGTTCGGTTCTCGGAAAGTCATTCCAACTGGCCAGGTACAATGAATATGCAGGTTCGCCCGATTACATTGTTACAGACATTGAAAAAATAAAAGCAGTTACCATTCCCGATATCATGCGGGTGTATGAAAAGTACATCAAAGGGAAGCCCTACCTGGCAACAAGTTTTGTTCCCAAGGGGCAGTTGAATCTTGCAGCTGAAAACTCAACCGATGCAGGCATCGTGGAAGAAAACATCGAAAATGCCACACAAGTGGTACAGGTTGTTTCTGACGAACCTGAAACAATAGCCAAAACCCCTTCCTCAATCGACCGGTCGGTGCAACCGGCTGTAGGTCCCGACCCGCAGATAACCCTTCCTGAGGTATGGACTGCGGAGGCAGAAAACGGCATCAAGGTTTGGGGAATCAATCATTTTGAGGTACCCCTGGTGGGCTATTCAATGGTAATCGACGGAGGCCACCTGCTCGATGACCCGGCAAAACCGGGTGTTGCTTACTTTCTGGCAGGTATGCTGAAAGAAGGAACCGCCAACAAAACCCCGGAAGAACTGGAAGAAGCCATAGAAATGCTGGGAGCCAATATATCAATTTATGGCGGCACTGAAAACATTACAGTAAATGTTAATACACTGGCCCGGAATTTTGAAGCGACCATGGCCCTTGTGGAAGAAATCATTACCCAGCCCCGGTGGGATGCAGAACAGTTTGAACTTATGAAATCGCGGATTATAAACGAGCATAAGCAAAACGAAGCCAACCCGAATTACCTGGCGGCCATCAACTTTTATAAGCTCATATACCCTGAGAACAGTCCGCTGGGGGTTCCTTCAACAGGTACTGTCGAATCGGTTGAATCAATAAGCATGGAGGATTTAAAAGCTTATTACACTGCCAATCTTTCACCTTCGGTAACCAAAATGCAGGTTGCCGGAAACATTGATTCAGAGAGGGTAATGAAAGCACTTGAAAACCTGAGCCGGTCGTGGGAAGCCAAAGAAGTAAAAGTGCCTGTTGTTGAAGCGACTCAAATGCCGGAAAAAGGCGGGATATATTTTCTTGATGTTCCCGGAGCCAAACAATCGAATATTTATGCAGGTTATGCTTCTATTCCGAAAAGGCATGAAGATTATTTCCCCATAACGGTTATGAATTACAAACTGGGTGGCGCCTTCAACGGTATCCTGAATATGATTCTGAGAGAGGAAAAAGGATTTACATACGGCGCCCGTTCCGGATTTGCCGGATATCAAAACCATGGCAACTTCACTGCCAGCTCCAGCGTCCGTTCCGATGCCACGCTCGAATCGGTTAACATCTTCAAAAATGAAATTGAAAAGTACAGGGAAAGTATGAGTGAAGAGGATTTGGTATTCACCAAAGATGCATTGCTGAAATCGTATGCCCTGAAATATGAAACCCTGGGGGCATTGCTGGGTATGCTCCGTGAAATCAGCCAGTATGATCTGCCGGTTGATTATGCCAACCAGGAAGTGTCGTATATCAGGAACTACAATCTGAATCAGCACCTGCAACTTACAAAGAAATACCTGCAGCCCGAAAAAATGTATTTCGTGATTGCCGGTGATGCAAAAACACAAATGGCTGCGCTAGAATCGGCTGGACTGGGAAAACCTGTCCTGATTCAAAACTAAAGTTAGTTAAAACCAGTTACGACAGGAGGAAAGCAAGTTGACTTTCCTCCTGTTTTTTTTTGCCCACAGGAGCAGAAGTTGAACGCGCGGCTTATAGCTATTGGTCGGGTTCTTTCTTAAATCCGCCTTACCCCTGTCAGCAGTCATCTGGCCAATACTCAAAGAAATGGACAAAGTTTTTTGAGCCGAGGAACGACATTGCTAAATGAAGTAATGTTCTAAGGTCTGTAATTCATCTTTTAAAGAACTTCATCCCATTTGTCATCTTCATCAGTAAGCCTATCTTCAGCCAGATTTTTTTCTGATAAAAGCATGGTGTGGTAAATACTACCTTCTTCAGCAAAATCATTATGATTTGATTTTGCTTTCTTAAAGTATTTGGGCAGGCTTTATCCGGACCCCCTAAATCCCCCGAAGGGTGACTTTTGGCCGGTGAAAAATTTGTAAAGTTTGGCTTTTATAATCAACAGAAGGCCATTCATCGGAGCGATCTTCTCCTCCCCTTGGGGGAGGTTGGGTGGGGTCAGCAGTGTACAAATCTGGATATCAGTAAACTTGCTTCTTACATAGTCAATAAAAGCCTGGTATTTATTGTCTGGTATTTTCAGAATCACTTGTTTCATACCCACCCAGAATCTGTTACCTAATTAGCGTAAGTTATAACAAAAAGAGATTTCTTTTACCATTCTCTATCAGAGAACAGTCCCTTCAATTAACGTGTCAATATTGCATAAGGAACAGCTGTTCATGTTTCCGGA
This sequence comes from Mariniphaga sp., assembly GCA_041687255.1. Lineage (GTDB taxonomy): Bacteria > Bacteroidota > Bacteroidia > Bacteroidales > Prolixibacteraceae > Mariniphaga. Next base: position 349,163 of record JAWLCL010000004.1, on the reverse strand, counting down.
CTTTGCGACTTAACTATCTGGCCTCTTGAGCCAGGTTCAACTTTATTTTTCCTGAACCTTATTTTTAAAACCAACCTCAGTAGCAGTCACTTCTCCAAAATACCTTTCGCTGAGCAGTGCGACGGCCTGGCATTATGATGTCATGAGTGAATCAAACAGATTGATATTTAGATGATTGATATTTTAGTTATATGATAGTCCCTTCAATTACGGTGGCAATGCTTTATTATAAACAATTAGATTAAGCCAGCAACCAAAGAATTTATAAAGACAGGTTGTGGACTTTCCTTCATTACCGAAAAACCAATCATTAATATACATTTGATAAGATCTGTCAGTGTGCACAGCTTCCCGAATGATTCGGGACAGGCTCTGACAATGTCCGGGTTCAAAGCAAAGGTAAAGAATGGAATAGTAGTTATAAAAAAGACAAATATACAAAACGAACCGGAAGCTGCGGAAACAATTACCTGAAGGTTCTTCCTCTGACCCGGACCATACCAACTACAATAAATCGCGAATTTAATCAGGCGAATGTATGGCTTATGTCCGTTTTTTGTCCGGCGATATTACAGTATTAATTATCTTCTTTTAAGTCGGCGCAAATGCATATTTTGCAACTCAAATTACAGCAGGAACATCAAAAGGCATTTCAAAAAACAAAAAAGCATCCTGCTGATCATAGTTCAAAGATCAGCGAACGAAAGAAAAGGATGCTTCAGAATACTGATGCTATACAGGCAAGATAAAAAACACTGACTTTTACATGGATATTGCTAACACTACTCTATGCATTGGTTTTGATAATCTTATATTGATTTTACTGCCTTATTATTTTTAAACCTGCCAGGTCGCCTGTTCCTTCGGGAAGAGTGAGTTCTTTTATTCCGGCTATTGGGTGGTTAAATGAACCATTTTTTAGCTTCTGTCCATTGTAAGGAGATGTAAACTAATACCGGTAACTTCTTTTTGGCAGGTTCAGCTTAACCCACTCCTGCGGATTGCCGCTAAAAACGATGGCATATTGCTTTCCGGGTTCTGAAATCGCCTGTGCCTCCTCATGAAAACGCCCGGAGTTACGATAAACAAAGGGTTAGAATATTATGATGTAAATGATATTCTTTATCTTTCTTTTCATCAGCTTCTATTAACCTATAATCTATTATTTCAGTATATTTGTGATAACCTGCAACAGGTTGTGTGGGATTCAATTTATATTGAACCCTTCAAAAAAGAGGCACAAAATATGCACACTCGCGATTGTAACATTATAAGATTATTATCATGGACACAGTAATAATTCAACTTACAACCCCTCAAACTATGAAATTGCTGGAGGAACTGGAAGCGTTAAATCTATTGCGTGTATTGAAAAAAAACATATCAGCAGAGACCAGACTTTCCGAAAAATATTCAGGTAAGCTTCATGCAGATATTGCAGATGAATTGCAGAGGCACATTGAAAAATGTCGAAACGAATGGGACAGCAGTATTTAACCGATAGCAATGCAGTGATAGATTATCTTGCCGGTAAGCTGCCAGAAAAGGCAATGATTTTTATGAATCAGGTAGTTAATGATATTCCAAATATCTCTGTTGTTACAAAAATTGAGGTGCTCAGCTATAATATTTCCCATGAAGCATACCATTTTCTGAAAAGTTTTATAGAGGATTCCATTGTATATGGATTAACTGATGTTGTAGTAGAAAAAACCATTGAAATAAGGAAAGCCAATAAAATTAAAACTCCTGATGCAATTATTGCAGCTACAGCTGTTTCAAATCAGATGATGCTTATTACCTGAAATTTAAAAGATTTCAGTAAAATTGAAGGTTTGAGAGTAATAAATCTTTACGACATGTGAGCTTCATTCTATCACTTAACGCCATCGGTACAGTTTTTAGAGATAACAGAACTTTCAGTCGGATGTTTGAATAACTCCTTGATATTCAGGCAACGTTTTTATTACTTCGCTTAAAAAATTGTTGCAAGCTGATTATCGGTTACGGAAGCAAGCATATCTTCACTGTTCATAAGCATAACCGTGGCATCGGAAATGGTGAAATAGTTTTCGTACCAGTCGAGTCCGGTCGACATCTGTATGACATTTTTAACTGTAATATTGCTGCGATCATCGTTCTCCCACTCCGTAATGCCAACAGGTTCCTCAGGATTAAGCAATCCTTTACCGGCAAGAATTCCGGCCCAGGCGCCGGTGATGCTTTTTGTCATCGACCAGCCGTGAAAGAGGGTTTTAAAATCGTATCCGTCAAGGTACTTTTCGGCTATCAGTTGATTTTCATATACAACAGCAATTCCCAGGGTCTTTTTGTAAGGTTCACTGCCGGGCCGGTCGAAGCAGGTATCAAGGAGTTCGTGCAGCCTGTCGTAATTCACATTAGCCGGCAAAGTATCAGCAACAACATTCCCCTTTGGCCAGGAAAGGGTATCCTGCCGGTAACCAGGTTTGGGAACTTTGAAAAATGAAGTTCTTAATTCATCTTCGGTTGCCTGCAAAACAATAACTGCCCCATACCCTTCCCGGTAAATGGCTTTGCGTTTTGCCAGTCCGAATACGGTGGAGGTAGCCGATTTTTCATTATAATCCACCGTCGTTTCAGCCAGGCTGATTGGAAAAAAGGAGAGATCTTCAGCTTCTATTCTTGCCGGCTCTTTGTTAGCCAAAAAAACACTTGAGCACATCCCCTTTGCAGCAAAAGCAGTAATGATGGGCACACGGGGCCATGCAAATAAAATTGCGCCTGCAAGTACAACCAGAATAGCCAGTAAGGATATTCTTTTGATTACTTTTTTGTTCATTGTCCGGTTCCTGATAGTTGACACTGTTAATCAGCTAAATGTAGGAACATTTTACCAAACAGCCTTCAGCAAAGTTTGATTTTTAAAACAAGTCAATTAAAGTTATTACTCTTTGGGACTAAAGCTTATCGAACACAATTGTTTCATCCAGATCTCCATAAGAAGAAGAGGCTTTGACTGTTACCACGAGATTATCCTCACTCATTTTATAGACCTCAGTTATGGAAACATCGCTTCCATCCTGCATCGTGAGTTTACTTTTTATGGTTAACGATTGTTTGGCATCATCCCAACCGGCAACCGACTTTTTCTGGGTTCCCTGCCAGCCTTCATTGATGCATTCCTGCCCATCGAGGGTAAAGCTGTCCTTAACGTCAATATCATTCCCCTGGTAATTGTAATGTTTTTCAACATTTAAATCATTTCCGTTCTGATCGACATTTACTTCATAAGGAGCCATTGAGAACTGGTCGTTCAAGGTACTTTTGGTGTTGTTCAGTTTCCATTTTCCTGAAAAATCAGCAGTCTGTGCAAAAACCATGGCAGCCATAACGACTGCGGCAAAAAGAAAAGATAACTTTTTCATATTCATTTAGTTTTATTGGATGAAACAAATATCAGCATAAAGATTAACATTATACGTTAAAGTTTAAACATAGTTCGTCTGAATTTTAATATTCAGATAAAAATAGATAAAAAAGCTAGTCTATTTTATCTCCGGAATAAAATAAATACATCACTTCATCCCTGGTTTTAAAAGATATGTTTATATTATTTGCGGACCAACTATTTTCAACTATTGCATCAACATCAATTTGCCTGCTGAAATACTATTTCGCTCAGGCCGGCTGGCAGCTTATTCTCTTTGTCAATATAAATCCGCACATTCAAGGTACCATCTTTCACCTTGACTATCCACTCCCCCGTCCAACTGAATTCACCCGCCCTGAGGTTTTTCGTTCCGGCGTCAGTCCCTTCAAATTCCATCTTTTGTCGCGAAGGCAAATAAACATCACCAACTTTAGCCCGTATCCGGTAAGTTCCATTAAGTACAGAAATCTGGTACTCGAAATAATCATTGGGATTTGCACATTCAGCCGGAGTGCCCTCAAACAGGACTTTCTTCAGCCGTACGTTTCCATCATTGCCTTTACTGATCCACTCCACCTTATCGGCAGGATTCCATTTACCGGTAACCCATCCCTTACCTGTATACGGTTCAAACTCCAGGTTGTTTAAAGCATTTCCCCTTGCACTTCGGGGCTCGCCAAACACTATTTTCCCGCGGCTAAAATTACGTACAATAAAGATTCCCCGCTGATTGTATAATCCGAACACCTGCGGAAAACCATTGATTACATTGTCCGAGCATTCTTTCATCGTAGGCTCCGTCAGAGAATGTATTGCTGCAAAATGCAGATGTCCCCACTCATTGTTTCCCCATGCCGTACCAATGACTTCCCCCTTGACCAGCTCCTGACCTTTTTTCACTGCAACATTGTTAGTAAAAAGGTGGTTGTAAAAATAGTAGATGTTTGGTTCCGATTTACTTTTCAGTAAAACGCATGCCTGATTTCCACCTGCGAAATCCACCTGGTCATTCACCCACACCACGCGGCTGTCTTCCAAAGCAACCAGCCAGTGCATCATCCTGCCCCGCGCCTCGTGAAGGTCGATGCCTATTCCGGGATAGGAAATATATTGTTTCGGAAAATCATTTGTTTTGTACCAGGAGAACACATGACTGTCTTCTTCTGCGCTCCAGGTAAAACCGTTGTTAAAGCTTACAGGAAAAACATACTGCTGAGGATCCAGCAACGACAGGCGTGAATCGCTCAGGCATATCAGTGCATCGCCGGTCAGCAACCCGTGAACCCCGGAATCGGGATTAAGGGCTTTCACTTCCCGGTTATCGGCAACAAATACCCTGACGTTACTGACAGCCTCGGGTGATGTGCGCCTTGCAACTTTCATCCACAAGGTGTCTTCGCCAACCTTTATCAGATTGTAGTGGTTCTCCACCTTCAGCAATTCCACCTCCACCTGGTTAAAAGTGATACGTTCACCCACATTCAGGTTGTAATAAAAACCATTTCCCCAGCGGAAATCTGGTGAAACGGAACCCTGCCCTTCTGCCTTTAAACTAACGACTAAAATTATTAAAAGAATAAGAATTCTGTGCATCAAATTATTTTGGTATTTTATAAAACAAAACTATCAGATTTTTTGCAAATAAACCTGATATTTTAAAATGAACTGCTTTTGATTGGTTTAAGGTACAATCAGAATAATCAAACTCTAAAGAATAAGTGCATTTTTATGTAACACCAGTAAAAAAACAGCTAATGTTTTCTGCGCAGGATACTTCCGGATACATGTTTTAAAAAGGAAATCCAACAGCAAAAACAGTACTCCACATGGAGCTCTAAAAAAAATCTTAAGAAGCAGTACCGGGAACTCATAGTTCCGTGTCTGATAAAATTTCTATGATTTTACTCTTAACTGTACCTCATATTTATATCAGGTTATATAGATGATAATGTTTAGAAACGGGTTGCTGATTTATACAATGAGATTGAACCCGGGCACATTTAAAGTTTCTTGTTACAACATGTTTGTAATCCTTGCAACATAGTTTAAAGCTTTTGCAACATAAGTGCTATGTGGCATATTGAATTTTATCGGAAATTGATACTATAAAAATTAAAATGTACAGTTATGAAAAAGTTAATTTTCACTTCGACATTTACCATTCTTTTAAAGGATTTTCAGTCAATCGGTAAAAAATTCCAAAAACAATGCATCATGAAAAAATTTGTATTATTTACCTGTGTCTTTTTACTATCCGGGTTCGTTTCGCTGGCACAGCAGGAAAGAATTTCTGCGTCGTCAAAAGAAATGAAGGAAAAAGAAGCCATTATGAAAGTCATCGAAGAAGAAACTGCCGCTTATTATGCAAATGATATTAACCGCTGGGCAGCAACGTTCCTGCAGGATTCAACAAATGTGTTTCTGAATGCAACCAAGACGGGCTACAATCATATTTCAGGATGGGATAATATTTTCACCAATGCCCATAACACATTTAATGGTCAGCAGGCAGATAACAGAGAGGTAAAAACACCACTGGTTATAAGGATGAATGACGGCATGGCATGGGTTGTTTATAAAGATCAGGTATTCAACACACAAGACCAGTTGGTCAATGAATTTATTGGAACAACAATACTAGAAAAAAAGGATGATTCCTGGAAAATTGTTTACCGGAACACCATCTGGACAGATTCATACAGACAACATGACCTGTTTTTTATCAATTCAATCAATTACGCAAAGTCGTTGGGTAAGCCCCTGGAGGAATTTGGACAGTTTACCGGAGAGCAGTTTAAAGCAGCATGGAACAGGGATAACTTTTCTGTTAATGTGCTGGAAAACTGGCGGAGTTGGACTACGGCAGACAATTTTAAAATTCTTGAACAGGATGAAGATCATCTGATATTCACTGCAAATAATGCTTTTTCCAACTTTAAAATGTATGGTCAGATATTAAATGTCTCATACGATGATCAAATGACTGTTATAAAAGCACTGTTTGAGCACCTTGCTGAACATACTGACAATGAATACACACAGGAAAACACTGCTGATGGGGTGAGGGTATCTGTGGCAAAAAAAATAAGTACAGGAAAATAAGATTACAATTAATTTCATCCTTAGGTTCTTCTCATCTCTGCCTTATATTTTGATACTGGCTGATACGGAATTATCATTCAGAGATAATCAATTTAAATACCTGTAAATATACCTCATCCGGTAACATTTGAAGATAACAGTCCCTTCAATTACCGTGGCAATATTTTATTATAAATAACATAAGTAAGTTAGCAACCAAAGAATTTATGGAGACAGGTTGTGGACTTTCCTTAAATACGGAATACCCAATCGTTAATAAACAGTTGCTAAGATTTGTCAGCGTGCTTAGCTTCCCGAATGATTCGGGACAGGCTCTGACATCGTCTGGGTTCCAGGCAAAGGTAAAGAATGGAATAGTAGTTATATAATAGTTTTTTTAATTGCCGGGCAATATTGCATGAGGAATAACAGTATAGAATTCCCAGTTCCAGGTTTCGGGTTCAAATTTCAGGAGAGAAGGGATTCCATCCTCATTTCCATTTGAAACTCTGCCATTGAACCAACGCATTTCAGCTGAACCAGGCAAGGATGGAATCCCTGTCACCTTTGCATGTGATGAAAGATTTGGTAATAAGCGGGTTGAGGTTTTAGTTATGTGATATTAAGAAATAACTTCTAAAATATTTACAATGAAACGGTTTGGCAATAAGCAGTTACCTGTCATACCATTAATTCCGGTTTAAGGAAAGCTGCAACCATGCTCCCGGGTAAGATAGGATGAAAGAAAATAACAGGTTCAGGCATAAAATTCCAAAAAGAATACCTTCAACAAATTACTGAATTAAAATTAGGATATTATCCTAAAATGAGTTACGCTTCCGGTCTCCTTTAGCCGCATAAAACTTACTGTTGCAATATACCTGTTAATACAAACAGTCAGTCACAGATTTTTAAATATAAAACGTTAACCCTTCACATTCATATCATAAGTTTTACACCGTAACTTTCTAAATGATTAACCGTACATTTAATTGTCCCAAAAAACCACAATGACCGGTTCAATCTATAGCGAGCAGGATTTTATCAGGCGGATTACGGAGATAACGGAAGCCAACCTGAAAACCGAACAGTTTGGAGTATCGGATCTGGCACGTGAGATGAATATGGAACGTTCAACACTTCACCGGAAAGTAAACAAAATCTTAAATATTTCGGTCAGCCAGTTCATAAATCAGATCCGGTTAAAAAAGGCCCTGGATATCCTGCAAAACTCTTCTGTCACTGTTTCAGAAACCGCTTATGAATGTGGTTATCACAGTGTAACCTATTTTTCGAAATGCTTTCACGATTATTATGGTTTCGCTCCGGGAGAAGTAAAAAAACAAAACAACAAATATATTAATCAAGACCTCCAACCTACTTTGCCGCCAAAAAAAAAGAAAGAATGGCTGCTGGCATCAGTACTCTTATCATCCTTATTGATAGTTTTACTCTTCACCCATGAACTATATAATTTTCCGGAAATACACAACCAGGAAGGACCGGAGAAAACCATTGCAGTGCTTCCTTTTAAAAACGACAGCCCCGATTCTGCCAATTCCTACTTTATTAACGGATTGATGGAATCCATAATTAACAATCTTTCTAATATTGAAGATTTAGGCGTTCGTTCCCGTACTTCGGTAGAGAAATATCGTGAAGGAAATAAATCGGTGTTGGATATAGCAAAGGAACTGGATATAAATTACATCGTGGAGGGAAGCGGACAAAAATACGGAGATGAAGTTTTACTCAATGTTCAATTAATAGAAGCACAGAACAACCGTCATCTGTTTTCGGAACAATACCGCAGAAAGGTAAATACAGTGAAAGAATTGTTTGATTTACAAACTGATGTAGCATTAGATGTTGCGTCAAAAGTTAATGCTGAAATTTCAGTAGAAGAGGAAAAACATATTGAAAAGTTGCCTACTGAAAGCATGGCAGCATACAATTTCTATCTTCAGGGTTTTGAATATTTAATGCTTGCCAATAAAAAGCCGCTTTGGCAGTTTACTGAGGAGTGTATGAAGGCAAAACAGCTTTTAGAAGAAGCTATCAGGCTTGACACCACTTTTAGCGATGCCTACCGTCACCTGGCTCATAATTACATCAACAACCTTAGCTTTTTTAGTACTGACAATTACCAGGCACAGAAATTTCTTGATACAGGTCTGGTTTTGGTGAACAAAGCGTTGGAATACGATAACTCCAATTGGGGAGCATTAGCCATAAAAAGACAATATTTCCTAAAGAAAGGAATGTTAAGCGAAGCTCAGACAATACAGCAGCAACTCCCCGGAAGATGGGGCGATAATCATGACATATATGAAGTAAATTTCAGCACCTCCTACTGGATGGATGATTATTACAATGCCATAAAAAGTTTTTATGGTTATATACGAATAAAACCGCATGAATTACCCCCCTATATGATATTCATGATTGCCCAGTGTTTCACTGATATGGGGTATCCGGAAAAAGGAAAAAAATATGCCAGGGAATTTATAAATCAATACAACGATTCACTAAGCTATTACAGCACAATGGCATTAATTGAAATGATTTCCGGAAAATTTCAATCCTCGGCAGAATATGGTAAATTAGCATTTGAAATCGACTCCACCGATTTATCAGCAACCCTTTTTCTGCTTATTAATTCTATATATCAAAAAAACCATCGGGAAATAAAAGAATACCTTACAAAGCTGGAAAAACTTGAACCCAACCATCCCCTATGGGTTAATTTCGACTTTTTTGCAGGTATAGCTTGCCGGGAAACAGGATTAAAACATGACGCGAACATTTATCTCCAGCGGGCAATAAAAATACATCAGGCTGCCATCGAACTTAACACACATGCAGCCCAGCGGTTTGAGGCGCACATGTATCTTTCATCGATTTATGCAGCCAATGGCGAATTGGATAAATCGATGGAGTTTCTGAAAATGGTTAAAAACAGAAAAACACTGCCGAAAACATTTTTAATTCACCTTCAGCACTGTCCAGCAAGGGAAGAATTAAGGGAAAGTGAAGAATTTCAGCAAGTTTTTTATGAGTTAAAGGCAAAATATCAAAAAGAACACCAACGTATAGGTGAATTGCTTCGTGAAATGGAAGAAGTTTAATTGTTATACTATTTTATTTTACAATTGAAGTTGCAACATATGTTTAAGACACTACCACATATTTTAAAGTCTTTGCAACATACTTGTTTGTTTTTCAATGGATATTTTCATGAACTTTAAATAAAAAATCATGAAAAATTTCAGGCAATACATAAACCGGCCATGGATATATGTTGGGTTTGCTTTGATTGGCATTCTAATAAAGTTTTACCACATCGATTACCGCCACTTCTGGCTCGATGAAATTTCCACCATTGAACAAACCTCAGGTTTAAATCGTGAGGGAATGATGAACCTTGTTCCTGCAAATGAAGTCATTAATATTACCTACTACAAAAGAATGTTGCAGCTAAATGAACAGGATTTATCCATCGGCAGTCAGTTAAAAAAACAGCTGAATACAATGAACTTAAATCCGCTGCATTATGCGCTGTTGGTTTTCTGGCATCGCATTGTTGGCGATGAGCCCGTTCATTACCGGTATTTCAGTCTGTTTCTGTTCCTGTTAACAGTACCATTTGTATATCTGCTGGCCAAAAAACTTTTTGGTTTTAAATTATCGGGCTGGATAGCCGTAAGTTTATTTTCCGTTTTTCCTTATTTTCATTATTACACCCACGAAGCCCGATACATAATTTTAGCTGTTTTTTTTATTGTTTCATGCAGCTACTTTTTAGTGCAAGCCTCAGACCACAATCGTTTTAAGTGGTGGCTGGGATATATTATTACCGGCAGTCTGGCATTGTATTCATCCATTTTACTGGGGTTGTTAATTTTCGGGCAGTTTCTTTTTATTTTCTTGCTCAGAAAGAAAAGTATTTTACCTTTTTTGATAAGTGTTTCAATCATTTTATTGTCCTATCTGCCATGGTTTGTTTTCATCATTAATTCCTATACAGAAGTTTCAGCAGCGATGGCCTGGCATGAATTGTTCAACGACAATTTAAATGCGTTCAGTTTAATATACAGCCAGTTAATGCTGATGTCGCGGTCTGTGGTCAGCTTAACTGATATAAACACCTGGTTTTACGGATTAAACGGAGAATACCTTAACACTTTATTATATGCACTCATTGCAATTTTCATAATCATTTCCATTGTATATGCCAAAAGGAAAATGAAACAGGAATCTTTTTATTTTCTCTTATTCATGCTAATTCCGTCCTTCCTGTTTTTTTTGATTACCGACCTGGTTCGCGAAGCGGGTACTTCTCTTTTCGGACGATATCATTATCTGAACTTTGTGGCAGCAATGTTCTTTCTTGCATTCTTTTTTATCAGGAAGGTTAGTCGTAAAAAAATTGGCTATTTCACAATTTATATTGCCATTGCCGCACTGGGGATAATTTCATCATTCAGAATCTCCCAAAGCAGGAACTGGGATATTTATCCGCATTATGATTTCGCACCTGCACAATATGTTGATAATAGTGAAAGATGCCTCATTATTTCAGACTTTACAACTCCACAGAATAACAGCATTACCGCATTTTTAATGATAGTCAACGAAATACAAAATGAAAACGTGGATATCCTCTATACTTTACCTGACAACCCGGCCATAAAAAGTGAAATAATAAAAAACAATTATGCAGCGACATATGTGCTGTACCCTTCTGAACAACTCCTAATTAATCTGAAGTCACAGTTTGATAATCAGTTGACTCAACTACAAAGTAAGGAATTATACAATCCTTTCTGGCAGATAGAGCCTCCATCTCAACAAGAACGACTTATAACAATAGCTAAATAGTTAAAACCTCCCCCTGCAACATAAGTTAAAGATTTGACACATAATTTAAAACCTTTGCAACATAAGTGGTAGGTCGTCCACCAATAAGTTTCCGACCTTTAATCTTATTATACATTAAAAAATAGGAGGAATAATAAATGGAAACAACAAGTACAAAAACAAAAATTAGCGGAAAACAAACTTACAATTTTAAGGATGTTAAAAACTTTGAGGTTGCAGATACCGATGGACATATCATGTCACTGAGAAAAGCCGAAGGGGTAAATAAAAGCTCTGCAGACGCCACATTTATGAACGATGCGAAAATGGTTAACCTTTCCTACGATGATCTGGTAAACGGGAATGGCCCGCACCAGGGTTATACCGAAATGGAAAAAGATGGTGATCATGGTGTTACAAAATGGCAGGGCGAAATTGTAAAAAAAATGCAGGATGGAAAGCCGGTACCCACATTTTCAGGGACATTTAACTTTATTTCAGGCAATGGCATATTGAAAAAGATTGTAGGTGGTGGTGGCACTTATAATGGTCATTTTACTTCAGAAACAAGTTACGAGGTTGACTGGGAAGGTGAATTTTAAATGTATTGACAATGTATTTTAAATGAATTCATAAAATGAGAATGTCCTTGAAGTAAAATGATTTACTAAATAAATCTTGCAGCATGCTTTTCCTGAAGATACTGCTGTGCCATACTGAAGGTTTTTAAAAGTTTCTCCTGAGCACAGCTTTGCAAAAATGGAAAGCCACATTTCAATTAGCAGCTAATATGTGCCTGGTTCCATAATTAGTTTCAATAAAACTGCACATTCTTATCCCTAAAGGAAGTTCGTGTCATACAGGTGATTGGCTTTTAGATCATTATGTACTCAAACTTTAAATTTATTCATTAAAAAAGGAGGAACAGAATATGAAAACAACAGAATTAAAAAAAAAGGAAGTATTAACGATTTTATTCTGCCTGATTTTTACGTTGGCATTAACAACTGCTGAAGCCCAGCAAAAATTTAAGATTGCCGGAAAAGGAAATTACTCAAGTGTTGATGGTAAAGCTTTCAATATTGAAGATGCACAAGGGCACACGGTTTTTCTCAATAAATATGAAGCAAACAACATAAGCACAGGAAAAACGGAATGGATGCACAATGCCCGGATTGTTAACATTGCACTGAATGATATTACAAAAGGAATTGGTTCACATCATGGCTACTGGACTTTCGAGAAAGGCAGTGACAGGGTTGTTTTACAATATGAAGGCAAAATAACTAACACCCTTTCAGATGAAGGCAACCCGGTTACAACATTCAATGGAAAAGCGCGGTGGATAAATGCCACCGGAAAGTACGAGAATATGCATGGTGTTGCTACCTACAAAGGATGGTCAACTCCCCAAAACAGCTATACCGTTGAATGGGAAGGGGAATACTGGGAAAAAGACAATACACAGGCAAATGAATAATCTCCCAGAAATTCAAATCTTTTATTAACCATCAACTCCATATTAAAGAGATGTAATTAGGGTAAATCTATAAAGAACAAAGCACCATGAAAAACAATCATTTAATGAATTATCTAATTCTGCTTGTGCTTTTAATGACCGGTTTCATTTCAAAAGCACAGCACGAAAAACTACCCATAACTTCAATTTCCGGCAGTGCAGTTGAGCTGTATTATGAAGCCACTGCCGCAATGGAAAATGCGGAACTCGCCCGCGGGGAAATGTTACTGCAGGAAGCATTAAAGAAAGATCCCGAATTTTTTATGGGACTTTTTCAAATGGCTATAAATAATCTATATCTGGGAAATCAGGATAAGTTTAAAAAATGTGCAGAAGCAGCCTTCATCAGCTATTGTGCATCAAGTGAGGGTGAAAAGATACTACAACAAGCGCTTAAACGACTTTACCAAAATCCGAAAGCTGATGTAACGGATTTAGGCAGAAAACTGCTGCAATTGTATCCTGAAGATAAATTAATGTATTATACCCAACTGACTTTTCAATCCTTACAAAAAGACTACCCGGGAATTCAGGAAACCTGCAATTCCCTCCTGGAAATAACAGACAATCCGTCCCCGGCATACAACATTTTGGGTTATAACTATATGCGGTTAGAAGATTTTGAAGCCGCGGAAAAGGCTTTCGATAAATACATTGAGCTTCTCCCCAACCATCCAAATCCGTATGATTCCAAAGGAGACTTTTTCATGCAGGTAAAAGATTATTCAAGTGCCTATAACAGTTACATGACCGCCAATCGACTTAATGAATCGTGGGGTTATGAAAAAGCAATGAAGGCAAAGAAACTTATGGAAGCAGAGAAGTAGTCAATGGAAAGAACAACTCCCGATATAAAGGCACCTGGAATCGGGTATATATGAAATCGGTATCAGATGGTCTGGAAATTTATTCTTATCCTGGAAACTACACATGTTCGATATGAAGATATGGAGTTACAACTATTATGTCTGTGTAGACGGGTTCATCAGAAATGATGAAGTAAATAACAGTTATGCTGGCGGCACCTATACTCTGAATGGAAACCGGTACCAGGAAAATATTAAATATCATGCAAAGAAATCAGCCGTAGGAGAAACTAATACAATTAAATAACCCGGCAATCAAAAGAGCAAAAGCTTATCAGCAAACTGCGGAGCGAATCAGATGAGATAAAGCATTTAATCATCAAAACCACCCCCTGCAACATAAATTAAAGCCCCTGCAACATAAGTTAAATCATCAAATTAAAAATTAAAGCTTTTGCAACATAAATGGTAGGTATCGCACTATGGTATTCTGAACTTTATAATGGAATAAAATTGAAATTATAATGGACACGATCAAATAGGTTAATGAGTATTTTATTTGAGATTCGTTTCCAGAAACTTTTGAAATATCAAAATTTTTAACAATGAAAAATCCTAAGGTTTTATTTATCAGCGGTTCGCTGGGGCTGGGACATGTTACACGTGATATGGCTATTGCAAAAGAACTTCGAAAAAGATATCCCGGGATGGAAATAAAATGGCTGGCCTCTCATCCGGCAAGTTTAATGCTTGAGAATGCAGGTGAAGAATTGCTTCCGGAAGCGGCAGAATATGCCAATGAAAATGTGCTTGCAGAACAAAGCAGCAAAGGAGGAAGTTTGAATCTGCTCAGTTATACAATGAAATCGAAAAATGCATGGAAACAAAACATAACTGTTTTCACAAAAGTAGTGCAAGTGCAATCATTCGATTTGGTTATTGGCGATGAAACCTTTGAAATTTTACTTGCCATGCGGGAGAAACCGGAATTGAAGCGATCTCCTTTTGTATTAATATATGATTTTATAGGTACTTATTCGATGACAGGAAACCCTCTGGAAAAACTTGGGGTGTATTTCTGGAACCTGAAATGGACGCATGATTACAGGCATAAATTAAAACCAGCTAACGATCTGGGGCTTTTTGTAGGAGTAGAGACGGACATTCCTGATGTAACATTTGGCTTTATGCTACCCAATCGCCGCAAATTTGCAAAAAAGCTGTCCAGGTTTACCGGTTATATTTTACAATTCGATCCAAAAAAACTTCCGGATAAGAACACACTGCGGAAAAAACTCGGCTATGGAGCAGAACCTTTAATAATTGCTTCCATTGGGGGTACTTCCATTGGTAAAGAACTGCTTGAATTGTGCGGCAGGGCATTTCCAATTGCCCGGCAAAAAATACCATCCCTTCGGATGGTGCTTGTTTCAGGACCACGCTTAAAAGCTGATTTTTTAAATGTTCCTGATGGTGTTGAGGTACTGCCTTTTGTGCCAAAACTGTATGAGCACTTTGCCGCCTGCGATTTAGCCATCGTACAGGGCGGAGCCACCTCAGCCATGGAACTGGCAGCTTTAAATAAGCCTTTCATCTATTTTCCGGTGGAGCAGCATTTTGAACAGGCCAATGTTGCACGCATTTTACGCGAACGGGAAACAGGTTTTGAAATGAAGTATTCTCAAACAACGCCTGAAAGTCTTGCTAAAAAAATAGTGGAATTAACGGGTGCTGAAGTCAATTATCCCAAGTTACCGGTTAACGGAGCCCAAAAGGCCGTTGAATTCATAACCCCTCTCCTAAAATCCTTCAGAGAAAAATCAACAGTTAATCTTACATCTGCAATTATATGAATAACAGCTTTAAAAAGTTTAGCTATCATGAAAAGAACATTTTTACTACTGCTCGTTTATGGGTTTTTAATGTCATCGTCTTCTTTCCATTCAGTAGATGCACAAAATAGTGAAAGCTGGCTGCAATTCAGAGGAGCGAATGGGTGGGGAATTGCTCCGCCAAATGCTACTCCTCCCGTTGATTTTGGCAAGGAAAAAAATGTAGCATGGAGAATCAATGTACCGGAAGGTTATTCTTCCCCTTGTATCTTCGATGATAACCTCATTATTACTGGTGTTAACCAACAAGAAAAGGAATATTACGTATGGAATGTTCAACACACCGACGGAACTGTTAAATGGGAAAAAGTAATACCTGTAGATACTTTTGAGTATGTGCATCCTATAAGCAGCCCGGCTGCTGCAACACCAGTTTCGGATGGAAAGAACATTTATTGTTATTTTCCGTCATTGGGATTAATTTGTTATGATGTCGAAGGGAATGAAATCTGGAAAACTCCCATTGAATTTTTACCTGTTTTTTATGGTTCCGGCACCTCTCCCATTTTGCACAAAGACAAATTAATTCTTAACCATGACAATAATGTAACCCCCCGGCTCATGGTATTTAACAAGTATAACGGGAAACTACTCTGGAAGTATAACTTTCAAATCTTCAATCAAGACCCTGTTTCTTACAGCTACAGTACACCTGCAGTATGGAATGATCATGTAATAATCCACAGAATGTATCAGTTGATAGGAATTGATATTAATACAGGAAAATACCTTTGGCACTATGAAATTGGAACCGAAGGAACAGGAACTCCGGTTATAAAAAACGACACCTTATTCATAAATGCCTGGATAATACGTGGAGAGGAGGCGCTTAATGGTGACATAGAAAATTTTCAAACACTTTTTGTTGAACGGGATGCTGATAAAAATAATGCCATTACACACGCAGAGTTTAAGGATAGAATAGTGTTAGGAAAAAGAGCAGATGCTACAGCAAACATTGGTCCTTCAAACTGGTATTTAGACTGGCCAATGTTAGTTCTCTTTGATACTAACAAAAACGATACAATTTCCAAATTAGAATGGGATGGCATGGAATATTTCTGGAATAATAAATTTAAACATGGGCTGGTAGCATTTCAATTAGGCGATACCGGCAATATAACCTCATCGGGGCATCTCTGGAAAATTGCGGATAATATCCCTGAAACCCCTTCTGTGCTGGTAAAGAACGGACTATTGTATATGGTGAAAGATGGAGGAAAGATAACCTGTGTCAAAGCAGATGACGGAAACATCATATATTCTGAACGACTTGGTGCATCAGGCACTTACCTTTCCTCACCCATGTATGCCGATGGTAGAATATACCTGACTTCCTTCAATGGAAGAATAACTATAATTAAAGAGGGTAGAGAATTTGAAATTATTAATCAAATTGATTTAAAGGATAAAATTGGTGCATCACCTGTTGCAGTCGGCAACAAGCTTTTTATACGCACACATTCTTATTTGTATGCCTTCAAAAACAATTAGATGAAACCTTCATTCAATGAAACAATGTTGTTATATTATCTTCTTTCTGGTTATCACCGGACTGTTTCCTTTTTATTGTCTGGCGCAAAACAGTGAACCCTTAACGGCAGAATTACCTTATAAGGTTCCAAAAGTTTCCGGCAAAATAACTTTCAACGGGATTCCTGACGAAGCTTTATGGGAATCTATTGATGCGCTACCTCTAACCATGTACAGACCTGCCTTCGGAGAGGCACCTACCGAAAAATCAATCATCAAAATTGCATACGATGATGAATACTTCTATGCATCGGCCAGGTTTTTTTACCAGGACCCTGAGCAAATACGGGCCATTGGAAAAAAGCGGGATTATATGTCTTTTGCACCCGACTGGTTTGGGATTACCATGGATTCATTTTACGATAAGGAAAATGCCTTCATTTTTGGCATCAATCCTAACGGCGCCCGCATAGATGGCACCATAAAAAATGATTTACTGATTGATTCTGATATTAATTTTAGCTGGAATACCTTCTGGGATGCAGAAACAGTAATGCGTGAAAACGGGTGGTCGGTTGAAGTAAGAATCCCCTTTTCCAGCCTGCGGTTTCAAACTGTGGAGGGCAAAACCAGAATGGGTTTCATCATCATGCGGTCGGTTGCAGCAAAGAATGAAACAGTAACATGGCCTGCTGTTTCACCCGATTTCATTTATCCCTTCTGGAAACCATCTCTTGGTAAGCTTATCGAGTTTGAAGGGTTGGAGCCTAAAAAGCCGGTATATGTTTCGCCATACGTTACCGCAGGAATCGGACAGGTAAACGAACTAAATGATTCGGGAACAGATTATGAAATGCATTCCACCTTTAAAAAAGATGCCGGACTGGATGTAAAATTCAGTCTTTCCAACAACCTGACAACTGACCTTACCATTAACACCGACTTTGCCCAGGTGGAGGCAGATAACCAGGTCATCAATCTCACACGTTATTCCCTTTTTTTTCCTGAAAAAAGAAATTTTTTTCTTGAAAAAGCCGATGTATTTGATTTTTCACTGCTGGGGTATAGTAATTTATTTTACAGTCGCCGAATTGGATTATATAACGGCAACCCGGTACGTATTTATGGGGGATTGCGTCTGACCGGCAGAGTGGGTAAATGGGATGTAGGCCTGTTGAATATGCAGACAGAAAAATTTGCAGAAAATCCTTCAGAAAATTTTGGGGCAGCCCGGTTAAAACGAAAGGTTTTTAATCCAAACTCTTTTGTTGGAGGAATTGTCACAACCCGGATTGGTACCGACGGCTCATACAATGTGGCCTATGGGCTTGATGGCCTGTTCCGGGTATTTGGTGATGATTACCTGACCCTGAAATGGGCACAGACTTTCGAAAATGAGTTTGATGCCAAAGTACTTGACACTGCTCCTGCAAGGTTCATTTCCAGATGGCAACGACGTAAGGAAACAGGTTTCGGCTATGATTTTATTTACTCCTGGTCCGGCGAAAGGTTTAATCCGGGAGTAGGTTTTGAAATAAAACACAATTACCACGGGCCGGAAGCAACTTTTCATTATGGCTGGTTGCCGGGAAAAAATTCATTTCTGCGATTTCATAAAATTATGATTTCAGGAAATACATGGTTAAATACAGTCACCGGAGATCATGAAACAACAAATGCCCTTGTTCAGTGGAATTTTGAAGCCAAGGATGGACCGCTTTGGTCTTTATCTGCTTTATGGAACAGGGAAACCCTGCCGGGAGATCTTATCCTGGGAAATGGACAGGCACGGGTGCCGGAAGGAGAATATAGCTTTACCAATTTTTCTGCCCGGTATGAAACCTCCTCTGCTCATGCATTTTCGATCTGGTGCTTTGCCAATGGAGGCAACTTCTTCGATGGAACAAATTTATCATTCAGTACCAGCCCCTACCTGAAAATCGGTACCGACTTCGATATAGGGCTGTTTTACCGGATTGACAGGGTGGAATTTGCTGAACGCTCAATTGAATTTACCAATCATATTGTACGCCTGAACGGTTTGATGACGCTGTCGACTAAAACTTCACTTTCCGCTTTTGTGCAGTATAATACGGCCATCGACGGAATGATTGGCAACATCCGCTTCCGCTACAACCCGCGCGATGGTAACGACCTCTACCTTGTATATGATGAAGGATTAAACTTTAACCGTACAAGGGAAATCCCTGCCCTGCCCTTATCGGCCGCGAGGACTGTTCTGCTAAAATATACCTATACGTTTAGATGGTAAGCTTTAATGACGAATCAATAAAT
Organism: Mariniphaga sp.; assembly: GCA_041687255.1. Taxonomy (GTDB): domain Bacteria; phylum Bacteroidota; class Bacteroidia; order Bacteroidales; family Prolixibacteraceae; genus Mariniphaga. The sequence continues at coordinate 329,825 of JAWLCL010000004.1, read as the reverse complement.
TAATGGATAGATTACTGCAGCTTAAGCCATTAATAAATAAATAATTAAAATAAAATGAAAAAAATATATTCATTATCCATCATCTGCCTGTCTATACTGATTACTACATCTGGTATCAGTCAGGAATCCCGTTTACTTTCAAAACCTGGTCTTTTCCCGGAAATACATGGAGTTATTGAAAAACCATCTATCCCCGGGCCACATCCTGCAGTGATTATCCTGTATGGCTTCCAGGGCTGGGGACCTGTTTATGCTGCCATTGCAAAGGATCTTGCCGATGCGGGATTTCGTTGCGCTTGCCCTTGATTATTATGCTTTTAAGAAAGACAACTCCGGACAGGTCGGGGATGACAGAGATTGGTCAAGGTGGCGGTCTTCGGTCAGAAGCGCAGTCAATCTTCTAATGGAAGATACAGCTACAGTCAATGGATCAATAGGGTTACTGGGATATTCACAGGGTTCATTATTGGCCATATCGGTTGCTTCTTCAATTCCACAGGTGAAGGGTGTAGTTGAGTATTTCGGGAGTGGGGGTTCAGACAAAGAGGAACTGGAATCCAATGTCAGGAATCTTCCGCCGTTGCTTATCTTACATGGTGATGATGATCAGGCTGTACCAGTTTCAAATGCATATGACCTGAGGGATGCAGTGATATCCCGGGGCGGAGAAGTTGAAATAAAAATCTACCCGGGTGCTCCCCATGGATTTAATGCACCCTGGCTTCCAATTTACAATGAAGCATATGCAAATGATTCCTTTCAGCGAATGGTCGATTTCTTTCGCAGGAAATTATAGAAGGAATAGTTCCCTCTTTCGCTGGCGCTGATTTGATTTTGCTTCAACAAACCTCAGAACATTATAATGAAAAAATGCCGTAGTCATGGAAAAGCAGAAACAAAAATTGCTAAAGAACACAATATTGATGTCCGGTTCAGTGTGTCTTATTTTATCTGTTCTTTTAATTTTGAATGGCTTTCAATTGTTTATTCATAATCCATTGCCAAAACAATCATTAAATGAATTGGCAATAAGATTGAATGAATTTAATAATCCCGCATTGCTTAGCGAGGTCAGAAATCTGGATGTTCTTGCCCACAAAGCATTTCTGTGCAGTACAGATCAAATTAAAGTTTGCACTTTTCTGTTATTGCTGGGAGGTCTGATATTTGCAGTGGCATGGTATAAAAGAGGCAGCATAAATTCATTCTTGTTGAAAAAATGGATTGTACGAACCGGAATTCTGGTTTTCATGATAGCCTTTTACAGCTCCTTTATGTCTGCAGGTTATTTTGAAATGTATTCGTCAGAAAGGTACATGTTGAAATCCGCTGAGTTTATTGAAGATGGAAAAATTCATGGTCAAAAAAATGCCCATGCGAATACAGTGGCAACAGTTTATCTTCCAGAAGAAAACGTTCCCGTCGACAGTCTGGTTAATAGTAATAATTTTAAAGCAGAAATGCTTTCACTTCCACTAAGAGACAGTTTCGAAAGTGAGGTTAACCTAGTTGAAATTAATGCTTCAGGGGAAAGCGAATCATCCGTTACCGAAATTGAACAAATCATAAACAATCATAACTGTTTTCGCGGACCGTGGGGAAATGGAATAAGTTACCATAAAAACATTCCGGTTGACTGGGATGGTACAACGGGTAAAAACCTCCTCTGGAAAACAGAAATTTCTAAACACGGTTACAACTCCCCTGTTATTTGGGAAGAAAAACTGTTTATTTCCGGAGCAGATGCAGAGACCCGTGAAGTATACTGTTTCGATATAAATAGCGGAACATTGCTATGGACAAAAAAAGCTGAACAAATTCCCGGCTCTCCTGAAAAGGCACCTAAAGTTGATGAAAATACCGGACTGGCAGCTTCTTCAGTAACTACAAATGGCAGAAGTGTATTTGCCATCTTCGGTACCGGTGATGTCATTGCGTTAGATATGAATGGAAAACGCATTTGGGCAAGAAACATAGGCGTACCCGAGCTTCCTTATGGATATGCGTCTTCATTAGTAACATGGGCAGATAAATTGTTCGTACAGTTTGATACAAATTCAGGAGCGAAACTAATGGCACTGGATACTGAATCAGGCAAAACCAAATGGGAAACGCTAAGGAACATCAAACAACCTTCATGGTCCAGCCCGGTGTTGGCAAACATTGGTGGCATCCTGCAAATCGTCCTGGCCGTGAATCCTTCTGTTGCCGGATATGAAGCAGAAACCGGCAAAGAGCTCTGGGAGGTTGACTGTATGGCAGGAGAAGTTACACCCTCTGTTGCTATCGGCGACAATCAGGTTTTTGCTGCCATGGAATACGCTCAAATAGTTGCAATAGATCCAACCAGCCAATCGGTGATTTGGGAAGACAATACTTATCTGCCTGAAATAGCAAGTCCTGTAGTTTCTGACGGGCTGCTCGTTGTTGCAACAACTTATGGAGATTTGGCATGCTACGATTCCCAAACCGGCACTATAAAGTGGGAAACCTATTATGACGATAGTTTTTACTCCTCCCCTGTAATAGCTGAAAACAAAATTTATGCAATGGGAACATCAGGTGTTATGTACATCCTGGAGCTAAATCCTGAACTAAATGAAATCGGAACACCTGAATTGGGTGAAGCATGTTATTCAACTCCCGCTTTTTCTCAAAACAGAATATACATCAGGGGGAATTCATTTTTGTATTGTTTCGGAAAGTAATTTTATGTGATTTCTCCCTTTGCCAACCGGCACTTATCACCTGGCAACAACACCCTCACAATACAAAATTTCCAACTTAAAACATAAGTGCCAATTTTTGCAACATAGTTTAAACTTTTTGCAACATAAGTGGTTGGTTTTGCTTCTTTAAATCATCGAAATTTATATCACATGAAAGTAAAAAATGGAAACAATATCAAAACTCTTCAAAGTTGCTCTTTTTGCACTTTTTCCTGTTTTTGTTTATAGTCAGGAAATGGATCCTGAAAAAATCACAATTAATAATAACGGTGTGATTCTTCAGGGACGATTTTACGAAGCAAATCAGCAGGAAAATTCTCCGACAGTAATTATGCTAAATGGATTTCCAGCCACTGAAGTAGACGAGTTGGGATTATGCAAAAGGATGTCACAATCGGGAATCAATGTGATGACATTCCATTATAGTGGCACTAACCATAGTCAGGGTGAATGGAGTTGGGATAATACACAGTCGGATATTCAGGCTGCTGTTGATTTCCTTTTCCAAAAAGAAAAAATCAGCAAATTTAAAATTGACACATCCTGCTTTATCCTGGGCGGATACAGCTATGGGGGCGGAATGGCTCTATCTTATGCTGCTAATCATACAAAGATTCAGAATGTTTTTTCCATTGCCGGTACCGACCATGTTGCATTTATGAAAGAATACAACCGCAATTTGGAAATGAAGACGTGGGTTGATGATTGGTTTGCATCCCTTAAAGCTCCTGATGGGCCGGTAAGAATTGCTGCTGGCGCCTCACCAAAAGAAATTGCAGAAAAAGGAATTGACCGGCTTGATCCTGCCTATTCACTAATTGGAAGCGCCCCACTTTTGGCATCAAGAAATATTTTACTGATTGGAGGCTGGGGTGATATGGGAAACTCAGTTGAACGGATGCAATTACCACTTTACCGTGCACTAAAAAAACAGAATGCACAAAATGTTACCATTACAGCATTTCAGGATAATCATGCATTTCAGAATTCCCGTGAAGATTTAGCCGATGTCATAATTAGCTGGATAACGGTTTCTGAAGCTAAATAATTTAAAAGATAAATTCATAAACTAATCGTCATGAAGAAACAAAGTATCAGAATCTTTTCAGTGATATGTTTGGCAGGATTTATCCATCTGAACATCGATGCCCAACCTGAACAAGAATACTGGTCACAGTTCCGTGGACCAAATTGCAGCGGCCTTGCTTCAAATGATTCCCGGCCGCCAACCGAATTCGGAGAAAACCAAAACCTGCTTTGGAAAATTGACCTGCCTGTAGGTACTTCTTCTCCGGTAATATGGGAAAACAATATCTATCTTACTGCTTATGTGAAAGAGAACACTGAATTACAAACCATTTGTATCGAAGGTTCAACCGGAAAAACAATCTGGACACAATCCGTTTTCCCTGAAGAACTGGAAGATTTCCATCCCATCAGTAATCCGGCTCAATCCACCGTGGCCGTTGACGAAATCGGCGTATACACCTATTTCGCATCAAGTGGGATACAAAGTTATACACACGCCGGCGAACTGCGATGGAATTTGGCTATGCCTGTTCCTGGAAAAGATTACGGGCATGCAAGCTCTCCAATTATTATGGATGACAAACTTCTGCTGAGTTATGATTTTGGCGATGATAATATAAGGTGTCTTATGGCATATCATAAAAATACAGGAGAAATGGCATGGAAGACCTCTATGACCAATCTAACCGGTTATGGCAGTCACAGCACACCTGTCCGACACAATGATCTGGTAATCTTACACCGATGTGGCGGCGTAGGAGCATATTCCCTGGAAAATGGCTCTCCTGTATGGTGGCTTCCACTGATGACTCTCGGGCGAAGCACTCCGGTCATTCATAATAATACATTGTATGTGGGGGCTTGGACGAACCTATCGGAGAAGGAAAGGCGGGGTAACTATTTCGATTACGACACGTTTGAAAAGGCCTTAACAGATTTTGACAAAAACAATGATAAACTGATAAGTGAAAATGAAATTCCTATGGATCTTATATTTTTCCTGCGACCTGAATTAATTAATTACACTGAAGCCAATGAATATAATATAGTGGATAAAAGATGCCCTGTCCGGCTGTTCTTTAATCAAGGCATGGACCAGGATAAAAATGGTTTTGTTGACAAAGCAGAGTGGACCGGATATTACATGTACTGGAAGAACCTTACTCAGGACCTTGGATTATTGGCACTTCCGTTGGGATTAACAGGAGAATTGTCGATGGAGGATATTATATGGATGCAACTGGAGAAAAATCCTGAAGTGCCAAGTCCGGTTTTTTGCAACGAGTCAGTTTATATGACCGCTGAGGGTGGATGGGTAACTTGTATGGATGCCGTAACCGGAGAGGTGACTTTTCAGGAAAAAATAGGAGTACCGGGTCCCTGCATTGCATCACCTGTGGCAGCAAACGGTTTTATTTATACAGCATCACACAACGGGAATGTAATGGTAATGACTGCGGAAAAGAAACCAACAGTTGTTTCCAGGACCCGACTCACAGGTAAAATTCTGGCGACACCTGCCGTTAACGGAGATTGCATTTACATCCGCACTACAAAGCACTTATATGCTTTTCAGGAAAATTAAAAATTAAAACATAAGGAATAAATATGCCAGGTTTACAAAAAAATCAGATACTCAACATCATTCTATTGCTTAAAACAACTGCTAAAGCGCAGCAGGCAAAGGATATCTATAGGGGTTATTTTACATCCGAAAGCACCTAAATGATAGAAGGTGGAAGGCGAATACCGGATTTTTAAAAGCCTGTAACGAAAAATGTCTGCAGCATATTTTTCATAGATATTAAATTTTAAAGTAAAAATTATGAAATCAAAACTGATTCTTTTATCCGTCGTTCTTGCCTTGGTGGCAATGTTTACGGCATGCGACAAAGATTACTATGACTTTCAGGAGCCTGAAAATCAATTATCAGAGATGGATATTAAATCTGCTAAGCTTCCACCGGTTGCGCTCAATCCACAACTGCTGGTTACGGGGGAATGGCTGGTTAAAAATCTGGACCGGCCAAATGTGGTTGTTCTGCACATAGGGATGGGTACATCGGCAGGATATGATGCAGCACATATTCCCGGCGCCCGCTTTATGGACCTTACTCAATTGCAGACCCCAATGATGATGCTCCACGAACCTTCTGTGCTTCGTACCGCTTTCGAAACGGTAGGCGTTTCCACCTCGAGCAGGGTGGTTGTTTATGGAGACCATCCTATGTTTGGTGCACGGGCATTCTTTATACTGGAGTACCTTGGTCACCCAAAGGTAACTCTGCTCGATGGAGGGCTATATGCCTGGCTGGCAGCAGGAGGGCTTTCCAGCAACGAAGAGGCATCCTCTCCCCCGGGACGTATGTCGCCTCCTGTAAGGAGCAAAAGACTCGTTGATGCCGACTGGGTGCTTAATTATCTTTACGATAACCGGGTAAGCCTCATTGACGCCAGACCGGATTTTATGTTTGCTGAAGGCCATATCCCCGGTGCTTTCAATATACCGCTTGTAAGTTATTTCGATGTAAACCAGTTTTTTAAACAGCCTTCAGAACTGAGAGAACTCTTTGCTGCCACAGGTGCCCGGGTGCATTCCCCAATGGTAGCCTATTGCCATGGTGGACTTATGGCTAGTGTGACCTATTTTGTCGCCCGCTACCTCGGATATGATGCCATGCTTTATGATGGTTCATGGATAGAGTGGATTGCATTAGGGTATCCGGTGGAACCGTGATAATTCCTTAACTAATGAATCAGGGAAAAGCAACCTACGTGATATCAACTGACAATTATTGTCACGTAGGTTTACTTCCCCTGGAAACTGATTACAACAGATTAAACACCTACCCTAAAGACTTCAGCGAAGTCGAGTGTTAAAGAATTTTGTATTTATCCGGCTGGTAACTTAATCTGCCAAATTGTTTTCGTAGTTATACCATCATATTTGATGATATCAACCGTTTCAACCTTCCCCCGAATTTCAAAATTCTGGGCGTTCAATTCATCTGCCAATTTCTTGCAAGCTTCAGGCCCGGGCAAGCTGGCAATTCCTATGTGCGGAACAAAAGGAAGGTCAAGCCGTAGTTCCGGTTCCAGAGGCCCTTGGTAAAATGCATCATGCAGCTTTACAATGTTACTGAAACCTTCATCAGGAATCAAAAACAGATGTGCATGGTCCATAAAGTCGGTATCGCCCACTGTAGCACACCGGAGAATAAATTCAAAGGGCTTAAATTCTTCGGCAACTTCCTGAATGTGCTTAAAAAGTGATTCAACCGAAATGTTTTCAGTTGGAAAAACGAATGTAAAATGAGGAGCCACTACATTGAAAAATAACTTGTCATATTTCTCGCGTACAGACTGTATCCAGTTAAAGTCAGAAAGGGATAAAGCTGGAAAATTTACTACTGCCAATGCCATTGTTTATATTTTAGGAATATCCGGAGAATCAATCACGAATTGAAAAATAATACAAAATAAAATTACACACATCCAGTAACACAGTCAAAAAAATTTGACATATAATGGCTATACGCTCCTTTTGGCATCTTATTTTAAATCCGGAAATATATCCATTTGCAACATACTTAGAATAAAATCATCAAAATTTAAATCCTTTGCAACATAAGTGGTTGGTTTTGCATATCGTTTTATACGACCTTTAATCTCAGGTGTTTTAAATAAAGAGAGAAAATTAAGCAATACGGTCATTGCTGTTGTGAGACTCAGGAAAAAAAAGTAAAACTTATTCAATGACCTTAATCGATATAGAAATAATGCACCGGTTGATTGCAATAACAGAAGCCAATTTGCTTAACCACCAGTTTGGCGTAACACAACTGGCACAGGAAATGGGCATGAGCCGTTCAAACCTCCACCGGAAGATAAAAAAATTATACCATTGCTCCATTAGTCGGTTTATATGTTATGCGAGGCTTAATAAGGCAATTGAAATCCTGCGGAGTGACAGACCCGTATCCATCTCTGCTACTGCCTTTGAATGCGGGTTTCGCAGCGTAACCTATTTCGATAAATGTTTTCATGACTATTTTGGTTTTGCACCCGGCGAAGTAAGGAAACAAATTCAGAAAGGGGAAAAAACAAACCTTTCAATTAAATAATTTTCATCCTTCACATTTACTCACTGCATTAAAAAAATTCAATTTGCAACATAAATTAAAGCTTTTGCAACATAATTGCTAGGTGCCGCTTCATTTATTATCCGAACTTTAATTCAAGTAATTTCTCAACACATTAAAAAAAACAGGTTTTATGGAAACAATGAATTTAAAGAAAACAAAAGTAATGGGTAAAATGAATCTGCATTTTATACAAAAACAGGAGTACGAAATTCACGATCAGGAAGGCCACCTGATATCATTGCGTCATGCAGAAGGAACCAATGAAAGTTTCGGTGAATTTGACTTTATGCAGGGGGCACATGTTGTCAACCTGTCGTTCGATGACCTGGTAATGGGAAATGGTCATCACCAGGGATATGCCACCTTAAGCAAAGGTGATGATCTGATTGTATCCAAATGGGAAGGCAAAATTACAACCCGGATGAATGAAGACAATATGCCTGTAACAGGATTTGAAGGCACCAACTGGTGGATAAAAACAGCCGGGAAATATGCCAACATGGAAGCACAAGGTATCTACAGGGGCTATTTTACTTCCGAAAGCACCTATATGGTCGAATGGGAAGGAGAATTCTGGCAGAAATCATAAAAATTTTCCGGAAGCGAAGTAATTGAAAAAATCAATAGTCGAGGTTAAGGTTTTCCTCTGATTTAAATCTTTCTTCTATCATAATTTCGTTGTATTCCGGGACATGAGGTACTAGGGAAAGATTAAATGCCCATAGAAAAATGGTTAATGGTTTTGGTCCTTTTTTTTATTACATAAAAAAAGAAGGTTCTATGAAAACTGTAACTGAAGGACAAAATTAAATCCGCTTACCTCTGATTTTTGATATTAAGTTTTAAAACAAAAAAACTTCCTGCTGAATCATTTATTACTCATTGTTATTAAATTAAAAAATCCAGAATCATGAAAAAAGTAGTTTTCGCTTTAATGACAGTAATTCTGTTCACAATAAGTTGTGAAAAAGAATCTTTTACAGAATCTGATCCAACCGATCAGGTTGAATTAAAAAAAGCCACAGTCAAAGTACCTTTCAAAGGATGGTACTCTCTTGTTCCCGATGCTTCAGTGGGAACGGTTGTCTGTTCTCCTGAAGAAATGGGAATTGAACGGTTGGCAGGAGGGTTCATGCAAGGCCATGAAACACATGGTGGAAAACTAAAAACAGAACTAAGTATATGGAAAAATACCGGCTGTGATTTTAATCCGGAACTATATCGGCTAACGATCTGTGTTGAAGGCAGACATACAGTAGCTAATGGCGATTATTATTTTTATACAGGAATTCTTTATACAAATGTTGCAGATGGAACAATTACAGGCGAAATTATAATGGATGATGGTGTTGGGAAATATGAGGGAGTAAAAGCAAAATTATCCATTACAGGATTTCATAACCTGGAAACGGGAGAATCCGCTTTCACTACTGAAGGATATTGCATATTCGTGAAAAAATGAATCTTTTTTAAAACATTTACATTTATAACACAACAAGGAAAAAAAATTTATCGGGTATAATTCCATCATATAATTGTAAACTTTTGCAGTCATAATTCTTTAAAGATGCCACCACAGTTTCTCATTTTGAAAAAGGTATAAACTGATGTTACCTCATCAAAGGCCAAGCCTAGTCATCGTTTTTATTTTATTATAAAATCCAAAATCATGAAAAAAAAAGTTGTTGTTCTTCTGACGATTCTCTTTTTCGCTATAGGTTGTGAAAAAGAATCTTTTACAGAGTCTGATGAATTAAATCAGATTGAATTAAAAAAAGCCACCGTAAAGGTACCCATGAAATGTTGGTTCACAACAGTTCCTGATTATTCTCTTGATATGATAGCATGTTCCCCGGAGGAACTGGAAGTTGCCGTTTTAAGCGGAGGTTTTATTGAGGGGCATCAGACACATGGAGGAAAACTTAAAACGAATTTAAGCCCATGGACAGTTATGAATTGTGAATTCGATCCGGTAGCTGGTGTATTGACCGGATACATTGAAGGGAAAAATACAGTGGCCAATGGCGATTATTATTTTTATACCGGTGTGATGCATATTGCTGTTGCAAATGGGATGCTTACCGGTAGTATAACAATGGATGACGGAGTGGGAAAATTTGAAGACGTAACAGGAGATTTACTGATAACAGGTAAATCTGAAATGAATGTAGCAACATTCACTGCCGAAGGTTTTTGCACTTTCACAAAAAAATAGATTTTTCTTATTGAAGCTTTCATTTACCGCTTCACGAATTCGAAAAAAATATCCGCAGACACCATCTGAATTCATCAAATTCAAACTGCGGATATTTTACTGAAAGTTCTTATTTCCGGTTTGCAGAACAAAAATTCATAATAAAAAGGTTAAGAAGTTTTTCACCCGGTGGAATCGATTTGCAGGGAAATACATATACGGCTGAAAGTACAGTTTTTTTTACTGTGTTAATACTTCCGGAGTTCCTCTGCCACCCAACCAATGTTAACCCTTTAAGATACTTTTCCAAGATAAAATGTACAACTTGTTAATTTTCACCGTAACTTATATTTAGTAAAAATCATTTAAAAGATTTACACCAACAAATTATATTTATTGCTCTTATTGGTCTGCTTTTAATTCTTTCAATCAATGTAATTGTGCTTCATTGAAACATTTTAGAAATTTCAGATTAACAAATGCCTCTGCCTGCACCTGTCAAAAAATGAATAACTATCAGGATATCTGCTTTTGCTTATTAATTAACCGGTCAGCAACCTGTGTTTTTAACCCTAAAAACTACTTGTTATGGAAAACAAAGAGAAAAGAACCGTATCACATGTAAAAAGAAATTTTCTTCTTTTAATTTCTGTTTTGTTAATGGCGGCTGTTTCATGCCGGCAAGATGAAATATTATCTGAACCTTTTCCTGATGCAGAGCATCAGAATTTACTAAAAAGCAATGAAAATTCAGCTGATGAAGTAAACTACTTTGGGGACTATAAAGGAGGTTTTTGGCAGATATCTTTGCCTGCTCTGGAAATATGGAACAATTCGGAAACCATTCTGGGAATGCCCAGAGTAATGGTATTTTACGCACATGGAATGGTGGATCCCTATCCTTATGAAGAAATCGAAATTCTGGAAAATATTATTGATGGAATACCTGTCAAAGATATTATCACTGGTTTGGGAATGGGGTATACCACTACGAGTTACCGCGATAACGGACTGGTTGTTCTGGATGCCATTATGGATATTCAGCAACTGACCATTGTTGTAAAGAAATTCTTTTTAGATCATCCGGAGTACCTTCCGCCCGATTTGCTAATCCTTGGTGGGCCTTCCGAAGGTGGTCTGGTTACAGTGAAAACACTTGAGAAATACCCGCAGTTATTTGACGGTGGAATTTCGATATGTGGCCCCATTGGTAGTTTTTATGACCAGCTGCAGCACAACGGTGATTTTCATGTGTTATTTAATTATTTCTTCGCGCCTGAACTGGCTTACCTGGGAATCGATCTCGGAAGCCCGGAGGGAGTTCCTGAAAGAACTATGGATGCTTGGAAATACGGTAATTTGCAGGCCATTTTTGGGAGCATTCTTGAGATGGAATTAACGAGTGGCTACCCAAACAGAGTCACTCAGCTACTGAATTGTCTCAAGGTAAATGTTGCCGGCATACCTGATCTTGAAACCATGGGAACAGCAATAATCCAGTTATTAAGGTACAATATCATGCTTACAAATGATGTAATGGAAAGGATGAAAGGTGTACCTTATACCAATGTCGGAAAAGTGTATGAAGGTTCTGAAAACGATGAGGCACTTAATTCAGGCATAGAGCGTATAGATAACCCCTCATTTGAACGGGCAAAAAATTTTATCAGAAAATACGAAACGTCCGGCAGCATTAACGCGCCCCTGGTTATAATTCATACTACTGGTGATCATGTTACACCTTTTTGGCATCAGGAAAAATATGCTTCCAATATTGATCCTAAAAGCAGCGATTTTTTATGCCGGATAGATGTAAATAAATATGGTCACTGCACCATAAGTACAGCTAATATTGTGGCAGCTTTCTCATGTCTGGGAGAGAAACTCGGTTTCAGCATACCAACCGTTGTACCTGAACTTTCACAGCAATAATTTCAAAACAGCAAAATAAAATCTTAAATAATTAATAAACATCAGAGTGGGGATTAAAAGACTTAATGTGGCAATTCAGGTATCCTGATTATATTTAAACAGCTCAAGAGTGAAGAGATTTAAACACTGTCATAACTATTCTCAAACAACTTTTTGTGCTTGTGACGCACAGGAGCATTATGCAGGAAGATATCTAAGGATTGAATTGCATATGAATTAATATAACGCTGAATCATGAAACCGCGCATATACACCCTCAGGCTGGGAATTAACCGTTGCTATATCATCAAAGGCAAACATGCCATTATGGTTGACGGAGGTCCGCCAAACAGTATCAATAATTTTCTGAAGCAACTAGCTGCCACAGGAATTGAACCGAAAGAAATCAGGATGATTGTACTTACGCATGGTGATTTTGACCATACAGGATCGGCAAAAGCCATAAAAGAAGCAACAGGCGCAAAAGTGGCAATTCATGAAAACGACTGCAAACTGCTGGAGGAAGGTCGCTTTAACTGGCCTCCCGGAGTGACGCTATGGGGCGTTTCATCGCGTTTTGTTGTTAAGCCTTTCGTAAAACTTATTAAAATTCACACTCTTAAACCAGACATTATTCTTAACGATGAAGATTATCCAATCGATGAATACATTCCCGGAGGTAAAATTATTCATACCCCAGGCCATACCTCAGGCTCAGTAAGTATCTTACTGCAAACAGGTGAAGCTTTTGTAGGCTGCATGGCACATAATGGTTTTCCTTTCCGCTCCTCTCCCGGACTGCCCATATTTGCTGAAGATATTGAACAAATAAAAGACAACTGGAATAATCTTTTAAAAAGAGGGGCAAAAATGATATACCCCGGACATGGTAATCCTTTCACAATCGATAAAATGTTCCTGAAAAAAATCCGCACCTGAAAGCTCTTTCAGAAAAATCACAAAAAAAATAACTGGCTCTGCTGCAACCTGAATCTTATTTTATGAGTCAAACATTTATACGTTTGATGCAATTTTCATATATCCTGCTTCAAACAAGATAATTAAATGAACATTAAAACATAGGAATAAATACAATTTACGATTAACAAAAATCTGACATATTATGAAAATTACAACTTACAATTTTAAAACTTTAAATTTTAATGCCATGAGAAAGTTGACCATCATTCTTTTCCTGTTGACAATTTTTAATTTAAAGTCTGCTTACAGCCAGCAATTTAATGAACAATTCGATGAAATCTTCAGTGAATACAATTTTGAAAACAGCCCGGGCTATGCTGTTTTGGTAGCAAAAAACAATGAAGTACTTTACCGCAAGGCCTTTGGGTATGCCGATCTGGAACTCGATGTAAAATTAAAACCTGAGCATGTATTCCGGATAGGTTCCATCACCAAACAATTTACTGCTGCAGCAATCTTAAAGCTCGAAGAAGAAGGAAAGCTTTCCCTGCAGGATGACATCACCAAATACCTAAAAGACTACCCAACACATGGGCATACTATAACCATTGAACATCTGCTCACCCACACTTCGGGAATAAAAAGTTACACCAGTTTGAGAAAATGGGATGCTGAAATGCGAAAAAAAGACTTCACTCCCGATGAAATGATTGATTTTTTTAAAAATGAACCCATGGATTTTTCTCCCGGTGAGAAGTTTTTATACAACAACTCGGCTTATTTTATGCTGGGCAAAATTATTGAAACGGTTTCAGGAAAAACATATCCAAAATACATTGAAGAAGATATTTTTGTCCCTCTCGAGATGACCGGTTCCTCCTACGGCAACTCTCTACAGATAGTTGATAACAGGGTCTCAGGATATCAGCGCACAAATGACGGGTTCGAAAATGCAGCATTCCTGAGCATGACCCAGCCATATGCTGCCGGTTCATTGTTATCAACAGTCGATGACCTGTACAAATGGTATACAGCTGTTATGAACGATAAGGTTATCAGCAGGGAAAACCGTCTTAAAGCCCATACAAGCTATAAACTCAACAATGGAGAACCTACAGGTTACGGTTATGGATGGTCACTTGGACATGTTCATGATTCCCCTTCCATTGAACATGGAGGAGGCATAAACGGCTTTCAGTCGGCTTCAATTTATCTGCCGGATGAAAAGGTATTTGTAGCTGTTCTTTCAAACTGCATTGGTTTATCTCCGCAGCTTCCGGCATTAAAACTTGCAGCCGTTGCCATAGAAAAGCCATACGCATGGAAAGAAAAAAATATTGACAAGTCCGTGCTTGAAAGTTATGCCGGAGTTTATGAATCGGGAGAAGAAACCAGAACCATTATCCTTGAAAATGACAGCCTTTTTTATGTACACCCTTCCGGAACAAGGTATCGTTTAATTCCATTTGAAAAGGATCATTTCTTTGCAGAAGGGCAACTCACAGAGTATGTATTCGAAACCAATGAACAGGGAGAAACCACTGCCTTTAAGGAAAAAGGCACGGGTTATTCGTATCCTGAATGGAAAAAGACAGACAAAACTGCAAACATCAAGGAAGAAATTACTTTACCCTCTGACTTGCTTGAGAAATATGCCGGCACTTACGAACTCACACCCGACCTGCACATTACCATTTCAAAGGAAGACAATAAGATGTTTGCCCGCCTTGGCAATCAGGAAAAATTTAATATTCTTCCGTATGAACGTGACCGTTTTTTCTCAAAGCAATTTCCGATAGAGATAGTTTTTTATTTCAATGACGATGAAGAGGTGATTAAACTCATTGCTCATCAAAACGGGGAACATGAAGCAAAAAAAATCAGATAAGGATCTAAAATCTTAATCGAAAACCTCGATATATACTATCTTCCAACTATGGAAGAATTAAGCTGTCTCTCTTCTCCACGTGCCTTCTAAGCTTGTCTGAGAATTCCCTGACAAGCTTTTTATTTGAAGGCTCTTCCGAGATATTAAGCGTTTCTTCCGGATCATTGACAAGGTCGTACATCATCCTTGCAGTTGCCTCACCCGACTGATCGTTAAACCATTCGGTGTAGGTATAGTTTTGTGTAATCATTGTTTCTCCTCTGATCCAGCGGCAGAAAACTTCCTCTTTCCAGGGCTGCCCGGGATCTTCTGTCAGTGGGACAAAACTTCTTCCCTGCAGGTGAAATGGCTTTTCAATACCTGCCAGTTCGCACAGTGAGGGATAAACATCAACATACTCTACCAGGGCTTCGGTTTTTAGATTTCCTTTTATTCCCGGTGCGTGCAGAATAAGGGGAGTATGCAACACCTTTTCGAAGTTGCAATGCTTGCACCACAAATCGTGCTCTCCCAGATGCCAGCCGTGGTCTCCCCATAAGATTACAATTGTGTTTTTATCCAGATCCAGCCTCTCCAGTTCTGCCAGCAACTTACCAATTTGTGCATCGGTATAGCTTACACAGGCATAATAACCATGAATGAGCTTACGCATGAACATCTCATCCATTGGCCCCCGGTCCGGCACATCGGTATAGTTGCGCAACTCACCAAAATTATGCATACACTCCTCAGGTGCCCCCTCTGGCTTTCTCATATTACCTGGAAGTTGTATCTCATCGATGTTGTACAAATCCCAATATTTTTTCGGAGCATTGAACGGCAGATGTGGCTTTAAAAATCCAACTGCAAGGAAAAAGGGTTCATTATTATTCCGAAACTGTTGCAGCCGCCTGACGGCCTCATCGGCAATCATTCCATCGGGATAAATGTGGTCGGGTGCATCCGGACTTTCAAACGAAGGCCCGCTCAAGCCCCTTCCATCAGACCGGTGAGCAATCAGCGCTTTGGATTCCGGTGTTACGTAAGCCTGCCATCCCTCCCAGTCGCCCTGAGGAAACCAGGGTGCTTCCGACCAGCTTCCCTTTCCGTCATCCTGATGGTGAAACACCTTCCCCAGTGAAACCGTCCGGTAACCATTATTTTTAAAATGCATAGGTAAACTCACCACTCCGGGCACGTCATCATCCAAACGGCAGTCGTAATTTAAAAAGCGGTTCCGGTTGGGCCGGATACCGGAAAGTATACTGGCACGGGAAGCTCCGCAAACAGGAATGTTGCAATACGCCCGGTTAAAGGTTACTCCCGATTGGGCAAGCTTATCGATATGAGGTGAATAAACATGATTTTGACCGTAACATCCCAATTCAGGCCGTAAATCGTCAACAGCAATAAACAACACATTGGGTGGTTTCGCATTTTGAGCTCCTGCTGTTCCGGCAAGAGCAAATGAAAAGATGGCAACAGCAGTCAGTTTGTTCATAGGTACTTCTGTTACCGGTGAAACGTCTGCGAAATGAATTTTAATCCGTCGAACAATCCCGTGCGCCAATAACTCCATACATGGCCGCCATTCCGGACGCGATATTCATGTGGAATTTCCAGATTGCGCATCTTTACATGCAGAGCCGAGTTTCCTTTGTAGAGGAAGTCATCGTCGCCACAGTCGATGTAAAAACGAATGGATTCCAGCTTTTCCTTGTCAACTGTTTCTACCAGATACAGCGGACTGTTTGCCTTCCAGTGGTCACTCATTTCTGTAGCTGATTTTGGTCCGTATATGTTTCCAAAATACCTGTCGTACTGATCGTTTTCTAAAATTTCTTCATCAGTAAAAGTACCTGCGCTCATTGCAACACATGAGGAAAACAGGTCAGGATTACGCATTGAAAGCAATAAAGCGCCGTTACCTCCCATTGAAAGCCCGGCAATTGCCCTGAATTCTTTTTTAGGCCGTATACGGTATTGCTTCTCTATAAAAGGTATAAATTCCTGAATAAACATATCCTCCCAGGGATCTTTACCATCATAACTGTTGATGTACCACGAAACTTTGCCATCGGGCATAACAATGATGCAGGGCGGAAAATCACCATTTGCAATACCCCGGTCGGCAATAGAATTGGCTTCACCAAACTGAATCCATCCTGTTTCATCATCTGAATATCCGTGCAACAGGTAAAGTACCGGATAGCTTCGTTCGGAATGGTCGTAGTCAGGAGGCAGGTATATGGAATATTCCACCGGGTAATCTACTTTGTTGCTTTCAAAAACAAGCGATTCGAAAACTTTGCCCGACTGGGCAGATGTTATGCCGGGGATAATAACAGCAGCAATGAACACCAAAATGATACGTTTCATAATTATTCTATTTAGTTTAATAACAAATCTATCAGAAAAAACTTTTCCCACCAACTTCCAGAAAAAACTGCTGCAGGAAAATCATAACATTCCCCTGAAGCTCTAACTTACAAATCAGCGAAATCAATATCCGGCAGCAAAATACCGGGAGTTACAAAGAATTGCGCCTGATGAATTCAAAAGGGCTTTTAATCCGGCAAAAATCATTTGCAAGTATCATCTCAGCGGCTATACGTCCAATCTCATCATGATTGGTGGTTATGGTGGTAATTCCCTCCTCCAGGATTTCCTTAACCGGATTGTCGTTATAGGCAACAACTCCCACATCCTGCCCCAGTTTCCAGTTCCTGGCCCTGCAGATTTTAACAAAACTGTACAAGTCATCGTCGGTTATTATAACATAGGCTTCATCTTTTTTTACATCAGCAATATTTAACCGGTCGATTACCGAAAACTGCAGCCCATTCACCTGGCAAAAAATCTGAAACCCCCTGAGTATGTATTTCGAATAATACTGCTCAAAAGGAAACACAAGGTTCAACTGTCTGTATTTGCGAATAAGGTCGATGCCTCGGGCCAATGCCGATTGAATATCTTTTTCATATTCCTGGTACACTATCGGATAATCTTTTAATGCTTCCATGTTCCTGTCAATTAAAAGCACCTTTTCTTTGGGAATTGACCGGATTACGCTTGCAACATCATCATCTTCATTCTTAAAATGAGGCAGTATTACAAAATAATCGTACTTCGAGCTGTTATTATCAATTATATTTTTAAACTGCTGCAAATCGTAGTTGTATATAAATACATCGACTAAGGCTTTGCTTCCAAGAGTGTTTATAAACGAATAATAAAGGTTTCTTTTATAATTGCTGAGTTTATTAAAAACGAGGGCTACCTTAATATGTTTCTGAACATCAACCTGCTGCACATAATAGCCTTTCCCCCTTACGGAAGTCAACACACCTGTTTTCCTGAGACACACATATGCTTTCTCCACTGTATCACGCGAAAGCAGCAACTCTTCGCTCGTTTCGTTTATGGAAGGAATGCGCTGGCCCTGCTTAAAGATTCCCGATTCGATATCGGATACAATAAGGTCGACAACCTGCCTGTACTTTGGTACCTCCGACTGATGATCTATCTTGAAATTCCGGTTCATTTACTGAAGAATAAACAACAAAATTAAAAAGTGTTTTCAGAAATCGACCATAATCACTTTTTAAATAATTACTGAACTTTTCGTCTGAAATTACGTTCAATTGACTAAACAATAAAATTACCGGTCATGAAAAACCTGTTAGTTTTTATTCTTGTGTTGTTTACCCTATCATGCACTCAGCAGGATCAATCATCAAATCAAACATTGTCACCCGATGATGACAATGGCGGATTGACTTTACCCGAAGGTTTTGCAGCCCTTGTTGTGGCTGAAGAAACAGGAAACGGAAGGCACATTGTTGTAAATGAGAACGAAGATATTTATGTCTCATTACGCGATAACGATGACAACAAAGGCATCGCCTGCCTGCGTGATACCACAGGAGACGGAAAAGCCGATGTCATTGAGTATGCAGGAGAACATGTTGGCACCGGCATCAAACTGCATAAGGGGTACCTTTACTTTGGCGCTGACACCGCAGTGGTAAGGTATCCGATGACCGAAGGGCAATTAGTGCCGGATAACAACTGGGAGATGATAGCCCGGGGATTCCCACAAGAACGGCAGCATGAAGCCAAACCGATGGAGTTTGACGGTCAGGGGAATATGTACGTGACGGTGGGAGCACCTGCCAATGCATGTATGGAACAAATGCGGACAAAAGGTTCTCCGGGAATGGATCCCTGTCCTATTCTTGAATATGCCGGGGGAATATGGAGGTTTAAGGACAACGTGCAAAATCAGGACCAGATGACCGACGGGGAAAGATATGCCACAGGAATTCGTCATGCTGTAGCCACCAGTTGGAACGATACCGTAAATGAACTGTATGTGGTGCAACATGGACGCGACCAGCTGCACCAGTTTTTTCCTGAATTATACGATACTGAGGAAAGCGCAGAGTTACCTGCTGAAGAGTTTTTCCTGGTTACCGAAGGCTCCGATTTTGGTTGGCCCTACTGTTATTACGACCAGTTTCAGGAGAAAAAAGTTCTGGCTCCTGAATACGGAGGCGACGGAAACATCACCGACCGCTGTGAAAATAAATCCGACCCCATAATGGCATTCCCCGGCCATATTGCACCAAACGACCTGCTGTTTTATACCGGCGATATGTTCCCGGAAAAGTACAGGAACGGTGCATTCATAGCCTTCCACGGTTCATGGAACCGCGCTCCCGAACCTCAATCAGGTTTTTTTGTCGTTTTCGTTCCTTTCGATGGTCAGAATCCCTCGGGCGACTGGGAAATATTTGCCGACGGCTTTGCAGGTGTTGAAACTGTTGAAAGCACCGGCGATGCAGAATACAGACCTTGCGGACTGGCTCAGGGTCCCGATGGATCGCTTTATGTGGTCGACAGCAACAAAGGAAAAGTCTGGCGTATAATTTATTCATAAACTCTTACAGATGAAAATCAACGAGCTATTAATCGTATTATTGATTGTTATTCTAAGTGCCTGTGGCGGGAGCAGACAGGATTCAGGTCAGGAACAACAGGAACGGCCCGATACTGAACTTGAACCGGTACAACCAAAAGCAGCAACAGCATCGGCTCACCCCGGAAAGAAAGTTTACGATTCGGTTTGCCTGGCCTGCCATATGGCCAACGGAACAGGTGTGCCCGGAATGTACCCCCCATTGGTTAAAACCGAATGGGTGACAGGCGACAAGGAACGGCTTATTCGCATTACCTTGCAGGGGCTGTCCGGAGAAATAGAGGTAAACGGAATTACATACAATAACATCATGCCGCCCAATTCCCACCTGTCCAATCAGGAGATAGCTGATGTACTGACCTATATCAGGCAAAGCTTCGGAAATGATGCCGATGAAGTTACTGTTGATGAAGTTCAACGTGTGAGAGCGGATTTGTAAGGGAGCAGGCAGACGCTGCTGGTAGAATTTTTTCTGAAGAGATTGTTCCCGGAGAGGATTATGGCCAGATGAGCCAGAGGCCACCGGGAGTTGGACTTTCCCAAGTCCGACATTAAAAGACAAATTGAATACCCCCGGAAACTAACCACAATACCAGAAAAACACTAGAATTCTTTGACTTGGGAAAGTTAAAGTCCCGCAGGCCGGCAGGCAAACCAAAGCCGGCTCACCAACTACTGCTCATCCTGCAAGATCTTTATAGTCGTACGCCGGTTTTGGCGACGTCCTTCCTCAGAAACATTGTCGGCAACCGGACGGCTCTCACCGTAACCTGCCCATTGCAACCGCTGTTTGTTTATCCCATGCATCACAAGATAATCAACCACCGATTGGGCACGCTTTTCCGATAAATCGAGGTTCCGCTCTTCACTGCCGGTATCATCGGTATGCCCCTGTACTTCCACCGACAGGCCATGGTTATTCACCAAAAACTCAACCAGCTTCTGCAGCTCAGGCTCCGATTCGGGTAAAATCCGGAAGGAATCGGTTTCAAAATAGATGTTGTACAGGTTCATCTCTGCGCCCGCTTTAACCGGTTCAAGATTTATATGCAATTCGTAAGGATTATAAACCTGCCGGGCATCCCGCAGATCAAACGCATTGGAATAGAACAGGTACCCCTCCTTTGAAACCGAGAAGGCATAATTGCTTCCCGCCGGAAGGCACAGAAGAATTTCTCCGCTGCCATCGGTTATTTCCGAACGTGATAACTCACTGCCGTCGGACAGGTTTTGCAAGTCGATTTGAGCCTGCACCGGCACTCCTGTTTCGGCATCGGCAACAAACGCCTTTACATATGTGGCAGGATGCGGACGTATCGATTCATCAACGGGAAACGAATAAATATCCAGACCGGTAATGCTGTCACGAGCAGAAGAAAAATAAGCAGTAAGACCATTGGCCCCAATGTGCAGGCCCTGCTCGTTATTATAGGTATTAACAGGGTATCCGAGGTTCCGGGGCTGAGAAAACACCGAATCGTTCGTCAGCGTTGACACAAAAAGGTCGAACCCTCCCATTCCTGTGTGATAATCGGAAGCAAAATAAAAATCTTTATTGCCGGCATGAATAAACGGTGATGTTTCGTTACCCGGGGTATTCACACTGTCGCCCAGGTTAACCGGTTTGTTCCACAACAGCCGGTTGTTGCTGTCGAATCCCAAACATTCAGCTCTCCAGATGTCGCGATTTCCCTTTCCCCCGGGCCGGTTGCTGGAAAAATACAGGTAGCGGCCGTCGGACGAAAACGAAGGTTGTGCTTCCCAATACGCCGAATTAATAACTCTTCCTGCATTAACGGGAGTGCTCCAGCGGCCTTTTCTGCGCACCGAATAGTAAATATCACAACTTCCGGCGCCGGTTGCCCGGTTACAGGCAGTGAAAAACAAAACGTTCCCATCGGCCGATAAAGCCTGGGCTCCTTCATTTTCAGGGGTATTGATTTCTGTAACAGGGCGGGCATCATTCCAGCCGTCACCGCCAAATTCCGACATGTAAAAATCTTCCTGCGGCTGCTTACCCGGCGCGGTAACCAGGCGTGTGTAAACCAACCGCTGCTGGTCGATGCTCAGGCTCGGCCAGTATTCATCAAAATTAGAATTGACAGCCGGGGAAAGGCGATCAGGTTTAAATTCAACCGGATTCTTTATAGCCTCCAACGCAAAACGGCAGCTTTCCATTTTTTGTTTTACCTCGCGCAACAATCTATCACTTATTTTTCCGCCATCCAGGAATGCCTGGTAGCTGTCAAGCGCATCGACATATGCTCCGGTCGATAAATACGCATTCCCCAGCCGCAGTTGAATCAAGGGCATATCGGAATAATTCGAGGCTTTCTCCAGGTGATATATCTCGGATGCTGTATTTCCCTGCTCATGATAAACGTCAGACAAAAGCAGGTGCGCATCGGTAAAGGAAGAGTCACGTGCCAGTATCTTCAGACTGCTTTCAATGGCAAGATTATAATTTTGCTGTGAATGAAACTGCCGTGCCTCATCAAACATTCGCTGTAACCGCCTGTCCGATTGAGCGGTACTTTTAAAACCGGCCAAAAAGAAAAAAAGCAGTAAAATGAGGCAGGATACAGTGTACCACCCCATCTTTATAACCTTTTCCTGCTTAATGTTTTTATATCTCATCATTTCTGTAACCCCTTTAAAATATGCATGATTACGTCAAATAACATCAGTTGTAACATGCCTAAAGAAAAACATTTAAAAAATGAATCTTTTTTTATTTTTTTGTAAAAGTATTTTTTTTTAATTTGGCTATAAATAATCCATTTAAAATTTGAATTCTATTATTATTTGAATGCATGTTATAAAATGAAACGGAAAGTAAACAAAAAAAATTACAGCGAGGCAGAAAGCTTCGAGGGAAAACCCAAAAAACAAATTGCCAAAAGAGACAAAAGCTCTAAAAGAAGGCTTTCCATTTATGACGAGTTCGATGATGAAGAGCTCGATGATTACTCATCACACTACGACGAACCCGATGAAGAAGAAGATTATTAAACCCACCTGTATAAGAGAAAATCAATAACAACATATAAAAACACACAATCCACGAAGGTAACAGGGGTACCTTTAATTTTTATTTTTCGTAAAAAGCATCAGCTCCGGGATAGTTATACTTAGCCCGGGCCACATTTTCCGGAAAGCAAAAATAGGTTACTTCTGAAGCAGCGCAAACCTCTCCGCGCCCATCTTCCAATGAGCATTTAATTTTTGCCACCCGTTTTTCAATTGAAAGAAGCGTGGCCCTGACTGTTATTTGCCCGTTGGAAATATAAGCAGGCTTCAAAAACCGGGTATTGAGCTGGGTTGTAACACCTGCAGTTTTCAGGTGTACAAAAACCAGCCAGGCAGCCGCTTCATCCATCAGTGTGGCCTGTATCCCCCCATGCAAAACGTCAACCCATCCTTCATAAGCTTTTTGAGGTTGCCATACAGCTATTACATCTTCACCATCGAGCCAGAATTCAAGGTGTAAACCAACATTGTTGGCAGGTGAACAGCCAAAGCAGTTATAAACATCTCTACTTGCCGGAGAAAACGGGTTTTTGATTTTTTTCATAAGACATCAAAAAAAAGGCCGGTAAAAACCAGCCTGAATTTATTAATTAAAAAACTAATTATTCCCAAGTATCAGCGGCAATCCTTCTTCCCCGCCTCCAATAACAACTACTTTTGAATTGGGCGATTCAGCAAGTTGAATTGTAGCCTCAATACCACGTTGTTTTAGAATCTGGTCGGTTAAACTGGCATTTATAATTCGGTTAAATGCAGCTATCCCTTCAGCTTCAATACGGCGACGCTCAGCTTCTGACTGTTCCCGCTGTAACCGGTATTGATAAGCAAGGGCTTCCTGCTCCTGTTTCAGCTTGCTTTCAATAGCGCCTTTTATCTGCTCAGGCAGATTAATGGAGCGGATAAGCAATGCCCGCATCTCGATATAATTTTCACCCAAAACCTTTTTTGTTTCCTCCTTAATGGTCTGCTCCACTTCCGAACGCTTGGTAGAGTATATTTCTTCGGCCGAAAAACGACCCGCTACCTGCCTTACTGTGGAACGTACTTCAGGTATAACCAGCACATTAATATAATTTACTCCAAACTGCTGGTGTAAGTTACCGATTCTACCGTACGTAGGATTAAACCTGACAGTAATGTCGGTACTAATGGATAACCCGTTTTTGTCGAGTACATCCATAGTTTCATCGCGCTGCTGCTCCCTGACGTTATAAATATAAAGCCTGTTCCAGGGAGCAATTACATGGAACCCCTCACCGTAAATGTTCTCAGTATCCAGTCCTGATGTATAGGGACGGAATACCACGCCGCGTTCACCGGCTTCAATAATAAAAAACATGCGGCCGCCAAACAGCACAATTACAAGTACGATGGCAACTATGGCAATGATGTAGGATGTTTTTAAGTTGAATTTCATTTTTTACTTTTTAATTATGTACTGCAAAAGTAAAAAGAATAGGGAATTAAAGAAGTTAAAGTGTATAAATTCAGGACAATCACCACCGGCAGGTAACATCAACTGCAATTAAATATTATTTTTGAAGTTCACAATTTGATTGCACAATGAAGTTAATAGTATCAACACTGGCTCTTTTTCTCTGCCTGAACCTGGCGGCCCAGAATTTTTTCAGGGGTGATATCAACCCGAATAAAACATATATCCTGCTGGCAAACCCAACGGTAAAAAACATTGAAACAATAAATTACCTCATTGAAAACAACCTGTTAAAAGTTAATGACCGAAAAACACATTTTGTAGGAATCTATCACGAAAGCCAGCCTTACAATTTTAATGAAGCATTGGAGTACATCCGGAAAGAAGGACTTACCGGTTTCTATTTGCATGAAGTGCGGGGGAAGCTAAATGAAAACCGGCTTTTCGAACAACATGAACTTACAGCAGAACTGAAACTTATATTTGACCACTCCGCAGGAGTGTTCTTCTTCGGAGGCCCCGACATTCCCCCTGCTGTTTATGGTGAAGCCAACAGCCTATCGGTTGTAACCGATCGGGCAAGGCATTATTTTGAAACCACCTTTTTGTTTCACTTGCTGGGAGGCTATCAGGATGAAGCATTTCAACCTTTCCTGGAAGAAAGGCCTGAATACCTGGTCACAGGTTTCTGTCTGGGCCTGCAAACCATGAATGTTGCCACCGGAGGCACCCTCATTCAGGATATCCCGTCGGAAATATACCATGCAGCAACTCCTGAACAGGTGGTTAAAACCGGCAAAGACAACATGCACCGTAACTACTGGCAAAAATTATCGGATGATTCCCGGCTTATGGGCATCAATTTTCACACCCTGCATTTTTCGAGCCATCCATTTTTCAGGGAAAAAGTAAAAGCAGATGTTCATACCAGACCCCAGGTATATAGCAGCCATCATCAGGCCATAGAGAAAACCGGAAAAGGAATGGAAGTAACAGCCTGGTCATCCGATGGAAAAGTCATTGAAGGAATTGCCCACAGCCGGTATCCTTATGTTTTTTCCGTCCAGTTCCATCCCGAGGTCCCAGCAATTTATGAGAATGTGGAAAAATGGAAATTCCACCCTGACGATGTTCCTCAAACCTACCACCAGATGGTTGGAAAGGAAAGCCTTAAGTTCCACAAAAAATACTGGAAGTACATTTCAAAAGCTGTTAAAAAAACCACCCGCAAATAAACCTGTCACCTAACCAATAGCTTGCCGGTATCAACTTTTAAAGATAAAACTCCTGATCAGTTACCCGTGCAGGATTAACAGCCGCAAATAAAAATTTTAATGTGAATCGAAATAATGTAAAAGAAACACTTTACAAGATTATGGAGAACATTAATGCTTTTCAATGCACTCCATGTTCACTATCGGCGTAACATCTGCAAAAAAGCAGCTATAGAAGTTACCTGCATCTTACCTTCGACGTATTAAATTCAATATAAACTCAATATTAACTCAATTACAATTCAATGTAAATTCAATTAAAATTGAATTTACATTGAATTAATAATGAATTTAAAATGAATTTATATTGAGTTTGGTCAGTTGTTTAACTGTCGTCCTTATTAAGCTCACATTTTTTTCATTTAAGGTTCATCCTTTCGCACAGGGGATTACGACAATAACCTTTAGCTCATGAAAATAAAAATCCAATTATTTTCTCTATAATGAACATATGTAACATTATTCGTTTTTATATTATAAACATTGTCTCTAAATTTGCAGTAACTGTTATAATGAAGTATAAGATGAGCATGGAAAGTAGAACACGTCACCAGGGGATTACTAATCCCCACGGATACAGGGGTGTGGGAATTCCATGTTTCACTTTTTAAAAAATACAATTTTAATCATATGAAATTTTTAATTACATCAACCGGAAATAATTTGGATTCAAAGAATGATATGCATTTTGGCAGGAGCAACTGGTTTTGTTATTGGGATACAGAAAGCAAAAAAGTACAGTTTGTAGAGAATAAATTCAGGAACCTGAATGGAGGGGCAGGCACAAAGGCAGCTGAAACAGCGGCAGAAGCCAATGCAGTAAAGATAATCTCCGGTGATTTTGGCCCAAAGGCAAAAACGCTGCTTGAGCAGCTTAATATACAGATGATTATCGTTGGTTCCCCGGAAAGGACAGTAGGTGAAATAATCGCTTCATTAACACAATAAATTAAATGTTATGGCAGGTTTAGACAGGACCGGACCACTGGGGCAAGGCTCCCGTACCGGCAGAAAAATGGGATTATGCAACCCTGATGCGGAAACTCACTCCGACGCTTTTTTACCTCGTAGATGGTTTAGGGCACGTCCGGCAAAAGGAAACAGTCCGGATGTAACTGGTGGCGGCAGGGGCCCGGGAAGAGGATTTGGAAGATTTTGGGGCCGCAACAGGGGTCGGCAAATATGAATTACTCCACTTTCACTAAGTAATAATCGCACCGTTATTTACCGTGCGATTATTTTTAATCACTAAAAACCAATACTTTAGTAATATGAAGCTTAAAATTGCAGTTCCTGTAAATGAATCAGGACATTTGGATTCCCATTTCGGCCATTGCAAGTATTTTGCATTTTTAACGGCTGATGGCAGTGAGGTTATTTCAGAAGAATTAAAACAGCCTCCGCCACATGAACCCGGACTTTTACCCCTTTGGCTTGCTGAGCAGGAAGTGACTGATGTTATTGCCGGAGGTATGGGCAACAGGGCGCTACAGCTCTTTAACAACCACAACATAAGGGTATATACAGGAGCACCTGTAATGCAGGCAAAAGAACTGGTAAAAGGATTTCTTACGAATACCGTTCAGTTCAACGGAAATCAATGCGATCATTAAAACCGGGCAAAGGCAATAATACTGCTTTTATTGTAAAAAAACATCAATGCGCATAGCTGTAGCAAGTGGAAAAGGGGGGACCGGGAAAACTACTGTTTCGGTCAACCTCTTCCACATTTTAAAAACCAGTTTTAGTGAGGACGTAATCCTTGTCGACTGCGATGTGGAAGAACCCAATGCCGCTCTTTTTTTCAGCGGCACAACAGCAAATGAACAACGAGAGGTATATCAGCTGGTTCCTGAGGTTGACACTCAAGCTTGTACCTTTTGCAGAAGATGTGTTGAATGGTGCGCCTTTAATGCCATTACCATGGTGGCATCCAGAAACTTCATTGCAATAGATAAAAACCTGTGTCACTCTTGTGGAGCATGTGTTGTTGCCTGTCCCTCCGGCGCCATATCAGAGAAGCCCATGTTGCTTGGCAACATAACGAACCGGAAAACTACGACAGGAAGTATCCTTTCCGAAGGCAGGCTTAAAATAGGTTCTTCGATGCAGACATTGCTAATAAAAAAACTTAAGGAAGAAACATTCGAAAAGTGTTCTTCAGCTATTTTTGATGCCCCTCCCGGTACCAGCTGCCCGGTGGTGCAAACCCTAACCGGCAACGACTTTGTGGTTTTGGTAACCGAACCCACTCCGTTTGGATTAAGTGATTTAAAAATCGCCGTAGAAGTGGTGAAGCAGTTAAACATTCCCTATGGTGTAATAATAAATAAATCGGGGCTGGGTTCTGACGGTGTGCATGAATTTTTAAAGAAAAATAATATTGATTTGCTGGGAGAAATTCCATTTTCAAAAACATATGCCCGCAGGTACTCAAAAGGAGAGCTGCTATCGGAAATTTCACCGGAAACAGAACGGATATATCAGGCCATTATCCGGAAAATAAAAGCTTCAACATGAAAGAAATAACCATCCTCAGCGGCAAGGGGGGCACCGGAAAGACGATTATTACAGCCGCCATAGCATCATTGGCAACCAATGCTGTTTTTTGCGACAATGATGTGGATGCTCCTGATCTGCACCTGATTCTTAAGCCTGAGGTTAAGGAAGAACACGCGTTCGATAGCGGTGACAAGGCATTAATCGACGCAGTCAAATGCACGGGCTGCGGTTTGTGCATCAGCCACTGCCGCTTTGGAGCCATCGAAACAGGCAATGACGGATTGCCGCGGATAAATCACTTCACCTGCGAAGGATGCGGGCTCTGTATGCGCATCTGCCCTGAAGGAGCCATACAGATGGTTTCGCACAAAAACAACAGGTGGTACATCTCCGATACGCGTTTTGGAAAACTGATTCACGCCCGTATGGGAGCCGGTGAAGAGAATTCCGGAAAGCTGGTCACGAATTTACGGGATGCAGCAAAGAGAATTGCCGAAAAAGAAGGCGCTGAATTTATCATAAGCGATGGTCCGCCGGGAATTGGTTGTCCGGTTATAGCTTCATTAACAGGAACCGGTGCGATTCTTCTGGTGACGGAACCCTCACTTTCAGGGCTGCACGATGTCACCCGTCTGGCAAAGCTGGCACAGTCATTCAAACTTCCACTTTTTGCAATCATCAACAAATTTGACATTAACCCGGAAATCTCAGAATGTACTGAACAGTTTTTTATTGAAGAGGGTATACCTGTAATGGGAAAAATACCTTTTGATACCTGTGTGGTTGAAGCAATGCTAAAAGAAAAAAACATTATTGAGGATGCTCCCGACAGCAACGTAAGCCTTGAAATTCATTTAATATGGGACAGGCTGGTTCAGGCTATTCAAGAGCGGCAATCTGTTATTCAAGAGTAAATTCATCGCGGTCGTTTAAAACTGGAAATACTTTTCGGAACCGCTGTAATTCGCTGTAAGAAATTTTAAATGTTTCGACCCTTGCCTGAGCGCCTAAAAAAGTAGCAAATCCTTTGGGATCGACAACGACTGAATCGCCCCGGTAATTTTTCCCGGCGCCATCAGTTCCTATCCTGTTGACCCCGATGCAATAGGCCTGATTTTCAATTGCACGCGCCACAAGAAGGTTTTTCCACACATGATGTCGGGCAGCAGGCCAGTTGGTCATGTAAAGCAGCACATCGTAATCGTTGGTGTTACGACTCCACACCGGAAACCGTAAGTCGTAACAAATAAGCGGACAAAACCGCCACCCCATATGCTCAACAATAATCCTTTGCCGGCCTGGTGTATAATGCTGGTGTTCGCTGCCCATGGTAAATAAATGGCGCTTGTCGTAGTGTTTTACATTGCCACCGGGTGACACCCAAAGGCACCTGTTGTAATAGTTGCCCTTTTCTTCAATAATTAAGGTACCGGTCACAGCTGCCTTTTTTTGTAAAGCTACCTGTTTCATCCACTGAACCGTAATTCCCTCCATCGTTTCCTTCAGCACGGCAGGCTGCATTGAAAATCCGGTGGTGAACATTTCCGGAAAAACAATAAGATCGGTCTGCCCCACTCCCTCCAGAAGCTGGTTGTAATTTTCAAGATTGGCAGCTGGTTGTTCCCAAACAATGTCCGATTGAATTAAAGTAACTTTCAAGATTTCCATGTCCGCTGGTTTTTAAATCAGATGACCTGATTACGATGTTTTTATAATTACCGTAAAGTTGTGAATTTAGCTGCAATTATTGGAGAAATGAAAATTACAAATTTAGTTTTGAAAGAAAAAATTAATCAAACGCTTCCAATTCATGTATATATGCCTTGAGCGCCTTTAAATCATTTGCCTGATTCCAATTAATTTTCCGTTCAAAATAAACTGCAACTATAAGTCCGGAAAGAAATCCAAAAGACAGGCCCCATAAATTTTCTTCATCCCGAAAAGCACCAATAAAACTGCCGCCTGAATAATAAACATTAACAGCCAACAGCAGCAGGAGAATATAAACCGGTAGCAGTAACAGTTGTTTTTTTTGTTGCATCGCCTTCTCAATTTTGCGGATTTTTTCCTTTAAAAGGTGGAAAACACTGCTGCTTTCCCCGCTTACCGATTCAAGGTCATAAAAAACCCTGATATTGTAAACCAGTGCAATAATAAGCAGGATAGCCAGCACGCTATTATTGATTACATATAATACATCGTTCTGTAAAGAAAAAGAAGCTACAACAAGAAATATCAATACACCCGCACAAATTGCTGTTCCTAATCCGAGCATCCATCGGAACCTGTTGATTATAATCTTGCTTTTTAGTAGCAACACTTCCCGCAGTTCATTTTCAGAAATTTGAGTTAAATGCCCCTCTACTTCCATCCAAATACTTCTTAAGTCGTTATTCATGGCTGTAAACTTTAATTTTGTTTTTCAATTCTGTTTTTAACCGATAGAGTTTTGTCCCTACATTCGATTTGGAAATGCCAAGTATATCAGAGATTTCCTGATGACTTTTGCCCTCGAGGTAAAGAAGAATGAGCGATCGGTCAATTTCATTGAGTTGGTGGATTGCACGGATCAACAGCTGCAGGTTTTCATTATTATGAAATTTATCAAGAAAGTCAACTTCATTGATTTTTTCAGGAAGGTTTGTATACAGTAAAGCTTTTGGCTTTTTTCTCAAAGAAGCGATGGAAGTGCTGATGGCAATCGAATAGATCCATGACCCGATGCTTTTTTTATTTTTCAGGGAAGGAAAAGCTTTCCACAGTTGATAGACCATTTCCTGAAAATTATCCTCCCTGTCGGTTTTATTCTTAAAATAAATCAGGTTTACTTTATGCAGAATTCCCTGGTATGCCTCCAGTATTTTCAGGAATTCATCTTTCATTTCATTTTCTTTTACTATTAAAGTAGATGAAATTCAATTATAATCACATACTTTTTATAATATTTGATTTGCCGGGGTAATTTTACTGCAAGAACATGGAAAAATAACCGTTTGAACAAACGACTAAAGGGTCTGTTTTTCAAATGACAGTATATGCGTATGGAAAAGTACCGGATAAGTAATATTGATTGTGCATCGTGCGCTGCACGAATTGAAGAAGGTGTGCGCAAACTGGAGGATGTAAAGTTTGTCTCGGTAAATTTTGCAACCGAATCCATTACACTTGATACGGCTGACCTGGAAAAGGTGAAGCAAAAGATAGAGGAAATTGAACCGGGAGCCAAACTGGAAACATTCGACCCGAAGAAACGGCTGGTTTCGGTTGGTGAGCTGGCTGAAAACCGGCAGACAATTTTTCAGGCCATCGCAGGGTTACTGCTGTTACTCGGAGGGCTCCTTTTCAGGGAACAACTGCGCAGTACCCCTTACCAAATCCTTGATTATGTTGTTTTTGGCCTGGCTTACCTGATAGTGGGCAGGAAAGTAATTGCACTGGCAGTAAAAAATATCATACACGGGCAGGTGTTCAGTGAATTCTTTCTGATGACAATTGCCACACTTGGTGCCATTGCCATAGGTGAATTACCGGAGGCTGTGGCAGTTATGCTTTTTTATGTGGTGGGTGAATTTTTCCAGGACCTCTCGGTAAACCGCTCGAGAAGATCCATTCAATCGTTGCTGGAACTGAAACCCGATTATGCAAACCTGTGGGTGAAAGACAAAACAATAAAGGTTTCTCCCGAAGATGTCAATCCGGGGAATTTAATTGTTGTACGCGCCGGAGAAAAAATACCGCTCGACGGTCAGGTAACAACCGGGGAGTCATTTGTGGATACTTCAGCATTAACAGGTGAAAGTGTGCCGCGAAAAGTAAGAGAAAATGACGAGGTATTGTCGGGGATGATAAATCGAAGTGGGTTACTCAAAATTACCGTTACAAAATCGTTTAACGATTCCTCGATTTCCAGGATACTTGAGCTGGTTGAAAATGCCTCTGCAAGGAAAGCTGAAACGGAAAAGTTCATTACTACGTTTGCCCGTTATTATACACCAGCAGTTGTATTTTCCGCCATTTTACTGGCGCTGCTCCCACCCCTGCTGTTGGCCGGGCAAGCATTCAGCGACTGGATATACCGGGCGCTGGTGGTGCTTGTGGTTTCCTGTCCGTGTGCTTTGGTAATCAGCATTCCATTAGGCTATTTTGGAGGAGTTGGTGCGGCATCACGTAAGGGCATACTTGTAAAAGGATCCAACTTCCTGGATGCCCTCACCAAGGTTAAAACAGTTGTTTTCGATAAAACGGGAACCCTTACCAAAGGCGAGTTTAAAGTATCGGAAGTGATACCCTCGGACAATTTTTCGAAAAAGGAAGTGCTTGATTTTGCCGCCATGGCCGAAGCGCATTCCAATCATCCCATTGCAAAATCAATTCTGGAAGCCTCGGACATTGACCCTTCCCAACAGGAAACCCATTATTCAGAGGAAATTCCGGGGTATGGCATGAAGGCTATTATTGACGGTAAATTAATTCTGGCAGGAAACAATAAATTGATGCAACGTGAAAACATCGGATTTAAAGAAAATCAGGAAAAAGGAGGTACCACTGTTTATGTAGCTATTGATGGAAAGTATGCCGGCAGGATCATTATCTCCGACACACTTAAGCCCGATGCTGCAGAAGCGATCAAATGGCTGCATGGAAATAATATTCAAACGGTTATTCTTACCGGCGACAACCGATTGGCGACAGAAGCCATGGCAGCAAGATTAAAAATCGACAGGTTCTATACGGAACTTATGCCCGAAGATAAAGTTAAGCATATTGAAATGCTTATGAAAGAAACACCTGATTGGAAAGTTGCCTTTGCCGGTGACGGTATAAACGATGCCCCTGTGCTGGCACGTGCTGATGTGGGTATAGCAATGGGGGCTTTGGGCTCGGATGCAGCCGTGGAAACAGCCGATGTGGTACTTATGACCGACTCACCTTTAAAAGTGGCGGAGGCAATTGGTGTGGCAAAAAAGACACGGGCCGTTGTTTGGCAGAATATTTTCTTTGCCTTGGGTGTGAAGCTGGTGTTTATCGTGCTTGGTATTGCAGGTATCGCCACAATGTGGGAAGCAGTGTTTGGTGATATGGGTGTGGCTTTAATTGCCGTTTTCAATGCTATGAGAGTGCTTAGAAGTAAATGAATTTAAACATCGGCAAAAGCAGATTTATAAAAAGTAAACAGGCGGACTCAAGAGCCCGCCTGTTCAAAGTTAATTAAAACCAAACCTACAAAAACTAAACTAATACGTTTCGGTTTCTTCATCAATCTCTTCATCAATATTTGCAGAAAGCCTGTCGGCCCATTGGTCTACATTCTGTCTGAAATCCTGGAATTCGGACTCAATTTCCTGTCCAATTCTGTTGATGTCTTCTCCCAGTTCTTCTCCGACCCGGGTTGTATCATCAATAGTAGTATCGCGCTGTGCCTGTGCAGTACCTTCACCGGAAACCGCATCTTCATCACCCATATCTCCAAATAAACCTTCATCTTCATCTACCTGTGTACGGGTTTCAATTCTCATTCTCAGTGCGCGGGCCTCTGCCTGAAGATCGTTAATGGCCTGCCTTACCTCCATGCTTACCTGCTCACCTGCTTCATTCATATCTTCCTCAATATTGCTGAGCGATTCTTCAAATTCCTGAAGCTCACTGTGCAGGTTATCGGCAAAATCATCATTACTTTCATCGAGGTTGTTTAAATCTTCCCTAAATTGTTCCACCTCATTTTGCACTCTTTCATCAAAATTTTCTCTCTGTTGGCAGGAAACTAAAAGTCCGGCTATCAGCAAAGTCAATATTGTAAAAGAAATACTAAATTTTTTTCTCGTTTTCATTTGCATTTAATTTAAAAGTTAAACATTCTGTGTTCTTCATTTGAAAATACAATGCCAAAAATGAAAATAAATGACCTATAAAATTAACACACTGACTCACAGCTCAATAAATACAAATTTGTATTTTTTTCATCTGAAAAATAATTTGCCTGTTCCCCCCCCTTACTGAGGATTAT
Source organism: Mariniphaga sp. (assembly GCA_041687255.1). Taxonomy (GTDB): domain Bacteria; phylum Bacteroidota; class Bacteroidia; order Bacteroidales; family Prolixibacteraceae; genus Mariniphaga. The sequence continues at coordinate 295,803 of JAWLCL010000004.1, read as the reverse complement.
CTACGCAAACTGAGGAAAAAATCAACATATACCTGCTGCAAAACAAGTATTTAAAAGTTATGAAAACAGATAATTCGCCATAAAAGGATGTGCTCAAAAATGTAAATCATAAAACGTATATTTTTGTGTGTAAATTAAGAACAGGTTGTGTAAAACTGTATACACTTATTGAATAAAAGTTCGGATACTCAGTTTATAACAATCAACTATAAATCAAACACTTGTTGAAAAACATTTTGAAATGGCATAATTTTTCCTAGTTATGGTTTTTAACACCAGTTAAATATAACTCCTGAAAATAAACACTATTTCACTTATATATTAATTAAAAGATAAATGTTATGGACAAATTAGAAATTAAAGGAAACTGGAATGTTATGAAAGGCAACCTGAAGCAAAAGTATGCCGACCTTACCGATGACGATCTCACTTATGCTGAAGGAAAAGAAGAAGAGCTGGTAGGGCGCATACAAAAGAAAACGGGCAAAACCCGTGAAGAAGTAATCAATGAATTAAACACAATGAAATGAGGACAATCCTATACATAATCGCTATCATTCTTATTATCGGCTGGATCTTTGGATTTTTTATTTATTCATTTGGTAGTTTAATCCACATCCTGCTCATACTAGCGGTGATATCGATTCTGTTAACCTTAATCAGAGGAAGGTAAAAGTTTAAACATTGGATTTTACGGAATAAAAACCGGCATCATATTTTGATGGCCGGTTTTTTTTATTTTCCGGAATTTATTCCACCGAATGAATTTCAAAAGTGCCGGCATAGCTTCTGGGGAGATTATTATGTCCATAGTATAATGAAAACTGATGTGTAAGTTCCACTCCAAAATAAAAGATAATTGAAACAAAAAATACCCAAATCAGAATCACCACAATCGAACCTGCAGTTCCATAAATAACACCCATTTCCGATCTGCTGAGGATTGTCCCGATTATCCACCGGCCAATTGCAAAAAGCACTGAAGTTGCGGCTGCCCCAAACCATGCTGCGCTCCAGTTAACATGAATATCGGGCAGGTAACGGTAAACAAAAGCTGTTGCCAAAGTTACAACTCCAAGAGAAATTATCAGGTTGATGGTTTGTGCCAGAACAATAAAATGTTCACTGAAACGGGAAACTAAAAATTCATTTAAAATATTTATGGAAGCATCAACTATCAGTGAAGCAAGCAGTAGTATTCCCAATCCGAATATAACTGCAAATGAAAAGGCACGCTGCCTAAGTACATTCAGGAGGCTCACCTTCAGGTTTCCCTTAACTTTCACCCTCCATATGTAGTTGATTGAATTTTGCAGTTCACTGAATAATGCAGTTGCTGATACAATAAAAATAATGGCTCCCACTATCGTCCCAAGTGTGCTGTTTTCAACGATATTATAATTGTCTATGGCATTCTTTAACAACTCGGCGCTGTCACTTCCAACTGTCCCTTCAATCTCAGTAAACAATTGTTCCCTGACAGCCGAATTACCGGTTATAAAACCAAATATCGATATTATAATCAGAATTACCGGAGCAGTGGAAAATATTGCAAAGTAGGCAGTAGTTCCAGCCAATTGCACCGGCCTGTTTTTTCCAAAACTTCGAAATGAATTCTTAAATATGTTAAGAACATCGGAAAATATGGTTTTCAATTTATTCTTTTTCATCAAATAGTCAGTGGATTAATGAACATCTTTCAGCAATCCCGAAAGAATTATGCCATTATTCAGAATAACTGCAAAAACAATCTTTCAGCATATATCAACTTCAGATTTTTAAAACCTTTCCCCAATGCATGGGGAAATATGTAGAATTTCTACCACGCATATAAAGCGGCTTCCAACATCGATTGAACCAGACAAAACAATAATTCGTTAACTTTAAAGGAAAATAAAGAATTAGTCAGGACCTACAAAGCATGATGGTTCAAAATCTGCTTACCTTGCTAATACAGATTAGAATGAATTCTGAATTTTATGCGAAACCCGGTACTTATCTTCTTTGTAATTTTCAGCTCTCTGGGCACCGCCTGTTTTCAGTTGCATGCCCAGGAGAATTACGAGGTGCGTAATATCAAATTCACCGGGAATGAAACTCTTGACAAAGATTTCCTTCTGGAACGAATGGCCGTTAAAGAAGTGTCGTGGCTGCAAAAAGTTATACTGAATGAGGAGCCTTTCCTGTATAGTGAAGAACTCATTGATTTGGATGTGGAACGTTTAATACGTATTTATCAGAGTGAGGGTTTCCTGCATGTAGAAGCATCAATAAAGCCGGTTCAGATGAACGATAAAAAAAACAAGCTGAACCTGCTCATAGAAATTCAAGAGGGTGAACCTGTTACAGTGGATTCAATAACAGTTGATTTTCCACAAAAAACAGGTAAGGTTAATCTCGATTCAATCTACGGAAGAATGAACAGAGAACCGCTTTTAGAAAGCGGGGAAAGGTTTCGTGATGAGGCTTTACAAGAGGATTTGCTGTTGATTGAAGATGCATTCAGGACCCTTGGCTACGCATATGCTACCACCGATTACCGGCTTAATCTTGAGGCTTCAGAATTAACAACCGGCATCCGATATGAAATAACTCCCGGATCCCTGTCCTATTTTGGAGAAACTCAGGTGACAGGAAACGAACATGTATCGGAAGCGTTCATAAGGAAGCAGCTCAAGTATAATGAAGGAAAAATCTATAATCAGTTACAGCTAAACCAAACACGTCAGGCACTATACAAACTTCAGCTGTTTTCGGTGGTATCGGTATTACCTCAAAAAGACAACGAAACAGGTAAAAGTCCCATTCCTGTGAGAATATATATTGAAGAAGCCCCCCGTATCAGTGCCCGATATGGTGTCGGTTACGGTACGGAAGAAAAATTCAGGACTTTCCTCGACCTGACTTACCGTGGTTTTCTTGGTGGTGCGCGAAGATTAAACATGCGGCTTAAGCATTCGGCCCTTGAACCCTATTCGGCAAGATTAAGGTGGATTCAGCCACAGTTTATCGGCATGAATACCTCCATAGCAATTGAACCGTTTATCATGCGAAATTCGGAACCCGGATACAATGTCCGGAAATTTGGGGTAAGAATACCCTTTAACTATGTTTTTAATCGCTGGTTCGACAGCAGTCTTACTTATTACCTCGAAGACACCGAACAGCGTATAGAACCGGGAGATGAAGAATTTACAGACTATGAAGACGATAGATTTCCCTATAAAAAATCAGGGCTCCTGCTGATTAACCGGCTTGATAATTCAACTCCCGAGTTTTCACCCGATCGCGGAATAAACTTTTCCACCGGATTCAGATATAACGGATATTTTCTGGGAGGTAATTTCAGTTACACGCAATTGTGGGCCGATTTTAGGGTTTATCATGAACTGGGAGATCTTGTAATGGCTTACCGTGTTATGGCCGGAGGAATCCATTCTTCCGATTCAAGTCAATTCATACCCGTGGAAGACCGTTTTTATTCAGGCGGAAGTTATTCGATCCGTGGCTGGCAACGTGCTCAACTGGGTCCTAAAAGAGAAACTGGCACTCCGCTTGGAGGGAAAAGTATATTTGAGAGCAACATTGAAATGCGTTATCCCGTATTCTGGAGAATAAGCCTGGTGGCTTTTCTTGATGCCGGAAACGTTTGGGAAAAATCGTATCACTACGAAATGAACGACCTGTCATATGCTGTGGGAACCGGCCTAAGAGTGGATACGCCCATCGGCCCTGTTCGTTTTGATGTCGGGTTCCCGGTTTGGAACCAAAAATCCAGCCCGGAGTTTTTTATTAGTGTGGGACAAGCATTTTAACTATGAAGAAAGTAATAACATACAGCTTGCGGTTCCTGGGTGGATTCATCCTGGTGGTTCTTCTTATTGTGCTGCTTGTTTCACTGCTCATACAACTGCAACCTATAAGAGATAAAATTGCAAACGTTGCAGAAAATCAGGCTTCAAAAACCCTTAATGGAGAACTGACCATCGGGAAGCTTGAAGGTAATTTTTTCACCGATATTTCTCTTGAAAACGTGCTGCTTACTATGGATAACGATACCATTGCCTTCATTTCAGGTTTAAAACTGCATTACAATCTGCTGTCGCTGTTCAATGGTACAATTGATTTACATTCGGCAACAATTGACAGGCCGTATATTTATCTCGAACAGTTAAACGATTCCACCTGGAATGTTCAAAACCTCATGGAACCGGGAGAGGAAGTAACCGATACAACCACAGCAGGAACTATAAAAATTAATCTTACAGAATTCAGCATTAATGAAGGACATGTTCAGATAAATTCTTCCGATACTATTATTCCGCAACACATACGAAACCTGAATACCAGTCTTTCCCTTTATTATTCTGAAGAAAGAAAAACTGCTGAGATTGATAATTTTACCCTGACAACAGAAAATCCCGATTTGCAGTTGGACCGGTTTTCATTCAATTTTAACATGGATGGGCAAGAGGCAGAACTTTCCGATTTTATTCTCAGAACAGCTCAAAACAGCATAACAGGACAAGCACAGTACCAGGCAGAACCGGTTCAAAAAGGCAGCGCCCGTTTTGAAACCGATGAACTCCACCTGGAGGAATTCGCTCCTTTCATACCTGGATTGACGGTTCCTGCAAATCCGGTAATAACAATCAACGGAGAACTGGTACAGGATTCGGTATCAGTTGACCTTAATCTTGAAGATGGAATCCAGACCATTGCAGCCAATGTTTCATCGGGTAACCTTATGGAATATCTGTTCAGGGACACAACTGCCGTACTTAGCTACCGGATGGATACAAAATTCAGCAATATAAATCCCGGGTATTGGATTGGCAATCAGGATTTGGATTATTTGTTAAACGGAAACTTATTGGTTACTGGTAATGGCATAGAACCTGCCACTGCAGATGTATCGCTGCTGGCCAATTTAAATGAAAGTACCATTGAAGACCAGTGGCTGAACAACGTAACTGCGGATATCGATCTCCAAAGCGGGAATCTTGAAGGAGTTGTGCAGGGAGATGGAGGATTTGGCCAGTTTTACCTTTCCCCTTCTGTTAATGATTTAATGGGTAATCCCATGTATATTGTTACTCTCAACACCAGAAATCTTAATCTGGCTGTGATTACCGGAACAGATTCATTGCAGTCGGATATAAATTTAAATGCCCGTATAGCAGGACAATCATTTGAGCCTGAAAAAATATCAGCCGGCGGTAATCTTATTGTTTACAACTCAAGCTTTCAGGATATCAATATGGATACAATCCTTGCAAGGGTGCATTATGCAGATGAGAACATCCGGATTGATTCGTTAAACCTTAAAACACAAACGTTAACGGCAAAAGCAAGCGGCAATTACAGTATGAATGCAAGTTCAGACATATTTTTGACCGTTTCATTTGACGGGCTTAAAGAATTCGAAAGCTTTATCCCCGCCCCCGATCTGTACACCAGCGGAATATTGGAAGCCCGGGTGAAAGGCAGGCCCGACTCACTGGAACTGGGAGCAGTTCTCCGGCTCGACTCCACCCGCTACGATACCATTACCTTCCAAAACCTGCGGTTGCTTGCCAACGGACAATTGGTTAAAAACGATACCCTATTTGATGCTTCCCTGCAGGTTGAAGGTCTTGATTTAGGCGGATTTATGCTGGATTCAATAACTACTCTGTTAAATGGCTCTCCGGATTCAGTGTTCGTACAGGCAAAACTCATGAATCAGGATTTAAATACACGAATTCATGCAGGTATCGTTCCCGGCGATAAGCTGGCCATAACCATTCCCGAATGGATTATCAGCTACAAAAACCAGCAGTGGTATTTGAAAGAACCTTCGGCTTATATAGAACTTGATTCGGTGAATTATTTCATTGACAATTTCACATTGGTATCGGGCGAATCCGATAGCGCTCAGTACATTTCGCTGCAAGGATTAGTTAGCATGGAAGGAAAAGAAGATTTTACAATGGAAGCAGGCAACATAAGTATTGGGCAACTGGCCCAGACAATGGATATGGAATTTGAGGGCTCAGGTTCGGTTGATTTAAACCTTAACCTCAGTGGCACAGCACAGGCGCCTGAATTGAAGGGAGGTTTTGATATAAAGGATGCAGAAATAAATGAATACAACTTTACCACCCTTAGTGGAAATATGAGCTACAGCAACAATTTGTTTGATTTTGAATCATTGATAGTTCCCCAGGACAGCGGCAGGTTTGAAGTGAATGCCAGCATGCCGCTGCAACTTAATCTCGACACTATGGGATTTCATTTCTCTCCCGATGATTCACTCCGCGCACAGGTGCTGATTGAAGAGTTTTCTCTGGGAATACTGAACAGCTTCAACATCCCTGTGCAAACTACAGGATTTCTTGAGGGGAAGGTTAATGTTAACGGCACTGCAAACGCGCCCGATCCTGATGGGAACATCCAGCTGGTAAATGCCTCCTTTAAAATGCAGGAATACGGTATCGATTACCGAAACGTATTATTAAACATTAACTTCCTTCGCGACAGGATAGCCCTCGACACCTTCCAAATTGAAACAAACGACGGAAATCTAACGGGTACCGGGGCCGTTAACTTTGGGTCCGACTTCTATAAAGGGGATATCACCGACTCAAAAATTACACTTAATTTCAATGGCTTTAATCCGGTTGACCATCCGCAGTTCAACATGGAAGTAGAAGGCAATGCCGAACTTACAGGCGAAGCCGACAGTGTAAGATTTGGAGGTGATTTAAGGATTCCTGAAGCCGAATTCTATTTACCGGCCATTTTTAGTCTGATGGGTCGAATGGAAACAAAGGAAATGCCAAAACCAATACTTGTTCAGGAACTGGAATCAATGTCAGTTTCACTGGATACAATGGATATCAAACAGTTTGAAGAGGAAGAACCCGACAGCGCGAGCTTCGACTATTTCGATCAATTGAAAGGTCAATTAAGAGTTCGCATCCCAAGGAACACATGGATAAAAAACGATGAAATGCGACTTGAGATTTCAGGCGAATTGGAAGTCATTAAAAATGCCGAGTTTTTTGAGCTTTTCGGGCAGGTTGAGGTGGTGCGCGGACAATATGAAATGCTGGGACGTACATTCGTAATAAATGAAGGAACAGTGAACTTTGAAGGTGGAGAAGAAATGAACCTTCGAATGGACATTAATGCTTCATATACATTCAGAAACAATCAGCAGGTACAGCAGGAACTTACCGTTAACGTATCAGGCACTCCTGAAGAACCGGAAGTGAATTTTGAACTTGATGGCAGCTCCGTTTCTGAAGGCGATGCATTGTCGTACATCCTGTTTGGCAAAAGCATGGATGAGCTCACGGTAAACCAGCAGGATAACATGCAGAGTGCCGGAGTAGGCAATGTGGCTGAACAGGCTGCAGCTTCTTTAGTTTCAGCACAACTGACAAATTTCTTGCAAAGCAAGCTGAACGTTGATTATATTGAAGTTAAAAGTGGAGGCGGATTTGACGAAGCCTCAGTTGTTGTAGGTAAATATATCACCAATAACCTGTTTGTGAGCTATGAACAGCGTTTTGGACAAATGGAAGATCAAAATCCCAAAAAATATGAAGTGAAACTTGAATACGAACTGTTCCGCTTCCTGTTTTTTGAACTCAACAACTCAACAATCGACAGCGGGTTTGATGTTATTTTTAAATTTGAAGTGCTTTGATAAAACATTATCAGTTACATTTCAAAGCATATCCTGAAGCAGGCCATCCGTTAATAACCAGGTCATATGCAACTTTACAAAGTAAATTTCTTTGCTGCTCCCATATTTTATGGAATCCCTGAATCCATGGCCCCGAGGATTTTGGCATGCACATCAACAGTTATAAAGAAACTGGATTTTAACATCAAGTGACGCTGCAATACATCACCATTTGAAATGGGTTACAATGAATGCTCAAACGCTATTAAAGTTAAGAGATTTAGATGATCCCTTATTTTATTTGAACAGTAAATACGGCAGCAAATAATTTTTTTTTTTGTGTTGATTTATTGGCAACAGGATTATAACGAAAAACTTAAAGATCAAAAAAGGGCTTTGCAGAAACAAAGCCCTTTTTAGTATACGCTATAATCGTCAGATAATTTTCACATTAAAAGCTACCGGTCCACGGTCACTTTCCTTAATTTCAAACTGCACCTCCTGGTCGTTTTCAAGACCAAAGCGGGCATCATTAATTCCGGAACGATGTACGAATACGTCCTTACCATCCTGGGTATGAATGAATCCGAATCCTTTTACGGCATCGTACCATTTTACTTTTCCAGTCATAAATTAAATGTTAGTAACGACCGCCACCACCTCTGTTGTAGCCACCACCGCCACCATAGCCACCGCCTCTGCGGTTACCACCGCCGCCGCCGCCACGGTTGTCATTCGATTTCGGACGTGATTCATTTACTTTAATGTTACGTCCGCTAAGCTCAGCATTGTTAAGTTCTTCAATGGCTTTTTTAGCTTCCTGGTCTTCGTCCATTTCAACGAATCCAAAACCTTTACTGCGTCCAGTTAATTTATCAGAAATGATTTTAACTGAAGCAACTTCGCCATACTCTTCAAAAATTTCTCTTAAATCTTCTTCAACAACATTGTAAGGAAGATTTCCAACATAAATGTTCATCTGTAACTAAAAATTAAATTAATAAAACAAGTATTACTCAGGGATACGAAAAAAAACCATTCATTGTTCTATTCCTGATATAAATTGAAAACAAAAAGAAGACAAAGTTATCGTGGAGTGAAACAGGAAGGAAAATCGCGCCCGGCTGCATAATACCTTAAAAAAAAATCAACAAAAAAAGATCAAATTGCTTATTACCAGACAATCGAAATTAAAAAAAGTTCAAAATCATCTATTAATTCACAATGCAAAGTTAAACTAAAAATGTAATCTGCAAACTTTTAGGCAATTATATTTCAATTTATTCAATAAAAAATGCTTTTACTTCATCATGACTGTTAATCCAGCAAATCTCTTATAGCAATACTTGAGATAAAACAACCAAAAACAGCGGGCATATAAGAAATGGTACCCACCGTTGATTTTTTGTTTTGTGCCTCTTCATGCCGCACTGCTTTTTCATCGACCGGTTCAGGCGAAAACACTACCTTCACTCCTTTGGGGATTCCAAGGCGTGAAAGTCTTTTGCGCATCATCCGTGCCAGCTTGCAGTTATAAGTAGCCGAAATATCAGCAGTGCGGACCTGGGAGGGGTCCAGTTTACCACCGGCTCCCATGGAGCTTACAATTCTTAATCCGCGTTGATAACTGTGATGTACAAGAAATACTTTAGGTGAGAGCGTATCGATTGCATCCACCACGTAATCGAACGACTGGCTGTCAAGTAGTTCTTCCGTACGGTGATCGCAAATAAATTCATTCAGAACAGTTAAATCAATTTCAGGGTTTATATCCCTGAATCGCTGTTCCAGAATTTGTGCTTTAGGTACTCCTGTGGTACTTACCAATGCAGGCAACTGACGATTACGGTTTGAAATTTCCACATTGTCACCATCAACAATGGTCATTTTACCAACTCCGGCACGACAAATCATTTCCGCAGCTACAGCTCCTACCCCACCCAATCCTACCACAAGCACATTTGATTTTTTAAGCCGTTCCAGTTTACCGGACCCAAGAAGTAATTCCGTTCTTTCCTGCCAATGCATAAAACACGTATAGTTAATTGTATTTTGGTTATTAATTTTGCTTCTAAGAATCAAGACTAACATTTTCCAGTCGGTTGAAATTTGCCCACACAGCATTTTTCAAATCATCAACGGAAATATTTCTGATTTCTGCTGCTTTAACAAATATTTCTTTTACCGGCCCTTTATATTCATCCGTTTCAAGGTAAATTCTGTCAAGCGGTAATGCTTTGAATGAATCAACTGCCTTTGCTTTTTCTTTGAACAGTATCCTTCCAAAGGAAAAGAAGAACTGTTTTTTTGAAAGCTGCTCCGATATTTCTCTGCTTCCCGTATAACCATGCAATATCCAAGGCACCGATGGGTGCTGCTTGTTATAAAGTTCTAAAATATCATTGTATGCCCTTACACAATGAATCATTAAAGGTTTCTGGTATTCTTCAGCCATTATTGCATGAGCCAAAAAAACACGTTTCTGTTCTTCAAAATCAGCCCCTGTAACTTTATCCAGACCACTTTCACCGGTAAAAATGACATGATCCAATTCCATTGCCTCTTCAACCATCTGCAAAAAGAAGTTGTTTTCTTCCCTGGTTTTAAGTTTCCAGGGGTGTAAGCCTACTGAATAAAAGTTTTTCCCGGAAAATTTAGGTATAGCATCTCCCGGGAAAAGGTTTACCACCTTCACCATTTCTTTATCGTTCCCGGAGTGATGTGAATGAATATCGATAAAAGGGAGTGTGTTCACAGAACAATTTTATGCAATTTCCAAAACTTTCCTGACCACATTCTCTGCTCCATCAGCAATCTGATCTATTGATGCATCCAACATATAGCAAGGCGTAGTAATTACCTTGTTCTTTTCATCAAAAACAACTTCTCCATGGGTTGTTTTTTTATGTGAGCCTCCCATTTGCTCAATAGCATGAATGGTTCCTTCATCCTGCCCGATAGTAACATCCACGTTTCCCAATAATTTAGCAATAATTACCGGCGCTATGCATAAGGCGCCCACGGGTTTACCTGCTTTAACCGTCTCCCGGACTGCTTGTTCCACATCGTGTTGGATATTGCAATCAACTCCATCGAAAGCAAAACTGCACAAGTTCTTTGCAGCCCCGAAACCTCCGGGGAATATAATGGCATCGAAACCGGCTGCATTGTATTCCGACAAAGGCTTTATGTTTCCACGTGCGATTCGTGCCGATTCTACCAGCACGTTCCTTGTCTCCTGCATCTCTTCTCCGGTTATATGGTTGATTACATGAGCCTGCTCCACATCAGGGGCAAAACATTGATATTGTGCTCCATGACGAGCTATAGCCAATAATGTAAGGGTTGCTTCATGAATTTCCGAACCATCGTAAACTCCGCTACCCGATAAAACAACTGCAATCTTTTTCATTTCTTCTTGATTTTCAATTTTAATCAAAATTACAGATTTACAAAGAAAATAAGAAATGTATATGATGCCATACATGCACTTATTATCTTTTAATGAAACAAACATGCAGGTTTCAATTAAGGCCAATGAAATTATACACTTCCAATCTTAAAAATTTACCTCAGCTGATATCCTCCAGGTTAAATGGTGTTTCCTGGTACACGTAGTAATTCAGCCAGTTGGCAAACAATAAGTTGGCAGTAGACCCCCATCGCATGCAAGGAACATTTGAAGAATTATTATCCGGGTAATAGTTGTAAGGAACAGTTATAGGCAGCTTTTTTGCCACATCTCTTTTATATTCCTTGTCGAGTGTGTAACGTGAATATTCGGCATGGCCGGTAATAAACAGCTGCCTTCCGCTCTTTGCCTTTACAATGGCTACACCGGCTGCCTCTGAACTGGAAATAACATCAAGCCCGTTCACCTTCCGGATATCTTCTGCACGTATTTCAGTATGCCTGGAATGGGGCATATAAAAAACATCATCGAAACCCCTTAATATAGGAAGTTTAGAATTGGAATGCGTATGCTCGAACACCCCAAACATTTTTTCCTGCAGCGGATATTTGGGGATGTTGTAATAATGATAAAGACCAGCCTGTGCCGCCCAGCATATAAACAATGAAGAATATACATGGTGCTCCGCCCAATCGAGTATCTCCTTCATTTCTTCCCAATAATTAACTGCCTCAAATGGAAGCATTTCAACAGGTGCCCCTGTAACAATAAGCCCATCGTACTTTTTATCCTTCAACTCATCAAAATTCCGGTAAAACATTTCCATGTGTTCCGATGACGTATTCTTGGGCGTGTGCCCTTTCATCTTCATAAAATCTATTTCAATCTGAAGAGGCGAGTTTGATAAAAGGCGCAACAAATCGGTTTCAGTGGTGATTTTAAGGGGCATCAAATTAAGGATTATTATCTTCAAAGGCCGGATATCCTGGTGCGTAGCACGGGATTCATCCATTACAAAGATGTTTTCCTCTTCTAAAATCTTTATAGCGGGTAACTTATCCGGAACATTTACTGGCATATTATCTTTTATTAATAGTTTTTTAAAGAAGTAGTGAAGAAGCCATAATCAATGGCTATCTCACTACTTTCATTTTATTTTTAGCACGAAATAAACTTACTAACCAATCTTGTCCAATGCTTGTTCAAAATCGGCAATTATATCATCAATATGCTCAATCCCCACACTCACGCGAAGCTGCGACGGCAACACACCTGCGGCAATCTGGGCTTCTTCCGGCAACTGTGAATGAGTGGTAACCGATGGCTGAATAATTAAAGTTTTTGCATCACCTACGTTTGCAAGGTGGCTGACCAGTTCCAGATTATTCACAACCTTATTGGCATCGTCCTTACCACCTTTAACAGTGAATGACAGCATTCCACCGGCTCCTTTCTTCAGGTACTTTTTTGCATTTTCATACGATGGGCTGTTCTCCAGACCCGGGTAGTTCACATGTTCAACTTTAGGGTGCTGCTCAAGCCATTTTGCAAGCAACAGTGTATTTTCAACATGGCGGTCCATACGCAAAGAAAGTGTTTCCAGTCCCTGCAGAAGCAGAAATGAATTAAAAGGACTGATTGCAGGGCCAAAATCACGCAATCCCTCTACCCTTGCCTTAATAATGAAACCTATGTTTCCCAGCGGACTGTCGAAGTTAAATACATCCCAAAACTTAAGTCCGTGGTAGCTCTCGGAGGGCTCCGTTAAGCCGGGAAATTTACCATTCCCCCAGTTGTAATTGCCGGCATCCACAATCACACCGCCAATACTTGTACCATGACCGCCAATCCATTTGGTGGCCGATTCAACAACAATATTGGCCCCGTAATCAATGGGCCTGAACAGATAACCTGCAGCGGCAAATGTATTGTCAACCACCAATGGGATATCGTGTTTTTTTGCAAGCGCCCCAAAAGCCTCAAAATCAGGAATTACATACCCCGGATTACCAATGGTTTCAAAATAAAGCGCTTTGGTATTTTCATCAATAAGCTTTTCGAAAGCCTCAACAGTTAAATCCTCAGCAAAACGTGCATCAATTCCAAGCCGTTTAAAAGAAACGCTGAACTGATTGTACGAACCACCATAGAGGAAAGGTGAAGTAACAAAATTATCTCCTGCGTTCAACAGTGTGTTAAATGTAAGAAACTGAGCGGCATGACCTGATGCCACCGCCAATGCAGCAACTCCCCCCTCAAGTGCAGCAACCCGCTGCTCAAAAACATCGGAAGTGGGATTCATAATACGGGTATAGATGTTACCGAATTCTTTAAGCGCAAATAAATTGGCTGCATGTTCTGCATCGTTAAAAACATAAGAAGAGGTTTGGTAAATAGGTACTGCCCTTGAATTTGTCGCTTTATCGGGTTCTTGTCCTGCATGTAACTGCAGGGTTTCGAATTTTAAATTTTTTGTTGCCATAATTTCAATTTTTATTTATTAGTTAATGATATCTGCTGATTGTTTGGGAGCATTAAAAAATGAATTGTAAATTTCACGTACGCTTTTTTCCTTGTCAGCAGATTTTACCACCAGGTAACTTACAAGGTCAGAAGCTCCTGAACCACTAAGCACCACATTAATTTTATGCTTAGCCACTGCACCAAATATTTTGGCCGAAACGCCATAACTCTGCTGCATTCCATGACCAACAACTCCAATTAGTGAAACATCATTAATCAGAGTAATTTCCCTCACTGAGGAAAAACCTAACTGCCGCACGGTATGAAGCGCCTTGTCACCGGTTTCCTTCTCTAAAAGGAGGTTAATGGAAATTTGAGATGTTATAACCGACTTTATATTTATTCCCGCTTTATTTAGCTGCGAAGTAACTTTGGCAAGAATTCCCGGTTTCAAACCCACCCCCGGTCCATCCAGGCGAAGCAGGGAAACATCGTCGGAACAGGCCACACTCTTTACAACCTGGTCTTCTACAAAGGTTTCGGTGTTTATAACTGTAACTACATTCCCCTCTTCCGAACCGGTATCCAGAACATATATAGGAATGTGATTTCCTTCCAAAGGTTCTACTGTCCGCGGATGAAAAGAAAAATGGTCGAAATAAGCCAGTTCACTGGCCTCAGAATAAGTAAGCCTTCCTACTTCCGGTGCACCGGAAACTATGCCCGGGTCTGCCCTTCTGAAAGCCTGATCGATTCCCCACAGCTCAAGCTTACCGGTATTCAATGCTTTTGTTAAAAAGGCAGCTGTATAATCTGCAGCCGTTTTTCCGGCCCTCGAAATCTTTCCCTGCCCGGTAATCCCATAGGAACCCGGGATAAGGTAAAAACCGTCAGCAAGTTCCGATATCAGCTGCTCGTCTACCGAAATGAAAGTTGCGTTTCCATAATCATCTGTTGCTGTAAGCCCAATGTGTTCCGGCCATAATATTTCAGTATCGGCACCTGCTGAACTTAATTGAACTTTAAAAATCTCTGCAGTGAGTTTTTCACTAAAGCACAGTAACTGATCTTTTAATGAATCAGAATAGTCGCCGGTTAACCTGATTCCCGTCAAAATAGCTGTTACCTGCTCAACAAGGCTTCCATACGTTAAGGATGGAACTGAGCCGGTATAATTTTCAAAATATGAATTCAACTTTTCAGCAAACTTCCCTGTATCGGTTTGATAAACGTTCCCGATGACTGTTTGAATTAATTTTAATACAGCGGGTAACGCTGAAACGACAAGAAAATTTACTCCGTCATAACCCTTTAACCAGGTAAATAAATTTTTTACTGATGCGGCATTGCCAACCTGGCTGCCACTTAATCGAACAATACGATTCGACATAATGGATACTAAAAAATAAGACTTTGATTAATTAACGCTAAAACCTGAATGCCTTCAATCAGCAGGAACCTGCCAAATGAAGGCTAGCGCATAGTCATAAAAGACGACGGCAAAATGAATCCACAGTTGGGTGAATGTGTTACCCAAACCATCTGTGATATATAGTTATTTTGTAAATTCATTTTTTCTGCCGTTTTGTTACCTGCAAATATAGAACTGATTTTTTAAAACCGCAAAATTATTTAAAACCATTTTAAATAGAGTTAACATTGAATTTTTAGAACAGATACGAACAATATTTGAACAAAATGGTTAAGGATGTAGGTTTTTAGAACATAATCATGCTCTTGCAATATATATTTATTCAAACTCAATTAACTTTGCAGCTCTAAATTCAGAAAAAATTTACCATGAGTTTTAATTTACTTCAAGGAAAAAAGGGAATTGTATTTGGTGCGCTTAATCCCGATTCAATTGCCTGGAAAGTAGCGGAACGTGCACATGAAGAAGGTGCAGAAATAATTTTAACCAACACTGCAGTAGCCATGCGCATGGGCGAAACCCGGCAGCTGGCGGAGAAGCTCAATACCATATCCATACCTGCCGATGCAACCAATGTTGAAGATTTAAATAATCTTTTCATTCAGGCGATGGAACATTTTGACGGCAAAATCGATTTCATTCTTCATTCCATCGGCATGTCACCAAATGTAAGAAAAGAACGGCATTACAGCGATCTCGACTATAATTACCTGAACAAAACACTCGATGTATCTGCAGTTTCATTTCACAAAGTACTTCAGACGGCCAGAAAGCTTGATGCCATGAATGAATGGGGCTCCGTGGTCGCATTATCCTATGTGGCTGCACAACGAACCTTTTCCGGGTACAACGATATGGCCGATGCCAAAGCCCTTCTTGAATCAATTGCACGAAGCTTTGGATACATCTATGGCCGCGAACGCAGAGTGCGCATAAATACAATATCTCAGTCTCCTACCATTACCACCGCCGGCAGCGGAGTGAAAGGTTTCGACCGCCTGCTTGACTTCGCCGAACGCATGTCACCGCTTGGAAACGCCACTGCCGATGAATGTGCCGATTATTGCATTACCCTTTTCTCAGACCTTACCCGGAAAGTGACCATGCAAAACCTGTTTAACGACGGAGGTTTTTCAAATATGGGAATGAGCCTGCGTGCGTTGCAACAATATGAAAAAGGCTTGCACCAGGACTGCGACTGCGGACCTTCAAAAGATGAGCATCCGTTTGATTAAAATCAGCCCAAAAAGTTTCTCCTAATTTTAGAGATACAATCCGGCAGGCAAAGAAACAGCAATTAAAAACACTGTTGCCTGCCTCACTTTTTTTCTTTAATTTTTTTTAAACCTTCTTTAAATTTCTTTAAACATCGTTTTAATAATTTTGAAGAAAAAAAGCTGTTATGATTAGAATCAGTTTTCTATTGTTATTAATTTTTGCTGTTGCACAAGAATTAATGGCTCAACAGCAGAATGAACCGAAAATGCCCGATGAGCAAATAATTGTAAATAAAAAGTTCAACGAAAAGGGCGATCTCATAGGTTACGATTCCACAGCTATTTACACCTGGAAAACCGACACTACCTTTAGCTTCGGTTTTCCGGATGACAGTCTGCTGCAACAATGGGATTTTCCGGGAATTGAACAATTTATGAATCATTTCCGGAGCGATTCCATCTTTGGTAATCTCCCGTTTCAGAAGCAACCTTTTACTTTCGGCTTTCGCTTATCGCCTTTTGACGGTCAATTTAAAGAACCCGGTCGGTCAACTTTTCCCGATTCTTTATTTGACGCTGAATTCCCATTCCGGTTTGATTCGTTGTTTTTCAATTTCAACCTCGATTCTGCTCAAATTTTCAATCCTGAATTCAGTCAAAAATTCATGAAGGATTTTAAAGAGCGGATGAGCCGGCATTATTTCATCCCCGACTGGTCAGGCATGCCAAATTTTGACAATGAAAAACAAAAACAGGAATGGGAACAACTCATGGAAAAGCACCAACGTGAGATTGAAAACTTAAAGCATAAATGGCAGAACCGGCAGCAGACTAAATAAACAGCTTACGGATTTTGGTCTGCTTCGCTGATGTTGGGATTGCTGTCGATCTCCTGCTGTGGAATCTGAAAATTAAACCTGGGGGATTCCGGCTCCAATGTCATAACTTTTGCCACCGCAGACTGATGATTACTGTTGGTGCGGTCAATTCCTTTTTTCAACCGCTTGATGTCAAGCAGTCCGAACCCTTCTCCCCACAACTCAATACGGCGCTCCAGGAGTATTTCTTCCAGCAGTTGCTCTCCGGCAGCATCTACAACCACAGGTCCAGGCATTCTTTCTTCACGCATTTGCCCAAGTAGTTCCCTTGCCTCGTCCTCCTGCCCCATTCTTGTCAAAGCTTCGGCTTCAATAAGAAGCATCTCCTCCGGCCGCATCAACACCAAATCGGCATCAAAGCCTTTATCATCGCCGGCTGAAAATTTATCCGGCTTAAAGGTACCCGGGATAAATTCAGTATCAACCAGTACTTTTCTCACATCACCATCGGTCATCAGTTCATACAACTTGCTGCTTACCGATTTCCTGCTGAAACCATAACCGGCATAACCCCCCACCGACCAGTCGACATGTGAAACCCACGAAGCAAAGGTTGTTGATTGCTCGGAATTTACTTCCAGGCCCCAAATCCAGTTCTGCTGTGTATAATCATCGAAACCTGAGCTGTATTCTTCTGCCGTCATGATTTTATAACCTTCTCTTGCTCCGGAAGCCATCTCAGCAGCCAGTTCCCAGTCCCTCATTACTAATGCCACCCTGCCCCGGATGCCTTTTGCAACATTCAAATCAAGGTTGGAAATGTGGCGCCGCGACTGATTACTTTCTTCAAACAGTTGTATTGCCGTATCCAGATCAGAAGTTAATTGCCCGTATACTTCGGATACTGAACTAAGGGGATTGCCTGCTGTAGTGGCTTTGGTGTACAATGGGACCCCCGCAGCATCTTCATGCCCTGCATAGGTATGCTGATAAAGCTGTATTAACTGAAAATAGGTCCAGGCACGAAGAGCTAAAGCCTGTGCCTTAAGTTGCTTTTTTTGATCTTCATTATCTGCCTGCAAATCATCAATATGATTTATAATCCCGTTCAGGTTATAAGTCATACGGTACAGGAGGGTCCAGGTATATACCGAGCGGTAACCTTTTGCACCATGATTTTCAAAACGGTAATCGGCTCCAAACCAATGAAATTTTTCAACAACCATATCTTCTCCCATCAGGTCGGAAGCCAGATCGATCGATTTCACCCCAAACTGATCATGCATATTGGAGTGTTGAAACCGCATATCGCGCAAGACGCCGTCAAGCACTGTTTGTGCGCCCTCTACAGTTTTAAAAACCACCTGATCGGACACCTGGTTGGTAGGATTGGTTTCCAAATAATCTTCGGAACACGAAACTACCACTAATGCGAGAGCAACAAGATGTATAACTACGTTTTTCATTTTCATTCTTTTAAAAACGAACGTCAAAACCTAAGGAAACGGTCCGTACCGGAACAAACTGCGATTGCAGATTTCCGTCAAATGATTGCATTGGAACAACACCCTTAAGTGCAGTTACCATAAATAAATTATCTGCTTTTACACTCAGCCTGATGCCTTCAATGTTAAACCGCCCAATCAGCTCTTCAGGAATCTGATAACCTAAAGCTGCATTTCTGATGGTTAAATAACCGGCATCCAACAGGAAACGCGTTGAACGGTAATTCGCCAACTGATCGCCATCAAATATGGGAACATTGGTATTCCTGTTTTCAGGTGTCCAGCGCTTTAAAATATCGGTATGCAAATTGTATCCGGGCAGTCCGGAATTCATCAGGTTCTGATATTGATTGTCAAATACCTTTCCTCCAACGCTGAAAATTGCCAGTACAGAAAAGTCGAATCCTAAAAAGGATAATGAATTGTTCACTCCCCCGAATAAGTCAGGAATTGCTGAACCCGAATAATACCTTGAGGCGTCACCATACGTTTCTGTTATTCCTCTTTCTTCTTCATAAACCGGATTACCGTCACCATCCAGGACAGGATTGCCTCCGGCATCTTCCACAGGTACATTGTAGTACCATTGTGATTTACCTGTTTCAGGATTAACACCGGCAAACTCCTCAATGTAGAAATCATAAACCGAGCGCCCTGCTTCCCACTGCTTGTTGCCTGTGATTATTGATTGCTGTGGCAGCTCTTTAATTTTATTTTTGAAATGCCCCAGGTTTACATCCATTACCCATTGCAGCTTCCGGCTATTGACAAGAATACCTTTTAATTCCAAATCAACTCCGGTATTTGACAATCGTGCTAAATTTTCATCTATGGAAGTAAAACCTGTGGAAGGAGGAATCGGTTTTTGAAACAATAAGTCATTATTTTCCTTAATGTAGTATTCGGCATTAACTGAAAAACGGTCGTTTATTACCAGTTCAACCCCGGTATTAAATGATTTCAGCGATTCCCAGGTCAACCCGGGAGTGGCAATCCGGCTGGCAATTGCCCCCGGATATTCAATGTTGTTCATACCTGTCTGGTATAAACCCTGATAGCCATAAAAAGAGCCTATCTTATCGTTACCCTGTTCTCCGTAACTAACCTTTAGCTTTAATGAACTTATCAGGTTTTGATCACTGAAAAACTCCTCTTCCGAAAGCAGCCAGGCCACACCGGCTCCCCAGAAATTTCCCCAGCGAACATCCTTTGCAAAACGGGAATTGCCATCGGCACGAAAATTCAAACCTACAAAGTAACGGTTGTTAAATGAATAATCAATCTTGCCAAAATAACTTTCTATGCGATAATTATCTTCATACGACCCGGAACCTTCGCTAACGGCAGCTCCATCAAGTTCAACCTGGTCGGAAAATTGAAAACCCGAACGTGTTGCAGTCAACAAGTTAAACTTATAGCTGTAATTTTCGTGAGCCACAAAGGCCTGCAGGTTGTGTTCGCCAAAATTACGATTGAAATTTAGCATCTGGTTAGCTGTGTACGAAAAAGTGCGCCAGGTTTCTCGTGTTGACCGTCCATTTACACTCTGCCCGTCACCATACCGCATGTTTTTATGCGTTAACCCTGTAAAAGTATAATGATCGGCACTTAAAGAAGTTCTAAAGGATAACCAGTCGGTTAATTTAAAGTCGATAAACGAACGCATTGTAAACACATCGTTTTTATAAAGTCTTTCATCGAGCTCAAGGGTACCTAATACATTCAGATTTGAAGCAAAAGGTCTTGCCCGTTCAAAACCTGTTCCGTAATCATATAATTTTTCTCCTTCTGCATTTGTTTGCAAAACACCTTCCCTGTCGTAGAGATACACAGGGTAAACAGGAGCAATCAAAGTAACTACCCTGAAAGGATTTAGCATGGAAGTACCTGTCGGCTCGGGATAGTTTTGCTCCGATAACGAACCTGACAGATTAACTCCTGCATTTATATTTTCGGTGAAACGGGAGGATACATTGGCCCTCACGCTATATCGTTGAAACCTGGAAGCTTTTATAATTCCGTCCTCATTGAGTGCAGACCCCGATAAAAAATATTTTGAATTTTCAGAGCCTCCGTATGCACCAATTGAAATCTCTCTTCGTTTTCCGGTATTTATGACTTCATTTTCCCAGTTGTCGTGCCACAACAGCTGGGCATCAGGATTTAATTTTCCATTGTTCCCCACCAGTTCATCATCCGGAAGATTGTATGCATTGTATCCGCCCAGCATCGACACAAGCTGTTCACCAGCACTTTTAGCGGCATCATCGGCTGACGATCCCTGGCTGATGTACAGATTCTTCAATCCTTCCCACTGCAGTTCATAATATTGCGATGGAGATACAGTCTCATAGCCGGGCACTGCCCTGCTGGTAAGGCCGTGACTCATCTTTACTTCAAATCCTGCAGAGCCGGCCCTTCCTTTTTTTGTGGTAACAATAACTACCCCGTTGGCTGCACGGGAACCGTATAATGCCGTTGCCGATGCATCTTTTAACACTGTTACCGATTCAATATCGGAAAGCGGTACAGCATTTAACCTGCCGTTAAAAGGAAACCCGTCGAGCACAATTAGAGGGCTTGCATCCCCAAAGGTACTGAACCCGCGAATTCGGATATCATCGCCCTCGCCCGGCTGCCCGCTTTCACCGGCAGTGTACACTCCTGAAGTCATGCCCTGCAGAGCACGTGAAAAATCGGTAAACTGAAACCCCTCAAGCTGCACGGACTGAACAGTACTATATGAACCGGTGAAATGCTGTTTTTCAGCCGATCCGTATGCTACAACAACTACTTCATCCAGCCCCAGCAAATCAGGCTCAAGTGTAACATTTACAACTTCTCCGGTAATAGCTGCTTCAGTACGCTTCATTCCAACAAATGAAAATACCAGATATTGTGCCTGTTCAGGAACTGCGAGTTCATAGTTTCCGTTGTGGTTGGTAACCGTACCGGTCTCAGTTCCTTTTACAGCCACTGTAGCACCGGCTAAAGGATTCCCGTCGGAAGAATCAATAACGGTTCCTGAAACGGTTTTAACCTGGGCAGTTCCGGACATATATAAAAATATATTTAACAGGACTGCCGATAAAAACTTTCCCATAAATCTGCTTTTAGCTTAGTTCTCTCTCCTATCGAAAGCGAAAATAGTGATAAAAGTGAAAACTTTTATTACTGTAAAAAAATTAGAACCATTTTTTTATTGCGGAGGCAAAATTATAGAAGAACATTTTAACTTTTGACTTTACTCATGTATTACTATATAGCAGGAATGGAAAAACTATGTAGACATGTAATATGTGCTTCCGGGAATTTTTAAACACTCCATTAATTTATTTGCCTGGTGGGCTTTCAAGTCATCTATCCTTAAATCAATAATATTATAAATGAACATTTATTCCTTTTAAAATCAAGTACTCCCATTACAAAAAGAGGATGCCACAATTGGCATCCTCTCTATTTTTGATATCCTATTTTTAAATTTTCTTAGAATACTATTTCAAAAGATTCAGTTTTCTTTTGTTTATCTGAAGTTTTCTTTCCAATAACTTTGAAATTATTAGCTACACTCGTCTCACTTCCTGATTTTACAATCATGTCAGCTGCTGAACGGACTGCAAAAGAAGAAAAGCTTTGAGAAGTTATACTAGCAGATTTTGTCTGGACAGGTGAAAATACCAAATTATAGTACCCATCAACCCAACCACCTATAGCCTCACTATTTAACAAGTAACCGTCACCTACGCTTGTTGATGCAATTACCAGGTCACCCTGCATGTTGAATGAAAAGTCAATAACAGATGTTTCACTTACTCCATCCGCATCAGTGGTGTATAATGTCATGTCATACGTACCATTGGCACCAACAAAATCATCCAGAACTTGAGGTGCAATTGACATCATGCTGGTTGCAGGATCAAATGTGGCAATAACCTCTACAGCATAATCGATACCGGTAATTACCAAACTATTTTCTTCAGTTCCAGCCGCAATGGTTACATCCATACTAGCCGGGTCAACTCCTGAAAACTGACTTGGTCCGGTCATTAAGAAATCACCAAGAAAATCATCTTTGGCATATACAACTGCTGTTTCTGAATAGAAGAACTTTTCAGCGAAATCACCTACTATAGTTCCATCCTCAAAGTGGAATATCAAGCCCAAGGTGTAGATAGTAACTCCTTTTGAATTTACCTCCACAGAAGATTCGATGGTTTCACTTGGAGACACATAGATATCCTTACCGAAAACTTCCCTGCCAATCGACTGGTTTTCCGGAATTTTTACATCTCCACCCTCTGTATAGTAAAATGCGACTCCAAAATCTTCAGCATAAAGATTCGGCAGGTAGTAAAGATTTTTATACTCGCTTTCTTCATTATCAGGATCTATATCAATAGCTTTTGCCAGTGACTGACTCCAGTTATCACTGTATGCTGCAGATTCAAATTCCCCAACTTCGCCTTCTATTGCTTCGTATTCAACATCGTTAAAATCGTTAATCTTTAAATTTGCTGCAATGAAAGCTTCTTTTGTCAAATAAATAAAGGTAGGTACACTGGCAGGATATTTCTGCCCATTATTATAGCCTGCTTCACTTACAAATAAAGAATTATTTGGAAAGGTGATAACTCCGTCTTTCATTGTTCCTAACGGATAAGAGGCTTTATTTTCAGACAAATTCCTATATACTGACCCTATAGAGAACATGCCATCACCCCATGCCATACCTAACTGATGGGCAAACATAAATACTTCGCCTGTTGCATTATCGATTTCAATTATCGTATAATAATCATTACTTTCATCAAAATCACCCGGATCATTGTATGGGAATCCATCATAAATTCCATCAGCATCGGCATCGCCAGTTGGCACATCAAAAGCATTTTTGAATCGATACCGGACAGCTCCGCCAAGCTGAGCTCTCTCTGCATTTACATACATTGGCAGAGGAGTAATTCCATAGAAATAAGCAACTGTTCCATCAACATAAACAAACGGATTTTCAACAGTCTCCCATTTTATGCGGGTTACATTTGTTGTTACATAAGGCAGTTCGGTTGCATACGGATTAACATATTGTTCTCCTTCAACAGCCAGTTTTAACTCATAAGTTGTTCCTTCACCTGCATTCGGAAAAGATACTGTGAAATCTTTTTCTGTTTCACCATCAGCAAAACTTACCGTTTGAGGAACATTAAATACATCTCCGTCATTTATCTCTACAATGATTGGCACATCAACTGCACCTGATGATTCTGCACGGGCAATTGATAAAGTAATTTCAGTAGGTTCCGTGGGTTCTAATTCAAACACACTTGTATTCGAGGATGGAAAATAAACTCCCTGGTTACCGGCAGGTACAGAAGGACTCGGCTCAATAGTGTCCTCATATTCGCTGCAGGCTGAAATTGCAAATGCAACCAGGACAGAAAATACTATTAATAATTTATTTATATTCATAATAATTCTTATAAAAGTGTAAAACATTATAAATCAGCTACAGGCTCCGGTGTTGGAGCTGCCGGATTGTTATCTCCTTCATTCAGTGCAGGGTTTGCCTGAATTTCTGCTTCAGGAATTCTCCATAACAGAATATCAGATCCGGCAGGAATATTAAATACCATAGTGGCATTCGGATATCCGCCTCCGCGACGATCAACACCTTTATTAAGACGCATAATGTCGAACCAATTTAACCCTTCTCCCCACAATTCAATACGACGTTGGCGGAACACTTCTTCCTGAACATCAGCTGGAGAACCGGCCGAAACCGAATAACCCGGATCACGATAGCTTGTAATAAAATCTTGCAGTGTTTGTTGACCATTGCCACCACTCATTGCTTCAGCTTCTGCCTTAATCAAATACATTTCTTCTACCCTCATCAAAGGAATATCGTTTGAATTGGTTGAGGTTTTTGGCTCATTTTTATAAGGAGCAAATTTCACCTGTGTATACTCAGGATATCCATAACCCTCTACAGCAGCAGCTTGTTCTTTATTTAAATTTGGTGAACTTAAATTTTCGTCCAACCACCATCCTCTGCGAACATCACTTTCAGGTATCGATTCAAAAAGCGTTTTATTAATTTGCTTACCACCTGAAAAGTTGGCATAACCATAATTGATCGAACCCATGTGAGAAGGCCAGTTTACAATACCTGAAGTAACTACACGGTCGGTTTCCTGAACAATAATGCCCCACATCCAGTTTGATTCATCTACTGACATGAAAGCAGGTTTATTTACATCGGTCAATCCGGCAGGTGTGGCACTGGTCAATTCAATAGCCTTGGTAGCATCTGATGCTGCTTCACTCCACTTTTGCATCGTAAGATTAATACGTGCCCTAAGGCCGTAGGCAACTGCTAAATCAATATAACGCTTATCGGCACGTGTCATCCCTTGTTCTTCAGCCGAGGACAACAATTCAATTGCTGTATTAATATCGGAAGTAATCAAATTATATACTTCCTGAACAGAAGAACGCGGAGCCCCGGCCAATGCGGCGTCATTTGAATTTTCATCTGTAATGATAGGCACACCGGGAGCCGATTCATTCCCAACATAGTTGAACTGGAACAACTGAATCAGATTCCAGTAACTGAAAGCACGCGCAGCAAGACCCTGGCTAAGATAAAATTGGCTGGTTGCATCATCAGTATCAGCAGGAATGGAACCAATAACGTTATTTGTCATATTGATAATGGCATATAGATTATTCCAAAGGATCTGAGTTTCATTTGAAGTATAAAGCCTGTCGGAATAATCCATATTGTTGCCGTTCCAGTTATAACCGTTGTCATCCGATACCAGGTCGTATCCGTTATGGTCCATAAACAACATGTTGGCAGGATAACCAAAATCATTATGCCGTGATGCACCCAGCGCATCAGCATTGGGCATATACGTGCTGAATTGTGCAAAGATGGCATTCACACCGGCTACTGCTTTGGCAGGATCGTTTGTCAAAACCTCTTCTTTTTGAGATGAGGTAATTTCATCCCCTACCGGAAGCGTATCCAAATCTTCACAGCCTGTAAAGGTCAGGAAGAAGGATGCTATAAAAATGAGATAATATATTCTTTTCATTATATATGAATTTAAAACTGTTAAAAAGTTAAATTGATACCACCCGAAAGCGTACGAATTGGTGTATACCTTGCAGTTGTTGCAGCAGTGTAGCTCTGACGCGGATCCAATCCGATACGGCTTGAAAGCAGTGCAACATTATCAGCAGCAAAATAAAGACGTAATTTTTCCAGACCCATGGAATTTACCAGGTTGGAAGGCAATGTATAACCTACGGTCACATTGTTCAGACTTAAATAATCGGAACTTGTGATCCAGCGTGTTGATGCAGAATTTGCGTAACGGTCGTTGGCATTGAGACGAGGTATATCGGTATTTGTATTTTCAGGTGTCCAGGCATTGTAAATATCCTTGTGCCAGTTGTTACCTGCAAAGCTTGACATACCGCTGTGCATCAGACGTGCATAACCGGTGTCATAAATTTTACCACCCAACTGGTAGGAGAATAAAACAGAAGCATCAAGTCCAAAAAATTCCATTGTCGTACCAAAACCTCCGTATACTTTTGGAAGCAGATCGTCGGTCGCTATTTTGTACGATTGAGCCACTGCATAATCGGTAGTTTTTATTGGATTTTCCTCTTCATCTTTTGCCCAATACTGTGCCATTCCGGATTCAGGATCAACACCTGCATAATCAACAAGGTACATCCGGTACATTGATTCACCCTCGGAATAGATGCGTGTTCCGTCAATCAACTCACCTTCCAGATCAGGATGAAGTTCATTGATTTTATTCTTAATCATGGTAGCATTGGCACTTATATTCCATTTAAAGTTATTGGAATTTACAACACTCCATCCCAAATCGGCTTCAACACCTGAATTGGTCATAGAACCTACGTTCATCGGAATAGAGGTGTAACCTAAACTGGCAGCAACAGGTTTGTAATAAAGCATATCGGTTGACTGACGTCCAAAATATTCAACAGAACCTGAAAGTGCATTGTTAAAGAAGGCAAAATCAAGTCCTATGTTATAAGAAGTAGATGTTTCCCATGTCAAATCAGGATTACCTTTGTATATCAAAGTACCATCAGAAAATACACCTTCGGCACCAGTTACCTGGTACTGGTCGAGCCATGCATAATAGTTACCGATGTTGTCATTACCCTGCTCGCCGTAAGAGCCTTTCAACTTCAACATTTCAATCCACTGTGAACCGGCAAGAAAATCTTCATTGCTTATCATCCATGCTGCACTGGCCGACCAGAAATCACCCCAGCGGTTTTCAGGACTGAACCGTGAAGAACCATCACGACGGTAAGCTACATTGGCAAAATAGGTATCATTGTATGAATAATTGAGCCGGCTTAAAATACCTTTGGTTGCATAGATGTCTTTTGCACCGCCACCCCTTTTATTGTCAATCGAGTTGTTTACATAGTAAACTTCAGGGTTGTACAGGTTCTGACCTGCTGCATATATAAATTCATCAGTATAAGTGTATCCGTCGTAACCTGCAGTGATATCAAACTGATGAACATCATTTACATTAAACTGGTAGTAACCAATGTACTGCTGGTCGAAACCTTGAATACGTGTTTGCATCTGGTATGCAGTACCACCGTATGAAGCGCTTTGTCCCATATAGGCATTGCCCAAATCATTGTAACGGGTATTGTCAACGTTTAAACCGTATTTGGCAGTCAGACGCATCCCTTCAACAGGTGAAAGTTCTGCATACCACGAACTGTTAATGATATCCATTAAATATTCGGTTTTGTTATAAACCAGGTCACCCGCAGGGTTGGCAATCTGCATAAAAGAACGTGAAAAATTGGTGCTGACTCCATCACCATAGTCATAAACTTTACGTCCGACATTTTCAATGATAGCTTTTGTTTCAGCATCACGAACATAAATAGGATATACCGGTGCAATATAGTTAGCTATAAAGAAAGCATTACCACTGGAGTTGGTACTTACCTGCTCTCCCGGATAATCACTGTTAATCTGGTTGTAGTTTACATTAGCGCCAACTTTCAACCACTCTTTAACCTGGTGATCACCATTGAAACGGCCTGACATCCTGTTAAATGCTGAATTCGGGATAACACCCTGGTCATCCAGGTAATTGAATGAAATAAAATAGTTGCTGTTATCGCTTCCTCCTGAAATTGAAAGGTTATAATCCTGCCTTGGGTTCTGCTGGAATGTTTCATCTGCCCAGTTATCAGGAGTATAGAAATATTCACCATCACTATATCCTAACGTGGCATTTGGGTTCAGTTTTCCATTTTTACCAACTATAAGTTCTCCTTCAGGAACGGTATAAATCCTGTATCCATAACCACCTTCAGCATTTCTGACCAGTCTGTTATTGGCATAAGTGTTTGCCTCAACCGGTGTATAACCAAGGTTGTAAATCCCTGCATTGTATATGGCCTGGTATGCAGTTTCAGTATAATTTTGATGACTCGTCATTACCTCGTAGTTTTCAACAGCACGGGAGTTCACCCCCACTTTAGCATCAAAATTAACCCTTGCTACTCCTTTTTTACCTTTTTTAGTGGTTATCATTATAATACCATTGGCACCACGTGAACCATAAAGGGCAGTAGAGGCGGCATCTTTAAGAACAGTCATCGATTCAATGTCGGCACTGTTGAGCGATGACAAGTCACCGTCAAAAGGAATTCCATCCACAACATAAAGCGGATTCATTCCGGCATTGATAGAACCAACACCACGAACGCGAATTGTAGCAGATGTTCCGGGCTGCCCGTTGTTGCTCAATACCTGTACACCTGATACAGCACCTGTCAAAGCATTTGAAATGTTTGAGACCTGGCGTTTTTCGAGGGTTTCAGTGTCAACCACTCCTGCAGAACCTGTAAATGACCCTTTGGTTGTGGTACCATAGGCAACAACCATTACTTCATCAACACCAATTGATTCCGATTCCATCTGCACATCAATTACTGAACCTTCAATGGCACGTTCGACGGCTTTCATCCCCACGAACGAAAAAATCATTGTTTCAGCATCGTTCGGAACATCAAGCTGATATTCACCATCAATATTGGTAATGGTTCCAAGTGTAGTCCCCTGTACCACCACCGAAACGCCAGGTATGCCGGTTCCATCCTCGGCACTAACGACAGTACCTGTAATACGCCGCACCTGAGCTTCAACTGTAAGCATGCCAACAAAGGCAATGCTTAATAGCATTAGCGCAATTTTCTTCATAAAATAAAATTTAAAATAATTAATTACTCACTCATTAAGGGCGGCTAATATAAAAAAAATATTTTCGGATTAACATCTATTCACAATTATTTGAATTATTTAATTGAATGTTCTTATAAAGTAATTCTTTTGTTTACTGACACTTGAGACCCGAAAAAAAAATAAAATAGCCTTCCCTGAAAAATTCATATATTTATCACATTAAATTTTTCATTTAAAAAGAGAAAAACCTGTTACTTTTTTAATTCTTAACTTAAATCTTATAATGTGAAAACAACAATTATTTTTCTGACTTTATTCATGGTTTTCTTAAGTTATTCCCGGGCGCAGTCGCCACTGAACGTGGTGGTCATCGGGGCTCACCCCGACGATGCTGACATACGTGCAGGGGGGACAGCCATAAAATATGCACAGGCAGGTCATAAGGTGCTTTTTGTTTCGCTGACCAACGGCGATGCAGGACACCATGAAAAAGGAGGCGGTGCACTGGCACGTATCAGGCGTGCTGAGGCACAAGAAGCCGGCAAGCGTTTTGGAGTGGAATACATTGTTCTGGATAATCACGACGGAGAGTTGATGCCTACCCTCGAAAACCGCCTGGAAGTAATCCGGTTAATCCGCAAATGGAATGCTGATTTGGTTATGGGCCCCCGGCCAAACGATTACCATCCCGACCATCGAAATGCTGCCATCCTGCTGCAGGATGCAGCCTATATGGTTATTGTACCCAATGTGGCATCCGATGTGCCCCCCCTGGAAAAGAACCCGGTATTTATTTATGTCGAAGACCGCTTCCAAAAACCATATCCTTTCCAACCCGATATCGCAGTGGATATTACAGATGTGTTTGATCAGAAAATTTATGGCATTGCTGCCCATGAGTCGCAGATGTTTGAATGGCTGCCATGGACAGGTGGCCGGCTTGACCAGGTTCCGGAAGGAGAGAAAGAACGGCTGAAATGGCTGGCCGATTGGAGGAAACCCAACCTTTCGGATGATACCAAAAAGTCATTGATAAAATGGTATGGCGCTGAAAAAGCTGCTAAAATTGAAATTGCTGAGGCATTTGAAATCTGCGAATACGGCAGGCGCCCTTCGACAGAGGAAATCAGAAAGTTGTTCCCATTCTTCGACTAAAAAATAATCCCGGGAAACCCCGGGATTATTTTTTCACAACAATATATACTCCATCATGTTATTATCTATTCCGCAGCCACCGAATCGACTACCCGCCATAACTCAGAGCGGACATGCTCACGGGAATCATTGGTTTGCTGCATGAGTTGATTGATATCTTTCCCCGGATGAACCTTTGAAAAGCTGCCTTCCGTATCGGCTGCGCCCAGTTGTGAAAAATCAGCATAATAATTCGTAGTTGCAAACTGATACTTGTTTCCCGCTCCCGCAGGATAAACACTCTGCCACACAGCCCAGCCAACACGCGATTTATCATTTACAAACTGTTGGTGAACCGGTTTCCAGATGATGTTTTCAGCATCCATATAAGCCCCTTCGTTCCCGGGTTTGATTTTCATGAAATTCACTTCAATGTATTCAAACGGAGCAGGTGCTGCTTCCATGCCTGCTGAAGATACCATCTGTATCAGATCCCTTCTGACAAGTTGCCTGCTGTCGTTTGTTTCCTGCATGATCCGGTCGACATCTTCACCTGACAATACCGTTTCAGCATTGATGCCCTCAAAAGGAATCTCCAGCTTTGCAGGATCATTTACAAGCGCTGCAGTAACAAAATTGTATTCATCATTCGAGCCGGCAAAACGAACCTCATATAAAACCCACCGGGTTATTTCTCCATTGCTTACTCTTTGCTGGTGGATTTTTTTCCAGTAATTTCTCTCCAGATCTATGTATTTCTGCTCATCGCCCTGTTTAACCTTCATGTATTCAACCACTGCAAAAACCGGCGAAGCCTGATTCTGTGCACTCCCTAAAATGGGAACTGCTGCCAGTAAAATTGCCACTACCCAGGCAATGGCATTCGATTTACGGATAAAAAAACTTCTTTTCTTCATGTTGTCTGGTATTAAATTATTAAAAATGAATTTAATACAAGTTACAACTAATTTTAACCTATTTAATACCAATTTGTCTTTTTTTATGTCATTTAAAAAGAATAATAGCATCCGTGTAATTATTTCCACCAAACATTCTATATACCATCGTCATATTAAACTCAATTTAAACTCAATTTAAATTCAATATTAACTCAATGTAAATTCAATTATAATTGAGTTTACATTGAGTTAATATTGAGAATAAATTGAGTTTAGAATGAATTTGATATTTAGGAGTTATGTTCTTCTTTTTTTGAATTAAAAATTAAACCCATAAAAAAGAATGGGTAATTCTTCAGGTGCAACATATGAATATCCGACCATAGAACCCGGATCCGGTAAATTTTTATATTTCGCTTGACAAAAAGGCTTTGCAGGATTCATAAAAACAAAATTCACTGATTAATTTTTAGTTGCCAGAAAATACCTCACCGACAACCAGGCTCATTTAATTCCAGCCACCATAAATTGAGAATACTTTCTTCTTGCAGGATATAATAGTCCGGCAGAGGCTCACCTGAATTTCCTCACCGCCATCAAATTCGGACACCTCCTATTTTACAAAAACGTTCAGCGTAGACTCTTTTCTATTTCAACATCTAAATTATTTTTGCTGAATAAAAGCTGAGTCCATACTGAACTCTTCTGTAGTCACAGCAACATCAGGATTAACCTTGACGTCTATAATAAAGCCATTTGCACAGTTGCTGATAATGCTTACCAACAATACATCATCTAATGGTTCACCGGCAAAAGAGATTTTTCAACACCTCTTCGGAATTCATTAAAATCATGTATATCTTCATAATCTTTCAGCAATTCACCTAAGATTTCCAATTCCAGATTAACCCCATTTCGTTCTGCCAAAACGGCCATTCGCTCCAGATCGTTGGTTGCACCATTAGCATCACCCAATTTTTGCCTGCAAAGGCTCCGAATTGCAAGTAAATTCATATCGTTTGGAAGTAACCGGATTCCCCTGTTGAAATAAGCCAAAGCCTTTTTAGGCCGATTTTTTACAAAAAGATTCTGATTTCCTTTTTCCATGTATTTTCTTGCAGAAACAATAAAGTTGCTTTCCGGATACAATTTAAAAACCACTGCAACCTCTTGCTGCATATCTGCAGGTTTTCCTTCAACGCTTCCTGGAATCCATCTGCCTTTGGTAGATTTAATTGTACGGATAACTTCCTTGTCAGATTCAGACGAAACACTGTTAATTACAGTAAAATCCTTTAGCTCACCGTTGGCTGTAACCATAAATCCAACAACTACGGTACCCTGATTTCCCCATTGCAGGGAGCCCTCGGGATATTGCACCCTTTCCCTGAGAAAATCCTCAAATGAAACATGTATCCCGCTTCTAAATGTGGGAGAACTATTTACATTATCACCTGAAGTTGGTTGTTGCCCGAATGTAACAGCTGCTATCATCATTCCGGCGAGTAAAAATCCTTTTGTTTTCATAACCATAACCTTTAAATTAAAGACAAAATTGTCTTTATAAAGGTAGATATGAAACAAAGCGATGTGTTATCAGGAATGATTCAATGTCTTTAAAATTTTTATCAATTCCTTCAAGAATTGTGGCAAATTCTTTTGATTTTGTTGCACTTTCACATAAGTCTTTTAATCTGGGTCAGGAAAACCGACTTTAACCAACATTTTCTGAAAGTCAGGTTCATCATGCAGAGAAAAAAATTGTGGTTCGCTTAAAAGCCATGGAATCTCCATTTCATGGGCTTTTATAGCTTGCTGTAGCCAATGAAGGGCAGAAATCTTGTCACCGAGTGCGGAATGGATAACTGCTATAAAAAAAGCCGGAGAACCTGCATGTGTCTGATTTGCTATACTTTCGAGTTCAGCAATTAAGTTATCCGCCTCGTGGATTTGCCCCAAACATGCGTATGCTGCCCCCATCCATCCCAATATTCTCGGATATCTCACGCCGTCACGCTCCAATAGTTTCCCAAATATCCGGATTGCTTCCGGATAATTACCGGTATTGAGTTTCAAAAATCCATAATTGTCCAGGGTATAATAATTATTGAACAACCTTGATCGTGCCTGAGCAAATTTTTCGGCCTCCTCAATTCGCCCCAGGTAATAAAGCGATAATATCATGCGGCTGTTTGGATAAAACGGATGCTCCTGATTTAAACGTACTGAAATTTCTAGGGCTTTATCATGACTTCTGATAAAATTCAAATAATCAGCATAAACTGCCAGCGCATCCGGATTATTGCCGGTTATCGCATTGCTGTATTCCTGCTCTGCACCTTTAAAATCCCAATTATTATAAAGCAGGTAGAATCCGTTCCATACATGTCCTTCTTCAAGATTAGGATCAAGAGCTAAACTTATATCGATATAAGGCTTCGAAAGTGCCAGCGCTTCCAGTGCACTCATTTCTGCTCCAAAAATAGCTGCTTTAGCCATAATACTTTGAGCCAATCCTGCATAAGCCAATGCAAAAGTTGAATCCAGTTCTATAGCCTTCTTAAAAAATTCAGTGGCATGATGATTCGCTTTTCTTGTATAAATCCTGTTTTCATAAAGGCCTTTCAGATACAAATCATAAGCATCGATGTTTTCAGTAATTTGCACATTAATCAACTTTTTCTCTTCAGGTGATAATATTTTATTTAGTGCAAGAGCTACCTGTTCAGCTATTTCAGTTTGGGTTTTAAAAATATCTTCTAATTCCCGATCATAATATTCAGCCCAAATCAAGGATTCACTTGAGGTATCAATCAAACGAACTTCCAGCCGAATCATATTTCCAAAATGTTGGAAGCTGCCTTCCAATACATTAGCAACCAACAATTCATTGCCAATTTCCCTGATTGATTTGGTGTTTTCCCTGTAGAAGTCAACAGCGGTAAGTGAAACTACCTTCAATGCATCTAATTTTGACAAATGCCTGTTTACGGCTTCAACAATCCCTCTGCTGAAGTACTCGTATTCATGTTGTTTATTCAAATTCTTAAAAGGTAATACAGCTATCGAATGGCTTTCAAGGGTGGAAATACTTTTATAATTGTTAAAATTTGCATTACTAATGCGATGCAGAAAGATTCCTGATAATGCACTTATATATATCAGGTTAATAACAATAACAATTATGATGGGCTTCCCTTGCAGATGCTTAAACAGTTTTCTTCTTCCTGTAGGTTTTTGACTTGATCTTAAAATACTTTTACGTCGTAAATTCCCAGGAGACTGGTGAAAAAAGGCTGTAAAACAAGTTGTAAAATAACTAATGCTTCCAAAGCCAACTTCGAAGGCAACTTCAGAAATTGGTTTATTTTCATTGCAAAGCAAATCTTTTGCACGTTTTAACCGATATTCCCTGATAAATTGATTGGCTGACTTATTGGAAACCTGTTTCAATTTGCGATGAAGCTGAGAACGGCTCATATTCATTTGCCGGGCAAGCTCTTCAACTCCAAATTGTTCATTCTGAAAGTTGGCTTCAACTTTCTCACCCAACCGTTGAAGAAATTTTTCATTTGAAACGCCAGCGCTGAAATTGCTTTTATGGGTCGAATTGCTGCTCATCTGTATGCCGGGTAAAAGCCTTCATTAAGATGATTAATTATCACCTTTAATAAAAACCTATGCAATTTACGACTATTCACCAAACAAATAAAACACTTAGAGGTATTATTTTAATAATAAAATCATCTAAATTCTTCCCCAAACTTACAACAATCACATGCAATTAAAAGCAGAAAAACTGCAGCTTAAAAAAAAACATTCAGATGCTCCAGGAGTAACTTGCTTTTAGCCAGGGAGAGCGTTACAAACATCAGGCATTACAGTTTCAACCGAATACCTACCCTTGCAAGCAGAGCAGCAAATCCCACCATGGCAAAAGCCCAGATGAGTGACCCGAGAACCACTAAAAACGAACTTTCGAGATGCTTATAAAAAAACATCGAAAAACCGGTCATCCAAATTGTATAGTATATAACATCGGGGGCCAGATATGTCGTGAGCGAATTTTGTCCTGCCGGTTTAAACACATTGCTCCACCGGGTTTTTCCCCATACATCGAGAATAAGGAACAGCAAAATAAAAAGTAAGATGCTGATGCCGGTGCAAATCAATCCCCAACTTGGTGTGGCTTTAATTTTTGAGATTATAAACCAGTTGCGCAAAACAAACCCTGCTGCAAGGCTACCCACACCCAATACAAAACCGGTAACAGCAAATTTTTTCCACTTTCCTGCACCTGTTTTTCTTAATATCAGGCTGAAAAACAGACCGGAAACCACCAGCAGAGGTGTATTCCCATCAATCAGCACTCCAAATACCGGCCGCAGGATATCCAGATAAGACAGCATTTCCAGCTGGGAAAGAACATTCAGTACCAGGAAAAGCAACCAAAACAGGCCGGTTTTCAGTAAGTTTTCTTTAGCAACAAGATACACCAGGGCAGTGGCAAAATATCCCCATCCAATCAGCCCCAGAATTCCCCACCAGCCGGTTATCAGCCATTCGGGATTTTCTGGTGTACCGCTGCGAAATATTGAAACCAATGTCAAAAGCCCGCCAATCCCTGCTCCTCTTAAAATATAAACCACTTTTTTGGGAACTTTGCGGTACATGTTCCAGACCAGAAATACCGATATGTACATCAGGATAGCCCACAGGTTTCTGCTTAATCCGGTAAGTTCAGGGTTTAAACGTGAAGTATTAAGCATCAGTACACCTATGACAATCAAACTCAGGGTTCGTATGATTACATGCTGTAACACCTTCCCGGTTGCATCTCCTTTTTTCAACCGGCTTTGTACTGCAAAAGGCACAGCCATTCCCACCATGAACAGAAACCCCGGGAAAACCCAGTCGGCCAGCCCCATACCATCGAATGCAGCATCGGTATGCCCCAGCCACCACGGTACATTCCGCATGTACAAGTCGTTCACAAAAAGCATCAGGAACAGTGTCAGCCCCCGCATAATATCGATGGTAAGGATACGTTTCACAGACTTCATGGTTTTAAGTTGCGCCTGAAGATAGAAAAAATACAGAAAGCATAGCAGGCAACTTCCCCCGGCTGTTTTTCATGAGCAATCAACCACAGGTATTTATAGCCCGGAAACGGTTATAAAAAACTCTACTGAAGCAACCTTTTTTTGTACTTCCAGACATTGATAACTTAAACAAATTCAGTAACTTTAAGTAAACCAATAAGAAATTGCCATGGAAAAACATTATTATCTGGTATTTACTCCTGAATCGTTTATAGCATCGCATCTTGGGCCGGAAGATTTTGGTCATTACCTCTCAGTAGGCACAAAAAAAAGGTCGCGATGCCAAAACATTTATTTTGAGCTTGACCCTGAAAAAATGAGCCAGATTCCTCATGAATACATCAATTCAAGACTTGTTCCCTATCCTGGTGGAGAACCGAAACGATCAGTATTTTTTGGCATCTACAGGGTATTGGAAAACACGCCCCTCGAAGCCTTGAAAAAACTTTACCTGGCTACCGACGATGGAAAGGTGCTGGGCATCGAAACATCGGAATATCAAAACCCGTCATCGGAAGAAATATACCTTTACCAGCAATTTAATCCAATCACTACGCGCGTGGCAAGTACCTTAACTCCCGGCGAATTTACATCTTTCCTTACCGACACAACGAAACCGGTATCCACACCTAAACTCTTTTTTGCCGATCTTCGCCTTAACGAACTTGCCACCGACCCGAATGCACCAATTCACAACCTGCCCTATTCAAATCCCGATCACCTGCGTGAATGCCTGATCAAACTCAACGAAACTAAAGGAAAACAAACAAAAACAGTGTTGCGGCTTATGCGTGGCGACCTCTCTTACCGCACTATAAAGAATGGCTTCTATATCGGCGACAATAAAACAATGCTTTATTATCCTTTCCCTGACATAAAAGAACTCGAATCGACGTATTTCAGCTGGTGGCGATCGGCACTGACTCAACATTTCAGGTAAATGCTTATATTTCGGGAAAAAAGATGATTAAAATAGTTTTACTGCCGGTATTGTTATTTTTCATTGTTGCCTGTAACAATGGGTTCAGCGATAATGAAAATAATGAAAAGACAGTCCGGCTGGAATACGGCGGCGACTTTTCAATCATGAAAAAGCTGGAAGAGCTGGGCGGACAATATATATTGGATGGTGAAGCAAAGGAGGGATTTCAGATTTTCAGGGATAACGGTTACACCTGGTGCCGCCTGCGTATCTTTCATTCACCCAATCATGTTGGACCGGTAGTTAACGATCTGGATTATACCATTGCTCTTGCCAGGGAAGCTAAAAAATACGGTTTTAAAATCTTTTTAAATTTTCATTATTCCGATACCTGGGCTGACCCGGGAAAACAATTCATTCCAAAAGCCTGGGAAAATTTAGATTTCGACATTCTAACCGACAGTGTTTACCGATATACCCAACATGTTATGAAAGCAATGGAGGCAGCTGATGTATATCCCCAAATGGTACAGATAGGCAATGAAATCAACAACGGAATGCTTTGGCCACAGGGGAGGTTGTGGGCTGAAGGTGGAAAGGCCCGGTGGGATGAACTTTCCTCTTTGCTCAAAGCCGGCATCCGGGCAGTAAAAGAAACTGAAAACGGGGCAACAGTTCCCATTATGATTCATGCAGCAACAGGAGGCAATTTAATTGAATCGGATAATTTCTACAGCAATATCCTGAACCGGGGTGTGGAATTCGATGTCATAGGACTCAGCTATTATCCATGGTGGCACGGCACCTTTGAAGATCTGGAAAAGAACCTGGCTTTCCTTTCAAAAAAATACGAACAGGAGATTTCGGTGGTGGAAACAGCTTATTATGCCAATAACTGGTACCCCGAACCGGAGGAGTGGGTACTCGATGTGCAGCCCTATCCGCCAACAGAGCAGGGCCAGTACGATTTCCTGGTCGACCTGGCAGAGCGGCTGAAAAATTATCCAAAGGTAACCTCAGTATATTACTGGAAGCCTGACGGGCTGGACATCCCCGGCTCAAATATCCCCTATTTGGGAAGAAGTTTATTCAATCGCGAAGGTAATGCGTTTAAAGGCATATCGGCCTGGCACGAATAAATTATTTTTTTACTTCAGAAAACGCCGCTTTTCACGATTACTCATTTCCATTCCACGAATGTCATCCGGGTGGATAACTGTATATTTTCCCGATGTTAATAGTATTCCCGTTTTTCCCTCACTTACAAACGAAGGTATTATAAATCGTAATGCGTTTGAATTCAGGCTGTGCTGAAATACAACAACAATCAGTTCTTCAGTTCCGGGTGCAACTATTCCCAACTGCTGGCCGGCAAACACCTTCTCTCCTGCCTTTAGTTTTTTGTTGTTATCGGTAACATTGCGGTAGCAAATAAGTGTTCCATCGGATTGCAAAACTGTAACTGCATTGTTCCAGTTATGATACCAGGTTTGCGTATCGCCACTGCGAGAGGGACCTGCCACTTCGACAACAGTACCCGTGCGGGCAGCAAAAACCTGCTGCCCCGGTTGAACGGCAAAACCGGTGGCATACCACGACTCCGGTTCACTGGAGCCCGAAAAACCATCATGCGACTTCACTTCAATCACTGACGCTTCGTTTCCGGGAGCCAGTGGAATCAGGTACGGAAAATCAAGGTCAGCCATCGCCCAGGGATTGGATTTGAATACTTTTATCTGGTAATTAAACCGGGGTACTTCAGCATCAGGCACTCTTAAAAGTGTAAAAAGGGTGTTGAAACCCGGCTCCAGCATTTTTATGTATGGCAACGGCTCATTAAATGTTGTATTTTCCAAATCTGCAAAATCGATGTTTATGAAAATTGGTGCAGGAGTATTGTTATAGGCGATAAAATCAACATCACCCACGCTGTTGTAGGTGGCCTGAACTTCTGCCAGCTGAGCATGGCCCATGAATGAGGAAAGCAGTAGCAGGAAAACAAATTGGTACCGGTTCATAATAAATAGGATTAATCTTTCTCCTCTATTTTGATTTAATCAACGGCTTGATTTCCTCTTTTATTTCAGGCCAATCGTTTATTAACTTTTCGCCGGCAAGCTCAAAATCATCAAAATGAAATCCGGGTGAAACAGTGCAGCCAGCCAGTGCAAAACTGTCAGTATTCATAAGTTTTGCCGCAAACCAGGTGTTTTTAGGTACCACAAGCTGAAGTTTCTGCCCCCTGTCGGGGTCGTCACCTAAATACAACTTTTTTATATGACCATTCTCCAGATAAACAATTACAACCGCTGAGGTACCGCCGTAATAGTGCCACACCTCATCCGATTTAATGCGGTGAAAAGCAGAAAAGTCGTTGCCTTCCAGCAAATAATAGATAGAAGTTGAAAAATTGCGCTCACCCCTGAATCCTGCAGGCAATCCTGTTTGCGGCACAATATCCTCCGACAGGTAAACTTCGCGGTACCATCCGCCTTCAGGATGTTTCTGCAAGTTTAGTTTTTCAATCCAGTAAGCTGCTGTTTTCATTATTTACAATTTCAGTCAGATAATATTCTTTTTGCAGTGTTTTAACATTTATTTTTGTTCAGGAATTCATTTCAAAAATAAGAAATTATGCGGGTTTATCATTCATGAGTCTTATTAAAGAATAATGTATACACAGGAAGAAGCAAAGCAACTGAGATTACAGTTTTGGGAACAGTTTGGCCGACGGTGCAGGGTACACCCCGAGTTGAGCCGGCGGCGCAAAAATTTCATCCTTCACCGCACAAAAGTATCGGGCGTGGCGCTCCGTTTCGAGGCCGGCCGTCAGGGAGCTCGCGTAATTCTGGAACTGGGGCAGCGGAATGAGGATAAGCGGCTGAAAGCATTCGAAATTCTGCAAAATTATAAAGTTGTCATGGAAGAAGGTTTTCCGGATGGACTAATCTGGGAGTTCTATCATCAACGGGAAGACAGCAAAAAGGAAGTATGCCGTATATATACTAAGTTGCCGGAGGTTGATATCCACAGGCAAAACCAGTGGCCCGACATTTATAATTTTTTTATTGAAAATATGTTGAAGCTTGAAGAAAACTTTTTGATGCTGCGGGATGTCTTAAAAGAAGAGATGCAGAAATAATGTGAATGATTATGGGCTGAGTCCGTTGTACAATATTAAAAAATTTGGTGTTGCAAAAATTCAGAAACGTTTTCAGCAGTTAAATGTTCTCTTTCCTATAGTGGTAATTAAAGAACTTCAGAACGAAAAATGAAGAAAAAAAGTCAACTCTTCAAATACAAAAGGTCAAAAAGAATATTTGGACCTCTTCTTAGCCGGGAAGCATTTAATTCAGTATTTAAACTTCTTTCAGGACAAATAAAACCACCCCCTGAGGCTGTGCAAAAATCGGGTCAAAAATACCTTATTATCAATGGAGACGATTTATGCAGGGATGACAGTACAGATGAAGCCATTATAACTGGTTTCAAAAAGGGGATATTGACAAGTGCCTCTGCTTTTATTAATTATCCCGATTCAGTTGCAAGGTTAAAAAACATTCACAGAAATAATCCGAATCTGCCAATTGGCCTGCATTTAAATCTTACGGACGGCAAACCGGTCATGGATTCAAAGGAGGTAAAGGAATTAACCGATAAGAACGGTAGGTTTTGCAGCATCGATAAAATACTTAACCACTTGCAAAATATGCCGGTCGAAAAGGTAAAAAAAGAAATGCAGGCTCAAGTTGAGCTATTTTTATCATCAGGAGTTGCACTCAACCATATCGATTATCATTTTCATTTGGCTGCAGCGTACGTTCCTTTATTCAAAATAGTAAGCGAAATTGCCGTGAAATATAAGATCCCGGTGCGGAATCCGGTTCCATTCAGCATTTATCAAATAATGCAGCCCAGCTCAGATGGAGGAGGAAGCAGCACTGGAATGCGAAAACTTCTTTTGTTTGCCTTAACACATCCTAAAAAGTCAATTCCTCTTATTCTCAATTCGGTTCTGGTTAACCATGTTGAGCAGAAACAACAGATACAAACCGAAAACATAATGACAACAGACTGGTTTATTGACAGCTTTTATAACAATGCCCGGCCTGAAGTGTTTATATCAATCCTGGAGCAACTTCCTTCAGGGATTTCTGAAATCGTATGTCATCCTGGCAACGACAATGAATTGCAGGTTATACTTGACAAATCAGTTAGAAATGCGATTGAAAAGTTAAACATCCAGCTGATAACATACGATCATCTTAATACAATCAGGAAAACAGACAAAAAGAAAAGTAATGTAGAAATATGAGCAGTCACAGTTACATTTTAGTCTGTCCCTGCTAAAAACAGCTATTACATGTTTTAACCTGGAACATATAAAATCGGGCTTGGTAATTTGTTAATTCATTTGTAATTCCGGCAAGTAATAAAATACCAATTAAATACAAATATCAATTTCATTTTGTTGACTGTAAAAACGATTAAAAATGAAACTATCAGACCGCTTTTACTGTAACTTCAGGAGTCCGTATTTAAAGAATATCACTCAAAAAATTAAATTTCAATTCCTGGTTTCATTTTTTATAATAATTGTAAATGCATGTGGTCCAACACCGTTACCAAAACAAATATCAGGCAACAAATATCTTATAATTAATGGAGACGACCTGTGCCTGGATTTAAAAACTGATCAGGCAATCATCTCAGCATACCAACGGGGAATTCTTACCAGTACCACCGCTTTTATAAACCTGGAGGGTGCAGTAGAAAATATAAAAAGAATACATCATGAGCATCCGGAGTTGCCAATAGGCCTTCATTTAAACATCACACTGGGATCACCCGTATCGAAAGCGGCAGAGGTTAAGCAGATTATCGGTAAAAACAACCAGTTTTATGATGTTGGCAAGATATTAAAGCATTTGCCTGATATGCCTGTAGAAGAAGTGAGAAAAGAGCTTTTTGCCCAGGTAGAATTATTTCTTTCAACCGGTGTTCCGTTAAACCATATTGACTACCACCACCATTTAACGGCACTTTATACTCCGTTTTTTGAGTTAGTACGGGAGATAGCCCTGAAATATAATGTACCCGTTCGCAATCCGGTGCCCGCAAGCATTTACAACCTGATTTCAGTAACGGAAACAGGAGGTGGCGGTTCAGAAAGCATGAGACGGCTGATATTTTTTGGAATTATTCACCCATTTAAGTCGATACCAATGATGAGCAAGGTAGGACCTGATGCTTTTATCGACCAGGAACGGCAAATGCTTACAGAAGGAATAAAAAGCCCCGACTGGTTTATTGACAGTTTCTATGAAAATGCATCTGTCGAAAATTTAATTTCTATATTGCAACAACTTCCAGCCGGAGTTTCAGAAATAATGTGTCACCCGGGAATGGAAGGTGAACTGGAAGTATTAACTGATGAATCTGTAAAAAAAATTGTCGATAGCCTGAATATTCAGCTTGTATCGTGGGATCATTTTAAACTGAAAAATTAATATGGAGAAACTGAAAATTTCAACTGCACAGTTTGAGAATAAAAGCGGGGATAAAGAATACAATCTATCGGTAATTGATGAACTTGCCCGAAAGGCGGCAGAAGAGGGTTCAAAGGCCATTGCTTTCCATGAATGCTCCATAACCGGATATACTTTTGCCAGAAAACTTTCTAAACCACAAATGCTGGCGCTGGCCGAACCGGTGCCGGATGG
This sequence comes from Mariniphaga sp., assembly GCA_041687255.1. Taxonomy (GTDB): domain Bacteria; phylum Bacteroidota; class Bacteroidia; order Bacteroidales; family Prolixibacteraceae; genus Mariniphaga. The sequence continues at coordinate 253,231 of JAWLCL010000004.1, read as the reverse complement.
AAAAAGCATCAAAAGACTTATTCAGATTGCCGGGAAGTACGACATTGCTGTTTTGGCAGGTCTGTTTGAAAAAGACAATCAGGATAATATATTTAAGGCTTATGTATGTGTCGATAAGAATGGCCTGATTGCGAAATACCGGAAACTGCACCCTTTTATTAATCCTCACGTTCTCCCGGGTAATGAATATTGTGTTTTCGATTTGCACGGATGGAAGTGTGGAATATTGATTTGTTACGACAATAACATTATTGAAAATGTGCGGGCTACAAAGCTGCTGGGGGCTGATGTCATTTTCATGCCCCATGTTACCATGTGCACACCGTCGTCACGGCCGGGAGCAGGTTTTGTTGATCCGGAGCTATGGAGTAACCGTGAAAATGATCCTACTTCCCTGCGCATTGAATTCGATGGCTTGAAAGGCCGTGAATGGCTGATGAAATGGCTGCCATCACGTGCTTACGACAATGCAGTATATGTTGTTTTTGCTAATCCAATAGGCATGGATGACGACCAGCTTAAAAACGGCTGCTCAATGATAATCGATCCATTTGGCGATGTAGTGGCTGAATGCCGTGAACTTGGTAATGAAGTGGTTTCATCGGTTCTCATCCCCGAAAAACTGAAAATGGCAGGCGGCCATCGTTATCTTCAGGCACGGCGCCCTGATTTATACCGTCACATTGTAGGCAAGGAACATAAACCGGATCAGAAAGTGGTCTGGCTTCAGGGAAATAAAAAGAAGTAACCGTTCGCTTTTCATTTAATCTCGGACTTCCATTTTTAGCTTTTATATGCCGAAGCACTTTTTTGGAAAAGGAATCTTTAAGGCAGCCAATGCCTCAACTGTCCTCTGGGTCTCCCGGCTGGCAAAATTAAATATCCCGTGCCGGTGATTCAAGGCTGCATTTAAATTCCGAAAAAGTAAGGATGTAATTTAAAGTTTTCTTTCTGAAAATACAAAAGCACATTCAATGTAAAGTGGAAGAACAGGACTTCATTTGAATGGTTGCCTTTCCCGGGATAAAAAAAATTATTATTCCACACCCCCTTAAATCACTAAATACAAGATACATGTACAACACGCTATTGATAATGTATGAATTTTTCACTAATATGCATTGCATAGTATTATTTTTTATTCATATATTTGTAATACAATATACAATGTTAAAGATTGTACTGGCTTAAAAAAAGTTCTATAAATAGTGTAACGGAATAAAATTTCAGGCGTCTTAAAATTGAATTTGGAAAACAGCATTCAAGGAAATCAGAAAAAATAGAAAACAGGAGGACAAAGTCATGAAAACAACAAGCAGCAGATTACAGAAAGCAGGAATGGAAACATTGGCAGTATTGGCAGTAATGTTCACCACATGTTTTACCATCAGTGCACAAGGTGCAGGATTTGAAAGCAGATTTGACAGGAATGAAGAACTTGCTTTAATTGAAACCATCAAAGCAACAAACACATTTCCGGTAAAAAATGAAGCCTCTGCAGAAATGGCATATTATGCAGAATTACTTGAAGTTGATAATGAATCAGAATTAACAGTAGAAACCTGGATGACAGAAGCAGCCTATTTTGGAGTAGAAGAAATGGAAATGGAAATCGAGGAAGTGCTTAAAGTTGAAGACTGGATGATAGATGAACTTCTTTTTAATGCTAAGGAAACAGAAAAAAATGAAGAAGAAACAGGTAATTTAATTATTGGTAAGCACGGAAAAACAGTTGGCGTAAATTTCTCGGGAGTACAATTCGGCAGAAGAACGTTTATCCTTATAGAAATGGAAGATGAGAAACTGGAACTGGAACAGTGGATGGTAGATCCAAACGTATGGGAAAGAAAACAATAGAAAACAGTGTTAAAAGCTATGGAAAACAGCAAAAAGAACCGGCTTGAGGCCGGTTTTTTTTATGCCTGTAATTTAAAAGCGGTTCAATGCTTCGTTTATTGACTTTTTAATTTTTGCCTGGTAATACTGCTTTACTTGCTTTTCGCTTCAAATCACACCAGTTTAAATTCAAGGTGAAGGAATATTCAAGAATGCTGAGACCTATACTTCACATTTTTATTTCCGGCTTTCAAAAAAACAATCATCAATTACTATGCAATTGAAAAACACTTTCTCGCAAAAGAATTAAAATGTTCTTTTATCTCTGCTGAAAAAATATTTTCAGCAAAAAAGAAAATGATTTTAACTACCTGAAAAAATAAAATCAATAATTTTTGGGTATAAAATAGTGTTCCGAATCCCTTCAAATCAGCAAAACATACATTCAATTAAAAATAATCGTAATGTTTCTTTTAATAATATTTACCTGATACACAATAAATAACAAAACAAAATTAAAAAACATGATAAAAATAATAATACTATGTATTGCATAGTATTAGTTTTTGTTTGTATATTTGCATTACAAATAACAATGTTAAAAACGGTACATGCTTAAAAAAAGTTCTATAAAAAGTGTAACGAAATAAAAAGTCAGGCGTCTTAATAGTGAATTCGAAAAACAGAACTAGAAAAAATAAAGAAATTAAAACAGAATAAACAGGAGGACAAAGTCATGAAAACAACAAACAGCAAATTACAGAAAACAGAATTAACTTCACTGACCGGCCTTATCGTATTATTTGCCGCAATATTCGCTCTTAACACCAATGCAACAGCAATCGAAAAAGTTAAACGTGTTAATGAAGAAACAGAAGCTTTTGCTGAAATGTTTGCCGCAGAAAATGAGGCTGAAATGAACCTTGAAAACTGGATGCTTGCAGTAAGTAATTTCACTTACAACTACGAGTTGGAAGCAGAAAGCGAAGCACCACTGGAAATGGAAAACTGGATGACCAATGCTGAAAATTTCACAGCTGCCTTTTCATTGGAAGCAGAAACAGAAGAAGCACTTAGCTTATCGGAGTGGATGCTTGCAGAAACCTATTTTATGCCGGCTTTTTCGCTGGAAACGGAAACAGAAGATGCATTGGAACTTGAAACCTGGATGCTTGATGCAGAAAGCTTCACAGCAGCAATGAGCATCGAAACTGAAACAGACGATGCACTGAACCTGGAAGAATGGATGTTTGACGGAAGTGCTTTCTTACCAGCCATTGAAATAGAAGTTGAAACAGAAAACGGACTGGAATTGGAAAACTGGATGGTCGATAACAATTACTGGAACAGAAAATAGATTACAGAATAAAAAGCCATGAATGAAAAAAGAAGCCGGCAGAGATGCTGGTTTTTTTTATTCACTTACATATTCATTATGAACATCTGTCAAAACTTCAAAGCCGGTGGAAGTAACCAGTATGGTATGTTCAAATTGGGCCGAAAGTTTATTGTCTATTGTTCGGGCAGTCCAGCCATCATTTCTGTCAACACGGGTAGCTGCACGCCCCTGGTTAATCATTGGCTCAATGGTAAAAATCATACCTGGTTTCATTTTAGGCCCCTTGTTCCTCCGGGAAGTATGATCCACCTGCGGTTCTTCATGGAACTTCAACCCCACTCCGTGCCCACAGAATTCATAAACAACACTAAAACCTTTTGCAGTGGCATATCGGTTGATTACAAAACCAATATTACCAAAATAATTATCAGGTTTCACCTGTTGTATGCCTAAATCGAGGCAATGACGCGTTACCTCAATCAGATTTTTTGCCCCCGGTGATATTTCACCCACCCAAAACATGCGGGAAGTATCACCATAATAACCATCGAGAATAGTGGTTACATCAATATTAATGATATCCCCCTCCTTTAATACAGTCTGCTCCGATGGAATTCCATGGCAGACAACCTCATTTAATGAAATACAGCTTGATTTGGGATATCCATTATATCCTTTGGTAGCAGGCACAGCATTATGCTCAACAATGAACTTTTCTATTTGTGCATCAATGTATTCGGTGGAAACTCCTGCCTGTACAAATTGTGCAGCATAATCAAGAGTTTGGGCTGCCAATATGCAACTTTTCCGAATCCCTTCAATTTGTTCGGGAGTTTTTATTATAATTCCACCCATATGTTGTTATCCTGTTGGTTAATTTTTTTGCAAAAGTCGTTATTTATGATGGTATTTCAAAACCGAACAATAAATTTGCCTAAAAGTTTATTGTCAGGTAATTCAAAATACCTGCACTACCGTTAGCAACGATAAATATACAACCAGGTATGAAACATATTAATCCTATAACTACCAAATCATACTTCATAAACCGCTTTGGCAAACTCTCCACATCCTTTATGTTTTATCAGATGCAGGAGATTGCCTGGGAACATGCCAATCTGCTTGGATTCGGGTACAATCAGCTCAAAGAATCGAACCAGTTCTGGGTACTTTCCCGGTTAAAAGTTAAAATAAACCGCCGCCCTGAATGGACTGAAAAATTCTCCCTTGAAACCTGGTCGCGTGGCACTGATGGATTTTTTGGTTACCGTGACTTCAATTTTGTTGATGAAGCAGGAGATTACATCATCCAGGCAACAAGCAGCTGGCTGATTCTTGATGCGTTGTCCAAACGTATTGTCCGCCTCTCAAAGTTTAAGGAATTTCCTGAATATGCTGAAAGCGTTTTTGGCAGTAATGCAGCAAAGGTAAAATCTCCGGTTACGGATGAACCGCTGACTTTCACACCGGTGCTTTTCAATGAAATCGACATCAACCAACACTTCAACACTGGCAGGTATATTGAAAGGATCATCGACGATTATCCCTTCAGTTTTCATGAAGAGAATGAACTGGCAGAATTTGAAATTAACTTTTTAAAAGAAGGTTTGCCAACCGATAGGCTGGCAGTGAAAAAGCAACACGTCGACAAACTGAACCATCTTTACAGCGTAGTTCGTGAATCCGACGGTTCTGATCTTATCAGGGCAAATCTAATCTGGAAAAAACGATGATAATAGGTAAAAACTAAGAATTCACTAACTCCAGTATCTTACCCACCTTTTCTTCCATCTCCAGTTGTCCGTCAATCCAGTGGATCGTGGTACCTCTTTTCTCCATACCGCGAAACCATGTCATTTGCCTTTTTGCAAACTGATGAATAGCAATTTCCAGTTTTTCAAACATTTCCTGGTATGACAGTGCCCCTGTCAAATAAAGGGTAAGGTATTTATATTCCAGTCCGTAATAAATCAGCTGCTCCGGAGTTAAACCTGAATCCAGCAAACGCTGGACTTCCTCTATCATCCCCTCTTTCAGGCGCTGCTTTAATCTTTTAGAGATTCGCTCACGACGAACCTCCCTGTCAACCTTAACGCCTATGTTCAGGCTTTTAATTTCTGCCTCAGCAGGTTCTGCCTCCTGATTTTCGCGATAATACAATTCTATTTCAATGGCACGAATGGCCCGTCTGTCGGTTTCAACATCGGTTTTGTTGTGGAGTCTGGGCTTCAACTCCTGTAAAATGTTTGTCAGCTCTTCGAGTGATTTACCTACAAGTTCTTTCCTCAACTCCCTGTTTGGCGGCACCTGTATCAACCTGTAATTTTTCAGAACCGCTTCCAGGTAAAGCCCGCTGCCACCACATAACACCGGGAACTTACCCCTCATCCGGATATCCTCATACGCTTTTCCAAAGTCGGTCTGGAACCGAAAGACGTTGTAATGTTTTCCCGGCTCCTCAATATCTACAAGGTGAGATGGAATTTCCTTACCCTTTACAAAGTAGTCGATGTAGTCCTTGCCTGTACCAATATCCATTCCCTTGTATACCTGCCGGGAATCACCCGAAATTATTTCTCCGTCTATTTTTGCTGCCAGATGAGCAGCCAGTCCTGTTTTACCGGTTGCCGTGGGTCCCAGTATGGTAATTAAATCGTACTTATTATTTATGGTAGTCATTTTTTGATTCTCCCGAACCGCAAAACTATAAATTATTGTTTATTGTATGGCTTTTATTGTAAGTATCCTCTTTTATAAAGTTTCAGAACTTCTTAAAATTTGATGATATTTATTAATTACTGTTTCTTAATTTTAAGAATGAAATATATTTGACAGGTATTAAAAATTTGCACCAATGATAAAAGAAGCATGTGTTGAAACCCTGGAAGAAGCATTAAAAGCTGAGCAATCAGGAGCAAATCGTATTGAATTGTGTTCCGATCTGGCAAATGATGGCCTGACTCCGTCTGCAGAACTCATGCAAAAAGCCTGCTCTTTGCTGAAGATTCCTGTAATGATAATGATACGTCCGCGTAAAGGCAACTTTATCTATTCGGCTGCCGAAATAGCAGAAATGAAAAACGACATCGACCGGGCAAAAGAAGCCGGAGCTGCAGGCATTGTATTGGGGCTGCTAACTGCTGACAATAAAATTGATGAAGAAAACACGCGTTTGCTTACAAAATACGCCAGCCCATTGCCTGTTACTTTTCATAAGGCAATTGATGAAATGGATGATCCGGTAGAGGGTGTGCAACTTTTAAAAGATATTAAAGGAATTAAGCGGATACTTACCTCAGGAGGTAAATCAACGGCAAAAGATGGGGCAGAAACCATTAAAAAGATGATGGAAGTAGCCGAAGGTAAATTAACCATTCTTGTTGCCGGAAAAGTAACCTATAAAAATGCCGGCGAAATACAACAGTTAACCGGAGCTGAAGAATTGCACGGCAGAAAAATAGTAGGAGATCTTTCATAAAACACCGGTCTTATTCACTACATTGAAGAGGTATTATATTTTATCAACCAGAAATTTTACAACTTAGAATATGAGAAAATTAATGTTTGTTATTCCAATCTTCATAGCCTTTTTTGCAAATGCGCAATACGAACATGAAGTAACAGGGTATGTATGGCCGGAAGACAAGGAAGTACTTCAAAAACTCGAAGAGTGGCAGGACCTCAAATTCGGATTACTGATGCACTGGGGTGCATACAGTCAGTGGGGAATTGTTGAATCGTGGTCGATTTGCCCGGAAGATTACGGCTGGTGTGAACGAAAAAAAGGTTCCAACCCGGATGACTATTTTACCTACAAAAAAGAATATGAAAACCTGAAGCTTTCGTTCAACCCCACAGGATTTGAACCGGAAAGATGGGCAAAGGCGGCAAGTGATGCCGGAATGAAGTACGTAGTTTTTACCACCAAGCATCACGATGGATTTTGCATGTTTGATTCGAAATACACCGATTATAAAATTACCGATGACGAATGCCCGTTCAGTGTAAATCCCAGGGCAAACGTAACCAAAGAAATTTTCGATGCGTTCCGTTCTGAAGGCTTATGGGCAGGCGCCTATTTTTCAAAACCCGACTGGAATTCGGAGCACTACTGGGATCCTAAATTTCCTCCCCTGGACCGGAACGTAAATTATGACCCTGAACTTTACCCTGAAAAGTGGGAAAAATTTATAGAATTCACCCACAATCAAATCATGGAATTAATGACCGACTATGGAAAAGTTGACATTCTCTGGCTTGATGGCGGCTGGGTGGCAAAGAAACCGGCATCGCTGATTGAGCAGGCATATGCTGCCAAAGGAGAGGGCACGCCTTCAGGGTTCATTAAAAGCCGCACCGTAAACCAGGATATACGTATGGATGAGCTGGCTGCAAAAGCCAGGGAAAAACAACCCGGGTTAATTGTTGTCGACAGGGCCGTACAGGGTCCCAACCAGAACTACCTTACTCCCGAAAACCGGGTGCCAGAAAAACAACTCCCCTACCCGTGGGAGTCGTGCATCATTGCAGGAGGTGGCTGGTCGTGGGTGCCTGATCCCAATTTTATGACACCAAAACAGGCGGTTCACATGCTGGTTGACATTGTGGCCAAAGGAGGTAACCTGTTGTATAATATAGGCCCCGGTCCGGATGGCAGATGGCCTGAAGGCGCATATGAACTGCTGCAGGCAATGGGTGACTGGATAAAAGTCAATGGTGAAGCCATTTATTCCACCCGCGCAATTGCGCCTTTCAAAACCGATAACATTTGCCTGACACAGAAAAAGGACACCAAAGAAGTGTATGCCATTTATCTGGATCAGGAGGAGACTACCGGCACAAAACTTCCCGAATCCTTTACCGTCAAAGGAATTGAGGCAGCGCCCGGAGCCAGGTTAAGCTTACTTGGAAGCAAAGGAAATCTGAAGTGGGAAAATACCTCAGAGGGCGTAAAAGTTTTTATTCCCGAAAAAATACGCAAAAACTTACCTTGTGATTTAGCGTGGGCTGTAAAGATTTCAGCAGTTAAATAATTTATTTACCATTAAGAGAATTCTCACCCGGTGAAACTAACTTCACCGGGGTTTTCTATTATTTAGTGCAATTACAAAAGATTTATCCGCTTATCTTTTTCAAAAAGAGCAGCAAAAATTTATTTATTAAAATAAGCCCCGACTATACCTGAATAACTTATCGATTACTTAAAACCTCCTTTTCATATTGTTGCACCTCTGCTATATAACCTTCCCCGGCCGGGACATCATTCAAAAGGCAGTAGTAATCCCAAACTGCACCAAAAGGTTTTGTTTTTAATTCTTCGAGCATAGCCAGCCGCTCAAAGTATTTACCTTCTTCTTCCATTCTTAATAGCATGTCCGTCGGTTCAAGCAAAGCAATTAAGAAAGCCTTTAGAGCAGCCCGCGTTCCCACTACATAAGCCCCTACCCTGTTAATTGACGCATCAAAGAAATCAAGCCCTGTATTCACCCTGTCAAAGAAATTGTTGCGTACAATTTCTGAAGCAATCAGTTGCACTTCCTCATTCAGTGTAACCACATGATCGGAATCCCACCTTACCGGACGGGTAACATGAAGCAGCAGTTCATTCATAAAATGAAGGCACGATGAAATTTTATCACCCACCTGTTCTGTAGGATGAAAATGGCCGTTGTCAAGGCAAATCAGCTTATTATTTTTAATGGCATACCCAAGGTAAAAATCGTGTGAACCAACGGTCATCGATTCGGCACCAATGCCAAACAATTTGCTTTCAACGGCATCCTTCAGGTTATCCGTTGAAATCTTCTTAGCAAAGCCTTCATCGAGTGATTTTTTCAACTGTGCCCGGTAACCGTTCCGGTCAACAGGAACATCCTTCGACCCATCCGGTATCCAGGTATTGTGAATGCAGGGAGTGCCCAGTTGTCGGCCCATTTCGGCCCCTATTTCCCTGCACCGCTTCATATGCTCCACCCAAAACTGCCGTATGCTTTCATCTTTCGACGACAGAGTGAAACCGCTGTCGGCTTTGGGATGCGAAAAGAAAGTACCATTGAAATCGAGACCGATATCCTGTGATTTGGCCCAATCAATCCATCCCTGGAAATGTTCAGGGCCAATGTCATCGCGATCAACTTTCTTTCCGGAAAATTCACCATAAATGGCATGCAGGTTCAGCTTTTGTTTGCCCGGAAGCAACTGCATTACTTTTTCCAGATCGGAACGCATTTGCTCAATTGTGGTTGCTTTCCCAGGGTAATTCCCAGTAGCCTGAATTCCGCCACCCGACAATGCAGCATCGGGCTTCTCAAATCCACCTACATCATCCGCCTGCCAACAATGAAGGCTTATTTTTATCCGGCTCATTTCAGCAATAGCCTTGTCGGCATCCACACCCAATTCAGCATACTGCTCTTTCGCCAATTCGTAAATCTTTTTAATGTTTTTGCTGTTCATGCTTTCTCGTTTATATTTTAGTCCATAAAAAAAAGCTCTTCCAAAGGCTTGGAAACCGGTGATTTATCGGAATTGGTTTTCATTATGTCTGCCATGTATTCCCACCACCTTCTAACGGTGTCATTTTGCCCCAGGTCTTGCGACCCTCCGGCACCTGATACTTTCTGAAAGGCAAACAAAGTGCTTGTTTCCTCGTCAAAGAAAATTGAATACTCACTAATACCCGCTTCTTTCAAAAGTTTTTTAAGCTCCGGCCATATCTCCCGGTGGCGCTTCATATATTCAAATTTTTGCCCCGGATTCAGTTGCATTTTGAATGCCACTCGTTTCATAATGTATATTTTTTAATCCACATCGGTTCCTTTACCCCCGATGAGTTTTAAATATAAAAATAATATTCACAGAATTGTTAGCTGCTTAAATAAGCCTTTGCCACCAGCGGCAAATGTTTTCCACCAAACTGTTCCTCTCTGAAACTTGAATAAAGATTTATATCCATAAAAGCTGCTTCATTCAGCAAATTCACCAGTTCCTTGCTCTTTAAAGCAAGCAGAGGTGTTTCATTGGCAATGGATTTTCCTTCCTTTTTCAGATATAGCTCAGTAATGAAACTAATTAACGAGCTGCCTGGTCTGATTGAATATTTTCGTATAAATTTTATGTTTTCTGTTTCAATTACCGGCAATTCTGTGACCGGTTCATCAAGGATATAATCGTAATTAAGTATCTGAAGCAAGAAAGCGCCCCCGGGTTTTAACACATGAACTAAATTGTCAAACATTTCTTTCACTTGATTTTCGGAGGAAAGATGCACCAGTGTATTGCCGAAACAAACCACTGCATCAAACTGCCGGCGCTGAAAATCATCTTTCAATTTTAACATATTCCCTTTCCTGAAGGTTAACCCCGGATGCTTTTTCTCTGACTGCGCCTGATGCAGCAAATCATCATTCAGGTCAATTCCGGTAACTTCAGCTCCGGCTTCCGCAAGCTGTAAAGCCAGTTCGCCGGTTGCACATCCTATATCCAGAATTTTCTTTCCTGCCGCCCCGCCGCAATTTTTTTCTACAAAATTCAGCTGAGCAGGGTTATAAGGAAATATTTCATGATAATATTCTGATATGGAAGAATAAAACTCGTTTTGTGTATCTTTCATTTAAAATAGATTTTAGATGAATATAAACAAGGAGGCAGTGCTAATATCCTACCTGTCTAATCATTTTCCTCGTTATTTTCTTTTTCAATTCTTATTCGTGCATCCACAGCCAGAATTTCGGTTTCATTTCCGAGCAGCGGATTAATATCAATTTCTCTTATTTCTTTGGCATTCCTTAACAGGCTGGAAAGTCGTACGATGATCTCCTCAAACAAAGGGATATTCACTCCCGGCTGTCGCCGGTATCCTTTGAGTATCTTCCATGATCTCAGCTGCCTGAGCATTGACGATGCTTCAGAAAAAGAAAGAGGGGCAAGTCCCGATGCCAGATCTTTCAACACCTCTACATAAATACCACCCAAACCGCAAAGCACCACATGTCCAAATTTCTGTTCATAGGTCGCGCCCAGGAAAAGTTCCTTGCCGGAAGCCATTTGTGCCACCAGCACACCTTCTGCACCATCAATTCCATTCAGGTGGTAAAATTCTTTACGTACCTGTTCCGCATTTCTGATGTTCAGTACCACTCCCCCCACATCTGTTTTATGCACCGGCCCCACTACCTTCATAACTACCGGGAAACCAATATTCATAGATGCCAAAACAGCTTCAGTTTCATTATGAACCACTGTTTCCTTAACACGGGGAATTCCTGCTGCATCAAATAACCGGTGAATGATATCCGGTGGCTGATACCCACCGGAGGCCTCTTGAATAATTTTCCTGATAGCCACCACATCAATTCCTTCCATATATAATTCCTCCGGGGCCGGTGTGGGCGTATGAATAACTTTGGTAAGCGCCCTGCCCAGCAGCACTTCATCGGGAAAATTTACATTTCCATGCGACAGGAAATAAGATACATCCTCCTGGACATTGATTATTGATGGAAGAATCGGGTATACTGGTTTCTGGCAGCTTTTCATTTTTTCATTAAGCACCTCATAAACGTCGCGAATCGGGAACAGTCCGGGACTGCCAAATATAACAGCCATACCATCAACATCAAAATCGTTTTCGCAGGCATCAATGATATTACCCAATTGCTCAGCGGTACCAGTTGCCAAAAAATCGATAGGATTTTCAAGTGATGAGCCGGGAAACAATTTTTCTTCCAGAGACCTGCGGGCAGGTGAATCAGGAATCTGAGGTATTTTAAGGCCACCATATTCCAGTGCATCGGTAAGCATCACTCCCGGCCCGCCGGCATGGGTAATTATGGCTAGTTTTTTCCCTTTTAGTTCCCTGCACATAAAAACATTGGCAACAGTTGTAAGCTCCTCGCGTCCATAGCAACGTACAATGCCTGCTTTGCGAAAAAGGGCTTCCACTGCTGCATCGGAACTTGTTAAGGCTCCAGTATGCGACGATGCCGCTCTGCTGCCGGCAGTCGAGCTTCCGGCTTTTATTGCAGCAATCCTACACCCCTTGCGGATCAATGATGAGGCATGTAACAACAGCTTGTCGGGATCATTTATGTTCTCAATGTAAAGCAGTTTTACTCTTGAACTTACTCCTTGCTCATAGTTTAAATCGAGGTATTCCAGGATATCCTCAACACCGGTGTGGGCGCTGTTACCGACAGAAAAAACATTCGCAAACCGCAATCCCTTAGGAATGCCCGACTCAATAATAAATACTGCAGTAGCCCCTGAACCCGAAATAAAATCACAGCCCCCCGGAGTGAGCGGAGGAATTGGTGTGGTAAATACACTGGCATGATGAGGGGTCATCACTCCAATGCAGTTGGGCCCGATAAGGCAACCCCCAAATTCTTCTACCACCCGGGAAATCTGCTGTTCCAGCGCCTTGCCTTCCTCACTGGATTCACCAAAACCCGCTGATACAATAATAAAGGCTTTTGTATTTTTCTGTGAGGCAAGAATTTCAACTTCCGGAAGACAAAACCGGGCGGGAATGGCCAGAACTGCCAAATCAACCTGCGGCAAATCTTCCGTTTTTTTATATGCCCTTATACCTTGTATTTCATCTTCATTGGGATTTACCACGTATAACTTTCCCTTAAAAAAATGCTCCTTAATGTTTTTAACAAGCTTTCCCCCGGGTTTCATGGTATTGTTGGAAGCCCCTATAATGGCAATGCTTTCAGGCCGGAGTAGTTTATCATTTATCATGAGGTACTGCTAATTTTGCATAAAAATAAGTATTTTCAGAGCATCTATACCTGATATTTTTCAACCCGCCGGTTTACTTTGATGAACAGAATTTTTAATTTTACCAAATTTCTGAAAATGGACCAAAAGAAAAACCAGAAAGTAGTTGTATTTATCACTTTGACTGCAGCTGATAAAAACCTAATTCTTAACGGAATAAAAACTGCAGGTATTTTCAATAAAGAACTTTGCCTTTTGTACCCTATTGGTAAATGGGAAAGAAATGATCGCCAGGTAATACAACAAAAATTAAATGATTATTTGTCTTCCGTAAAAGAAAATATTCCACAATTAAAAACATCTCTGCTGATTTCAGAAGAAAAACTGAACGATATTCCCGAGATATTGGCCGATGATCATGAAGCTATTCTGCTTATTGCAAATGCTTCAGACTACAAGAAATATGCAACAGCAGGGACACGCAGTCCGGTGCCATTTTTATTTGTTAACCCTGAAGCTCCTTTGTCCTCATTTCGGAAAATAATACTGCCCATCGATTTACGCAGGGAGAACAGCGATACGACATTATGGTGTTCCTGGTTTGGACGCTTTGCAAAATCAGAAGTTACTGCGGTGGCAGCAAATGAGAAGGGAAGGGATTCACAGCGACTGGTAATGCAAAATGTGGCATTGACAAAAAAGTTGTTTCAGAAAACAGGAGTAAGTCACAAAATTTTTAAAGGAAAAAAATCTAGCTTTAAAAACAGTTTTGAAGCTATGGATCTGGCCCTGAATTCTGATACTGATTTGATGGTATTGCTTGGCAGTTCAGTAATAACGCCGCTCGATTACCTTTTGGGCCTTCCTGAACGAAAAATCATAAATAAAGCAGGTAATCTGCCCGTTCTGCTCGTTAACCCCCGACGCGATAATTACATTTTATGCGATTGAATGAAAACAACTTTTTTTATTATTTAACATTATTTTTTTATTTTTGCTACCTCCGGACAAGTTAATCCGGTTTACCAAAGACTTAACAATGACACAAAACCCGGCAAACCAAAAGGAATGGCATGTTGTTACCACCCGTTCTCGGGCTGAGAAAAAAGTTTATGCCAACCTAAAGATGCAAAATGTAGAATGCTTTTTGCCTCTGCAGAAAAGACTAAGGCAATGGAAAGATCGAAAAAAATGGGTGGAAATGCCCATAATTTCCGGTTATTGTTTTGTAAACATCTGCAAAAAAGAATATGAAAAAGTCCTTCGTACCGAACATGTTGCAGGTTACGTGCGGTTTGAGGGAAAACCTGCCACAATACCATGCCAGCAAATTGAGTATCTGAAAAAAATGCTCAGCCAATCAGATTTTGAAGTCGAAGTTTCACAGGAGAATTTTGCTCCCGGCAAAAAGGTGGAAATTATCGCTGGTCCGCTGATAGGTTTAAGGGGCGAACTGTTGAGCCATCGTGGTAAAAATCGTTTTATCCTGCGTATCCAACAAATAAATACTATTTATGCCGTAGAAATTAGTGCTGAAAACATTACAGCAATCCCGCAGACCTCGAACATAAATTTTTAAAAGTGTAAAATATACTTTTAAAAAATAAATGCTTACCTTTAGCTTTAAATAATAAAACATTAAACCATGACTGATTTAAAGCAATTGGAAATCTGGTTTGTAACCGGAAGCCAGCATTTATATGGAGAAGAAACCCTAAAGCAGGTAGCTGCCGATTCCGAAATCATTTCTAAGGCACTTGATGCTTCGGTGTTCATTCCACCCAAAATAGTATTCAAGCCGGTACTCATAACGCCTGATGCCATCACGCGGTTATGCATCAGTGCCAATTCGACACAAAACTGCATTGGCATAATAACCTGGATGCATACTTTTTCGCCGGCAAAAATGTGGATTGCAGGACTAAAAATACTGAACAAACCGCTGCTTCACCTGCACACTCAGTTTAACCGTGACATTCCCTATTCCGACATTGACATGGACTATATGAACCTTCACCAATCGGCCCATGGAGGACGGGAATATGGGTTTATGCTGACACGGCTTCGCAAAAACCGTAAAGTTGTTGTTGGGCATTGGAAAGATGAGGAAGTGCAAAAGCGGGTAGGCATTTGGTCGAGAGCAGCAGCAGCCTGGCATGATTGGCAGGGTGGAAAAGTAGCCCGTTTTGGCGACAATATGCGGGAGGTTGCCGTAACAGAAGGCGATAAAGTGGAAGCCCAGGTTAAGCTGGGATATTCTGTAAATGGGTATGGTGTGGGCGACCTGGTAAATGTGGTAAACCAGGTGTCGGATGGTGAAGTTGACAAGCTGGTGAAGGAGTATGAAGAGTTGTACAACATAGCTGCAGAGGGGAGCAAAGGCGGCGCTTTACATGAAAACGTCAGGGTTCAGGCCAGATATGAACTGGGGATAAAAGCGTTCCTTGAAGAGGGAAAGTTTGGAGCATTCACTACTACGTTTGAAGATCTCCATGGCATGGCACAACTTCCGGGCCTGGCAGTTCAGCGGTTAATGAACCAGGGCTACGGGTTTGGTGCCGAGGGCGACTGGAAACATGCTGCCCTAGTTAGGGCCATGAAAGTAATGGCTACTGGTCTCGATGGCGGCACTTCCTTTATGGAAGATTATACGTACCACCTTAATCCCGATGGAATGAAGGTACTAGGTGCGCACATGCTCGAAATCTGCCCCTCCATAGCTGCAGCAAAAGCAAACCTGGAGGTGCACCCCCTGGGAATTGGCGGAAAAGATGACCCGGCCCGCCTGGTATTCAATGCCCCCGAAGGACCTGCAATCAATGCTTCCATTGTGGATATGGGTAACCGTTTCCGGATGCTTGTCAACAATGTAGAGGTAGTTCAACCCGATGCCGACCTTCCAAAACTGCCGGTGGCAAGAGCATTGTGGATTCCGCAGCCCAATCTTCAAACCGGCGCCGCAGCATGGATTTTGGCAGGGGGCGCTCATCACACTTCGTTTAGTATGGCAATAAATGCAGAATATATGGAAGATTTTGCAGAAATGGCCGGTATTGAACTGGTGATGATTGATAAGGATACTAAAATTTCATCCTTCAAAAACGAACTCCGCTGGAATGAAATGTATTACTTGATGGAAGGCGCTCTGAAACATTAACCGGAGCTGCCCGAAAATCTTATAATTTAATACAATGAGGCTGTTAACGGATTCATTATCAGGGTTCCTTAACAGCCTCCTGCTTTTTTGCAACTTCTTCAAAAGGAAGTGAAAAATAAAATGTAGAACCTGAAGGTTTATTTTCACCGGAATTTTCTTCAATACTTTCTACCCAAACCTGACCGCCGTGTTTTTCAACAAACTCACGACACAGTATTAACCCCAAACCGGTACCTTTTTCATTTTGGGTGCCTTTTGTTGAATAGCTTTCATCAATCTGAAATAACTTTATTATTTTATCCTGCGGTATACCCACACCTGTATCAGATACTGCTATAACGTTTGCTTGCATGTTCTTACTGGCAGAAATGGTAATTTTGCCACCGGGATGGGTAAATTTCAAAGCATTGGAAACCAGGTTTCTTAAAACTGTGCCAATCATTTCATAATCGGCATAGACCATAAATGGCTCAGAAACTTCATTCCTGATTTCTACCGACTTATGACCGGCTAAATCGACAAATAAAAGGTTCACCTCCCGAACCAGTTCCACAAGATCGAACTTTTCAGGATTAAACTCAATGCGCCCTGTTTGCGACTGCGACCATTCCATGAGGTTGGTCAGCAGTTCCATGGCTATGTTCGACGACTGATGAATGATTTCAGCATAACGGGCCACTCCGTCGTATTTCTTTTTTTCAGTTTGCTCAATCAATATTCTGCTAAATCCCATAATCGAATTGAAAGGGCTTTTCAAATCATGGGCTATGATTGAAAAAAACTTATCTTTTGTAGCGTTTAATTTATGGAGTTCTTCATTTTGTTTCTTGATTCGCACCGATCGATGCTTGATTTTAAAATAGGAAAGTGCCAGCAGATAGAGCAGAACACTAATAATTACACCGCTGAAAAAGACAATTAATACAGTTGAACGGGTAAAGAAAAATTCGCGGGATTGAGAAAATACCAGTAGCCATTTGGTACCGTTAAACTCCACAGGAAGGGTAATGGTCCGTATTTTTGGTGAAACCGTGTTGTTGATAGTATTTCTTTGGCTGTCGTAAAGCAGAGATGAAACTGAAATACTGTCGTCGTATATCTGCAAGCGCACCCTGTCCTGTTGTTCCTCGTCGAACCGGCCCAATATGCCACGCATCAGATCCCTCATCCGGTAAGGGCTGTAAACCCATCCAATTATGGCAGCACGCCTTTCTTCGACAGTACTGATTGGCATTTCAGGATCATAATGAGGTACATACATAAGTGTCCCTGCTTGCACATCTTCATTGGTTTCCTGCACCAGGTCAACCTTGCCTGTAAGAACAGCCAGATTATTATCGCGCGACAACTGCATTGCCTTTCTTCTTACCGGTTCAGAATACATATCATAGCCAAATGCCCGTAGATTACGCCCGGAAAAAGGCTCCAGGTAAATAATGGATGAATACAATTCACGCTCCCCTTCAGGATATACGGTATAATCAGGATAACCTTCCTGTCTCACCTGCTCAATATGTTCCTGTAGTTCTTCAGGAGGAATAACCAGAGTATAACCAACCCCCTGAATGCCCGGCAGGTTAATTTCAAGTCGTGAACGTTCAACAAACTCTCTCCAGGATTCCCGGGAAACAGTATCACTCACAGAAAAATGGGCAGCACCGGCACGTAAAATAATTGCATGGGCATGAAGACGGGAATCAATTTTCAATCCGATTTCCATACTTATCGAAGAAAGCTCCTCCAGGGCCTGCTCTTCCAGGAAATGGTAGGTAATCCACGTTAATACAATAGTTAACACAAGCCCCGATATCAGAACGATTAAGGACTTCCAGCCATTTCTTATCTTGTGCAAACCAAAATATTCGAATAGTTTTATTTTCATACTTCCCGCACTTTCCAACTTATGCAAAAAAAAATATAGCAGGTGTTAACTTGCTACTGCGATATTCTTCAGTGTGTCTTGTAAATCAAATTGATTAAGTGAGTCCCGAATATTTCGTTTGCTGACCCAAAAACACTAATTCCATATAAACAAGGCATAAACTTAATCAAGTGCTAAAAATAGTTTATTTTAAGTTAACAACCAATATCCTGCAATTTAAAGTACCGAATATAATTCTTTGGTAAGCATGAAACATCAACAATTCCTCTGAATTAAGCATGCTTATATCCTTTATGAGAAGATTCAAATTCCGGGGCTTAAAAAACCACACAACAGTAAATTCCATATAAGCTTTATAAAGCTTAGCAAATCTTTAGAATATCCCAAAAACCTTTAAATTACCGGATACATGCTTCATAAGTAACGGATAAGCCTTTATTCACCGCCTGCCTTTACAATAACCCCGCCTGATTAAATTCAATATAAACTCAATGTTAATTCAATACTAACTCAATGTAAATTCAATTAAAATTGAATTTACATTGAGTTTAAAATGAGTTTATATTGAGTTTAAATTGAGTTTAACATAGCGATGAATAGTCGCATTTAAGTTGATAAACCATTAAGAACTAGCATTGTTAACTTTTTAAGGCAGGAAATCTGAAAAACGGAACAATTTACAACCGCCGTTAACGCATATTCATTTACCATTAAAACAACCGCCCATGAAAGAATTTGATGTCATCATTATTGGTTCAGGACAGGCAGGTACACCGCTTGCCAGTAAACTGGCTTCAGCCGGCAAACAGGTAGCTTTTATCGAGAGGAAGCATTTTGGCGGCACCTGTGTTAACAATGGCTGCACACCAACAAAGGCCTATGTGGCAAGCGCCCGCCGAATATGGGAAACCCGGCATGGAGAAGAACTGGGCATAATTATCCCTGAAGGCACGTATGCCGACTTAAAAAAGATAAAGCAGCGAAAAGATGCCATAGTGCAGGAATCGGTCGATAAAATTAAATCGGGTGTTGAAAAAGAAAAAAATATTTCTTTTTTCAGCGGAGAGGCAAAATTTACAGGAGAAAGAAGTGTTGCTGTAAATGAGGAAGAATTGAAAGCAAACGAGATATTTATAAATGTAGGGGCAAAACCGGCTGTCCCCGATGATTTTAAAAAGCTGAACTTCCTGACCAATGAATCCATTCTTGAACTGGAGGAGTTACCCGAACATTTGGTTATTGTTGGCGGAAGTTACAACGGTCTGGAGTTCGGACAGATGTTTCGAAGATTCGGGAGCAAGGTTACTATTGTTGAAAAGGAAAGCCGAATTGCTCTGCACGAAGATGAAGATATCAGCGAAAGCATTCTTAATATTCTGAAGAAGGAAGGTATTGAATTCAGGCTCAATGCCAATTGCATCGGTGGCAGACAAAACAGCGACGGTAGCATTTCCGTTCAACTGGAATGCAAAGAAGGTGAACCTGAAATTACCGCCTCGCACCTGCTTTTGGCAGTTGGACGCACTCCAAACACCGACAGCCTGAACCTTAATGCCTGTGGAGTGGATACCGACGAAAAAGGATACATACAGGTGAATGATTTCCTTGAAACAAATGTAAAAGGAATATATGCCCTGGGTGAATGCAATGGACACGGTGCATTCACACACACTTCCTTCAACGATTATGAAATTCTTTCGGACAACCTTCTTAAAGGAAAGCAGCGTAAAATTTCTGACCGGATAATGACCTATGCCTTGTATACCGATCCGCCCCTTGGAAGGGCCGGCATGACCAAACAGGCAGCCCTTGACAAGGGAATGAAATTACTGGAAGCGAAAATGCCCATGAATGTTGTGGCACGGGCTAAGGAAAAAGGAGAAACCGAAGGGCTGATGCAGGTAATTGCTGATGCCAATACCCGCAAAATCATTGGCGCAGCCATACTGGGAGTTGGTGGCGATGAAATAATAAGCAGCATATTGCATGTAATGTATGCCGGTGCATCATGGGATGTAATTGTAGAAGCAGTGAAGCCGCACCCGACAGTCTCAGAACTTCTCCCCTCATTATTGAAGCAGTTGAAGGAAGTAAACTGATTGTTCCTGGCTGCAGCGGAAGCATTTTAAACCACTACCTGGAAGATAAATTGTGGTAAAAGTTTTTCATCACGGCCAGTTTTCCTTCACTTTCGGCAACAGCGCGGGTCGTAAACATCATTACACCGCTTGATTTTTCACTCAGACCACCTTCCAGCACCGTTTCGAATTCGGAGGGCGCTACTTCATACGGATTATCGTATGCCTGCACAATGGGCCAGATTTTGGGATAACCTTCTTGATTTTGCCCTATGCGGTCACTGAACCATCTTATATTCTCGCCAACCCATTCTGGGCTTCTTCCCATCCGGGCATGATAAACCATTGGTGAAAATACATCGACATGTTCGGTCAGTAAATCATAGTCAATTCCCAATATCCGCCTTCGTGCTCCGTCGAATTCATCATCGGTCCACGGACAATGATAGATGCCCAGCAGTGTGCCGGGTTTTACTTCATCAACAATCTTTCTCATATCGGCTGCCCATCCGGCAATAATTTCGCACCGCCAGTCGCGCCATTCGCTGTCGTGATTGTCTAAAATCCATTTTGCTTTCTGTGATGTTGAACCTCCGGGAACATCGATGCCTGTATCCTCAGAGAAGGTACCAAGGCAATTTTCACAAAAACAGGTTTCCGGCAAAATAGGCTCAGGTTCTTCAAACTGGGCGTGCCAGTGCACATAATCCATCCACACACCATCGAGATCAAACTGTGTCAGTAAATCACGCAACTGACTGTAACGGTATTGCCGGAATCCGGGCTCCGTAGGGCACACCCCCATAAACCAGGAAGCAGCTTCAACATGTTCTCCATTTTCGTTAATTGCCCAGGCTTCAATATGATCCTCGACATAACCTTTACCGTTCAATGTAGCAAATTCGGAATATACATCCACTCCTTCGGCACGTGCCCGTTCCATCATCTTTTCATCGATTGAACCGCTGTGGACAAAAATGGCATTTATTCCCAAATCAGACAGGTTATACCCTTTGTCCCACAAGGGTTGTGGATGTCCATAGATGCCCCTTATCTCAACTTCATTCTGCGGTTTTTCATTACAGGAAATAATGGCTGGTGAAAATAAAATTGCAAGAGAAAAAAACCAAATAAAAAATTTACATGTAAACTTCATTGCTTTTGATATTTGTGCCTTCACCAAATATACATTAAAAGCCCTGAGCGGGTGGAAGAAAAGAGATATTTATCGGGTAAAAAGTTTTCAACAATTCAAAACCCCTGAGCATTACCGTTACATATTTTTGACGATCAGCTCAAGATATGAACAAGTACTTCTTAAAATAAAAACATCGATACAACGTTGATTTCTCATATGAATTTTTTATTTTCGACGCATTGAATTTAAAAGCGGCCATTTACCTTTTCGTAAAAGATAGATTTTGATGACTAAACAAAAATTTTTCCTTGTAATTTTCTTTGTTTCCATTTTTATATTAACATCCACCAATCAGCGAATTTCTTCATCTCCCGACAGTTTATCGTCAAAGGCTGCTGAATCCGTCATGAGCCAGTCAGAGAAGGAGCTTGTTGAAATGAAGGAAGTTTTTGAAAGGTACGAACAATGGCTTGACGAGCAAATGGCTGAGTCGAAAACGGTTGGCGCAGCAGTGGCCGTTACCTACAAAGATCAGATTGCTTTTATTAAATGTTACGGCACCCGAAAACTTGGCAGTGGTGAGCCGGTTGACGAACATACAGTTTTCAGGCTGGCTTCGGTGTCGAAACCGGTTACAGGAGTTTTAACAGGGGTTTTGGCGCAGGAACAGATAATTGATTTTGATGAAAAAATAAGCGAAACCATTCCATGGTTAAAACTCTCCAGCAAAACAAGCACCGAGAACCTAACCCTGCGTAATTTGCTCAGTCATACCAGCGGACTTGTTCCGCATGCCTATGACGATTTAGTGGAAAGTCATGTGCCAATGTCAACAATCCTGGAGAAGTTACAGAATGTAGGCATTTCTGCTGCTCCTGGTAAGATTTACGGCTATCAGAATGTAATGTTCAGCCTTGTTGACACCATTCTTGCAGTTAAAACTGCAAAGAATTACGGGCAGCTAATTAAGGAAAAATTATTTGAGCCAATAGGAATGAATGATGCCACAACCGATTTTGAGAGCTTCAGGGATAACCCCAACAAAGCCTATCCGCATCGTGGTGCTAACGGCAAATACCGTGCTCTCCCGCTAAACGACAGGTATTATTCCACCGCGCCGGCAGCAGGCGTTAATGCGAGCATCTCCGACATGGCCCGCTTCCTTATGGCATTGGTCGATGATAACAACCCGATACTTGAAGAGGAAGCCTATCAACGGATATTTGAACCCCAGGTAGTTTCCCGTCTCAGCAGAGGATATTTCAAATATTGGGATCATGTAAAAACAAAAAAGTATGCCCTGGGCTGGCGAATGGTTGATTACAGGGAACGGCAAATTGCCTATCACGGAGGTTATGTGAACGGGTACAAGGCAGAAATTGCCATTAGCAGACATGATAACATAGGAATAGTTTACCTTTCGAACTCACCTAATGAGGTGGCCTCACAAAGCGTTCCGGTGTTTTTCAACACCTTCTTTGACTTCAGGGAGAACCAGCCAGTTATGGCCAATACAGGGGAAGCAGCAGACCCCGATTTGACCATGTAAGAAATTTAATTGTTTTTCTTTATCTTTAGGAATTCAAAAAAGAAGAATTCTTATGAAGCATAAATTGATCATAGTGTTATTGTTATTTGCAACGATAGGGGCAAATGCGCAGTACCCCAGGATTGAAAACAACCTTGACCGCAGAATAAAAGCTTACCTTGAAGAAAATGTAAACAGCTGGCGCGATATGAACGTGCCCATTTCCGACGGAAAAATCTTATACGACCTAATTATTGAAAATAAATATACTGAGGCCGTTGAAATAGGTACATCGACAGGTCATTCGGCCATATGGATTGCCTGGGCATTAAGCAAAACCGGCGGCAAGCTGATAACTATCGAAATCGACAAGAACAGGTGGCTGAAAGCAAAAGCCAACTTTAAAAGGGCAGGCGTCCAGAAGTATATTGATGCACGGCTTGCCGACGCCCATGTAATGGTACCCGAACTGCCAGGAAAATATGATTTTGTTTTTAGCGACGCCGATAAATATTGGTACAAGAACTATTTTATTGCAATGGATCCCAAGCTGGAAGTGGGAGGATGTTATACTGCCCATAATACCTCAATGAGAGGGTCTGGTATCGGTGATTTTCTTGATTACATTGAAAGTTTAAAGCATTACGAGACTACCTATGCACCTAAAAGCAGGTCGGGAATTTCAATCAGCTATAAAATAGCTCCAACCCCCGAAGGCTAAAAGCAATTTTTACATCAAAAGCCATTCCCCATTTCCATTTTAGCGATGATGTTTTGCAACATTGAATCAACTTCTTTCTTCACGCTTTCAGGAAGCGCTTTAACATCATTGCCTGTTATGAGCGTTCTAAATATGAAATAAACAAACCTTTATCTTAACGGGCAATAAAGAAAAACAAAAAACTGATTGGCATAAAAATTTCTCAGAAAATGCATCAGGAACTTACCACCAGATGAAAGGCATTTTTTCCAAAAAACTCCTCTTTGACAGCTGTAAGCCGATGCCGGGCAAGAATCTGGCGAAGCCCGCCCAGTTGGTTGTATTGCCTGAAATTCTTATAATGCTCCCTTCCGGCAAGGAACTCGGCTATCGTACTTCCTATACCGGCATAATTATCCGGTAAAGGAATGGCATAATCAACAAATATCTGACGGGCAGCCACACGTTTCATTTCATTCAGAATAACAAAGTAGCTTTTGGGGGAGAACTGATGCAGGGCCAACGACAATACAGCAACATCAAACTGGTGGTCATAAAACGGCCACTCTTCAGTAGCATCATGAACAATGAATTCAACATGGTCAAGGTTTTTTTGCTGACCGGTTTTGCGGGCACGTTTTATCATCGATTCTGAATAATCGAACCCAACTGCCATACTGGCCACTCCGGCCGATTCGAACAGCTGTGCACCGGTTCCGCAGGCAATATCCAGCACTGTCTGTCCCGGCTCGATATGCTGTGACACCCTTTTACGCATTTTTCGTAAAACCGGATCCACCAATGTACCATAAAAAGTTCCTGATTCTGACATTTAATTTTTCAATTTTCGATGCAGATTGTGTTTTCTATAAACTGAAGCCGGCAGTTTTTGTTTAAAAGAAAACCAATCTGTTTACAATGAAATACGTTCAGCTCGCCCTTATTCTGTTGATGTTCACCTCCTCGGCTTTCAAAACCGGCAAACCTGCCTGGATACTTTATTCACAGCAGGGGAAAAAGGTAAGATATGAAAAAATGGTCAGGGATATCCGCAATGCCGATGTAATTTTGTTTGGGGAATACCATAACAACCCCGTTGCACACTGGCTGCAACTGGAGCTGAGCCGCGATTTGCATGAAAGTAAGGGTGCGGAATTGGTATTTGGTGCAGAAATGTTTGAAACCGATAACCAGGTCATATTGGATGAATACCTGCAGGGTATTATCTCGCAGAGCCGTTTTGAAGCTGAGGCCCGTTTATGGCCAAATTACTCAACCGACTATAAGCCACTGGTGGAATTTGCCAGGGAAAACCAGCTCCATTTTGTGGCAACCAACATTCCCCGGCGATATGCTTCCCTGGTACATTCAAGCGGATTTGAAGGATTGGAAAAGCTTTCGGAGCAGGCAAAAGACTTTCTGCCTCCGCTGCCTGTGAAATACAATCCTGAGTTGCCTGCTTATAAAAGCATGCTGGAAATGGAAGGAATGGGAAATCATATGAATGAAAACTTTCCAAAGGCCCAGGCCATTAAGGATGCTACCATGGCTCATTTTATACTGGAAAACCGGTCGAAGGGAAAACTGTTTCTGCACTTTAACGGCACCTATCATTCCAATAATTTTGAAGGCATCTACTGGTACCTGAAGCAGCAAAACCCTGAGCTGAACATAGCAACAATCACCACAGTGTCGCAAAAGGATATTTCATCGCTTAATGAAGAAAATAAAGGGAAGGCGAATTACATCATATGTGTGGACAACGACATGACTCCCACCCACTGAAAAGCTTCAGGAATGCTTCCTTACCGGTAAAACCCCATCTTGTCGATGTATTCCCAGGTTTTGGACGGAAGGAAATGGCGGACATCCTTGCCTTGTTTTATGGCATGACGAATAAAGGAAGATGATATTTCCATAAGGGGTGCACCCTCCATAACAGTAATATTTTTATGCTTCTGAACAGTTGACTTATCAAATCCGGGTCGGGGATACACCACCACTCCAAAATTTTCAACTATTGCATCATGGTTTTTCCACTTGTGAAAATTCAGCAGGTTATCGGAGCCCATCAGTATCCGGAACTCCTTATTAGGATGCCTGTCCTTGAGATAGGCCAGAGTGTCGATTGTATAACTGGGCTTAGGCAGAAAAAATTCAATGTCGGAAACCTGCAACCGGTCATCACCTTCTACGGCCTTTTGTACCATCTCAAGCCGGTCGTAGTCGTTTAAAAGATTCCTCTTTTCCTTGTGCGGGTTCTGAGGAGTTACAACAAACCAGAATTCATCAAGCTCAGTAAATTCAACCATGTAATTGGCAATAGCTAAATGACCAATATGAACAGGATTAAATGAACCGAAATACAGGCCTGCCACTTTTGAGGGAAAAGATGGAGCGGATACTTTGTTCATTGCAGTTTACTTTTCTTATCAGCTTATATTTCGTTCTACGGGTTTGCCCTTTATAAAATCAGAAACCAATGCCAGAGCCCTTTCCTTTGCCTCCTCAATTTGGTCGTTAATAACAACTGCATCGAAATGGGGTTCATAGGTTAACTCCCGTTCTGCCTTGGCAACACGCATATTAATTTTTTCCTCAGTTTCAGTGGAGCGGTTTTCCAGGCGGATTCGAAGTTCCTCCACTGAAGGAGGCTTCACGAAAACAGCCAGAGCTTCATCGCCATAATACTTTTTAATATTTACACCACCTACTACATCCACATCAAAAATGACATGTCTTCCACTGTTACGTATGCGTTCCACCTCACTTTTCAGGGTTCCGTAAAAAATGCCGCTGTAAACCTCTTCCCACTCCAGGAACTCGTTGTTGCGGATTCTCTCCCGGAACTTTTCTTCTGAGAGGAAGTAGTAATCCTTTCCGTCAATTTCCCCCTTCCGCGGCGACCGGCTTGTTGCCGACACCGAAAACTCAAGACCTAAATCCTGTTTCAATAAATGTTTTACCAATGTGGTTTTTCCGGCCCCCGATGGAGCAGAAAATATGATAAGTTTTCCTTGCATCATATGAAGTAAAAAAATCGATTAAACCAGCACCCGATAATAACTTTGGAAACCCTACAGCACATTCAGCAGTTGTTCCTTTATTCGCTCAAGGTGGTCTTTCATCTGAACCACAATACGCTGAATGTTGCTCTCGTAGGCTTTTGAACCCAGTGTATTTATCTCTCTTCCCATTTCCTGGGCTATGAAGCCAAGCTTTTTACCGTTCAATTCTTCCTGTTCCAGTGTTTCCAGGAAAAAGGTACAATGGTTTTCGAGCCTGACTTTTTCTTCATTCATATCCATCTTATCGAGGTAGTAGATAAGTTCCTGTTCAAATCTGTTTTCATCTACATTGGCATTCATGCTGACTTTTCCCAAACTTTCGGTAAGTCTGTTTTTAACAACATCCATGCGCTGAGATTCAAAAGGAGCTACTTGACCAAGGAGATTCAGGATAGAATTAGTATTGGTCATTATATCGGTTTCCAGCGCCTTTCCTTCCTTTGCACGAAATTCATCAATTTCTACCACTGCCTTGCGCAGGTTTTCCAATATAACCAACCATTCCTCCTCATCAAAGGTCTCATACTCTGCCCTAACCACATCGGGCAGTCGAAGAGCCGCCTGCACAGTACTCTGGTCAGTTTCCAGGCCAAGCATTTCATTTATCTTCTTCAGGTGCTGAAAGTAACTGACCAATATGGATTCATTAATTTTGCTGTTCGATTCGCTGCCATGGTTTTCAACATACAGGGTTAAATCAACTTTTCCCCGCACCAGTTTTTCGGCCAGTTCCTTTCGTATTTCAATCTCCTTTTCCCTGTAAACCGAAGGAAGCCGGGTATTTATATCGATTTGTTTACTATTGAGGGCCTTTAGCTCGAGTGTAATTTTTTTGTTGTTTACTTCAAATTCGGCTTTTCCGAATCCTGTCATTGACTTTATCATCGATTGTAAAATTTTTACGAATTTAAGCAAATTATGCAATAACACCCGAACCGATCAGTTCATCATCCAGATACCAGGCAGCAAACTGCCCTGATGTAATACCCCGCTGCTCGTTTTCAAACAAAATGTAAGCACCTTCTTCCTTCATATATACTTTCCCTTTCTCCAGAGGTTGCCGGTACCGAATGCGGATATCAAATTCCTTTTCATCGCCATCAGACAACTTCATGTCGGTACGTATCCAGTGCATGTCTTTACCTGCTATAAACAATCCCGGCCGGTAAAGTCCCGGATGGTCCTGCCCTTCTCCAACGTATACGATGTTTCGCTGAACATCAGTCCCCACCACAAATAAAGGCTTTTGAAAGCCTCCGATATTAAGCCCCTTTCTCTGCCCTACGGTATAAAAATGAGCTCCCTGATGTTCCCCAATTATTTCTCCGTGCCAGGGCTTATATTGAAAAGCAAAGCAAAGCTTCCGAAAGTTCTCTTCAGTGCGTTCCACCAGCTTCTTTTTTGCAATGAGCGAAGCAGGTATTTTTATTACATTTCCTGTTTTAGGTTCCAGCTGTTGTTGCAGAAAAGTAGGCAAATCAACTTTTCCAACGAAGCAAATTCCCTGCGAATCCTTCCTTTCTGCTGTAGGAAGATTCTGCACTCGTGCAATTTCCCGCACCTCAGGTTTAGTAAGGTGCCCAATTGGGAACATTGCTTTTGAAAGCTGTTCCTGATTAAGCTGGCACAGGAAATAACTTTGATCTTTATTTACGTCCTTTCCTGCGAGCAACCGGTACATTGTCTGTCCTTCAATTACAGTTTCATTTTTCCGGCAGTAATGGCCTGTAGCAACAAAATCGGCCTGAAATTTTAATGCTTCATCCAGGAATGTATCAAATTTAATCTCACGGTTACAAAGCACATCGGGATTAGGCGTTCTGCCGGCTTCATACTCTGCAAACATATAATCAACTACCCTTCGCTTATATTCACTGCTTAAATCAACAATGTGAAAAGGTATATCGAGTTTTTTGGCCACCATTTCAGCTATAAGGGCATCCTCTTCCCAGGTGCAGGCACTGGTAACCGCTCCCACACGTTCATGCCAGTTAACCATGAACAGTGCAACCAGATCATGCCCTTCCTGCTTCAACAACCAGGCTGCAACACTGGAGTCCACTCCACCCGAAAGACCAACAACTATCCTTTTTTTCTTCATCCGCGATAAATTCTCCTGTTTCATGAACATGGAGTTAAGAAAACATCAAACAACATATTTTTCAATCGTATCCATTAACTTCCTGATACGTGCATTCAAATTTCAGCGTACAAAAGTAGAAAGTAAAATTTAAACCCCGCCATAATTCCTTTTTTTATAGGTTATCACCTGATAATTAAATCACTACTAAAGCCTGACATTTATTTATACATTCCTGGAAAAACCCACTCTAAAGATTCTGTTTTTCTGGGTAAATCTGATCTTTTTGGTATTTTTACCACCTGAAAAAATTAAACCATCAGAAGTGATAATATAATATGAAGTTCAGAATATTTATTCTTTTATTTTTTGTTGTTCTTGCATCAAATTTTAGTCTTTTTGCTGAGGAAAATCAGGAAGAAGGTGAGCCTCCTTTTCTCTTAATGGCAGAGGATTTCTGGGTAAAAGAAGTTCTTGACAGCCTTACACTGGATGAAAAGATTGCCCAGCTTATGATGATCACACTATATCCCAGGCAAAGTGACACCGATAAAACGAAAATCATCAATACCATCCGCCAACATAAACCCGGCGGCATACTAGTCATGCAGGGAAGTCCGGTAAAGACGGCTCAATGGATCAATGAATTCCAGGAGAATGCAAACATCCCGCTTCTGGTAGCAATTGATGGTGAATGGGGATTATCGATGCGTATCGACAGCACCATGAATTATCCATATGCACAGGCCATAGGGGCTGTAGGTGATTCCACTTATATTTATCAAATGGGACGTGACCTGGCAAGGCAGATGAAACTGATGGGCATACAAATGAACTTTGCTCCGGTTGCCGATGTAAGCACCAATCCTCAGAACCCCGTTATCAACTTTCGATCGTTTGGAGAAGATAAAATAAACGTGTCAAAAAAAGCATGGTATCTGGCCAATGGGATGCAAAGCGAATGGGCAGTGCCGGTAGCCAAACATTTTCCGGGGCATGGCGATACAGAAACCGATTCACATAAGGAGCTGCCTGTGATTAAGCATCCAAAGAGCCGGATAGATGTCGTGGAAAGTTTTCCCTTCCGCTTTCTGGCCGAACAAGGCATCAACGGTATAATGACCGCTCACCTGAACGTACCTGCACTTGATGATTCAGGCATACCTTCCTCTCTTTCCGAAAAAGTGGTAAACGGATACCTGAGACAGGAAATTGGCTACAATGGATTTGTAGTGACCGATGCCATGAACATGCAGGGTGTATTAACCGGTAAAGGAAACCCTGTAGTGGAAGCTCTAAAAGCGGGGAACGATATGCTGGAATTTGTAGTGGATCTGCCTAAAGCCATTGCTGATGTTAAACAAGCTATAGAAAACGGAGAGATCACAGAAGAAGAAATCAATGAAAAGTGCAGCAGGGTATTGTCCCTGAAGCGATGGTCAGGGCTCCATCTTTATGAACCTGCTGAATTAAATAACCTTACTGCCCGGTTAAATTCACCCTATTTTGAAGTTACTGCCCGCAAAATAATAAAAGGCTCATTTACTGTACTAAATAACAATAAAGCACTCCCCGTGCAGGATTTTGCCAATCTGAAGATTGCTTCAGTAATGATTGGCACAAACGAAGTGGCGCCTTTTCAAAAGATGATGAGCCGCTATACACAAATCGATCATTTTGTACTTAATAAAAATGCAACAGAACAGGAAGTAGCTGTTTTGAGAAAAAAGCTTGACAACTATAACCTCATCATTGCAGGTGTGCAGGGAATAAACCTTTATCCCTCCGGCTCATACGGCACTACTGCAGCACAGCGAAATGCCCTTGCCGATTTTATCAGAGAGAACCGTGTGGTAACTGTATTCTTTGGGAATGCCTATGCAATTAAGCATTTTGAAAACATACACCATTCCGACGGATTGATACTTGCATACCAAAACAACCAGTTAACACAGGAACTGGCAGGACAGGCCGTATTTGGCGCATTTGATCTAAATGGCAGGTTACCTGTTACTGTTGATGAACGGTTTAAGCTGAACAGCGGCACTGATGTAAACAAAAATCAGACTTTCGCTTATACAATTCCCGAAGAAGCGGGGATGAGTTCTGAATGGCTTACTTACAGCATCGATTCGCTGGCAAATCTGGGAATAAATAAGAAAGCTTTCCCGGGATTACAGGTGCTCGTGGCAAGAAACGGACAGGTGGTTTTTCACAAGTGTTACGGATACCACACCTACCTTGAGGAGGAAGAAGTAACTCCCAACGACATTTACGACTTTGCATCGTTAACTAAAGTTACCGCTCCCCTGCCCTCTCTGATGAAACTGGTCGATGAGAAAAAATTTAATGTAGATGCACCATTTGCCACCTACTGGCCCGATTTTAAAGGCACTGATAAGGGCAGGATTCCAGTACGTGATTATCTTACCCATCAGGCCCGGTTGCCTGCATGGATACCTTTCTGGCGTATGGGACTTGATGAAGAAGGTAAACTGAGCCGTGAGATTTTCTCCAACCAGCCCTCCGATCAATACAGCATTCGCGTTTCAAATCAGCTCTACCTGAACAACAACTTCAGAAAAACAATATACGATACCATTCGTACAAGCCCTTCTCTGTCCGCAAAAAAATACGTGTATTCCGATTTAAGTTTTCATCTTTATCCTGAAATCATCTCGAACCTGACAGGTGAACCTTATGAATCATACATCGCTGAAAACTTCTACAAGCCTTTGGGAGCAAACTCCATAACATACAATGCATATCTCCACTTTCCTCTTGATAGAATTGTTCCAACAGAAACAGATGATTTCTTCAGAAAAGAAAAATTAAGGGGATTTGTACACGATGAAGGGGCAGCCATGCTGGGCGGGGTATCCGGAAATGCGGGTTTGTTTGGCACGGCAAATGATCTGGCTAAAATTTTCCAGATGTATCTGCAAAAAGGGTACTTTGCAGGAAAGCAGTTTATTTCAAAAGAAACCATTGAGGAATTCACACGCATACAATTCAGGGAAAATAAAAACCGCCGTGGACTGGGTTTCGACAAGCCATACATCGATAACTATAAAAACAAACTGAAAGATGCTTATCCGGCAGTAAGTGCAAGTAAAAACAGTTTTGGTCATACCGGTTATACAGGTACCATGGCCTGGGCAGACCCCGACAGCGGTATATTGTTTATTTTCATGTCGAACCGGGTGCATCCCACGAGAGAGAATTCAGTACTTTTCGACCTTAACATCAGACCTGCCATGCATCAGGCTATCTACGACAGCATTTTCCAAAAGGAGTTTCGGGATGGGTTAAAAAAAGTTAATTACATATCCTCTTTTTAACATTGTCAGTTTATCTCCACACTAAAAAATTCCCTGTTATTCAACAAATTACCGACTGCTAAAATTTCTTAAACAAGCTCAGAATAACCTTCGAAAAAGAAACATTAAATTATCCTATTCGTTTTCATTATGTAATTAAATTTTAAATTTTATTTTTACATACTAAGACGTTCAATTTAATAATTTGTAAACAGCAAAATAAAAATTTAGTATTATGGAAGGTAAAATCACATTTAATGAGCTGCGTAAAATCAAAGACAGCCTGCCTGACGGTTCTATCAAAAAATTGGCGAACGAATTTGAGGTAACGGAAGAAACCGTCAGGAACTATTTTGGAGGAGCCAATTATACCAGTGGAGCAGCAGTAGGGATTCATATGGAGCCGGGACCCAACGGAGGCATAGTCCTTCTTGATGATACAAAAATTCTTGAAAGAGCGAAGAAGATTCTTGAAGAAGAAACAGTTTAAATCCGGAAAAATTTTATAAAATCAGCAACTGCCCTCCCGCCAGGGCAGTTTTTTTAACCTTAATAAATCAAAAATGAAAAAAAATCTACTTTTAATTTCCATTGTTTTAGTTGTATTTTCCTCCTGCCAGACAGGCAATTCCTGGGAAGAACTTTACAATGGTGAAAATCTTGAAAACTGGGACATGCACATTGGCAGTCCGCTTGAAGGTTTCGAAGAACAGGCAAAATCGGCCACAAATGAAAAAGTGTTTTCAATTGTAGAAGAAAACGGAGAAAAGCTGATTCGCATTTCAGGAGAAGTAAACGGTTCGTTAGCCACCCGCGACACCTTTGCAAATTACCACCTGCAGCTCGTATTCAAATGGGGCGAAGAAGTTTACACCCGCCGCAACAGCGGATTGCTGTACCACAGTTTTGGCGAGTTTGGCGAAGCCCTTGATACCTGGATGGTAAACATCGAATTACAGCTGATGCATGAACGTCTTGGTGATACATACCTGATGAACAACACTTACTGCGAAACAGCAGTTGTGGAGGAAGACGGCAGCTTCAGGTATGACCCTGCAGGAGAAGTGAAAAAATTCAGTACCGAACATAATGGCCAGCTGGTAAACAAATTGGCTGACTATGAAAATCCGCTGGGAGAATGGAACACCGTAGATTTATACTGTGTTGGCCGTACAGCCGTTCATGTGGTGAATGGTCAAACGGTAATGGTAAATAACAATACAGGCACAGTAGAAAACGGCAGCATAAAACCGCTTTCTTCAGGAAAAATACAGTTTCAATCGGAGGGTGCCGAAATGTTTATCCGTACTGTCAAAGTACGGCCAATCGAGGAAATCCCGGCTGAAGTAGCTCAATAAGACGATAATCGTTTATGATAATATCACCCGTTTCATCTTTACGAAACGGGTTTTTTATGAAATCAAAACCAATTTTTCCACCTGCAGAAAGCACATATTTCTTTGCATTTGAAAAGATTAACGTTTTTCTTGCAGGTGTAAATAATTTGTTAACATCTTTTTTTGAATTAAACAATTGAAAGCATTTCTTTTGCACCAATTAATTTTACACTTTTACAATGACCAAATCATCCTTTCGTGACCAGCTAACCCTAAAAAACACTGTTCTTGGAGTCCAGTTTTTATTTGTTGCTTTTGGAGCCACCGTGTTGGTGCCCCTGCTCGTAGGAATAGACCCTTCGGTGGCATTATTCACCGCCGGCATCGGTACATTGATTTTCCACCTGATTACCGGTGGCAAAATACCGGTTTTTTTGGGAAGCAGCTTTGCCTTTATTGCTCCGATTATTGAAGCCACCAAACTCTATGGCTGGCCCGGCACACTCTCCGGTATTATAGTGGTAGGTATTGTATACGGAGTAGTATCGGCCCTTGTGAAAGCCCGCGGCATCCGGTTCATTGAGCGGCTTTTCCCACCTGTAGTAGTAGGCCCGGTAATTATAATTATCGGGTTGTCGCTTGCCTCAGCGGCTGTTGATATGGCCAAAACCGACTGGGCACTTGCCGTTATCAGTCTGCTTACAGCCGTCATAGTCGTAATATGGGGAAAGGGAATGGCCAAGCTAATTCCCATTTTCATTGCCATAATTGTTGGTTACCTGGCAGCCGTGGTATGGGGAAAAGTTGATTTCACTGCCATTCAGGAAGCAGGCTGGATTATGCTGCCGCAGTTTACAGCGCCACAACTGCACTGGCAGGCTATATTGTATATGATTCCTGTCGCCATCGCTCCCATAATTGAACATGTGGGCGACATGTATGCCATTGGAGGAGTATGCAACAAAAACTTCATCGAGAAGCCTGGATTGCACCGTACGCTTCTGGGCGACGGTATTGCAACTGCCGTAGCTGGCAGCTTCGGTGGCGTACCCAATACTACCTATTCGGAAGTAACAGGAGCCATTACCCTTACAAAAATCACCAATCCTTTTGTGCTTCGCATTGCAGCAATCACTGCCATATTGTTTGCCTTTATAGGTAAAATAAGCGGATTTCTGAAAACAATACCAACTTCCGTGCTGGGAGGTATTATGCTGTTGCTGTTTGGCATGATTGCATCAATAGGCATCAAATCGCTGGTGGAATCGAAAACCAATATGGCCGAAACACGTAACCAGGTGATTGTTTCCATTGTTCTGACGGTTGGCATCGGCGGCGCAATCATTCAATACGGAACCTTTTCGCTTGCCGGAATCGGACTGGCAGCTCTTGTGGGTATCATTCTGAATCTTTTGCTGCCACAAACAAAAAAGGACATTTAAAACATTCAGTCAACTTATCTAAATTAAACCCGGCAGATTCTTATAACCTGCCGGGATTATTTCTTTTAAAAAAAGCCGGATAGAAAGGGCATCCAGGAATTGGAATTAAGCAGGTATTGTGCCCATAAAGATTCAATGCCTCTCTGGGAACAAATCCTTCACTGCTTTTCGGTAAGGTATTTCCAGAACCTCCGGGGCATATGCTGGCGCTGCAATCGCAGGTTCTTACGTTCACTGATGCTGATGTTTTTGAAATATGATTTCCAGAGCGTTTGATAAAAGGCATCACCTTCGTTGAGAACATTTTCATTTACCTGCCCCGTTTGCCGGTTAATCTCGGAGCTTGAAAGCTCCACCTCTTCCACATTCATTTTATCGTAGAAAGCCCCGTAATTCCGTTTTAAATCGTAAAGCAGCCACTTCTGATCGGCAAAACGCTTGCGAAAATGTTCAAGCACCAAAGGCAGCACATCATAAAGTGGTTCTATCCCGCAAAAGAACAGGCCATCTTTTGTTTGCTGAAAACGAACAAACTGCATCATGCGCATGGCTTCCTTTTTTACTTTGCGGGCATTCTGAACCACCTCCAGTACATCCTGATCGCCAAAGTCGGTTTCAATAGTTACCTTTTCAGTAAAAAGCCTTTGTACAAATCGAAGAATATTCATTTCCATGCCTTCTGCTTCCGACAGGAAAGCATAATACAGCAGCTGCCTGTTTTTTACCGTAAGCTTTTGCTGAATTCCTTTCCATACCCGATTAGCCTTCCCTGAATCCGATTCCACGCTAACAGTTTCGGAAAACATATCCTGCAGTTGTTTTCCATGTGCATGAATGCCCTCGGGAAAACTTTTCCGGTTATATCCTTCAAATATACAGGTAAGCAAACCTTCAAATGATCCATCGTAAACAAATACCAGCATAGTGCAAATATAGCTTCAGCAGAAATATATATAAGCTCATTCTGGTAAAACTATTCAAAGTTCTGCAAATACAAAAAGAATCATAATCTTGTTTCTTCTTTCCTGCAGCTATAAGGTAAACAAATAGAACTACCCGCTGTTAAATTTTAAAAAGCAACCCACAAAGCATCATATATGAATTCTTTTACCGGAATGTTCCTGTTGATTCAATTCCTGATTGGTTCTGTCAAAATTATGGCACAACCCGATACCATAACCTATAAAATTACTGTGGAGGAAAAAATGGTTAAGATCGGAGAGCAGGAAATTATGGGAATGACTATTAATGGAAGTATTCCTGGTCCTACCCTCCGCTTCAAAGTGGGAGATTATGCTGTAATTTATGTCCAAAATAATATGGATGTGGAAACTTCCATTCATTGGCATGGAATTCTGCTTCCAAATTTCTTTGA
Source organism: Mariniphaga sp. (assembly GCA_041687255.1). GTDB lineage: Bacteria > Bacteroidota > Bacteroidia > Bacteroidales > Prolixibacteraceae > Mariniphaga. The sequence goes on along the minus strand of JAWLCL010000004.1, from coordinate 217,225 downwards.
TGGTGTGCCCTACCTCACAACACCACCTGTTGAACCCGGCACAACCTTTAAATACGAATTCCCGATAACACATTCCGGAACCTATTGGTATCATTCGCATACTGCACTGCAGGAACAGCGTGGCATCTACGGCTCCATTGCAATTGAATCAGAAGAAGAAAACCTTGAATACGACCGGGATTTAGTAATCGTTTTTGGCGACTGGACCTATGAAAAGCCTAAAAATATTTTACGAACCTTAAAAAGAGGGCTTGAATGGTACAACATAAAAAAAGGCACGGTAGCTCCGCTGGCAGAAGTAATCTCACGGGGAGCACTGGGAGCACAGCTAAATTTCTGGCGGCAACGGATGGAAGGTGCCGATATATCCGATGTATATTACCCTCATTTTATAGCCAACGGCCAGGTGGAAGCTGAATATCCCGATTTCGCTGCCGGAGAAAAAATCCGTCTGCGGATAATTAATGCCGCTGCCTCTACTCAGTTCTGGCTTACCTTCGGAGGCGGGCCTCCCCTGCTTGTAGCAGCAGATGGCCCTTTAGTAGAGCCGGTACGCAGAGAAAAAACATTTATTGCTGTTGCCGAAACTTATGATTTTATTGTCGAGATTCCCGATGACGGGAAACTGGAGGTAAGGGCAACTGCACAGGATGGAACCGGACAAACTTCGGTATTCCTTGGAAGCGGAAACACATTGCATGCACCCGATGATTTACCCCGGCCCGACCTGATTCAGATGATGAAGGAAATGGCTGCCATGGACATGAAAATGGGAGCACCTGCTGCAAAGTTCAATCCCGGGGAGGAAAAACCTCATGAAATGATGGAGAAATATGGCATGGACATGGAGCACGACGATCATTCCCAGATGGAAGACCAGGAACAAATGCCCCACCATCAACAAGCTCCCGATGCCGATGATAACCGGCATGATCAGCACCAAAATCCAGTGGAAATGGAAGATGGAAAAGAAGAAAACAAACATGCCCGACATGAAATGGAAATGGAGAATGAACCGGCTGACAACAAAGAACAGCAAATGCCGGCAGAAGGAATGGATGCCAACCAGCAGATGACACACGGGCAAATGTTTGCAGAGTTTAATTACGATTATCTTAAAGCACCTGAAAAAACAGCATTTGAAAATAAAAAGCCTGTAAGGGAAATCCTGCTGAACCTTACCGGAAACATGAACCGGTACATCTGGAGTTTTAACGGAGTACCCCTTTCAGAGGGTGACAATATCCGCATCAAAAAAGGAGAGATCGTCCGGATTACGTTAAATAATCTCACTATGATGCACCATCCCATGCACCTGCACGGGCATTTTTTCAGGGTTATAAATGAAAACGGCGAGTACTCACCACTGAAACATACGGTAAATGTTGCGCCCATGCAAAAGGTAACCCTTGAATTTGATGCCAATGAATACGGCGACTGGTTCTTCCACTGTCATATCCTTTACCATATGGATGCAGGAATGGCCAGGGTTTTCAGCTACGGGACACCACGTGACGAACGATTGGAAGAATATCCTGCAAAGATTCTGACCAACACCAGTAATCATTTTTTCTCATGGGGAACAGCTGATGTTGCATCACATATGGCCGGATTAAACCTGGTTACATCAAACATACGAAATCAGTTCATGCTGTCGGCCGAATTTGGGTGGAATACCATATTCGAAGGTGAACTGACCTACGGCAGGTACCTGACGGATTTTATTTCGGTATTTGCAGGGGCAAATATTGAAAATGAACGGACCGGCAGCTTTGAAGAAACAGAAGTAACTGCCATTGCAGGATTAAGGTACCTGATGCCTTTCCTGTTTCATGCTGGAATTCATATCGATCACAAATTGCGGCCACAGTTTGAAATCGAAAAGGAAATCCTGGTTTTCCGCAGGTTGGCAGTTTTTGGCGGGTTTGAATACCAGGCCGATTTCGGACTTTCAGATACCGGTTCCTCGGATGAGAATCAGAATGAAGAGAATGGATACAATCATGAAATTACATGGAGTGCAGGTATGGAATATTTTCTCTCGAAGAACTTTTCGATAATGGCAGGTTACGATAATCGTTTCGGTGCAGGAGGAGGGTTATCGTTTAGGTTTTAATTATAAAACAAAATTGTATGACAGAATTATATTTAATTATAGGCATTCTTTTGCTCCTTCTTACCATGTATGACTTTTTTTTCACCACCCTTTCGGGAGGCGGAGCTGCTTTTATCACCCGTTTTATAACCTTTATCAGCCATAAAAGTCTTCAGCTTTGCGTAAAACTTTTTGGAAGAAGCGCATACAAACTGAGTGGCATGGCAATTAACCTGTCGGTCTTGCTGGTATGGGTGCTGCTTATCTGGATAGGTCTCTACCTGGTTTTCACCAGCGATCCGGGCGGCATTGTAAACGATAAAGGCCGAATGGCCAATAACTGGGAAAGACTCTATTATACAGGCTATACCCTTTCCACCCTTGGTCTTGGAAATTTCTCTCCCACAACTCCGATTTTTGAAATGCTGACCAGTATCTTTTCTTTCTTTGGCTTTATCTTTTTTACCACGTCCATGACCTACCTCATTTCAGTTTCGTCGGCAGTTATTCATAAACGTTCGCTGGCACTTGCCATCCGCAACCTGGGTAAAAATCCGGAAGAAATGGTATACCGCCTGTTAAACCAGGACATCACATTGTCACGAATGAACCTTGCATCGCTCCAGGAAAAAGTCGAACGTCATTCGATAAACCTGCAGGCATACCCGGTGCTTCATAACTACGCCAACAGCCAGATTCCCGGCTCACTAAGCCTGAATCTGGTAACACTCGATGAAGCGTTGAGTATTCTTCTAAACAGCAAGGAAGGGGAAAAAATGAAAAACGCATTGACATCCATCAGGTCATCCCTTACCTATTTCCTGAACCATATCGAAGAAAACTTTTCACGTAACCTGGAAAAAGAGGCAGGTCCCGATGTTCATAAATTACCCGGCTGGGAAATAATCAGCAGCTCTTACATCAACGATCCGGTGCTTTTCAAGCGCCGGGAAATACTTGGCGGGTTGCTTAAATCTGAGAGTTTTGAATGGCAGGATGTATATAACACCCGACCGTCTGCTGAATCAAAACGATAATTTTAAAACCGGCTTCCACTCCTTTTGCAACCAATAATTTTAGTTTTATTTGCAACATTGTTGCATTTGAAATGTTATTGCACAAGTAAAATCAAAAACAATATGGAACCGGATAAAATATTACACCAGCACAAGCTGAAACGGACCGGATGCCGCGAAGGTATTCTTGAGGTTATTTCTGAGGCCGGACACCCGTTATCAGAAAATGAAATAAGGGGCAGGCTAACGGAAAACTTCGACCGGACCACCTTCTACCGCTCGTTTAAAACATTGCTTGATAATAATATTCTGCATAAAATTGTTGTGGATAACCAGCTTATAAAATACGCTTTAGGAAAATCAGCAGGCAATACAATAAATCATGCACATTTCTATTGCAGCTCATGTAACGCTTTAGAATGTCTTGAACCGGTTCCGTTAAAGTTACCGGGAATACCCGAGGGTTACCTGGTGCAGGAAACAGAAATAATCATTAAAGGATTATGCTCGCAATGTCATTAAAAAATAAGCTCTTCATCAGGGCGATATTATTTTTACTTCCCGGGCTAGGGTTAGTACTTACCTTAAGTGGCCAGGAACCGGTAGCTCTTTCAGGAACGGTAACCGACACCCGGGGAAAACCACTGCCGGGCGCTTCTGTTCGTTTATCACCCGGAAACAGGGGGATGATTACCGGTGCCAATGGTGTATTTGTGTTCAGGAACCTTTCAAAGGGAGAACATGTGGTTGAAGTTTCTTTTATAGGATTTCAGCCATTCAGGGAAACTGTTGTTCTAAGCGAAAACCGGGAAATAAATATCGCATTAAAAGAAAAGATTCAAACCCTGCAGGAAGTAATGGTTTTGGATAATTATGCCGAACAACGAAATAAAGAAGAGTCGCTGAATGTGGAGGTTGTAAACGACGATTTCCTGAAGCAGCATATGGGAGGCAGCCTGATGCAATCGCTTGAAAGATTACCGGGCATAAGCGCTATGGAAATAGGCACCGGGCAATCGAAGCCGGTTATCCGGGGTCTGGGTTTCAACCGGGTGGTGGTAATTGAAAATGGCATCAAACACGAAGCGCAGGAATGGGGTGCCGATCACGGACTGGAAGTTGACCAGTTTGCATTCGACCGAATTGAAGTTATTAAAGGCCCCTCATCATTAATGTATGGCTCGGATGCCATAGGAGGAGTAATTGATTTGAAGCAGGTAGAAACTCCTCAAAAAGAATCGTGGGGAGGAAACATTGATTTAATTGCCAAATCGAACAACAACCTTGCAGGCACCTCCGCCCAGGTTTTCGGGCGCCATGACAAGCTATTCTTTACCTTTCGCGGCACCTTGCTCAATTATGCCGATTACCGCGTGCCCACCGACAGCATTGATATATACTCATACCGGGCGCCACTCTATAAAAACCGGTTGCGAAACACGGCAGGCCGCGAACAAAACCTGCACTTCTCAGCAGGCTTCCAAAATAATGGTACTTCAGCCCGATTATTTATCAGCAATGTATTTACAAAGCAAGGTTTCTTTGCCAATACTCACGGACTGGAACCCAGGAGAGTGGATACATCACTGCACGATGCATCGGACCGTGACATCCACATGCCTTTCCAGGAGGTAAACCATTTTAAAGTCATGGGCAGATTTGCGGTTCAAAAACCTTTGTTTTATGTACGTTCCGAATTGGGCTTTCAGCTCAACAACCGCCGGGAATGGAGTCAATATACCCGCCACGGCTATATGCCGGCCAATATTCCTGCCGGATTGGGATTCCCCCCGGAACTGGAGCGGCAGTTCATTAAATCGGTAAAATCAGTAAATGTCACCGCCGGTTACAATATTACTCCGGCTTCTGAAATTATATCCGGAATAAATGCCACAAACCATGACAACGAAATTGATGGGAGAGGCTTCATTATTCCGGCTTTTAAACAACTGAATACCGGTGCCTACATACTGTGGAGGCATAAACTTTCGGAAACGGGCCGCCTGCTGGCAGGAATCCGTTACGACCAGGGAAGATTAAGTACCAAAAGCTATTCCGACTGGTATCCCACACCCGTGGCAACCGGCGAAGGAACTGTCGACAGTATGCTGCAGCGTGCCCCGGCGCTTGAGCGAAAATTCCAAAACATTACCTGGAGCGTGGGATATAATTTCAACACCGAACATTTTTCAGCTAAAATAAATGCTGGAAAAAGCTTTCGCATGCCCATTGCAAAAGAATTGGCAGCAAATGGCGTGAACTATCATCGCTTCAGCTATGAAAAAGGAAACCCTGATCTAGCCCCTGAAATTTCATACCAGCTGGATGCCGGGCTGGAACTCCATACACGCCGCTTTGCAATTGGAGTTACCCCCTTTGCCAATTACTTTCCAAACTATATTTACCTTAATCCGGGATTTGAGCACGACCGGCTTTATGGAAACGGAAACCAGGTATTCAACTACACCCATAGCAAGGTAATAAGATTTGGTGGCGAGGTGCATTCTCATTACGACATTATTCCGCAGCTGAACACAGGTATAATTGTTAACTACATCTGGTCGGAACAGCTGTCGGGCAGCAAAAAAGGTTTTACCCTCCCTTTCTCTCCTCCTGCCTCGGCATTGTTCAACCTGAAATACCTGCCGCAAAGAACTGTTTTTTTACAAAACACCTATGCCTCACTGGATGTAAAAATTGTGGCAGCACAAAACCGAATTGTTCCTCCCGAGGAAAAAACACCGGGACATACAGTATTAGACTTCTCGGCAGGAACCGGGTTGAATATTAAAAACCATCCGGTTACACTTACACTGCAAGTGCAAAACTTTCTGAATAATAAATATTTCAATCATACCAGTTATTACCGCCTGATAAATGTTCCTGCACCGGGAAGAAATGTTGTGCTGGGCATAAATATTCCTTTATAAGAAATGGAAGAATTAATAAAACACAGCAACTTAAAAAAATAATGAATAGTTATAATCGTAAAAATAAGAATACCATGGAAAAGAAATTATTGTTTTTGGCTGTAATAGCCGTTATGTTTGCAGCCTGCAGCAAGGAAGAAACCGATCTTGAAAAACCGGTAATCGACCACAGCTCGCAGGAAGCCACCCCCCAAAACTGCGATACACTATGGCTTGGAGAAACATTCACCTTCAATTCGTTGTTTACCGATAACCAGGAACTGGGCTCATTCAGCATAGAAATTCATGAAGATTTCGACCACCACGCCCACTCTACCGATACTGAAGAATGTGAACATGGCCCTGATAAAGAGCCTGTAAATCCTTTCGATTACCTGCAGGACTTTCAAATACCTGAAGGGCTCACACAATATAACGCGAGTGTGGAAATCACCATTCCGGCCTCCAATGAGAACGGATTGATTGATGAAGGCGATTATCATTTGTTTATCAGCCTTACCGACCGTGAAGGATGGTCGGAGCAAAAAGGCATCAGCATAAAAATAATGAGCAGGCAATAAAGTGTAAACTATACCTGCCGGAATGCTAAACCGGCTTGCAGGTACAGCAGTGAAAAAATATTGTTTTAATGCTGCCTTTGTCAATAATGGTCAAAAACGGTTTAATATTACTCCTTTACCTGGAATAATGAGGCTTTTGACACCGTTCCAACACCATACACTGGACATACCCGGGCCTAATTAAATTCGCGTTTACACGTTCATGGTATGTCAAAAGTATTACTTGGGTTATATGCATAAATATTGCCTGTGGCATATTAAAAAAACCACCGGATAGCAATAACAGGTATATTTGAATGGTTGCTGTCGGACTTAAAAAGGTTGGGTTATTTTTAATGAATTGCTGCTTTTGACTTCAGGGGCAGCCGGCACAGTGAACCAGAATGTGCTTCCTTTCCCGGGTTCACTTTTGGCACCTATTCTGCAATCATGTTTCTCAATGAATTCTTTGCATAATAATAAACCAATGCCTGTTCCCATCTCTTTGTAAGTTCCGGGAGTTGAAAAGGTACGTTGTATATCGAACAACTTTTCAAATGCCTCCTTTGAAATTCCAATACCATTATCGGCAACTGAAACTTTCACACCTTCAGAGGTTCGGCGAGCTGTTACCTTTATCCCTCCACCCGGATGAGTAAACTTAATACCGTTTGAAATAAGGTTGCGTAACACAGTTGAAAGCATGTTCTTATCGGCTTTTACCGGAAGTTTATCAGGCATATTGAAGTGAAGGATGATTCCTTTTTGTCGGGCAGAACTTTCCATTAAGCGGCTCAGATTAAAAATCAGTTCAACCAGGTCAAAAACTTTAGGTGCAAACTTCATTAATCCGGTTTGGGCATATGACCACTCCAACAGGTTAGTCAGCAGATCAAATGTGCGTTGTGCTGAATGGTTAATACCCATCGCATAACTTTCAATACCCTCGTAATTTCTATCCCTGACCTGCTCGACAAGCAATTCACTGAAGCCAAGAATACTTGTAAAAGGAGTTTTTAAATCATGAGCTATTATAGAAAAGATTTTATCCTTCCCGGCATTCAATTTTTCCAGTTTTGCTTCACTTTTCACCAGCGCCTGTTCAATCTGCATGCGGTGTGTTATGTCCCGTACGTTAAGCACAACGGCATTTACGGCAGGATTATCCAGTTGATTGGTTCCGTAAGCTTCAAGATATACCCAGCTTCCGTTTTTATGGCGATGCCGGTAATGAGTTCCCCCTGCCCCCTTTTTGGTAATGATGTCGCGAAGCCCCTTCATGGTTTTCTCCCTGTCTTCAGGATGAATTAAAGTTTCAATTACAGGCACATTCGTAAGTTCTTCCGGCTTGTACCCTAAAATTTTTTCGCATGATTCACTAACATATTGTTGCACTCCGTCGGCATCGATAAGTACAATAATATCGAATGAATTCTTGATAAGTTGCCGAAGGCGTTCCTCACTGTGTAAGGAAGGAGCATCGGGCATATGCTTTGGTTTTTGGAAGGTTTGATGTTGTTGCATGATATTGGTTTTGTGTATTTTGAAAAATGTCCTAAGTCATTCTTTTCAGCTTTGTTTACCTGTTATCCATTTTTGTGATTATTTCTTTTAACAGATCATTATGCTCCTGCTTCAGGGCAATTATCTTAGTCACCCATTTATATACCAGGTAGAAGAGGCCAATTAATATGCCGAGATAGATGAAAAAGATCAGCAAAGCAGGTAAGAAGTTCCAGATTCCCATAAGTTTTATTTAAATTGATAATTAATTGATTTAAAATGGTTTGATCATAAAATTTTCAAATTAATGAGCTATTTCTTTCAGGAATTGAAAATAAAGAAATGTTCATTGGGTTTTTCATTGATGTTTTGTGTTTTGTTTTTCAGGTCTAAAAATAATAACTTCTGTAAAAAAAGCAAATGTTTTATTGCAGGAAAATTGTTTCACTATTCATCAGAGGCTTTCTGTGTTTCCCGCCCACGGGACTTTGGCTTTGAAAGTCAAAGATCTTCATGCCCAAACCAATTTCCAACCTTTCAAAACCTACAGCTGATTTGTTACCCGAAGGATGTCGGACTAGAAAAGTCCGACTCCCGGGCGCCTTCAGGCTGCTGATCAAAAGCTCGGCACGGATGCTGTTGCATTTGGGGCTGCTTCAGGGGAAGCAGAACCTGCAACAAATCCGTGCCGACTGTTTGTGTTTAATGGTAAATGACGTTTGCCTTTAATTAAATGTGCTCAGAAGATCACTCTTCATTTTTCTCCATACTTATACTGACAGGCACCGGATTTTTAATGATATCCAAAACCGGTGATGTCTTCTGAACATAACTGCACAATTCATTCAGTTTTTCTTCCGTGGCATCAGCCTTCACCTTATATGTCAGCCGGATGTTATTATACCCGGGCCTACGGGTGTCGGACAAGCCAAGAAATCCATGCAAGTCGACATCACCTTCCAGGTTCATTTCAAGCTTATCAACTTTTATGTTCTGTGCCGCAGCATTGTATATAAAACCAACGCTGATGCATGATGCCAACGAATGAAGCACAGCCTCCACCGCATTGGGAGCGTTGTTTTCACCAAGCAATATATGAGGTTCATCACCTTCCATTACAAATGGTTCGCTTTCACTGCGATGCTCCTGTCCCGCACCATGAAACTTATGTATAACAGTGCGCGAATGAGCCCCGTCAATCCATTCATTTTTGGCCCTAAACCTAAATTTCGCCAGCTCGGGCTGTTCCTTAATGTGATTGATGGTTTCAACAAGTTGATCTACATTTACTCCGTTAAGTGTTGTTGTGTTTGTTTGTGTTGTCATAATTACCTCCTTAATTTTTAATTCTGAAAAAATGTATACTGTTGTTTTGTATACCAGGAGGATCCCCTCTGTAGTTTTTTATGAATTCTCAATGAAAATGTATTGGTTATCTGTACAAGCCGACTCTGCACTTATTCCATCAAAAATTGTCCGTTTAATACTTAATGTTACAATAATAACATCGTGCCATTTTTTTGATTTTCTTTATATTATAACATGTAACAACCACAAAAAGAGTCATTTTTGTCTTTTTTTATTTTTTATTTTCAGAAAATGAAAAAATAAGCACTGTATAATAAATTCCTCACCCGCAACCTTCAGGTTATAGTATATCTGCTTTCCACTCTGAATCCTGTGAAATGTGTTGAACTATTTCACATGTGGAAATAATTCAACACATTGATTTACAGCAGCTATAGCCTGTTAGAATTAAAATTTAAATTTAACGGGTTATCAGCTCAGATTTCCGGGCCAGAGTATATATCGATACAACTAAAGCCAGGGCAGCCAATGCCAGGATGCTCCAGTGGTAAAATGTGGTATCAACCGGGCCGGCAGAAGCATATACTTTGGCCTCTTTTGCTGCAGGTTCTCCTTTAACAATAATTTTTCCTTCCATATATGGGTGAGGCGTACAGATGTAGGTGTACTCCCCCGCCTCGTCCATTGTTTTTTCAAAACTTTCGGCATGAGCCATCAGGTCCGAATAAAATATTTCGGGTCCATCCCTGACCACTACATTATGGATGCCTGAAAACTCGCCTTCCATGTAGGTAAATACATCCTCATTTATCCACTTGACTGTAGTTCCGGGAGCCACCTGCACCACTTTGGGATAGAAAGAGTTCCCGATGATTCGTACAATGACTTCTTTGGTATCGCTGTCATAAACCACAGGAACCTCCACATCGGGAGAGCCCAGTCCGAAAGGAGTGATGGTCCTTAAGGCCTGGCTTCTGAATTCTTCCATCTCCTCTTCTGAATATGCAATGCCGTCGGCAAGTATCTTTTTCGGTGTATCGGCTTCGGGATCACATACCAGCAGTCCAAGCGCTCCCCTATCGGTTGAGCCTACGGCATGCGACAGCATAAGATAACTGCCTTCATCGGGCGGAATCCGGAATTCAATGGTCCATGAATCGGACGGACCAGCCGTTACCGATTGCCCGCCAACAAAACGGTTTTCAGGATTACCCTGCCAGTAAGCAAAATCCCATATGATTCCAACAATATGAAATGTAGATACAAGATTAGGACCGGCATTTAAAAAGTGAATCCGGACATAATCCCCGGGTTTCCCAACAATCGGGTCTTCAACATAACGAAATAACTTTCCATTGAAAGCGGTGTACATGGGTTTTCCCTGTCCGTCGACGGCATCTTTTCCGCTGGCATAATATTCATGCTGCACCAGGTACAGTTCAATATCGGGTTCTTTATTCAGCACCCGCTCCAGTTCATACTTTTTCTCAGGCTCCACTACAATCATCCCATACTGGCCAAAAATTATATGCATTGGTATGGCATGTCCTCCGGGAGCGCAATGATACATATAAACACCCGGAGTATTGGCCTGAAAAACCACTGTAGCGCTATCACCGGGCGCTATCTTTCCCAGGTATTTAGAAGTCTGGGAATAGACTGCATGGACTGAAGCTCCATGATAAATGTTACCCTTGTTAACAAAAGTGAGTGATACCACATCGCCCTGCTGTACCACAACCGTAGGTCCCGGAATCCGGTTATTTACGGTAAAGCCTTTATAAATAACTCCATTCCCTATATAGGTATCGCTTTCCTCAAGGGTAAGACGGATGTGCTTGTCGGCTTTGGTGTCCTGCGGAACAAAACTTGTCGCCGGGATGGGCAGGTTTTTATCCCTGCGAATTACATCATCAAACTGCAGCCCCTGGATGCCTGCTGAAGATGAAGCACCGGCGGATGCCACGGCAGAAGCTGCTTCAGGATGGTTTGCCAGAATTTCGGTGAGCGCTTTCGGGTCTATATCGGCAACCGTAAGATTATTCATGGCCAGCACGTCGTTCACCCACTTTGCGGGAGATTCACCTTTTGTTGACTGCGCTGCTATGGAGGCTCTCAGCTCTTTAGATTTCAGGCTATTAAATTTATCATCGGCAAGCAGGCCATCAAGAAATATTCGGTTGCAGGCCTCGCAGGCTTTTAACTCCGGAGAAATAAGGAGTAAAATAGTTATTATAAACACTCCTTTCAATCCATTCAGGAAAAATGAAGCTTTCATACACATTTTATTTTTGCGGACTGCAATGAAAAACCGGATTTATGGCAGCATCCATTAATACTTTTATTTCTTATAATAACTCAAAATCAACACCTTACAGGATACTTGCCAACTATCATTTCACTGTTGCCCAATTTCATAACAAAGCTATAATATTTCATTTGAAGACAAAAAGATTTTTTAGTCTTTTTGTAATATAATTTGAAATATTTTTATAAAAAGACCAGGTTAAAAAAAGCTCAATGCCGGAAATTAAGTTCGGGTAATGCAGGATTATTCATCCCGAATAAGCTGAGCTGAGTATCAATTGCTTTCCGGCGATTGGCAGCTGTATTGGAAAGCAGCATACGCTTCAGGTTTTCAGGTGGCAGATCGGTTTTAAAACCTGAAGGCAATTCATTGGTTTTGATAAAATACTTTGCCCGCTTTAATACCACTCCAATCTTTTTCAGGTGAAAATGAGTAAGTTTCCGGTGGCGTCTGGCCTGAATAATGCGCTGGGCCGACTGCACCCCTACCCCCGGAATCCGAAGAATTAATTCATAATCAGCTGTATTGATGTCTATTGGGAAAAGATGAAGGTTACGCAGGGCATACCCCAGCTTCGGGTCGACATCTAAATCTAAAAACGGATGTTCTTCGGAAAGAATTTCTTCGGCCTTAAACTTGTAAAAGCGCATGAGCCAGTCACTTTGATAAAGACGGTTTTCCCTGACTAATGGTGGTTTATTTAATGCAGGCAACCGCTGATCGTATGAATTAACCGGGATATATCCCGAGAAATACACCCGTTTTAGGTTTTGCGTCCGGTACAGGTTAGATGAAAGCAGGATAATCTGCCTGTCGGTTTCCGGGGTGGCTCCGATTATCAGCTGCGTACTTTGCCCTGCTGGTGCAAACTGAGGCGCTTTACGGAACTTTTTACGCTCCTCCTTACTGGCGACTATTGAGTTGCGGATTTGCCCCATCGGCGTCATAATATCGGGAAAGTTCTTTTCTGGGGCCAGTTTTTTCAGGTTAGGTTCCGAAGGTATTTCAATGTTCACACTCAGCCTGTCGGCAAAAAGCCCTGCCTGGCGTATGAGTTCCTCACTGGCACCGGGTATGGCTTTTAGGTGTATATAGCCGTTGAAGTTTTCCTCAAGACGAAGTTTACGTGCCACCTGTACCATTCGTTCCATTGTAAAATCGGCGCTTTTTATAACTCCTGAACTAAGAAATAGTCCTTCAATGTAGTTCCGGCGGTAGAAACCGATGGTCAGTTCCACGATTTCCTCCACCGAGAATGTAGCCCTGGGCCGGTCGTTGCTTCGACGGTTAACGCAGTAGGCACAATCGTAAATGCAACTGTTGGTCATCAGTATCTTAAACAGGCTTACACAGCGCCCATCTTCGGTAAAACTGTGACATATACCGCACGATAAACTACTGCCAATTCCTTTGGAAGTATTTTTTCGGCTGCTGCCGCTTGATACACACGATACATCATACTTGGCTGCATCGGCAAGAATATTCAACTTTTGTTGTACTTTTTCACCATTCATGTGACTATATTTTAATCATATCGACCGCTTAAAATATAACCAAATCCAGCTTAAAAACTGCATTTTCTGGTAAAAAAGATGTTATCTGAAAGAAACTTAGAGCTGTTGACTATAGGCTTCAGATTTCATACTCAGGCCCTTTGTCTTTTTCTCCAGATGAAGGAGATTTTTTAAGATAAGTGGCCAGGTTTTCAAATGCTTCCCGAAACGATACAGCACTTCGTTTAAATGCTCTTTTAGCCTCTTCCCAATTCTTGTCATCGGTATTTTGTGCCCTGTGGTGTCTGGCTTCCAATACGGCTTCCAATTGTTTTATCTCAGCCATAATTTCTTCGTATTTTGCTATGGTTTTATCCTTCAGCTCACCTTTTCTGGAATCCAGTTCATCGATGGAAGCAAACAGGTCATCAATACTTTTTTTTAGCCGGTCTCTGAATTTATCTTTTTCCATATTGCTAATTTTTATTTTGAGAAGGTTCAGCAGGCAAATATTTACCCACTTTCCCCCGCATAATTTTTTCTTTACTTACAAAACTGTCGTAAAAAACAAACACAGCTAATGTCAGGCTTACGGCAATAAAACCGGCCAGTCCTGTGAGGCCTGTAAGCAAATCGCTTCCCCCGGTAATTGTTATAATCGCCAATGCTCCGGTGGCATTGAGTGTGCCATGCATTACAGAGGCAGCAATCACCGACTGAGATTTAATTGTAACATACAAAAAAAGCGGACTCAACAGGATGCACCAAAAGGTCATCATGAATGCCCCGGCGACAGGATGTTGCGGGTAGTTATGCCCCATAAGAATCATTGGAGCGTGCCATACTCCCCAGATGAAGCCGATAATCAGAGCAGCCTTCCAGAATCTCATGTTTTCAAACTGCCTCACTAAAAAGCCTCTCCATCCAAGTTCCTCTCCAAAACCTGCCACTGCATTAATAGTAATGCCAGCCAGCAACCCCTGCAGCAAAATTAATAACACCGGAGGCAATGGCATAGTTGCAAGACTTTGACTCATTTCTTCCAATTGTTCCGGTGTAAGCATATCTTCGAACCGAGACAATAATCCTTCCATCCCGGGAGTATACGACACTGAAGGAAACAACAGGCTTATGCCAAAGGTTAAAAAAGCCATAACCGGCGGAACCAGCCATGCTACAAAGAACCATCCGTTTATCTTAAAAGATATCAGCAACCTGTTACGGATATTTTCATGATGTACCAACTTTTCGACGATAAATACGGAAAGAGCCGGTGTGAACATATAGGCTATTGCCAGCACAGTGCCGCCTGTGGATGGATATTCACCTCCCAAAACATAAAAAAGGCCAGCCATTAAAAAACTGATGCCAAAAGTAAAAATCAGAAACAAGGTAGTCTTACTAAAGTTCTTCATATATTTCAACTCAATTTTAAAATTCCAAATGTAAGGAAACTCTGTTATTTTGCTTAATGCAGATGTTAATCAACAAACAGGAACCGCATGCCGGGAATCCTCTTTACAGTCTCATATACAGCGGAAACAATGCAAGTACTGTTATCAATCCCTTACTTCCTGCAAAGTGTATTTATCAATTTATTTATATTTACTCCATAATTTATGTATTTTTAGTATCAAAAACCTTAAGAATGTAACAATAGTCGCATGAATAAACGTTCAAAGAGATTTGGAACAGCACCTGTATTCTTTACTGCAATATCTACTATTTTAGGGGCCATACTGTTCCTGCGTTTTGGCTATGCTGTGGGCACCCTGGGCTTTTGGGGAGTGATTTTAATTATCCTGCTGGGCCACCTTGTAACCATACCAACAGCGCTTGCTATTTCTGAGATTGCAACCAATAAACGGGTGGAAGGTGGTGGCGAGTATTTCATCATTTCGCGTTCATTCGGGCTGAATATCGGGGCCACTATAGGGCTTGCCCTGTTTTTCTCACAAGCCATAAGCGTAGCTTTTTATGTAATAGCATTCACTGAGGCTTTCGAATTTTTCTTTAATTACATGCTTGAGGAATATGGTTTGGTACTTCCACGACAGGCCATAAGCATTCCGGCAATGATTATTCTTGCCATACTGATTATTAAAAAAGGGGCTAACCTGGGGGTAAAAGTACTATACCTGGTGGTAGCTGTATTGTTTATTTCATTGGTATTATTCTTTGCCGGCAGCACCGGCCATGCCGAAGTTTCCGAATTTGGTCTTGTAAATGCCCAGCTACGGAACCCGAATGATTTTTTTATAGTATTTGCCATTATCTTTCCTGCCTTTACAGGGATGACTGCAGGAGTAGGTCTTTCAGGCGATTTAAAAAAGCCCTCCAGGTCCATTCCCCTGGGAACCACACTGGCTACACTTACCGGTATGATTGTTTATGTTTTTGTGGTGTGGAAACTGGCCAAGTCAGCTTCCGTGGCGGATTTGCTGGAAAACCAGCTCATCATGTCACAAATAGCCATAGGAGGAGTAGTTGCAATACCATTGGGACTGGCTGCATCAACGCTTTCATCGGCCCTGGGCTCGGTAATGGTAGCACCACGGACTTTACAGGCGTTGGCACTCGATGAGGCATTACCTTCACCACGCATCAACAAATGGCTGGGAAAAGCCACCGGAAAAGACAACGAACCGGTGAATGCTTCCCTTGTTACAACAATCATTGCTTTTGTTTTTGTTGCAGCAGGTAATGTCGATGCTGTTGCTTCAATTATTACAATGTTTTTTATGGTAACCTACGGCTCGCTTTGCCTGATTTCGTTCCTTAACCATTTTGGTTCAGCACCTTCATACCGTCCCTCCTTTAAGTCGCGTTGGTATGTTTCCCTTACAGGTTTTGCCATTTCGGTGTGGATAATGTTTAAAATAAGCACCCCTTTTGCTTTGCTGGCATTTGCATTCATTACAGGCATTTATCTCTTCATAAATCATTACCACCAAACAAGAAAAGGTTTCGCTTCCATATTTGCCAATTCACTGTTCCAGCTTAACAAAAACCTCCAGGTGATGATTCAGAGAAAGCAAACAAAGAAAGATAAGAGAGAATGGCGTCCCAGTGCCATTTGCATATCCAAAGATTCATTCAGAAGGGATAAGGCTTTTCGCCTGCTTAACTGGATTTCCTACAAATACGGCTTTGGCACTTACCTCCACCACATTGTTGGTTATTATTCAAAATCAACAGCAATAAAGGCAAGAGAGGAGCTTAAAAAACTTCTCGATCATGTTGATTCGGATCAACACCATGTATATATCGACACCCTGATTTCTCCTTCCAATACCTCGGCTATTGCGCAGGCTATACAGATTCCGGGAATTGCAGGAATGGAGAACAACATGGTCATTTTTGAGTACGACAAGCAGCAGCCTTCAAACCTGGAAGAGATTATCGATAACTTTGCACTGGTTAATTCCGGCAATTTCGACATATGTATTCTTGGAAGCAGTAATCGTGAAATTCCTTATAAAAAAGGTATACATATCTGGATCAATTCATTTGATACCGAAAATGCCAACCTGATGATTCTGCTGGGATTTATCCTGCTTGGGCATCCCGACTGGAAACATGGACGCATAAAAATTTATAACATCTGCCAGCAAGAAAATTACGAAGAAACACAAAAAGCAATGAATGAACTGGTGCAAACAGGTCGTTTGCCTATCTCAGAAAAAAGTATCCGCCTTCTGATCCAGGACGAAAATGTATCGGTAAAAACCATCATTAATGAAAACTCAGGAAATGCAGGACTTACAATGATAGGTATCCGTGAAGAATTGGTTAAACGGGAAAAGGAGAAGTTGTTTGAAGGTTACGATGAGCTGGGTACCATCTTGTTTGTTCATTCCAAAGACAATAAAACCATTGAATAATGGCACGATTCATTAAGAGCCGGAAAAAATCGCAAGGCGCCATGCCGGGTTCCCTCATTTTTATCGGGAACAAAAAGATGGAGAAAACTGAAATTCACCTGATGATTTTCAATAAAGAGCACATTTCGGAAACCCAGGTAGGCAATGTAGACGAAATACCTGAAACGATTCCTGCTGATTCTGTGCTTTGGATTAATGTTTATGGCTTGCAGGACACCGAACTGATTGGCAGGCTTGGAGAACGTTTTTCTATCCATCCACTGGAGCTGGAAGATGTACTGAATACCGACCAGAGACCAAAAATGGCACAAAACGACAATTATCTTTCCTTTTTTCTAAAAATTTTGCAGTACCATGACGATTCCGTGAAGGTTACTGGAGATCAGGTATCCATAATACTTGGGGATAACAGGCTAATTACTTTTCAGGAAAAGAGGAGTCATTATTTTGACCCGGTACGTGAGCGCCTGCGTAACAGTAGTGGAAAAATACGCCAGTCAGGAGCCGATTACCTGGCATATGCACTTATTGACACCTTGGTGGATGGATACATCCACACCATTGAAAGTCTTGGATCGTCAATTGAAAATGCAGAAGATGAAGTTCTTCATGAAGCAGAAAAAAGTACGCTTGAAAAGATATACCATTTAAAAACAAATGTTGGATTCATCCGAAAATCAATTTATCCGCTGAAGGAAATAATGCTGCTTCTCAACAAAACCGAAACCAAACTCATAAAAGAACGCACCTACACTTTCCTGAAAGACCTTAACGATTTAGCCATTCAGGCACTGGAAGCCGTTGAAATCTACCATAATATGGCCAATGACTACCTGAATATTTACCATTCAAATGTAGCTAATCGCACGAATGAAGTAATGAAAGTGCTGACAATATTTGCTTCCATATTTATCCCCCTTACATTTATTGCCGGTGTATACGGCACCAACTTTGAATATGTACCCGAGCTGGATCTGAGGTATGGATATTTTGCCATGTGGGGCATTATGATTGTTATGGCCGGAATTATGCTTTACTATTTCAGAAGAAAAAAATGGCTGTAACTACAAATTAACTGTCATACTGTTTAAAAGCCCGGGATGAAGGATGTTTACTGAAAATTTTGTAAATTCCGGCATATAACAATAACCTGATGAGAAATATTCGTGACTATTTGGCTGAATACACCGGATTGGCTCCCGACACGATCGGAAAAATAATTCTTACCCTGGCATTTATATTTTTGCTGTACCTGTTCCAGAAATTAATATTAAGAATCGTATGGAGCCAGACAAGGAATATTAAAATCCGCTATCAGTGGAAGCGCTCGCTTTCTTTCATCCTCCCGTTTCTCGGTCTTATAATTGTTATTGCAATCTGGATACAGGCTTTTGAGCAGTTTGGTGCATTCCTGGGCTTGTTATCTGCTGGTGTAGCCATTGCTTTAAAGGATCCTCTTACCAATCTTGCCGGTTGGTTCTTTATCATTTTCCGCCATCCTTTTGTTGTAGGCGACCGTGTGCAAATGGGGGAACATGCCGGAGATGTTATCGACATCAGGCTGTTTCAGTTCACCATTCTTGAAATTGGTAACTGGGTGGATGCCGATCAAAGCACCGGCCGCATAATACATATTCCCAACAGCAAGGTTTTTTTTGATGCACAGGCCAATTACAGTTCAGGATTTAATTATATATGGAATGAAATTCCAGTCACCATTACTTTCGAAAGCAATTGGAAAAAGGCAAAAGAAGTACTTAAGGAAGTTGTGACCCGTCATGCTGAACATTTCAGCAAAACAGCAGAAAAAGAAGTGTTCCGGGCAAGCAGAAATTATTTGATTTACTATACACACTTTACACCTATAGTATACCTTAAAGTTATCGATTTTGGTGTAACACTTACCATGCGTTACTTATGTGACCCAAGAAAACGAAGAGGCTCTGAGAATGATATATGGCAGGATGTATTGACAAGCTTCAGTTTGCATGAAGACATTGATCTGGCATACCCAACAACAAGGTTTTACAAACTTGGTGAAGAAAACTCAGGAAAGCCTCCCAGGCCGGGGCATATACCAACTGAATAAAAAATTAAAAGCGGTTATTTATTTTTAATGAAACTTCAGCCGGGAAATGGTTTTTAATTTAGCGGCTTATACAAAAGCGGTTTAAATTATAACAATAAAAAAATGCTTCCACTACAGCTGCAAATCCCCGCTTTCGTAATCCCTGTATAGTTTTGAAAGATGTGAGAACCAACTGCTCAGCCTTTTAACTGCATCACTGGTTTCTGCAGAGACTTCTTTTTTCTGCATCTTAAGAAGCAGGTAGCCATAGATGCCATCAATAGCCACCTGTACATCGCTGGAAGCATTTGGATTTTTCTGCTTCAGCTCTGTTACGATTCCTGCAACCGATTTAAAAATTGAAGGATATAAAGCGTCAGCCT
Source organism: Mariniphaga sp. (assembly GCA_041687255.1). Lineage (GTDB taxonomy): Bacteria > Bacteroidota > Bacteroidia > Bacteroidales > Prolixibacteraceae > Mariniphaga. The sequence goes on along the minus strand of JAWLCL010000004.1, from coordinate 197,698 downwards.
CCTCTGCCAATACCCGCAGATGAAATTCATGAAGGTCGTTCACCAGGTTATCCAGGAACTGCAGGTGACCGGCTTCTTGTTTACCCTCTTTTTCCATCATTACCACCAGGTTCTCATACCACTCCGAAATTTCGCGGGAAGTATTTTCATCGGCACGATAGCTGGCTACAAGCTTTGAATTGATCAGGTCCATATCGAGTTGGAAAGCCCTTATCAAATCTTCCACCTGATAAAGATACAGTATGTATTCGGCAATATTTTCCTTTCTTTTCTTACGGGCAATTAGCATCTTCTATGAATTTATAGGATTATCTGCAACTTCTTTCAAATGCAGTTAAACAATTCTATGTGGGTTTAAAAATCAAAAAAGTCATCCAGGTTACGCCGGTCTTTTTTGGTAGGTCTTCCTGCACCCCGTTCACGTGTACTCCAGTTCATCTGCTTCTGCACTTCCAGCAAGTCAAGTTCTTCCCGTGGTGTAATGTCTTCAACGAAACCCGGAGTCAGTTTAGCTGACATCCGTTTTTCGGCAAGGTCTAAAACTTTAAAGCTCCGTGTAATTGGATTTACCCTTACTTTCACCACTTCACCCTTATGCACTTCACGTGAAGGCTTCACCGGCAGGTTACCAATTGAAACCCTGCCTTTTTTACAGGCTTCGGTAGCCTGACTGCGGGTTTTAAACAACCTGACAGCCCATAACCACTTATCAATTCTTACCGTATCGGCCATGTTTCACTTTCTCTTGTTGAAAAAATTCATGGTACGCTCAATGCCTATGGTGCCAAAACTCCGGATGATTTCAATGCTGTCATCTATTTTTTCGGGCAAATACCTTTGTTCCTCCTTCGACCATTCCCCCAACACATAATTTACCTGAAACCCGGGATGAAACTCATCACCGATACCAAAACGTAACCGGGCATATTCATTGGTTCCCATAACTTCCGATATATTTCGCAAACCATTATGGCCTCCCGGACTACCTTTTGCTTTTATCCGCAGGGTGCCAAATGGTAAAGCTAAATCATCCACCAATACCAACAGGTTTTCAATGGGAATGTTTTCCTTTTTCAGCCAGTAATTCACTGCACGACCACTCAGGTTAACGTAGGTGGATGGTTTCAGCAGTATAAAGGTACGGCTTTTAAACCGGTATTCTCCAACAAAACCATAACGCTTGTCGTTAAAAGCAATATTGGACGCCCCGGCCAGAGCGTCCAATATTTGAAAACCAATGTTGTGACGTGTATTTTTATACTCCGGGCCTATGTTTCCCAGGCCTGCTATTAAATACTTCACAATATTTCATTTACGATGTTTTGACTATTCAGTCGGCTCATTTGTTTCTGAAGCAGGAACATCTTCAGGAGCAACTTCTTCCTCTTCCTCTTCGTCTTCAGGCAATGCCATAGCCGATTTGGCCAACCTTGTTGAAACAACCCCAACAATCAGATTGGATTTATTATCCAAAAATTCAAGGTTATCTCTTTTCAGTGATTCCACTTTAATGCTATCGCCGATACCCAGTTTTGTAATATCAATTTTGATGGTATCGGGAAGGTTTTCAGCCAAGGCTTTTACACGCAGTTTACGCATGTTGGATTTAATTTTACCACCGGCCTTAATACCTTTTGCAGTACCTGTCAGTTCCACAGGAACAGCGATCTTCACAGGAACACCTTCTTCTATTTTTAAAAAGTCGATGTGCAGGATTTGTTCCTCTACCGGATGCCACTGAATATCCTGAATCATGGCTTTATAATCCTTACCATCAATGGTAAGGTCAATCAGGTAAACACTGGGCGTGTAGACGAAAGGCCTTAAGTCACTGAATGAAAGGGCAAAATGAACCACTTCGTTCATTCCATACAACACAGCGGGGATAAGCCCCTGATCCCGCATTTTCTTCGCTTCTTTTTTACCGAGGCCTTCTCTTTTCTGCCCCGTAATCTTTAATGATTTCATTTTCTTTTAATTAACGTTAATAATTATGGTACTCAGTCCTTCCCGTCCCGATAGCTATCGGGATCGGAACAAACAGCATGCATAATTAAAAGTGTGCATTGCAGCCACAGTCGTCTGGAAAAAATTGCCCTAAACTTCTGTTAACAGTCGATTCACACTCAAAATGCTCCTGCTTTTCGGAAAAAGCGGTGCAAAGATATAAATTAGCGGTAATATAACGAACTTATGGACTGATTTTTATACACCCTTCTAATGGCCTCTCCTAATGCGTCAGCAACAGTAAGGTATTTTATTTTGCTGCAGCCGGTGTTACGCGCTATTGAATCGGTAAAATATACCTCTTCCAATACCGAGCGTTCAATACGATCAACTGCCGGCCCTGATAAAACTCCATGGGCAGCAAATGCCCTGACACTGTTGGCTCCTTCCTTTTTCATCAAATTGGCTGCCTTGGTAATGGTTCCGGCTGTATCAATCATATCGTCAACAATTATTACATCCTTCCCCTTCACATCACCTATCACTGTCATACTGTTCACTTCATTGGCCTTTGCCCTGGTTTTATGGCAAATCACCATATCGGTCTCCAGCATTCGTGCATAAGTATTGGCTCTTTTAGTACCGCCAACATCTGGCGATGCAATAATTGGATTTGCCAGCCCCATTTTGCTTATGAAAGGAATGAATAAAGCAGAAGCATACAAATGGTCCACCGGTACATCAAAGAAACCCTGTATCTGGTCGGCATGCAGATCCATTGTGATAACCCGATCGACACCTGCTGCAGATAACAGGTCGGCCATAAGTTTAGCACCTATTGACACACGCGGTTTATCTTTACGATCCTGCCGTGCATAACCAAAATATGGAATTACAGCCACCACATGAGCTGCACTGGCCCTCTTGGCAGCATCCACCATCAACAAAAGTTCCAGGAGGTTTTCGGCAGGAGGCGGTGTCGATTGCACAATGAATACATGCGCCCCGCGGATAGTTTCTTCGTAACAGGGTTCAAACTCTCCATCGGAAAACACCGGGCATGAAGATAGACCTAAATCCACATCAAGACTGTCACATATTTTTTCTGAAAGGTGGCGGGTAGCCCTGCCTGTAAAAATTTTTAACGGATGATTCTTACTGCCCATCGATATGTTATTTTGAATTTGGAATTGGGGCAAAGTTAATTGATTCACCCCTTTTTTAATATGAAATAATGAATTAAATCGTTTTTTCCTTATCACCTTTATTTGTAGAATGGTTAATTTCTTCTATGTACTGAAGGATTTCAGCACGTCCTTCTCCTTTTTCCGCCGAGGATAAAAACCACGGAGGCATTATTTCCCAAACCTCCAGCATTTTATCCTCGTAATCTTTAATGTTTTTTTCGAGCTCTTCCGGTTTTAGCTTATCGGCTTTTGTGAAAATGATGGCAAAAGGAATCTGGCTCATCCCCAGCCATTCCATAAATTCCAAATCAATAGACTGGGGCTTATGACGGCAATCGACCAGCACAAACAAGCAATAAAGATTTTCCCGAAACAATATGTATTTGCGTACAAACTTCTCCCATTTCCTGCTTTCGCTTTTGCCTGCTTTTGCAAATCCGTAACCTGGTAAATCCACCAGGTACCATTCCCCATTAATTAAAAAGTGGTTTATCAACTGAGTCTTTCCCGGTCTGCCGGAAATTTTTGCCAGAGACTTACGGTTTGTAAGCATATTTATAAGTGAAGACTTGCCCACGTTTGAACGGCCTATAAATGCATATTCCGGTTTATCGGGCCGCGGACATTTTTCCACGTCAGTATTACTGATTATAAATTGGGCATCTTTGATTTCCATAAAGGAATGTTTATCTAATATCCTGGTGTTATTTACAACGAATAAACCTATTTAATGTAAACCTCAAGAGTTTTTACTTCCCCTGACAAAGGAACAAGCTGAAACGCCTCAAGATTTGCGGGTATTAAAATGGTCTCTCCTTTTTCAACCACCTCTTCGCCCTCTTCAAATTCTATCTTAAACCGGCCTTCAAGGTTCATATATACTACAAACGAATCGAGCATATTGTAATCTTTTTGCAGCTTTTCATTAAACTCGAGCACATTTGTAGTAAAATACTCACAGCTTACAATTTCTGATGAAACATTTTGCTCAACCGAATACCTGGTTTTATAATCCTCTTTATAACTATAATCGATTGCATCCACAGCCAGATCCGTATGCAGCTCGCGTGTATTACCCTGAGCATCTTTCCGGTTGTAATCGTAAATACGGTAAGTTACATCTGAAGTTTGCTGAATTTCTGCAAGCAAAACCCCCTTACCTATGGCATGAACCCTCCCGGCAGGAATAAAAAACACATCGCCGGCTTCCACCTCATCGTAATGCAGCACTTCTGTCAGCTTTCCTTCCTCAACCAGTTCTGCATATTGCTGGCTGGTAACTGCTTTGCTGAAGCCCGAATTGATTAATGCACCTTTTTCAGCATCTACAACATACCACATCTCGGTTTTACCATAGGCATTGTGTCTTTGCCTGGCCAGCTCGTCATTTGGATGTACCTGGATGGAAAGGTCGTCATTGGCATCAATAAATTTAAAGAGCAGTGGAAATTCGATGCCGTATTTTTTATACACCTTATCTCCTATCAAATCACCCATGTAAACTTCAATCAATTCCGTCAGGGTGTTACCTGCCAGAAAGCCGTTGCTGACTTCCGAGACATTTCCTTCAACAGCCGATATTTCCCAGCTTTCACCACAATTTGGCAGGCTACCAAAATCCTTTCCAAGGACAGTTTTAAGACGATTGCCGCCCCAGATTTTTTCAAAATACAAAGGCGTAAACTTTAACGGATATAAGCCGGGCATATATTGTTATTTATTATTCTGAATACTGATTTGCAAAAAATAGGCTCAAGGCCCCCGGAAAACTAAATATAGTAATCCACTGCTGCGCGCTCTACAGTAGTTTCCTTAATGCGCTCCACTACTTTCAGATGTTCAGGGTGCACCCTGTAGGCATCCAAATCATTAATCGACTCAAAATGGGAAATCAGCGCCAAATCGTAACTTTTTGATTCCAACTCGTAATTAACACCAACTTCAATAAACTTCACTTCGAAAATCTTTTTCTGAAGGCTTTCAAGCTTATCTTTCAACTCGGCTACAATTTTAGCTTTTTCCTCCTTTGGATAATCTTTCAATTTAAAAAGCACCACATGATTAATCATATCGCAATGAATTTTTGTACTTTCGCTTTCCAGCGGCGAAATTAATGTTTTCGAATCAGCAATTTAAGCAAAAACTTTAAATTCGGCCAATATTAACAATAAACTAAAAAGAGAAATGCTGATAATAGGCATAGCAGGGGGTACCGGATCGGGTAAAACAACAGTGGTGCGAAAGATAGCTGAACAGTTTTTTGCTGAAGAGGTTTCTGTCATTACCCAGGACTCATACTACTACGACAACAGCCATTTAAGCCTTGAAGAACGTCGTGCCAAAAACTTTGATCACCCCGAATCGGTTGAATTTGATTTGCTGATCGACCATGTTAAGAAACTGCGTTCGGGAATACCGGTTAACGAACCCATCTATTCGTTTATCACCTGTACCCGTCAGGATGAGACCCGCATCATAGCTCCCCGTGAGGTACTGATAGTGGAGGGTATTCTTATCCTTACCCATAAAAAATTACGCGATTTAATGGACATAAAGGTATTTGTCGACTGCGATTCCGATGTCAGGCTGTCACGAGTCATCAGGCGCGACATCAATGAGCGCGGCAGAGATGTAAACCAGGTGCTCGACCGGTATGAGAAAACCGTCAGGCCAAGTCACCTGCAGTTCATTGAACCGTCAAAACGTTTTGCCGACATCATAATTCCCCAGGGAGGCATGAACCAGGTAGCCATTAACATTCTTACAAATCACATCAACCATACCTTAAAATAACCGAAATGCTTGAAAACATATCCATAGGAGAAATCATCTTCCTCGACATTGAAACGGTGCCTTTGGCATCGGAATATAACGGGCTTAATGAAAAATGGAAACAACTCTGGGAACATAAAATGCGTTTCCAGGTGTCAAATGATGAACCTGTTGAGGTACTGTATAACCGCGCAGGTATTTATGCAGAATTCGGTCGTATTATTTGTATTTCGGCCGGCTACGTAGTTCAGAAAAACGGGGAATTTATTTTTAGGGTTAAATCGTTCTTCGACGAAGATGAAAAAACCCTGATACAGAACTTTTTCAATGCACTGAAAGCTTTGGTTAAAGCCGGAAAGCGCAGATTATGCGCACATAACGGGCAAGAGTTTGACTACCCGTACATTGCACGCAGAGCCTTAGTAAACAACGTTCCGTTGCCTAAAATTTTTGACATTGCCGGAGCAAAGCCATGGGAAGTTAAGGACCAGCTGATTGATACCCTGCAGCTCTGGAAGTTTGGCGATTACAAACATTACACTTCCCTTTCGCTGATGTGCGAGTTGTTCAATATTCCAACTCCCAAGGACGATATCGATGGAAGCCAGGTGGCCCAAATCTATTGGGAAGAAAAGGACATTGAACGCATTGTAAGGTATTGTGAAAAAGACACCCTTGCCGTTGCAAATCTTTTGTTAAAATATAAAGGGGATAAAATTATACCCATGGAGAACATGGTGGTTGCATAAGGAGTCTTCTAAAGTTTTTATCCATTTTCCCTTTGGGCTGTTTCCGGCTAGTGTTTCATCATCCGGTCCATTTCGCGTCTGGAATCTTTCTGCTTCAGGGTTTCCCGTTTATCGTAAAGCTTTTTACCCCGGGCAAGGGCAACTTCAAGCTTGGCAAGGCCACGGTCATTAATAAACATCCTGGTGGGAACGATAGTGAACCCCGACTCTTTAAGTTTCCGCTCCAATTTCTCCAATTCCTTTTTTGTCAAAAGCAGTTTCCGATCGCGCTTGGCCGGGTGATTGTTAATGTTTCCCAGCTCGTATTCCGAGATATGTATATTTTTGGCAAACAGCTCTCCCCCGTGAAACTGGCAATAAGCATCGTTCATGCTCACCTTTCCATTGCGGATGGACTTTATTTCTGTCCCGGTAAGTTGCATCCCTGCCACAAGCTTTTCAATAAGTTCGTACTCAAAAGAAGCCTTCCTGTTCCTGATGTTGATATTTGCCTTCGGATGTGCCACAAAAAAAGTTTATATATTAAAGTCTAAAACTCAAAGTTCACCGACAAAAGTAATAAGGAAAAAGGAGAAATGCATAACGTACAGCAAAGTAAAAGGTAAAATAAGGAAGCCGGGAAAAGAAAGGTTATGCTTTAAACGTACTATATAAAAGATGTTACCAGCCGGGAAAGGAGAATGCTCAGGAAGCTGAAAATAAAAAAGTTGGAAAAAAGTGTTACCAGGATGTACCTCCCCTTTTTATTTTCAGGGAAATCAAGTAATTCATCCGCTCCGGCCATAAATACAAAGAAACTGTAAAACCCAAGGATTTCAAGCACGTACAGGAACGGGAAAAGATTTGTGACAATTGAAACCAACAGCATAGGCACCAAACTGAAAGCCACCAGCCTGCGTACGGCAAACAAATCTTTTCTCCCACTAAATGCTTTAATAAGCTGATTGCTTAAGAATACCCCAACAAGGTACACCAACAGGAAAAGTATGATTTCCCGCATACCGCGCATCAGAGGGTACATCAGGAAAAACCCTGACCCTTTCAGCAACTGCCCTGTAAATTCAGCAGCGCCCGCCATTAGCAAAAGAGGGAAAAAATACCCGGAATACAACTGAGGGGTACCGGTAGGTTCTATCCTTTCAGCTTTCCAAAATGAAGCCGGTCTAATCAGGATCCCTTTTATTTTATTGCCAATTCGCTTAATAGAAACTTCCATGTCCAATAAAATTTCGCGGTAAAATTACACTTTATTCATACGAACCAAAAAATCCGGCAACTTATTTAATTCACATGCCGATAGTTAATTTGACATGAATACACTCTCTATCCCTGAATTTCACCGGAATAGAACTGTTTATAAAATTGTTAATTATTTGTTCTGATTTGTTTTGACAAAGCAGATATATTGTCCCGAAAATTCCAGATAGTCATAGGAGCAACAACTATAATGAGCTGAAAATAAACGGTTCAACGCTGTAATGCCTCCATTCATTCAGAAAACATCCTTGTCATTGTTTTGAATTAACCGCCTGCTGTTTCTTTTCGTTCAGCAACCTTTCGAAAGCAAACATCTCATCGCGCAGGCGTGCAGCTTCAATAAAATCCAGTTCCTTAGCAGCGGCTTTCATCTGTTTTTTTGTTTTTTCAATTGCTTTTTCCAGGCCTTCAATACCCATATACTGCACTACCGGGTCGGCAGCCACATCGGGCAACCCGGTATCGCCATAGCCGGCCGGTTTCTTACCACCCCTGAACTCGTATCCGATAATTTCGCGGGTAGGCTTCACAATCTGTGTTGGTGTTATATTGTTTTCCTCGTTATATTTCAGCTGCTTTTCGCGACGGTAGTTGGTAGAGTCGATGGTGCGCTGCATCGAATCGGTTATCTTATCGGCATACATAATAACCATGCCGTTCAGGTTACGGGCTGCACGTCCTGCCGTTTGGGTAAGGGAACGTTCCGACCGCAGGAAACCCTCTTTGTCGGCATCAAGTATAGCCACCAGCGACACTTCGGGCAAGTCAAGCCCTTCACGTAACAGGTTGATGCCCACCAACACATCAAACTCCCCTTTTCGCAGGAGCTCCATGATTTCCACCCGTTCCATAGTATCCACATCGGAATGGATGTAACGGGTTTTCACTCCCATATTCAGCAGGTATTTCGACAGTTCCTCGGCCATGCGTTTGGTAAGAGTAGTTACAAGCACCCGCTCGTTACGTTCTGTGCGCAGACTGATTTCATGCATCAAATCATCAATCTGGTTTGCACTGGGCCGCACATCAATAATGGGATCCAGCAATCCTGTGGGCCTGATGATCTGTTCCACAACCACTCCCTCACATTTCTCCAGTTCATAATCTGCCGGGGTGGCGCTTACATACACCGTCTGTCCGGTCAGGCTTTCGAATTCCTCAAATTTCAGGGGGCGGTTATCGATGGCTGCAGGAAGGCGAAACCCGTACTCCACCAGAGTGGTCTTGCGTGAATTGTCACCGCCGTACATCGCCCTTATCTGCGGAACGGTAACATGGCTTTCATCAAGAATTGTCAGGAAATCGTCCGGAAAATAATCCAGCAGGCAGAAAGGACGGGTGCCCGGCGGCCGCCCGTCAAAGTAGCGGGAATAGTTTTCAATACCCGGACAGTACCCCAGTTCACGCATCATCTCCATATCGTATTCCACCCGCTCATGAATTCGCTTTGCTTCAAGTGGCTTGCCAATCTCTTTGAAATACTCCACCTGCTTCACCAAATCATCCTGGATATGATTTATAGCCGCCTGCATTCGGGCCTTGGTGGTAACAAAAATATTGGCCGGATAAATCACAACTTCGTCCATTGTGTTTATGGTATGGCCGGTCATCGGGTCGAAACCTGCTATTTCTTCAATCTCGTCGCCCCAGAATACCACGCGTATGGCCGAATCGGCATATGCCGGGTAAATGTCAACCGTATCGCCTTTCACCCGGAAATTCCCCCGCTGGAAATCCACCTCACTGCGGGAATAGAGAGCATCCACCAGGGAGTGAAGCATGCCGCTTCGTGAAACCGACTGCCCCACCTTCAGAGTAGTAATGTTGGCATGAAAATCATCAGGGTTCCCTATACCATACAGGCACGACACCGAAGAAACCACCACCACATCGCGCCGCCCGGAAAGCAAAGAAGAGGTAGTGCTCAGCCGCAACTTTTCAATGTCCTGATTAATGGAAAGGTCTTTCTCTATGTAGGTGTCGGTGGTAGGCATGTAGGCCTCGGGCTGGTAGTAATCGTAATACGACACGAAATATTCCACGGCATTGTCCGGAAAAAATTGTTTCATTTCCCCGTACAACTGTGCCGCCAGTGTTTTATTATGACTCAGAATAAGCGTAGGCCGCTGCACCTTTTCAATCACATTGGCCATGGTAAAGGTCTTGCCTGAGCCGGTAACTCCCAGCAAGGTCTGAAACCGTTCACCATCATTCAGCCCCTCTGTAAGCTGACGAATGGCTTCCGGCTGATCGCCAGTGGGCTTATAATCCGATACTACTTTAAATTGCATGCTGCAAAAATAAGAAAAAAAGAAGGAACAGCTGATAAATGAACCCAATGCATAAAGGCATTAGTTCAAGAGGGCATGAAGGAGCAAAAACAAGCCGAAATGAAGATATAAGAAGCCGGCTTTTTGCTACCAGCCTGTAACCATGAGTAAACATTATCCGTTAATTTTTAAGGTTTGCTTTCCTGAATTTACCCCAACTCCAACCTTTCATTTTTTTAAAATACTAAAATACAATCCATGAAATCAGAAGAATTGAAATCCATACAGGCTCCCATTAAAAATAAATATAAGGACAATCCGGAGCTGGCAATTGTAACACTAAAGGCACAGGGTAAAATTTCAGAAGATATATCCTGTAAAGTGGAAACCGGCAAGGCAATGGTTGATGCCGGGCTTCATCCGGCCACAGGGGGAAATGGATTATTTGTCTGCTCAGGCGACATGCTGCTGGAGGCATTGGTGGCCTGCGCAGGCGTTACACTTAATGCAGTGGCAACAGCCATTGATATTCCAGTAAAGGATGCGGTAATCCGGGCAGAAGGCGATATTGATTTCCGCGGTACCCTGGGTGTTTCAAAAGAGGCTGAAGTTGGATTCAAATCCATCCGCCTTACATTTATTCTGGATACCGATGCCACTTCGGAACAGATTCAGACTCTGTCAAAACTGACTGAGCGGTATTGTGTGGTATATCAAACCCTGACAAAGGGTCTGAAGATTAAAACGAACTACAAAAAGCAGTAATGCAAAAAATTATTTAATAACAGGGATAATCTTTATTGCCTCTTATTCCTGCCGGATGATTGCTGACTCAGGAATACCAAATTTTAGTTTTATACCAACCTGTTTTATAATCCCGACAAACAACCTAAAATGTAGTGCAAAATAAAATTCTCACCCGGGAATTTTAAAAATTCCTTCATTCAGGGTTCTTACCCAAACCACCTGCCTGGCCTCATCCCAAACAAGATCGGCTATTCCGTCATCTTCCGGTATCTCTATTATCTGCTCCCACGAACTGCCATCATACACCAGCAACTGGTTTGACTGAAAGGCAGCATTCTTTGTCTGCTCTGTAACAACATACAATTTCCCGTTGAACGAATGCAGGATACGAATGGCTCCTGTAACAGCATAACCATCGCCATCAATTGGTTTTACCGTATGCCAGTGCTGCCCGTCATATTTCATTAGATTAACAGGAAGGTTATCAGCCCCTGTTCCTATCCATAAATTCCCGTCCCAATCGGTGGTAAGGCTCCATATTCTCTGGGATGTTAAATCCGAAGTTGCCGGATTGTGCCAGGTCCATTCATCACTGGTAATCTTAAGCACTCCCTTTTCGTCCATCGATATCCACCGGTTATTGTTTTCATCGATATGAATGCTGGTCATGCTTGATTTCGGAAGCGGTGAATTCTCAGAAGTATATAATTCCACCTTCAGTTGATCGTCGATTTTATACAAACCATGCGTAAAACCGCCTGCCCAGATGTTGTTGCTTTTATCGACGGAAAAAAAATTAAACAGCCCCGCATCATCGTCCAATTCCAGCACCTTCCTGAATGTGCTTCCTTCCTTTCGGTAAATCTTCTTTGAATTTCTTGCCCAAAGGTTGTTTTTCCGATCAAACATTATTTCATTGGCAGCAATAAAGTCATTGTCCAGAATTTCATAATCCCCTGTTTCGGATGATCGTTTCGACAAATACAATCTTATAGGCATATAACTGGAATAACCGGGCACATCAATTCTGGTGTCAATCTCAGCTGTTATGTAGAAAAATTCATTGTTGTTGTCGATGGCCATATCCACAATGTGCTTTCCCGGCATACTGTCAGAAATCTCAGGAGGTTCTTCCACAGGTTCTTTTTCGCAGGCAATAAATATGATCATTGATACTACCAAAAACGATTTAAAAATATCCATGATGTTTTGTTTTTTCTTAAGATGCTGTTCTTTAATAAAAGGTTGCGTTCATTTCAATCTGCTGTTCAATTGAAGGCATCTGCATAATATCCGTAGATTGCTTTGCTGCGCGCGCAATGACAGCTCAGTAGCAGGGATATCATGTGGCACCGAAAATCCTGCTTTATTTGATGCAATTTATGCGCTGCTGACAACACCTCCCATAAAATAGTTATATAGCAGGTAAATACTATGATTCACCCCTCTACCATCTTATTAATCTTAGGCTGAACAATCCACACCCCCACGGGGTAGAACCAGAACAGGAAAAACTCGCCCGCAAAATCGGAAAAGGTAACCTCCCGCTGCAATTCAACCGTTTTAAAGGTTTTGGCAACAAAATACAGGCAGTAAAACAAACAAAAAATGACAAAAAAATGAATGGGCAGAACGACTCCGATAATTATTCCTATTGCACTGGCAGAGGGTTCCTGTCCGCTTTCAACAAATCCTCCGAGTCCATAAGCAATGAACAACAAAAACAAAACAAGGTAAACCAGCGGAATAAAGAAGAACAGCCTGAAACGGTTCACCTTCATTTTAATGCCTGCCGGTACTTTTGACTGCAGCCCCACGGCAATTGACCAGAACCACCCAAAATACCCGACTATGAGTAACGACATGCTGACCGGCATAATTTGAAATATTATCATGGGACTGTGCTCAAGCATCACCAGTGGCACCAACAGCATCTGCAAAACGAATGGCAGGGCGAAGGCTATGGTAAAAATATGCCAGTGTTTTGCTCTTAAAAACAATTTAGTCATTGCAGATTTTCTAAAAGGTTTATGTTATTCCTCAAACTTTTGTCCTTGCTTTTGATTGGTTTAAAGGTAATACGTTCTGTTAAACAGTCAACCATATCGCTTTAAAAACTACATATCTTTTTAAAAACAAACCGGAAACTTACCACATAAAAACATCATTCTACAACAACCATTTTTGGATTTCATGTCAATCAGGAACGTCAATCTCTTATCATTTTGGGAATACCGGTATAATACAAATCAAACCCGCCTCTGCCGCCCGGCCGGTTCGATGAGAAAATCATCAAATCGTTGTTCGAATGATGGAAATATTCAACTGCCGGCCGGTATTCGTCGTATTCAGTATTTATCTCAGGTCCGAAATTCTGTGGCTCGCTCCATTTACCATTGTCAAATACCGAGTAATAAATATCATATCCACCAAAACCGGAGGAACGGTTGGAAGCGAATACCATCAGGTTGCCTCTGATGTAAGGGCATTTATCATCGTCGGGTCCTGAAAAAACGGCATTTCTGACCGGCACGGCTGTTCCCTCCTGTAATATTGTTACAAAATCCCGGGAATCCAGGGCTGCTTCATATATGTCATATCCGTGGTCACGGTCTGAGGAAAAGTAAATCTTAGATTGGTCGTGATCGACTGCAGGATAAAAATCATCGTACTCCGAGTTCAGCAAAGCAGCTTCAAAAGGCCCGAAGACCTGTTGTTTTGAATCGCTGCCTTCCCAGTCACCAACAATGGTATAGGCAAACCTGATATCAAAATTACCGGGTTCATTGCTGGCATAAAAGAAGTACCACCTCGTGGATGAACCAGCCTCTGCATCGCTGAAAAACGAAAAGGGGCCGTATTCATCTGAGTCCGTATTTATTTTTGGCAGTAATTTCCAGGCATAGGAAGGCTCTGAAGGAACAACCCTGAAAGCTAGCGTCCCGGAATCTGAGTCTACACCTGCTTCCAGCCTGCGGCTGGCAATGTCAAATTCATTTCCCATCGATCCCTTGTTGGTCGAATAATACAAATCAAGTACCTTTCCCACATAATATATGTTCATGTTGTAATCGTCGTACTCTGTATTCAGAAAACTCATATTTTGGGGCGATTGCGGAAACCAGCCGGAATTGAAATCAACAGAGATTTGATCTTCTGGCACCCGTTTGCAGGCGATTGCGGCAACGTATAGCCACAATAAAAATGCAATTGCTATATTTTTCATTTGCTATCGGAATCAGTACCCCCGGATTCATTTCACCCTTACCAGATCAAGAAACTTTTCATCGATTCCTGTTATCTTGTACCTCCTTGACAAATCCCTGAGTTCAATAGCATGATGTTCTTTATTATATACCCAGATTGAGGGAGTGTTAGCGCTCATGATAAATATTGATGATTGTGCATCTTCCCCACTTGAACATTCAGTTATAATTTGCTCGTAAAAACTGCTGTTTTCCCTGAATTCCCATTTTATATAGGAATCATGAATCTTATCCCTGTTCAGGCGGAAGGTATCATTTATCTCTGGCCGCGTTGATTCAAAGTAATACCACTCTCCTATCAGAAACTGATTGGTATCGTTTTGTGCAAATCCAGATTCCACAGTAAGTAAAAGAAAACATATAAAGTACAGTTTATTCATATTTTAATAGTTAATTAGTTATTTTCATTAACAGTATAAACCTGCCACTTTGCTCCCTCGTTTTATCGCTGCAAATCAAACAGTATAAAATTAAAATAATAATTCGGTTTAATAACATATGTTATCAGAAGACACTAAATTCAACCCGTTAAAATATAGCATTTGCTAATAAAAATAATTACTCCCTTTACATATAGTTTGCTAATCTTTTAATAAATTTTCATTCCCTGTCGCGGATACACAGCAGAACTGCGTCATTAGGGAAACCTGACCCTTCCCCTCCTCTATAAAGGAGAGGAGAAAATCACTCCGATGAATGAAATGTTGAAAACTTGTATCTTCTCCTTATTTCAACCTGACCTCATGCAATCTTCTCTTGAAATCAGAAATGAATTTTAAGCTTTCCTTACAGCAATTTACCAAACCGGGGAACCTTCCGGGCAATGTTAACAGCTACATCACCCAGTTCCTTAATGTCTGCAATAAGGCTTGCCTGAGATCTGTTGTCCCTTGAAGCTTGTTCCACAACTTTAATAAGCACAGAATACACGGTTAAATCTTCCGTACCCGGAGTTACTGAATCAATTTCTTCTCTCGAAAGTCCCTCGAGCCGATTAAGCTCGTCTTTATATGCCCCCTTAAATGCCGCATCTGCTTCGGCGAATAATTGGCTAAATCTGTTCTCCGCCATTGTTATATGATTATTGGGTTAAATTTTTTATCCGGTTTGATATTTCTTCGATTTCCAATAAAGCCTCATCACTCCTCAGATCGATTTGTTTACCTTTTTTCACTGCGGCATTAACCAGTTCAGAGACTTTAAGCAAGCTGCCTGTCATTAATGAATCTGCTCCCTGAAGGCCCGCCATAGATAACGTTTCCTGCTGGCTTTCCTTTACTTTACGGGCTGATTCAAGGTATCCGGAGATGGTGAGATTGGCACGAATTGCCTGTTCATACGATTCATTGATGGCATCAATAACCTGCATTTCCTGCTTTAGAATTGGTTCAAGCAACTCATTTCTCATGGTCTGAATCTGCGTATTTGCTGCCTGTTGAAATTCGAGCATGGTATTCAGGGCTTCTTCCGATTGTCCAATGCCTTCAATTGTAGCAGCATTTTCAATGGAAAGGAACAAGGACGCTTCCCCGGCCCTGTATCTTTGCATTTCCACATCCAGAACATAATGAATAACAAAAGGAGAATACACATCATCAACGAACAGATTTATGTCCTCCTTGATCTTTCCGAAATACAATGCAGCAATCTGCCGGTGAGAATTATGCAAAGCAACCAGATCATTATTCAGCACCCTTGACAGGGTCACCGTTTCCCTGGGTACTAAAATACATGAAGCAAGCATGAAAGAAATAATGAATACAGATACAAATGCAGTCTTCATTTTCACAGCTCTTTTAATTTATCTATCTTATAAAAAGGGTTTTGTCAGAACCTGCAAGTCATGCATTAATTCATAGAGCCTCCTGTAAACAAAAGGCTCAATTCTTCTGCAATGTATAACTGTAGCCATCAGTTCCCACACCATAAAATACATTCTCCTGCTGATATTGTATTAAAATGCCCATAAAAAAAGGCTGGAAGCCATTAATCATTCCCTGGAGCTGAAGCATCCGTTGAGCCGGGATAAAAGCCCACTGCCCGGCAGCCTGCACTGACGCTCCATACATTCCTGTCTGCTGGATGGCTTCAAAATAACCGTTGGCATGAAATGTTACATTCATGGTGCTTCCCACAAAATCGGAAACAAGTATGCTCCACTGTCCTATGGGCTCAAACACCTGTTGCTGAGGAGCGGCACCCATTGTTTGTTTCCCCTTGCCCAACAGGTCATCGCACTGACGGACCCATTCGTTGCGACCAAGTTTTTTAAACATCCTCCGTGCATCTTTCAGCATACCCTTATGCAGATGATTGCCTGTTGTAGCCAGCAAAAAAGTTGCCTGCGCCAACCGGAACCGTTCGGCATCGTCTTTAGGATTGTTGAGCAGGTTTTGTACACGATACAGAAGCTTCTGCTCATCAGTAGGATCATCCGGCGTTAATTCGATAAGAAGCTGTGCCATATGCAGTAAAACTTCCGTATTGGCTGGATCAATATCTATGGCTTCCTTAAGAAGTCCATATGCCTCACGAAGTTTATTCAGGTAAGCCTTATCATCAAAATCGGTCAGAACCTTATCCAAGTCCAGACCGGCAGTGCCGTATTCCTGTACAGGAGAGGAAGAATCCTTCCGTGCAGACTTATCCAGCTGCTCAAAATACATCTGGTCGGCTTCCGATTTTAGAAGGATGGCCTTTTTCAACAACAAATCCACCTGCGATAGATGAAGCTCTCCGGCCTGTATTTCATCCACTTTGTTGCCCTTTCGGTTTGATGAACGAATAACCTCAAGCAATTCACTGATGGTTTCCCGAAGCAATTCTGAATCTTGAGAAACTTTATTCCCCTCAATCCCCGCCGACTGTTTTTGCTTTACATCAGCAGGTACTTTGTTTATTTCCCCCAGCTGCCTGGCTAAATCCTCCGAATTGATAACTACCTGTATTACATTTCCATGAATTTCCTTTGCCACAATGCCACTGGCTCCGGTGCCAACCACATCCCCTCTTACATCACTGATATTAACCTCCTGATTGTCCATAGCTGCATTTTATTTTAAAAATTAAACATCAGCCGATTGTCATTCCTTTACCACATTACGCACAACCACATCCACTGCTTCGCCAATCAACTTACTGAATGGTGCAAGAGGTGTAAATGCCGCCACAACTTCTGCCCCTTTGGGGAGCAATCTGGCCAAACCGGCAGCTGCAGAAACCAGCTTCGATTTCAAATTGATTTCCTTCTCATAATCCACTTCTGCTTCAGTACCCACTTCTGCAACCTCTGCTGCAAATTCATCTATTTTTTTCTGCACGGGTTCTACCTTTTCAGGCTCAACCTGATACTTCTGCAACAAAAGGTTAATGTTTTCTGAAAATGCCTGCAGACTTTTACTGTACTCATCAGGCATCTTATCCGTTTGCTCCGATCCGAAATGTACGGTGCCGGATATGTTTTTGGCCACAACTCCTGAAGCCCCGGTCCCGTAAATATCTCCCCTTACATTGCTGATATTAATACTTTGATTGCCCATGATATTGCCTCCTTTTTTTATGACCAATGAACTCAATAGTTTCATGATGTTTGAAACCCTGATTTCATTGGTGTATTAATGAATAAAATACTTTAAGAGTTTATTGACTTAAATTTAAGAATTAAAGTTCAAAGAACAAGCAAAAATCCTGAAAATGATTTAAGAACAAGGAATTACATTATCCAGCAGTTCCCATTTCCTTACATCGATATTCATGGAAATAACTACAAAACTGCTTCGAAAACTTTGGGCAAAACATCTTAAATTAATGTACCTTTATAGTAAAAAACAGACCGGCTGAACCCGCATGAAGGTGAAAATGAATAACAAAAATTTAACCTTTAAATTAACAGAACGGAAATGGAACTTAATGTTATTGTAACCGGAACAACAGGCATGGTGGGCGAAGGGGTCCTTCTTGAATGCCTGGATAACGATAAGGTAAAACAGGTGCTGAGTGTTGCAAGACGTCCTTCAGGTATAGAACATCCCAAACTGGAGGAACTAATTGTTATCGACTTTCTTCAGCTTGACAATGTAAAAGACAGTATGAAGGGGTATAATGCCTGCTTTTTTTGTGCCGGCGTCAGTTCTCTGGGAATGAAGGAACCGGAATATACACGTATTACCTACGACACCACCCTGCACTTTGCCAACACGTTGGCCCATGTGAATCCCGGGCTGGTTTTTTGTTACGTCTCGGGCCGGGGAACCGACAGTTCGGCAAAAGGAAAGCTTATGTGGGCAAGGGTGAAGGGCAAAACAGAAAACGACCTGATGCAGCTGCCCGGCATAAAAGCCTACAACTTTCGACCCGGTGTGATGAAACCAATTAACGGGCAACAACACCTCAAAAGGTCATATAAGATTGCAGCACGGCTAATCCCCCTGTTCCAGTTCTTCTTTCCCAAAAGCATCCTTACCTTGCAGGAAGTCGGGCAGGCAATGATAAACAGCGTATTTACAGGTTACGACAAACAGGTACTGGAAACAAAAGATATAAAGGCACTGGCTGAAAAGTGACACCCCTGCATAACATAAAATTAATTTTCCCGTAAATATTGTCCGATTTTTTTTGCGGCTACAAATAACTGTAGCAAGGAAAAAACTGCAGTACCGAATAAATAAACCTGCAATACCACAAGAATAATAATAATCCAACTGCTAATTTCATAAAACGGATAGCCGGTGTACAGCAATAAAAGCTCAATGTGCAGCACAAGTAACGGCATCAACAAATACAACAACTTGTTCACGTAATCATTTTCCAGCAGAAAAATTTTCCTGTTTTTTTTACAAGTTATACAACACCGGAAACAATGATTCAAACCGATAACAATGAAGGGATAAATAAAAAGAAAAGTCACCAAAAACCAGCTGTCTGCCATAAAACGTACCGTATAAAAATTCATATAACCCTGTCTTCCGGCTAAAATAGCAATGCCATAGCCATGGACATAAAACCATCACCATCAATAAATTCCGAATCGTTTCGGGTAGTTTCTTAAACCGCCTTAAACGAATCGGAATCCACTAAAAAATAAGACATAAACCGATTGACACAAATTATCAATCAATTGTCCGGATAAAAAAATTAGAATTTACGTCCTCTCTAAAAGCAAATGTAGCAACTTTTCCTTTTGTACCGAGCCTTACGGCTACTTTTTTACCTAAAACTTTATATTTCATTCGAACTTCTGCTCCTGTAAGATTTTCTGTTTGATATCACGGAGAAGTTTTGGTTCAGATTATGGGTTTTATATGTTCTTAACAGGTTCTTACCAATTCACCATTATACTTTCTGCATACATTCGACATACCAAAGTCGGATTAAATTCGCGATTGACCGAATTTAATAGGTAGAAGGTACGGACCCGGTATAAGTTCAACCTTACCAACAAACCAAAAAAGTTCCGGCTTAAGGAAATTTATGACAGGTGTTTGTAACAGGGTATCAGCTTCACCGGGAAAAGGATTGGAAACTGAAAAGGAAAGATGTTGAGCCATGAACAATGGGAACTGCTCCTGATGGTATTAAAATCTAAGGGTTCTGAACCCTACCATCAAAAGTCACACTATGTATTCCCAAATTCATGGCCCGGTAATACAAAAACGACAATCATTATTTGGATTTGCTCATCAAACCTCAGTTTCCAAATGCGCCAGTTCTTTGATTAGTTCACCAACAGCATCCGCGCATTCTGCAACTCTTTCATAACTTACAATTTCAAGGTTGTCTTTAGGCGTGTGGGTAATATCCTGGGTTTCGATGTTTTCTATAAACCAGTCAGAGCTGACAGCAATTGCCGGGCACCCGTTCTGGATAAATATACTGTGGTCACCCTGTACCCATGGTTTTCCTTCCACAATTGAAGGTTGTTTTTTTAGTATCTGGTCCAGAACATTCTGAATGTTGTCCGGCAGACCAAAGGCAGAAAAGCATGAAGGTCCGTCTTTATAGCCGGCGCCGTCGATGTTGATGTTCAGTATGATGTTGCCGAATGCGCCCCGGTTCTGTTCGATGTACTTCATCTGTCCAGGTACGGCATAGTAGTCTTCCCCGTTGAAAGCAACCAGTTCAATGGAATGATTACCGCTGTAATTCCTTAGTAAATCTGAGAGCAGTAGCAGAACGGTCACCCCTGTGGCATTGTCGATCGCCCCGGGTGTACCTATTTTAGCATCGATATGTGCTGTGACAACAATTCTTTTGTTGTTCTGCTCTCCTTTGCGGGCAACGATATTATATGCCACTTCAGGTATACGCACTGCCTTCGATTCCAGATGAACTGTATTTCCGATGCAGCCAAGCAATTTCTCCCCTTCAGTGTCTTTCATATACACCGAACGAACATCAAAGTCACCGTCCTCAAACAGGGGAAACGGGTAAACGCCTCCGGCTGATGCGGCATTTCTCTCTGTGGCACAAACCACTGCTTTGGGGTTACCCTTTTCCAATAAGGAGACTATCTTACGGTGTTCATCAGGGTTATAAAACACAAAGTTCTTGGGCATTATCTGTTCCGAAGCAATTTTACCGTGCAATAAAACAATCTTGCCCGGCAAACTTGTTTTTTGCAGCTGTTCAATATTTTCAACTGCTATAAGTTCCCCTGAAACATCAGACCCCAGTGAATAGGGAGAAGAGAAAACTTCAAACGACCGACCGTTGCAGGTTAAGTTGGCACCACCGGTTTTCCAGTCCATCACCTGAAGCATGGTTTCTTCCGTCTGCCACCCTGCCTGCTGAAAATGACTCTTTACATAATCCGTTGCCTGCCGGTTGCCGGCTCCTCCAACCCGCCGTTCAGTAATTTCAGAACATAAAACATTCAGGTGCTCCTTTGCCTGTTCAGTTAAAGTTTCATTGCTCATAATGATCTTATAAAATTGATTTAACATGTGAATACATGACAAAAATACAATTGGAGCGAAATCTAAAATTGTAAAAAACCGACAAAATCAGGATAAGTGCAACTATTTCTTAACCGGGCATAATACCACAATACAACGAACTGCCCGTTAAGTTTTTAACGACTGAAATACTCCCGCAGAATTTCTTTATGGTCGAATCCTAAATCAGGAAGGGCATCGACAGGAAACCATTCCGCTTTAGCGGCATCATCACCACCGGCAACTTCTTTTTTTTCAGGAAGCTGTGCAGAAAATACCACAGAGATAGTCCGGTGACGGGGGTCCCGGTCAATGGCATCGTAAGTTTTGAACTGCTCCATTTTATCCACTTCCAGTCCGGTTTCTTCTTTCAGTTCACGCTTGCAGGCATCTTCAAGCAGTTCATCCATATTTACGAACCCGCCGGGAAGAGCCCATTTCCCCTTAAACGGTTCAATTCCCCTTCTGACCAGAAGCACATGATTATCCCCATTGATGTTTGTATAAACAAGCCCATCTACGGTAAGCGCCGGGCGCGGATATTTATAGGTGTACATAATAACAAGTTTTAAAATTAATAGTAATGCATGGGGCATGGCGCAAAGGGCACAGAGCAAAAGAAAGAAATTTCACAACCATATTTTAACTAAACTAGTATCACAAAATAAAATATCTGCTCCCCAAATCAAATGCTAATTTCAATTAGTTTATCTGCATTGATTATTTGCCTGTGAACAAAAATTCTGACCATAAAAATTCAAATTGCAACACCTTCATCTTCCAGTCTTTCATTATTGTTCAGGGGTGCAGTTATTTAGCTTTTGCGGCCTGTCTTCCAATACTTTAATATCAAAAGCAGCATAAAAACAAAAAAGATGACGTATATGAGCAGTTCAATTTGTTTCATGGGTTAAGTATTTTCTTCATTACACGCATTTTGTGGGTGTAACGTTTCAAATCTACATTAAAGATACCAAATTGATCAACATTATCAATGCGAACTTTACCTGATGCGTGAATAATTTTATTGCGTTTCCAGATGATTCCCACGTGAACAATATTGCCTTCCTCATCGTCAAAAAATGCCAGATCGCCGGGGAGGGCTTCATCCACAAAACTCAGGGCAACCCCTTGCCGGACCTGCTGACTGGCATCACGAGCAATGCGCACACCAATCATTTTATAAAGGATTTGGGTAAAGCCGCTGCAGTCGATCCCAAAAGGTGAGCGCCCGCCCCACAGGTAGGGAGCATTAAAATATTTTAACGCCTGGCTTATAAGTATTTCACGAGGACTTTTCAGCTTTCCGTAAAACACATGGCCTGTGGCCTTATAGGTATCGCTGTTTACTGAAAACTCTTTTAGGTAAGGCCTCCAGATTGGCAGGCTGCTCCCGGCCACCAGCATCAGGTTTTGTTCATTGCTTACCGGCACCAGGCTCAAAATATCGCCGGTAATTGCAAACGGTTTATTCTCCAGCCGTTTATATGCCCGCGCATTAACCGGCGATATCATTTTGCTGTCAATCCAGCCTTCGTAGCCGTCCCAGGCCAGTTTTATATGACTCCAGCCTACCATCTCCCCCACTATTTGAAAATGCTCACCAAAAAGCACCTGAGTTACCATTTCACTTTTCTCCGATGGCTCCTTCCTTACCGGAATGATGCTTAATGCTGAAATACCATAATCCATTCAATTTATTTCTTAATTTTATTCTGAAAAACAAAATTGCGCCTGTTTCATGCGAATAAACACAAATCTATAAAAAAAATAGTGCGTGTTTAACAGGTTAATTTTTTATTTGTAATTTTTGTACACTAAACTGCACGATTATTGAAAAGGCAGACAAACTAAATAAAAAAATGAGTAACATTTTTAATTGGCTAAAAAAATACACCCGTACATTTTACTGGTTTCTGGTATTCGTGGTAACAGCAGGGCTTTTGTTCATAATTTTGCCGGGAGAGCCCCGGTTCAGGTATGAATACCAAAAGGGGACCCCATGGAACCACGAAAACCTGGTGGCACCCTTTGATTTTGCCATATTAAAAACCCCGGAAGAAATTGAACAAGACCGGCAAGAACAGCTTAAATCAGTGATTCCCTATTTTACCTACGACACCTTAATGGGTGATCAGAAGATAAAGCAACTGGAAGCAGACTGGGAAGCACTTGCCGATACAGTTACTGAGCCTGTTTCTGATGCTCTGGAATCATTAAAAGTCACGCTTGCCAACCTTTATGAGGCAGGTATATTACCCCGTTCTCCGGAAACATATGATGAACTTGCCAATAAAAATGAACTAAGAAAAAGAATTGGAAACAGGGTGACCCGAATCCCCAAAGAGAGTATTTATTCCGAAAAATCAGCGTATAACGAAGTTAATAATGCGTTGAATGCACTTGCCCAAAAATTTCCTGACCTGGAAGAACTCCTCCTGCAACTGCAGCCGGAAAGGTATATTTCTTCAAACCTCACCTACGACAGCAATATTACTCAAAAGGAACGGGAAGAAGCCCTAAAAAACATCTCAACCACCCAGGGATTGGTGCAGGCGGGAGAGCGGATTATCCTTGAAGGGGAAATTGTAAGTGATGAAAGGTACCAGATTCTGGAATCGCTGAAGGCAAGCTATGAATCGGAACGCGGGGAGGGCATTAATCATTACATGGTATACATTGGCAAGGGAACTTTGATACTGGTGTTCATGATATTGCTGTTCACCTTTCTATACATCTACCGGTTTGATATTCTCACCCAGTTCAGCAAGCTTTCTTTCCTGATGCTGTTCCTGGTGAGCATGATACTGCTGACAATGTTTATCAATTCGTTTCCCAGGCTTCATATCTACCTTGTGCCGTTTGTCATTTTCCCCATTGTGATTCATACATTTTTTGATTCACGCACTGCCATCTTCACACTTATAATAGCCAGTTTAATTGCAGGATTCTACGCACCGAACAATTATGAGTTTGTTTTGCTGCAGGTAACCGCCGGGGTGGTTGCGGTATTCAGCCTCAACAAAATGCACCGGCGGGGCCACCTCATAATGGCGGTGATGTGGGTACTGCTGACTTATGTTATCCTTTACACCGCACTTGAAATGATTTTTGAAGGGAATCTGAACAACATGAACTTCAAAATGCTGCAGTGGTTTGCCCTCAGCAGTATTCTTATCGTGCTGGTATATCCCCTGGTATTCATTTTTGAAAAAATATTCGGCTTTGTTTCCGATGTTACACTTATTGAACTGTCGGATACCAATCAGCCGTTATTGCGAAGAATGGCAGATGATGCTCCGGGATCGTTTCAGCATTCGCTTCAGATTGCCAACCTGAGCGAGGAAATCATCCTGAAAATCGGTGGAAATCCTTTTTTGGTGCGGGCAGGGGCTTTGTACCATGATATCGGGAAGATGGCCACTCCGGAATTCTTTATTGAAAACCAGGCGGTGGGTATTAATCCGCACGATGGAATGAACCATCAAAAAAGCGCGGAAGTCATTATTGAACATGTTAAAAATGGTATAAAACTTGCAAAAAAATATAAATTGCCCGAAGCCCTTGTGGAATTCATTGCAACCCACCATGGCACAACGAAAGCGCAGTATTTTTACCTGAAACACCAGGAGGAAAACCCGGATGAAAAGGTGGATGAATCGCTTTTCGTTTATCCGGGTCCTTTACCCCGAAGCAGGGAAGCAACGGTGGTAATGATTATAGATGGTATTGAAGCAGCTTCAAGGAGCCTGAAAGAGAAAACCCTTGAAAACATTAGGGATGTAGTAAATAAAATGATAGACCAAAAGATTCGTGACGGACAATTGGAGAACTCAGAATTGACCTTTCACGACATAAAAGTGATAAAAGAAACGTTATTAAATAAGTTGTTAAATATTTACCATGTTCGCATTGAATATCCAAAGGAGAAAAATGCTGAAATTGTAAAGTAAAAAGAATAATTATTTTTGCATCGTTAATTTTTAAACAAAGGAAACAGAACATGAAAGAATTGAGAAACATATCTTTATTATTGTTTTTGCTGTCGTTTTTGGCCATCGGGTGCAACGAAAGCCCGCTGC
Source organism: Mariniphaga sp. (assembly GCA_041687255.1). Classification (GTDB taxonomy): domain Bacteria; phylum Bacteroidota; class Bacteroidia; order Bacteroidales; family Prolixibacteraceae; genus Mariniphaga. Next base: position 172,489 of record JAWLCL010000004.1, on the reverse strand, counting down.
CTGAACCTGAGGATCCAGCTCCGGCAGAAGTAAAGGCAGAAGTGCCGGAGCTTACCAAAAAAATAAATTCATTCATTAAGCTTGTAATGAATGATATTTACCTGTGGTATAAAGAAGTGCCGGATCTTGACATCCGCTATGAAGCAGATTCGAAAAGTTATTTTAAGAAACTTTTATACAAAGATGATAAATGGTCATTTATAACTGATGACATCAAAGGATTGGAAGCCAGTTTTGAGGGCGTAGAAACCTCGTTTGGCTACAGCCTTGCATTCGGCCGTTTTTCAAATACACAAAATATATTTGCCCTTGTGGAATTTGTTTATCCCGATACTCCTGCCGCAGAAGCAGGTATAGAACGGGGAGATATAATCGTTAAAATGAACGGCGCTGACATAACAGATGACAATTATACCGATTTGCTTTATGCTGCCAATTTATCGCTTTCCCTGGGAATACTGGGAGAAGACGGTATCTCCATTGATCCAAATAAAGTGAGTATGACAGCTAAAGAGTTAAACCTTGACCCTGTTCTCATAAAAGACATCGTGGAACATGAAGGAAAAAAAATTGGCTACTTGTTTTATGCACAGTACATTGCAAGTTATAATTCCAGCCTTGATGAAGCATTCCAGTATTTTATGAATGAAGGAATCACTGACCTGGTAGTTGACCTGAGGTACAATCCTGGTGGTGGTATTGATGCGGCTCAGTATTTTTGCAGCTCAATTGCTCCATTAAGCACAGTAAATAACAAGGAAACCCTTGTAACCCTGCAGTGGAACGACAAATACCAGCAGTATATGAAGGAAAAAAATCTGACCGAAAATTTAACTGTTTCCTTTATTAACACCACTGCTGTTAAAATGGGTTTAAACAAGGTATATTTTCTCACCGGTACAGGTTCCGCTTCGGCTTCCGAGTTAACCATAACCGGTTTAAAACCTTATATGGATGTTACTACAGTCGGGGAAACCACATATGGGAAATACACTGCATCAAACACATTTAAGCCGGAACTTTTCTACGACAACCCGGAAGATTATAAAGATTTTGGCACCTGGGCCATCCAGCCGATTATAGCACGCTATGCCAATTCATTAGGCGTAACCGACTTTAAAGATGGTTTCCAGCCCGATATTCCTGTAGATGACGACCTGTTCTCGGGAATCCAGCTGGGAGATAAAGAGGAACCTTTGCTCAAGGCTGCCATCGAAGACATTACAGGAACACCTGTAGTTGCAATGAAGAAAGCACGTATTCCATCACCGGAATATGCAATTTTCGACAGGGGCTTCTCAAAGTATGATGCCAATAAAAGGGAGCTGTTGATTGATGGCCTGAAACCTGAAATTGTTAAAGAATAGTTTTTGCAATCATTATATAAAAAAGGCTGCCGAATGGCAGCCTTTTTTATTTTGTGAATTTCATTAATTGACCACTGAAGGAATCATTCGCGTCTGACCGAACCTAAACCTTCAATATTTTCCCGTACATCAGGGTCACCCTGATAGGTTATTTTTCCGGCGCCATTAATTGTTGCCTTTAATGTTTTGGTAGCAAACACTTTTCCTGTGCCCACACCGTCAATCCGGAAATCCACATCGTTTGCCTTAAGTTCTCCCGCATTGATGTGTCCGGCCCCGGCAAGGTACAAATCAAGCACATCGGCTATACCCATCAGTTCCACAATTACGCCCCCCTTATTCTCAACTGAAATCCGGCGCGCCTTTGCCTTCAGTTTTACATTGGCACCTCCTTCCAGCAACATATCCAGATCCTTCAGGTCGAGATAACCCCTTGTTTCCAGTTTTATGCTGCCGAATATCCTCAGCCGCTCCAGGTCTCTGAAAGTGATGTATAAAGTTATACGGCTAAAATCGAATGGTTTCCTGTCCACGTGCAAATGAAGCAAGTCTCCTTTGCGATCAATATTCAGATAGTCAAATGCCTTTGGATCAGAAACACTAACTTCAAGGGAGTTTGTCTTTCCCTGGATTAGCTCTACACCATAAGCCCCCTCAAGGAAAAGTTCAGTAAATCTTCCGGTTTCATAAGTTCGTGTTTCCCTTTCCCTGTTCTGTCCTACAGCAGAAATGGAAAAAAGCACACCGGCAAACAACAGAATACTGAAAGTTGAAGTAAAGAAAGCTGATCTCATTTTTTTGAATTTTAGATTTTCACTGCAAAGTTAGCGAGTAATATTCAGAATGGAAGTACAATTTCGGTAAACTGCCATTTAAGCCTGATAAATTGAGGTAAATCAGTCTTTAAGGCGTAAAACAAAGAACAACCCGTAAGCCATGAGGGCATAAAGCACAATAATGATAAACAGATCCATAAAAAGGATTTGAGGTGTTACAATCATCCAGCGGACGATATAGATAAGAGACAAAACGGCCAGGACAAAAAGCAACCGAACAGAAGTCATGGAAAACCTGCGGATAAGAGATGCAGACAATGCCATCCAGAGCAGTCCGAATCCAATCAGCACTATACCTTCAACAGGAACCCCGGCATTAAGCCGTACCATACCCCAGATTGTCGGCAGAAGGCCCGCCAGCAGCAACCCACGGCTTACACTTCGTCTTATTCTGAATTTGTTCCGCGGATTTTCAATTAATGGAAAAAGCCTTGGCTTAAGTGGTTCATGACGGAAATCGGGAGCATGCAAATCCTCTTCTGATGCTATAATCTCTCTCCTGATGGCTTCCCGTATTGCAGCCTTTGCTGCCTCTTCCTGGTAAAGGTTTCTCTTTTTTAAAACCTTCCTTAACTGTTCGTCTTCCAATTCCTGCATTCTTTCTTCAAAATCATGATCGATATGAGTCGTACTTGCTTTTCCAGGCATTTTAAAATACTTTTATTTTTTGAAACAAATAAAAAAGAAATTTGTCATATAGTAAAAATTATAGTTTCAATAAAAGTTAACTGATATGTACAATTTTGAATACCAGAATCCGGTGAAGATCATTTTCGGCAAGGACAGCATTCCAAAGATTGCCGATGAAGTACCCAAAAGTTCTAAAATACTGATGACTTATGGCGGGGGAAGCATAAAAAAGAATGGCGTTTACGAGCAGGTAAAAAATGCTTTGGCAGGTTATGAACTGCTTGAGTTTGGGGGCATAGAACCCAATCCGCATTATGAAACGTGCATGAAGGCCATCGAACTTGTGAAGAACGAAAAAGTTGATTTCCTGCTTTCGGTGGGCGGAGGTTCAGTGCTTGACGCTACCAAATTTATTGCAGCCGGAGCGTTGTATGAGGGAAACGACCCCTGGGACTTTTTTAAATACCGTTATGAAATAGAAGTGCAGGAGGCTTTGCCGATTGGTGCGGTGTTAACCCTGCCGGCAACCGGTTCTGAAATGAATGGTAACACTGTAGTAACCCGTGTTTCCACCCAGGAAAAAATGGCTTTTGGCTCTCCAAAAGTAATGCCCCGGTTTTCAGTCCTTGACCCGGAATGTGTGTTCAGCCTGCCCGACAGGCAAGTGGCAAATGGAATTGCCGATGCTTTTGTTCATGTCATCGAACAATACCTCACCTTTCCTGTCAATTCACCTCTCCAGGACCGCTTTGCAGAGGGAATCCTGTTAACGCTGATTGAGGAAGGTCCAAAGGTACTGGAAAACCGCAACGACTATGATGCAGCAGCCAATTTCATGTGGAGTGCAACAATGGCCCTGAACGGGTTGATTGGTGCCGGCGTCCCGCAAGATTGGGCAACACATATGATTGGCCATGAACTGACAGCTTTCCATGGAATAGACCATGCACGTACCCTTGCAATTGTTCTGCCCGGAATGATGCATATTAAAAGGGAAAGCAAGAAAGAAAAACTGCTGCAATACGGAGAGCGTATCTGGAACATCAAACAAGGAACGGAAAAGGAACGAATCGACCAGGCAATAAGTAAAACCGTGCAGTTCTTTAATTCTCTGGGAATACCTTGCACCTTGCCGGAATATGATGTGCCTGCCGGGACCATAAATAAAATTTCAGAACGTTTTCAATCAAGGAACAGCAAACTGGGCGAAAAACAGGATATCGGGTATAAGGAAGTTGAAACAATACTTGAAGACCGGTTATAAAAGGAAAACAATATTTTCCAACCGAAACTTTGTAATTCATTTGCGCGAAGATATGTACCGGCTGATAAGTTGATCGTATTCTTCGCGTAAATCTTGTACCACATGGTTTTTTACATCGTATGACCGCCCGGCAATTTGAGAGAGCGGCAATATTTTTGGAGAAGTACCCGTAATAAAAGCTGCATCGAAATTATGTAAGCCTTTTAGTAATACATCCTCTTCAATGAGTGGGATATTTAACTTTTGAGCCAGTTGAATCGTCTTCTGCCGGGTTATGCCCAGCAAAACCTCATTTCCGGGAGGGGTAAAAAGTTGGTTGCCGGCAACAAAAAAGACATTGCTGCGACTGCCTTCTGTTATCCTGCCCAGGTGATCAACCAGCAAAACCTCGTAAAACCCTTCTTTTGCCATTAACTCATCGGCTTGCTGCCTTACAGGTGTCTGAAATACTTTTGCATTTGGATTTGTTCGTTCTGCATGGAGTAATCCACACGTAACCCCATTCAGGTACCAGCTTTCTTCAGGATATTTATGAGGTATGAAAAAAGCTTTCAGATTGGTTTTATTTGAAAGAAGTATGTTTCCTTCAGAAACTTTATTCTCATCGATTAAGGTGCGTAAACAGCTTTCTATATCCTCTTTCGAAAAACGTATGGTTTTTTCTGCAAGTCGTGCCGACAAAAAAAAACGTTCCAGGTGCTCCTCCAGAAATAAAGGAACATGTTTAGCAACACGTAAAACTTCATAAACGCCACCGGCATTTTCCGATGCAATAAACTCACTGTTTGATTTAATCTGCCCGTTATAAATAAAATATTTATGTTGCGGATAATGAATCATACTTTTCGTTTAAAAACAAAAGTATGTATTATTTTTACTAAAATCGGGTTATATTTCCGTGGATTTCATGCCCGGTGCAGAAAATCACCGGGTGAGACGGCCATTAAAAGCAGGATAGCTGTATTATAGAATGATTGAAAACCATTACATACCAGACGAAAGGTTCCCTGTTACCTTCAACCCGTATAAGCATCATTTGGGATTCCTGAGAACGAAAGTAGAATTTTGGAAAAAAATGGACTGGAATGAGGCAGAAAAGGAGATACGCCTCATTGGAAACAACCTGATAGATCTCTACACCGGAAACCTCAGCATTGAAGAAATCATTCGCGAGACACTGCGGTTTGCTGAAAAAACAGATATCACATCTCCTGAAAAACTTGCCCTATGGCTTCACCCATTGGAGTATAGAAAAACTGAACTATCCGACGGGTCGTTTTGGGTAATAAAACAGGGGCAGGATGCTTCCCGTTTTCTTCATATTCATCCGGGTAAATATTCACCCTATACCATTCGCATAAAGGCTCCTACCCTAAAAACTGTTATTGCCCTTAAAATTCATGATAATCTGGATGTGCAACCCGATTTGGCTATGGTAAACAAAATTCGGATGGAATACCTGAAGCTCTCGCCTGTAAAAGGATTGGTTGCAGGAAAGGGAATTGCACGTCTGCTGTCAAATTTTAATTCGATGTGATACCATCCTGTTGTAAAACACCGGCCACTTTGTTTTTGTAGCTTCTGCCTACAGGCAGCTCTTTACCTCCAATTTCTACACTTGTTGCTGTAAATGCCTCAATTTTTCGCAATGAGATGATATACGATTTATGTATGCGCAGGAAATCTGCTTCCGGCAATTTCTCTTCCATTCCTGCCATGCTGGCTTTAGTAACAATTTTCTTATCGGCAGTATGGATTTTGACGTACTCGCTTAGTCCCTCTATGTAATATATTTCGCTTAACATTACTTTTACCACCCGCTTATTCTCTTTTGCATATATAAAGGCATCATCCTGTGCCGGGGAAGGAGTTGAGAGGCCGTTTTGTTCATTTGCTGATACCTGAAAAAACTTGTTCACTGATTTTAAGAATCTTTCAAATGTGATGGGCTTAAGCAAATAATCAATCACATCTAGTTCAAAGCCTTCAATGGCATATTCCCTATAAGCAGTAGTTATTATTACCTGCGGAGGATGCTTCAGTGTTTTTAAAAATTCAATACCGGTAATCTGCGGCATTTGAATATCCATAAACATTAAATCCACTTTATGACTGTGTAACACTTCCAGAGCCTTCATGGCATCGCTGCATTCGGCTACTATTTCAAAATTGTCTAACTTGCTGAGGTGGTTTCGTATTAAACCTCTTGCCAAAGGTTCATCATCCACTATAAGGCATTTTGTTTTCATGAAATAATTTTATCCGATTGTAGTTTTCCTAAAAAATTAGTATCCGATTTTTCCTTCTGTTACATTTATCAGCAAAAAACATCAGCCTCCAGTTTCCAAAAAGTATCCCCTTTCTCTTCTGTTAAGTTAACATTGCCCGAAAACTTTTCACGGAGCCTTTTTGACAGCATATCTGAATCTATATTTTCCTGCTGTTCAATTTTCTTTTCACTGCTGAGAAACATTTTAAAATGAAGGCACATGCTTTCTTCTCTTATAGAGACTGAACATCTGCAGGGATTGTTACACCATTTCACTAAACTTAATGCATGATCCACAACAGGCAGAAAAAGATATTCCGGAGCCGGGTATGATGTAAAACTGCCTTCAGCTGTAAATACTGTCTTAATCTTACCAGGTAAAGCTGCAGAAAAAATATTAAGATACATTTCCAACTGCCTTATTTCCCTGGAAATCATTTTTTCCTGCTTGTTGTTTTCATTCAGAAATTCATTCAGAAAGCCTGCAACTGATATAATCAGTTCAGAAGACCTTTTTACGTCTTTTTGAATGGCGCATCCAAGCAACACCATTAAATGATAAATAACTCTGGGCCGAAACTGATAGTTATAAGTTTCAAATGTGGTTTCGAGATTACGATGCTTTTCTTCTTCTTCATTAGCTTTTGCACGATACCAGGCCATTCCTACTTTGATTGACATAAAAACTAAAATTATATAATGGTTTCCAATACCACTAATAATTACATTTGCAGGTTTCAGGTAACCATTATTCGCAGCCATTATAGGATTCATCCATTCAAAAATCAATTCATTACTTATAACAAGCTCAAGAGTTGAAAATACCAACAACAACAAAAATAAACCTGCAAAAAACCACCCATACCTTTTTTTCAGGAAAGTTGCCGGTACCAGCCAGTATGCAACCAAATAGGTATGAATAACAAAAACAGGCAGAGTAATTACATAATACCATAACCACATAAGCAATGAACTGCTTCCCTGCCCCAGACTTTGCAGGAGCGTGAAAAACACAACCCAGGTGGTCCAAAAGCCGGCATGCAACCAGAGATTATGACCAGCGATATGATGTCTTGTCAAAACCATTTTTCAATTTACTCAATGTCAAGCGGATACAAAAGGATTGCTCAGTTTCTTCAACTTCAATAGCATAACTGTTTACAGGGTAAAGAATTTCAAGCCGTTTCTTCAGGTTCCGGAGTCCGGTCCCTCTTGTCTTTTCATTCTTATTCTCATTGTAAAAAGGTGGCTTACTATTGGTACCTTCCAGCACCAATGCGCCCGGCTTTGCATCAACAACAATTCTAAGCCAGGAATTACCCGTGTCGGAGCGGCTACCGTGCCGGATACCATTTTCCGCCATTAAAAACAAAACCATAGGCGGCACCTTCCATTCCTCAACATTTCCCTTTCTTACAATTTTAGCTGTCAGACGGTTGCCATAGCGCAGCTTTTCCAGGGAAACATAATTACGCACCAGGTCCAGTTCCTCACGAAGGTCTAAAAAACTATAACGGCTCTGCTCCACAATATAAGCCAACACCTTTTGTATTTTTTTTGTCACAGCTAACGTTTTCCCGGGATCCAGCAGGGAGAGGGCATATAAATTATTTATGGTGTTGTAAAGAAAATGTGGATTCAACTGCGATTGAAGTAAACGCTGACGTGCCTCCCTGTTCTGCTTTTCCAGTTCCTGCAACTGCCGTTCAGTGTAAATAAAATCTTTAGTGAATTTACCGACACATAACAAAGCAACAAAAAAAGTCATGTCTTTTGCATTAATAAGAAGCTTACTGATTGTTCCCGTTTTTCCTTCTATAAAATATTCAGGTGATACAGAAGCATAGAAAATTTCATCGGAGACAAGCAGTTTCAATATTGACAGAATAACTCCGGCAACAATAAACAGCAGCAGAAAACGGGCTACCTTTTTCCTTAGCAATGCAAAAGGAATAAACAGAAAAAGCGTCAGGTAAGCATATCCAAGGAAGAAAAATGAATTGATAGCAGTAATTCTCAATGCTTCCGGATAACTTGAGTGGGTTCCGCTAACATACAAAAGCATAGAAAAAAAGAGCAGTGTTCCGAGAATAAAGAACAGGTGGCGGGTTATTCTGTAGCACAAATCATTATGAAACAAAAGCTTTTGCATCACCGCTCAATTTCGAGAAAAACCACCCAGGCTGTTTCACTTTTATTGATATCCAGCCGGTATTTGTTATCGTAAATAATATCCAGCCGTTTCCTTGCATTTTCAAGTCCAACACCACCAGCTTTCATCTGCTTGCCTCCAGTTATTTCACCAATGCTGTTCTGGGCCACGAACTTCATTTTGTATGGATGAACGGCCAGCGTAATATCAATAAAAAATTGTTCTCCGTTAACAGGCTTCCCATGTTTGAAACAATTCTCAACAAAAGTAAACAGTAACATAGGTGGCACTTTCCAGGATTCACATTCACCTCTTATGTTTAAATTCAGGTTCAGTGTTTCCCCGTAACGCAACCGCTCCAGTTCCATGTAATTTTCAATGAGCCTGATTTCCTTAGAAAGAGGAATTTCTGAATCATTGCATTCGTATAACACAGCCTGCAGCAATTCAGCCATCTGAGCAATTCCTTCCGATGTTTTCGCCGATTTGCCAAGCGATAGCGAGTATAGATTGTTCATCGAATTAAACAGAAAATGCGGCTGCAACTGAGCCTTAAGCATATTCAGTTCCTTTTCAAGGTTTTGCTTTTCCATAAGGTGCTTCTCCTCCTGCTGCTCAAACCATTTCTTTACTATTTTAATGGCAAAAACAATGGCTACCATAAAATTGGTTTCCAGGAAAAGATAGAGAAAGTTTATTCCAAATATGGTATCGGATGTCAGGGGCAAATCATTGATAAACCTCAAAAAAAGCCGTTCTCCCAGAGTGGCCAGAAACAAAATGGCAACCACAATCAGAACTGTAGGAATAAGTTTCCGTGTACGCAGGTAAAATGGCAGCACGGCATAAACTGTAGTATATGTTGCTGCCATTACAAAGGGTAACATGCACAGTGATTCTAAAAAATACCATTGGAAATTGTGCCCATACTTTCCATATACAGAACCAAAAAACAAGACGTAAAATGTCCAGAATAAAATATGTGTTCCTATTCGGCGATGTCTTGCAGAAAAAGTTAATGGCTTTGTCATTGGAATGTGAAATAATAAGATGTAATAGAGTTGAAAATGCTGCCGGATGGCCCCTCCTGTTCCTGATTTGCATTCATTACAATGAAGTGTCAAAATTAAAGCCCACTCCTTTTGAAAGAAAACTACTTTCCTGATTTCCCCATAAAGATAAGGGATTGCTTATTATCAAGTCTATAGCGCAAAAATGAAATGCATAGAAAAAGTTACCGTTTATCTGCACAAAAATGATGTTTTACTCTTTACTCCGGCAGATTATTGAAAAAGTGAAAGCCCCTGCCCTCTGACAGAGGCTTCTTTTTCATTTCTATGAAAAAATTGCGCTGTTTAATTTCTTTTCCAAAGTGCTGTTTCAGAACTAAAGCTGAGCCTGGTATTGTTTTTCAACCAAAACCGGAAAATAGCAGGCTATAAGTCCGAGTAATTCATTTTGGTTTTTTGGTTTCTGTGTAATCACCCGCTGTGATAAGTAGTTAATTCTGTCCATTTTTGAATCCGAACTTTTTTCTTCAAGTTCACGGTACTTTTTATCAATTTTCCTTACGCCAAAAACATCCTTTTCACATACATACTGTACTTCTACTTCATCGGTGCGAACCAGAAAAGTGGTGCATTTCTTTTCATTTATGACACCTATTTTTACGGGTTTCGAAGCATTTTCATAGACCAGGTCGTATGTTTCCAGCGCCTGCTCGTTTACTACCATCGGGACTTCTGCCTTTACAACTGAATACGTTCCCAGCTCAGTCATTGAATTCCCTGAAACTACCTGTCCATCCTTAACCTTGGCTGAGACAGTTATTCCCACAGCCAAAAAAAGAACCATTAAAAAATAAAATTTTGTTTTCATGATGCAACTGTTTAAATGTTTTACTGAATCAAATATATGCAAGGTTTTGCTTGGCAGAATTTTAATTCAACAACCAACCGATTTTACCTTGTCAACGACATCTTTTTGGCCATAAATCCGGGAATTAACTGTTCGTAATGAGAAACCCGCATTTCATTGTCGCTGGTTCTTAATTTCCCTTTTTTTTATCAGAGAGCAGATTATTCTGAACGTTTTTATAAATTTGGTGGCTTAATTCAAAACCTTAATAAAACCTGTGGTATGAGGATAACACCTATTATTTTGTTTCTCTCAGCAGTTCTTCTGCTGACGAATTGTGCTGAAAAAGAAGAAAAAAATTTCCTGCAACATGTTAACCTGCTAATTGGAACAGGTCCTGCTGCCACGCCTGCTGCACAAAACAAACCAGGAGACCATGTTGATTACGGACAAACAATACCGGCTGTTACCGCACCATTTGGGATGACGCAATGGACTCCGCAAACATTTGCCACTGAAAAGAAATGCCTTGCTCCTTATTATTGGGGCACTCCTACCCTCCAGGGATTCAGGGCTACGCACTGGACCAGCGGCTCCTGTGTGCAGGATTACGGCAGTTTTACCATATTCCCCACCTCGTTTGAAGAAACATTTCCCTACATGCCCACACAGCGCAAAACCCTGTACATTTATGATGCCGACAACTCTTCTCCTGCTTATTACGCTGCTATGCTTCCCCATAAAAACATACTTACAGAAATTACTGCAACAAAAAGAGCAGGATTCTTTCGCTTCTCCTGGCTCGAGGGGGAGAACGCTGCTGTCATTATAGATGTCAACAGTGATGAAGGGGAAGGATACATTAAAATAGATCCCGAGAACAATGAAATCACAGGTTATAACCCTGTACACAGGATTTACAATGGGGATGGACAACCCGCAGGATTCAGCGGCTATTTTGTTGCCCGTTTTGACAAAGGGTTCGCAAAGGCAGGGACTTTTGCCAATAACGAGTTGTTTCATGAGGTTTCTGAACAGCAGAATAAGAACGATATCGGTGCATATGTTACTTTTAATTTGGAAGCAGCAGACGTTCTGCACATGAAAATGGGCACTTCGTTTACAAGTATTGAAAATGCACGAAAAAACCTGGAAGAAGAAATTCCCCACTGGAATTTTGAACAAACCCGTCAGGAACTGGAAGGCACATGGAACGAAGTGCTGGGAAGAATTGATGTGGAAGGCGGTTCGGAAAATGACCTGACAAAATTCTACACCGCCATGTACCATAGCCTGATTCACCCACGGCTGTTCAGCGATGTCAATGGTGAGTATCCGGAGTTTGCCGGCAATAAAAACGTCCGGAAAACCGAAAGTTTTGACTACTACTGTGACTTCCCCAACTGGGACATCTTCAGGGCACAAATGCCACTGATGAGCCTTATCGCTCCCAAACAGTATGAAGACATGGTAAAATCGCTCATCGTTAAAGCCGAGCAGGGAGACTGGCTTCCTATCTTCCCAATGTGGAACAGCTACACATCAGCAATGATAGGCGACCACAGCACGGCAATTATTGCCGATGCCATGATGAAAGGTTTTGAATTCGATGTTGAAAAGGCATACCAATATATGCGTAAAAACGCATTCGAAATGCCGGGCAATGTGAATGAGTACATCGATGGAAAAGGACGCAGGGCTCTCGATTCATACCTGCAATTCGGATACATCCCTCTTGAAGATGAAGTACCTCATGCTTTTCACCGGCAGGAACAGGTATCGCGTACGCTGGAATATGCATACAACGACTGGGCCGTTGCTCAGGTAGCCAACCGGTTAAACAAAACCGATGATTACAACGAACTGATGGCCCGCTCGCTTAACTATGTCAACGTATATGATCCCGAAAAAGGATGGGTATGCGGCCGCTATGGCGACGGCTCGTTTACCGATGAGTTTAATGCCGGAGAAGAGATGTTCTACATAACTGAAGGAACGCCTAAACATTATACCTGGTTCGTACCCCATGACGTGGAAGGTCTGGCCGATTTGATGGGTGGAAAGGAACAGTTTGCAAAAAAATTGAATTCTTTCATCAACAATCAGGAATACTGGCACGGAAATGAACCCAGTCACCACATTCCTTATCTGTTTAACTATGTGGGCGACTGGCAAAAAACACAGGAAACAGTAAAACGTCTGCTTCAAAATGAATACAGCTCTCATACGGGCGGCTTATCGGGCAACGACGATGCAGGACAGATGTCCGCCTGGTATGTATTCAGCGCCATGGGTTTCTATCCCGTCTGCCCCGGAAGTAATGAGTACCAGCTTTCATCGCCTGCCTTCGAAAAGGTAACCCTGAAGCTTGATAAAAGCTACTATCCGGGAAATAATTTTACACTGAAAGCTTCACCAGGCAACCAGTATGGAGTCTTTTCATCTGTAAAACTGGATGGGGAGGAAACTGAGCCGGTTATTACGCATGAAGATATCAGCAATGGCGGGACACTGGAGTTTTCTACAAAGTAAAAACCGGAAATTCGACAACTGATAAAGGCGGTCCGGGTATATTTTAAATCTTCGCAGTCAATATATAAAGACTTATTTGTATTTTATTTAAATAAGCCGTAACTTGCATGGGAAGAAAGTTCACTAAATATTTTCCCCATGCCATTGTTTATGGATATCCATTTTGTAGGGGAGATTTCTGTGGAAGATACCCGGAAAGCTCATCTGGCTGATTTGGCAGTTCAGGAAAAATATGGAGTTACTTACCATCAATATTGGTTTAATGAAGAAGCGGGCACCGTTTACTGCCTTATGGAAGGACCCGATAAAGAATCGTGTGCCGCCACACATCGTGAAGCAAATGGCTTTGAAGCCTGTCAGATTATAGAAGTTGAAGGAGGCCTTTATGATTTGTTTATGGGTGAAAACCAGAAAGGAGTTCATGGGCTGGTTCGAAAAGAAGGCGGCGAAATTGATGCAGGTTACCGTTACATCCTAACCCTCGACATCATTGCCCGCACCCAAAGCACCACTTCAATTGATTTCAACCAGCTCAAGCTTCCTAAAGTCCCCAAGAATAAAGCTCTTCAGGTAATTTATGAATGCGATGGAAAAGAGATAAAAAAAGAAGGATTCGATTCCATTGTAGCAGTATTTGAAACTCCTGAAAAGATTTTAAAATGTGCACATACCATTCAAAAGGAATTCTTAAGAAACCACAGCACTCCGGATTCAGGAAATGCAATCGTTTCCTTTAACATGGGAATAAGTGCAGGTCAGCCAGTTACCGAAACCGAAGGTTTTTTTGAAAAAGCCATTCAATTGAGCAAACGTCTGTGCCTGATTGCAGGCGACAAGGAAATAACAACATCGCGATTGTTCGAAGAACTCTGTGCCACTAATGAAAAGATTAGGAACCACATCCATTTTCGCACCATTAAGCCGGCCGAACAGGAGTTTTTGGACAACCTTCTGGATATTGCCGAAAGTCACTGTTCAGAACATGAATTTGGAGTAGAATATTTAAGTCGTGACCTGGCAGTCAGCCAACCTCAACTGTACCGGAAAATAACAGCACTCACCGGACGTTCGCCGGTTACTTTCATCCGGGATATACGATTGAATAAAGCGCTTTCACTGATAAAGGAAAACAGGTACAACCTGTCGGAAATTGCCCTTGAAGTGGGCTACAACAGTCCTTCCTACTTCTCCAGGTGCTTTCAGCAAAAATTTGGCATCCAACCTTCCCGTATAACAATCTGAATTCCAATCCGCAGCTTACTTCCAGACTTCCCGATGAATGAAAATTGATAGTTATTGAATTAATAACGGTGGATCTACATTCTTTAAGAGGGTAACTTTGCTTTGTAGATAACACTTTATCAATGTGTTACTAAAACACACAATTTTTTAATTATTAAATTTTAAGTATCATGAAAACAATTAATGCACTAAAAGCACTCGCAGTTCTGGCAGCACTTCTTCTGAGTTTACCTGGAACATCACAAAAAAAAGACTCGCAGGAACTGGTGTTGCATCCACACGAATTTTCTGGTCCCATACATCTTGCACCGGAAGATTTTCCTACAGGGAATGTAATAAATATGGTTGGCGGATGGGGCGGAATGGCCGTGACTATTAATGAAGCACCCGCCGGTACTGATTACACTCCTGTTTTGGAGGGCCTCAAAGATGATCTTTGCCAGGTGCCACATTGGGGATACCTCGAAAGTGGAAAACTGCGAATCATCGATAAGAACAAAAAGACAACAGTTGTAAATGGCGGAGAAGTATTTTATATGCCTCCGGGACATACTGCCATTATTGATGAAGATTCAAAAATTATTGAATTCAGCCCTGAAAAGCAAATGCATGAACTGAATAAACATGTACAGAAAAAAGTAGCTGAAATGCAAGGCAATCAATAAAAGAATTCTTCATAATTATCCTTCCGTATGAGGGAAAATGAGCACAGAAAATATACACTGCCGATTTGTAAATATTTATAACAATCCATTATGACTACAATAAAAAAAATTAGTAAGAAAACAATTGTAAAACTGGCACTTCTGGCATCAATTGTATTAACCATTTCATGTTCTAACGGCACTTTAACCGATTCCATGGATTCACTAACCGAAGGTGATAATCTAAAGGTGAAGAGCGGGAGTTGGGGAACTCCCACAACTGTGGCAAACTTCGATGCTTTCTCGGGGCAGTTGCCCGAAAGCATTGCTATTGATCAATTCGGCAACATCTACATTAGTATGTCGCCATTGCGTGAAATATGGAAACTAAATTCTGCCGGATCATTTGAAAAAGTAGTGGCAAGTTTCTCTTTGGAGACTGGCCTTTTCGGTATTAATGGCCTCAGATTCGATCCCCGGGGCAATCTCTACGTCGCAATCTCGTCTACCCTTCCGGAAATGAATGGCGTATGGAAGATAAATTCAGATGGTGAGAAGGAGCGAGTAGCTGGAACGGGCAACATCCTTCTCCCAAATGATGTATCGGTTTTGCCCAATGGAACGCTCTACATCACCGACTCGGCGATGGGTGCAGTTTGGCGTTGCAAACCCAGAGGAGAAGCAGGGCTTTGGATCCAGAACGTGGCACTTGAAGGTACTGGTGCTATTGGTCTTGGCGTTCCTATAGGTGCCAATGGCATAGTGGTAACTTTTGCTAATAAAATAGCACTGGCAGACAATATTGCTCAAAATCAAACTGGTGGTGTTATCATCGCCAACACAGAAAAAGGGCAGCTTGTGTATGTTCCCATTCTTCCGGATGAAAGCGCGGGTGAGCCAATAGTAATGATTGCCGATCCATCTGCTCTTTTCGGACTTGATGGAATCACACTTGATGCACGGGGCAATATTTATGGCGCTGTGAACTATGCCAGTTCTATAGTTCGTATAAGCAGGGACGGCTATAATCTTTCAGAAGTTGTTTCAGGCGCACCACTTGATTTTCCCACAAGCCTTGCATTTGGTACTGGTCGTACAAATCATACACTTTTCATTGTGAACTTCGGTGTTATTCATTTTCTCAGTGAGCCACCGATGCCTGATGATGCTAACCCTGCTGTTATAAGTATAAGAATTGATCATTAGGTAAATATCTTATACCTCTGCACATATCACACGCCGATATATGGCATGAAGCCAGCAGGTAAATTGATTTCAGTAATAAAGAGTCAGTTAATATCGAAGAAACGGATAACAATTAATAGAACACAAAAATGGAATTACACAAGTTAAAAAATCAGGTTAAGGGAGAACTAGTCCTTCCTGAAGACAGCAATTACAACGATGCGCGGAAAATCTACAATGCAATGATCGACAAAAAACCGGCAGCCATCCTGGTATGCAGGGATGCCGGTGATATTGTTCAGGGTGTAAATTTTGCAAGGGAAAATAACCTGGAGCTGGCTGTAAAAAGCGGCGGGCATAGTGGTGCAGGTTTTGCACTGGTTGATGACGGACTGGTTATTGACCTCTCTGAAATGAAAGACATACAGGTAAATACTGAAAGTCGAACAGCAAAAATTCAGGCAGGCAATACATTAGGAGAAGTGGACAAAGCCACACACGAACATGGGCTAGCCCTTCCAATGGGAATTATCGGGACCACCGGTGTTGGAGGTTTAACCCTCGGCGGCGGAATCGGATACCTGAGCCGCAAAGGCGGACTTACCATCGACAACCTGCTGGAAGCAGAAATGGTGCTGGCAAACGGTGAAAAAGTAGTCGCCAATAAAACCTCCCATCCCGAATTGTTTTGGGCAATACGTGGAGGGGGCGGTAACTTTGGAGTGGTGGTGTCATTTACATTCAACCTGATACCGGTAAAAAATGTATATGCAGGCCCAATGTTCTGGTCTCTTGAGCATGCCGGTGAAGTTATGCGGTTTTATGAGGAATATACCCGTAATGCCCCGAATGATTTATACGGATTTTTTGCATTCCTGATTGTTCCGCCTGCACCGCCATTTCCTGAACATCTTCACAATGAGAATGTATGCGGTGTAGCATGGTGCTTTACAGGTCCGGAAGAAAAAAGGGAGGAAATATTTAAGCCCATCCGTGAATTCTTACCGCCGGTACTTGATTTTGTTGGAGAAATCCCCATGCCTGCCCTCAACAGCATGTTCGATGGGTTATACCCTCCCGGAATGCAATGGTACTGGAAGGCACATTACATTAAGGAACTTTCTGATTCGGCAATAAATGAAGCTGTCAAACATGGATCCATTGTTCCTACCATGCACTCCACCACCCATTTTTATCCTGTCGACGGGAAAGTACATGAAGTTGGCAATGATGAAACCGCCTGGGCAAACCGGGGTGCCCGATGGGCACAGGTTATTGTGGGAGTAGATCCCGATCCTGCCAATGCAGATAATGTTACCAAGTGGTGCAGGAATTACTTTGATGGGATGAAACCTTATGCTTCGGGTGGCGCTTATGTCAACTTTATGATGGAAGAAGGACAAGACCGGATTAAGGCATCATACGGCCCCAACTACGAGCGGCTTGCCCGCATAAAAAAAGAATACGACCCGGATAACTTTTTTCATATAAATCAGAATATTATGCCAGTAAAATCAGAAATCAGTGCTTAAAAAGTTATGGTTTGGGTTTGCTGATATAACTATTCGGCAACAAATCTTCTACCACTAGAAACAACATGTAATGAAAAATAAAATCATTCTTTTATGTGTAGTAACCATACTGATATACAGCGCAATTGCATTAACCACCAAATCCCAAAAGAGCTACCAATACACCACAGTTACATGTGCTGCAGCTCCGGTAACATTAGGTCAGGATTGGTATAAAACTGACACTGAAGCGCCACTGTTTGAAGGATTGGATGTGCTTAATTTTCCTGTTTCAACTAATAGTGACCGGACTCAGAACTACTTTAACCAGGGGCTGGTGCTGGCCTATGCATTTAACCACGCTGAAGCTGCCCGTTCCTTCTATTATGCAGCACAACTCGATCCTGAATGTGCAATGGCGTGGTGGGGATTTGCCTATGTTCTTGGCCCAAACTACAACACAGGAATGGCGGAAAGCAATTACCAGAGGGCTTTTGATGCAGCTCAGAAAGCAGTCGAACTGTCGGGCAACTGCACCGAAAAGGAAAGAATTCTGATTCGTGCAATGGCTGAACGATACGTACAAAATCCCACGGACGACAGAAGAAACCTGGATATAGCTTATTCGAAAGCAATGCAATCGGCTTTTAAAGCTTTTCCGGATGATGCAAATGTTGGAGCATTGTATGCTGAATCGATGCTGGATCTGTCCCCCTGGAATTTGTATGATAAAAAGGGAGATGCCAAAGAATGGACCCCAGAGATTCTTTCAACTATTGAGCAGGTTTTAAAAATTGATCCAAAACATCCGGGGGCACATCATTTTTATATCCACATCATTGAAACATCGCGGGAACCCGAAAAGGGGTTAAACAGTGCCCGTTTGTTTGATGAAGGGCTTGTGCCCGGGGCAGGCCACCTGGTTCATATGCCGGCCCATATATATATCAAAACAGGCGATTACCACAAAGCCACACTTTCAAACATTCGCGCCATTGAAGTTGACAGCTCCTATATAACGTCCTGTTCCCTGCAAGGTGCCTATCCACTGATTTATATTCCGCACAACTATAATTTTTTGTCGGTAACGGCAACTCTTGAGGGGAATTATAAGGGGGCCATAAAGGCCGCGAACAAAATTTCTGAAGATGTATTTCCACTTTTAAAGGACTTCCCTCAATCAGGGAATTTTCAGTATTACTATGCCATACCCTATTACGTAAATGTGAAGTTTGGAAAATGGAAGGAAATCCTAAAAATGAACAATGAAGTTGGAACGTTTATTTTTCCTGAAGCAATGAGGTCTTATGCCCGTGGCATGGCATTTCTGGGATTGGATGAAATCGAAAGTGCAAAAAAGGAGTTACTGAAGTTGGAAAATTATTCAAATGATTCGTCACTTAAAGAAGTGATGGTCTTTAATGTAAATTCTCTAGCCAGCCTTACAATCCTTTCCCAAAAAATTCTAAAAGCAGAAATTTTTGCCAGTGAATCTAATTTTGATGAAAGCATTGAATTATTAAAAGAAGCAGTCCGGTTAAGAAATGAGTTCACTTTCAGGGAACCTCCTAGTTTCTATTTTTCGGTAAGGCATAATTTAGGAACCGTTCAACTTGAAGCAGGAAAATATACTGATGCCCTGAAAACTTTTGAGGAAGACCTGAAGGAGTTTCCTAAAAACGGCTGGGCGCTGCATGGAATGAAAACGGCATATCTGAAATTAAAAAATCATGGTGAGGCAGAACGAATCAATGAACAATTAAAGAATGTATGGGCAACTGCCGACACAAAACTATACAATGCCCGGTTGAAAAATAAACCGCATATGGCTCACTCTGGCTCTGCAGAATTGAAAAAGGATGTTTCTCTGACAAAAGCGATTTATTAATAGTTTTAATTTATTAGTCATGAATAACAACAGAAAACAACTCACGAAATTAAAAAAGAACGTTATAGTTCTTTTAATTGCAATCCTGTTTGGTTGCATCTGGTTCGCATTTGGAAACAAACCCAATGAAACTTACCAATATACTACTGTCACATGCGCCGTGGCCTCCGCAGTGCCCGGTCAGGACTGGTATAACACGGATACTGAAGCACCTCTTTTTGAAGGAATGGATGTATATGAATTCCCTGTTACAACAACAAATGAACGGGCGCAAAAATATATTAACCAGGGCCTGTTGCTGGCCTATGCATTTAACCATGCAGAAGCAGCCCGTTCCTTTTATTATGCAACACAGCTTGACCCCAAATGTGCAATGGCATGGTGGGGTTATGCTTATGTATTGGGACCAAACTATAATATGGGGATGTCAGACGAGAATTACCAGACAACTTACAATGCAACACAAACAGCGCTTGAATTATCAGCAGACAATAGCACACCGAAGGAAAAAGCTTTGATTGAGGCTTTGTCGGTCCGGTATGTAAAAGAACCGGTTGAAGACAGAAGTCATCTGGATAAATCCTATTCCAATGCAATGAAAGCTGTTTTTAAATCGTATCCGGAAGATGCTGATGTGGGAACATTATATGCTGAATCCCAGATGATATTGCATCCCTGGGATTTGTGGGATAAAAAAGGAAATCCTATGAGCTGGACTCCGGAAATTCTCTCTACACTTGATCAGGTGGTTGAATTTAATCCCAAACACCCCGGAGCTCATCATTATTATATACATGCCATTGAGGCTTCCCATGAACCGGAAAAAGGATTGCGCAGTGCACAGTTGTATGATGAGGGCCTGGTACCGGCAGCCGGTCATTTACTTCATATGCCCTCACATATTTATATCCGTACAGGCGATTACCATAAAGGTTCACTTGCCAATTTAAGGGCAGTAGAGGCTGATGAGTCATACATCGCGGCATGTAGTGCAAATGGATTGTACCCGATGACATATTTCCCCCACAACTACCATTTCCTGGCAGCAACTGCAACACTCGAAGGAAGCAGCAAATGGGGCATCGATGCCGCCAATAAGGTGGCAGAAAATGCCGACAGGCAAATGATGAAGGAACCCGGATGGGGAACACTCCAGCATTACTATTCTATCCCCTACTATGTTTATGTGAAATTTGGAAAGTGGAATGAAATCCTGCAAATGAAAAATGAAGACCCTTCACTGGCTTATCCCGAAGCAGTCAGGGCATATGCACGAGGGATGGCATACCTTGGTTTGGGAGACACAGACCTTGCAAAAAAAGAGTTGGCGATACTTCAAAAACATGCAGCTGATCCCCAAATAAAAGAAATCACTATCTGGGATCTAAATGACGCAATTGACCTGATGGAAATTGCACAATATGTTCTTGAAGCAGAAATTCTTGCCACTGAAAATAATTTTGAAAAAAGTATTGCCCTTTTACAAAAAGCAGTGCAAATTGAAGACAACCTGAACTACAACGAACCGCCCGATTGGTTCTTTTCTGTAAGGCATCATTTGGGAGCGGTGCAGATTGAAGCCGGGAAATACACCGATGCCCTGGAAACATTTAAGAATGACCTGCAGAATTTCCCAAAAAACGGCTGGGCCCTGCATGGTATGAAACAGGTGTATTCCCGGCTGAATGATTCAGGTAACGAGGAAAGAATAGATAAACAATTAAAAACTGTTTGGGCGAATGCAGATGTGGAATTATCAAATGCCAGGATGAAATAGATAAGAAACACCACTTGAATTGTTGTGCTGGAAGTAATCCCGTCAGGGATTAAATATGGGTAGAAAATATAACAAACCCCTTTAAGTTCCGTCCCGGCTGGGACGGGAGAAGTGCATATCTCCTGATTTTTCTACCCATATTGCATGCCTATAGCATGTTTCAGGCAGTTTGTTGCTGCAGGCTACTTTAAAAAACATCCCTGACAGAACTTCGAACCCTGTCAGGGATAACTTGACCAAACTGTTAAATCGAACTAATTCTTAAACACCAGCCCCTCATCCTCCACGTCAATTACGATGGGCTTGTCTTTATCAACGTTACCTGCCAGTATCCTTCGCGAGAGTTCATTCAATACATACTTCTGCAGCTGGCGTTTTACCGGCCGTGCGCCGAAGTGAGGGTCATACCCGACAGCGGCAAGCCAGTCGACTGCTGCATCGGTAAGTGAAATTTTCACATCGGTGCCCGAGAGCCGTTTCAGCACCTGGTTAAACTGCAGCTTCACGATCTTATTAATGTCGCTTCTTGAAAGCGGCGTAAATACAATCGTTTCATCGATGCGGTTCAGGAATTCTGGCCTGATGGTGCGACGCAGCAACTCCATCAGTTTTTTGCGGGTTTCTTCCAGCACCTCTTCCTGGTTGGCTGCATTCATATTACTAAAACTCTCCTGTATCAGGTGCGACCCCAGGTTGGAGGTCATGATAATAATCGTATTCTTAAAATTCACCGTCCGCCCTTTGTTGTCGGTCAGTCGCCCATCATCGAGCACCTGCAGCAGCACATTAAACACGTCGGGATGCGCTTTTTCAATCTCATCGAACAGCACCACCGAGTAAGGTTTATGCCTTACAGCTTCGGTCAGCTGGCCCCCTTCATCGTATCCCACATACCCCGGAGGGCTGCCAATGAGCCTTGTCACCGAAAACTTCTCCTGGTATTCCGACATGTCGATGCGGGTTATCGCATTCTCATTATCGAACAGGTATTCTGCCAAAGCCTTTGCCAGCTCGGTTTTACCCACACCGGTTGACCCCAGGAAGATAAACGAACCAATGGGCCGCTTTTCATCCTGCAATCCTGCCCTGCTGCGGCGCACAGCATCCGAAACGGCAGCAATGGCTTCTTGCTGCCCTACCACCCGGTTGCGCAGCTCGTCTTCCATATGGAGCAGTTTTTCCCGTTCACTCTGCAACATCTTCGAAACGGGTATGCCGGTCCAGCGGGCAACCACTTCGGCAATGTCTTCGGAATCCACTTCCTCCTTAATAAGGCTCTCCCCTTCCTTCATCTTCTGAAGCTCCTTCTGCAGGTTTTCTATATCGTTCTCAGCTTCTTTTATTTTTCCGTACCGAAGCTCGGCTACCCGTTCATACCGGCCTTGACGCTCGGCCTCTTCGGCTTCCACCTTATAATCCTCGATCTGCGCCTTACTTTTCTGTATAGAATTAATTACCGACTTCTCGTTTTCCCATTTGGCCCGCAGGTGCGACTGCTTTTCCTTCAGGTTTGAAATCTCTTCGCCAAGCGATTCCAGTTTTTTTGTATCCTTTTCACGCTTGATGGCTTCACGTTCAATTTCAAGTTGCTTAATGCGGCGTTCAATTTCATCGAGCTCTTCGGGCACCGAATCCATTTCAAGGCGTAATTTGGCCGCTGCCTCATCCATCAGGTCGATCGCCTTATCGGGCAGAAAACGGTCGGAAATATACCGCTGCGACAGCTCCACCGCAGCTATGATGGCGTCATCCTTAATGCGCACTTTGTGATGACTTTCGTACCGTTCCTTGATTCCCCTGAGAATGGAGATTGCACTTAGGGTATCCGGCTCATCAACATGTACTACCTGGAACCTGCGTTCGAGTGCCTTATCCTTCTCAAAGTACTTTTGGTACTCGCTGAAGGTGGTTGCGCCGATTGCACGCAACTCTCCCCTTGCCAGTGCAGGCTTCAGGATATTGGCAGCATCCATGGCTCCCTCTCCCTTACCGGCACCTACCAGGGTATGTATCTCATCGATAAACAGTATAACCTCCTCGTTTGAATGCACCACTTCATGCACCACAGCCTTCAGGCGTTCCTCAAACTCGCCTTTATACTTGGCACCGGCAATCAACGCGCCCATATCGAGCGAAAACACCTGCTTCGATTTCAGGTTTTCAGGTACATCACCTCGCACAATCCGATGTGCCAGACCTTCGGCAATTGCAGTTTTCCCGGTGCCCGGCTCACCAATAAGAATAGGATTGTTCTTGGTACGGCGGGAAAGGATTTGCAAAATACGGCGGATTTCCTCATCGCGTCCGATAACCGGGTCAAGCTTACCCGAGCGGGCCCTCTCATTAAGGTTCAGCGCAAAACGGTTCAGCGAGTTAAAGCGATCCTCGGCAGTCTGACTGTCAACCTTCGCTCCCTTGCGCAGTTCCTCAATGGCTTTTTGAAGCTCTTTACGGGTTATGCCGTTGTCCTTCATCAGGCGGCTCACCGAATCGCCCGCATCCAAAAGGGCCACCAAAATATGCTCAACTGAAACAAACTGGTCGCCCATCTCCTGTGCAAGGGCAAGCGACTTCTGCAATACCCGGTTGGCCGGTGAAGAAACATATTGCTCACCACCGGTTACCTTTGGATATCCTTCAACGATCTTATCGGCCGCCTGCTGAAAAATGGCAGTTTCAACTCCCAGTTTTTTCATCAGGAAACCCACAACATTTTCCGCCGAATGAAACAAACCTTTCAGGATATGGCCCGTTTCAACAGCCTGCTGGTTGTTTCCCTGTGCCACCTGGAATGCATGCTGAATGGCCTCCTGTGCTTTTATGGTAAAATTATTCAGGTTCATAATAAAAATGTTTTATTTTTTTGCTGATAAACCTGCAAAACTTACACCATAAAGCACTGATAGACAAAATGTCACAGCACCATCGGGAAAAAATGAAATATTAGCATAGTTTTAATGAGAAGGGGTGAATATATGGCAGGAATAACCACTCAACCATCTGCTAACGGCAAAATGGCCGATAAAATGTGTTGGGTTCAGCAACCGGTTTTAGACCGCTGCTGTAAGATTATTCAAATCACCGTTCGAAAAATCCTGTACATTCTGGCTCATCTTCTGTTGACGCAAAATGTTCTGAGCCTTCTTGTTCAAATGGTTGTAAGCTTCGGCAAAGGAATTGATATCGCGGAACGTTTTTACGATTTCAATCTTTGGATCGGGCTTATCTACAATTTCATTGTACACAGGATATTTCCCGGCTGAACCGTCATGAGGGATCAACCGTTCGTTTTCGTAATCGTATGAAAACTCTTTATGCTCGGCGAATACAAACTCCAGGTAGGTCCTGTCGTATTGAATTTCATAAAACCTGGCATAAACAACGTACACCTTGCCATCGGGCAATCCGTAAAACTGCACCGGCAGCTTCGACGGGAAATAGGATACATTCGACCTGTAGATCAATTTTACAAATGATTTCATGGTAGGTACTTTTGCTGTAAAATTCTGTATTTATAAAAACACACTAAAAATACACAAAAATTAAAAAGGGTTCAAACAGTAAATGAAAATCAGCCTTGCACCACCCAATATCAGCAAATTGCCTATAGGATATTTCATCTTTTTAAAAATATTCACAAAAAAAATTATGAATATAAAATGATTTTACTGTACCTTTAAAACGCCATCAATAAACCGGCTTAACCATTGTAGTTCAAAAAAATATAAAAGAAATGATAAAAGATAACAGCAATGGCAGGCTGGATGAAATTATCTCCTTTGCCCGCAAACACAATATATCGGAAAGTTTTGACGAGATACATTACCTGTTGGAAAACTATTCAAAAAAAGGACACGATGTTGTTCTTTATCGGGGCTACATGCCCCTTTCGCTTGAATTTACAGTTTCCTTTGAGGGAGAAAAAATCACGGGCGGCAACATCATTTTCCACGGCATGTTCGATAACAGGGACCTCTCCTCCTTTTCGCTGTCCTTATCGACGGGTCGGGAGGTCAGCTGGAAGGTGGAAATATAATCGATCATTATAATCAAATTACCGAATAATCCGTCATATAGTAACTTCTGCACAAGCAATTTTCTTTCCATCCTGTTTTTTTTCTGAATCAGCCCCAATCTTCATTAACCTGGACAAGTATTGCTATACACGGATATTTCCGATAAGGCAAATCACATTATAAAATACGCTTCATTTCATTATCAATTGCCATTCACCGTTTATTAATGTTTTATACCATAAAGATTGCTGGAGTTGCTTCTTCAGTTTCAGCCGGTATTTACTCCGAATTGAAATGATTTTATATCCTTCTCAATTACATACCAAAACCATATCTCCCTCTAATCAAATTCGCGTTTTTCCGAATTTGATTAGAGGAAGGTATAGAGAATGCACCTGGAGAAATTCATCGGTTGACTCTCAGGTCATCCGTTAATAACTAAAATTAATAATGTACTATCTGGTAAGATCCTAATTGCTCAGAATAGCATTTCTTCAATTTATTTAATCACGGGCCGAAGAAAACACCCATTCAACAGCATTTTTCACCAAACCATCTTTTACAAGACTTTGATGAATGTAAAGAATACATACTTCAGAATATTATTTTTCAGGCTCAATAATTTTGATTTAAGCACCTGAGCTGATGCTAAAAAAAAGATGGTGTTATACCCCGGCAACCAACAATGCATTCAGCTTTTGTTTTCTGCCGGAATAAATTATCTGATAGTAGGTAAGTTTTTTATTCATTCGATGAGTAAATCTTGAAAAAATCAACAACTATTAATAATTTTACAATGAATCTTGTTACAACAGTTCATCCGATTAATAATTAATAAAAAACTGAATTTAAAAAAACAATTTTTGTAGCAGATTCGTTAATGAATAGCAACACACAAAAATATGCTGTTTAATTCGTTTGAATTTCTGGTATTTTTGCCCTTGGTATTCATTCTGTACTGGAAAGTAATCAATAAGAGCCTAAAGTTGCAAAATCTTTTTGTGACGGGGGCAAGCTATTTATTTTATGGATGGTGGGACTGGCGTTTTTTGTCGCTGATTTTTTTCAGCACTTTGGTTGATTATGCAATTGGCCGGGGGTTAGAATTCCAGGAAAATAAATTAAAGCGCAAATTACTGTTATGGACCAGCATAACAGTGAATATCGGGTTGCTTGGAGTTTTCAAATATTTCAATTTCTTTCTTGATTCACTTTATGATGTTGCACCTGGGCTACAGGCAGTATTGGGTTTTAACACACTGAGCATTATTCTACCGGTAGGTATCAGCTTTTATACGTTTCAAACCTTAAGCTATACCATCGATGTATATAAGAGGAAAATGGAGCCTACCCATGATTTCATAGCGTTTGCAGCATTTGTAAGCTTCTTCCCGCAATTGGTGGCCGGTCCTATCGAAAGGGCCAAAAACCTGCTTTCACAGTTTCAGCAGAAGCGAACTTTCCGGTATGAACATGCCACTGACGGAATGCGGCAGATCCTTTGGGGGTTCTTCAAAAAAATTGTTATCGCTGATAACAGTGCTATGATTGCCAACGCAATTTTTGCCAATTCCGATGATTATTCTGGAAGCACATTGTTTTTTGGGGCTATATTTTTTGCCTTTCAGATTTATGGCGACTTTTCGGGTTATTCCGATATAGCAATCGGTACCGCCCGGCTGTTTGGATTTAACCTGATGCGAAATTTTGCCTATCCCTATTTCTCAAGGGACATTGCCGAATTCTGGCGCAGGTGGCACATTTCACTGTCGACTTGGTTCCGTGATTATCTCTACATTCCATTGGGCGGTAGCCGCGGAGGGACAGGCATGAAAATCAGGAACACGTTTATCATCTTTCTGGTAAGCGGTTTCTGGCACGGTGCAAACTGGACATTTATCATCTGGGGCGCTTTGAATGCCATTTATTTCCTGCCCCTTATGCTTGCTAACCGGAACAGGACCCACCTTGAAACGGTGGCACAAGGCAGATTGCTACCCTCAGTGAAAGAGCTTTTCCAGATGGGAACAACATTTGCCCTTACCGTACTGGCATGGGTATTTTTCAGAGCTGAAAATGTAGGGCATGCGTTTGCTTACCTGGGTGAGATATTTTCAACATCATTCCTTACTGTCCCTTCTTTTCCCGATAGCCGCAAAGCACTGATGGTGTTCATCCTGATATTTCTTTTCCTTATTGTTGAATGGCTGGGACGCGAACAGGAATATGCTATTGCCAAACTGAATATAAGGCTGCCGAAACCGGTACGATATGCAGCATACTATACAATCATTGCAGTTATTTTCTGGTACGGTGGCCAGGGTCAGCAATTTATTTATTTTCAATTTTAAGGCATGAAAAAGTTTATTCTTAAAATATCGTTTTTCTCATTGCCCTTTTTAATTATTCTGTCGCTCTATTTCATTTTCGACCCCTTTAAAGTATTGTATGAATATGATTCTTATTTCGATAAAAGGGTAAACGGGACTATTTTTTTGAATACCGATTATGTGGCAACATCCAATTTTGAAAACAATTACAAACAACATAAATATACTTCTTTCATTTTTGGAAACTCCAGGGCATGGTTTTACAGGATTTCCGACTGGAAAAAGTACATTGGAAATGAACCGGCCTATCATTTTGATGCCGCAGGAGAGAACCTTTATGCCTTGCATAAGAAAATACTTTACCTCGATGAGAAAAATGTTGATATAAAAAATGCACTTATTGTGCTTGATAAAAGCATTCTTAGCAACACCGAGCCTAAAACAGGTCATCTGGGCATTATCTCGCCCCAGCTGGTAAATTATGAAAACTGGCTGGATTTTCATGTTGCATCAATTACCGGCTTTTTAAACATTCAGTTTATATATGCTTATCTTGATTTTAAAATAACAGGTAAGCTCAAGCCTTATATGTACACAAATCATTTAATTGAAAGCCGGCCTTTTAGGTATAATCCTGTTACCAACGAACTCTCATTTCATTATTACGACCGCCTGATCAACAACAACCAGTATTATACGGAAGAAAAGAAGAAGGAATTCTATAGCAGAAGCGATACAGAAAAGTTTTCACCTCCCACTATCGGACAGAGTCAGGAAAAGATGCTCAGGGAAATTTACAGCGTATTTCAAAAACACAATACAAGGTTCAGGATAATAATAAGTCCTTTATACGATCAGGAACATATTGCCAGGGAAGATGATATCATTCTATATTCCATTTTTGGGAAATCAAATGTTTATGATTTTTCGGGAAAAAATGCAATAACTGAAGACTTTTCAAATTATTACGAAATCTCACACTACCGGCCACCTATTGCCGGCAAACTTCTGCAACACGTCTACAAAAACGAAATGCAGGCAGCTAAGTTAAAAACTGAGTAGGGTCTGCTGAGAAAGATATGAATTATCCAAAATAGATTATACAAAATAGATAATCTAAAACAGATAATATTTTTTTAAGGATGAGGAAAAATTAAAAATTATTGTTTGCAATCATTGAAGGAAACAATCGTATTGAAGTATGATAGTGTTGGCAGGGCATAAAAGTACATTGGTTTCCTATGTAGCAGATGAAAAATCAGTATGTATGAAGGAGTTGATTCAGTATCACGATATGCTTTCTTTACCGTTTCAGATAAACTGTACCGGCAATGGGTTTTTCACCGTTGCCCAAATCAAGCAAGTAAAAATAGGTTCCTGCAGGCAGCAGGTCATTCCCGGGCCGGATGCCTTTATGTGACTTACCGTCCCAGAAAATTGGCATGGCGCTTATACCATAGTTTTCGGCACGATAAACACGGCTGCCCCACCGGTTAAAGATTTCAATACTGTTACCTTCATAATATTCGATACCGGGAATTTCGAAATAATCGTTGATGCCATCGCTGTTAGGAGAAAAAGCCTCGGGTATCATAAACCTTAAATCATTTACCAGTACGAAAACCGATCCTTCATAGCAGTTTCCTTTTAAATCGCAGATACGGTACTTGAAATTATCTTTACCGCTAAAATTTCTATCGGGTTCATACAATATTGAGTTATCGGAAAAATCGACGGTTGCAGTGCCATGCATTGGAGGAACAGAAATCATTAGTGAAGCAGGGTCGAGGACATTATCGGGATCGTGATCATTTTCAAGAATGTATATTTTAATTGCCTCACGGTATTCGGTTGTATCGCTGTCATCAAAAACAACAGGTTCGCGGGTGAGTAGACCTACAGTCACTGTATCATAATCTTCACATCCGAAACGATCGGTAACCCTCAGAACGTATGAACCGGCTCCCTGAACGACGGGAGTTACAGTTTCTCCTCCCGAAAGAATAGTTCCGTCAGTGGTGGTCCAGAAATACTCCAACCCTTCTCCCTTGCTGTCGCTGCCATTGAATTGTGCCGTATCTCCGGAATAAAAGAATACATCAGGACCTGCATCTGCTTTAACATCCGAAACTGTAACCTGAACAGAACCGGTAGCAGCAACACTATTGCTGTTTGTTACGGTAACCGTAAAACGTGTTGAACTTCCGGGAGTAAAAACAGGGGTGGCGCTTTCAGGATCGTCAAGATTTTCTGCAGGCTCCCAATTATAGGTATATGATAATCCCTCCTGCTCTTCCACATAAGCATTTAGCTGAAGCGGGTGGCATTGCCCGATGATGGTATCATTTCCGGTGTTTACGATAAATCCCCCCGGATTAACTTTAACAGCCGTTGCTTTTAGATTCATGCAGCCGTTTAAATCGTATTCAGCAACTGCAACATAAAACAAACCTTCCTTTCTCCATTCTATATCAACAGAATGCCTGGCATTTCCATCAGGGAAATACGCTTCCGATGCTGGGGCAGAAACCATGAATTCAGGGTCATTAAACACCTGCCAGTAATATGTACTGCTTTCATTTTTGTCGACAAAATAGGTGCGTGCTTCGCCGATGGTAACTACAAAATATTCCTGGGTTACCGCAAATGCCATAACCATCAGTGCCAGTAAACCCGACAATGCAAAACGTTTATATTTAATTCTTTTCAGCATTTAAGCATGAATCCTGCAATTGATGTTGTTTATGCAATTAATTGTTAAGAACAGTAAAGACAATTAGGACAGTAAAGCTTTCTGGATACCAGCAACGCCCGGGCAGGGAATATTTTCCCTGCCCGGCAGCTGTATATTGAATTAGCTGTTGTTTCAATAGTAAAATATTAATTCGTTCCTATACCTGAAGTATTTGGCCTTGAAACCGAAGTAAAATCTGTTTTAGAACCAGTTCCATTGTCAGAAACTCCATTAGAAGATTTTCCTCCCGATATAGTAGCTGTAGCAGTATAATCTGCTGCGTCAGGTTCACTTTCATTTGTATATAGATTAGTATTATCAATTGTGTACCTGATGCTAACCGCACCATTATCAGTTACAGTAACTTTTCCCTCATCATTAACTGTGGCGTTGCTTGATAATTCAACAGGTTTAGAAGTAAAGTCAAAACCATCTGGTACCACTAAATTCAAATTAAATGAATAACCTGAGTAATTAGCATTAAAACCTGAAGGAGTAACAGTAAATTCAATTTCTGTCGTTCCATGGTAATAATTTGGAGTAAAAGGATCTGCCAATGAAACTACAACAGCATCATCATAACATGCGATAGCATTAGCAGCAGCCAAAGAAAGATAGAACGGACTTTCGGTAATCCGTACCGGCAACACTTTTTCATTAGTACAAGTTCCATCCGATTCAATTAAATGCACATAATACATATCTCCTAAATTTAAATTGGATGCCCAGGTAATATCCGTAGCTGCCGCATTTGGAGAATCAATAACTGCATCATCACCTGCATCTTCAAATAAATCACCCTTTGTCACCTTCCAGAGAAATGTATTCCCTGCATCACCTGGAGTAATATTGTAATTGTGTTTTGCACCCGGAGCAGGAGTAATCCCTGTACTCTGTGCATACACTTTAGCACCCATTGCGGTTAATGCAACCACAGCAAAAAAAATAAACAGCTTTTTCATTGTTTTGAGTATTATTAATCGTTAATATTTAATTGTTAGTCAATTCATTATTAATTTGTAATGATTTCTGAGGTTTCAGGAATTGCATTTATAATTTGCTCGGATATCCACTGACTATTATCATTAGCAGGTTTATTGCACTTCAGCTCCAGGGCAGAAGTAATTTCCATGGTAACCGACTGTTCTACGTGTTTATATCCTGTAACATCCATGCTGATGACAACTGAACCGGCACCCGATTGGCTGACTATTCCTGTAACGGTATATGCTCCATAATTATCAACAAGTAATTCTGATCCATCAGAAACATTTGAAAGGATTGCACCAGCAGCGGGTTTCAGGATAAACGAAAATTCCCAGGTTGAATTAAAACTGCCGTTTCCTGCGGTCATATTAACAACAAAGGCGATTTCGGTAGTTACCTCATCACCCAAATAATTTACGACTCCGCTGGCAGCATTGCATATTTCAGCAGGTTCCGAAATAAAAACATCGATTGTTGTGCACCCATTTATCAGGTCAAGAATATCAGGTGGGATAAGACCGTCATCAACATTGTCTTCAAAAGCAGTTTCAGAACCTATATCGCAGGAATCGTTTGCATTTGATGTATTGTTATCGTAATCATCGCAATGTGTTAGCTTAGTAGCCCCGCCATTAAAAACTCCAAAAACATAAATACTCGCATCATCAATGTCAATATCAGTTCCACCTCCACCGGAAATTGTAAAATCACCCAGAGTAATAAAGTAACTCGTCAGATTTATATTAACCTGATTAGCAATAACAGCATTTCCAAAAATAAAAATGCTTGATTCAGAGCCTGTGTTTAACTCCGGATCATTATTTACCATTGTTAAATTTCCATAGACAATTAAAGTACCTTCTACTGTGAGTTTTCCTTCAGAACCAATTGACAAGTTATTTATTTCAACTGTTGTGCCCGAATGTATTATTACACTATTATTAACTAAAGCATCGTGGTTTTTTGAAGGAACTGAGCCTACGGTCCAGGTGCTGCCGGTATCCCATGCTCCATCTGCAACAGTAGAAATCTGCGCCAGTGAATGCAATGATGAACAACTAAGGAGAATTAAAAACAACAAGCCAATAATGACTTTATAAATAACTTTATATCCTGAAAAATTATAAATTCTCTCCCTGACCGGAAATATTTTATCCATCAATGCTGTTTTGGTCTTTGTTTAGTTTTGCATGCACACCTGATTCATTTTCTCAGGAAGTTCGCCGAATCAAATCATATTCCCAATAGCCAGAAGCTAGAAAAACGTTGTTTATAAAGCTTCCCACACAACAAAAAGCAACTGAGAATCACAGCTATAATTTGTTAACAAAAATCAGAGACTGCTGCAGACATTTTTTCCCATTTTAAAGTCCCAGTCCACTACTGGGACAGATGACCCATTCAAGGACAGATAGCATTGATAAAAACAGCTATCTATAAAAATCAGAATGGAAATTACAGAAGCAAAAAAACGTCTGAAAAGTGAAGCATGAAGATCTAAGTTCGATAAATAGCTACTAACATACTTTACTTCACCTGATCTACAGGATATTCCACTCCTGCCAGGTAAAGTCCATGCGCCGGAGCCGATGCACCTGCGGCACCACGGTTTTTGATTTCGATAATACGCCTGAAATCTTCCAATGAGATTTTTCCTTTTCCCACATCGAGAAGCGTCCCCACAACGGCACGCACCATGTTCCGCAGAAACCTGTCGGCCTTAATTGTAAAGACAAGGCGATTATCTTCCTGCTCCCACTCCGCCTGGTAAATTTTGCACATGTTGGTCTTCACATCAGAGTGGAGCCTGCTGAAACTGGTAAAGTCGGTATAATTCATCAGGATTCTTGCTGCTTCATTCATTTTAATGACATCGGGCTTCAAACGAAGGTAATATTCCGTTTCGGTGGTAAAGGGATCTTTTTCCAATGCTATAAAATATTTATATGTGCGGGAAAGGGCGCTAAAGCGGGCATGGATATGAGGCGGTACTTCCCAAATCTTCTGAACGGCAATATCAGAAGGCAGAAAGCTGTTCAGTCTATAGGCAAGTTTTTGTAAGTCGGAAATTTCATTAACGGCATCAAAATGAAGCACATAAAACGATGCATGTACACCGGTGTCTGTCCTTCCCGCTCCAACTACGCTTATCATTTCCTGCAGCAGGGTAGAAAAGGCGTTCTCAACAACCTCCTGCACAGAAATAGCATTTGGCTGAATCTGCCAGCCATGATAACGGGTACCTTTAAAACTTAACTGAACGAAATAGCGGCACATTTAGATTAATATTTTAACGGCAACAAATTAACTATTTTTCTGCGAAAGAAGCTTTGAATCATTGTACCTTTTCTAAAGCAACTGCCCCCTGAAAAGCTTTTATTTCCAGCTCCCACAGCTGTCAAACAGTTAAAATCATCCAAAATAACAACCAAGTATAACTATTCCTGTAACCTAATAGATTAAAGTAACATTATGCTTTTAAAAACAATCTGAAAAAATGACAGCTACTTTTTTCTTTGGAATCAATTTTTTGTTCAATTTTTTTATTTCAACCCTGACATTAATGCATTGTAAAGTAAATTTTGTCATTGATACCTGATTGGTATTTTCTTTGCTATAGTACTTAATGTGAGGATATAACAGAAATGTCGAACTAAAATAAAAGGAGGGTTTAATTATGACACTTGCAAGAAGATCAGAGTATGGATTGCCGGGCCTATTTGACAGGATTTTCAACAATGACCTGATGGATTGGGGTACGTCAAATTTCTCCGGTCCGAACAGTACATTGCCGGCAGTTAATGTAAGGGAAACAGATGATGATTACATTCTGGAAGTAGCTGCCCCGGGCATGAACAAAAAAGATTTTAAAATCAATTACCAGAACAACATTCTGACCATTTCTTCTGAAAAAGAAGAAAAATCAGAAGACAGCCATGACGGTTACTCCAGAAGAGAATTTAGTTACACGTCGTTCCAGCGTTCATTTACCGTTCCCGTAAATGAGGTGGATAGCGACAAGATAACTGCAACTTACGCCGATGGAATTCTGAACGTGAAGATACCAAAACGTGAAGAAGTGAAGCCGAAACCGGCAAGAGAAATTAAAATTTCATAATCTAAAGACAGGCAGGAATTAATTTCCTGCCTTTTTCACAAACTGCCTTTCCAGCAAAGGTTCTTAATATATTTTAACTAAACAAAGGGATGTTTATCTTTGCAAACATTTAAATTCGTGCCTTTTAAATTCAGACATCATTAAAATAAAGAACAAAAGCCGAAACATCGTCATTAAAAGAACAAACAGGATATGATTCAATCTGTAGACATTAGAGAACTTAACGAGCGGATTCAAAAGGAAAGTTCGTTTGTTGATATGGTAACCCTTGAAATGAACAAGGTTATTGTTGGGCAAAAGCATTTGGTGGAAAGCCTTTTAATCGGGTTGTTGTCAAACGGGCACATACTGCTGGAAGGGGTCCCCGGGCTTGCAAAAACGCTGGCAATTAAATCGCTTGCAAATACCATCAGCGCCAAATTTGCCCGTATACAGTTTACACCTGACCTGTTGCCTGCCGACCTGCTGGGGACAATGATTTACAGTCAGAAGAAGGAGGAGTTTTCAATCAAGAAAGGGCCAATATTTGCCAATTTCATCCTGGCCGATGAAATAAACCGTGCACCTGCCAAAGTGCAGTCGGCATTGCTTGAAGCCATGCAGGAACGTCAAATAACAATAAGCGACACCACCTTTAAGCTTGAGGAACCTTTTTTGGTAATGGCCACTCAAAACCCTATTGAACAGGAAGGAACCTATCCGCTTCCTGAAGCACAGGTCGACAGGTTTATGTTAAAAGTGGTAATCAATTATCCCAACCGGGAGGAAGAAAGATTGATTATTAACCAAAACCTGCTGAAGGAATTTCCTGAAACTTCTCCCATTTTAAAACCTGCCGATATATTAAATGCACGCCAGGTTGTTAAAGATGTTTACATGGATGAGAAAATACAGAAATATATTGTTGACATTGTTTTTGCAACACGCGAACCGCAGACCTATCAGCTTACCAAATACCAGGATATGATCTCTTACGGTGCATCACCAAGGGCTGGTATTAGTCTTGCCCAGGCTGCAAAAGCTTTCGCTTTCATAAAACGCCGCGGATATGTTATCCCTGAGGATGTTAGGGCCGTGTGCCCCGAAGTACTGCGGCACCGTATTGGCTTGAGCTATGAAGCCGAAGCCAACAACATTACTACCGAAGATATTATTACCGATATCCTTAACAGAGTTGAAGTACCGTAGCCACAGGTAAGATTGCCGGGGATACTGTTGCTTCATTAATTAATTTCAAACAGAAACCGCTCTCATGGAGACGAGTGATTTATTAAAAAGAGTACGTAAGATAGAGATCAAGACACGGGGATTAACACGGAATATTTTTGCCGGAGAATATCACAGTGCCTTTAAAGGGAGGGGTATGGCCTTCTCCGAGGTCCGTGAATATCAGTATGGCGATGACATCCGTAACATCGACTGGAATGTAACTGCCCGTTACAACCACCCTTATGTCAAAATCTTTGAGGAGGAAAGGGAGTTAACTGTTATGCTGCTGATTGATGTCAGCGGTTCCAGGGAATTCGGAACCTTTGAAAAGACGAAGAAGAATGTCATTACTGAAATCTCTGCCATCCTTTCTTTTTCAGCCATTCAAAACAACGATAAAATTGGGGTGATTTTCTTTTCCGATACCATTGAAAAGTTCATTCCTCCTAAAAAAGGAAAGAGTCATATCTTACGCATAATCAGGGAATTGATTGATTTCCACCCGCAGCATACCGGCACCGATATTTCCGAAGCGGTACGTTACTTTACCAATGCCATTAAAAAGAAATGCACCGCCTTTATTATCTCAGATTTCATGGACGATAGTCAATCGCTTGAAATGGCACTTTCAGTTGCCAACAACAAACATGATGTTGTTGCGCTGAAAATTTTTGATAACCGGGAAAGAGAGTTACCTCCTTTAGGTTTGGTTATGCTGAAAGATGCTGAGACCGGAAAATACGTCTGGGTGGACAGCAGTTCCAGTAAAGTAAGAAAAATGTATTCCGATTACTGGAACCGTCACGTCACCCGACTCGATACGTTGTTTAAAAAAAGCAATATCGATTACGTTTCAATTGACACGCGTGAAGATTATGTAAAATCTTTAATGACCCTTTTCAAAAGAAGGGCTGTTAAACAGTAAAAAAGAATGAAGTTTAAAATAAGAATACTTTTATTGTTTATCCTGCTTCTGGGAACGATTGCCTCCTATGCGCAGCGGATTAAAGCCACTGCAAGCATCGATTCCACGAATATTTTAATTGGCGACCAGGTGAAGCTTTTCCTGGAAATAGATCATCCTAAAAACATAAAAGTTGAGTTTCCCACGGTACCCGATACAGTTGCCGGATATATTGAAATCATAGACAGGCTGGAGACGGATACTTTTGAAATGGACAACGAGGCCTTTCAAAAACAGATTCGGGGATACCTGATAACTTCATTCGACAGTGGTTCCTACCAACTGCCTCCTTTTTGGTTTAAAGTTGATCTGGATGGGAGGATTGATTCCATACCCACAAACAGAGTAACTTTAGATGTTCACACATTGCCCATTGATACTACCCGGGGCCCTACAGATATTAAGTTGCCCTATGATGCTCCGGTAACACTGAAAGAAGTTGTTCCCTATATCCTGGGGATAATCTTAATCGGTGCAATCTTGTTTTTCATCCTGTATGCCATAAAAAGAAAGAAAAGTAATAAGCCATTGTTTGTGCTTCCCAAAAAACCCAAAGAACCGGCTCATATTGTTGCCTTAAGAGAACTTGATCGTATCAAAAAGGAAAAGATTTGGCTGCAGGGAAAGACCAAGCAATTTTACAGCGATGTTAGCGAGGTACTGCGTAAGTACATCGAAGACAGGTTTGAAATTCCGGCAATGGAACAGACCACAGATGAAACCATTGAAAGCTTTAGAAAAAGACGGGGTTTGTTAAGAGATAAAACGTTTGAGAACCTCAGGCAGATACTTAGTCTGGCCGATTTGGTGAAGTTTGCCAAATACATGCCATTGCCTGATGATGACAATATGACCCTGGTAAATGCTTATTTCTTTGTAAACGATACAAAACCGGCAGAAAAGAATGCTGAAGCTTCCGAAGACATCAAGGATGAGGAAGGTGAAGATGTAGAAATAAAATAAAAAAGAATGTTTGAAGGATTGACATTTAGAAACCCTGATTTTTTTTACTTGCTGTTGCTGATTATACCAATGGCAGCATGGTACTTTTATAGCCAGAAAAAAAATACAGCAAGCATTCGTGTTTCATCTGCCGCTCCGGTATTAAATGCACCAAAAACCATAAGATATTACCTGCGGCACATTGTGTTTCTTTTCCAGATACTGGCATTTACAGCATTCACTGTTGTACTTGCCCGTCCGCAATCATCAAGCAACTGGGAAAATATAACTACCGAAGGAATAGACATCGTAATATCTCTTGATGTGTCAACAAGTATGCTTGCCATGGATTTTTCACCCAACAGGCTTGAAGCGGCAAAAAATGTTGCCATGGAATTTATCTCGGGCAGGCAATATGACAGGATGGGATTAGTGGTTTTTGCCGGTGAAGCATTTACCCAGGTTCCGTTAACAACCGACAGGG
Organism: Mariniphaga sp.; assembly: GCA_041687255.1. GTDB lineage: Bacteria > Bacteroidota > Bacteroidia > Bacteroidales > Prolixibacteraceae > Mariniphaga. Next base: position 134,551 of record JAWLCL010000004.1, on the reverse strand, counting down.
CAGTTCTGCTCAACCTGTTTAAAGATATTCAAACTGGTATTATTGAAGATGGTACTGCAATAGGTAATGGTTTGGCAACTTCAGTTGCAAGGCTCAAAGACAGTGATGCCATAAGCCGCGTTGTAATATTATTGACCGATGGAGAAAACAATTCGGGCGAAATTGCCCCGCTAACAGCTGCTGAGATTGCCCGCACTTTTGGAATACGTGTATACACCATTGGTGTTGGAACTGTTGGCACTGCCCCTTATCCGGTACAAACACCTTACGGCACACAAATGCGTGATGTAGAGGTGAAAATTGACGAAGAAATGCTGCAGGAGATATCAGACATTACAGGGGGAAGATATTTCAGGGCAACAAGCAATACAAAACTGCAGGAGATTTATCAGGAAATAGATAAACTGGAAAAATCGAAAATTGAGGTGCGGGAATTTAGTCGCCGGTCGGAAGAGTTTTTACCTTTTGCACTGGCAGGAATTTTGTTACTGGTATTGAGTTTATTGCTGAGAACCACTGTCTTCAGAACGGTTCCGTAAAAAATCAGAAAATGGAAATGTTCAGGTTTGCACATATTGAATACTTATTGGGATTATTGATTATTCCACTGCTGGCTTTGTTTTTCATGTGGGCAAGATATGCCAGGAAACAGGCTTTAAAGAGATTTGGAAATCCTAAAATGTTGAAAGAACTAATGCCATTTGTATCTGGCAGCAGACCGGTATTTAAGTTCATTCTCCTTATGTTTGCACTGGCATTCTTCATAATAGGAGCTGCCCGCCCGCAATTTGGAAGCAAACTTAAAAAGGTGCAGCGTGAAGGCGTGGAAATCATCATAGCGCTGGATGTTTCTAACAGCATGCTGGCACAGGACATCCAGCCAAATCGGTTAGACAGGGCCAAAAGAGCAATCTCAAGGTTAATTGACCGGTTAAATGATGATAAAATTGGATTAATCGTGTTTGCAGGGGAAGCCTATATCCAGCTTCCGGTTACTACGGATTACAATTCAGCCAAGCTCTTCCTGGAAGCCATAAACACTGAAATTGTTCCCAGGCAGGGAACTGCAATAGGGGCGGCAATTAATCTTGCCGTACGATCATTCTCTCCGGGTGAGTTAGCCAATAAAGCTATTATCATCATAACTGACGGTGAAAACCATGAAGATGACCCCATATCAGCGGCAAAAGAAGCATCTGAAATTGGCATTGTCGTTCATACTGTTGGCATGGGTTTACCTCAAGGATCACCCATTCCGGTACAGAGAAGTGGTCAGGCGGAATATATGCGCGACAAAGAGGGAAATGTTATCATCACCCGATTGGATGAACCCACCCTTGAGCAGATTTCTGCAGCCGGAAATGGAATCTATGTTCGTGCAAATAATGCACAGGTAGGATTAAATGTTCTTTTTGATGAGATTAACAAGTTGGAGAAAGAAGAGATGGATACATTGGTCTATTCGGAATATGATGACCAATTTCAATATTTCTTTGCCATAGGGATTTTATTTTTATTACTTGAATTTTTCATACTCGAGAGGAAAAACAAATACCTGATGAAGGTAAAACTGTTTTCAACAAAATAATTTGAAATCATGAAACAATATATTCTTCTGCTTCTTATAATATCAGTTACTTTGCAGGTTTTCGGACAAAATGAACGGAAACATGTACGCAGTGGGAACAAACTGTTTATGGAGGCGATAAAAGATACAAACCGGCTCGATACTTCGATGTTCAGAAAAGCAGAAACCGAGTATCGGAAGGCCCTGGAGAAAAGACCCGCCCATGAACAATGGGATTTCAATCTGGCCGATGCCCTTTATAAGCAAATGCAGTTTAAAGAGGCAGAAACTAAATTTGAAGAGCTTTCACAGAAGTTAGAAACTCCCGAAGAGCAGGCCCGTGCTTTACACAATCTGGGTAATAGCCAACTTATGCAACAACAGATTGATGAAAGCATTGAATCGTATAAAAAAGCTTTGCGCAAAAATCCGGATGACTTGGATACAAAGTATAATCTTGCCTATGCACAGATGCTGAAACAACAACAGCAGCAACAACAGCAGCAACAGCAAAATCAGGATCAGCAGCAGAACCAGGACCAGCAACAACAGCAAAATCAGGACCAGCAACAACAGCAGGACCAGAATCAGAATCAGCAAGAACAACAGCAGCAACAACAGCAACAGCAACAAACCAAAATTTCGAAACAGGATGCGGAACAACTGCTGCAGGCACTTCAGAATGATGAGCGGGAGATACAGGAGAAGGTAAACAAAGAGAAAGCGAAAAATGCAAGGCCGGTACGAACAGAAAAGGAATGGTAGAAAATAATCAACAAAAAAACAAAGCGCTGAAAGGAACCATGATAAAAAAACTGATTTTCTATTTTCTGTTAGTTTTTAGTGTTTGGGGGGCAAAAGCAGAACAGACCAGGTTTGTAATGTCGGCTCCAAACGCTGTTGAAATGGGACAACAATTCAGACTTTCCTTCACACTCAACGAACGGGGAACGAATCTTCAATTGCCTCCCGGTTTAAGCAATAACTTCGATATATTAATGGGGCCCAGCACAGGACAATCAACAAGCATCAGCACAATTAACGGGAAAACAACTACTGAAGTAACTTATTCCTACACCTACATTTTAAGGGCTAAAAGTGAAGGAACATTTGAAATACGGCCTGCCTCCATTGAAGTGGACGGCAAGGTAATGGAATCCAACCCGCTAAAGATTCAGGTCGTTAAAGCACAGGCTCGTCAGTCGCCACAACAGCAACCACAGAGTGAAGAAAGCCAGGACAGCGCTCCGCCAACAGAACTGGGAGGAGATAATCTGTTTTTAAGGGTTGAATTAAGTAAACAAAATGTTTTCAGGGGAGAACAATTGATTGCTACGGTAAAATTGTATGCCGATCCCGATATTCCTATTTCTGGGTTCGATGAGGTAAACCTTCCAACCTATGAAGGGTTTTATACCCAGGATATAGAAATACCGAAACAGATAAATTTTACAAGAGAAGTATACAACGACCGTATTTACCAGGTGGGTATTCTGAAAAAAACTGTTCTTATTCCACAGCAGAACGGCAAAATTCTCATTAGCCCTTTTAATATGACTTTACTGGTGCAGCAGCGTGTAAGGCCACGCAGCTTCTTTGATGATTTTTTCAGTGGAATTCAAACGGTAAAAACAAGAATAACCAGTTCACCTGTGTCCATTAACGTAAAAGATTTACCCCCTCAACCTGAACACTTTTATGGTGGTGTAGGCAATTATTCTGTAACCTCAAGCTTAAGTTCCGAAAATGTATCGACCAATGATGCCGTTACCCTGAAGGTAGTTATTAGCGGTACCGGAAACCTTCGGTTAATCAGGAATCCGGAGCTCACATTACCCAGCGATTTTGAAGTTTATGATCCAAAGGCAAATGAAAACATCAGGGTAACCAATAATGGAGTTACCGGAAGCAAAACCATTGAATATCTTTTCCAGCCAAGGTTTGAAGGAACCTATACCATACCTTCAGTTCAGTTTACCTATTTTAATCCCGCAACAGCTTCCTATGTAACTCGCTCAACGGATGAGTACACATTAAATGTGGAAAAAGGGGAAGGCGAGCAATCGGCTACTGTAATCAGTTCGCGCCAAAGAGAAGATTTGCAGTTAATTGGGCAGGATATCCGGTTTATACGACAGGGAAATCCAATGTTGCGGGTGCAGGGAACCACTTTTTACGGAACCCCCGTATTCTATTCTATCTATGGAGGAAGCACCCTGCTTTTCCTGGTTCTGATTTTTGTTTATCGTAAGAAAGCAAAGGAAAATGCAAATGCTGCTCTTATGAGAAACAAAAAAGCAAACCGGCTGGCTGCAAAACGGTTAAAAGCAGCTTCCGGTTATATGAAAACAAATCAGAATGAAGCATTTCATGAAGCTATTCTAAAAGCCTTCTGGGGATATTTAAGCGATAAATTAGGGATACCTGTTGCTAAGTTAAACCGTGAGAATGCTGTAGCTAACTTAAAGGAAAGAGGTGTGCATGAGAATCTTATTAATGACCTTGTAGAGATAATTGACCAATGTGAATTTGCACGATTTGCCCCTGCTGGCGGTTCCGAAGCACGCAGTGAGTTATATAATAAGGCTGCATCAACAATGAGCCGGATAGAGAAGCAGATTAAAAAGTAGGAGGAATTAATGGCTATAGCGAAGGTAAAAAAGAAAGAGTTTCAGGTTTGTAATGGATTAAGGAAAAAATAGGTTAAGTAAATTAGATATAAATGAGGTCAACGTACATAAGAAAATATTTTTTGTTCCTGTTTGCTTTAATGGCATTCATAAATGTTTCTGCCCAGGATTCACTGCAATATTATTGGGAGCAGGCAAATGCTTATTATACGACAGAAGAATATGAAAAAGCAATTTCTGCCTATGAACAAATTTTAAAGTCAGGGCATGAATCTGCAAAGCTCTATTTTAACCTGGGAAATGCTTATTATAAGACAGGAGATATCAATAATGCCATTCTCAACTATGAAAGGGCAAAAATCCTTGCACCACAGGATCCGGATATAAATTTTAATCTTAACCTTGCCAACCAGTTTGTGGTTACCCAAATAGAAGCCTTGCCGCAACCTTTTTTTGTACGTTGGCGCAACAGGATATTAAATCTTTTTCCTGCCGATGCCTGGGCAGGAATAAGCATAGGGGCATTTACCCTTTTCCTGATTTTACTTGGATTGTTTTTTTTCAGCCGGAGTTCTTTTTTAAAAAAACTTTCCTTTTGGTTCGGCATTCTGGCTATTGTGATATCCGGTTTTACATTTTCATTTGCAGCCCGTCAGAAGGAAAAAATTAATCAGCGAAAACATGCTATAGTGTTTTGCCCAAGGGTAACTGTAAAAAGTGCTCCTGCTGAAACAAGCACCGATCTGTTTCTGCTGTATGAAGGTGTAAAAGTTGAAGTTTCCGACAGTATCAATACCTGGAAAGAAATTAAACTTCCTGATGGGAATGTTGGCTGGCTGCCCGATTCCTGTATTACTAGAATTTAGAGCAACTAAACGGAAATAAGAACTTATTAAAATTATTTCTGTTAATCTTCAATGAATTACTACTTTTGACAAAAGACAAATTCTCGTCGAAATAAAAATATGGAAAACGAAATAAAACTGGCTGTTCTCATAGACGGGGACAATATTCCTTCGGCCTATGTTAAGGAAATGATGGAAGAAATTGCCAAATACGGCAATCCTACTATAAAACGAATTTATGGCGACTGGACAAGACCGACCCTTTCAAAGTGGAAGAACCTGCTACTGGAAAATGCCATTACACCCATCCAGCAATATGGATACACTTCCGGGAAAAATGCTACCGACTCGGCAATGATTATTGACGCCATGGATATTCTTTACAGCGGCAAAGTAAACGGTTTTTGCCTGGTTTCAAGCGACAGCGATTTTACCCGTCTTGCCACCCGGTTACGTGAAGCCGGCATGAAAGTGTATGGCATCGGAGAAAAAAAGACTCCCGATCCATTCATTGTTGCCTGCGACAAGTTTATCTATATTGAAATTCTTCAAAACAGGGCAAAAGAACCTGAAAGTAATGTCACTCCGGATAAACCTACAAAAAAATCGCAATACGATAAAATAACACCAAAAGTTGTAAAACTCCTTTCTTCAACTATTTCTGACTTGGCGGATGACGATGGCTGGGCATTTTTAGGCGACGTGGGGAGTCTGCTCCAAAAAAAACAGCCTAATTTCGACTCCCGGAATTATGGTTTTGAAAAGCTTACTCCATTAATTGATTCTATCGGTAAGTTTGAAATCGACCAACGCGACAGCAAACTGGGAAAATTCAAGTTAATTTACGTAAGGAATAAAAGAAGGTAACTTCTCCAGATGCCCTTTAACAGGGAGGAACAACTGTCATAAGACTATTGCTCCCGACATCAATAGGGGCGATTATTAATCCCCGGCGATACATTCTTCTGTTAAAAGAAGGCAATAGAATAAGCATGACAATTTTATCAGGGGTATGGTACCTTAGAGCTATCCATTCCACTTATCGGTTTAGCAATTTTGCTTTTTATCCGGAACCTTTCGTTTTGAGCATTATTTTTGTAATTTCCTGACCAAATCATAAAATACATGGGAATGACGGATAAATCTTCAGAAAAAAGTGACATAAAAAAAATAGCTGTACTCACTTCAGGGGGCGATTCTCCCGGCATGAATGCTGCCACCAGGGCTGTTGTCAGAAGCGCCATTTTTAAAAATCTAAAGGTAGTTGGGGTAATGAACGGTTTTTCAGGACTGCTGAAAAACGATTTTATCGAAATGGAATCGCATTCAGTATCAAAAGTTATTTCCCGGGGAGGAACAATGCTTAAATCGTCTCGCTGCCCTGAGTTTCATCAAAAGGAAGCCAGGCAACGTGCTGTAAATAATATGCGCAGTAATGGTATTGATGGATTAGTAGTTTTAGGAGGCGACGGTTCATTCAGAGGAGCGGATCTACTTTGGAAGGAATTCAACTTCCCGGTAGTGGGAGCTCCTTGTACCATAGATAACGATATATACGGCACCGATTTTACTATTGGTTTCGATACAGCTTTAAACACTGCTGTCACTGCAATCGACAAAATAAGAGACACAGCCGATTCCCACAACATTCTCTTTTTTGTGGAAGTGATGGGCCGCCATTCCGGATTCATCGCCCTGCATACAGCCATTGCCACAGGAGCTGAAGCAACTTTAATTCCTGAAACTCCAACAAAAATCAATAAGCTTTGTAATTACCTGGTCAGCGAACGCCGGAAGAACAAAACTTCGGGCATAATTATAGTTGCCGAAGGTGATGACGAAGGCGGAGCAGCAGAAATTGCTGAAAAAGTCAAAAAACAGCTTCCCGATTATGAAACAAGGGTAACCACCCTGGGCCATATCCAACGGGGAGGTTCACCTACCTGCAATGACCGGGTGCTGGCAAGTTTGCTGGGATATGAATGCGTCAATTCGTTACTTGAAAAAAGGTTCGGAGTAATGATAGGAAGAGTGCATCAGAAGATTGTCCATGTTCCTTTAAAGGAAGCATATTCAAAACATGATGAAATAGATAAAAGCTGGATTAAAATCAGTGAAATAATTTCAATATAAAAGCTCACGTCGAATCAGCATGCAGCAAAAAATCTTTACTGTTTGCCCCTGCAACCCATTCTCTGTGTAAATTAAGCACTAAGGTTTTTTTGTTGCTGTTCCTTCTGAAATACTACATTCAATATATCAGAAGAACTGGCTATCTGTTACAACTTTTACAGCAGATCACCTATCTTCTTGCACTTCTTTTTCCGGTTCATCGCTATATATACAACATACCTTGGCCATATCAAATTCGCAAATTTGCGAATTTGATACGGTCTGGGTATGGATTAGGTATATAGAAAAACCATCAAAGCACATAAACAATCAGCACTCCGGGTAAGACTTAAAAAAGATAACAAAGTGTAAAGGTTAAACATCCGGTACAGGCAAAACCGTTATCTGCATTCATACATTATGGATTTTCAGAAAATCAATTATTTAAAAAGACTGAGCACTTCCTCCTTTGTGATTTCCTGTAAGGGATTGTTGGAGTTAATGAACTTTTCGGCCAATGAACTCTTTCGGCTTTGTAACTGCTGAATTTTTTCTTCTATTGAGCCCTGTGTAATAAACCGGTATACAAAAACATGCTTTTTTTGACCAATCCTGTGAGAACGGCTGATGGCCTGATTTTCAGATGCAGGATTCCACCAGGGATCAAGAATAAACACATAATCGGCACTGGTAAGGTTCAAGCCTACTCCACCAGCTTTAAGGGAAATAAGAAAAATCCGGTTATCAGGATCATTCTGAAACTGATTGATAACGTCTCCACGGTTAACAGTCTGTCCGGTAAGCATACTGTACTTCCAATTTTCCTTTTCAATTCCCGATTTAAGGAGCTCCAGGTGCTTTACAAAAGATGAAAAAATCAGTACCTTATGTTTTTCAGCAATTACATTTTCAAGCATTCTGAATATTTCATCAAATTTACCTGATTCCGTTTCTTCAATATCTTCCAGCATCTTAGGATGATTCGCCAATTGGCGAAGCCTGGTAAGTCCCTGCAGAATCACCATAGCTGATTTTTTTACTCCATCCTGTTCTATACCTTCCAGAATAGAATTGCGAATGACTGATTTTTCTTTTTCGTAGGTTTTGTGTTGCTTTTCATCCATGTCGCACATGATTACCTGCTCCATCAGCGGGGGTAAATCTTTGGCTACTTCATCCTTTGTGCGGCGCAATACAAACGGACGAATAAGTATCTGCAGCTTTTCCTGCTGCTCCTGATTGTTGTACTTTTCAATAGGCGTTATAAAATAACGTCTGAAAAAGGCAAGGTTTCCCAGCATGCCTTTATTCAAAAAATTCATCTGAGCCCATAAATCGGATAATGAATTTTCAATTGGAGTTCCTGTAAGGGCCATCCTGTGCCGGCCATTAAGCTTCATTACAGCTTTGTAGGTTTTCGAGGAAGGATTTTTAACATACTGGCTTTCATCCAGAATAAGATAAAAGAATTTTAACCGCGAGATTGCCTCCACGTCATTCCTCACGGTTCCGTATGTAGTTAAGATTATGTCGTAATAAAAAGCAGCATTTTCCAGCTCAGCTGCTGTTTTTCGCTGTTGACCAACATGTTTATATACCTTCATTACAGGTGTAAACCTGCGAATTTCAGCCTCCCAGTTATGAACCAGCGATGTAGGCAAAACAATAAGACTGGCCGGCTGCCCAGGTTCATGGGATTCAGGAGATGCAAAAAGATCAAGTTGTCCGGAATTCCTGGGGTTATTTACACGCCACCGACTCATTTCCTGCCGCCTTAACTTCAGGAGCAGAGTCAGTGTCTGCAATGTCTTTCCCAGCCCCATGTCATCAGCAAGGCACCCTCCGAATCCGTTGGCATGAAGTCCGTACATCCATTCAAAGCCTTTCCTCTGGTAGCTTCTTAGCTCTGCTTTCAGTCCTTCCGGCATTTGTACCTTTTGCCCAACCCATGATAGTCTTGTTAATTTTTCAACGATTGATGCTTCACCCGGTTTTAAGATTTGCTGAACAAGGGGATAGTGATGTTTTTCAAACTGCAGCTTATCTTCTCTGCTCCGGGCAAAAGGTAAAAGGCTTTTGTAACGGGCAAACCACTCTTCCGGGATTATGGCTATTTCACCATTGGGCAATTCAAACTCCCGGATATCGTTCAAAATATTATTCTTCAGTTTTATAAACGAGAAGCTGAAAGGACCGAATGTAACGGTTGCATACACATCGAACCAGTCGCCTGAAGTGGTGGTTTTCAACTCCAGATTTTGCTCCCCCGTAAAATACTTCTTCCCGAGGTTTCCCTGTTCAAAAATTACATCCGCTTCGTTAAGTTCCTGCCTGTTCCTGTTAAGCCAATTTATTAAACCATATAAATTGTCCTGCACGGCATTGTTCATAAGAGTTGGCTCTAAAAACCCGTCCTTTTCTTCCAAACCCAATGCTATCAGTTTATCAAGAATCGATTTTTCCCATTTCCTGTCGCGTTTAATTTTTTTAAACTGAAAAGTATCATCAATTTTCCTAAACTGCACTGCCACTTCCCGTGGTGAATTCAGCAAAAAAAATTCATCCCCATAGTTAAATTTGAGCCCAAGGCTAGCCTCATACCTAAGGTTGTGTTCAAGCGTTAGTGTTGCCTTTTTTTCCACTTCTCCTTCCAGCAACTGAAACCCTTCAGTTATCACATCATAATCACGAATTGTTTTTCTGACAAAGCCCGAATAATATTCCTCTTCGATGGCATGGGGAACCGATACATACTCTTTGGTAAAAAAAGGCAGCAGCTTTTTTCCGTTAAGCTTATCGAAAATTACCATTTGATTTCGTGAAACCAGAATACAGGGAGAATTTGTCACAACTGTAATGTTCCTGTTAAGCAGAGGAATTTCCTTTTCGTTCAAAAAAATCCTTAACCGGTATTTTGTTTCGTTTTGCTTGCGTTCGAAATAAAACACCGGCCTTGCAAAAAAAGGAGGAACAGTTATTTCATCCTCATCATAGAGATTGGCATATTTCACTTCTTTATTTAAGAGCCGCACAGGGCTCAGCATTAGAATATGTGCAACATCCCACATGCGTTGTTCCAGGTAAGGCGATACCTGCTTTTGAAATCTTGAAGTTTCCATCCTGGAGTAAAACTCCGAAACATTAACAGCACGGGAAAACTGTTTCATTAAACGTTCATCGCTGTACCTGTCGATAAGTTCCACCAGTTCTTTTTCGTAGGGCCTGAATGTGTAATCCACATTCCCAATATCAGCCGGTTTAACAAGTTTAATTGTAGTATAGAATTTTTCTTCCTTCCTTATGAGGTAAGGAAGGAAAATATTTCCCAGAAACCGGTGCTGCGTTAATACAATTACAAATTCCTTATCTGCCATTGAAGGATAAAGGTTTTACAACAAAAGAACCTCAAATATAATCAGGTTAAATTAAAAGACAATAAAGAGGTAAATGTATAAGTTATGGATTCAATGAAGCGAAAAATTATACCTTGAACATACATTTCCCAGGGCCCTATCTAAAACATCTCACAAGTGACAGGTTGAAGTTTCATTTGACAGGCCATAGACCACATAAAATACACTTTATGCAGGAGACAATTCGCTCCAAACATTAAGCTGACGGAAAATAATTAATAAAAACTATTATTACCTTTACAGAAACATTTTTAAAATTCTAACAATGAATCAGCTGTTCATCAAACAAATTCAGGTTAACAAACAAATTTCACTTGCAGAAGCGGAACATTTGCTGGAAAATAATACAGTTACTCACAACATACAGGTCATCAACTGGAAAGAATTCAGTTATAAACCCAGTGTCCGGTTCAGGATTGGTCATACCGGAAGTGAAATCTGGCTGAAATTTTATGTTGACGAGAATCATATACGGGCAAAGGAAACCCGGACCAATGGTGAGGTTTATAAAGACAGTTGTGTAGAGTTTTTTATTTCACACGACAAAAAACATTATTATAATTTTGAATTCAGTTGCATTGGAACAATCCATCTGGCATGGGGAGAAGGCAGGCACAACAGGAAGTTTGTAGATCCAAATATTGTAGAAAAAATTGACATAAAATCATCATTGGGAAATCAACCTTTTGAGAATAAATCGGGAGAGTTTAATTGGGAAATGATGATTCGGATTCCTATAGGCAGTTTTGCCTACAGTAATGTTGACACCCTGAAAGGGATGAAGGCTTCGGCCAATTTTTACAAGTGCGGTGATGAGACAGCCGAGCCTCATTTTATAACCTGGAACCCAATAGGAACTGATAATCCAGATTATCACCGCCCTGATTTTTTTGGAAAGGTAGAATTCGAATAACAACCGGCCTTTCCAGGTAAGAAAAAGCAGTTATACTTCTCCCCTTTTAATCTTTTTGAAAGGCATGGTATTCATATTCTTTGAAGCCTGCAACATGGCAGTTATGAATATTACAGCTGAGGCAAGCAAAGCAGCATAAGCCACAAATCGAGAAACCTCCCATTGCTTTACAGCTATTGCCACCAAGGCCCATATGCCGACGAATGCAGCCTCCCGAAGATTCCTGTAAATTACCAGCAGTACATAGACCACACATGCTGCAATAATCATCACTATCACCCAAACCGGCCGGAGTGCAAATGCACTTTCCTGGTTCAGACTTACTGAGAAAGCGGCCAGATTGGCCAATGTGGCTACTACAATCCAGCCAAGGTATATGCATATTGGCCACCAGACAAAAGCAATAATTCTGACCGGAGCATCCCAGACCTCCAAACGCAGCTTCACCATTAACACAAACAGGGAAAACAACAAAATGACAATCAAGCCAAACGATAAACCAATGTAGTTGCTTGTCCATGCAATAATCCAGAAACCATTGGCCAGGTTGCTTAGAACAAACCAGAGACCTGTTCTTTTCAGGTACTCATCGTTTCCATTCTTAAACCAGGCATACCATTGAAAGCCTGCAAACAAAACAAGAAACAGGTATATCACCCCCCAGATTGCAAAAGCATAACCTGCAGGTGTAAATAAGTTCTCATATTGTGCGCTTATTTCTCCAACCGAAGCATTGTTGAACGCTCCGGTTCCTGCCAGATAATTTACAGCGAGTGTAAACAGCAGTGTGAGGGTGTTAAGTATGAGCAAAGTTATTTGTTTCATTTCCGAATCTTTTTAGAAAAGTTACAAAAAATATTTAAGCTGACCTTTACAAAATTTCAGCTGCAGCGCTCAACACTTCCTCCATCATTCAACATCTAAAACCACTCTTTTATAGCGTGTAAAAGGAAGTTCATTTTTATCCTTAACTTCAAATATCAGGTGAATGGTACTTCCTGAGGCATCAGCGGGAACCTCCAGCTTTATTTTCTCCTTATCCGGTTTAGCTATTTCTATGTTTCCCTCCCATGAGCCGGCTTCAGGATACTGCCACCATCTATATACCAGTTCATCATCATCGGGATCAGAAGCAGAAGCTTTTAGTTTCACCCGGGAGCCCGCTTTTACATTTAATTCTTCCCCCTGCTTCATTTTAATAACCGGCGGGTGATTTGCTGCCTTATACTCTGACTTTACCGACCAATCCATCCGGGCGGCAAAATCTTCTGAAATAGGAACTATAAATCTCCAAAGTGGTTTTGTATCATCACCATCATCCTTTGCATCGCCCCAAAAATTGCCGGGTCCCTGCTGTTCAAAGCGGCCTCCCCATCCACCCCATGAAGGATGTTCATGGCTGTGCAGGCCATTTTTCATCAAATGAAAGAATGCCGGTGAATCACCTTCCTCCATATGCTGCCGTTCATATATCTGTCCCAGCAAACCTTTTGACTTAATATTTTCCTTCAGCCATTCCCCGGTATAAATTTCATGCTCCTGCACCGGATTCCTGCGATCCCAGGAATAGGCTATCACCCTCCAGAACTGAACACCATTCCTAATATACATCACATCCGGCATCTCATTGTGCATCCATTCTTTCAGGTCATCCTGTTCAGAAATGGCATATACCCTTGCTTTATTATTCACCTTATCAAGATCTTCGGGATGTGATGTTTTGATACGCCAGAAAGCCTGGCAGATGTTGTTCAACCCTCCCCATGCCTGCAGCCAAACCGGACGCGGATCATTGTCAAGCAGCACTTCTACAATCCGGTCAGAACCCGGGGTATCCTTACCTTCACCTACAGAAGCTAAACCCACTTCGTCCATTTGCCCCACGTATAGCTTCGATTTCAATGATTCAGCTGCAGGATAATCCGGGTGGTGCACCAGTAAATTATCATGAACTTTAGCATACTCATCTATAAAGTCATGCATCCATTGGGTCCCGTTACCCTTCAAATGCCACATTGAATTGGTATAAATCAAACCTTCCACATCAAAATCGGTAGTGTAAAGTAAAAACCTCACAAACGAACATTTATCGTCACTTTCACCATCAGTGGTAACAATGGTCCGGGGTTTCAACATTTCCTGGCCATATGTAATATTAGTAAAAGCCAGCACCTGGAATATCAATACTGTGGTGCATAAGGTGGTTAAAAATTTTCTCATCAACTTTCTATTTTACTTTTACCAGTTTATAATTATCCATAGTAACAAAAAAATCATTCATAATGCCGTATACATCAAACCATTCCCAGACGCTGATTTGCCTTGGATTATTAAGCCTTTCCACCCATTTTCCGTTAACATAAACAGGAGCAGGTATTTCTTTCTTCTCGGCCCAGTCTTCATTTTTCACTATGGCAACAGCAGCCAAATCAAAAAGTGCACGCCCGGGCGGGTTACCCCACATTCCATAAGTTTCAAACAGGTTGGCAGAATAATCACCAAAGTTATTGAATTCGCCCCCGTTCCGGCCGGTTACCGTACCTGAAATTTTGGGACCTTTCCCCGGCATCCGGTGCAATATCTGGGCTCTCGAAACCATAACGGCAGCCGTTCCGGATGGCTTCCCGGAACGCACCGTAACCATTTCAAAAGGAACATCCATATCCAGAATATAGTTCATCGACTCTATGTCCCAATCCTGATTATGCTCCCCCGGGTCAGGATAGTTTGATCCCAGCCACACAATTCTTATCCTTTGAGCAATGGCCGGTTCTTTTCTCAATGCAAGGGCAATGTTGGTGAGCTTTCCCACCGGCAGTAAAACCAGTTTTTGATTTCGCTCTTTCATAGCCTCCTCGATTATAAAGTCGACAGCCTCATGCCCATCAAAACCCGGAGAATCAATATTGTCTTTGATTTCATCATACGACCCGTCCGCCCCCGTTAACAATGGTATTTTACCATATAATTCCCCGCACAGCTGCATTACTCTCTTTGCCTCCTCGTAATGATCACTCACATCCGATTCATCGGAATAACCTGAAGGCGCACTGGTAGCATTAACCGTAACCCCTATAACATTAAAATGATCGCCGTTAAATAACAGGTAAGCCAGTGCATGCTGGTCATCCACTTCATTGTTGGCATCGGTATCAAAAATTACGGGAATTTTGGAACCTTCTGTCAGATTGCAGGCATTGAACACTAAAGTTAATGCCAACATTGACGAAATAACAGCCAGCCTGAGACTCTTTGTAAAAACTTCCTTTTTCATTGCAATATCATGTTTAGTTTGTTTTTTTTATGATTACCCTTCTGTATGTAACTAAATCGGGAGTTCCATTGTCGCGAACTTCCAAAACAAGATGAATATCATGCGTTGAAAGATCTGAGGGAACTACAACTGACTGAACCGGCTCTTTGGGCGTATCAATTTCAAATTCACCCTGGTAAGTATCAGCTTCAATATATCTGAACCATTTAAAACTTAGATCATCTCCATCGGGGTCAAACGATGTTGAAGCATCCAGCCTGATTTCCTCCCCTCCACCTGCCTGAAGATGAATGATGCGATTGGTGCGGTCATCGTTTACTACTGCCACCGGTTCATGATTCACCTCGCCGGGTTCTTTTACCGACCACTGCAGGCGGTTCAAAAAACTTTTTTTAGCATCGGGAATCCACCTTTCAAGCTCATCCCTTTCGTGAAAACAGGTGTGGTAATAACCTTCCGGAAAATCTTTGCCCATCGGATAAAACATATTACCCCAGCTGCCATGACCGGGCTCTTCGGGATTATTTAAGCCCAGTCGTGCACTTAACAAGTACAGAAAGGAAGGTGTGTCTCCTTCCCCTCCATTATCGTATATGTCGGACATAGGCCCGTGACCGTTAACTTCAGCACGTTGCATGACGGGATTTGAGCCAAAAACATACCTCCAGAAATGACCTCCTTCATGCAGCAACCATCGCGGAGCAACTCTGTCCCCTTTATAGGTAGAGGTTGCGGTGCCAAAATTGGTGCAATCAAGCTCTTTTACTTTTTCCAGATCTATCAGATAATCAAAAGTAATATCCTGCAAAAGAATACCATACACATGCAGTTTCGACAACAGCTTTTTAAATTTCTCCGGCCCTTGTCGTTGCCTGTACCTGTAAAGCGCCTGGATAAAAGTAACAGGGCCGCCCCAGGCCTGAACATAAATAGGCCGGTCGTCATCCTTATCAAAAACTTCCTGCAAAAACTCGCTCGCTTCCGAATCTTTTGATTCACCATGAGGGTTTAAACCTTCACCAATCCAGTCGTGGAAGTACACCGAATCCCATGAACTTTCCACATAACGGTCGGCTATATTCCCTTTAAACTCCAGCGAATTGGTAAGCCAGATGATAGGAATGGTCCCTTTTCCCCGTTTGGTAACTGCCATCAGTTCTTCATAATCAGGAAAATTAGGGTCATGCTTTCTTAACTGCGGAATTTCCTGTTTATATGCCTCCAGAATGCCCATTGCTTTTTTCCACGGACCATCATCATAATAATTAAAATCAGGCAGCTGGTTGGTAATTATCAGAGCTTCCAAATCAAACCAGGGAGCATAATACAGATAGCGTATAAATGAATTGCCGTCGTCATGCGTCATATCAGTAAGAATCACCACACGGGGCTTCTCCTGATTCATCTCTGTTTTACAGGAAAACCCGAAGAAAACCGATAATACAATTATTATGATTCCCTTTCCAAAAGAGTATCTTTTGTAATTTATGTTTTTATTTACCCTCATCTGATATCACTTCAAATATTTTCCCATAAAATCCTATACTACCGGGAACTTCCATCCATTTTTGTAATCGGGATGAACGAAAGCATCAGCCTCAGTGTTATTTCTGAATTTCATCTCTTTGGGCAGGTACTCCAGACTTACACCACCTAACCTGTGCGAAATATTGGCCAGCCAGGCGACTTCTGTTGCATAGCTTCCTTTTTCTATTGTTCCATTGGTTTGCTGGTTATTATTACGTATACAGGCAGTCCAGTTGATCATATGGTTATGTTGGTTTCCATAAGGGCCGGAAACCTTTTTAGGCTCAATAAGAGGTTTTCCGTCACTTCCGTTTTTTGGAATAATCTCATAACCTGAACGGTTACATACAAGGGTACCATTACTTCCAATCCAGGCAACGCCATCCACCCGGTTGTAAAGATTTGTTGCCTGTTGCTCCCACACCACATGATAATCGTCGAATTGAAATACAGAAGTCTGCACCCTGGGGGTTTCTGTCATCGTCTCCGGATGCTTATATCCAGCAGAGAATACTGTCTTAGGATACGTTCTTGGGTAACCCAATGCCAGCAACCCATCAAAAGCCGAATCCAGGTAATGCACCCAATCGGTTTGCTGCCCTCCGCCAAAATCCCAATAGTTCCTCCATTGTTTATGAAGGCGGTTGTTGTTGTATGGCCTGAAAGGTGCAGGTCCAATCCACATTTTATAGTCCAGAGTCTCAGGTACCGGCTGTGGAGCAGGATCATAAATCACCGGTTCGGTGGTGGTAGGAATCCAGCAATGTACCTTGTAAACATTACCCAATACCCCTGTTTCCAAAATGTTAAATGCATCAATAAAATAGTCAAGGCTTGCTTGCCATAATCCTGTTGTTACAACATTCTTATATTTACGTTGCAGGTCCACCATTACCCTGCATTCGGCAATGCTGTGTCCGGTAGGTTTCTCAACATAAATTGCCTTCCCGGCCCTGCACGCTTCGGCAAACATATAGGTGTGCCAGTGGTCAGGAGTGGCAATAATTACTGCATCGATGTCCTTATTTTCAAGCAGTTTTCTAAAATCGCTATAAAATTTTATCTTGTCTGTTCTTTTTGGAAACTCCTCTCTCAGAACATTTGCCTGCTCATTCAATCTTACCTGATCAACATCACACATAGCAATGCAATGCACGTCCGAATCAGCTCTCAGCAAATGCTGCATGTTCTCTGTACCCCACCAGTTGACGCCAATTACTCCAACATTTAAGCGATCTGCCGGTGCAGCACCATATAAGTTATGTGGGAACGTTAATCCAGTGCCTGCAACAACAACAGCTGATTTTTTTATAAATGATCTTCTGCTTTTATTTTCCATTTTCATTTGTATTTTAGTTCATTGCTGATTAAATAATATTTGTTCCCTTTCCTAACCATTGACCAATTAGGCAGCTTACTGGATCAAAAAAATAATTTATTTTTTATCTTCATTTAGATATTCGACTTCTTAATAATATACCTTTTTATCAGGAGTTTTTACAGAATAAACCAACAAATCACCCAAATCAACACGGTATCCTTTGGGAATATTCCTTGCTTTTAAAGTAATGGAATGCTTTCCTTCGGGAAAATCATAATTCCATGTTATTTCATGGCGACGTGATATAAAACTGGTTGGAAGCTTTGCTGTTTCAATGAATTCACCATCGGCAAAAACGTCCACTTCCAAAACAGTATCCGCTATGTTACCCTCTTTCACTGCCCTTCCCCCTAAAACAAACCCGCTGCCTTCAAAATCAAGCATCACTTCAGTATTTTGTTGGGATAAGTTTTTTCCTATACCATTTCTTTCGACCGGGAACAACCCTTCAAAACTCACTTCAAGCGGAACTGCCTGAGGCACCTGGTATTTTACCACCACATTTTCCCCCTCGTCACTGCCTCCATTCTTCTGAATGACTTCCAGTGCATGGCGATAACCAATATCATATACCTTGTTAAGCGACATATCGGTATACTGGAAATTTAAATTCTCCACCTTATTTATTCCCTGTTTCCAGTAATCAGGAATCCGGTTATAGCCAATCATTGTTCCCAGGATACCTGCAGCATTGGCAGGGTTGCAATCGGAATCGTATCCACAGCGGGTACTGATGTCGACAGTTGCACCAAAATCGCCTTTGCCATACAGTAATCCAATTACGATGTAAGCAGCATTGATTTTGGCATCGATATTAAACGGCCGGAAAACACCATCGGGACAACCTTTATCATAGGTCCATTTTTTCTGGGCTTCAAACCAGGCCGATTTCCAATCGTCGGGGTCCTCCCGGTACCAGCTGATTACATCGTCGATGCACTGGTAAAACTCACTTTCCGGAGGAATGGATTTCAAAGCTTCTTCCACAATAAACTCCATATCGTCGTGAACGAATGCCAGGGCATACATTGAAGCCACATAAATCCCACCGTATACGCCATCACCATAATTCATGATATGTCCGATACGGTTTCCGATGCCGGCAGCTGTATTGACCATTCCCGGAGCCATTAATCCTGCAAAATCGGCTTCAATCTGAAAGTCGATGTCATCGGCATGCGGATTGTTTTTCCAGTGCCCCGATTCTGGAGGCATAATCCCGTTCAGAATATTATAACGGGCAGCCTGATTGGCATGCCACAGCGGATACTCAGCCCTGGCAAATGCCAGTGCATGAAGGGAATCAGGTGCATCCAGTCCATGCTTCTCGAATATCTCCACAAAAGTAAGATCCATGTAGACATCATCATAGAGCCCCGGAGCATTTTCATAGTACCACAACATTCGGGTGTCATTCCAGGGAATGGGCACATGGTCGCCAATCATAGTACCGTTCCATTGAAACTCTGTCGGTCCGCCATAGGTGCAGCCAATCACCTGACCGGCCCATCCACCCTTAATTTTATCCTGCAGTGCTGATTTGGAAATCTTAACCTGCTCCCCATCTGTGAAGCTTTTAATACTTTTTTCGCCTGCAGTGCTTTGACATCCTGCTATTACGGTTGCAATTGCCAAAAGAACAAATAACGTTCTCATTGTTTAAGTTTTAAAATTTAAAATTCATTGCCTCATTTAAATACGGTGCCGATGGCTGGGCACCCATACGTGTCACTGAAATGGCCGCAGCTTTCTGTGCAAAATCAACCGCCACTTTAATCGGTTTCCCTCCGGCTAAAGCTGAGGCCAGCGCCCCGTTAAACACATCGCCTGCAGCAGTTGTATCCACTGCCTGGACCTGATATCCCGAAAATAAACCTTCAAAATCATCCGACTTCAAATAAACACCCCTTCTCCCCAATGTAATGATTACAGTTGCTATTCCCTTTTGATAAATCTCATTTGCCATAGCTGGAATTTCATTTTCGGTAACCCCATTACGTGAAGTCAGAATTGCGGCTTCCGTTTCGTTAGGGGTGATGATGGTCACCTTTTCAAGCAATTCTTTAGAAATTGCAGCCCCCGGAGCGGGATTCAGAATAAAAGGAATTCCTTTTGACCGGGCAATTTCAGCTGCTGCTTCCACAGTTTCCATGGGTACTTCCAGCTGGGCCAGCACTATAGAGGCGCCATCGAAAGCATGCCTGAAACTGCGGATATCATCGGGCAATAAATAACTGTTGGCACCCGGTGCCACTGCAATGCTGTTTTCTCCATCAGCGGCCACATTAATCAGTGCAATGCCTGAATGGGTCCCCTTCTGAATCTTAATACACGAGGTGTCAATCCCCTCCTTCCGGTAATTTTCGACCGACAATTCACCAAAGGCATCGTCTGCAACGCAGGCAACAAAAGTAACATCAGCACCGGTACGTGCAGCGGCAACAGCCTGATTGGCGCCCTTTCCTCCCGGTATGGTCATAAAATCAGAACCCAGAATGGTTTCTCCCGGTGACGGCACATGCGGAACCTTCACTACCATATCGGTATTTGAACTGCCTATTACAATTATCTTTGGTTTCATAGGCTTTTAATAGATTCGTGAGATAATAATCAGCCCAAGTCCCACCACGAAAAAAAGAAACATGGCAGTAAGTAAACCGGTAATTCCTTTAGCTCCCCTGAACTCTTTCCAAACGAACACTCCCCAAAGGGCTGCTATAAGAGTTGCCCCCTGCCCCAACCCATAGGAGATGGCAAAACCGGCCTGTTCGGCAGCTAAAATATTTAAGGTCATTCCCAGGCTCCAGATGGCTCCTCCCAATATGCCTATCAGGTGAAGCTTCATGTCGCCTTTCACAAAATAATCTTTATAGGTTACCTTCTCTCCGGCCAGAGGGTTGTACATGGACACGCTGTTCCAGACGAAATTGGAAACAAACAAACCAACGGCAAAAACTACGGAAGCCGTATAGGGTGTAAGTTTTCCCTCCATTGGATTCACAAAATCGGTAGCCATTGATTCCGCCACAAATCGATAAAATAATCCCATCAGCAAACCGGCAATCAGGGAAACAATAATTCCTTTCGCAGTTTTCACAGAACCGGGAACTGTTAATTTATTATAAGCTTTGGCATCAAGTACAATGGCAACAACCACAAAAGCAACCCCAAGGAACAGAATAGTGGGATTTCCTACCGGAGTACCCATATAATTTGCTATAACCCCAATCACCAGGGCCAGCCCTATTCCAATGGGAAAAGCCACAGCCATACCTGCAACAGCAATGGCAGTTACCAAAAGGATATTGGCCAGGTTGAAAATTACTCCCCCAAGGAAAGCCATGAAAATTGACCTGCCGTTAGCCTGGGCCAAATCGGCCAAAAAGCTCCTTCCTTCAGTACCCGTACTTCCGGCAGTAAAAGCCAGCAAGAGTGCCAGCAATAATACCCCGATGGCATAATCCCAGTAAAACAGCTGAAAAGGCCATTGCTTCTGTGCCAGTTTCTGGGTATTTGCCCACGACCCCCAGCACAACATTGTAATAAAGGCAAGAAAAACTGCCCACCCATAAGAATGTATAATTACCATAGCTTCATGATTAAGTATTAATATTTTTTACCGATTCCCTTACAATAAGTCTTGGAGGCAGGATTCTACTTTCTGTTTCTGCTGCTTGCCTCCCGTTAATCGTATCCAGGAGCAGGCCAAACGACAGTTTACCGATTTCCTCACGGGGCTGCTCAACAGTAGTCATCGGGCAGGCCAAAAAAGCCGAATAAGGCTGTTCATCGAATGAAATCATCGAAACATCATCAGGCACTGTTAATCCAAGTTCTTTTAGCGCTCGCAGCACACCAAGTGAAATAAGATTGCTTAATGCAAAAATGGCTGTGGGCTTTTCCTGTTGCACCATCAGTTTTTTAGTTTGTACATATCCGTTTTCCTCACCAAAATCATCTCCTGCAATCCATTCCTCCCTGATTTTACTATACTTTTGCAATGCATCCGTATAACCTTTTACCCGGTCGGAATTGGCAGAGATTCCCTTAATTCCCTGAATGCAGGCAACCCTTCGATGCCCCTTCTCCAGCAGATGCTCAACTGCCATCAACGCACCTGAATAATTGTCGGTAGTTACAAACGGAAGCGAAGTTCCCGGAAGGTAACGGTCAATAACAACAACAGGTATCCCCTGCTGCTGAAGTTCCACCACGTTAGCGTTATTTTTTCCCGTCGGCGCTATAATAATGCCATCCACTTTGCGGCCTGCCAGCAGGTACAACAGTTCAGTTTCGGTATCCACATCATCCAGACTGTCGCAAAGAATAATTGAATAACCTTTCTGATGCGCCTCCATTTCTATAGTTTTTGCAATGGAACCGAAATAGGGGTTGGCAATATCAGGAATTATCAATCCGATGGTTTCTGTTTTCTCAAGCTTTAACCCGCGGGCAATACGATTGGGATAATAATGAAACTTCCGGGCTGCCGCAATAACTTTTTTACTTGTGGATTCACTAATACGGTATATTTCCGACTTCCCGTTCAGCACACGGGAAACCGTTGTGGGAGATAATTTAAGCTGATGAGCCAGCTCTTTAATATTGTTGACTTTTTTGTTCATTGGCTGCAATACAAATCTGCACAATTTTACAGAATTGCACAAACGTTTGTGCATGTATTTTTAATCCCTTTCCTAAAGCATTAGCCGCGATGAATTGTATTAGGAGAAAAAGTAATTTAAAAATGAAGTAAAACAGATAATTATCCGGATTGTATAAAAAAACAATAATCTTTTAAATTGTTTATCTTTATAGTTGCAAGAATTTAATTTCATAAAGCTATGACGAAATTCAACATCAATCGCAGAAAGTTTATTTCAACAGGTGCCGCCCTAAGTTTGGGTATTCCTTTATTGGGAAAAAACACAACAATAAATACAGCGGCTCCAAAGCAGCAACCCGACATTCAGCCGGAATGGCGAAACAGGCAGACAGGCATGGCCTATCGCCAATTGGGGAATACCGGCATGATGATTTCTGAAGTTGTTAATGGCGGTGACCCAGTCAGGTTGGATAACCTGCGTACCACAGAAATTGCCATGGAACGTGGATTGAACTACCTGGATATGGCCCCTGCCTATGGTCGCGGTGAATGTGAAGAAAGTTACAGCAAGATCATCGACAACAGCGCCAAACGCGAAAAAGTGTTTATGACCACCAAAGTAAGCGGGTACACTTCTGTAAGAGACAGATTGTATCGGGAAATTTATGACAGCCTGCCGGGCAGCAAACAGGAACATTATCAAAAGAAGGCCGCAGAATTGCGTGCTGCCCGTAATGTGGATAAGCCCGGCTATTTTATCACCTACTGGCCCGGACAGCCACGCTCCTTTGAAGGAACCTACCTGAGCAATGCCATGGCTGCCGATTATGCACATAAAGTGGAAGGAAGCCCAAAGTTTAAGGAGTACATCATAAACTCGGTTGAAGAAAGCCTGAAACGCGTCGGAACCGACTATTTTGATATCCTGATGTGCCCACATGGGGCCGGCTCCTATGAAGAAGTGCAAATAGAAGAAACATTTACAACCTTTGAACAGTTAAAAAAAGACGGGAAAGTTCGGTTCCTGGGAGTGTCTACCCATAATGACCCGGCAGGTGTTTTAAGGGCCGCCCGTGAAACCGGTCTTTACCAGGTGGCTATGGTTGCCTATAACATCGTTAATGGAGGATATATGGAACGGGAGATTGAACTGGCCAGGGAAAGCGGCATGGGCATCATTGCAATGAAAGCAGCAATGGCTGTGGCTACCCAGCACAAAGAGCTGCAACCCATCCCCGAATGGCGAATTCAAAAAGTACAGCGAATTGTTCCGGGAGATATGAAACCTCCTGTAAAAGCCTATTTATGGGCATTGCAGAATCCAAACATATCGGCTGTCATTTCCAATCTCTGGGATGAACAACATGTAAATGAAAACCTTTCGGTAGCAGGTAAAAAGGTGGAGTTGCAACCGGGCTGATTTACCGGCAGTTACCGGAATGTTTTTTTACGCAGGAATCATTTTACAATCATAGTATCAATAGTTATACTATCTTTTGAATTATATACACTGAAAACATATTCTCCTTTTTGAGTTGGCTGAAAGTTGATAATTGTATCCATTCCAACTAAAACATCCGGACAAGCACAACCTCCTTCTCTACATGAAAAAGTGCCATATGCTTTGACAGAATAATCAGATACAGTTTCACTTTTGATTTCAACGAACAGGTTGCTCCAACAACCATTGGGAGCAGAAGCAATTATCTGGATGCCGGTACTTTCATTTTGCATTACGGTATCGGCAATAGTGCTGCTACAAATCTGAACCATCCCAACTTCCTTTGTGTGTGGGCTCTTTTCACAATAAACACAGAAAAGACATATAATCAGAATCAACAACAAATATTTCATATAATTTAAATTGCTTACTTTCAGCGGAAATAAATCCTGTCGTTCAGGAACCATGGTATATCTCTGCAGGAGATTAAAATGCATAAGTAATGCCGCACAATATACCAAGCTCCACTAAACCATCTATCTCGCTTAAGAACAGATGTTTCTCATACTTCGGATTTAAGTATAAAGTATATTTCCCGGTACTGTAACGTGCACCGAAGCCAAACCCGATTCCTACTCCAAATCCCGTATATTGAATCTCTTCAGCGTCCTGATAATCCAGCATTAACCCATAATTGAAAAAGAAGTATTTTCCCAGGCTATGATTCATATAAACGGGTAGCGAAATTAAGTTGAAATCGTTATACCATGGGGCAACCTCGTAATCGCCTGTATATACCGGGATCACTTTCAAATTACCCCACGTGTAATTTAAGCCCAGTTCCAATTTCGTTCTTCCTTTTTCGTTAACCGGTTTAAAGTAGCGAACTCCCAAAGCATGATTGTTTTGCAAATCAGTTGACCCATTTCCAACTAAAAAACCCTGCCGTAGAATACTATAGGTTGCTGTTCCTATTGATTTGCCATAAGTGAGAGCAAATTCCTTTTTCGGTTGTGAATACGAGGTTAAAGTAAACAGGATTAGTAAAACAGAGAAAATAATTTTAGTTTTCATTTATATTCAATAAGTATACTGGTTATTAATTATTACAATCGGCTGAGAAATATTCATCCGGTTTATTGATTAAGCTTTTATTTATTGACTGATTTCAGGTCACTTAGGTTGCGTGGCATACAAAATTAACGTTCAGCAAATATGATTAGTTGTGGAGCACGGGTACTTTCCTGTTGAAAAGCACCGGGAGGTCTTTATTTCAAATCTATTTTTAGCATTATCATATGTTTTAATTGTATTCCATTTTCAAAGATTGGTTCCGGATAATTATCAATGAAGAATTTGTGCTTAATATCATACATCTCAAAACCAACTTTTTGATATAAATATAATTGTTTAATTCCTGCATCTCCTGTCCCAATTATAATCTTCTTAAATCCTTTTTCTTTTGCAAGGCTTATAGCATGTTTTAATAATTCCTGACCTATCCCTTGCCCTTGAAAAGGTGTATCTACTGCAATATTTTTGATTTCTACTGTATCGCTACAAATCGGTTGCAATACAAAAACTGCAATAATTATATTATTTCGGTCAAGTACATAGATATCTGATTGATGTATATATTTATCAATTGCTTCAATTGTTTCATCTGCAAGCAACAGTAAATCATATGGTATTTTCTTATCCTTTTCTAACAATCTAACCATGGGAAAAAAATTATCGGCACGGGACTTCAAAAATCGAACCTATTCGTTTATAATCAATCTTTTCATAATATTCATCAACATCAGACATTACATAAACAACTTGATTTGGATAATCATTATATATGCATTCCATTAGTTTTCTTCCAATTTCTTTTCCCCTGTGAGCAGGCATTACCAACAAATCACAAACATAAATATAATTGCCAAAATCATTTAAAGAACGGGAATATCCACATAAAACATCCTCCTGACAGGCGACATATGTAATAGAGGCAACTAAAGCTACTTTATATTTCTCAGCCAGGGTTTCATTGGCATAATCCCACCCTTTTTCACTGTTAATCATTTTCATCAATTTGCTTTCATCGGTAATCTTGTTGTATTTTCTTATCCGCATTTTAATTTATTAATTGATTTGCTAATTATTTGTACGAATGTCTCTTATCGCTTTAACGCACAATAGTTGGTAGATGTAGCGGAGCGGAATTCGGAAAGCATTCCTGTCCGCCAGTACTGGACTACAACGCAAGAATTCGGGGCTCAAAAGTACACGGACACCGCTATGAAATTTGCACATCATATAGCCTTTGCTTTAATTTCTATAAATCAAATTCATTTCAGATAATTCTTGTCCAATTTGATGAATACCGCTTAGTATTCTTTTTGTTTGGGCTTCAGATGGTTTTTTATGTCCTTGCACATATTGAGATAATAAGGTTGGATTCATTCCTATTTTTTCTGCAAGAAATTTTGAATTCAGCACTTTGTAGTATTGAAAAAATTGTGCAAAGTCAATTTCAAACTTCAGATTCTCATGTGTAATTTCAAATTCTTTTTCAAAATTTAATTGAGTAGCGTCAAGTGCATTATTTATTAATTCAGGGATAGTCCTTCCCGTTGTAAATATTGGATATTCTTCAGAATAAGCCGAAAATCCAGTCTTTGTTTTTTCAACAATTATTTTAATTTTTTTCTTATATTTTTTCATAATTCCTGTTTTAAAAAGTTATTTCTGCATCCTTCAGAATTTTTTTCTCCAGCCCTTTTCCGACTTCCTGAATTTCATGATTTGGAAAAATTATTATACCATCTTTATGGTCGTGTTTCAATTTCACATGTGACCCTTTTTGTGAAATTGGATACCAGCCATCTTTCTTCAAGAATCGGAATAGTTCGGAACATTTCATTTAATATAGTTTCTAAACCACATATAAAGGTAAATAATAATTTACTTTTCAACAAGAATTTATTCTTAGGAATTCTAAGATTTGACAGTTTTTAAATGTACTTCCAATATTTATCAGAAGACTGTTTAAATCCTGCTCATTCAGCCTTCAATTTTGAGCAGGATTCGAGTTAATATTATCCGTCGTTTATTGGCCTGATGCAGCAGGCATATCGTTTCTCCATTTACCGGTTTCAATCCCGTTCATCCGGCATACATAAGCCTTACTTTCGCCTAATTAAATTCGCGTTTACACGTCGAAAGTATGTCGAAACTATGAACCGGATTTATTGAAAATCCCGGTTGATATCCTTTTTCACATCTCTTTATCAATTCGTAAAAACATAAAGAACCTGAAATCGAAACAGCTTACCTTTTGATCTCAGATACTTTGTTTATTTTTGTGTACTGTCGTGCATTTTTTGATGTGCTGAAAAACATGCACCGGATAATAACCAATGTGTATTCAGAGTAATATTATTGTGTACCGACTTCCTCTCAATTGATCATGACAGTGCACCAGAGCATCTTTAACAGCATGTTGCTTATTTAATGGAACTAATTGTTGCTAAAACCTGTAAAACAAATTCATCATGACCAGAGCCTTGAACTTTTTACTACAGCTGATTCTGATAGGCACCTTTTTCACTTTTAACCGGGCAGGTGCAAATGAAATGCCGCAAAAAAAAAGAATCCTTATTCTTACCGACATTGAAAATGAACCCGATGATGCACAGTCACTTGTGCGGTTCCTTCTTTATGCAAACCAGTTTGATGTTGAGGGCATTGTTGCCACCACCTCATGCTGGCAACGAAATCAGACGGCCGAATGGAGGATACATGAAATTGTTGATGCTTACGGAAAGGTGAGAGATAACCTTGAGAAGCATGAAAAAGGATACCCCACGCATGCTTACCTGAAGGAACGAATCAAAAAAGGGTATCCCGATTTTGGAATGAATGCAGTGGGAGAAGGCAAAGATTCGGAAGGGTCGGATTGGATAATTGAAACGGTTGATAAAGATGATCCACGTCCGGTTTGGATTCCCGTATGGGGTGGCGCCAACTGCCTGGCGCAGGCGTTCTGGAAGGTAAAAAACACCCGTTCGGAAGCCGAATTGAAAAAGTTTGTCGATAAAATCAGGGTGTACACCATATCCGATCAGGACGATTCCGGTCCCTGGTTAAGAAATACCTTCAGTGATCTTTTCTACATCGTAAGTCCGGGTTACCATGAAAACGGTGGTGACAGTTACTTTTATTCTACATGGATTGGCATTTCGGGAGAACGTCACTATCATTTTACAAGCGGTGCCGACACCTACATCATCGATAACGATTGGGTTGATAAACATATCCAAAACGGGCACGGTCCTTTGGGAGAACAGTATCCTGATATCGCTTACATAATGGAAGGCGACACACCTTCGTTTCTTTATCTCATCAACAACGGACTGGGATCGACAGAACATCCCGACTGGGGGTCCTGGGGAGGCCGTTATGAACTGTACAGGCCACGCACCCGTATTTTCTTTCATGAACCTGAGGAAAGGGAAATCTGGACCGATACTGACGACTGGGTGGAGGCAGACGGTAAAATCTTCATCGACCGCAGGGCAACCATCTGGCGCTGGAGGGAACATTATCAGAACGATTTTGCAGCCCGCATGGACTGGTCAAATGAAAGCTATGACGATGCCAACCACCCGCCGGTTGTCAAATTAACTCATGATAATTCCATCACTGCCAGGCCGGGAGAAACCGTGGAACTGAATGCTTCTGCATCGACCGATCCCGACAAAAATAAGCTGACTTACCACTGGCTCCACTACCGCGAAGCAGGCACCTGGCAGGCATGGGTAAATCCTTCGGACCCTGAAAAGGCTAAAACAACGGTTAAAATACCATCTGTTCAGAAACCGGAAACACTGCATTTTGTGGTCGCAGTAACCGACGACGGAGAACCCGCACTGACAAGATACCAGCGCGTGATTGTAACTGTAAAACCGTAACCTGGCTGAAATTGAAATGTTTTAATAACTATCTTTCCCTGCGCTCCTATTTATCGGACCGCTATTTCAATTTCTGCCGGCTTTAAATCATTCTTTGGGTTCAGGAAATTCCCGCATCGGGCTGTAACGGATATAGGAATCGAAAATTTCCGAGTCGGGTCCCACCACCCGTGGGTCCTGCGATTTTTCAAGTTCTGCCATCAGTGCCTGTTTTAATTCCTCTTCAACCGAAGCAAATTCAGGATTCCCCGCCAGGTTGTCCAGATTATACGGGTCATTTTTTATATCGAACAGTTCAAATTCAGGCCGCTTTCCGTGCGCCCAATCGAAATAGGGATGTTCGTTCTCATCATTTCGGTTTTCAATGATGACCGATTTGGTTGGTGCTGCATCGATATCGGTAAAAGCCCAGTCGGAATGATGCACTCCGTTTTCATCAATACCGTACATGGGAAGCAGTTCATTTTTGGTTCCGGGCTTAATCCGTTGAGGAGCCCCTGCCGGCCAGCGCTCCGGCTTCATGTTCCATACCAGCAGATAATCGTGACTGCGGATGGCACGCTGCGGATAACCACGGTTCAGGTAGCGCGAGGAGGAATGCCTTTCACGACCGGCAAAAACATACTCTTTCGATTCATCCACCACTCCACCGTTTTTTGATTTCAGAATACTCAGCACACTTTTCCCCGAAACGGGCATCATTCCTTCAGTGCCGGTGCCGGTAATTTCAAGAATGGTGGGCGCCAAATCAGCAAAACTAAGCGGATCGTCAACAATTCTCCCTCCCGGAAAATATTTTGGATAACGCACTGCAAAAGGAACACGAATTCCATATTCGTAACAGTTGGCTTTTGCTCTTGGGAATGCCATTCCGTTATCGGAAGTCACCATCACAATTGTATTTTCAAGCTCCCCGTTTTTCTCAAGGTATTCAAGCATCCGTTGCAAATGCAGATCGAACCACTCAATTTCCACCGCATAATCGAGCAAATCACCCCTTACAATTTCATTATCGGGAAAGAATGCCGGCACATCAACATCCTCAAGTTTTTTATCGGTACGTTTCCAGGCATCCTGCTCAAAAGCACGGTGTGGTTCCGAGGCTCCGTACCAGAAGAAAAAGGGTTTGTCGCCCCGCACATTTTCCATGAAGTATTTAAAGTTTTCGAAGTAATTGACAGCACTGATGTGCTTTGCCGGACGTTCATCGCCTGGAGTGCCCTCTTCGTACCGTATGTTGCTGTGAGCTACTCCTGCTGCATCACCTTCGCGCCACAGAGAATCATTTTCATTTCGGGCATACTGAAACGGAGAAACACCTTTCCCTGTCCGGCCGGTAGCATAACCTCCGGTGTCAAGCACATCAATAAAAGGCACGTACTTTTTTAACCAGGAAGAAGCGTGCTGCCCCGATTGTTCATTCTGCCAGTGATAACGACCGGTAACGATAGTGCTGCGCGAAGGTGCACATCCGGGAGAGCCGGCAATGCAGGTGGTAAAGTATACTCCTTCACCTGCAACACGATCAAATGCAGGTGTTTTTACAAAATTACTACCTGCAAAACTGGTATGTGCAAACGACTGGTCATCACTGATGGCAAACAAAATATTCGGCCGAACGGATACTTCCTGCTGCGGGGGAGGCTGACATCCGGCTAAGGCAACCATGCCAAAAGCAACCGATGAGTATATTAACTTTTTCATGTCATCAAAAATATTTTCATTATCCTTTTAAACCATATCGTCAACTAAAACACCTTCACTTCCACCTAAAAAGAGGTTATCTACTGCATAAAGTCACTCATCCCCCTTTTTAAATTCTTCCAGTAAGTCCTGCAGATGTTTCACTTTTTCCTGATTTGAATTGCTGAGATCTTTTTTTTCCCTGAAGTCATTTTTCAAATCAAACAATTCCGTCCGTCCTGAATTTCGATGGACCACAAGTTTCCAGTCACCTTCCCTCACTGCATAATTCTGTGCAGTTTTCCAGTACAATGATCGTTCTTCAGCCTTCAGTTGCTTTCCCGATAAAAGGGGCCATATGTTTTTGCCATCCGGATGCAGGTTTTCAATATCTGTTTCGCAACCAATTAAACTGCAGATTGTGGGCAACCAGTCCGACATATGCATCGGAAAATCAGCTGTACCCTTTGCCAACTTTCCTGGCCAGTTGGCAATGGCCGGCACCCGTATACCTCCTTCATACAAATCACCTTTCCATCCCCGCAGGGGAAAATTGTTACCAAGCACATCGTGTGGCTTACCGGCATATTTGCCACGATACTCAGTTGCACTTTGCCAGCTGTGTTGACCGCCATTGTCGCTTAAAAACAGTATCAGCGTATTCTCCCTTTTACCGGTTCGCTCCAGCGCATCAATAACTTTTCCGATACCGGCATCCATATGCGACACAGCAGCAGCAAACAACTTCCTCGACGGATGCATTGATAAATCATTATACATCGACATCCATTCTTCGGGTTCATCCAAAGGGAAATGGGGCACATGGTGAGCCAGGTAAAGGAAAAACGGTTGCTCCCGTTTTTCCTCAATGATTCTTATCGCCTCAGCAGTGAGCAAATCGGTCACATGTCCTTCTTCCACAAGGTACTCATCGTTGCGGTGCCACGATTCCCTGCTGGTAAGCTCAGTTTCAGTTTTATATTCATGTGTGTAAGGATCAATTTGTCCGTCGAAATAACCGTATGATGATTGAAATCCGTATTTCAAGGGAGTGTAGGGAGGAGAGCCCATGTGCCATTTGCCTGCAATGGCAGTGAAATATCCGTTTTCCTTTAAAATGGAGGCCAGTGTCGGGTCGCCGGAATCAATTACTTCACCATAATCGGGACCTGTAATTCCGTAACGGCTGGGATATTTGCCCGTCATCAGGCTCACCCGTGTGGGCGTACAGGTTGGCATTACATAATGTTGCTCAAGTATGATGCCTGTTTTGGCCAGCTTATCGATGTTTGGTGTCTTTATTTCCGAACCATGGTATCCGACATCCGACCATCCCAGGTCATCGGGAATAATTATCAGTATGTTTGGCTTCGAAGGCAAGGTATTGCCTTGTGAAACCTTTTCCTTGCCGGCTGCTGAAAATGAAAGCAAACCAGCCATTGAAAGGCTTACCAGACTAAAATGGTTTATCTTCATATCATTCCTGTTCTTTAATTTCCTCCTTACCGATCTCTGCTCATGTCATTTTCATATAAACCGGTATTCCCCTTCTCCCACAGCGGCATTAGCTGCTCTACCACCTCCGGGTTACTTCCGGCTATATTCTCCGACTCATGTTCGTCGTTTTGATGGTCGTATAATTCGATAACAGGTTCAGCTTCCCTGAAATATTTCGTAAGCCGATACCTTTCTGAACGTAATGTAATCCCATTGCGGAAATAACCATAGGAAGCCTCCTCCCATTCTGCTTGAGGATTGATCAGAAGAGGCATCATGCTTTTGCCATCGGTTTCATGGGGCATTTCAATATTGCACAATTCCATCAGAGTAGGGTATACATCCACAGTACTTACCACCTTATCAACTGGTTTCCCGGCTGTCATTTTGGGAGCATTAATTATAAATGCACTTTTCAATGCTTTTTCAAATATGGTATGCTTACCCCACACCAGATGATCGCCCAGGTGCCATCCATGGTCACCCCAGATTACAACAATTGTATTCTCAGATAAACCTTGTTCTTCCAGTTCATCAATTAGTTTTCCCACCTGGGCATCAATGTAACTCACGCAGGCAAAATAGGCATGCCGCAATTTCCTTGCATATTCATCGGATACAGGTGCTTCGAGTGATGCCTTTTCGTCGCCCAGCTGATAGCTGTTAAATTCACCGCTTCCATGCAGGCTTTCTTTATTTACGTTCTCAGGAATATATGGTACAGGTGGCAGGGGAATATCCTCTTCATTGTATAAGTCCCAATTTTTTTTTGGCGCATTAAATGGCAGGTGCGGTTTAAAAAAACCTACAGCAAGAAAGAAAGGTTCTTCTTTATTCGCCAGTTCGTCCAGTTTTTCCAATGCCTGTTCGGCGATTAGTCCATCGGGATAACCTGTATCAGGAACATCGGCCATCTCATAAGGCTTTACCTGCCGGTTCATGCTTTGCCTGTTTTCGCCGTTAGCATATCCGAAAAAAGCATTCCAGCCGGTACCCCACTTTCCAGCATTCAGAAGCATTTCGTCCCAGCTGTACGGCAACTCATACTCCGTTCCAACCGAATCGGTATAACCGTATAACAATCCATCGACATAGTGGCTGATTTTACCAATACCAACTGTATAATAACCGTTTCTCCGTAAATGATGGATAAACGTTTCAGGCGAACTTGTTTCGGGTTTGCCTGAAATATAATTACGACAGGCTTCATTACTCAAATGGCCTGTTGTTTTGGGCAGCATGCCCGTGAGCAGACTGAACCTTGATGCACCGCAGGTAGGCACCGAAACAAAATGGTTAGTAAAAACGGCTCCGGTTTCCGCCAGCCGATCGATATTGGGCGTTTTTATGAGACTGTTCCCGTAACATCCCAGTTCCGGTCTTAGATCGTCGATAGCGATAAACAAGATGTTGGGTTGATTATTATCTGGCGGCACGGTGCTTTGGGAACAGGCTAACAGGGCACCTATAAATGGAAGTGAAAAAATGTGGTTGATTAAATTCATGGTTGATTTTGGTAATGCAGTTTATTTATGCAAATAATTACAACGAGGTTATGTTATTATTTTCTTTATCCGTTCATCCAGCATTTTCTGGTCGCTTGCAAAACTTGCCAGTCCTGCAAGGTTAAGAAGCGTATCAATGGCCAGTTCTCCTGTAATTATCCGCTCAGCCCAATGTTCATGCCAGGGGATTTTACCATCATCATAAATCTGCTTGTTATCGCTCTCGCTAAGGTACGGGAACATGTCTCCGCTTCCGGCTTTATGCACGCGCTCTATCAGCTCATTTTCATCGTTCGGGAAGTTTTGATCGATGCTTTTGGCAAGTTCCAGTTCCTTTTCCGTAACCTCCCACAATTTGTCGGGAAAGAATTTAACTGCATCCTGATTGATATCCACTTTATAAATTTCTTCCAGTCGCGATTTGAAGTTACCCGAAAGCTTGTCTTTTCCTTCAGCGGCCACTTTCACAGGCATGGTAAACACATCCACTCCTGCCAAATCATCCAACTGCCTGTAATTACGCAAACTGGCCGCAATTAATCGGGTGGGCTCTGTATTATGCTTTGAAAGATGCTTTACCCACCTTTGAGATTCGAGGACTGCCCTTTCACCGGTTCCGGCCCCGGAACCCAGTTTGTTCTCACTGAAATAGGCGCCAACCCTGCCCAGGAAAACATTCAGGTAATTGGGCTTTGATATAACAGCTACCAGTATGTTTTGCCGTGCAGAAAATTCAAGGGTAAAGTTTATCTTAACTCCCTGTTCACGAAGTGTTCTGGCTGCAATGAGCCCTGCTGCGGTATAAGGTACTTTGATTATAAATTGATCGGGACAAATTTCAAAATAGCGTTTGCCATATTCCACAGTGGCCTCAATATCATGGGCAATGTCGGTATGAAGTTCAACGCTTACCATTCCTCCAAATCTTTTAGCCAGACGTAAGCCGTGACGGGCATTTAAAATAAAGGCAATTTCAATGATTTGCTGCTGAAGCGGTAACTCCTTTACCAATTTCCCCGCTTCAAACACAACATCATCATAGATTCCCTTCTGAATTTCCTTATTAACCAGGGTATTGTTTGTTGTTAAAGCGCTCATCTCAGCCGACCATATTTTTTCAGCTTCCTCCATATCGCCGGTATCAAGCCACAATTCCGTACCCGTAGCCTTTAGTTTTCGCCAGAATGGGTCGGGTTTGGCATCAACAGGTATCTCATCAACTCCCTCAACAATAAACGCCCTGACTTTATCTCTTAACGAACTTTCCATAACAGGTTACTTTTAATTTCCCATTAAATTTACTCAATTCTCCCCATTGGAAAAATAAATCTTTTGTTTTTAGTAAGGATTATATTCACCCGTTATCACCTCTTTTACCGCCTCCAGATGATTGAAACCGTATTTTACGTCAGGCAGAAGATAGCCTCCTTCAATCCATTCGTTCCAGGAAAAAACTGTAATCAGCTTTGGCTGCTCAGGATGCTCGTCACAGTAGTCTTTCGCAAATTGCATGAAGCCTGCAAAACTTTCGGGCGATTTGTTATAATGCACCACGTCCTCTTTTCCCTTGTGGGGGAAACGCGGGGAATCATCCCACCCGATGGAAGCATTGGGAAAATACGGAATGTTAACTGCCTCATCCCACTGACGGCGGCGTTCCATTGATTCAACGCCCCACCGGATGTAATCCTCGGTGTGTGGCCCGCCCCAGTTGTATTTGGTGAGACTATTTACCCCAATGGTTTCTAAATTTTGCAACAGGTTATCGTGAGGCGATTCAAAAACTATCATCTGGAGATGCAGATCGGGGAAGCCTGCCTTTTTGGTTTCTTCTCTGAAATAATCTATTGCTTTACGTGTTTCTTCCACACTTCCAAAACTTTTAATCAGGTTGTAAATGCTGAAAACGGAATATACCGGGCACCCGTCAATCTTAAAGTAATTCGGCTGATGAAAATACTGACTGATTACCCTTTCAACAATGATTTTATAATTCTCCCAATCCACGGCACCCTCCCACATTATAGAAGTGTCGGACGGGAATTTATGCACGTTCCAATAGTTCCTCTTTACATCATGGTTTGCCCACATGAGGTAAAACTGCATTTTGTCGTTGTTCTTTGCTTTTAGAAAACCATTGTTCAGCGAGCTTTCCAGAAAAGGCCCTTCATCGAACCAGTACCAGTCGAAAATGAATACATTTACCCCATGATCAGTAGCGGCATCAATCCATTTCTCCATCACCTTTGGATCATCATCGGGTTCATACCCCCACAAAGGCACTTTAGGCTGATAATGGCCTTCGAAACGGGGATTTCCTTTTTTTATAATTTCCCATTCACCGGTACCTTCAGGCCAAAGCATATCACCAAACCGCTCATCATGATGGCACGATGGCCAAACATAGGCTGCTACATAATATTCATCATCAGCTGTTGCCGATGTCTGAGATGATCCATCCGAAATGCAGGAAGATAATACAACAGCTTTTAAAACAAGTGTTGCAAATAAAAGCACTGATTTGAAACTGTTCATTGGTTCTTTGTTTAACTGGTACTAAAATATTGAACTGAATTTAATTTATCTGTTAACGGTAAAACAACTTTTATGAAAGAGGCTGATTAATCTCCAGAATTACCTTACAAAAGCAATTGGCAAATAATTACTCATCCATCTTAAATATACGTTCCATCAGTTGCCATTTTTCATCTGCTGATGCCTCTGAGGAGGTTTTTTGAAACTGCGCCACATAAGCTTCCCATTCTTTTTGCCGAGGTTTCTTTGCCAGCTCCTTCATAGCAATGTCGTGATTAAAATCTGACACTGTTTCCATGATCATGAACAATTTGCTACCGTGGATATATATTTCCATATCGGTAATTCCAACCCCCCGCATGCCCTGAATGACCTCGGGCCAAACTGCCCCGGGGGCATGTACCTTTTTGTAGTTCTCTATCAGTTCCGGATCATCATGCAGTTCAAGTACTTTACAATACCTTTTTTTTCCAGACATGGCAAAAATATTTTTAGTTCATATATAATAATCACAAGAAACGATTCATGTTTTTGTTTTTTAACTGCTCCACTACCAGTTTAACATCTTCAGCATTTTCGCGTTTGCAAACCAGCACTGCATTGCCTTCTCTAACCACCACAACGTCATCAAGGCCTATAAGCGCTACCACTCCTTCATCGGTATAAACATATGAATTGTTTGAATCTACAATGATTTTTTCACCCGCTCCGGCATTTCTGTCCTCATCCTTTTCGCTGAACAGATATACCGATTCCCAGCTTCCCAAATCGTTCCAGGGAAAGTTACCTTCTACAAGGTAGATGTTTTTTGCATGTTCCATTATGCCATAATCGACTGAAATACCATCAATGGCACGGTAAATTGTATCGAGCGTATCCCCGAAAGAAGGATTTCCCATATCGGCCTGGATTATTTTCAAATCACGGTAAAGCTGAGGGGCAAACTCTTGTACAGCCTTCAGAAAAACAGAAATCTTAAAGATAAACATTCCGCTGTTCCAGTAAAAACCTCCTTTTTTCAAATAAGAAGAGGCTGTTTCATGGTCTGGTTTTTCAACAAAACGCTTTACTTTAAACTGTTTAATTTTACCATTCGGTTCAAGTTCATGTTCAACATGTATGTACCCATAGCCTGTAGCAGGATACGATGGGGTAATTCCGATGGTAACGATACCATCTTTTTCATTTGCTATTTTGGAGGCTGCCAGCACTGTTTCCCTAAACAATCCTTCATCCTTTACCAGGTGATCGGAAGGAGAAACCACCATTATACCATCCGGATTATCTTTTTCAGCCATCACAGCCGCCAAACCGATGCAGGGAAGGGTATTTTTTCCCACAGGTTCATATATAAGATTTTCTTTCGGGATCATTGGAGTTTGTTCTTCCAGCACCTGTGCCTGGTTTTTGCCTGAAACAATGTAAATGTTTTCAGTATCCAGAAACCTGCCAAAACGTTTCACTGTTGATTCCAGTAACGATTCCTTTCCAAACAGGTTTAAATATTGCTTGGGCTTTTCTGTTCTGCTGCGTGGCCAGAATCGTGTACCTGAACCACCAGCCATTATAAGGCAGTTTATTTTTTCCATAATATTTGCTGTTTTAATCTTATGCAAAGGTCAGTAAAACATGGATATTATACCAACTTATCAATAAAATAACACAATTATTTTCTAATCAGAATGAATTTCCTCATGTTATTTGTAACCATACATTGAAAAAAAAGTTTGAACATAAGGTGCAGTGATGGCGCTTGCACAGCAAAAACAAAATTGCAAAACTATCGCGATCAAAAAAAAAGAAGATATTGTTGGCTGCCCTGATGCAGGTACGCTGCTTGCTGAATATTAAAGGAAATAAGAGGGAACAGTTTCTCCTGCAACTTTCACAAACAGCTGGTCACCAATAATATTATCCATTAACTTAACATCCTCATTCGGATAATATGTAAGCAATTCGTCCAGCTCTACCTCATCTGCAAATTCTTCAGCTACCTTTTTAATAATAAGCCTGCTGTTAAAATGATTTTTTTGTATATCTCAACCGCTCTTTCAATCTTTTCCACGAAGCAGTATTCATCAATTTTATGGGCCATTTCAGGTTCTCCGGGTCCCAGTATAACTGTTGGAACTCCGCCATATGCCGGCTGCAGAACGGCACCATCAGTAAGGTAGGGAAGGGACCATGGATAGCCTAATGTTCCGGCTCCTACTCCACATGCAGCGTAAACAGCCTGCACAAAGTGACTGCTTTCTGCTGATGACACTGCAGGCAAATCAACAAGTACATCTATGTTCACCTCATCTCCTAATTCCTTCCTTAACCTGTTAAGCAACTCCTTGTGATTTACACCGGCTGTAGTTCGTGCATCAATAGTAAATTCGGCATAATCAGGTACTGAATTGATATTGATTCCACCCTGCATCCTCCCGACATTCAGGGTAGAAAAGCCCAGCAATGCATCTTTTTCCTCTTTAAAATCAAATTTTTCAGCTTTTAAAATTGCCCGTGCAGCCTTATAAACAGCATTATCTCCCAAATGAGGCATCGATGAATGAGCCGTTTTTCCACGGGCAGTCACTTTAAGATACAATCCTCCTTTATGCCCAGTTGCAGGCATATTCGAGGTAGGTTCACCTACCACTATGCCAACAGCCTCACCTAATTTTTTATATGTGTCAATAAGATGTCCGGCTCCCTGGCAACCGCTTTCCTCTCCTGCAGTAAATATCAACCGCACACCTGCTGAGGGTTTACTGTATTCAAATGCCTTAATGGCAGCCAGAGTCATAGCTGCAATGCCGCCTTTCATATCGCTGGAGCCCCGTCCGTAAATTTTACCATCAATCAGCTCTCCGCTCAAAGGATTTACAGTCCATTCGCCGGCACCAAACGGAACAGTATCAAAATGACCGGTAAATACGATTGCCGGCGAATCCTCACGACAACCTTTTTCTGCTACCAGGTGCAACCGGTTATCACCGTAGGAGATGTAAGTTACATTAAAACCACCGGCCTCCAAAAGCCTGCCGGTTATTTCTGCTGCAGGGGCTTCATTTCCCAAAGGATTAACCGTATTGAGCGAAACAAGTTCCTGTGTGAATTCAACGACTTCTGGTAACATCATTTTTAAACTGCATTAAGAAATGAAACCAAACGGCTGTACATAAAATAAACCATTATACTGATTAATACAAAGCCAAACACGGCAAGTATGTTCTGCCACGTGTTATTTTTATAGTTCCCCATTACTTTTCTGTCATTCAAAATGAGAAACATGCCCAAAGCTATCAATGGAACGGCAAATATGGAAGATGCCTGTGCCATTATCAAGGCATAGACCACATCACCCCTGAAGAAGACAGCTATGACCATACCCAGCAACAAGGCAACAGAAGTAAAAATCTTTGGCATTTTATCATCCATGGTACGGCCCAATCCCAGTCCATCGGAAAGAAGCCCGCCTCCCATTACAGCATTTACCATCAGGGAAGAAAATGCTGCTGCAAACAAACCTATACTAAAAATTACTTTTGCATAACTTCCAAAAAGCGCCTCAAGCTGCAGGGCCATATCGGCTGCAGAGTTTACGGTTATCCCTGCCGGGTGCAATGCTGCTGCCGATGTTATGATTACCAACGCCGAAATAAGTGCAAGAATAAATATCCCCATGTAGGTATCGCTAAGCCCCCTTTTGATGTTGGAAATCTTCCAACCTTTTTTTTGGGCAAGGTACGACTGATAAATAGCGCCATGCAAAACAAAAGTGGTACCTACTAAAGCAGCCACCACATCAAGATTTTCAGGGGAAAGCGACAACGGGAGAAAACCTTTGGCTACCTGTGCCGCATCGGGTTTGGTAAGCACCAGATTAAAGAAAAATGCCAGGATCATAATCATCACCAACACCATCATAAGCTTTTCAAGCAGCTTGTACAGGTTTTTTGCCCAAAATAAAAGAATCATTCCCAGGGGAGTGAAAATCAAAGGCCATACCCGTTCATCGATACCTGTGATTCCCTGCATTCCAATACCAACTCCCAGGTTATTTCCAAACTGGAAACTTGAAGCTGCAAGAAATGCCGAAACACCTATTACAACAGAAAACCACCTGCCATAGGTATCGGATATAGTCTGAAGAATGGATTTGTCGTTACACACGCCAAACCGTACACTCATAGAAGTGTATATGACCATTGAAATTGCAGCAAACAGGATAACCCATAAAAAAGAATAGCTGTGTTCAGAGCCAATCCTGGAAGCAACGGTTATACTTCCCGGGCCTAAAACTACAGAAGCAATTATGAATCCGGGGCCAATCGATTTCAAAAATTTTCTCATAGAATAGTTTAATAGTTCTTGGTTTCTCAAAATTACGAATATAGAAATAATTTCCTATTGCACAGGATTGAACCGGTGCAGCAAAAAAGGTATGACCGGAAAAGCCGTTATCGATATTCGTTCTGCTTGTTTTGTTTTATCAGTGCCTTGAGCGATGACCAGCCGTCAGTGGAACCGGATTCGCATTTACCCATTTTTATCAAATGCATGCACTTCCATACTTCATTATTTCTCCTTAAAATTTATGTACCCTAATTTTTCAGATTTGACAATGTTTCAACATCTTCAGGATGTACAGAACCATCGGGCAGAGGACCAATATTCAGCAGGAGGTTGTAATCGTTAAGCAATGCATCTCCCAGAAGAATTTTTACGTCATCCACTTTCAGGTGATGGCCATCGATAGCTTTGTTATAGCCCCATGTTGAGCCTCCGTGAACGCCGGGCAGGTGGGGCTGCATGGTATTACATACCTCCCGGGGTTTGTTTTTATTCAACTCCCATGCACGCCGGGCAACGGGGTATTGGGTACCTACACGTGCCCCGCCACCTCGCTCGGGAGCAACAAAATCTTCATCGCCGTTGGCACCCTGCTTAAAGGAAATAAGAGCATGTGGCGACAGGCTCCTGATTAAAGCATAAGTTTCATCTATGGGAAATACCTCCGGATTTGCATAATAACCCATTATCGGATCAAACCATATACCGGCAATTGTTGGGTACTGGGTAATTAATTCCTTTACCTGCGCATGTACATATTCGACATACTTTTTAAAATCCTCCGGGTTCCTGTATTTATATTCCCCAGGTTCGGTTTTATAGGCAGGACGGGCATTGGCCCACCCGTCCTCACGGGAATAGAACCACGGATGTTTCCAATCGGCCGCATAAGAATAATAAAGAAATAAACCCAGTCCCTCCTTCTCACAGGCTTTAGCCATTTCGTCCATTAAATCGCGGCCGGCCGGAGAATTAACACTGTTAAAATCAGTCTCCTTTGTTTTAAACAGGCAAAAGCCGTCGTGGTGCTTGCTGGTAATTGTAATGTATTTCATTCCTGCTTTTTTGGCCAGCTGCACTATAAAATCATCATCAAAACCGGAGGCCGTAAAACTATCCTGTAAATGGGCATATTCATCGAGTGGAATGGTATCCCGCAACTGCACCCATTCTCCCTTACCCAACTGGCTGTAGAGCCCATAATGAATAAACATCCCG
The DNA here is from genome assembly GCA_041687255.1 of Mariniphaga sp. Taxonomy (GTDB): domain Bacteria; phylum Bacteroidota; class Bacteroidia; order Bacteroidales; family Prolixibacteraceae; genus Mariniphaga. The sequence goes on along the minus strand of JAWLCL010000004.1, from coordinate 93,105 downwards.
AAACGGGCATCTTTGAACCACTGAAGATTTGCTTCCCGGGGATTTTTTCTGTATTCCTCACTGTAGTCTTTTAAATATGCAGGAACCTGGGCATTCACCATTATCAAAGCAAATAAAAGAAAGGAGACGAGCATAAACCTCAACACGAATATATTTTTCATACAATTATCTGATTATATGGTGTTATTAATTTCTCTCAAATTCCTGTCCGGCATCAACTTTCCCAAAAACAAACAGAACTTTCGTTGCATACGATTTCAGCTAAACTATCCTGTTTTTCTGTTAATTGCGCATCCAGTCGATTTCCGGCCACTTATCCATTCCTTCATTCTGCACTGTTTTTCCCGGAGTGCTTCTTCCTTGTTGAATATACTTCGAAAGCAACGCCCTTAATGCTTTGACCCTGTCGGGATAGTCATCCACCCGGTTATTTTCCTCCGCAGGATCTTCCTTCAGATTGTACAACTGGAAATCGGGCAGCCCTTTCATTTCCTCTTTTGAACGCGGATAACTCCATCCTCCCGATCCCGGCCACAATATTAACTTCCAGTCACCCTGGCGAATGGCAAATCTCCCGTCGATGGAATGGTGTACCAAAGCTTCACGAACCGGGTCGTTGTAACTTTCCCCTCTGATAACCGGTAAAAAACTGTAACTGTCTTCAGCAGCATTATCCGGTAAGTTAAAATCAAGCAAATCGGCCAAAGTGGCCATTAAATCGGTCGTACATATAAGTTCATCCGACTTTGTGCCCTCCTTTACCTTTCCGGCCCACTTCAAAACAAATGGCACCCGGTGGCCTCCTTCATAAATATCGGCTTTGTGCCCTCTGAAAATATAGGATGGATTGTGCCCTACCTGCCCAAGCTCATCAAAATTCGCTTTTGGTGAACAGCCGTTATCGGAAGTAAAAATTATAATGGTGTTTTCGCCCAATCCATTTTTGTCAACAGCTTCAGTAATCCTTCGAACCACATCATCGACCTGCATTACAAAGTCGCCATAAAAATTGGTATTGCTTTTCCCCATAAATTCAGTGGTGGGAAGAATGGGTGTGTGCGGTGCAGGCAACGCAAAATAGAGGAAAAAAGGCTTACCTGTCTGCGCTCGTTCATCAATGAATTGAATCGATTTATCCGTCAGATGAGGCAGTACTTCAGCATGAACGAAATCGGGTGCAGTGATTCCTTTCCTCCAGAATCCCTTATCATCGACACATTCGGTAGTATCAACAGGAACAGCAGTTGCCGTTCCGTTTTCAACATAAACATAGGGAGGCATATCCAAAGAACCGGAAAAACCATAAGAATAGCTGAAACCCCGCTCATCGGGTCCGTTTTTTACAGGCTTTGTGAAATCAATCACGGGCTCAGTTGCGGCTCCCAACGGCCCCGACTGCCAGTTTGCGGGGGAGGTTACCTTCCAGTCCCAACCCAGGTGCCACTTCCCGATGAATGCAGTGTGGTAACCATTTTTTTGCAGCATCTCTCCTATTGTAAGCCGGTCCTTTTCTATCAGGGCTGTTGAATATCCCGAAAGGACACTGCGCTTTAACTCAGAACGCCAGTTATACCTCCCGGTGAGAATGCCATATCGTGTAGGGGTACATACTGCCGAACTGGTATGTGCATCAGTAAAACGGATTCCTTCGGCAGCCAGCCTGTCAATATGAGGTGTTTTTATTTTTGAATATTCATTGTAGCACGAAACATCACCATATCCCAAATCGTCGGCTAATATGTAAATGACATTTGGATTCGATGGCATCTTCTCTGCTGTGTAAGCACTGCAACAGGCAACAAAAAGTATCGAAACAGTTGTAGATATTTTTCCTGTTTTCATATCCTGTAAATGATTTCCGTAAAAACTTAAATCTCCCTTTAATGCTCTGAAACTCCATTAGTAAACTTACAACGAATGTAACGATTTTGAGCCTTATCTGCAGTTTTTCATACATTAATTCAGCAGACACAAAGAAAAAATCGTTTCAATTTGTATTTTTGATGACAACCATTGGTTTATAAATCCTACTTACAGATGGAGCCTAATTATTGGTAAAAAAATTAAATTAACATGAAACTGAAAAAGAAAATATTGCTTTTAACAATGCTTACATTACATCTGGGGTTATTAAAAGCACAGGAAAATTACCGTCCGGAAATATTTTTCAGGGAAGACTGGAAGGAAACCCCTCCTGAAATTCCGTTATCTCAGGCGCATGTAAATAATCCGGAATTGCTTGTACTGACTTATGGTGCGGGTAAAGACAGCCTTAAAAAAAGCAATCATGACCAACCCGCAGATGATCCATACTATGTTTGGTCGGGATTGTGCCTGGATAACTGGCTGGTTTCGCTGAAACATAAGGATAGCAATGTCGATCTGAGCGGTTTTTCAAAAATAAAGTGGCGTTCAAAACAAGCAGGCTTACGTGAACTTCGCATTGCAATTAAACTTACCGACGGAACCTGGCTGGTAAGCGATCATGCAGATGGGCCGTCAAAAGATTGGCGCATTAAAGAGTTCAACCTGCAGGATATTAACTGGCACCTCCTGGATATTGATCGTGTTGTGGAGGTGGGGCCGGCGAAAAATCCAGATCTCTCAAATGTGGAGGAAATCGGGTTTACCGACCTGATGCCTGGCGGGAAGTCAGCGGCCTGCAGCCGTCTCGACTGGATAGAGGTTTATGGAAACAGTGTGAAGAGGTAAACCTGAAACAGGAAAATAAATGGAAACCGCACCACTCAGTGAAATAAAAAAAGAACTTAAGTCACTTACCCCACAACAACTGCAGGAAATAATTGCCCGCCTGGCCAGGTTCAAAAAGGAGAACAAGGAACTCTTAAGCTACCTCCTTTTTGAATCGTTTAACCAACAGACATTCATTCAGGGCGTTAAACAGGAAATCGACTCACAATTTCAACAATTGAACAGAAGCAGCTATTTCCTGGCGAAAAAAACACTGCGTAAAACGCTCCGTACCACAAACAAGTACATCCGCTTTTCCGGCTCAAAAGAGGTTGAACTCGAGCTACTCATCTACTTTTGCCTGAAGATGAAAAATGCAAACCTGCGGATAAATTCAAACCGGGTGGTTCTTAACCTTTACCTGAATCAGGTAAAGCGCATTAAAAAGGTTCAATCAACGCTTCATGAAGATTTACAGTCCGATTTTGAAGAAGAAATCGGCAAACTTTAAGTCAGCATAGTTCTTTAAGCATTATTTTTATTTGCAATCGAATCATTCCTCAATATTTCCGGGGGCTGTAGATCCACCGGTAGCTCCATCTTTTCCGAAAAAAATGGTATTTATCTATCCTAATAGCTGCTAACCATATAAATCAAACGCATTAAATTCAGTATTAACTCAATAATAACTCAATTATAACTCAAAGTAAATTCAATTAAAATTGACTTTACATTGAGTTTATATTGAGTTTATATTGAATTTAAATTGAGTTTGGTACGGCGGAGGTATGACTTAGGCATGGGGATCAACTGATTTTCTGATAGTTCAGCACATTATAAAAAATCGGAATATATATGGATAAAACGACCAGCATTCCGCAGGGATTTGCAGGATAATCGAATGAAATCACAAAATACTGTTGTATTTTTGCTGCAAAATTTATTTTTTAAAAATGAGTGACGATAAAAAAATCATCTTTTCGATGTACAAGGTGAGTAAGACGTACCCACCGAATAAAACCATAATTAAGGATATTTCCCTTTCATTTTTCCTGGGTGCAAAAATTGGCATCATCGGATTAAACGGTTCGGGCAAGTCGACATTGCTTCGGATAATAGCAGGGGAAGAGAAAAACTTTAACGGCGAATTGGTATTTGCACCGGGTTATACGGTAGGGCTTATGAAGCAGGAACCTGAGCTCGATGAATCGAAAACGGTTATCGAGGTGGTAAAGGAAGGTGTTAAGGAGGTGGTTGATGTATTGGCTGCCTATGAAGAAATCAACCAGAAATTTGGTCTGCCTGAGGTATATGAGAACCCTGATGAGATGGACCGTCTGATGGACGAACAGGCAAAGCTTCAGGAGAAAATAGATCAGACCGATGCCTGGAACCTGGATTCGCGGCTGGAACGTGCCATGGATGCCCTTCAATGCCCGCCGAACGATCAGCCGGTTCATGAACTTTCGGGAGGGGAGCGCCGCCGGGTGGCCTTATGCCGCCTTCTGCTGCAGGAGCCGGATATATTGCTTCTGGATGAGCCTACCAACCACCTCGATGCCGAAAGCATTCAGTGGCTGGAAATGCATCTTGCCCAATACAAAGGCACGGTAATCTGCATCACTCACGACCGGTATTTCCTTGACAATGTAGCGGGCTGGATTCTTGAACTTGACCGCGGACAGGGAATCCCATGGAAGGGCAACTATACCTCGTGGCTTGAACAAAAGGCCAAACGCCTGGAGCAGGAAGAAAAAGGAAGCCAGAAACGCAAGAAGACACTGGAGCGGGAGCTGGAATGGGTAAGAATGGCTCCGAAGGCGCGCCAGGCAAAATCGAAAGCACGTTTACATGCTTACGATAAGATGCTGAACGAAGATGTAAAACAAAAAGAAGAAAAGCTCGAAATATTCATCCCTAACGGGCCACGACTGGGAGATAAGGTGATTGAGATGGAAGGCGTTTCGAAAGCCTTTGGCGACCGGCTGCTGTTCGAAGACCTCAGCTTTAAGCTTCCGCGTTCAGGCATCATTGGCGTTATTGGCCCTAACGGTGCAGGAAAGACCACCCTGTTCAAGCTGATCATGAATCAACAGGAAGCGGATACAGGAAAAGTGGAAATTGGTGAGACGGTAAAAATCAGCTATGTAGACCAAACGCACCAGGCAATTGATCCTGAAAAATCGGTTTTCCATGTTATCTCGGGCGGCACTGAAACAATGATGCTTGGAAGCCGCCAGGTGAATGCAAGGGCATATGTAGCCCGGTTTAATTTCACGGGAGCAGACCAGGAGAAGAAATGTGGTGTACTCTCGGGGGGAGAGCGCAACAGGCTGCACCTGGCTCTGGCACTCAAATCGGAAGGTAATGTGCTGCTGCTTGATGAACCGACAAATGATATTGATGTCAACACTTTACGGGCACTGGAGGAAGGTCTTGACAGCTTTGCCGGCTGTGCCGTTGTAATTTCCCACGACCGCTGGTTCCTGGACCGTATTGCAACACATATACTGGCTTTTGAGGGTAACTCACAGGTTTATTTCTTTGAAGGGTCATTCACCGAGTATGAAGAAAACCGGAAAAAGCGACTGGCCGATACCTCACCAAAACGATTTAAATACAAAAAGCTGCAATAAGATTAAAAAGCTGCCGGCACTACGGCAGCTTTTTTTTTGGTATGAACTTAATCAGCGGATCGGAATCCGCTGCACCCTTTTAAGAACAAACCGCTTCAGGGCTGCCCCTGAAACGGTTTGTAAATGGCCTGTATTTAACAGGTCTATAAACAGCTTTCGCTTATTACTTTTCTTTTGAACCCAAAACAGTTTTACCTTCCAACTGAGGTTCATCGGCTCTTTTATTTACGTTGCTTCCGACAGCACCATAGAACAACAGGTAACCCAATCCGGCAACAATTACCCAATAGCTGACCTGGTAGTTTGCAATATCGGCAACCCATCCCTGGATTGCAGGAAGAATACCACCACCGGCAACCAAAACCATGAAAATTCCGGATGCAGCTGCCAGGTATTTACCCAAACCTTCAACGGCAAGATTAAAGATACTTCCCCACATAATTGAAGTGCATAAGCCAACCAGTGCCAAAAAGAAAAATTTAATGGGAACAGGTACCATACCAAATTGGACTACACCTCCCACCACATTGAATGTAGGCATAGACATCCTGGTGGTTTCGGGCCAGAATATAGCCAGCAGAACAAGTCCCACGCCTAAGCCTGAAGCAAAACTTAACATTGTTTTACTTGAAATTTTATGCCCGAAGCCGGCACCGAACAAACGGCCTACCAACATCAGCAGCCAGTAAAATCCTACTACACCTCCGGCAATTCCGGTTCCAATACCAAACCCGGCAGTGTCTCTGCCATCAAGAATTCTTTGTGCCGTTTCATAAGCATCCTCACTGATTTCCTGGTTTCCACCCGTAGTATTATATTGCTGAATAATTTCCTGTGACTGTTCAACAGTTGGAGTTGTCATCCATAAATTTGCTATACCGGGAGTTCCAACTTCAACACCTACATAAACAAATATTGCAACTGCTCCCAATACAAAATGACGGAAAGTCAGAGCTCCTGACATCAGACCACCCAGTGGTTCCTGTGGTTGATCCGCATGAGGCTCCGGAATACGGGTTGCCCAAAGGATAAAAAATACCAGGGCAAATACTGCCATAGCAATGTACATGATCGGGAATACATCAGTAATACGGGCTTTTGTAGCTTCTCCGATAAGGATACCAACAAAAACAGGAGTGAAGGTAGCCATTACCGAGTTAAACGAACCGCCAACCTGTATAAGCTGGTTTCCTTTATTACCGCCACCCCCAAGGGTATTCAGCATCGGGTTTACAACAATGTTCAGCAAACACATAGAGAAACCTGCAATGAATGCACCCAACAGGTAAACTCCAAAACTTTCGGCATGCCCTGACAGGTATTGAATACCAACACCTACAAAGCCAACAGCAATAGCAATTAAAGCAGTTTTCTTATATCCGATTTTAGTAAGCAGGATACCGCCGGGAATTCCCATTACGGCATATGCAATAAAATTAGCCAGGTTCCCCAGCATTCCTAAAGAGTTGGGCACATTGAACTGGTTTTTCAGCACAATCCCCATTGGAGCTGCCAAATTGGTAACAAATGCGATCATACCAAAAAGCAGGATCATCATAATGATTGGCAGAACATAACTTTTACGTTGATTCATAATCTTTGATTTTTAATATTAATTTAAGTATTTACTAAAATTCTTCGCGAATATAGCAGAATTCAATCTTTAGAAAAGCTTTTTTGAACCGTCACTTATTTCGGCTACATAGATTTCAGGTTTTAATCCTGTTTTTGCCTCATAATTTTTTCCTACCTGTTCGATAAATGTATCGATAGCCTCATCCTTCACAATGCTGACGGTACAACCACCGAAACCACCACCCGTCATTCGGGAACCAACAACTCCATCAATTTTCCTGGCCTCTTCCACCATGGTATCCAGTTCAAAACCGGTCACTTCGTAATCATCACGCAACGAGTCGTGAGAAGCATTCATAAGCTCGCCAAAACGTTCCAGGTTTCCATGCTTCAGTTGCCTTACCGCTTCCTCGGTCCGGGCTATTTCGCCGATAACATGCCTTGCTCTTTTTTTGGCAGTTTCGTCGGTAAACTTTTTTTCAATTTGCTGGAATTCGCTCACCGAACATTCCACCAGCGCCTTTATTGGTTTAAGCAACTCGCTGATTTCCTTCACTGCTTCCTGGCATTCAGCTACCCGTTGGTTATACATTCCGGAATCCAGTTTATGCGGGCTGTTGGTATTGCTGATAACTATTTTTGCCCCATCCAGCTCAACAGGAACCAGGTGGTATTCAAGAGTGTCGCAATCGAGAAAAATGGCATGATTGGCTTTACCCATTCCGGAGGCAAACTGGTCCATAATTCCGCACATTACTCCTGCAAATTCATGCTCAGCCTTTTGGGCCATTTTTATAAGATCAATTCGGTCAACATTAAACTTCCAGGTATCGTTAACTGCCACAGCTGTCACCATCTCCAGTGCAGCAGAAGAAGACAGCCCTGCTCCGTTGGGAACATTTCCATAAAATAACAAGTCGGCTCCCTGGTCAAAAACAATTCCACGTTTCAGAAACTGTGCAAAAACGCCAATAGGATAATTTACCCATTCCTTACCAACAGGTTTATTCAAATCGGCAATGCCTATTTCAGTTTCAAAATCCATGTTAAGAGAAGCAAAACGAACCGTTTTGCGGTCGGTTTTACGAATCAGGCAGTAGTTCCCAAAACTGATGGCACAAGGGAAAACATATCCGCCGTTGTAGTCGGTGTGCTCACCAATAAGGTTTACGCGTCCGGGTGAAAAATATCCACTCAGTTCACCTTCACCATATTTTTCGATAAACTTTTCTTTTAATTGATCAACTGTCATAACTTCTTTATTTATATGAATAACTTACTGGCAGGTACTAGTAGGGCAAATATATATTTTAAAAATGTAAATTGTATAAAAAATGTCACTTTCCAGTTGTGAACTAAAGGCTTTTTCTGATAATCATTTTTGATGGATTCCGGATGGATCCTTTTTTTTGATTTAATATTAAAGCTGCAAGGTTCCTGCCCATCTCGGCAAAATCGGTTGAAATAGTGGTAATTCCTCCAGCAACCACTTCTTTTAGCATGGTATCGTTAAATGAAACGATTCCAAATTTCTTTCCCAGTTTAAATTTATATTCTTTGGCCATTTGTACAAGCCGAACCAGGTCTCGGTCGGAGGTGGCAAACCAGGCTTCATACAGCTCAGGCCGGTTACCATCTATCGATTTGACTATCTGATGATTAATATTATATTCCCGGCAAAAACGTAAAAACCCCTTAACCCGTTCAATTGGTTCCTTTCCGTCGGAATGAATAAATACGAGCTTCATGTACTTTTTCAGCATTAAACGCCCGCTCACAAGGGCATCATAAAAATCCTGTTCGAAATCCTGATAAACTACCGGATAAGATTTAAGTTCAGGTCGGATACGGTCAAGAATATAAACATGGTCGGAGGGCAGTTTGGAAATCAGATGGCCAACATTATCAAAAGAGGCAGGCATTATTATATAGGATGTATACCTGCCGGTACTTTCCTGGATAAGGGTCTTAAACAGCCTGGGGTTATAGTTATGGAAAAATACTTCTACCTGCCCTCGTCCTTTAATGGAATTAACCAGCGCATTGAATAAATCTTCCTTAAGAGCATTAAACTCATCAAAAAGAACAAAGATTTTTTCATCCCGATGAGTTTCACTCGTGGCAAGATAATACCCTTTTCCGGGCTGGCTTAGAAGTATTCCTTTTGATTTCAATTCATTAAATGCATACATTACTGTATCCCGACTGAGATTAAATTCAGTGCATATCTGGTTAATCGATGGAATTTTATCCCCTTTCTTTAAAACGCCGTTTTCAATGGACATACAAAGGGAGTCAATGATTTGCCTGTATTTTGGCAATAATGATTTTTCACTTATGGTTATGACTCTTTTCAATGGTTTAAAAATTAGGTAGAGAACAAATATAGCTAAATCCCAAAAAATACAATCATGTTTTAAAAACTAAGATTAGCTGCCGTTTTACTGCACCATTTTTTGCATTTTTGTACATAAATGCAAAACTTAATAAAATTAAAAAGTATGAGCGTACAAACAGCATCATTCGGCAAACTTCCCGATGGCAGGGAAACCCAACTGTATATACTCAAAAATGACAATGGAGTTACAGTAAAAATAACCAACTACGGTGGAATAATCACGAGCATAGAAATGCCGGATAAGCAAGGAAAGCAAGAGAATGTTGTTTGCGGCTTTGATAATCTGGAAACCTATCTCAGTAAAGAATATCTCGAAAAGTACCCCTATTTCGGGGCGATAATCGGTCGTTTTGGCAACAGGATAGCAAGAGGCCACCTTGAAATCGGCGGCAAGTCGTATCCGTTAGCCATAAACAACGGACCAAATCATTTACATGGCGGAGAGATTGGATTCGATAAAAGATTATGGGAAGCGGAAATCGTTGAACAGCAAGATGCAGCAGGTATTAAACTCAGTTATCACAGTCCTCACCTGGAGGAAAAATATCCCGGCAATTTAGATGTTAGCTGTACATACCTTCTAAACAATAACAATGAATTAATCATTGAATATACAGCAACGACAGATGAGTTAACTGTTGTAAACCTTACCAACCACACCTATTTCAATCTGACAGGTGGCAGGGAAAACATACTGCAACACGAATTGAAGCTAAATTCGGATAAGATGACTGAAATGATACGTCAGATACCCACGGGGGAAATTGTTTCAACAGCCTTATCGCCATTAGATTTCAGTGATTTCAAATCGTTTGCCAAAGACCTGGACGAACTTACTACAGGATACGATGATAATTTTGTTCTGGATAACGAGAAAGGAGAATTAATACATGCAGGAACCCTGCGTGAGAAAAAAAGCGGCCGCCAGGTGGAGGTGTATACCACCCAGCCCGGGTTGCAACTTTATACAGGTTACTGGATTCCGGAACTTATTATTGAAGGCGAGAAAAAGTTAGGCCCCTATTCAGGGGTCGCGCTTGAAACCCAGCATTATCCAGATTCAGTAAACCATCCGAATTTCCCCACGACTTTATTGCAGCCGGGGGAAACCTACAAGGAAAAAACGATTTATAAGTTTGTGACGGAATAGTTTTTTAACCTTTAGCGACTATAAATAAATTTACTGGCAATCCATTTTTTTGTTAACTTACATTTGACTGCAGCAGATCGTATTTATTATTCTACATTTAACAATGAGGAACAACATATTTTCTTTTTAACAGAGTTAATTATAATTACCAAAAATACCTGAATTAAAAATGAAATCGATAATTGAACTGTTCGAGTCAACGTTAAGCCGTTATCCCGACAACATTTACCTGTGGGAAAAAAAGGAAGGAGAGTATAAAGGTACTACCTATAAGGAAACCCGTGAGCAGGTGTTGAATCTTGCGGCGGGATTAATTTCCATAGGGATGAAGCCGGGTGAACGTTCAGGACTGCTTTCCGACGGGAGAAACGACTGGATAATCAGTGAGCTGGGTATGCTTTATGCCGGTGGGGTAAATGTTCCTCTTTCGATCCGGTTACAGGAAAACGAACTTGTTTTCAGGCTGAAGCACAGTGGAAGCAAGTATATTTTTGTTTCGGCTCCTTACGCCGCGAAAGTGGAAACCATCAGAAAAAAGCTTCCTAAGCTGAAAAAGATTATATATATTGATGGAAAAGAAAAGCCGGGAAAGAATGATGTAAACTACCGGCAACTTTTACTGGATGGAGAAAAGTACCGGAAAACCTATAAGGAAGAAACAGAGGCAGTTTGGAAAAGCATAAAACCCAATGACCTGGCCAACATCAGTTATACTTCGGGAACGACGGCCGACCCTAAGGGAATAATGCTTTCACACCTGAATTATGCCGCCAATGTTGTACAGTCGAATACCCTTATGGAACTGCATTCTGATTGGGCAACACTGGCCATTCTTCCCTGGGATCATGCTTTTGCACATACCTGTTGCCTGTATGCCTTTATGTATAAAGGAGCAAGCATAGCGTCGGTTGAAGTTGGCAAATCACCATTGGAAACATTAAAGAATATACCGCAGAACATTAAGGAAATTAAACCTGCACTCATGATGAGTGTTCCTGCCTTTTCAAAGAAATTCAGGCAAAACATCGAAGGCCAGATCCGCAAAAAAGGGGAAACACTGTATAAGTTGTTTGAATTTGCTCTAAAAGTAAGCTACATTTATAATGGATCGGGATATGACCGTGGTAAAGGCTGGAAGTTTATTCTAAAACCTTTGCTGACAGTTTTCGATAAGATACTCTTCTCAAAAATACGGGAAGGTTTTGGCGGCAACCTGCAGTTTTTTATCGGAGGTGGCGCTCTTCTTGATGTTGAGTTGCAACGTTTTTTTTATGCCATTGGGATGCCCATATGCCAGGGGTACGGACTTACCGAAGCCTCACCGGTAATTTCTTCAAATGCGCTGCATGCCATAAAATTCGGTTCATCGGGCCGTCTGGTTAAATATCTTGACCTCAAAATACTGGATGAACAGGGCAATGAGTTGCCTGTTGGTCAAAAAGGAGAAATTGTAATAAAAGGCGATAATGTTATGCTTGGGTATTGGGACAACCCCGCAGCTACCGCTGAAACCATTAAAAATGGCTGGTTGCACACCGGCGATATGGGTTACATGGATAAAGACGGTTTCCTGTATGTTCTTGGCCGGTTTAAAAGTCTGTTAATTGGAAATGACGGCGAGAAATACAGTCCGGAGGGAATTGAGGAGGCCATAGTAGAACAATCACCCTACATCCAGCAGATATTGCTTTACAACAATCAGAATCCTTACACAACAGCTATGCTTGTTCCTGAAATGGATGCAATTAACAGGGAACTTGTAAAGCATCATATTGAACCGGGAAGCGAGGAAGGAAACAGGAAAGCTTTGAATATAATAAGCGACGAAATTAACAAATATAAAAAGGGAGGCGAACATGAAGGAATGTTTCCTGACAGGTGGCTGCCGGCTGCATTTGTTGTATTACCCGAAAACTTCAACCAGGAAAATGGGTTGCTGAATGCCACCATGAAAATGGTTCGGGGCAAGATTGTTGAACGCTTCAGCAGACAGCTGGAATTTCTATATACACCACTGGCCCGTATTCCTGAAAACATTGTGAATTTTGAGGCCATGAAAAAATGGAATTCATAAACACAGACATTTAAATATGATTATTGAAACTTATTGTCATCCAAGAGCTGCCGTGATTGGCAATCCTTCCGATGGCTACTACGGAAAAACGATTGCATTTCTGTTTAAAAATTTTGAAGCAAAAGTTCAGTTGTATCATACCCCCGAACTGGACATTCAGCCTCAACGGCTCGATAAAACAAGCTTCAACAGCATAGGAGAGCTTGTTGAGAATGTAAATTTATCGGGGTATTACGGAGGCATCCGGTTGTTAAAGGCAACAATAAAAGTGTTTTACGATTATTGCAGGGAATGTAACATTCAGCTCGATGAGCGTAATTTCACTATCCGTTACGATTCCAATATTCCATTACGCCTTGGATTGGCCGGAAGCAGCGCCATTATTACTGCCTGCATGAAAGCATTGATTTCTTTTTATGGCGTAGCCATTCCAAAACCCATACTGGCTAACCTGGTCCTTAACGTTGAAGATAAGGAATTGGGCATAGCAGCCGGTTTGCAGGACAGAGTTGCACAAGCATATGCACAGCCAGTATATATGAATTTTGACAAAAAAATCATGGAAAAGCAGGGATTTGGCCACTACGAAGCACTGGATGCTTCACTTTTTCCAACTATGTATATTGCATTCCGCAAAAACTTATCGGAAGGAACAGAAGTTCTACACAATAACCTTAGGGCCAGGTTTAACATCGGAGAGAAAACAGTGTTAGAGGCCATGGAGAAATGGGCAGGTTTTACAGAAGATTTTCGCAATGCATTGTATAAAAAAGATTACACTGCAATACATAACCTGATGAACGCAAATTTTGATTTGCGCCGCAGCCTAATTCCAATTACTAAGGGTAATATTGAGATGGTGGATTCAGCACGTTCTACAGGTGCCTCAGCAAAATTTACCGGTTCAGGCGGAGCAATAATAGGAACTTATGAGGATGAAAAAATGTTCATTAAGTTAAAAGAGACTTTGAATAAAAAGAATATTGAAGTAATTAAACCCGAAATTGTAAATTAAACGCATTATGATAAAAAAAGCTGTTATCCCGGCTGCCGGCTGGGGAACCCGATTTTTGCCAATTACCAAATCGCAACCAAAAGAAATGATACCCATAGTTGATACCCCTGTTATCCAATATGTGGTTGAAGAAGCAGTAGCCAGTGGTATTACCGATATCTTAATAATCATTGGAAAGGGTAAGCGTGCAATAGAGGAACATTTCGACAGAAGCCCCATTTTGGAAGAATCGTTGCTGGCAAAAAAGCAATTCGACTTATTGGAACAGATTAAAAAAATTTCCAACCTGGCCAATATCCATTTTATCTGGCAAAAAGAAATGAACGGATTGGGCGATGCCATTCGTTACGCGAGCGACCATGTGGGTAACGAACCCTTTGCCGTACTGCTAGGCGATACCCTCATCAGTGGCGAAGGTGACCCGATAACAAAACAGTTGATGGCAGTTTACGAAAAGTATAAGAGTTCAGTAGTGGCATTGGAAGAAGTTCCCATGGATAATGTCAACAGGTATGGTGTTATAAAAGGAAAAAAGCTGGAGGAAAATGTATTGATAGCTGAAGATTTTATAGAAAAGCCTTCGGCTGAAGAAGCGCCTTCAAACCTGGCCATTGCCAGCCGTTATATTTTCACACCCGAAATTTTTGAATACCTGGCCCGGTTGAAACCGGGAAAGAACAACGAAATACAGCTTACAGATGCCATGCGCGATATGGTGAAAAAATACGCCATGTATGGGTTAAGGTTCAAGGGAACACGTTACGATATCGGCAACAAGCTCGACTTCTTAAAGACAAATATAATATATGGCCTGAATCATGAGGAAATAGGCGAACCGTTAAGAGAATGGCTTAAAGAGTTCTCAAAAGAACTATAAAGATTTTGAAAATCCGTCAGAGCTTATCTCATGACGGATTTTTTTTTCAATGCTTCGATCTTCCCGATTTATATAGGTTAATTACCTTCAGTAAAGACATACGGGAACGAAGGAAAGGAGTAATTTTTTGGTATCCGGTTGATTAATATTATCTGTTTCAAATAAATACAATCATTATCTTTATCATAAGAAACCAAATTTAAAAGAACCTGTCCTATGGCTGAAGAACATGTTGTTATTATAACAGGCGCCAACAGCGGCATCGGACTTGGTATGACAAGAGCTCTGCTAAACAAGAAATTTAAGGTAGCTGCTGTTGATTTAAAAGGAGACAGTCTTTCGGAACTTTCAATGAACTTTCCTGAAACGTTCATCTTTATAAAAGCCGATTTGACCAGTACCCCCGAAGTCAACAATGCAGTTAAAAAAACAATTGAGTTGTGGAACCGTGCAGATATACTTGTTAATAATGCCTGCCTGGCCTTATTTGCTCCTTTTGAAGAAAAAGATCCGGATGATACTTATAAGGAATTTGAAGTGAATTATTTTGGATATACGCGAATGATAAAGGCCGTTCTTCCTTATATGAAACAGCAGGGTAATGGAATAATCCACAATGTAAGTTCGGGAGTAGGCCTGACCGGCTTTTCAGGGATGTACGGATATGCTTCAACAAAAGGAGCGATAGAGGCGCTTACCCTTACGCTTCGTTTTGAGCTGAAACCCTACGGCATATATGCAGGCACAATGCATCCTCCGCTTACAAGAACTCCGTCAGCAAAGCCTTTAGGCATTCCGGCAGAGATAATGCAGGATCCTGAAAAAGTGGGGCATCAGCTGGCACATCGCATTCTGCAAACCAAACCGGCTGTTACCACAAACTTTCGAACTACTATATACCTGAAATTTTGCCGATGGTTTCCCCATACTGCAGGAAGTTTTATGTCTAAAATGGCAGCAAAGGCAAGGTTGAGACAATGAACATCCTCAAATAAAAAGATTCAGTTACCCGGGTTAGGAAACCGGTTGTACCTCATTTACCTTTTCCACCAGCTCCTGACCTCTTTTAATGGCTTCAAGATTAAGCGGAATGAGCTTATGATATCGTTCAGGAAGTGACTTCTCCAACCCTTTTTCCACATTATCAAGGCTGAGGATAGGCTTCACTTTTAAAAAGCTTCCAAAAACAATCATGTTAAATACTTTAGGGTTACCCATTTCAACTGCTGTTTTGGTAGCCTCCACTTTATAGACACTGATATCTTTCCGGGTTGGAGGTTTTGTTATACCATTAGGGTCGTAAAGCAGGACTCCACCCGGCTTAACAGCTTTTTCAAACTTATCGAGGCTTTGCTGGTTCAAAATGATGGCAGTATCGTATTCATGAAGCACAGGTGAACTTATCCTGTTATCGCTTACGATTACAGTTACATTGGCAGTTCCTCCGCGCATTTCCGGTCCATAAGAGGGAAACCAGGTTACTTCCTTGTTTTCCATTATGCCTGAGTAGGCAAGAATTTTCCCCATGGAAAGAACACCCTGTCCGCCAAATCCGGCAATAATCATTTCTTCAGTCATAATCAGTTGTTTTTAATTTGTTGACAAAGGTTCGCCTTTTTCACTGTCCTTCAAATCTCCAAGAGGATAATACGGGAACATATTTTCCTCCATCCACTTATTTGCCTGGATGGGAGTCATCTTCCAGCCTGAATTGCAGGTTGAAACCACCTCAACAAATGAGGTACCTTTTTTCTCCAGAACATTCTTAATGCCTTTTTTCAGTGCACGCTTACATTTTCTCACGGTGGCAGGAGATTGAGCCGACTGACGGGTAACATAAGAAGTGCCCGGCAGCTGGGCAACCAGCTCGGTCATTTTCATCGGATAGCCGTTGCGTTCGGTGTCCCTGCCAAAAGGTGTGGTTGATGTCACCATGTTTTCCAATGATGTTGGTGCCATCTGCCCTCCTGTCATTCCGTAAATTCCATTATTGATAAAAACAACCAGGATATTTTCACCACGGTTGCAGGCGTGCAGTATTTCTGCGGCACCAATGGATGCCAAATCGCCATCGCCCTGGTAAGTGAATACAAACTTATCGGGATTAAGGCGCACGATACCTGTTGCCACAGCAGGCGCTCTTCCATGAGCAGCTTCCTGCCAGTCGATTTCTATGTAGTTATAGGCAAAAACAGCACATCCTACCGGTGCCACCCCCACTGTTTTCTCCTGGAGGCCCATTTCGTCAATCAATTCTGCCATCAGCTTATGTACAACCCCATGTGTACATCCGGGGCAATAGTGCATAATGGTGTCGACCAACAAATCCGACTTGCAGTAAACCAGGTTTTCGGGTTTAATAATATCTTTAATTTCCATCATTCGTCCTCCTGTATAAATATTTGTTCGAGTGTTTCAACAACTTCCCCCGGTGAAGGGATTATCCCCCCCATTCGCCCGAAATGTTCTACCTTTCGATGTAATCCGGCATCGTATACAGCATGTTTAATATCTTCCACCATCTGACCGGCATTCATTTCAACGGAAAGAAATCCTTTTACCTGATGAGCAAGTTCACCTATAATTGATTTAGGGAACGGAAAAAGGGTAATGGGTCGTAACAATCCTACTTTAAGTCCTTTTTCACGTGCAATTTCAACAGCTTTCTGGCATACCCTTGCAGAAGTGCCGAATGCCACCAGGATGTATTCCGCATCGTCACATTGAATGGCTTCATACCGCTGCTCATGGGCTTCCATCTGGCGGTATTTTTCCTGAAACCTTTGGTTGTTGGCTTCCATTTTAAGGGAATCCATTTCAAGAGAAGTAATTACATTCCGTTGCCGGGAGGCAGGTTTACCGGTAGTTGCCCAGCTTCCGAAATTTTCACTTACTTCTTCATCGGTCCATCTTTGTTTATACTCCGCAAGCTGCACTTTTTCCATCATCTGTCCAATGGCGCCATCGCTGAGAATCATTGCAGGATTGCGGTATTTAAAAGCAAGTTCAAATGCCAGGTCCACGAAGTCATTCATCTCCTGAACAGAAGAAGGAGCAAGCACAATCATTTTATAATCGCCATGGCCACCTCCCTTAACTGCCTGAAAATAGTCGGCCTGTGAAGGCTGGATAGTTCCCAGGCCCGGCCCCCCTCTTTGAACATTCACCACAAGGCAGGGCAACTCAGCTCCTGCTATGTATGAAATTCCTTCCGACATTAAACTTATTCCCGGACTTGAAGAAGTTGTCATTACCTTCTTTCCGGAGCCGGCAGCTCCATAAACCATATTGATAGCTGCCACTTCACTCTCGGCCTGCAGAACCACCATACCGGTTTCATTCCAAGGCTGGCGTTCCATCAATGTTTCCATAATTTCCGACTGAGGTGTAATGGGATAACCAAAATAGCCATCGCATCCGCAACGGATGGCTGCTTCGGCAAGCACCTCATTCCCTTTCATTAATCTGTATTCTCCCATTATACTATTTTTTAATGCTGTAACTGGTTATCTGCAAAATTATCCCGACTAACTGCATAAATACCATTAATCGTAACTGCAAGTGAAACTCTGTAAAAACTATACCCTTACCCTATAAACCGTAATGCAGGTATCGGGGCATACAACTCCGCAATTGGCACAACCAATACACGCTTCCGGATTTTTCATATAGGAATAGTGGTATCCGCGGCTGTTTACTTCTCTGTGGAGGGCAAGTACGTCATCCTGACAGGCTTCAACACAGAGTTCACAGCCTTTACATCCTTCTATGTCAACTACAACAGCTCCTCTTACTTTTGCCATATCATCTTATTTTTTGGGTAAAAATAATATCCTTTTTCACTTAAAAACACCATAAAAATCAGGTTCTTGCAGCAAAAATTTAGCAACTTAAATATTTTCATCAAATGAAAAGCATGACTGATAAATTGTAAGTTTTTTATCATTTCAGGTTTAAATCTGTTTGATTAAGACAAAACTATTTTTTACCAATCTGAAAATGTGCAACTATTGTTGCTTTCTTAAATTTTATATAAAAAGCGGGTAAGAATGTTTCTGTGGATTCCCAAATAGGAGGCAATATGCTGTCGTTGAAGTTTTTTTCCCAGCTCAGGATATTCATCCAAGAATTTTATTATTCGGTGTTCGGCCGTAAGCGACTGAAAAGAATGAATGCGTTCCATTGCCTGAACGTAACTTTCTTCGGCTAAAATACGCACTGTACGTTCAAACTGGCTGTAATTATCGAGCAAGTATTTAAACTCTTCTCTTTCAATATAAATCAGTTCAGAATCTTCGTATGCCCTGATTGCCTCCTTCGAGCTTTTGCCCTGGTAAAAACTGCGGTGGCTGCTCACAATGAAATTGTTTGGAGGAAAGAAAAAGCGGGAAATCCATTCTGTTCCATTCTCTGAAACATAAGTTGAATAGAGCAAGCCACTGATTAGAATCCCAATCTTTTGGGTTTTTTCTCCGTAATTGACAAATGACTCTCCTTTTTTTAATAATACCGGTTTGTTCTTAAGCTCAACCTTCTTTAGCAAATCGAGCGTAATATGATATCTGGCAACAACCTTTTTCTGATCCATCAAAGATTTTTTTCGGAGAAATCTTTATTGAACATTTTCAATCTTCTTTCCAGTTCAGGAAACTGTTCCCGTTTAACAAATGAAACACAGGCACGAATGCCTTCTTCAAGGCTTCCTGTATTATCAAGGGCAATTGCACTTATGCCATAATAAAGCAAATTTGTCACCAATTGGTTACCTGTCATATCGGGATAAGAAATTGTAAAATAAAATCCATCAGCAATAGGTTGCCCCAGATCAGTTTCATAAACAATTTTGAAACCGTTCTCAAGAAACAGTTGTTTCATCAATTTGGCTTTCTCTCCGTACTCCTTTATTTCCTGAACAAAATTAAACTTACCCTCATTGGCAGCCTTCAACATGGCTGTAAGCGCCCATTGAGCGGAATGACTGGTACCCGACGACAAAGCATAGAGCAACCTTAAAGTAATTGTGCTGCCAAAATCGGTTCCTCCGAATCTATCCTGCAATGCTGCAAAATCACGCTTATACAGTTCATCGGCAATCATCATCAGCCCACAACGCTGACCGGCATAGGAAAATATTTTGGAGCTTGAAACAAAAAGCACATAGTTGTTGGTATATTTTGCTACAGTGGGCTGAAAAGGAGGCTCTCCCGGCTTTGACAGATCCTGCCTGAAATCCATTCCAAAATAGGCAAGGTCTTCCATAACAATTACATCGTAACTGTTTGCCAATTCACCAATTATCTGGAGTTCCTCATCAGTAAAGCATATCCAGGAAGGATTGTTCGGATTTGAATACACAATGGCGCAAACATTTCCCTTTTCAAGAAACTCCTCCAGTTTGCTTCTCAGTTTCACTCCCCTGTAGTTGAACACATCAAACGTGGCATATTTCTGACCAAGAACCATCATTTGTTGTTTTTGCACGGGAAAACCAGGATCTATGAACAAGGTTGTATCCTTTCCGGGTACCGTATTTGCTGCAGCCATAAATGCAGCATAAGTTCCCTGCATCGAACCGACAGTAG
This sequence comes from Mariniphaga sp., assembly GCA_041687255.1. Taxonomy (GTDB): domain Bacteria; phylum Bacteroidota; class Bacteroidia; order Bacteroidales; family Prolixibacteraceae; genus Mariniphaga. The sequence continues at coordinate 73,107 of JAWLCL010000004.1, read as the reverse complement.
GTATGCACCCTTTGGCAGAAATGTTTATATCCAGGAAATTTTTTGCAAAGCGTGAAGCTTCCTCTTTCAATGGTTTAATGCCATCGACCATCGGATAAATAGCAGCCACTCCCCTCTTCAGCGCATCAATTTCAGCATCAACTCCAATTTGCGAAGGCGGCAGTCCGGGTACGCCCATCTCCATGCGGACATATTTCTCGCCGGTTAGCTCCTCCACCTGATTCACCAAAGCTACAATTTCACGAATAGAAGCCTTTCCTGAATCTGCAATCCGAAGTTCTTTAACTTTTGCATCAACGATTTCTTTGGGCATAGGGGTGTTTCCCATTCTTTTATTTTTATTCATTCGAAATGAAATTGCCCGGATGCCTGGTCCGGTGTTTTCAATAAGTTGGTTTATTTTTCCTCTTAAAAGCCAAAATGGGGTTTTAAAATTTCAACCCAGTTTTTTAGCCGCTCATCCGTTAGTTCAGGTTCAAAATCTTCATCCACAGGAAGGCCCATAAACATTCCATCCTCAACAGCTTCTGATTCATCAAATTCATAACCTTCAACAGGTACCTGCCCCACCAATGTTCCCCCGTTCTCCATCAGCTCCCGCCCGAGCAAACCGATATGATCAACAAATGTATGTGAATAGGTTATATGATCTCCCAGTCCAAATATTGCCAAAGTTTTTCCTTCATAACGTGTTTTACCTATTTCGGGTAAGAATTTTGCCCAGTCAACATTCGTGTATATCGACTCCCAGGTCTCCTTACCTACTGTAGAAATGCCAAAAATGATTTTGTCATATTTTTCTAGATCTTCTACGCTGGCATCTTTTACCGGCACCATTACCACCTTATCTGCTCCAATGATTTGCTTAAGCTTCTTTGCAACCCTATGCACTGCACCATCGAGTGGCCCAAAAAATATTGCTGTTTTATCCATAACCGTCTGAATTGTTATTACTGATTATTTATATAAATTTCACCACGTTCATATTCTCCTAAAATGGCAAGGCTTGATACACTTTTAAGCACCTGGTGCAAAGCCTTGTTATAATTGTCGGTGTTTTCCCATTCAATATCCACGTGAATGGCATACTCATTAGGCTTTCCAATTATAGGTACCGACTGTATCTTAGCCAGATTTATCTGGTATTCTGTAAAAACATTAAGAACCCTTGCCAGCGCTCCGTAAAAATGACCAACTTCGAAACTTAACGATGCCTTATTTGCTTTTTCAGTAGGATTACCATGCTTTGAAAGGATGAGAAACCGGGTATAATTTTTCTTATTGGTCTCAACACCTGTCTCCAACACTTCCAGATTATAAAGCTCAGCGGAACGAAGATTTCCGATAGCAGCAGCATCCAAAGGCCGCTGCTCTGAAATAAGCTTAGCAGCCCCGGCAGTATCTATTCCTTCATGCAACTCAACATCCGGGAAATACTTTTCCAGGTATTCAACACACTGCTGCAAAGCTATCGGGTGTGAATAAATATCCTTAATATCGGCAGGCTTTACTCCCGGTACAGCCATCAGATTCAACTGGATATGCAGGTAAATTTCTCCAATAATCCGTAAATGATAATCACGAATCAACTGATAGTTTTTTAAAAGACTGCCTGCAATGGAGTTTTCAATAGCCATAACGGCATAGTCAACCTGATCGGTGTCTACCAATTCACAAACTTTAGTAAAAGATTTACATTCAACTACTTTTATCTTTTCCTTAAAATATTTAACGGCAGCATCTTCATGAAAAGACCCAATTATCCCTTGTACCGCAATGCGCTTCATCTTTACGTTTTAAAAAATTATTTAAATATACACATTCTGATTTTAGTTCCCGGCTTTCTTCGTTTTGATATAACATCAGGCAATATCAATGGTTTCACCGGCTGCTTAAATTTTCCGCTATTTCAGAACATTCATACATCTTTCCAAATCAGAAGGTCTGATTACAATTACTGCCTGGTCATCATTCATTGAAAATGCGTAAAGGTATTCAATAAAAACTCCTTCGCCATCAAGAACATTTAATAATTCAGATAATGCTCCGGGTCTGTTAGAGCTGTTTACCAAAACAACATCTGTGGTTCTTACAGAAAAATGTTGCTCCTTTAACACATTACATGCTTTTTCCGGATCAGATACAATCAGCCTGAGTACTCCAAAATCGGAGGTATCGGCTACAGTAAAAGCAGAAATATTTATATTGGCGTCACCAAGTATCTTTGCCACCTCATTTAACCTTCCTGACTTATTCTCGAGGAATACTGAAACCTGTTTTGCTTTCATTTTGTTAAAATCATTAGTTTTAAAAGGTATAATATGAAATCCGCATGTTTCAAAAACAATCGATATATTAATTCCCTAATTGTGTGATTTCTTGCTCATGCTCACTTCATGGTATCAAAATTTCCGGTTATCAATAACACGCTTTGCCTTCCCGGCTGTGCGTTCAATTGTTTTTGGTTCTACTAATTTAACATCAACAGAGATTCCCAAAGTACCCTGTATATTGGCTGTAATCTTTCTGCGAAGGGATTCCAGTTCACGAATTTCATCAGAAAAGAACTGTTCCTGCACCTCAACAAGCAGTTTCAGAACATCGAGCGAACCTTCGCGATCGACGATAAGCATGTAATGCGGTTCAGTTTCACTCATCTCCAGCAACACATTTTCAATTTGCGATGGAAAAACATTTACACCTCTTATTATTAACATATCGTCCGTTCTGCCTGTACATTTTTCCATTCTGACCAATGTGCGGCCACAAGGACATTTTTCGTAATTGAGCCGCGTCAAATCACGGGTTCGGTAACGCAGTATGGGTATCCCCTCTTTGGTAACAGTAGAGAAAACCAATTCACCCAACTCACCCGGCCCCAGCGGAGCAAGCGTTTCCGGATCAATAATTTCCGGAATGAAGTGATCTTCGTTGATATGCATTCCCACCTGGTATTCACACTCACAGGAAACACCGGGACCAATAACTTCACTCAGACCATAAATATCAATTGCTTTTAGCTTCAGCTTTGCTTCAATTTCACGGCGCATGTTTTCACTCCAGGGTTCGGCGCCAAATATTCCAACCCTCAGATTTAACGAATCAGGTGAGATACCCATCTCCTTTAGCACCTCAGCAAGATAGAGCGCGTATGAAGGGGTACAGGCAATCACAGATGTTCCGAAATCCTGCATCAGTTGAATCTGCTTTTTGGTATTTCCGCCGGAAACAGGAATCACTGTTGCACCAAGGTTCTCAGTACCGTAATGCAGACCCAAACCGCCGGTAAAAAGGCCATAACCGTATGCCACCTGTACAATGTCATTTCTATGGACACCGGCCATACATAATGTGCGGGTAACAACCTCTGCCCACATGCTTAAATCGTTCCGCGTGTAACCAACAACTGTAGGCTTGCCCGTAGTCCCCGAACTTGCATGCACACGTACAATTTCACTCATTGGTACCGTGAACATCCCAAAAGGATAGTTATCACGTAAATCCGACTTATTTGTAAAAGGAAGCTTACTGAGATCCCCGATTGAACAAATATCGGCAGGCAAAAGATCTTTTTCCTGCATTTTGGCCCTGTAACTGGGTATGTTATGATAAATCCTCTGCACAGTCTGAATGAGCCTTTCGCTTTGAACAGCAGCCATTTCATCGCGTGAGGCGCATTCCATTTTTTGATTCCAAATCATAATCTGAGTTTCGGTTTGTTTAATATGCTCCAAAGAAATAATACTGATATTCAAATTAATTACAGACCATAAACTACTGAATCGGCAAGAATTGGAATACTATTTTGTACAAAAAGTTTTTTAGCCTCAATTACATCGGGAACATCCAGTACTAATATCGCCATACCCGTTTGAGCAATCAATCTTGTATAGGCATTTTCAATATGAATGCCTGTCTTTGAAATCTTTACAAGCAATTCATCCAGCCCTCCGGCTTCATCCTTCATCTCCAGGGCAATCACCTCGCGCAAGGCAACGCTGTTTCCTTTACCGGTCAGTGCCTGATAAGCCTCCTCAGGTTTATCAACCAAAAGGTTAAGTACACCCCATCCATGCACCATATTTATCAGGGTAAGTGAACGGATATTTATCTGTTCCGACTTCAGAATATTAGTAATAACCTCAAAGTGAGCAATTTTATTTTCAAGAAAAACTGAAATTTCAAAAGCCATAACTGTCGATTTTTGATTAGACTAATTCTAATGAACCAAATTGATGGTTTTATAATTTTTAAACAAAAATAAGAGGAAAATTAAAAACTGTAAGCAACAGATACCATATTTCTGAAATTCGTTACCGATTCAGTGTTTACGACTTTGGCGTAATCACTATAATTAACATCACCATAAGCAGCTGTGGTCATGCTCAATTCATATCCCAGCATAAAATTTTCCTTTGTATAAATTAACTGAGGTGAGATTTTGTAAATATTGTCGATATCGGTTGCCATACCATATATTATATTTAATGGAGCCTCACTTGTTCCCATATTTTTTAAATAACCTGCAAATATGCCAACTTTCCATTTCTTGCCGTAGGTAAGATTGATCCAGTTGTAAATATGGTTTAAAGGAGTATAGGTTTCAGCACCTGTTCCGGGATTGACTGAAGCAACAGCATATCCACCGGGCAACAGGCTTTCACTTACATTCTGCCCGTACATAGTTTTGGCTTTAAATTCAACTTTATCGTTTATATATTTTACATATGCAAGCGCTGCCAGTGTATTTAGTTTTTCATTCGTTTTAAAAACACCCTCAGTACCTGAAGTAAAAGTACGTGGCTGAATGCTTTTCCAGTCGATTGCCGCACCTATTGTCCAATGCTCGGTGTAGTACTGCAACTGCCCGTGCAGGTTCGGAACCGCAGCATTCCGCTGATAAGTATATGTTTTACCGTCAGGCCCCATATTGGCATAGTTAAACTGGTAGACTGCTGCAGCTATAAAATCTATGTTTTTTGCCAGGTGATATGTGAATCTTAATTGGGGGCTCCGGTTAAACACCTGAAAAGGCAACCCTGTATTTTCATTTAGTACGGATGGATAAACTTTTTCAATAAAAGTAGGATGCCATGTTCTTCCAAAAAGCAAGGTTGATTTTGGAAACACAAAATTTGTATAGGCATGCCTGAGCCGGATTCCATTGGTTTCGTTGAACCCTGTAAAATCCACTTCAATGTATGCCGATACTACTGTTTCTCCCAGCTGCAGCCCGGAAAACCTGGTTCCCATTCTTGAGAAGGTATTTAAAAGATGTGCATTGGCCACATCATTTATATCTTCTCCATTATTATCGTATACAGGTCTCAATGGGTAGAATTCCAGCAAATGATCGCAGGCACAAACATTTCTTCGTGAATCAAATATAAAATCATTACGCACAAATCCCGAAAAATCGACTTTAATGTTTTTTGAGGATAAAAATCCCTGAGAATTAGCAACTAATGAAATTGCAAAACATAATACGGTCAGTAAATTCTTCATTCCGATTGATTTTATTAAGCCTGTGTTTTTTTTATCAAAATAAAGGAAAAGAACTGAAATTCAGAAATAATGAATGTCATTAGTTACCGACAACTTTCTTATAATCTGTTATTTATTTTCATTTTAAATTAATACAGAGATTGAACCTATTATTTTATTTTTTGTACCATATGATACATAATTAATGAGAATTTTTATTGAAATTTGAAAATAACTAAACTGAAAAAATTATTATGCTGAAGAAACTGCTTCCACCTCCTAAATGGAGGTTCCCGGTTATGATAGTTTCCAGCCTGCTACTGGGCCTGGTTTTATTTCTTTTTTACATTTCAAAAGCTCATTCTTACCTTTCTGATGATCCTGAAACCTGCACGAACTGTCATATCATGTCTCCCCAATATGCCACCTGGAGTCACAGTTCCCACAGGGAAGTTGCCACCTGCAACGATTGTCATGTACCACAGGACAACTTTTTCAACCACTATTATTTCAAAGCAAAGGACGGACTTCGTCATGCAACAATATTTACACTGAGAAACGAACCTCAGGTTATATTTATTAAACCGGAAGGTGCCGAGGTGGTGCATAATAATTGCGTCCGTTGTCACAACCAGTTGCTGGTTGACCCGAAGCTGGAGGCATCGGTAAAGAACTATGAAGAGCACAGAACCGACCGTCGTTGTGTGGAATGCCACCGCAGTGTACCGCATGGCCGGGTAAACAGCATCTCAAGTGTTCCCAATGCCCGGGTTCCTCTGCCTGAGAATCCTGTCCCCCAGTGGGTGAGGGAAATGGTAAATGAATAAAAAAATAAATAACCAAAAATAACTAAAGATGAGTACTATACGCGAAATGACCGAAAAGCGCCCGTGGCTTGCATGGGTATTGTTTATTCTCACCATTGTCGTAGTGTTTTTACTGGGCCTTCTGGCATCTTCAATTGTCGAAAGAAGAATTGAAGCTGCATATGTAAATGTACCCCGTTTTGAAATTTCACAGCTGGATCCCCGCAATGAGGTGTGGGGAGAAAATTACCCCCGAGAGTTTCAAAGCTACTATGCAACTTCAGACACAACACTGGAGACCAAATACAATGGTAACGTAATGATTGACATGCTTGAACGTCATCCTGAAAAAGTAGTTTTATGGGCAGGATACCTGTTTTCAGCCGACTATACTCAGGGTCGTGGTCATTATTATTCGATAGATGATATCCGCCAAACTTTGCGTACGGGAGCACCCGAGGAACCGCATGAAGGTCCTCAGCCGGCAACTTGCTGGACCTGTAAGAGTCCTGATGTTCCCAGACTAATGAATGAAATGGGCCCGGCAGAGTTTTACTCCAAAACCTGGGCGGAATTGGGAACGGAAGTTGTTAATCCGATAGGTTGTGCCGATTGCCATGATGCTGAAACGATGAACCTTACCATCACCCGCCCTGCATTGATTGAAGCCTTTGAACGAATGGGCAAGGATATCACACAATCCTCCCATCAGGAAATGAGGAGTCTTGTTTGTGCACAGTGTCATGTAGAATACTATTTTAATAAAAACATCGAAGAAGGTTCACAATACCTGGTGTTCCCCTGGGATAACGGATTCACAGCTGAAGCGATGGAGGAATATTACGACAACCTTGAATTCAGCGACTGGACTCATGCCCTGAGCAGGGCACCGATGCTGAAAGCACAACATCCAGGATATGAAACTTACATAACCGGAATTCATGCAAATCGTGGTGTTTCCTGTGCCGATTGCCACATGCCATACATCAGTGAAGGAGGTCAAAAATTTACAAATCACAAAATGACATCTCCCCTGGAATATGTATCTAGTTCATGCCAGGTTTGTCACCGTGAAGAAACTGAAGAGCTGGTACAGAGTGTTTATCGAAATCAGGACAGAGTGATGGAAACCCGGCTTATTCTTGAACGCCTTCTTGTCAGAGCACATGTAGAGGCAAAAACCGCATGGGATCTTGGTGCTACAGAAGAACAAATGGAAGATATATTAATGGGAATCAGGCATGCCCAATGGCGCTGGGATTATTCGGTAGCCGCTCACGGTGCATCGTTCCACTCACCACTTGAAGTCAGCCGCCTGATGGGAACTGCAATTGCTATTGCCCAGGAAACAAGGCTCAATCTGTCAAGAGTTTTATCAGATTTGGGACATAATGAAGAAATTCCCTATCCCGATATTTCAACAAAAGAAAAAGCACAGGAGTTTATTGGCTTGCCCATGGAGGAAATGCACGAAGAAAAAGAAGATTTTCTTGAAACAATAGTTCCGGAATGGGAAAAGATAGCTGCTGAAAGAGAAGCTTCATGGGATGTAGAACTTGTATCGGATGCTGAAAACTAAAAGAAAAGAAATAACATGCACAAATGTTTTCTTGTTTTGTTCATCGGTGGTTTATTTTTAGCTACAGATGCACATTCACAATTTATTTTATCGGGTGAGTTCAGGCCCCGTACCGAGTTCAGCAGAGGATATAAAACCCTCGCAATGGAAGGCCAGGAAATGTCAGTTGCCACCGCTCAGCGCACCCGGCTGAATGCCATCTACAGCACCGAAGGATTAAGCACAAAGCTGGTCCTGCAGGATGTGCGTTACTGGGGCAGCCAGCCGCAACTGGTAGCCAATGAAGATTATGCAACATCAATTCACGAAGGCTGGGCCGAGGTGCTCCTGTTTCCCAATTTATCAATCAGGGCCGGCCGCCAGGAACTTGTCTACGACGACCATCGGATATTTGGAAATGTAGGCTGGGCACATCAGGCTCGTTCGCACGATCTGGCTCTCTTTAAATACGAAGAGGAAATAAAACTGCACCTTGGAATTGCACATCATGAAAATGCAAATACAGCCAACAACATTTATAATGGCCCCGATGCCTATAAAAACCTGCAGTTTGCATGGTTTAACAAAACCTGGGAAAATGCGGGCCTAAGCTTGTTATTTCTCAATAACGGTGTGCCTGTTTTGATTTCTGAAGACGAAGAAGAAACCCGCTACGGTCAGACGTTGGGCGGACGCTTCCTGTACATGCTTGAGGTAGTAGCATTAGCTGCCAATCTTTACGGACAAACCGGTGAACATCGTTCAGGAGAAAATATTAGCGCACTTAACTTTTTGGCAGAGGCATCCATGAATAATGGATTTACTGCCGGGTATGAATACCTGTCGGGCAACAGCTACGATAAAACCGATAAAGTTTATGCTTTTAACCCCCTTTACGGCACCAACCATAAATTCAACGGTTTCATGGATTATTTCTTTGTCGGGAACCATATCAATTCAGTGGGTCTTCAGGATGCTTACCTGAAATACAGTCATTCGGTAAACCGAATCCGACTGGGGGCCGATTTGCACTATTTTGCATCTGCAGGAGAAATAGCACCCGATGCCAAAAAATACCTGGGGACCGAGCTCGACCTGGCCGTTTCCTATGCACTCCAACCCGCAGCAACAATTAGCGCAGGCTGGTCGGTTATGTTTGCAGGCGAAAGCATGGAATTGCTGAAAGGTGGTGATCATACCGCCGGACAACACTGGGGATACATCATGCTAAGCGTAACTCCGGCATTTATTAAATAATTCCGGATAAAATTCTTTTTCAATAAATTAAATATTTCTTTTTCCGGTTTCGATAAGTACTATTGGAGTAGAAATATAATTTTATTCCCTATCCGTCGTTAACAAATCTTAATAAAAGATATCAGGATGCTTATTTCTGAAGAAAAAAGATTATAATTGAAATCAACAGAAAATCTAAACAACAAATCGCTTTCTTAAATTTGACATGCGCAAAAATAAATCAACCAAAATTTTCAGAAAACTCCATAAATGGCCGGGCATTGTCATTGCCTTTTTTGCCATATTGTTTGCAGTTTCAGGCATCATCATGAATCACCGGCAGGTATTTTCTACTGTCGATGTTTCAAGAAATCTGCTGCCTCACAATTACAGGTACGAAAACTGGAACCTTGCAGCTGTTCGTGGTTCGTTCCCGGATTCAAACGACTCCGTTTTAATTTATGGTAATATCGGCATATGGAAAACTCCATCCGATCTTAATGCCTTCACCGACTTCAACCAGGGCTTTCCAAAGGGTATCGACAACCGGAAAATTTATTCTGTAACCCGCCATAATAACATACTTTATGCAGGAACCCATTTCGGTTTGTACAGCAGGGATACTCAGGCAGGGGAATGGGAGAAAGTAAAACTCCCTGTCAAGCAGGAGCGAATTGCAGATGTTAACCTGAAAGGCGATACCCTGCTGGTGCTTTCCCGGCATTACCTGTTAAAAACTACAGATGGCACCAGCTTTGAAACGGTACAACTTCCGGTGCCTGTGAATTATGAACGTAAAACAGGCTTATTCAATACCTTGTGGGAACTGCACAGCGGCGAACTGTTTGGCTTACCCGGAAAGCTGCTTGTTGATTTACTGGGACTGGTAACCATTGTGCTGTCGGTAACCGGCCTGCTTCATTTCTTTTTTCCGAAGATCATCCGCAGGATGAAAAAGAAGAAAAAACCTGTAAAACCATGGGCAAAGGCCACAAAAACAAACCTTCACTGGCATAATGTACTCGGATATATTTTTGCAGCTTTCCTCATCATCAACACATTGGCAGGCATTCACCTGCGCCCGCCCCTGCTGATTCCCATCGCCAATAAAAAGGTAGGAATAATCCCGGGCACACATCTTGATAGCCCTAACCCCTGGTTCGATAAACTCCGCCGGGTAGAATGGGATGAGAACCTGAACCGTTACCTGTTTTCCACCTCTGACGGATTCTATGCGGCAGGTGAGGCACTTAAAACACCGCTGCAACCTATTATTCCTCAGCCTCCGGTAAGTGTAATGGGATTAAATGTATTCAAACCGGCGGGGCACTTAAAATACCTGACCGGCTCTTTTAACGGATTGTTTTTATGGGACATAAGAACGGGTGGCGTATATGATTATCTTACCGGACAGCCCTATGCCCCTCCCAGGGGAATGGCCAGCCCTATTGGTTCAAATATGGCGGCAGGGCTTGTGGAAGCAGGCGAAAATGTATGGTGGTTTGATTATAATCGTGGAGCCCTTTCATTAACCGGCAAACCATTTCCTGAAATGCCTCTGGAAATTCTGCAAGACTCACCCATGTCGTTATGGAATGTATCGCTGGAGGTTCATACCGGCCGTATCTTTGAACACCTGGTGGGAATGTTTTACATCCTTTATGTGCCCCTTTCAGGCCTCTGCCTGATAATGGTTTTGGTGAGCGGCTTTTTCATCTGGTGGAACAGATACCGCAAGAAAAAACAAAAGGCTTAAAATGAATAAAAATACAGCAATTAAAAAGCAGAAGGATCCAGCTTTTTCTTCCTGGAAAAGAAATGCTTTGAATCGCCCCATTCATCGTACCCGATTTCACTGCCGGCCAACTCAATCCTCGCTTCCAGGCAGTTTCGGCAAAACTCGGCATCCTCATCCAGGCAGGGCTTATCTTCATAAAGCAGATATTCTTTGCGGTACTCACAGGGGGTTAGGTTGGGCATTATAACATTTGCGCCGATTGATAATGCTTTCTCGCGCCCGGCAGGGTCAATTGCCTGTAAAGCAGTTGCCGCAGCAATGTTTATATCGGGCATAAGTAACCGCAGGGCAGCTATCATTTTTAATGCAAGATCAAATCTTTCCTGCCGGCTTTTCAACAGGTGCCGGTATTCATAAAGCGGGGTATGCTCATGTTCGATATAGGGCCCCATGCCGCACATATCGATATCAATCTGCTTAAAGAACAACAAGTCAGCAGCTAAATCCTCCAATGATTGAAAAGGCAATCCTATCATCACTCCTGTACCTGTCTGATAGCCTGTTTCTTTTAAATGATGCAGTGCTTCTATGCGCCTGGCATAAGAGTGCCTGACATTACCGGGATGGATTTTGTAATACAGTTCCGGATTGGAGGCCTCAATGCGAAGCAGATAACGATGTGCCCCGCTCTCAAACCAACGAATGTAAGTTTCCCGCGATTGTTCGCCACAGCTCAGGGTAATCCCCAATTCATTGTTCGAAAGTTGCTTAATCTTTTTCAGCAGCTTATCTACCCGTTTCACAAATGCTTTTGATGATGTCTCTCCCGATTGAAGAACAACCGATCCAAAACGATTTAACCATGCATACCGGCACGCTTCCAATATTTCCTCATCTGATGCATTGTACCTGATAACATTGCTGTTACCTTTTCGGATACCGCAGTAATAGCAATCTTTTGAACAGATATTGGAAAACTCCACCAGGCCTCTGAAGTATATTTTTTTACCTAAAACATCTTCTTTAACCTGCCGTGAATGCTCAAAAAGTAACTGCCGGTTATTGTTTCCGGATCCCAGCAATGCAACTAAATCCTGTTTACTGAACTCCTGCTGTTGTACTATTTCGGCAACCGTTTTCATTGAAGCAAATTTAGCAGTTGACTGGATATGAATAACACAAAGAACAAATTTATTTTAATAAACAGGTATACTATCATATAACTATAACCTCAAATTCATAGGTCTTATGCAATTGACCTTCTACAGTTTAATGGTGTGTCTGGCAATACAGTAGTTGTTTTCTGTTTTACAACCTTATTTCTCCTTCCAAAACCTACTATATAACAAATTTATGGGAAGAGTTGTCTGCGGCGCACATGATGCATCAAATAATAAAGTTTTTTCTGCGCCGTATACTACCCTGCCAACGGAGCCGTCATTGCGCGCGTAGCAAAGCAATCTCACGATAATAAGCAGAAGCCTGCAAATGAAAAACGGCCTAAAGATATTCATCTTGAGGTTCGGTTTAAATACAGTGGATAACTTAGTAACAGCATTGCAATACGTGGCTGGCCAAACCTTATTGCCTTATTTTCCTTTTGATTGTATTGCCTCCTGAATAAGGGAATAAGGTTGAGGCGGAACCGGTATATGCCCTTTTATTAAGTCCCCCCTCGGTATTCAGCCGAGCTTCAGGATGAATAACTTTATTTGAAAAATAATCTTTTTTTCAGTTGAAGGCATCAGCATAATAGCATGAGATTGCTTTGCTGCGCGCGCAATGACGACTCTGTGGCTGGGACAGTATAGAAAGCAAAATTTGTTTACTGTTAGTTTTATGTTGTAAAATCATTGAACATCAAATTGAATTAAACTATTTTCGGGACAAAATTTAAATTGAACTTAAAAACAGATTTGCAATGAAATACTTTTTTTCGCTTGTTTTAATCGTATCACATTTATTGAGTTATGGGCAAAAGCAAATTGAAAACTCACAACTGCATATGACAATCACTAAAGAACAAACTTCAAAAGCAATACAGGGAGTGACAGAAAAGCATCCTGAAATCAACCGTCAGGATATAGACAAAGGAGTGCACCATGCTGCATCGCTATGGCGGCAGTCAGACGGCACAGCAGATGAATTCATCAGTTTTTGTATTGACAATTACATCGGCAGCGATAATGAAAAGCAAGTTGTACTGGTTAAAGTTTCAGAATACCTTGAATCGCTTTTTGGGCATTTCAATAAACTGACCATCGATTTAAAAAAGAACGTCGATTTGCAAACCGGCTCGCTTCATCCGGTTGACCATATGTTTTCAGCCTACAGTGCCGGCGCACATTTCAGCAACGATTTCTACAGCAACAAAATAGCCTTTCTGGTGGCGTTGAATTTTCCGTTTTATTCAACAGAGGAAAAGAATGAACTGGGTAAAAACTGGTCAGATCTGCAGTGGGCCTATGCCCGCTTAGGCGATGTTTTCAGTTCAAGAGTACCTTCTGAACTGATTCAGAAAAGTGCAGCAGTTTCTGCCAAATCCGATGCCTATATTGCCGAATATAATATTTATATGGGAAATTTATTGGATAAAAGCGGTCAGTCACTTTTCCCTGAAAATATGGTTTTGCTAAGCCACTGGAACCTGCGCGATGAAATTAAGGCCAATTATGCAAATGCCGGAAACGGGCTGCAAAAACAGGAGATGATATACAGCGTCATGCAACGCATAATCGACCAGTCAATTCCGGAACAAGTAATCAATTCGAACGAATACCGGTGGAATCCATTCGAAAACAAGCTGAAAAAAGATGGAAAATCAGTAGAAGCCACACCCGAACCCAATGCACGTTACCAGCAAATTGTAAATAACTTTAATGCATTAAAGGATTTTGACGCCTATCACCCGGTACTGAATACAGCCATTAAACGATCGTTTTCAGGGAACATGCAGATTCCACAGGAAGAGGTGGAAGCCCTGTTTGATGAATTCCTCAGCGCTCCCCAGCTCAGGCAAACCGGCGAAATCATCAGAAAACGATTAGGTCGTGATTTGCAGCCCTGGGACATCTGGTACGACGGGTTCAAAGCCCGCAGTTCCATTCCTGAAGAAAAACTGAATGCCATTACCCGCGTAAAATATCCCAATGCACAGGCGCTGGAAGATGATTTGGAAAACATCCTTATAAAGTTGGGTTTTGAAGCTGAAAGAGCCAAATTCCTGGCTTCAAAAATTGCAGTGGATCCGGCAAGAGGCTCGGGACATGCCTGGGGCGCTTCCATGAAGGATGAGAAAGCAAGGCTCCGGACCCGGATTCCTGAAGGTGGAATGGATTACAAAGGCTACAACATCGCCATTCATGAATTCGGCCACAATGTGGAGCAAACCATTTCGCTGCACGATGTTCCCTACTATATTATGAATGGTGTGCCCAATACCGCATTTACCGAAGCTCTGGCTTTTACTTTCCAGGAAAGAGATTTGTTGCTGTTGGATATGAAAAACGAAAATCCTGATGCTGAATATTTGAAGACCCTTGATATCCTCTGGTCGGTTTACGAAATCATGGGTGTGTCGATGGTGGATATGCAGATGTGGAAATGGATGTATAACAATCCCGGCTGCACTGCCGAAGAACTTAAAAATGCCACCCTTGAAATCAGCAAAAATGTATGGAATAAATATTTTGCACCGGTATTTGGTATTGAAAACCAAACCATACTGGCCATTTATTCACACATGATTAATTCACCCATGTACCTTCCCAATTATGCATTCGGGCACCTGATACATTTCCAGCTTGAAGAACATTTTAAAACACATTCTTTGGCTTCAGAAACAGAACGTGTCTTTGCCCTGGGGCAGCTGACACCTAACGAGTGGATGTTAAAAGCTGTAGGTTCCCCGCTGTCGAATCAGCCTATACTAAAGGCAGCCAGTCAGGCAATAAACCAACTAAAGTAACCGTAAAATGTCCTTTATATTGTTTAAGCAAATTTTTGAAATATACATCACTGGTGAATTTTTAGCGGTACAAACTGAAGCGATAAGATCAGGTGCAGAGCACCGAAATATTTGTAGCCTTATGGCGCAATCCCGGTTCTTTTAGGTGCAGCGCACCGAAATAAGTTAAATTGTGACAAAGCAAAATATAGTAAAACAAAAGCAGTAACTATTTAATACTTCAGACCGGCAGAAAAACCTATTCTATAACATATTAAAATATGTTGCAAATCATTAACAGTAAATAATTTTAAAGTTAAATTTACAACATAATCCTGCGGGAAGGCATTGCTGACCTTAGGGAAAAATAAACAGAAAGAACAGCCTGCAGTGTGAAAACATTAACTGCCGGGGACTTTCTTTTTTTCCCTTCATCAATTTCCCGCATATAAATACAACAGCATGGATACCGGATTGAAACGATTGGGTTTCGTTGGGATCATTATTTATGACCGGGAACATTGCTCTGCAGCCGTCAATAAAATTTTAAGTGAGCATGCCGGGGTGATTCTATCCCGCACAGGTTTGCCAAATGCAAAAAACAATATATCAGTAATTACTTTGGTAATTGATGCCACAACCGATGAATTG
This sequence comes from Mariniphaga sp., assembly GCA_041687255.1. Lineage (GTDB taxonomy): Bacteria > Bacteroidota > Bacteroidia > Bacteroidales > Prolixibacteraceae > Mariniphaga. Next base: position 57,688 of record JAWLCL010000004.1, on the reverse strand, counting down.
GGAATTCTTACAGGGAAACTGGGAAACATTAATGGGATATCTGTAAAATCGGGACTGGCAAAAGTTAAAAGTGAATAACAATTTCAGTTGAGTTTGGAAAGTAAAAAAATTTAATACCATTAGCCATGTACGACGTACCAGCCCATTTTATTGATGATCGTAAGGTGTGGGATACCCTTGAAAACCACAAATCAACCGATAGTGTTCAAATCCGTGAAATCCTGTCGAAAGCAAGCGAAATGAAAGGACTTGATATGCACGATGTGGCTGCGCTAACCTGTATCAGCGACCCTGAACTACTGGGTGAATTGTTCGACACAGCAAATCGGGTAAAGGAAACCATATATGGTAAACGCCTGGTATTGTTTGCTCCATTGTACATCTCCAATCTGTGCTCCAATGAGTGCCTGTACTGTGCATTCAGGGCAACCAATAAATCCATTGTTCGCAGTGCCCTTCCCCAGGAACAAATTGCCCATGAAGTGGACATATTAATTAAAAAAGGACATAAAAGAATCCTGCTGGTGGCCGGAGAGTCATATCCCAGGGAAGGTTTTCAATATGTGCTTGACTCGGTACGAACCATTTATGGTGTAAAATCCGGTCATGGAGAAATCCGCCGGGTTAATGTGAATGTAGCTCCGCTTGCTGAGGAGGAATTTAAACTTTTAAAGGCAGAAGGAATAGGCACTTACCAGATCTTCCAGGAAACCTACCATCGTGAAACCTATAAAAAGGTGCACGTTGGAGGAAAAAAGCGCGATTACAACTGGCGCATCTGGTCGTTGCACCGGGCTATGAAGGCAGGAATTGACGATGTAGGCATTGGTGTCTTATTCGGGTTATTTGATTACCGGTATGAAATCCTGGCCATGATGCAGCACATCCGTGAATTGGAAGATAAATTTGGTGTAGGACCACACACCATAAGTGTTCCCCGTCTGGAACCTGCCACCGGCAGCAACCTGGCAGCCCATCCCCCATTTCCTGTTTCCGATATTGACTTCCGCAAAATAGTGGCCATCCTGCGACTGGCAGTCCCCTATACCGGCATCATCATGTCGACACGGGAAACCGCACAGATGCGCCGCGAAACCTTTGCCCTGGGAGTAAGCCAGATTTCAGCAGGCAGCCGTACCAATCCCGGCGGATATGAACATGAAGAAGATGAGGATGATCCCTCAGGTCAGTTCAGCCTCGGCGACCACCGTCCGCTCGACGAAGTCATCCGCGATGTGGCATCAATGGGTTACATCCCTTCATTTTGTACAGCATGTTACCGGCTTGGCCGTACAGGACAGGATTTTATGGACCTGGCAAAACCTGGCGACATTAAACTGCATTGTGCACCCAATGCTTTGTCATCGTTTAAGGAGTACCTGCAAAATTTCGCATCTCCGGAAACAAGTGAAATAGGAAACAGGCTTATCCGGGAAACGATTGCCGGAATGGAAGGTTTGGCCAAACAACGTGCCGAAAAGTTAGTAAAACGGGTGGAGGCCGGAAGAGACGATGTGTACTGTTAAAAAAACGGCTGGAGGTTTCTGCTGTTTCAGCAGCTGACAATGGTTTTAAGATGAATCCGAATTCCTTATTTAACCTGTTATAAATATAACTATGCGAACAGAAAACGATCTTCTTGGTTCACTTCAGATACCGGAAGATGCATTATGGGGGATACATACAGCGCGGGCTGTTGAAAATTTTAATATCTCGGGCAAAAAAATTCATCCTGAACTGGTAAAAGCATACGGTGAAGTTAAGCTGGCCTGTGCACAAACCAACATCCATCTTGGCTCATGGAGGGAAAATAAGTTAAAAGCTGAAGCTATTGAAAAAGCATGCATAGAAATGTGCCGCGGCTTGCTCAATGAACACATTATAACTGATGCACTGCAAGGTGGCGCCGGCACATCAATCAACATGAATGTGAATGAAGTGATTGCCAACCGGGCACTTCAGATTCTCGGCAGCATACCCGGCAACTACAACCAGGTGTCTCCTTTGAACGACATCAATCTTCACCAGTCAACCAATGACACCTACCCCACTGCCCTGAAAATAGCAGCAATAAGGCTCCTGCGCCGGCTTGAGCAAGCTGTTCTGGAGTTGCAGGAAACGTTTCAGCAAAAAGAAAAGGAGTTTGCCCATGTTGTAAAAATTGGCCGGACTCAATTGCAGGATGCTGTGCTTATTACCCTTGGCCGTGAAATGGGCGCATATGCCGAAGCCTTTAACCGCGACCGCTGGAGAATTTATAAATGCGAGGAACGCCTGCGGGTTGTTAACCTGGGAGGAACTGCTATCGGAACCGGACTGGGAGCACCTAAACAATATATTTTCAGAGTAGTCGACAAACTGCGTGAAAATACGGCCATAGGACTGGCCAGAAGCGAAAACCTCATCGATGGAACCCAAAATGCCGATGTCTTTGTCGAGGTTTCCGGAATACTGAAAGCCTGTGCAACCAATCTTTACAAAATCAGCAACGATTTGCGCCTGCTGGCCAGCGGCCCCGATGCAGGAATCGGAGAGATTCATCTGCCGCCTGTGCAGGCAGGTTCATCTATAATGCCCGGAAAAGTAAACCCTGTCATTCCGGAAGCAACAGCCCAAACAGCGCTCCTGGTTATGGGAAACGACCAGGTTATTACCCACGCAGCCGGCGCCGGAAACCTGGAGCTGAACCAGTTTATGCCACTCATTGCCCATACCTTACTCGAAAATATCGAGCTCCTGACCAGAACCTGCGCAATGTTAAACTCAAAATGTGTAGCAAATATCAGTGCCAATGAAATTGTCTGCAGAAAAAATGTAGAAAACTCAACAGCTACAATAACGGCTCTAATCTCCAAAATCGGATATGAAAATGCTGCCCGTATTGCAGAAACTGCAACCAATGAAGAGATTTCAATTAAAGAGGCGGCAATTAAATTGAATCTATTGTCGATATACGAATTCGATGAGTTAATCAATCCCGAGGCTGTAAATAAACTGGGCCATTAGTTTTCATACCTCACGCTAAGCCTTTGCCTTCAATCATTTACTTTCAATTTTCCTATTGAAGATAAAAATATATTAATATTTGTTTGGCAATTATGCAAAATATTATTAATATTGAATCTAAATTGGAATTTTTATTACAAATTATTAATAACTAAAAATTCGGAACATGAAAAAAGTATTCTTTGTACTGGCGCTGGTGATGGCGTACGGCATATCGGTTGCAACCACAGGAACCTGTGACGATGACAAGAAAAAGGCAAAAGTAACTGCAGTTGCATTGGCCGATGAAGCCAAGGCTGAAAAGGCTGACGGTTGCAGTGGGGTTAAAGCAACTACTACAGCTGCAACTGCCGACAGCAACAGTGATGTAAAAGTAACAACTGTAGCAGCAAAGACTGACGGTTGCAGCGGAGCTAAAGCAACAACAGTAGCAGCTAAAGCTGACGGATGCAGCGGAGCTAAAGCTGTGAAAGTGGCAGCAAAAGCTGACGGTTGCAGCGACAATAAAGCAACTAAAACAGTAATGGCTGAAGCCGCTCCTCAGGAGTAACCTTGATAGAGTATTAAATCGGGCCGTCTTTGTAAGGCGGCTTTTTTTATGCAATTAACTTTTTTTTAGGATTTAAATCGGTTTTAATTTTTATTTTGCACCCGTAATGTAAACAGTTATCAAGTTTTATTTAATCCAAAATGCAAATCATGAAAAAGTTACTCTTTATTTTCGCACTGGCTGCAATAAGTGCCATTACCACCTCCTCGTTTAAGCCGGCACAATCGGCAAATGAAGCCCCGGCTCAAACTGTAGTTGTTGCTTTAAACGATGCCATTTATTCTCCTGAGGACGTAAAAAAGGACGACAAGAAACAAAAGCAGGCAAAAACCGGCAGCTGCTGTCAGGCCAAAGCTCAAAAAGCAGAATGCCCCGAGGCACAGCAAAAAAACTGTGCAGCATCAAAACCAGAATGCCCTGCTGCAAAAAAGAGTGAAAAGAAATAACTTTAAAACATCCACATTTAAAGGCGCCTTTGGCGCCTTTTTTATTTGCTGTAACTTGTTAAATTTGTAGTTTCATCATTTCTTTTAAGGTAAAATGAGAGCGCCAAAAACCTTTCGCCTGCACATCGGGATTTTTGGCCGGCGAAATACCGGCAAATCGAGTATTTTAAATGCCCTGACTCAGCAGGATGTATCCATTGTTTCAGAAATTGCAGGCACAACAACCGACCCGGTAGAGAAACCCATGGAACTGCTTCCCCTGGGGCCGGTGCTGTTTATTGATACAGCGGGCATTGATGATGTGGGCGATTTGGGTGGAAAGCGCATTGCCAAAACAATGCAGGTTTTCGACCGTACCGATTTAGGAGTGATTGTCACAAACTTTCTAACCTGGGGGGAGTTCGAAAATAAGTTGATTGAAGAACTCCGTATCCGCAATATACCCTACATTATAATTTTCAATAAAATTGACATTTACCCCGAGAACAAAGACATCATACCGGTTATTGAAGAACTGAAAATCCCTTTCATATACACTTCGGCGACAGAGGCTACCGGAATCGCAGAATTAAGGCAACTGCTGCTTCAAAAAGCTCCATCCGATTTTATTAACCGCCCGAGCATTCTGGCCGATTTGGTCGGCCCCGGAGAGGCGGCTATCCTGGTTATCCCTATCGATAAGGAAGCCCCGAAAGGCAGGCTTATACTGCCCCAGGTGCAGAGCATCCGCGATTTGCTCGACAACGATTCGTTCTGTATGGTTGTTAAAGAGCGCGAATTACGCGAGGCCTTAAACCGCTTAAACAAACCGCCTAAACTGGTAGTAACCGATTCACAGGCGTTTTTAAAAGTGGCAGCCGATACACCAAACGATATTCCACTGACATCCTTCTCCATCCTTTTTGCACGTTTCCAGGGCGATCTCATTGAAATGGTCGCAGGAGCTATGTCAATCGATAAATTAAAAACCGGCGATAAAATTTTAATTGCCGAGGCCTGCACGCATCACCCCATAGGGGAAGACATCGGAACGGTAAAAATCCCCCGCTGGCTTACACAGTATGTTGGCGGAAAACTTGAAATCGACAACATCAGGGGAAACGATTTCCCGGAAAACATTTCACAGTACAAGCTTATTATTCACTGCGGGGCATGCATGTGGAACCGGCGAAATATGCTGAGCCGCATTGAAAAGGCACGGCAGGCACAAGTGCCAATTACAAACTACGGGCTTACCATTGCCTATTCGCTGGGAATATTCGAACGCGCACTTCAACCGTTTCCTGCCGCCCTTGAAGTATATAAAAATGCAGGGGGTTTATAGTTTCTGCTGAAATCAATCAACTGAAAACTTCACTTCCAGCTTTTCATTGCTTCTCACAAAAGCTGTTACCACCTCATATACCAATTCCTCCTGATCCTCAGCGGCGGTCAATATCTGAGAAGAATTGGGAAAAAGTGTTATTTGCTCTGTCCCATCACCCGATTTAAGTTCCAGTTCGAAGTACAAATCGCTGTTGTTTTTAATCTCGTAATAATTTCTCTTATTCCTGGAATGAAATTTTGCTCCCACTTCCACACAGGAATTAAACAGGTTTCTCACATGTTCTTCTTTTCCGGCAATGTATTTACTTCCCCAGGCAACGGTGCGGCCTGCTTCCAATGCTTCCCTGACCGACTCTGCAGTTCGGTCTTTGGCAAACACAAGTGTCATGGAGCGGTGAACATAATCGCCAAGATTATAATCATGTGCAACAAGGTTATGAATGTCGGATGTACCCATTACCGTAAGGTTATTATCGATGCACCAGTCAAGCGCCTTTTTATGCAGCCCGAAACCATTGATAACTTCAATGCCGTGAAGCGCTTCTTCTTTTGTTAACTCGTCAACAAAATCAAGCCACTCATACGACCCTTCAATTCGGTTCACCTGCCATCCGGGATGGTTCCAGAAAATAAAAGCCTTCTGGTTGTGCGCTTTCATAACAGCTTCTTTATCCTTTTCATTTGTTTCCCTCTCTTCAACATAACCGGAAAGATCGCCGGTAAAAATGGCATTAAAATGGCCGGGAGGCGTGTTGCGGGTAATTTCAGTTCCTTTAATTAATACAATATTATTTTCAGCTGCAGCATTTTCAACAAGTTCATAAGGCCTGTTATGATTAACCGGAACATCGGCCGAATGGGGAGTGTATTCAATATGGTCAGTAATGGCAATTACATCAAGCCCTTCCTGCCAGGCCTCCTGCACGCGAACGGTCGGCCATACATGCCCGTCGGAAAAAACCGTGTGCATGTGAAAATCACATTTCAGCGTTTTATAACCGTTTACATCCGGGATATCGACAATCTGCCGTTTCCTGCTCTTCCGGAATTCATCCATCCGCAACATCCCATTATCGGATTGTGCAAATGCACCAACATGTATAAAGAGAAGTGCCAGTAGTACCAAATTTGCTTTAATCATGACTAGTTTATTTAATAAGATTTAATTGTAATGTTCCTTTTGCTGTATTATGATGTAAGACAAATTTAAAAGATTTTTTTATTGCTTAAGCATTTCAAAAAAACGAATTGTAAGTTATAATTTATCCTTTACATCCAGCCTTCGGAAAAAACCAAAAAAAAGAATCCTTCCATCGGCCTCTTTTTTCAGAATTTTAAGATTGCCGTTTTCAAAAGCATATTGAAATTCCTCCGTCATACCCGGGTTTTCCGAAGGAGACAGGACTATAAAATTACGTGATGTATGCCAGGTGCCAAAACCAGCCAGATTGAATAGCCGAATTGGCAAATTTAAATGGTACTGGAACCTCCCCCGCCCTTCGAATTCGATTTCCCAATGATACCCTTTCTTTTTCATCGCTTCCTCCTTGAGGTTCTTCAGCTGTCCTTCCGGTTCGGTATAAAACTCAAACAGCCGCCACTTACCGGGCAACTGCTTTGCCGGACGGGCAAACATCTCTGTGGAAGCCAGCCATCGAAGCAACGAAACAAATACCGGGTTTCTTGTCAGATTCATATTTCTTTAACTTCTGGTAAACGAACAGACACAGGAAAGTTAGCTAAAATAACTGATTTTCCGTAAGCGCTGATAGCTTAGACCCTGATTCTCCGGTAAAGTTTAAGCAACTCCTCCCCTTTTCCGGATAAAAATGTGCTGCTTGAACCTTGTATACGATCACCCTAAAAAGGAGTTATTGAAAACAGTATTTCCCCATACCACGACCGTTCATAATTGAATTTACATTGAGTTTGGTTAGGCGAAGGTATGGTTTTGATATGTTGTAAAGAAAAACCAATACATGAACAAAGTAGCATTGTCAGCGGCACAAATGTATCATCAAATAATATTTTTTTTCAGCACCGGAAAAGGGCAACGCCCTTTAAGCATAAGCATCGGGCAACGCCCGATGAAGATATATCAATGTTGCCATAGCCCCGGTGGGGCAATAATCACATAATCCAATGCTCCTGCAATAATTCATTCGTGCAACCACCTTCAACAGGTAAAACGAGAGCGCCATTATAATGACTACATCAGGCAACAAACAGGTTTGGCAAATTAAGAGCAACGCCCTAACAGCAACAGGGTGTGTTGTACCGCTAATCAAGGGCATTTTGCGATACCATAATATTCCCGGGTCGTATACCATTTACACCGGCAGCTTTTCACATTACAATATCTCGTAAAAAAATCATTTTCAGGTATCCGGAAGAAGGAATAATAATACTTGTATTATCATTTGATTTATGTTTAAGGATTTAATTATTGTTAATTAAGGCCCCAATTTTCAAAAAACTGATGAACGTTTTGGCTGAAGCATTAAATAATTATAAAATCACACCTTATTTCTTTGCCGCCGGAGAATTTGCCTGTAACTTTATTCGAAAATTAAAAACAGCCGTCTGGTTGCAGCAATACAATTGATTTTTATAACTTTAGCTGTTTTTTTAACAGTAAAAACTTAGCTGACATAATTGTATAAACAGAAAAATATGGAAGAAATTATTACAACTGATTTTTGGGAAGAACTCTGGGCTAAGGGACAGGATTGGGTAATAACTGAATTGCCGGGACTATTAATAATTATTCTGGTTTTGATTGCACTATCCCGGTTTGTAAAGTTTGTTTTAAGTAAACTGAAAAATACCCTAATCAGCCGGGCCGAAAAAAAAGAAAAAGAAAGTGTAGCGGAAACCCAAAAGCGGATCACAACCTTGATTGGCATTATTGGAGGTGTTGTCAGCATTTTAATTTGGACCATGTTTATAATGATTGCATTGAATAAGTTCGGTGTTGAAATTGCTCCGATTCTTGCAAGCGCGGGGATAGTTGGTGTTGCTGTAGGTTTTGGGGCTCAGGAACTTGTAAGAGATTTTTTTTCCGGATTTTTTATTTTACTCGAAGACCAGGTTCGTGCAGGCGATGTGGCCATTGTTAACGGCACCGGTGGTGTGGTTGAGAAAATAGAACTTCGTACCATCACATTAAGAGATTTTTCGGGTGTCGTACATATTTTTCAGAACGGTAAAATCAATACAATGGCCAATATGACCAAGGAGTGGTCGGCGATGGTGTTCGACATTGGCGTGGCTTATAAAGAAGATGTAGATGAAGTGATGAATGTGATGCGGGAAGTGGGAAATGAACTACAGCAGGATGAAATTTTTGGAAGCAGCATTATCGAACCCCTCGAAGTTTTTGGATTGGATAAATTTGGCGACAGTGCCATTGTCATAAAAGCCCGTTTAAAAACAAAACCCATACAACAATGGTCGGTTGGACGCGAATATCGCAGGCGGTTAAAAATTGCCTTCGACAAGAAGAACATTGAAATTCCTTTCCCGCATACAACAGTTTACTGGGGTGAAGAAATAAATCCGCTACAGTTGAAAGTTAATGATGCTGCAACGAACAAATCGAACTAATTTTTTGAAAAACCATTTAATTCGTTCAAACTTTCAACTTTTATTAGAAACAATTATTTAATGAACCTGTTTCAAGAATCGGGGGAGCGCTGAAAAGCCGGCAATTAGCTTACCGGGTAATATGTTCTTTGTTTCTAAAATAAAAAAATAAGCATTACTTTAGCAGTCCGAAATTTTAGGATTATTTTTAACAATTATAAATTACAATTTATGGCAAAACATGTATATACTTTTGGAGCTGGAAAAGCCGAAGGTAAAGCTGACATGAAAAATCTCCTGGGTGGTAAAGGTGCCAACCTTGCAGAAATGAACCTGATAGGTGTACCTGTTCCTCCGGGATTTACCATCACCACAGAAGTGTGCACCATGTACAATGAACAGGGGCAGGAAAAAACCTTCGATGTAATCAAACCGGAGGTGGAAGCTGCTGTTGCAATGGTGGAACAGTTAACCGAAACAAAATTCGGTGACAAAATGAATCCATGTTTGTTATCGGTTCGTTCAGGTGCGCGTGCATCAATGCCCGGTATGATGGATACAGTTCTTAACCTGGGGTTGAATGACGAAGCGGTAGAAGGCATAGCAAAGAAATCGGGCAATCCCCGTTTTGCATGGGATTCATACCGCCGGTTTGTTCAGATGTACGGTGATGTGGTAATGGGCATGAAACCTGCCAGCAAAGAAGAACATGATCCTTTTGAAGAAATTATTGATGAACTGAAGGAAGAAAAAGGAATTCAGCTTGACACGGAATTTACCACTGAAGATTTACAGGAACTGGTAAGCCGTTTTAAAGCTGCCATAAAAAAAGTTACAAACAAACCTTTCCCGACTGATCCGTGGGAGCAGTTATGGGGTTCAGTTGCTGCTGTTTTCGGCAGCTGGAATAACCCAAGGGCTACCTATTACCGTCGTATGGAAAACATTCCGGACGAATGGGGAACAGCAGTAAACGTTCAGGCAATGGTATTTGGGAATATGGGCCAGACATCGGGTACAGGTGTTGCATTCACACGCGATGCGGCTACCGGTGAAGATGTTTTCAACGGCGAATACCTCATCAACGCTCAGGGTGAAGATGTAGTAGCCGGAATCCGGACTCCCCAGGACATTACGCTGTCAGGTTCAAGAAAATGGGCCGAATTGCAGGGTGTGAGCGAAGAAGAACGCGCATCGAAATATCCTTCTCTGGAAGAAGCAATGCCTGAAATTTACAGGCAGTTGAATGAAACCCAGCAAAAACTGGAAGACCATTACAAGGATATGCAGGACCTTGAGTTTACAATTCAGGAAGGAAAATTGTGGTTGCTGCAAACCCGTAACGGTAAGCGCACAGGAGCTGCCATGGTAAAAATTGCTGTTGATATGCTTGAGCAAGGCATTATTGACGAAAAAACAGCCGTAAAAAGAGTTGATCCCAATAAACTCGACGAATTGTTGCACCCTGTTTTTGAAGCATCTGCAATGAAATCGGCCAACGAACTTGCAAAAGGTTTGCCGGCTTCACCCGGAGCAGCTACAGGGCAGGTTGTATTTTTTGCCGATGAAGCAGCAAAATATCCTGCTTCCATTTTGGTAAGGGTTGAAACGTCGCCTGAAGATTTGGAAGGGATGCACATTGCCAAAGGTATTCTTACTGCCCGTGGCGGTATGACTTCACATGCTGCTGTTGTTGCCCGCGGGATGGGTAAATGTTGTGTTTCAGGAGCGGGAGCAGTAAAAATAAACTACAAGACCCGTATCATGACCATTGAAGGCAAGGAATTCAAAGAAGGAGACTGGATTTCGCTCAATGGCTCAACAGGTAAAGTATATGAAGGTAAAATCACCACTAAAGATCCGGAAATGAGTGGCGATTTTGCTAAGATTATGGAGTTGGCAGAAAAGTATGCACGCATGAATGTCCGCACAAATGCCGACACTCCAAAGGATGCACAGATAGCACGCAAATTTGGAGCAAAAGGTATCGGTCTTTGCCGTACAGAGCACATGTTCTTTGAAGGCGACCGCATCAAAGCCATGCGTGAAATGATTCTGGCTAAAAATGAAACTGAGCGTCGTAAGGCACTGGAGAAACTTCTCCCCTACCAAAGGGAAGATTTCGAAGGGATTCTGCAGGCAATGGAAGGTTATGGAGTGACCATCCGACTGCTCGACCCGCCATTGCATGAATTCGTGCCCCATGAAGAAACCAATCAGAAAGCAATGGCCCAGGAGATGGGTATTTCTGTAGAACAGGTTAAGGCTCTTGTTGATGACCTGCATGAATTCAATCCGATGCTGGGGCACCGTGGATGCCGCCTTGGAAATACTTACCCTGAAATTACTGAGATGCAGGCGCGGGCTATCATTGAAGCCGCTGTTAATTTGAAACAGAAAGGTGTTGACGTATTACCTGAAATAATGGTTCCATTAATTGGTACTGTGAAGGAGTTAAAACTGCAGACTGAGATTATTCATGAAACTGCCAAAAAGGTGTTTGAAGAAAAAGGTTCAAGCGTTGATTATCTGGTAGGTACAATGATTGAAGTTCCACGTGCAGCAGTTACTGCTGATCTTATAGCCAATGAAGCTGAATTCTTCTCCTTCGGTACAAACGACCTTACCCAGATGACCTTTGGATATTCTCGTGACGATGCAGGTAAATTCCTGCCAGTCTACATTGAAAAAGGTATCCTGAAAAACGATCCGTTCCAGGTACTCGATCAGGAAGGCGTTGGCCAGTTGGTTAAAATGGGTGTTGAAAAAGGACGCGGAGTGAATCCAAAACTGAAAGTAGGTATTTGTGGTGAACATGGCGGAGAACCATCTTCTGTAATGTTCTGCGACAGCGTTGGTATGGATTACGTAAGCTGTTCTCCTTACCGCGTACCAATCGCAAGGTTGGCCGCTGCACAGGCAAACATCAAATAATTGATATTTAACGTCCTATATAAAAAGCCATCCGTTTATCGGGTGGCTTTTTTGCTTTAATAACCTGCTCATTCTAGTTTTCATTGCTTTAAACTACGTATTTCTACGCTGTTATTTTACGTAGATCTACGCAGCAAATTCCGTAGAATTACTCTTTCATAAGACTTCTAAATTTCAGATCTTTGTTAGGTGCAAAATTTATAACGGTGATGATTAAACAAAGAAAAAATATAACAACAAAAAATATTACCCCATTCATCAATCCGGTAAACTTAAGCACATGAAATCAAAGCACTCTTGGAATAGCAGCATTTCCATTGCTCTCCAAAAAACACGTTCTCTCTACTCCTGAAATGCTGTTATAGACGGAGACATCGGATTTATTGCAAAAGGGGGCCTGTTCCGGGTCCCCTTTTTGTTTTATAACATCACGAGTTTATTTTTTAAGGCATATACTACCAGACCGGCAATATTTTTTGAGTTGGTTTTTACCAATAACCTGCCCCTGTACCCTTCTACGGTACGAACACTCACATTGAGTTGTTCGGCAATTTCAGCGGCAGTGTACTCTTTGCATATGTACTCCAGAATTTCCAACTCTTTTGAAGTAAATTCAGGAAGTCCTTTGATTGAAAAACTACGTTCCAGAATTCCTTTTATTACACGGGGCGACATATCAAATGGAAAATAAAAGTCGGTCTTCAGCAATTTGGCAATGGCAGTTTCAAGTTCATCCGGTTCTGAATTTTTAAGTAAATAACCATTGACACCTTCGGCAATCAGATGAAGCATAAACTGTTCATCGTCCTGCATAGTCAGTATTAATACTTTCAAATCGGGAAACAGCTTTCTTATTTGCTTATGGGCTTCTATACCATCCATTACAGGCATTTGAATATCAAGAAGAATAATTTCAGGAGGAGGATTTGTGTTTTTTAGCAACTCAATCAATTCCTCTCCATTTGCAGCTTCATAGATAGTTCCAATAAAACTGAGATCTTCAAGCAATGCACGAACCCCTTTTCTGAACAGCTTATGATCATCGGTAATCACTATATCTGCTTTTTTTTCAACCATTGGCATCATGTTTAACATTTAAACATAAAACTGCTGTTGTTCCTTTACCAGGTGCAGAATTTATTTTCATTCGCGCATTGAGCAATTGTGTCCTGCTTTCAAGATTTTTAAGTCCCAGACCGGTTTTCACCATCTTTTCAGGTTCAAATCCTATCCCGTTATCACTGACAGACACTGCAAGAAACGTTTGACTGTAATGCATTTTTAACTGAATTTGTGTGGCATTTGAATGCTTTATAGCATTGTTGAGTATTTCCTGAATTATCCGGAATATAGCCAGCTCCTTTTTATTTTCCAACCTGACTGCCTGACCGCTTCTCCAGAAATGAACTTTAATTATTCCCGATTTATTTATCCATTGTGCCAGTTCTTCAACAGCTGTTGCCAAACCAAGTTTCTCAAGTGAAGGAGGCATTAAAGCTCTTGAAATCCTTCGCACCTGCAAAATAACATCATCAACATAAGTTTTGGTTTCCTGCGCAAACTCCTTCGTTTTAGGATTATCCGCCTTCCGCTCAAAAAGTGATATATTTAACTTTATTACTGACAGCATAGCCCCAACCTCATCATGAAGGTCCTGTGCAATGCGTTTGCGTTCCTTTTCCTGAGAAAGGATGGTATTTCTTAAAATTTCTTCCTGTTGTCGTGATTTTATAACATTTATTTCCAGTTCCTTTTTCAGCAACCGTTTCTGGTAAGTAACAAAAAATAAAAAAATAGCACCCGAAAGAACAACCATTCCGAATGTGCCAATAATATAAATAAGAATTATTTCTGCATTCCCTGTTTCACTCATCAAAATGGGACTTTGAAAATTATATTGTTCCTCTTATAGCAACACGAAAATAAACAACTTAAATGAATTTCAAGGTATTCGGCAGTATCTTTTAAACGAAGAAAGGGCAGCTCAATAGCCGCCCTTAAGTTAACCCCCAAACACACAAGCAATACAGAACGTATTGCACTGCAAAAATAAATTATTTTTTTAAACCCATGCAGGAAATTAAAAAAAATTAAAAAGAATCACCTAATTCAAAGAGAATTCTTTCTTCTGTAACATACGGTATATGGTGGATTTGCCGATTCCAAGTTTTTTTGCCACCAGCCTCACATTTTGGTTGTATTTGCTCAGAAAATGCTTTATGATGTCAAAATTATACTCTTCAAGTGTTTTTTCACTTGAAAGTATATTCTGAACGTTTTCATCAACACTCATGTTCAGATGGCTCGGCTTTATATTATCACCGTTGGTCATAACACATGCCAGTTCCATTACTGCTTTTAGCTCCCTGATGTTTCCCGGATAGTGGTATTTTCGGAGCAGTTGTTTTGATTCATCGGTGATAGTTTTGGGTGACATATTGTTCTCTTTGCAAAATTCATTCACAAAATACTTTGCAAGCAATATGATGTCGTTACCTCTTTGCCTGAGTGGGGGCAATTCAATGGGAAGTCCCAGCAAACGGTAATATAAATCCTGGCGGAATTTTCCTTCATTAACTAATATTGATAAGTTTTTATGTGTGGCAGTAAGTATTCTTACATCGATAGTAATGTTTTCCAGCCCACCCAAACGTACCAATTCCCGTTCCTGTATTACACGCAGCAGCTTCGCCTGCACATTCAGGTCTAAATCAGCAATTTCATCCAGGAATAAAGTTCCTCCATTTGCTTGTTCAAATTTCCCGATTTTCCGGAAATCGGCCCCCGTAAAGGCACCTTTTTCATGGCCAAACAATTCACTTTCAATCAATCCTTCAGGAATTGCCGAAACATTCACAGCAACAAAAGGCTTACTGCTGCGCAACGAATTATAATGAATTCCTTTTGCAACAAGTTCTTTCCCTGTCCCGGTCTCCCCGCTAATGGAAACTGAAATATTTGTTTGAACAGCTTTTTCCATTAAACTGAAAATATGATCGATTTCCCGGCTGTTTCCTTTAATAAGTTTTCTAAAATTATAATGCTCCTTTATTGCATCCTTTAAACGGGTATTCTCCTGTTTAAGCAAATCGGAATTGTAAATGTTCTTAATTATGTTTGTCAACTTTTCCCGTGTATCGGGCGCTTTCATTATATAATCATAAGCGCCGTTTTTCATCAGCTCAATAGCAGTACTGATGCTTTCCTGTGCCGAAATTATGATTACATGTGAAGATGGCGATTTTTTCTGGATCTCTTTCAATACCTCATGCCCTGTCATGTCGGGAAGCGTATAATCCAGCGTGATTACATCGGGATGCTCATCCAGATTTGCGATGCAATCTCTCCCATTATAAAAAACTTTTACCTGGTATTGATTATCAACAAGCTGCTTTCTCAGAACCTGCGAGTATAATTTATTGTCTTCAACAATAAATATTTTATACGAGATGTTACTTTTTGGGCTTGACATTTACATTAGATTTAAAGTTGATCGTCCATTATCTTTAAAAACAGTACCAAAATAGGAATAATTTTCAATTATTTTCCCTTATTGAAACAAATATTTTATTAAAAACTAATAAAACATACTCGATTTGTTACAATGATAATGTTCAGATATACCAACATTAAGCATGTCCAAAACTTTTTCCGGTTACATTTTTTACATCTTCAGTAAATTAAAGTATGTTCATTATAAGATTTGGGATAGCAGAAAGCAACTTATACTTAAATTTTATGAACATCTATATAAATTAGAATATTTTATGTTGCGTACCCAAAATAAAAGTGGAAGAATCTTTTTACATTTACAGGCAGAAAGAGCATCAGGTGGTTTTTACCTCATTTTAATAATAACTACATATAAAAAAAAGAAACCAATCACAGAATTAAACTGTAAAACAAATGAAATGAGTGTTGGTAAAAATACACAACAACAGATGATTATAAATCCCGAGGCTGTCGGGATATGCGAAACTCCCTGGCCTGCCACGACAGACAGACATGTGTTACCTTTGAAAATAAAAATTTTAATCAATGAAATACAAAGCTTTTCATAAATTATCATACGGGCTTTATTTGATTGCCACCCGGCATAAAGAATCGAATGCAGGATATATTGGCAATACGGTGTTCCAGGTTACATCAGAACCTGAACAAATTGCAATCAGTTGTCATAAGAAGAACTTTTCCACTGAAAAGATCATCGAAAGCGGCATATTTAGCATATCAGTATTAAAAAAGGATGCCAGCACATCACTTATCGGACAATTTGGTTTTATGTCGGGCGACGAGATGGACAAGTTCCACAACATCGAAACCATAACGGCAGCAACAGGGGCACCTATTGTTCTGGATTCGGCCGTAGCATGGTTCGATTGTAAAGTTGTTTCAATTCAGGATGTGGGTACACACATGTTAATAATTGGAGAAGTTCTCGACAGTGACCTTATTATTGATGAAGAACCACTTACATATGCCTGGTACCGTGAAAAATACAAGATGTTATCACCAAAACATTCGCCCACTTATATTGAAAAAGAAAAGCTAGAAGAGAAAAGCAACGTAGTACCTGAAGCCAAACAGGAAGTGGAGAAAGAGCCTTCAGAAAACAGGGGCAGTATGGATGTTTACACCTGCTCGGTTTGTGGTTATCAGTATGATCCTGAAGAAGGAGATCCCACGATTGGAATTCCGCCGGGAACTCCTTTCGAAGAGCTTCCGGATGACTACAGGTGTCCCATCTGCAATGCCGGCAAGGAGTATTTTAACAAAAGCTGATAAATAAAGCCCAAACACTATTTTACATGCAGCATTTGGGCTCTATTGACTATAACTCACGGTGTGTGCCGTCGCAGTAAGGCTTATTTTTTGATTGCTTGCACATACAAAGCCAAATTTTTGTCTCTTCCTTTACTTCAAAGGCAAGTGAAAATAATCCGGACCCCTTATGAGTTCCGTCACAAAAAGGTTGATTACTGCTCCTTCCACAGGCACACCAGAAATATTTTCCGGGCTTTAGGGTAACAAGTTTTGGAGATTTTGCTGCAATTTTTGGTTCTTCCATTTATATAAGTTTAAAAATTAATCATTTATCCGGTAAGCCACAATTCGGTTATCATAAAAAGTTGGAACCAACACAAGATTCAGATCTTTTGAAAAGTCGATATCAGCAGTTTTAAGTTCTTCTTCGGTGGTATCGAGCAGTTTGATGTTCTTGCCGTTCCGATGTAAAAATATTCGCCCCTCCCAATTGGAAAAAACGAATTCATCATCATTTGTTTTTTCCAGACCATCAACACCACCGGCATCCTGAATAATTTCCTTGACATTTTTGGTAGATATATCAACTTCAAATATACTTTTATCGCCAATAAACAACCTCCCATATTCAACAAAAAGACCGTTTGGTGTTTCCAATGGACTGCCTGACATCCATTCAGTAAGCTTTCCATCTTTCAAAGCATGAATCCTGGCCGTGCGTGTATCCGAAACAAATACAAGTCCATCATCAGAAGCTGCAACATCATTCAGAAAAACAGCCTCCGGCACATCATACTTCTTGATAACTTTTCCACTCTTCAAATCAATCTCAACCAACTGGTCGATATCTGAAACGTATAATTTACCGTCAGATATTGCCATTCCTTTAGGCGCATTTAAATTTTCCACCCAATGAAGGTCTTTTTCACTACCGTCGGAATTTAATATACTGATGAATCCGTTACCATCTTTTTCAGAAGGATCTCCATCAATATTTGAAACATAAATCACCTTTTCATCTTCATCGTAGAGCACTGATTCGGGAGTTTTTAATTCGGCTGTTGTTTCCCATTCTTTTTCCAGTTCCTGGGCGTTTGCCAAACCAACTCCGGTTGCAATAACCAATACAAGTATGGATAATAGAACTTTCATAACATGATTTTTAATAATTAGTGATTAAAAGTTACTTAAAAGAAGTAATAATTGAAAGAAAATGTTCATTTTGCATAGAAGTTATTTCCAGTACATCAATGAAAAAACTGTACCATGAGAAGTTATATCACCTTTTTATGTTTCACATTGTTGACCTTATCCATGTCAGCACAAAAAGAGGATTCTGCTCTTTTATACGTGGGAACCTTCACTGCAGAAGAAGCCGAGGGAATTTATCTTTGCGGTTTTGAAGAACAGACCGGAAAGATTGCTTTGCAAAAGGTTTTTAAGGGAATAGATAATCCATCCTTTCTGCAGGTATCCCCCAATAGTAACTTTTTGTATACCGTAACACGTCCCTCCGTTGAGGTAGAGCAGTCAGGTGGCTACGTTCAGGCCTACAAAATTGGAGCCGAAGGAGAACTGAGTTTTATCAACAAGCAAATCTCAAACGGTAGCGATCCCTGTCATATTGATATTTCGACTGATGGAAAATCAGCAGCAATTGCCACCTATGGAGGAGGTTCTGTTTCCTTATACAGAATCAACAGGGATGGCAGCTTAAATCCAGCCGTTTCAATCATTAAGCTTGAAGGTTCGGGCCCAAATCAGGAAAGACAAAAAGCTCCACATGCTCATTCGGTTTTATTTACTGAGAACAGCAATAAACTTTTCAGTGCCGATTTAGGTTCTGACCGGGTAAATATATTCGAACTAAAAGAAGATAAACTAGTTCCGGCAAGTCAACCCTATCTGGAAGTTAGCCCTGGAGCAGGCCCCAGGCATATCAGATTTCATCCCGGGGGAAACACTCTTTATGTAATAAATGAATTAAATTCCACGATATCAGTCTTTACCAAAACAGGAGAAGAATGGGAAAAAGTTCAAAGTATTTCCAGCCTCCCAGAAGGTTTTGAAGGAACAAGTTATTGTGCCGATATTCATGTATCGGACGATGGCAAATATTTATACGGCTCAAACAGAGGACATAATTCAATAGCGGTATTTAAAATTGCTGACGATTCAAACCGGTTAGAGTGGGTAACTGCTGTTTCATCACAGGGTGATTGGCCCAGGAATTTTACGCTTAGCCCCCGCGGAAAGTTTTTATTGGCAGCAAATCAAAGGAGCGGTGATATTTCAGTATTCAGAATTAATCCGGAAAATGGAATTCCTGAATTTACAGGTAATAAAATAAAAATTCCGGCACCGGTATGTCTGAACTTTCGATAAATTACTAACTGAATTTCGTACTAATCAAACGTATGAATTCATCGCGTGTGGCTGTTTTCTGAAATGCGCCCGTGAAATCGGAAGTGGTAGTAATTGAATGCTGTTTCTGTATCCCACGCATTTGCATGCAAAGATGCTGAGCCTCAATAACCACAGCTACTCCAAGTGGTTTTAATGTATCCTGAATGCATTCTTTAATTTGCAGGGTCAACCTTTCCTGAAGCTGCAAACGGCGGGCAAAAACATCAACTACCCGGGCTATTTTACTTAAACCGGTAACCGTACCATTGGGAATATAAGCCACATGTGCTTTGCCAAAGAATGGAAGCAGATGATGTTCACATAAAGAATAAATTTCAATATCCTTTACAATTACCATCTGCCTGTAATCCTCTTTAAACATGGCCGAACGTAATATTTCCACCGGATCGGTTTTGTATCCCTGCAACAAAAACTGAAGCGCTTTTGCAACTCTTAACGGAGTTTTTTCAAGCCCTTCTCTTGATATATCCTCACCAACCAACCGTATGATATTCTCATAATTTTTAGAAAGCTCCTCCGTTATATTCTTATCAAAAGTATCAATTCTCTCGTAACCATTCGTACTGATTATTTTATCTTTACTCATCAAATTGAAGTTTTTATTCATACAAAGATCACCATTTTTTTCAAACTCGGATAGAAAACAATTTTGAAGAAGGTAAAAATAATATTAAAAAAAACACCTTTTGAAGCAACCAAACCCTATATGTTTTTGTCTTTCATTATGACTCTTGTTAATGATTTATAGGAAATTTTAACAAAACACAACAAAAGCTCAAAATTAAAGTTTTAAATATTGACCACATTGTCAGGTTTTAACTTGTTGTTAAAACGGGCAAATTTAACCACTTTTAAAAAATGATTGTAGTTACAGGAGCTGCAGGTTTTATTGGCAGTTATTTGGTTGGAAAATTAAACAGAGCCGGTTATACCGATTTAATTCTTGTTGATCGGTTTGATGATCCTTCTAAAGACATAAATCTTTTTGATAAAAAATACCGGAAGTTCGTAGACCGGGGCAATTTCTTTAAATGGCTGATAAATAATGCAAATGAAGTAGAATTTATATTTCATCTTGGAGCACGTACCGACACAGTTGGACAAGAACCGGATCTTTATCAGCAACTTAACCTGATATATTCGCAAAGGTTGTGGAACATCTGTTCTGAGATTCAGGTGCCTCTGCTATATGCATCATCGGCAGCCACCTATGGAAACGGAGAAAGTGGCTTTTCCGATTCACACAGCAATGTAACAAATTTGCGTCCGCTGAACCTTTACGGATGGTCGAAACATGACTTTGATGTTTGGGCTTTGAAGCAGGTTCGAACACCCCCATTCTGGACAGGACTTAAGTTTTTCAATGTATACGGGCCAAACGAATACCATAAAGGCCGGATGGCTTCAGTTGTACTTCATGCCTATCAAACCATTTGGAAAAATGGTTCCATGAAATTGTTCCGTTCACACCACAAAGACTATAAGGACGGAGAACAAAGCCGCGACTTTATTTTTGTGGAGGATATCGCCGAGGTAATGATACATTTTTTGTATAACCAGGAAAATTCAGGCATTTATAATGTTGGAACAGGTAAGGCTCGTTCATTCCTTGACCTGACGCATGCAGTATTTAACAGCATAAATATCAGGCCGCAGATATCATTCATTGATACACCGGTTGATTTAAGGGGACGTTACCAGTATTTTACGGAAGCTGAAATTCAAAAACTCAGGGATATTGGCTACAAAAGGGAATTTACAAGCCTGGAAGAAGGTGTCGATATATATGTTGGGAAATATCTGAAAGCCAGAGCGTGTTATTAAAAAACTCCGGCAGGTACCTGCCGGAGTTTTTTATATGATAATTAATATAAATCTTAAACCAGTTCCGTTTTCTTAGCACTAAGAAACCTTTCGAGAAACACCAGCAGCGAGAAACCAAGAAATATTCCTGCTATACCACCGGGTAAATTATCAAAGCTCTCGAAAAATGAACGGTAACCAGAAACATATTTTTCGGTATTAATTTCGGGGAGTAAAGCAACTGATTCCGGAGTAAAGCTGTTTCCTGCAAACACAACCATAGCAACCATTAAAAGCACAAACAAGGAAACCAATATCCAGAATCCTTTTCCAAAAATAGGTTCAGCTTTCACCTGCTCTATCAAAGTGCGCTCCTGGAATACCCGGTTCATTACCTCCTTTGTAAAATCGGGAGCAGGCCTTTCGAGCTTTATGCTCTGTAGTAACAGCCTTAATTCTTTATCTTCTTCAAAAGTTTTCATCTTCTATTGCTTTTAATTCAATTTTTTTTCTTTCACTTCAACTTTACAATCGTTCATCTCTACAATATGGTGTATAAATCACCTTGCAACATTTCATTTAAAAACGTGTAAAGCTTTTTTCTTGCCCTGTGAAGTTTTACTTTAACATTACTTTCTGTTAATCCGGTTACCCTGGCAACTTCATCAATCGATTGCTCTTCAAAATAATACAGCAGGATTAATGTATACTCATCCTCAGGAAGCTTTTCAAGGGCTGCTTTAACAAAATGTTCCCTGTTTTCTTCCGGAATTCCATCCAGGTTCATCTCTTCTGCTTCATCCCTTATCTGCACATCATCAGTAGATGTAAAATTCAACTTTCTTTTCCTCACTTCCGAAATGCATGTGTTATAAGTAATCCGGTACATCCAGGTGGAAAATTTTGCCTTTCCCTTAAATGTATGTAGCGACTTAAACGCTTTAATAAAACTTTCCTGGGCCATCTCTTCTGCATCCTCACGATTTTTAAGAACTTTCAATGCAATTGAAAAAACGATATCCTGATATCTTTCGACGATATAGGAAAAGTAATTTGTTTTCCCGTTCAAGACTTCTTCTATATAAAATATATCGTCTTTTCCTTCCATCTGATGCTTTGACGAATAGTTTTAGTATTGGTTACAAATTTATTCAAAAGAAAATACAAATTAATGTGTAACCGAAAGAATATTCCTACGTCAAAAGGGCAGAAATAAAATTATAAACAAATAAAAATTAGAAACCATGGAAGGAATATTTGTACCAATCGGATTTTTTCTGGCCTTATTTGCCATTTTGTATGTCTACTGGACAACACGCACGAAAGAACGGCTTGCCCTTATAGATAAAGGAACTGATGCATCTGTTTTTAAATCTAACACAGCAAGGTATTCCCTTCTGAAATGGGGTATTTTCTTAATCGGAGCAGCTGTTGGAGTTATCAGCGGGTATGCCCTTTCACGTGTAGTGAACGAAGTTGTAGCCTTTTTTACAATGATCTTTATGTTTGGAGGAATAGGTTTAATTGTGGCGCATTTTGTCACAGAAAAGTTGTCGAAAAAAGACTACAGTTAAAGCATGATAAAATGACGGGTTTGAGTTCTTTAAACCCGTTATTTTATTTACAGTAAAAATCAATCATTTTATTAATTCCATCGATGCAAACGGGACAAAATGCCTTTGCATCGTTGCTTTTCATACGGCAATCGATAAAAGGACTGTAGATTCCTTTTGCCTGATACCCCCCTCCTTCATACACTCCAACAGTATTTAAATATTTATTCTCACGTGGAGTAGGAATCGGAACAGTATCGTTTACCATTGCAACCCATTTTGATTCAAAATCAACAAGTGTTGTCAGATTAGGTTCCCAGGGTTCGGCCTTAATGTTATAAAAGTTTTCATACGCTACCGAGGAGGAATAGTACTCATCCCCAAGTCCGGCAAATCCATGTCCGAATTCATGAACAAAAACTTCATTGCTCAAAAGGTTACCGGCAGAACATATATTGAGAAAATTATAGATACCACCCCCACCATACCGCTCTGTATTAACCAGAACGTAAATATTATCATAGGGAACACAGGCCGCTGCATCATGAATGGCTTTCATATCGCTTGAAGTAAGATAACGATCAATATCAAAGGTGTAAAAAGATGAGTTAAATACCGTATTTTTATATATTCCTTCACCGGGTAAGTCAGTTCCCGAATCAACTGAAGGCGATAAAACTGCCCTGACATTAAAACAACTCCTTGCTGACTTAAAAGGCTCCTGAGCAAACAAATATCCTGTCAAACGACGCGCATCTGATAAAAACCTGTCCATCTCCTCCATTTTATATCCTTCAGCAAGGATTACCAAATCAACTTTTTCCTCCGGATTTCCATTTTCCATTATTACCCTTGCTTCATAGGGCAAAGGGGCTTCTTTCAGTATAAAATAATCATTGGGAATTATTTCTGTACGAAATAGTGTTTTGAAATCACCGTTCCACTGCCTTGCATCGATTTCCAATCTTACAGGACTCAGGGGAAAAGGAAAAATTATACTTTGATAAAATATCTTATCAATCTTTTTTGCCTCCGGGGTTGTTTGCCATTCCTGGAACAAGGTGCTAAATCCTTTTGAATAAATAAGCGTTTCACTTTCAACATCAAAAACCCGAAAACGGAAAGCTCCGTAATTAAATCCATCAATCAACCCGGTTGTTGAACCTGCCCAAAAAGGTTCCTGCTTCATTTCTCCGGGATACACTTTCACTTCATCAGCATTTCCACCAAGCGTAAAGTCGAATCGAAACGATTTTTTTAAAAAATACTCATTAAAATCAGGCTGCCCGAAAGAAATAATAGGAACCATTAAACAGAAAAAGTAAACTATTTTCAACATTTTTAATTTTTGAAGCTAAAAATAAACAATATCATTTTACAGTGATATTAAAGCTTAATTAATTTTAAGCTTTAACATCTACAAACAGAACAAATTATAAAAATCCCAAACATGCACTTATCTGCAATTACCATTTCGATGTTATACAGCATTAATAATTAGTAATTGTAATTTTTTTCTACTTTTGCTTTATAATTTGAAATTGATAGTTTGTATTAAAATGGAAAAAACAGATTACCTTGAGCAACCTGCTGATATAGACCAACTGGATGAAAAAATCCTTAAATTAATAACAAAAAATGCACGCATCCCTTTTCTTGAGGTAGCAAGAGAATGTGGTGTTTCCGGAGCAGCCATACATCAAAGGGTTCAACGGCTTTTCAACATAGGAGTCTTAACAGGCAGTGAATTTATAGTAAATCCACAAAAACTGGGGTACAATACATGTGCCTATATGGGTATTTATCTTGAAAAGGCCAAATACCATACACAGGTGGTTGCCGCAATGAGAGAAATTCCTGAAATTGTTGAATGCCATTATACAACAGGCCAGTATGCTATTTTCATAAAAATTCAGACAAAAACAAATAAGCATCTGAAAAAAATTATCGATGAAGAGCTTCAGGAAATAGAAGGAATAGCCAGAACTGAGACATTTGTATCATTAGAAATGGATTTCAAACGTCAGGTGGCAGTGCAATAAAAAAATGCCGGTTTTGAACCGGCATTTTTTTTATTAATCAAGCTTTTATGCAAAACCGTACCCCCTATTGTGCCGGCTGATATCAAGCCAAACCTTTAATACAAAAATCTTATATATAAATGATATATTAACATTATGGCATCATTAAGCTTAATGATGTAATGATTTGTATAAAAAAAATGTAATCCTTCCTAAAAAAGGATATCTATCTGATTTTTTCCTACTTTTGATAAAAATTATAGAAGATGACCTTGAAAAGTACCTTAGATGAAATAGATTTAAAGATCCTGGACATTATAACTCAAAATGCCCGCATTCCGTTTAAAGATGTCGCCACAGAAGTAGGAATTTCACGTGCCGCAGTGCATCAAAGGGTGAACCGGATGATTGATCTGGAAGTAATTACCGGTTCAGGCTATCATATAAATCCCAATAAAGTAGATTTTAAAACATGCAGTTATATAGGTATTTTCCTTGAAAAAGGAGGATTGTTTTCTGAAGTGGTTGAAAAACTAAAAATGATACCAGAAATTGTTGAATGTCATTATACCACCGGGCAATACGCCATTTTTGTAAAGGTATATGCAAAGGATAATGAACATCTCAAAAACATTTTAAGTTCACAGGTTCAAAAGATACAAGGGATTTCAAGTACTGAAACTTTCATTTCCCTGGAGCAAACCTTTAAGAGGACCATTCCTGTTCACAGCTGATTTCTTTGCCTGACTGCCTCATAAATCATTAAACCTGTAGCCACAGAAACGTTTAAAGATTCAATTTTTCCAAACAAAGGTATTTTAACCTGCTCATTGCACAAATTCAAAACAGCTGGAGAAATGCCTCTGTCTTCTGCTCCCATGACTATTCCCAAAGGAACATTCATATCGGCTTGTGTATATACTTTATCAGCCTTTTCGGTTGCCGCAATGATATTCAATCCCGAATCTTTCAGATACTGCAGTACTTCCGGCAGGCTTTTTACCCGGCAAACAGGCAGGGAATAAAGAGCCCCTGCTGATGTCTTAACTGCATCAGAACCTATCCTTGCCATTCCTTTTTCAGGAACAATAACAAAATGCACACCTCCACATTCGGCCGAACGTATGATGGCTCCAAAATTTCGTACATCAGTAATCTGGTCGAGAATAAGAATGAGCGGTTCTTTTCCCGATTCAAACAATTCAGGCAGCAATATTTCAACATCAAAAAATTCAATTGCTGAGAGAAGAGCCAGAACTCCCTGGTGATTCTTTCTGGTTATCCGGTTTATCTTCTCAACCGGCACAAACTGATAAGGAACGGCATTTTCTTTAATATGCTGAAACAGCTCAGAAAACAATTCATTTTCCAGTCCCTTCTTTATTAACACCCTCTCAATAATCCGCCCGTTTTTTATTGCTTCAATTATTGTCCTTGTTCCAAAAATGTAATCTTCCTTATCCATTACCAGTTTTTTTTCTTTTTCCATAACTCCAGCTGCTCATGCTCTGTTTCCCATCTCCCGAGGGCTGCTGAAAGCTTTAATTTTAATTTATCGTATTCATCAAAAATCCCCGGTTTGTTGTTTCCTTCAGGCGATGAAAGTAAGTTGTCCATTTCAGCGATTTTGTTTTCCAGCACTTCTATTTCTGCTTCAGTTGTATCAATTAACTTTTCAAATCTTGAAATGTTCTTGTTGATTTCTTTTTGCTCCTCAAAGCTTATGTCTTTTTTAGGAGATTCACCCGCTAACCGGTTATTTTTATCATTTAGTTTTTGCTTCGATGAAATTTCAAGTTGCTTAAGGGTATCAAGTTTCTTCTTCTGAAGAAAATCATAGATGCCCCCCAGGTGCTGTTTAATTTTTTTATTCCGAAATTCATAAACACAATTTACCAATCCATCAAGAAATTCCCGGTCGTGTGAAACTACAATCACAGTCCCTGCAAAATGAATCAAAGCCTCCTTCAAAATATCCTTCGACTGCATATCAAGATGGTTTGTAGGTTCATCGAGAATCAGAAGGTTTACAGGTTCCAGCATCAGTCGAATCATGGCAAGCCTTGATTTTTCACCTCCGCTGAGCACTTTCACCTTTTTATCAGCATCTTCACCCGAAAATAAAAAGGCACCAAGAATATCACGAATTCTGGTGCGTACCTCACCGACAGCTATTTCATCAATGGTTTCAAAAACAGTTAACTCCTCCTTTAACAACTGTGCCTGGTTTTGAGCAAAATATCCCGGTTTCACATTGTGTCCAATGGTTACTTTCCCTGCGTGTTCAATTTCCTCCAATAATATTTTCACCAGCGTTGTTTTCCCCTCACCGTTACGTCCAACAAATGCCACTTTATCGCCATTTTCTGCAGCGAAATCAATATCATCCAAAACAATATGATTGCCGTATTTTTTTGTAATGCCTTTCGCTTCAATAACTACCCTTCCCGACCGAGGCGCCGGGGGAAATTTCATTTTGAGCGCTGAATTATCTTGTTCTTCCAGTTCAATACGTTCGATCTTTTCAAGTTGTTTAATCCGAGACTGAACCTGCACTGCCTTTGTGGCTTTATATCTGAAACGTTCAATAAATTTTTCAGTATCTTCAATCATCTTCTGCTGATTACGGTAGGCAGCCAATTGAACTTCCCGCTGCTCCTTTTTCCATTCTATAAAATCGGAAAAATTCATTTTTTGATCAGTTATCTTTCCCATTGAAATTTCAATGGTGCGATTACCTACAGCATTTAGAAAAGCTTTGTCATGTGATACCAGCACTACAGCTCCTTTATAAGCCTTCAGGAAGTTTTCAAGCCACTGGATGGACTCAATATCCAAATGATTGGTCGGCTCATCCAGAAGAATGATATTGGGCTTTTTAAGCAATAACTTTGCAAGTTCGATACGCATGCGCCATCCACCACTAAATTCTGATGTGGGCCGGTTAAAATCAGTCCGTTCAAAACCAAGTCCCATTAAAGTTTGTTCAAGTTCCGCCTGATAAGAATCACCTCCAAGGATGGTATAACGCTCATTCAGCTCAGTTAACTGGTCCAGCATGGCAAGATATTCATCAGAATGATAATCCTCTGCTGCTGTAATTTCATGATTTAACCTTGATATTTCTTTTTCGATATTTAATAGCTCATCGAAGGCAAGCAGAGTTTCTCCAACAAGAGTGTTGGAATCATTCAGTTTCATTTCCTGGGGCAGATAGCCAAAGGTAGTTCCCTTAGCTACACCTATCTCTCCTTCAGAAGGTTGCAAAACACCTGCTATTAATTTGAGCAAAGTAGTTTTTCCAGCACCATTTTTTCCTATTAACCCTATCCTGTCTTCTGATTGAATCAAAAAGCTAACTTCATTCAACAGGTCAAAACCTCCAAAACTTATATGTACTTTATTTAATGAAATCATCCTTTTTATAAAAATGGTGTCAAAGATACTATAAATTGAAGGTGAATCGGATGCAGAAAACGTAATGAAATAAAAAATGCCCTTTCGGGCAAAAAAAAGAAGGGGAAAGCTATGGACGCTTTTTGAAGATGATTGATGATTTACAAACCCCTAAACACAAAACCAATCATAAATACAGAAGATGCTTTCCCCTTTTTAAGTTCTATTTCTGAAAATAAAACCAACCATTAAATCATAACAAATATAAGTAAAAAACTTACTACAATAAATGGAAATGAAGTATAAAATTCACTTAATGATACATTTGACCGTTGTTTTTCCCATTATGGGATTATCAGTATATTATTGGGAATTGTGTTTTGAATCAAAAATGTCACTCAATATCCTGCAAATACTATATTTGCAGAAAAAAAAAGTGACAAGAAATAAGAAAAAACCATATTACGAAAAAGTACGAATTGAGAGCATTGGAGCCGAGGGCAAAGCTCTGGCACGAATAAACGATCTGGTGGTGTTTACTAAACTTGTAGTGCCGGGCGATGTTGTTGATTTGCAGGTAATAAAAAAAAGAAAGAGGTATCAGGAGGCTGTGGTTACGAAAATCCATGAATTTTCAAAGGATCGGCAAAAAGCATTTTGTACCCATTTTGGAATCTGTGGCGGTTGCAAATGGCAATATCTTCCCTATGAAAAACAGCTTCAATACAAACAACAACAGGTCGAGGAGCAAATAAAAAGAATTGGCAAACTTGATGTTCCACAAATATCTGAGATAATTGGTTCTAAAAAAGATACCTTTTACCGAAATAAACTTGAATTCACCTTTTCGAATAAAAGATGGCTGACTTCTGATGAAATTGCATCAGGAGAAGAAATTAATGATTCCAATGCTCTGGGCTTTCACATTCCGGGCATGTTCGATAAGGTAGTGAATATTGAAAAATGCTGGCTGCAACCAACTCCTTCAAATGAAATCAGGAATTTTATTTCTGAATATGCAATTAAAAATAAACTTGAATTTTTTGACATTAAACAAAAGGAAGGCTTTTTAAGAACACTCATAATACGCACCAGTACAACAGGGGAAACGATGGTACTATTATCGGTTTTCAATAACGATGAACCTGCTGTAAAAAAATTACTGGATGCGGTAATCCGGAATTTCCCTGAAGTTACTTCATTAATGTATGTAATAAATCAAAAGGCAAACGATACAATAACCGATCAGCAAATCAAACTGTATTATGGTCGCGACCACATTTTAGAGGAAATGGAGAATTTAAAATTCAAGGTCGGACCTAAAAGCTTTTACCAGACCAATTCAGAACAAGCTTACCAACTTTATAAAATAGTAAGAGAATTTGCGGGATTAAAAGGTCAGGAAACAGTATATGATCTTTATACAGGTACAGGTACAATTGCAAATTTTATTTCCTCAAAAGCCGGGAAAGTGATAGGTATTGAATATGTTCCGGAAGCAATAGACGATGCAAAAGAAAATGCCATCCTCAATAACATCAGTAATACAACTTTTTTCGCAGGCGATATTAAAACAGTACTTAGTCCCGCATTTATAAATAATCATGGAAAGCCCGAAGTAATAATCACTGATCCACCGCGTGCAGGAATGCATGCCGATGTAGTTAAAACACTTCTGGATATCCTGCCCCGAAAAATTGTGTATGTAAGCTGTAATCCTGCTACTCAGGCCAGGGATATATCTCTTCTTGCTTCTCATTACAAGTTGGTAAAAATTCAACCTGTTGATATGTTTCCACATACTCATCATGTGGAAAATGTTGTGCTACTGGAAAGCTTTTGAAAGAATTCCGGCCGCCATCTTATATTATTACTCCGGATGATAAAAAAAACATGTTCATATTCGATTAGTTTACTGAAATTAAGTAATATTAACATGTCAAATTTTAATCATCGGGAAAATGAAAAAATTAATCATTCTTTTAACATGCATCCTGCCCATAACATTATTTGCGCAGGTAAATTTTATTGAAAACACAACCATCAAGACAAAGAAAGCTCTTGTAAACACTCCTGCAAGTGATTTCGGACCTGCTTATGTAGGAGATGAATTCTGGTTTTCATCCTTTTCGGCTGAAAAAATAGAAATGCTTAATCAAGGAAAGTCCAAAGGCGTTTTTTACAATCTGTTTTCTTCTCCTGTCGACGCATCAGGTAAGACAAGCGCAGGCAAAAAAATTGTACTTGAAGATCTAAGCGCCGGGTATCATGCGGGACCTGTTGCGTATTGCAAAACCACCAATGAACTGTTTTTAACGTTAAGCAATTATGAAGATGCGGAAGTAAAAAATGTTGTTTTTCAGAAAAAGAACATACCATTAAAAATAGTGCTTTTAGAAAAAACCAGCGATTCATGGTCAAAAACAGGAGAATTACCATTTAATTCCTCTACTTATTCTATTGGACATCCATCAATATCAGTTACAGGTGATACCCTTATTTTTGCTTCTGATGCGTCGGACAAAAGTATTGGGAAAACAGATCTGTATATGAGCATCAGGAAAAACGGAGAATGGGGAGATATGATAAATCTTGGCAATAAAATAAATACACCGGCCGACGATATGTTTCCATTCTTACATAAAGGAAAAATACTTTTTTATGCATCAAACGGGAAAGAAGGAGGAAAAGGAGGTTTTGATCTTTGGTATTCTGTTTTAACAGAGAATGGGTTTAATGAACCGGTAAATTTTTCCACTCTTAACTCATCAAATGATGATTTTGGATTAATTGTTCATCCCGATGAAGAAACGGGTTATTTTGTCTCCAACAGAAACAATGACAACGGGAACGATGATATTTACCAGGTGTCATTTATGGGTGAGTACAATCTTGAGTTGCTGGTGAAAGACAGAAATACACAGGAACCGGTTTCCAATGTAAAAGTTGAATTCAGCGATAATGAGATTCTCTACACCGATGAAAAAGGAATTATACGACGTGCACTGCATAAAGCAACCGACTATACTGCCGCTACCCATATTGAAAACTATATGAATGAATCGGTTTCATTCACCACCAGAAATGAATCATTTGGCACTATAAAAAAAGAACTGAATGTTGAAAAGGTTGAAGTAGGTCAAAAATTCGTAATGAATAACATCTATTACCATTTTGACAAATGGGATATATTGGACGAATCGACAACAGAACTGGACAAACTGGTTAAGGTTCTTAATGATAATCCCACCTGGAAGATAGAGTTGGGTTCTCATACCGACAGCCGGGGTTCAAATGACTACAACTATCTTCTCAGTGAAAAAAGGTCGGGTTCAACAGTTGATTATATAACAGGCAAAGGAATACAAGATAGCAGGATAATTGCCAGGGGTTACGGTGAAACCCAGTTGCTCAATCATTGCAAAGATGGTACAACATGCACCGAAGATGAACATCGTTTAAACAGAAGAACAGAATTTAAGATTCTCGAAATGCAATAATGGTGTAATTCACAAAAAAACGGTGGCTAAAAAATTCAGCCACCGTTTTTTTTTGGAATATAATAGCATTCACACTTTATCCCAGATAAGTTTTTAGCAATTTACTTCTGGAAGTATGTCTGAGCCTGCGAATGGCCTTTTCTTTAATCTGTCTGACTCTTTCACGGGTTAAACCAAAACGTTCGCCAATTTCCTCCAGGGTCATTTCCTGGCAACCTATTCCAAAAAACAAACGAATAATATCGGCTTCTCTTTCAGTTAGGGTTGCCAATGCCCGGTGAATCTCCCTTGCAAGTGATTCCTGAATAAGTGAACGGTCAGCATTGGGTGAATCGTTATTGATTAAAACGTCAAGCAGCGAATTGTCTTCACCATCGACAAAAGGAGCATCAACAGATACATGCCTTCCGGAAACCCTGAGTGTATCAGCCACCTTATCGGCAGGCAATTCAAGAGAATCGGCCAACTCTTCAGGTGAAGGCTTTCGTTCGTGCTCCTGTTCAAATTTTGAATAGGCTTTATTAATTTTATTTAACGATCCCACCTGGTTTAATGGAAGCCTGACAATCCTTGATTGTTCTGCGAGGGCTTGTAATATCGACTGCCGAATCCACCACACAGCATAGGAAATAAATTTAAATCCACGGGTTTCATCAAACTTTTCTGCAGCCTTTATCAATCCCAGGTTTCCTTCATTTATTAAATCGGGAAGGCTTAAACCCTGGTTTTGATATTGTTTTGCAACCGAAACTACAAACCGAAGGTTTGCCCTTGTAAGTTTCTCTAAAGCAGCCTGATCACCTTTTTTTATACGCTGTGCCAACTCCACTTCTTCCTCTACAGTAATAAGTTCTTCTTTTCCTATTTCCTGTAAATATTTATCCAGCGATGCGCTTTCACGATTGGTAATCGACTTTGTAATTTTTAGCTGTCTCATATACTCTCCTTAAAAAACGTGCAAATATACATTATTAATTGTGGCAAAAAGGGAAAGGTTTATAAGAAAAAAGGCAAATTAATAAAATGTTATTGATACAAATACCTAACCATCTACACCAAAAACAAAATAAGCCAATTCTCCATTGGGGTAAACCCCTTCAACCAATATACCTCCCTTTGCATTCCCTATCTCTCTCTTCAAATCATTTACCTCAAAAATGGGTTTTTTGTTCACGTGCGTTATAATAAAACCTTGGCTTAAGCCAGCTTCTTTTAATTTTCCGGCATTAAGCTCTGCTACTTTAATCCCATTTTCTATCCTCAGATTTCTTTTTTCGCCATTACTTATCGGTACAAAACTTGCGCCAAGAACTGTTGCATCATCTCTTACAATCTGAGTATCTCCGTGTCTATTACGCAAGGTAACATTAAAAAGTTTCCTGTCGCCATTTCTTTTAACTATAATTTCAATATTATCACCGGGCCTGAACTGGCTAACTTTTTCCTGAAGTTCTGAAGATGAGTTCACTTGCTCTCCGGCTATACTTACGATTATATCACCATCTTTTATCCCAGCATCCTTTGCTGCCCCATTTTCAGTAACAGCCAACACATAGACTCCTTCCAGTATTTCAAACCCATTCTCTTCTGCAAGCCGCGCATCTATATCACGAATGTTTACACCCAGTAAAGCCCTTTGAACCATACCGAACTCTTTTAAATCCTCAACTACTTTGCGAACAATGGATACAGGCACAGCAAAAGAATATCCGGCAAATGAACCCGTTCGTGATGCAATGGCTGTATTGATGCCAACCAGATTTCCCTGCTGATTAACCAAAGCCCCCCCACTGTTACCCGGATTAACGGCTGCATCGGTCTGAATGAAAGATTCAATTGAATATTCATCAGCATTGATTCCGAGATTTCTTGCCCTTGCACTAACAATTCCTGCAGTAACGGTAGATGTCAGATTAAATGGATTGCCAACTGCCAATACCCATTCTCCCAGTTTCAATTGATCGGAATTCCCATAAGTGAGATAAGGCAAATTTTCAGCATCAACTTTTAATAAAGCCAGATCTGTTGAAGGATCTGAACCAATAAGCTTTGCAGAAAATTCCTGCTTATTATTAAGAATTACTTTTATGTTTTGAGAATTTTCAATAACGTGGTTATTGGTAACAATATATCCGTCTTCCGATAAGATAACACCTGAACCAAAACCGGGGACAACCTGCTGTTGCTGTTCCCGCAATCCAAAGAATTCATCAAAAAATGGATTACCACTTGACCATCCTCCCCCTCTGACCGATTGTGTGGCAATGTGGACAACTGCATGTACGGAATTCTCAGCAGCAAATGTTAAATCAGGCAATTGCTGCTGACTGTTCGCCGGAAGGTTAACAAAACTTACAGGGCGCTGTTCGGAAAGAATTATTTCCTGTTGCCTTGCAAAAAAAGAACTGTACATCCAAACAGCAACAAAAGCAGTGGCTAATACCAGCAAAATTGTCAGCGAATACTTCTTTACATTTTCCATACTTTAGACTTTTTTATTTACTGAAAAACTTTTTATAGGCACTGACAGCTGCTCAAATAATTTGCCATTGCTTACCAAAAACCATTAAAAACCTTTCATTTGATATTTTTTAACAATGACTACCGGAAATTGTTAAAATCATACACGTCTGACAGGCAAATTGTCAGTAAATAAAAACCCTATATTCATTTAAAAGGAACAATATACCATTTTGAATCCAATTCAACAGGTTGGTAGCTGGTTATAAATTCCAGCGCCTCTTCAGAATCTTTTGCGGAAAAGTACAACGCGCGGTAAATATCTTTAGCAAATTTTTGTTCGAATGAAACTTCAAACTGTTTAAACAAATACTCAAAAAAATTATTTGTATTTATAAACACTATCGGTTTACTATGATAATTTAACTGACGCAGTGTTAATACCTCCAGAATTTCTTCGATGGTACCAAAGCCACCGGGTAATGCAATAAAAGCATCCGACATTTCACGCATCTTAGCTTTTCTTTCCATCATATCCCGGGTGGTTATTACCACATGAGAGTTTTCTGAAGCAAGTGAACGTTCAGCAAATCTTTCCGGAATGACGCCGACAGTTTTTGCTCCATACCGTGAGGCTTCCACAGTAACGGTTTCCATTAATCCAACATTCGCACCACCGTTTATCAAAGTATGTCCCTGTTCTCCGATTAACCTGCCTAACTTTCTGCCTTCATCAAAATAAACTTCAGAAATTGCGTTACTTGATGAAGAAAAAACACAAATATTCATCTATATGATTTGAATTCTGTTGTCTCTGGTATTATTTACACTATGCATCGATGTTTGCATAGGTTGCATGATCTTCAATGAATTTTCGTCTTGGCGGAACATCATCACCCATCAGCATAGAAAAGATGTGATCTGCTTCGGCAGCATTTTCGATAGTCACCTGTTGCAAAGTTCGGTTCTCCGGATTCATGGTTGTATCCCACAACTGTTCTGCATTCATCTCACCCAAACCTTTATAACGTTGCTGGTGCACATTGCTTTCCACGCCATCGGCCCAATCATTAATAATCTGACGACGCTGCTGTTCTGTCCATGCATAAGTCTCCTTCTTACCCTTTTTTAACAGATAGAGCGGAGGGGTAGCAATATACAGATAACCGGCTTTAATCAAATCCAGCATATACCGGAAGAAGAAGGTCATTATCAATGTGGCAATATGGCTTCCGTCCACATCGGCATCGGTCATTATTATAATTTTATGATACCTGAGTTTCTCCATATTCAGCGCTTTGGAATCCTCCTCAGTACCGATTGTTACACCAAGTGCCGTAAATATATTCTTGATTTCTTCATTTTCAAAAATTTTATGCTGCATGGCCTTTTCAACATTAAGGATTTTTCCCCTTAGCGGCAAAATAGCCTGAAACTTCCTGTCGCGACCCTGTTTGGCTGTACCACCTGCAGAATCACCCTCAACAAGAAATACTTCTGTAAGCGAAGGGTCTTTCTCTGAACAGTCACTTAATTTACCAGGCAATCCCCCACCCGACAATGCATTTTTACGTTGCACCATCTCTCTTGCCTTACGGGCAGCATGACGTGCCTGTGCAGCCAAAACAACTTTGTTAACGATAATTTTTGCAGAACGTGGATTTTCTTCAAGATATGTTGCCAGCGCTTCACTAACAGCCTGGTCAACGGCAAGACTGACTTCCGAGTTCCCCAGCTTAGTTTTGGTTTGCCCCTCAAATTGTGGCTCGGCAACTTTCACCGAAATAACGGTGGTAAGTCCTTCACGAAAATCATCTCCGCTTATGTCAAATTTCAATTTTGAAAGCATACCCGAATGCTCGGCATAATTTTTTAAGGTTCGGGTAAGGCCACGTCTGAACCCGGTAAGATGGGTTCCTCCTTCAATGGTATTTATATTGTTTACGTACGAATGAATATTCTCCGAAAAAGTAGTATTGTACTGCATGGCTATTTCTACAGGAATATCATTTTTCTCGGTAACTATATGAATAATATCCGGAGTAAGCTTAACTCTTGTATCATCAAGGTAATCAACGAATTCTTTTAGCCCATCGTTTGAATGGAATGATTCGGAACGATAATTACCATCTTCCTCTACTGTTCGTTCATCAACTATCGACAAAGTAATTCCTGCATTCAAAAATGCCAGTTCCCGCAAACGCGCGGCCAATGTTTCATATTTATATGTTGTTGTCTGAAATATTAAATCATCGGGTTTAAAGGTTATAATTGTTCCTGTAATGTCAGAATCTCCAACAACCTTAACATTTTCCTTAGGTTTACCTATGGAATACTCCTGAACCCAGACTTTTCCATCACGGTGAATTTCAGCTTTCAAATAGGAAGACAGGGCATTAACACAAGAAACCCCTACTCCGTGCAAACCACCCGATACTTTGTATGAATCTTTATCAAACTTCCCCCCGGCATGGAGAACAGTCATTACTACTTCAAGTGCCGATTTATTTTCTTTGGTATGAAGCTCTGTAGGAATACCACGACCATCATCTTTAACCGAAACTGAATTATCTTTATGAATAATAACATCAATGTTATTGCAATACCCGGCCAGGGCTTCATCGATTGAATTATCAACCACCTCGTATACCAAATGATGCAATCCTTTCTCATTGGTATCGCCAATGTACATCGATGGTCTTTTTCTTACGGCCTCCAGGCCTTCCAAAACCTGAATGCTCGATGCTGAATAATTCCCATTCCCTCCCGAATTAACTTTTTTCTCTGTATCGTTCATCTTTATGTTTTATTATCTTCCAATTTAATCCACACCTGCCTTTTAAAACAAAACAATAAAGTTTGCAATTCACTAAAAAACAGGGCTTTGAAATCAATCAGACACTTACTTTTAATTGTCGCGCAAATATAACAAAAATACCCGAAGAAAGGGGGCTGAAAACAGCTTTTTAAGGCCATTTTTTCAACAACTTATAAACCTGATAATGAGCACCAAACATTACTTTAAAAACAACCTAAAAAAGTCATTTTTACTTTCTTCATTTTTCTGCTCCCGATATTTAGAAAGTATAGCTTAATCCCCCCATAACGTTAAAACTTTGAACCGGATATCCTAACCAACGCTGGTACTGCTGAAAACCAAAATTATTGAGCTGCGCAAACAATGAAAATTTACTGGTTATCATGTAATTGGCGTTTAAATTTAAATCAAATATAGTGGGAAGGTTATACGATTCAGTCTCCAGCTCATCTAGAACTAACAATTCGCTGTGCGGCAAAGGACGGGGATCACCTCCCGGCACTCCCATTATAAGAGCCGTACGTTTTCCGGTAAGAAACATATCGGTCGATATACTTAATTGGTCTGAGACTGCATATGCAACCGATAATTTGGCATCCCATGATGGTAAATTCCACGGTTCATCCATTGTTTCCATCTTGTAAACATAGTAATTTCCGGAGAGAACCATGTTCATTTTCTCATATGCCACATGGAATATTTCCAGGTTAAATTTCAACCGGTTCAGATTATCATAAAATACATCAAAATCGTTGTCAACAATTGTCACATCCGGATCTACAGCACTTTGATACCTGAAAAGATAGTACAAAGGATTATCCCGCATCAATGAATAATCGGCTGATAGTTTAAAATTTGTTTTTGCTGCCAGTTTTCCATCAAATCCTCCATAAAACCGGAACCTTTCAAAAGCATTTTTCACCAGGTGCTGCGGATCAACAAAAGGATTATCATAAGCTATTTTTGAGTAATGGTTGTGAATGAAGTTACCATCCACACCTGCATAAATATTAATCAGTTCTTTTACCGGCACAAAGTTCACCCGGATATCAGGTGCAAGTTTTGCCACCAAATCTGCACTGTTGTCAATCACGAGCCACGACTTTAAGCCAAACCGGATGTTTGCCACATCTCCTCCCATTAAATAGGAAGGCTGAATGGTAAAAACTGTCTGACGGTTTAAACTACTGTCGAGTTGATTTCTGCCCATCGAAAACATATATTGCTCAGCAATATCATTTGCATTAACAAAAGTGACTCCCGCCTTAAGATATCCTGTCCCTTCATAAGTGGGCTTTTTAACATCGGCAATAAACTGCGCCAAATGTTCACGCTGTCCGGTTTTTGTACCAAAGAAATGATAGAGAAAATCAAAATCAAATGTAAAATCGCTGTTACGGGCAGCAGTGTTTTCAAGATTCATGTTAAAACTTCCTTTGGTAAAGGTTTGCCGGTTTCCAAAGTAATTTAGCTCCTGATCCTCTTCCTGAAGCAAATCAGGAACGGGATTTTCAGGATAACCATAATAATTGAATCCATCGTGATTAAATCCAAGATTTATTGACAAAACAGAACTCCTGAACAGATGCTTCAAAAACATCTCACCTTCATTGTTGGAATAAGGTGCATCAACACGATCCCCCCCGGCGAGTTTTATTTTGCTGTGAGAAGAAAGATGTTTGCCGTGCAAACCAAAAAGTGTGTTTTTAATTTTCTGACTGTTAAAAAACACTTCACCATAAGGACGGTTATAATTCCCGACACCTGCACGAACGAGTCCGAATCCGGTAGCTTCCTTTGGCTCCGAAACAAAAGTTGCTGCCTTAAGTGTATTTACTGAAAATGTATTATATATAGGCTGACTGAAAATGCTGTAATTAAAAGTAGGCTTTTCATGCTGGGCATCTTCAATTTGAGGCATACTGCTGATTTTATTGGCATCAGAGATGGTTGGCCTGAATGATTTAATAACCTCAACTTCCCTGTTCAGCGTTGTATCACGCTGTCCCCATACCATTCCCGACATGCCCACCAGCATGAAAAAGAAAATATACCTGAATGTTTTCACGAACATAATCTTATAATTTAGTTTTCGTTGATTTCCATTTGGAAGGAACTATCTCTGGCCCTTTGCTGATCGGCCTGTTCTTTTGACTCAATGGCTGCAAGCCTGCGCGATGCCTCTGTTTTTACGCCATCATTTTCGGCACCATAATTTTCAACAACACTTCGTAACGTATGCTTAGCCTGAAATTCATCACCCCGGTCAATATATACATCTGCAAGCAATAAAAATGCCTTGCCCAGCCAAAACTGAAAAGGAGTGCCTTTGGATATGAAATCCATGACTTCATTTTCAGCCTGTTTCTTTTGATCTGTTTTATAGTAAATTTCTGAAACCAGGTATTTTGCCTCAGCTCCCTTCTCAAGTTTTGTGTCACTTGCCACCTGTGTTAATGGCTTAAGGGCAGCATCAAGGTTTCCGGTTAGATAATGTGATTTTCCTGCAATATATGCAGCTTCTCTTTTCCAGAC
Organism: Mariniphaga sp.; assembly: GCA_041687255.1. Taxonomy (GTDB): domain Bacteria; phylum Bacteroidota; class Bacteroidia; order Bacteroidales; family Prolixibacteraceae; genus Mariniphaga. The sequence goes on along the minus strand of JAWLCL010000004.1, from coordinate 18,564 downwards.
TTCATTGGCCACTTCCGAATTTTGAACCTTTTGAGCAGCCGTAATTGCTTTATCGTACTGCTTAAGCTCAAAATTACTCCTCATCTGTCCGGTATAGGCTTTCAGCAAGTTCCATTTGCTGCCTGCCACCGTTTCCAGGCGGTTAAACAAGTCAAGAGCTTTTTCATAATCCCCCGCGTTGAAGGTAAGTTCCGATGCACGGGACAATGCCTGCTCACTAAACACATTACTTGGCTGTACAGCAACATAAGTGTAATGATTGTTTGCTTCTGAGTATTCTCCTTCCTTATACAACAATTCGGCGAGGTAGAAATTTGCATTAACTGCAAAGCTTCCATTGGGGAACTGCTGAAGATATCTTTCCAACTGACGGGAAGCCTGGTTGTCGCCCGCCATGTAAAGTCTTTCAGCAGCGGCATAAGTTAACGAATCCTGCTCGGAAACAGTAACGTTTGCGCCTCCGCCCAGCTTTCGTGTATAAGCAACATAAGCATCTACATTATTCATCTCTACGTAACTGTTCCTTATTCCCAGCAATGCGGCCTGGGCTTCCGGTGTACCGGCAAATTTCTCAGCAACCGGTTTGTAGTAGTCAAGAGCCTGGTTAAAATTACCACTGTTGTATTCAATCAATCCCATTTGCAACAATGCTCGGGGATAATAGGTACTCTGAGGATATTCTGCAACAATCCGCTCATAATGACGGATGGCATTATTGTTATTTCCCAGTCGTTCATAAGCCCTTCCCAGTTCATACAAAGCATCATCAACATATTCCGAGTCAGGAAAGCCCTCCTGTAAACGTTGCAGTGAATTGATTTTCCCCTGTTGATTATGTGCAAGCCCCTGGCAGAAAGCAATCTGATAAAGCGAATAGTCTTCATTGTACGCTTTCATATCAAATGCCTGCTGGTAATTTTGTATCGCCTGTGCGTATTGCGTATTCAGGAAGTAATAATCGCCCACCCTGTTGTATGCATCGGCGAGACGCTCACTGCGCTGGTTTTTATTGGCATTGACAAAATTCCGGAAATGAGTGGCCGCCTGGTTATAATCTTCAAGCTTGAACCATGCGTAGGCAAGATTGTATTCTGCCTCTTTATATTCGGGCAGTGAAAAAGCTCCTGCTGTTTGTAAAAACCGGGAATAAGTGCCTGCCGAATTCCTGTAATCGCCAAGCCTGTACTGAGCTTCAGCTTTCCAGAACAATGCCCTGGCATTAAGCTCGCTGCTGTAACTGCTGTGTTTAAGCGACTGATTAAAAAGATCAATTGCCTGACTATAGGCCAGGTTGTTAAACATCTCCAGACCGTGGTAAAAAGTAACCCGCTGGTATGCCCTTAAAATATCGGGCGTTTTATTTTCGATTTTTTCTATGGAGTTTATGGCATCGCTGTAATTACGCGTTACCATAAACACTTCGGTAAGGTACTTGTATGCCTCTGAGTTTCTTTGTGAATTTGGATAGAGGCTAATGTACCTGTCGAAAGCCTTTATGGTTTCGTTAAACGGGGAATACGACAGTTCGTAGGTGAGCTTTGCATAACTGAATAAGGCATCCTCTTTTATTTTTTCATTGAAATCAAATTCCGATGCAGCTTCAAATGCTACACGGGCATTCTCTTTGTCTCCTGTTTTTATATAACTGTCGGCCAAGTGGTAATAGGCATTCTGAGCCATATCATCACGTCCTCCGGATGCATTTTCGAGCAGAGGGATGGCCTTTTCATACTGCCCGGTGTTGTAATAGCTGTAACCCAGCAGGTAATTGTCTTCACGGCTCTTTGGCCCCGAAGTCTGGTAATATGCCTCAAGGTATGGCACCGCCTTTTCGTACTGTTTCAGGTGGAAATAAGAATCGCCGATTATTTTTGAAAGTTCGCTCTTATGTTCCGGCTCTACATCATCAATAATGGAAGTGGTGTAATCTACCACTTCACTGTATCGTTCCTGCTTATAATAGATATGACTGACATAAAGAGGGATAACTTTATTATAAGAAGGATCATTTTCAAGTTTACTAAAACCTTCTAGGGCCGACTGAAAGTTATTCTGCAGATACATGATATGAGACCAATAATAGGTTGCCGGACGGCTAAAAAGGTTGTTTTCGTCCTTTACTGCTTCAAATTCTGTCAGCGCCTGCAAGGTATCATCCTGCATCAGGTGCGAATAACCTGTCTGATACCTTAGCTTAATGAGTTCATCGTTACTCAGGGAAGAACGATCTACGTCACTGTAAGTCCTGATTACTGATGCATAATGTCGTTTTTCAAATTGATAACCTGCCAGTTCAAAAAGAGCAACATTTTTATATGGACTTTCAGGATAGGTTTCAATGAATTTTTCCAGGAACTTACTGCCACTGTTATGTCCTGCCTTTAAAGCAGAGGCAGCTTTGAAGAACAAAGCCTCTGAATAAATTTCCGATTTTGCATCCACCTGCTTTTGCACTTTCTCAAACTGACGGTAGGCAGCATTGTATTTTTCCTGCCGGTAAAGTTCCCTGGCAAGCTGAAGCTCTTCTTCAACAGTCAGGAAAAAAGTTGTTTCCTGTCCTAAGGCAGGTAAGGCAACAGCAAGGGTAAGTGAAAAAATCAGATAAATAAATATTTTCTTCATGCTTAGTAGTTTCATTAATTTTTTTAATCCCCTGGCAAAATTCTGTTTAATATCGCACATCAAGCTTCATATAAAGCTACCCATAGAACCAAAATCATACCATTTATTATTTTTGTCGAAATGGCATAACCCGAAATATGACCACAATTGTTATACAAGTTCTAAGTTAGCTATTATTGCTGCTACTGTTCGCTTAAAATTGCATCACTTCTTAACATGCATCTGTTTATTTCTTAAAATGAAACTCTTTATTTCCTTGCTTTATTATTCAGAGAAGAAAAAAAAATACTTTATATTCGGCGTGAATACAGTAAACGATGACCAGGCAAAAAATAATAGAATTACTATCGGTTGATATTTATCAGCGTGAGACTCTAATCCTTTCGGATGTCAATTTAATGGTAGAGGAAGGTGAATTTGTTTTTGTAACCGGCAAGGTAGGCACAGGAAAATCGAGCCTGATAAAAACCTTAAACGCCGAGTTACCGCTCGAAAAAGGCCAGGGCGAAGTGGCAGGATTTGATCTTGCCGGCATTAAACACCGTGAAATAGCCCGGTTACGAAGAAACCTGGGAGTTATTTTTCAGGACTTTCGTTTGCTGCCCGACAGAAATGTGTTTGAAAACCTGGCTTTTGTACTTAAAGCTACAGGATGGAAAAACAAGAATGATATATTTAGCCGGATTGAACAAGTGCTCAAACGTGTGGGCATGACCGGTAAAAAGGAAAAAATGCCTCACCAGTTAAGCGGAGGTGAACAGCAACGTATTGTAATTGCGCGTGCTATACTTAACGACCCGGTGCTGTTACTTGCCGATGAGCCTACGGGTAACCTCGACCCTGAAACTTCTTCCGAAATACTGAATTTATTCATCGAATTGAACAATGAAGGAAAAACAGTGATGATGGCCACTCACGATTTTGCTGCCATAGCCAGCAAGCCGGCACGAACTCTTGTATGTGCGAATGGGTTCATTGCTGATTCGTCGAATGAAAAAATCCTTCTGGACTTCGAAAAGGTTCTTGGCAGCACCTAAAGAAACGGGCTGAAAATTTGGCGAAGTGTTTTTTCTTCCTTTTCCCATACAAGCTCCTTCGAAGCCTTTATCAGGTTTTTCTTCCAGGAAATTCTCTTCCCGATGTTGCCTGTCATTTCTGTCAGGACCGCGGCCAGTTTTTGCGGGTCTAAGTCTGATATGACCTCTCCTATTTCATATTGCCGGACAATTGAAGCCATTTCAGGAAGATTTGTCACCAGCACCGGCACCTGTGCCTGAATGTAATCAAAAAGTTTATTTGGCAGTGCATAATGATAGTTAAGGCCGATATCCTCCTCAATGGAAAGTCCCACTGCCGCTTTAGATGTTATTTCCCCCAGTTTTTCAATGGGAAGCCTGCCTAAAAATTCCACCTTGTCTGAAAGCCCCTCATCTTTTACAAGCTCTTCAAGTTCCTTCCGCTTGTCTCCATCGCCTGCTATAACCAACCGTTCGCCGTTCAGCAATTTTACCGCCTGAATGGCCTGCTCCAGTCCCCTTCCTGCATTCACTGCTCCCTGGTATAAAATCATTTTATTTCCCCGTTCAGTTTCGGCCGGTAGTTTACCTGCTGCAGCTAATGGAAAATTTCTTACCACCCGGAAAGGAACTCCATATTTTTCGGTGTAAATACGGGCAATTGAATTGCAAACCGTATATGCGGCTGTTGCATGAGGAACCATTCGCGCCTCCATCCATTCCCAAATACGCCTCACATGCGGCCGGTGAACCAGTTCAGGAACCTCTGTGAAAAATTCATGGCTGTCGTAAACCAAAGGCTTTTTTCTAATTTTTGCTGCCAAAAAATTGGCAGGCAATGTATCCAGATCATTCGCCAATAACAAATCGAATTTTGTAAACAGAAGAAAAAGAAACAACCTCATATTATAACAGACATAGAATAAAGGACCTTTGGTAAAGAGCAACCGGAACCGCCTTGTGGAGTAATTGCGTTCACCCGGATTCATACTTCCGGACAATTTCCTGCCTGCCAGTATAACAACGAATCCCATATTGGTTAAAGTGGAACAAACTTTATGCACCCGGTTATCAGAAACCAGGTCATTTGTCACTGAAACAATAATTCGCTTTCCGGATGCAGGTTTCAATTCGTTGTTTTTTTTATTTCCGTAAAAATCGTGAAAAAAACTCAATCTGCCACATCCTCATAAATCAACATCCGAACTCCCGAACGTTTAATTTGTTACCTTGGTGAAAGAATTATGCTTATTTTGCAAAACATTTTCAAAAAAATTAAATTTATTTAAAACCTGCAGTTTCTGATAATGAATCAGTTAAAAGATACACATCAGCATAAAACTTACGGAAGGGCATTTGCAATTGGCATTGGACTGAATGTTGTATTTGTTGCAATAGAAATTATCTACGGATTGATAGCCAATTCATCGGCCTTGCTTGCCGATGCGGGACATAATGCAAGCGATGTGCTCGGGCTGGTATTTGCATGGACTGCTGCCTGGCTGGCGAATTCAAAACCAAAAGGAAAATACACCTACGGATTAAGAAAAACAACCATTCTTGTTTCCATTTTAAATGCTTTCCTGCTATTTGGAGCAGTAATTGCCATCGGCTGGGATGCTTTTGGCAAGTTGCAAAATCCGCAACCGGTAGGGGGAACACAGATTATAATTGTTGCGGGAATAGGTGTAGTTATCAACACCATAACGGCATTTCTTTTTGTTAAAGGTCAAAAAGAGGATTTAAATATACGGGGTGCCTTTTTGCATATGGCTGCCGATGCAGCAGTATCATTGGGAGTGGTAGTGGCAGGAATTGTAATCACCCTTACAGGTATTTTCTGGATAGACCCTTTGATGAGCTTTATTATTATTGCCGTTATTCTGTATGGAACCTGGCAACTGTTTTCCGATTCGGTAAACCTGGCCCTCGACGCTGTCCCCAAAAACATAAATGTTGAAGACGTAAGAAAGTTTATTGAAAGCAAGGATGGAGTGGAAAGCATCCACGATTTACATATATGGGCAATGAGCACAACACAGGTGGCTCTAACTACCCATCTTGTCATGCCCGATGGCAATAACGATGACTTTATAAAGGAATTAAACAAAGATCTTCAAAGAGAATTTAACATCGTGCATACTACTTTCCAGGTCGAAACCCAAAACCTGGAAAATGTAAACAGCTGCTAATAAATTATAAAACCGCTTTTATGGAAATATTTTCTGGAAACGATAAGGCATTTAAACTGATACACCACAACTACAACCTGTTGCCGGTGCTTAACCGTTTTGGTATACAGCTTGGACTGAAAGACAAAACCATAGAAACTGTTTGCAGGGAAAAAAACATTAACCCGAATTTCTTTCTGGCAATAGTAAACACCTTCAGCAATGAAGAATACTTCCCGCAGGAAGAGCTGCTTTCTTTTTCTCCCCTCGAAATCATCGAATACCTTAAACGAACGCACCGGTATTATATGAATTACGTAATCCCAAAACTGGATTCCCAGCTGGAACAGTTAATTAACAGCCAGACATCCGAAAACCGGGGATTGCAGATGGTAAGTCAGTTTTACAAAAAATATAAGGAAGAACTCCAGGTGCATATCGACCATGAAGAAAAAAAGGTATTTCCCTATATTGAAAAAATGGTGATAACCAATAAGGCAGAAGGAGACTATACCGTTACATCGTTCGAAAAAGAACATACCAATGTCGATGAAAAACTGAACGATCTAAAAAATCTCATAATAAAATACCTGGTACCTGATTATGACCAAAACCTGTGTAATGAATTTTTAATTACACTCTTCCGGTTTGAAAAAGACATATACGACCACGCCCGTATCGAAGATGTAATCCTATTGTTTCAGGCAACGGCCATCGAAAAAAAACTGCGTAAATGAATAAACTCATTATAATTATCCACTCTTCAGAAATTATCAGAAAAGGACTGGCTGCCATATTGCGCAGTTTTTTTGCCGTCGAAATATTGCAGCTGGAAGACATCCAGGATTTGCATTCCTACCGGGAAATTGAAAATCGCTCGCTGGTAATTATCTTTAATAATGCCGATTGGCATAAGCATGAGCAAATAAAAAACCTTGAAAACAGCAACCAGGTTAAGCTGATATTTTTTAATAATCTGAAGGATAATAAACCGTACAATAACTTTTGTGAACAGTGGATTAACCTTGATACAACCGGACTTGAAATTCAACAAACAATATCCGATTGCTGGAATACAAATGAAAAATCTTCCCGACCGCCGGAAAGCGATGAGCTCACAACAAGGGAAAAGGAGGTGCTGCGGCTTGTTGCATTAGGTCATTCCAATAAAATAATAGCCGATAAACTCTTTATAAGCATCCATACCGTAATTTCCCACCGAAAGAACATCAGTGAAAAAACAGGCATAAAATCCATTTCCGGCTTAACTGTTTACGCCATCTTGAACAACCTCATCGACACCAAGACCATTAATCCCGATGATTTGATTTAAAAATCCCAACTAATAGGGATTTTTAAAACTGCTGCACTCCATTACTTTTGCCGTTAATTATTTTTAATAAATCTGAATTAACGTTATGAGGCAAATTGCATTTTTACTTCTTCTTTTTGTATGGTCTGGAACAAGCGCTCAGATCGCTGACAGCATACCCGGGAACTTATATATGAATGTAGCTGAACGGCTGCTCCACACCGACGGTAAACTTAAGATAGGCGGCTACGGAAGTATTGATTACAACCAACCGCTGAATTCGGATATTCGTCAAAACGGCACTCTGGATGTACACCGTTTCATTATGCTGTTTGGATACAGTTTCAACAACCGCACGCAGTTCATTTCCGAAATTGAATTTGAACATGTTGTGGAAGTTTATATCGAACAGGCTTTTCTGCAGCACAAAATCAACAACTTCATCAACTTCAGGGCAGGGCTGATGCTCACCCCGATGGGTCTTACCAATGAATACCACGAGCCCAACCTGTTCAGGGGTGTTGAACGGCCAATGATCGACAGCCACATTTCCCCGACCACCTGGCGCGAAATCGGTGCCGGTTTTATGGGCTATGTACTGCCGGCGTCAATTAAGTACCAGGCGTACATAATGAACGGTTTTAAAAGCTACGCCGACGGTCCTGTGCTCAGTGGAAAGGGTCTTCGCAGCGGCAGGCAGAAAGCTGCTGAAAGCTTTATAAGCGCTCCTAACTTTGCAGGGAAGGTGGAATATTTCGGCATCAGGGGATTGAACCTTGGAGCTTCGGTTTATGCCGGAAACACCCAAAGCACCCTTTATAACGGCATCAGCAAGAGCGATGAAGCAGCAATGGCCAGGGCCGATTCTTCGGTTGTAGGGATTGCCATGCTCGGCCTCGATGCCCGCTACTCGGTTGGCGGCCTTCAGCTCAAAGGACAATACTATTATACCAGCTTATCGAATACCGATCAATACAATTGGTTTACAGCGAAAGGCGATGGAACACCCAACGATTTGGGAAGCTCACAAACAGGTTATTATGTGGAGGCAGCCTACAATGTTTTCCGCCATATGCCCAACTACAAATCAGAACTTGTTCCTTTCGTCCGGTATGAAAACTGGAATACTCAAAATACAATGGCCGAAGGATTTACAGCCAACCCGGTATACAGCAAACAGGCAATCATAAGCGGTCTTGAGTGGGAAATGGCCAGGGGAGCCTTGTTAAAAGCCGATATGGAATTCGTAAAATCGGATGTCGCAGGAAGCAAATATGCAAAACGGTTCAATGCCGGAGTGGGCATAATGTTCTAAAAACGACACAATGAAATACTTAAGTTTAGTAGTTTTAATTTTTATTTTCACAACATCTTTTGGGCAGGTCACTTCGGATGACCTGCCTAAACCTGTTGTAAAGGAATTGAACAGCCTTTACAAAAAACAGGAAGTTACTCTGAAAGCGGTTAATCAGGATGCACCGGAATCTTCATCCGACAGGTTTTACACCATCCTAACCGACGACTCTCCTGAGCCAAAAGGATACCTGCACATAGGGAAGGTAAACACCTGCCGTGCAGGCGGCTGTTCAGCCCCGGGAGAAAACAGCAGTGCGGACAGCAAAAGTGAGTATTTCGATTACCTCATAATATTCAACACCGCACTGGCCGTTGAAACCATCAAGGTTTTTAACTACCAGGCCAGCTACGGGCATGAAATCGCTTCCCGCGGCTGGTTAAAACAGTTTCAGGGATTCAAAGGTGAAAAATCACTTGAACCCGGAAAAGACATTGATGTCATTTCCGGAGCCACCGTTTCGGTTTATGCCATTACAGCCGATTTGGAGTGGAAGACGAAGCAGCTGCAGGAGATGATTCAGTAATTACTCCCCCAACTTTTCAATTCCAAAGGTTTCCATGCTCCTGTCAACCTTCTTCACCAGACCCTGCAATACTTTACCCGGCCCGATTTCAGTAAAAGAAGTGGCGCCGCCGGCAATCATATTTTTTACCGTCTGGGTCCACCTTACCGGTGCAGTAAGTTGCTTTATAAGGTTTTCTTTTATCTCATCAGGATCAGTTACAGGCAGTGCATTTACATTTTGATACACCGGGCAAACCGGTTTACTGAAACCGGTTGATTCAATGGCGGCCGCCAGTTCTTCACGGGCAGGCTCCATCAGCGGAGAATGGAAAGCCCCTCCTACCGGAAGCTTCAATGCACGTTTGGCTCCTTTTTGGGTGAGCAGTTCGCAAGCCTTATCAACTCCGGCTATTGAACCTGAGATAACCAGCTGTCCCGGACAATTGTAGTTGGCTGCAACAACCACCTCATCAACCGACCGGCAAACTTCTTCCACCACCTCATCGTCGAGCCCTACAATGGCTGCCATTGTTGAAGGTTCTTTTTCACAGGCCTTCTGCATGGCCAGGGCACGCTTGTAAACAAGTATCAATCCGTCTTCAAAGGTAAGGGCGCCACCGGCAACCAACGCTGAAAACTCTCCGAGTGAGTGGCCGGCAACCATATCCGGTGCAAAATTTCCAAGGGTCCTGGCCAGCAATACCGAATGCAGAAAAATTGCAGGCTGGGTAACTCTGGTTTCCTTCAAATGCTCAGCCATGCCTTCAAACATCACATCTGTAATTCTGAAGTCCAGCAGTTCATTGGCCTTCTCAAACAAAGCCCTTGCCTCTGCTGAATTTTCATAAATATCTCTCCCCATACCGGGGTATTGTGCTCCCTGCCCGGGAAATACATATGCCTTCATACCTTTAACTTTTTAATTCGGGCGACAAAGGTAAAATATTTTTAGTTTAAAGTTGAAGGTGTAAAGTTTAAAGAAGTTCAGAGTTCAGAGTTTCGGGTTCAGAGTTCCGGGTTCCGGGTGCAGCCCTGAAGGGGCGTCAGCAACAGCAACGGGTGCAGCCCGTTGATTAGAAGCACGAACCTCCTGGCTATAGCCCTGAAGGGGCGTAAGCTCTATGCCGGGGGAGGTTGAAGGTTGAAAGTTGAAAGTTTAAAGTTTAAAGTTTAAAGGCCATCCGATGCAGCGCAGTGGAAGAAGTTCAGAGTTTCAGGGTTCCGAATTTCGGGTTCCGGGTTTCGGGTTTCGGGTTTCGGGTGCAGCCCTGAAGGGGCGTAAGCAACAGCAACGGGTGCAGCCCGTTGATTAGAAGCACGAACCTCCTGACTATAGCCCTGAAGGGGCGTAAGCTTGTGCCGGGGGAGGTTGAAAGTTGAAAGTTGAAAGTTGAAAGTTTAAAGGCCATCCGATGCAGCGCAGTGGGTTCCGAGTTTCGGGTTCCGGGTTTCGGGTTTCGGGTGCAGCCCTGAAGGGGCGTAAGCAACAGCAACGGGTGCAGCCCGTTGATTAGAAGCACGAACCTCCTGACTATAGCCCTGAAGGGGCGTAAGCTT
>JAWLCL010000004.1:0-7925 GCA_041687255.1 Mariniphaga sp. | reverse complement strand
ATAGCCCTGAAGGGGCGTAAGCTTGTGCCGGGGGAGGTTGAAAGTTGAAAGTGAAAGTTGAAAGTTTAAAGGCCATCCGATGCAGCGCAGTGGGTTCCGCGTTCCGGGTTTCGGGTTCCGCGTTCCGGGTGCAGCCCTGAAGGGGCGTAAGCAACAGCAACGGGTGCAGCCCGTTGATTAGAAGCACGAACCTCCTGACTATAGCCCTGAAGGGGCGTAAGCTTGTGCCGGGGGAGGTTGAAAGTTGAAAGTTGAAAGTTTAAAGGCCATCCGATGCAGCGCAGTGGGTTCCGAGTTTCGGGTTTCGCGTTTCGCGTTCCGGGTGCAGCCCTGAAGGGGCGTCAGCAACAGCAACGGGTGCAGCCCGTTGATTAGAAGCACGAACCTCCTGACTATAGCCCTGAAGGGGCGTAAGCTTGTGCCGGGGGAGGTTGAAAGTTGAAAGTTGAAAGTTTAAAGGCCATCCGATGCAGCACAGTGGAAGAAGTTCAGAGTTTCAGAGTTCAGAGTTTCGGGTTTCGGGTTTCGGGTTTCGGGTGCAGCCCTGAAGGGGCGTCAGCAACAGCAACGGGTGCAGCCCGTTGATTATGAAGCACAGACCTCCTGACTATAGCCCTGAAGGGGCGTAAGCTTGTGCCGGGGGAGGTTGAAAGTTGAAAGTGAAAGTTGAAAGTTTAAAGGCCATCCGATGCAGCGCAGTGGGTTCCGAGTTTCGGGTTTCGCGTTTCGGGTTCCGGGTGCAGCCCTGAAGGGGCGTCAGCAACAGCAACGGGTGCAGCCCGTTGATTAGAAGCATGAACCTCCTGACTATAGCCCTGAAGGGGCTTAAGCTTGTGCCGGGGGAGGTTGAAAGTTGAAAGTTGAAAGTTGAAAGTTTAAAGGCCATCCGATGCAGCACAGTGGAAGAAGTTCAGAGTTTCAGAGTTCAGAGTTTTGGGTTCAGAGTTCCGGTTTCCGGATGCCATCCGGGTAATTTTAAATCGTTTCAATAAATTGTTTAGCCGTCATTGCCGGCAACTTTGAACCTTTAAAATCCTTTAGATTTCTTGTTATAATCAATTCCTGATCGTTTTCAATTGCCGTAAAATATTGAAGTCCATTTTCAAAATCCAAGAAAGTTTCGTCATTTAGAGCCAATCCAATAATCTTATCGTCCAGGGGCAATATGCGCAGAATCAGTCTGAGTTTTCTTAAAATCGATTTAGCTTTGTTCGCATCCATTTGTCTTAACAATGCATAACTGGTATTTGCAACAGTTAAAGATGAAGCTGATAATTCTACTTGTTTTTTGTCAGCAAGGGAAAACAATTCTGCTGCTTCTTCAAAATAAGGCGCTCTCTGTGCCAGTAAATCAATGACAATATTGGTATCAATGAATATTTTTTTCATATGATTTTAATTGCTTACTTTCAGCGGTATCATATGTAACTCCCATGAAAATTATAATCATGCTCCTTCATGAATGTGATATTTTCATGGTCGTTTCATCCATACAAAATTTATTTTTAAAAGGTCGGATGGAACTCACAATAAATTTTGTTCATGCGTTTTTTTGAATATCGCATTCCAAAATTCATGTTCGTTTCATTTATACTTTTCTTCCAAATAATCACGATACTCTGTTTTATAATCAAAATCAGAAGGCAAATCAATTACACCACTCAGGCTCTCAACCAAGGGAGTAATTGAAATCCTTTTCTCCTCTTCTTTTTGTTTTGTAATGCTATCAAGATAAGCTTCAATCATTTTAGAAAGACTGATTTTATGACTACGGGCATATTTTTTAGCCCTTTCAATTACATCATTATTTAATCTCAATGTTAATTTTGTTTCCACTACCTTTTTAATCAAGTTACGTACAAATATATTAAATCAATACGTCAATTGCAAGTTTCCTGTCAGGCTCGCACAAACATCTGCCTGCTTTTTAAAGTCTGCAGACCCACGGGACTTTGACTTTGTAAGTCAAAGATTTACCACGAAGAACATCCCCCTGCTCCAACAAAAGTGGGTTCCGCGTTTCGGGTTCCGCGTTCCGGGTGCAGCCCTGAAGGTGCGTAAGCAACAGCAACGGGTGCAGCCCGTTGATTAGAAGCATGAACCTCCTGACTATAGCCCTGAAGGGGCGTAAGCTCTGTGCCGGGGGAGGTTGAAAGTTGAAAGTTGAAAGTTGAAAGTTGGTTCCGCGTTCCGGGTTTCGGGTTCCGCGTTCCGGGTGCAGCCCTGAAGGGGCGTCAGCAACAGCAACGGGTGCAGCCCGTTGATTAGAAGCATGAACCTCCTGACTATAGCCCTGAAGGGGCGTAAGCTCTGTGCCGGGGGAGCACTATGATTAAAAAGTGTTGGCAATAAGTTCTTTGTTATCCATTGTATTCACTTATCTCAAATAAATGTCCATCTGGATCCCAAAAAAAATCATTGCCTCCCTTAAGCTGCAGCCTGCCTTATCGGCAAACAGACGCAGCGAAAGATTTGGACATCATCAAATGGCGTTTTTATTCCCCGCAATTTCAATCGCTTTTTCCAAAATTTCATCCCTGCCGTTTTTTATTCCTTCCATTGTTCTTTCAACAGGATAGTCAGGCCGAAACCCAATCAGATGGAGTTGACTGCCGTCATGTTTTAAAACTTTCATGCCCGTCCACATAATTCTGTAACCACAGGGCAGATGAATCCAGTTTACATTTCCGTTACATCCTGCGGTGGGTTCGCCAACGGTAGTTGCCAAATTATAATGATTGATTATTCCCATTTCAGTTTCACCACTGCTTACAACACAGGGAGCATTCAGAATAATGCTTCTGGAAGTAAATCGGGGTGTCCTGGGTGGTACCGGCCAATTGGATTTATCGTATATTATTTCTTTGCGATTGGGATAAATCGCCTGTGGAATATTCCACCATGTGGAATGGACCGCAGTATCAATCAAATGTGGAATCAGTTCCATTAAGCTCAGCTTTCCGCCCCACCGGTTGTCATAAATTACACTTCTTGCATTTGCCAGTTCATCCATCCGGCTGTTGAATTTTGCAGAAGTACAATTCCTTAGGTTTATGTAAAATATTCCCGGCTCAAGTTCCTTAATATCGGTTGAGTTGTACTGAAAATTGTTTATCGGATTGAAAAACATGTTTTTACCGACACTGCTGTTTTGTAAATCGAGAGACAACTCTTTTCCTTCCCGTTCAATCACAACATTGATAATCTCTGAATAGAACGTACTGCCAAACACGTTTAAGGCCCGGTGTTGTTTTAATTGCGGTGACCCGGAAATTAGTTTTTCCATTTCCGTCTGAACTTTCCCGGCTCTAATTTCATTTACCTTCTTTACGATGTCTCCGGTTTTAAATTGTGGGTTGTTTGATGCCGTAATAACGATATTCTGTTCAATCAATTCTGTCCTTATTGGCAAATGATGCATGCCTTCACCGTATACAACGCCATGTCCATCTTCCAGTTTTGCAACCATTTTACTGAGCGTTTTTGTGAAGTCCGCTTTATCGGTATTTGAATATGTCTCTTCCAGCGTTTCAGAAAGAACCTTTTCCCAGTTGGTTTCAATGACATCAAAATAGGGGTAGAAATGTTGAAATACATTCCAGGCAATTACAACACTTGCCAGATTAATTTGTGTATTAAAACCGGACGAAACTTTTACATCAGAAATTTCCTTTTTTAATTCCTGAATCAACTTTTCGTTGCTTTTTGGATAGGTGTTGCCGTTTACTTCATAAAGTGCCAGCGGAACCACACAACAGAGATTGCTTCCGATGGATTCGTACGTGTATTCCCCAAACCCGGGTACCTGTTCAAACTGGCTTCCTGTATATTCAGCTTCCAAAGCATATTTTCCTGAGCAGATATCCTTTTGGGTTAATCGGATTTTGTGCCCGTTTTCAATAATTTCCCAGCTGTTACTGTCGAAATCAATTTTACCGGTTTCGAAATCCAGATTTACATAACTTTTAGTTTCCCATATTTGCCCGTTTTTAACCGATATGGTAAAATCATCAGCCAGGATTGAAACATCATTCTTTAATGCTCCGCCAAAGAGAATGTATTCTGCATCATCATAAATCCTGCCCATGATTTCATATTTCTTCCATTCAGTTGAAGTAATATTCAAAGTATCTTTTCCAAGCAGTTTGGGTAAGGAGGTCAGTGTTTCATTCTTTGACAATGGAATTAAAAACAACGAGGCTTTTCCTTTTGAATCAGAAGTTTTTGCTTTAAAATAACCCGTTAACTTTATTTCTTTTCCATGAAAATCCGATACATCAATTACTGAACCAATAAAAAAAGAGAAAAAATCACTTGTCGGTTTATTGGTGCGTATGCTATTATAGACATTACTCTTTTCGCCAAGGTGAACCCCGTAATGTTGCCAGGCAACAATCTTATTCTTTGAAGTGCCTGGAGGCATGAGTAAACTTAAATCAACCGGTGATTTGATTTCTCCGGCAGCGATTTGCAGTCCCTGAACGACAGGTGAAAAAAGACGCAGCAGAGTGTCCCGCAGTTCTGCATCGGATTTAATATTTTCTACTTTCTGAACCCCCAGGATGGCAAACTTGTCCCAGTCAATCTCCTGTGCTTCATCACTGGGGTGAAACCATCGGGCATACCCATACAGTTTCCCGAAAGCTTCAATGTTTTGAATCTTCCGTGATTCATTCCGGCAGGCAATAAGCATCAGCAGGCTTAGGCAAAGTACTAAATAGTTGATGTTTGTTTTCATATTTTTAAGTTATCCCAGACGGATTGTAATGTAGCGAAGCGGATATCGGGGAGCCAGCTGGCAGTCAGTCGTCATAGCCTGCCCCGGAGAATCGGGAGTTCAGTCGTTTTTCACTTTACAAACCTGGGGACTATTTACCGGCAGCTAACTTTTCAGGTTTTATATATTTAATATCCAAAAGTTTACCAATCTTTATAAGGTGCACTGTGCGGGACTCTTCTTCCTCTTCTTTTTCTTTCTTTAGTTTATTCCCAATCTCGTTTTCCCAGGTTCCAATTTCTATTGGCATTAACTTTTCCCTTTTCAGGATACTAGTAAGGCCCTGTAAGTTTTCTTTGAAATCCGGCGTTTCCCAATCTCGTGGAAGATAGGTTACCGTTTTATTTTTGAAGTCAAGATTGCCTAAGTAGTATTCTCCACTTAAATCTTGTTCATTTTCTTTGTTCCCAAATCTGTCATTGTCGAAATCATAAAAAGCCTGGATAATATCAAAATCCAGACTTACTCCTTTTTTTATCCATTTAGTGGTTGGAAACACCTGGAAATAATATTCGTTAAATTTACCGTGGAAATATAAATCTTCGTGTAATTCGAAATGATTTGCATGTAGAAACTCATACTTCTCAGACTGTAGTTTGGCAATTCGTTTTTTTCTCTTAAAGTATTCCTCACCTGGAAAACCTATCAACATATAGATAAGAATTATCAAAAACCAGGTAATGCCTCCAACACCTAAAAAATATGTGAATGAGTTGGTATTTATCAATGCAATAAAACCAAAAATCAATCCGGCGAAGAATCCTCCGGGAATACTTGTATTCAAATAGTCTTTATAGCTGTTCTTTCGTATTATTGGTACTTTGTTCATCTTAATCCTGGTATGCAGTTCCAGTTATTCTGGAAAACGTTCAAACTTTTCTATTCCTTCCAGTGACTCATCCCAACCAGCTTTATTTGAAAGAAAAATATGTGCATCAGGTTTTATTTCTAAATGAGTATCTAAACATCCTGCAGGAACTACTAAAAGATTCCCATCCATCTGTAAATTGGGTAATGCTGAGCCACAATTTGTGCAAAATGCTTTAACATGATTGCTTTTAGGAGGTTGAAACGTTCTAATTTCGGTTTCTTTTTTCATCCATTCGATCTTAGCTTTGGTAGAGAATAAATTTGCAGCATGAGCCGATCCTGTATCTTTCCGGCAATATCTGCAATGACATAAATAAAAATGCTCAAAATCACCTAAAACTCTAAACTTAACCCCTCTACATAAACACGAACCAAAATATTCCATATATAATATACCGTTAGTCGTTCACCTATTCCAGATTTAAATGTTTCGCCAGGTTTACTGAAGTTGAGTAGGTTCCATTTTTATCAAGAGGAATATGCAGCATGTAAAAGGAAATACGCTGCTGTTTGAGTTTTAAAAGATAGTCTTCAGGTATATCGTAAAAAGGAAAACCTTTCCTTGTCGGATCATAGCCCATGGCATGATGTGAAAAAAGTAATACATCTGTTTCGTACAACATACTCTCGAATGTAAAGCGTATGCATGCAACACTTTATTAGAAGCCAAATGATTATCAAGAAGCGAAACGATCCCGGAAACTACCGAACCCAGCCCTGCAATAACTACTGTAGTGCCTGCTGGTTCTTATTCTTTTTGTATTAATTCAATTGCTTTTTCCAACAGTTCATCCCGTCCTTCCCGAATCCCTTGAATGGTAGGTTTTACCTCAATATCCGGAACGATACCAATACGCTGAGTTCCTGTCCCATCCGGATAATAAACACCAATACCTGAAATCCCGGCTTTTAAACCGCCCGGTAACGGGATTATTGAGACATCTCCGTCAGCTCCTTGCGTTTGACTGCCCATTATAACTGTATTATCACCAGCCCTGAAAGCCATAGCGGTATATTCGGATTGACTTATGCTTGCTTCATTCACAAGTACCACTAATTTCCCTTGAAAACAATTTTCTGCTATGGGTTTTTCAAAATCATTTATGCTGTCATAGTTTTCTGCCTTAGTATTTAAAAAGGGTACATTACCACTAAATTTAAATTCTTCCGCATTGTTTGAATTTCCTGATTTAGTTTTTTTAGAATCCTTTGAGCTATTACGGTTTTCTGCCTTATAATTTAAAAAATTCAAATAAGGTCTAAAATTAAATTCTCCCGGATTATTTAAATTTCCTATAGTCATTTTCGCAAAAGGTTTTCTTTTCGAAGTAAAAAATTCACCCAACGAGAAAACCACAAATGTGGAAGGATAATTCCGAATATCAATGATGATTCCTTTCGCATTCTTAAAAGACTTTTTAATATGGGATATTTCTGAGTCTTTAATGGTTTTAAGTGTAATGTATCCGACAAACCCAGAACCTTTATCAATCATTATAGTGTCATAAGACAATTTACTATCGGGTTCGTCCATATTCAAGTCAGACCTTCCATACATTGTTAATTCTTTTTGCATTATTGTCCCGGAAGAATTATAGACGATATGAATTGAATTATTATTCGAACGTACCAAATCGGTCGCCATGTAATACCTTCTTGCGGCTTCGTTTGATGCCGGATAATATGCTTTTATACTGTCGATGATATATTCAATTTTTTTGCCGTTTATATGGGTTATGAAGTCGCCAATTTCCAAACCTGCAGTTTCTTTCATTTTCGGCTTGAAATAGTCAATAACCGTTAATTTATTTTCAATAAACCGAACCCGGAAAGGCGCATACTTTGTTCCTCTCAATGAATCTATTTCATTTGTACGAAGAGGCGCATACCTTGTTCCTTTCAAGAAGCCTGTTTCATTTGCTCCCATAAGAAATCTTGCGTGCGTATCATTGGTTTCGCCTGCAAGTTGAAGTATGGCCAATTGATATTCCAATACCGTTTTTGCATTCATAAATACAGGGATGTATTCTCTCAATACTTCATCCCATTTTTTGTCTGTTAAATACTTATACGGAAAAAAATATTGGCAAATGTTCCAGTACCGGTACAAGGCCAATAAACGAAGATTTTTGTCGGGAAAAGAAGTTGAATAAGTTTGTTCGTTTAAAAATTCGGGATTATCACCGTAGAACGCCTTTTTAATATAATAATGAGTTCCCTGGTGCCTGTTTTGATAGATTTCTTTTATCTTTTCTTTTAAAGCAGCGCTCATATTTCC
>JAWLCL010000003.1:70344-437264 GCA_041687255.1 Mariniphaga sp. | reverse complement strand
CCGTCTCTCAATTTGCGGCTGCAAAAGTAATCGGCTTTTTTTAACTCCCAAAACTTTTTGAACTTTTTTTTGATTATTTTTTTTCTTTAATAATCCAGTCCATAAATCTGGGGCCAAGGCCCTGTATCCCAATTGATAACAGCATCCTAAAACCTCTTTCACAATCCTGCAATGAACGTTGCTCTTTAAGCGGCTGCAAATGTAACGGCCTTTTTTGTTCTGCCAAACTTTTTATAGGCTTTTTTTACCAAAAAACCCATTAATTCCGCCAAAACATTGAGCATCAACATCAATAATTTTGGCTTAACATTAGATATAAAACAGAGGCCGGAAGGCCCATTTACAATGCAATTGTCAGCCCAGTTGCTTTTCCCAAAAGTAATTTGGAGGATTACATTCGGCATAACCCGCTTTACGATAGAGGTTTTGTGCTTTAATATTGTCGTTCCTCACTTCCAGGTTAATCCTGCAGTACCCTTTTTGCAACGCATACCGCTCAATTTCCTGTAAAAGGTATTTTCCAACACCCCGATTGCGAAAAGAGGAAGAAACCATAAAGTCATGAATGTTAATTAAAGGTTTTGCCTGCCAGGTTGAGAAGTTGAGGTTGCAGTTAGCCAGGGCTGCAAAACTATCACCTATGCAGACAAAAAAGCCAATATATCCCGCATGATTCTTAAGTCCGTCGATTATTTCGGCACCCAGACCAGAAGGCATGGGCTTACCTGTACCCATTTCATCCCGCATATAATCATCGAGCAGCATCAGTAAGCCGCTACAATGCCTTTCATCTTCCAGGTTAACTTTCACGAATGATTTCTCTTCCATACGCTTTATATATTATATATGGGTTCAATATTAATAAATAGTCGTAAAATTCGAAAATCCAAACGGTACAACTCTTTACATCTGACAAAGAATATACTGACAAACAACAATTAACTTATTTACTTTTCATCAACTCATATCACAACAAACCCAAAGAATACCCGGTATCTTTACATTTATCTTTCGGATGCATCTGCTCATTGTTTTTTATTTCACGATATTCTTATGGATTACATTACGTGATGGTAGATTATTCATGTCATTCATTATACAGATTTATAATCAAAAGTGTATTTTCGTACCCTAAAACGTAAAAATAATAAGGTGTCGAATAAACTGGTCATCATTCCTACATATAACGAAAAGGAAAACATCGGGAAAATGATTCGGAAGGTATTCTCCCTGAATACTCCTTTCCATATATTAATAGTAGAAGACAGTTCTCCGGATGGAACAGGGGCGATAGTAAAATCGATGCAGCAGGAGTTTCCCGGCCGCCTGCATATACTGGAACGGAAGGGTAAACTTGGTTTGGGCACAGCTTACATCACGGGTTTCAAATGGGCCCTGCAGAACGGGTACGAATACATCTGTGAAATGGATGCCGACTTCTCTCACAATCCCGATGACCTGGAACGTCTTTATTGGGCAGTGGAACAAGGAGCTGATTTAGCCATCGGTTCCCGCTATATATCAGGAATAAATGTCATTAACTGGCCACTGGGCCGCGTACTCATGTCGTATTTCGCATCGGTGTATGTACGTATAGTTACCGGCATGAAGATCATGGACACCACTGCAGGCTTTAAATGTTACCGAAGAAGTGTGCTTGAAACCATCAACTTTGAAAAAATTCGTCTCGTGGGTTATGGATTCCAGATTGAAATGAAATTCACCACATATAAATTCGGCTTCAACATTGTGGAAGTTCCCATTGTTTTTACCGATCGTAAGGAAGGTACTTCGAAGATGAGCGGCGGCATTTTCAACGAGGCCCTTTGGGGAGTCATGAAAATGAAAATGCGAAGCTGGTTCAGGGACTATAGCCGCGGTGTGGATAGGAAACAGTGAAAAGTCCTTTTAATTACCGTGGGAAATATTGCATAAGGAATAACTGTTAAATTGCACAGAGCACGGAGCACAGAGCCTAAGGACCGGAGGGGGGTATAACCCCAGCATTTATGCTGGGGAACTGAGCAGGCATCGGTCAGCATGGTCTGCATGGCAGGCCAGGTTCAGCAGCTGGCAGTCTGCTTCAAAAAGCAAAACAGGACATCTGAGCTTAACTTTTTAAATATAGACTTTTAAATGTTGACGGCAACTTTGAAGAAATGAGCCAATTGCTGTTTTAATAAACTATAAAAGGAAACGGAAATGAAAACACTGATTAAAAATGCCACAATTATAAATGAGGGATTAAAGTTCAGGGGAAGTGTTTTAATCGACGACAAAATTATTGAACAGGTGTTCCCTCATACACTTCCGGCAACATTAGATCTGAATAATGTTGAAATAGTTGATGCCACCGGACGATATCTGATACCAGGGGTCATCGACGACCAGGTGCATTTCCGTGAGCCGGGCCTCACACATAAGGGAGATATTGCCACCGAAAGCCGGGCAGCCGTGGCAGGCGGCATTACCACTTATATGGAGATGCCAAACACAAATCCGCAGTCGGTGACCCAGGAACTGCTGGAAGAAAAGTACAAGCGTGCCGCAGAAGTATCGCCCGCCAACTACTCCTTTTATATGGGCGCAACGAATGATAACCTTGAGGAGGTGCTTAAAACCGACCCTAAGAAAGTTTGCGGTATAAAAGTTTTTATGGGATCCTCTACCGGCAATATGCTTGTCGACGACCAGGATACCCTTTCCGTAATCTTTAAAAACGCCCCTACCCTGGTGGCCACCCACTGTGAAGATGAAGCTACAATCAAAAAAAACATAGAAATTGCCAGGGAAAGGTATGGTGAAAATGTTCCCGTATCACAGCATGCATACATCCGCAGCGCCGAAGCTTGCTATATATCATCATCAAAAGCCGTTGAACTGGCTTCTAAACACAATGCACGGCTTCACATCCTGCACCTCTCAACTGCTAAGGAAATGGAACTTTTCTCTCCGGGAAAGGTAAGCGATAAAAACATCACAGCTGAAGTTTGCGTGCATCACCTTTGGTTCGACGAGCGCGATTACATATCAAAAGGCAACTATATCAAGTGGAACCCGGCTGTGAAATCAGTGAAAGACAAGGAGGCGCTGTGGCAGGCATTACTCGATGACAAGATTGATGTGATAGCTACCGACCATGCCCCGCATACCCGGGAAGAAAAAAATAACACCTACTTTAAGGCGCCATCAGGCGGACCACTGGTTCAGCATGCCCTGGTGGCAATGCTTGAAATGAGCAACAAAGGAGTTATTTCAGTAGAAAAAGTGATACAGAAGATGTGCCATGCCCCCGCCGACCTGTTCCGTATCGACCGCCGGGGATACATCCGCGAAGGATATTACGCCGACCTTGTATTAATTGACCCCAACAAAACGTGGACAGTTTCACCAGGTAATATATTATATAAATGCGGATGGTCGCCTTTCGAAGGCCAGGAATTTTCGCATGCAGTGGTATCCACTTTTGTAAACGGACAGGAAGTTTTTAAAAACGGTGAAGTCACTGATACAATTTCCGGTGAACGTGCCGTATTTAATGCATCGTGATTCAAGTATAGGACATTATATATATTATCAAAATGCCCCGACTTATAAGTTGAGAAGTTAATCCGCCAATTAAAAATTCCCTGGCGATTAAAGTGTACCCCAATCCGGTAAAGGCAGGAGGTAAGCTAACTGTCCAATTTCCCATTACAAGTGGATTTACGGAAGTATCCTTCTACGATTTAAACGGCAGGAAAATATTATTGAATCCTGTTTCCAACAACACATTTGAAATCACAGTTAAGTTAAAAGCCGGGCTCTACATTCTTGCTGCAAAAAGTCAGGATAAAGTATTCACAGAAAAAATCCAGGTAAATTAACAGGTTCAAACCGGCCAGAGGCCAAACACTTTTCCACGATAGAATAATTCGCTGCATATATTTCAAACGGGCAGTTTTGACTGAAATCCAAATTATCCTGATAAGCAGTAAAAATTAAAACCAACCTGAACTTAACTCATACCCGATTAAGCAAAATATGAACAATCTGATTTACAAATCAATTCTTTTTCTTCTTCCATGAAATGGTTACTTTTTGCCTTCCCCATTCCATTGCCCGTTCCTTATTTTTGCCCATATAAATATCGATGCGGTTATTCCAGCGGGCATTCATTTTATCCAATACAATATATTTCCCAGGAAAGCCTTCTATTTTTACCTTTTTATTGTGCGTAAGCCCCATTTTCACTAAATCCCTCGACACCGCAATACTTTTCATACCCGGCTCCAGGGTATCGCCCCAGGCAGTTATTGCCGGATGCCCTGCATGGGTTTGCTCTGGTAGCGAATTATAAGCAGTTGCGGTTACTTCTTTGGTAATTGTTTCGTATTGGGAACAGGACGTAAAGAGCAAAAATAAAAAAAGCAGCTGTTTAACAACTATTTTCCCTTTACTGGCTAATAAATTATTATCTGTCGACTGTATCACAAAGCAATTAATTTTAATCGAACGATTTTTATTCAATCCGGGTTCTGTAAAATTTAACAAGCCGAATTAATTTTAGTTTGAATTTTACAAGGTTGATGTTCCACCTGTTTTACATTAAAAAACCTTTATAACATTGATTCAATATCCGTTATACCTTTTCCGGACAATCAATTTTAAAACAAAGGGTGGCATCCCGTGCTTTGTTCTATAGCAGTAATTCTCATAATAGACTTTCTTTGCGGATAAAGGCAAGAATGCCATTCTTCAGGATTCGTATCCGACCAAAAGAGAAGATTATGCTATTGGTTTTCAATATTCAAAAACGAGAAGCCTTTTCTGCCTCCGCCTCCTGGGTATGGCATTAAAGTCAGGCCTGTTGGATTCTCCTGTCCGGAAATTAAACATATCCGGCAAACTCCAGGCTGTTACAATACGTATACCAATTAATTTACATTAGCTTGCCGCATTCAGAGTTCCGATGTCGTTAACCTGATATAATTTATTTATTTCTGATGCTTTCTAAAAAGAACAGAGGTGAAACAAATTCAAATTCTTTTGAAGTTTCAAAAAATAGATTTAACAGATTTAAGTGTTCACTTCCAATAATTAATAAAATTCTGTCATCAGCACTATGCTGTATTCTTTGAATATTTCTGAATATTCTTAGGTTTCTGTTAAACCATCTTCCAGTTTCAAAATCAACTCCGGTAAAATCACCGGGGGTTTCTTCATATTTAAACGGATGTAAAAGGTATACCGAAAGCCTTTCTCTTATTCGAACAGTGTCATTGGATTCAATCAGGGCGTCAATGATGCTCGTAATCTTTCTTTTTGCAGAAGGTAAACGATAAACTGAATCATGGTTTGAGAGATAATAACTTTCAAACTTATCCATGCGCTCAGAATCGTTGAATATTGAATCCAGGTTTGAATAATGTCGCCCTTTATCATCAACACAATAAACCTTTCCCACATCAAGGTTTTTTCCAATTCTAAAACCCAATTGATAAACTTCATTTTTTTTCAATTCCCAGTTCCCCTTTTTATATTGCTCAAACAGGGAGTCGGTTGTATGCTGATTTTGAGGGGTTAGCTCCACGGCAATTATTGTTGGTTTAAATTGTTCGATTGCCTCACATATTCGTATAATTTCTGATTGATAAGGCTCATTAAGAATAGAGACCTGATTATTTTTTTCAGTTTTAACAACATCAAGATTAGGATAATCAAAATGAAATACCCCCAATGTCATTATTTTTGTTTTAGATGGGATTTTACTGTCTTGTCCCCGTGTAATAGTTACAGAAGTTAGAACTAAAAATAGAATAAAAATATTTTTCATATTATTAATATTGTAAATTTTCAAAGATATAATATGGAATTCGCATGAGAGTTTTAATAATCTCCGGGTGGTGTGTATTCCTACTCATACTCATTTCATTTTTTTGATTATATAAACAGACAGGCTTTTCTTAAAAATGTTACAGAATGTGTGCTTCCTGTTAAGGTTAGAGTATGTATGCTTAATCGAAACATTATATAACGGACTGACTCTCAATGACAGTTAATTAAAAGAGAGCAAAAATTGGTTCAGCCTGTCTTCAAAGTAATCCCACAAAAGTGCCACAAAGAGCCCACATTATACTTTCCTTCAGTTTTTATTCGATTTAATTTCGTATTAAACTCGTATCAAATTCGTAAAATCGCGAATTTAGTACGAATAAACACCGAATAAACACCGAATAAACCACAAGTATAAATATATGATGAAAAAACAATAAATTGCAGGATCTGTCTTGAGGAATTTACTCCCGTCAGCATTTATATGAAACACTTAACAATCCTTTTTCATAAACAAACCTCTTATTAAGCAGTTATTTATAATTTTGCAAAAACATTCCGAGAAATTTGGAACCTGCAACATTTCTGAAATACTTCAAGGGGCATGAACACATCGACAGCATTGTTAAAAAGCTGAATGCCCCCCCGGGTGGAAAACTTCACCTGCAGGGACTTGTTGGCTCTGCCAAAACCATCCAGTCCGTCCTTCTTTTCAAAAAGCTTAAGAAAAACATGGTACTTTTGCTCAACGATCGTGAGGAAGCCGCCTATTTTTTCGACGATTTGAACAACCTTGGACTTGGGGATTCTACCCTGTTTTTTCCCTCATCCTATAAGCGGTCGGTTCAGTATGGCCAGCCGGAACAGGAAAATATTGTAATGCGCACTGAAACATTAAACCAACTGCGCGACGATGACTCACGAAACATTGTGGTTACATATCCTGAAGCCCTGGTTGAATCGGTGGTTTCGCAGGCTAATCTTGAACAGAATACCCTGCAGGTAGCAGTGGGCGATAAAATATCTATTGCTTTCATCAACGAGTTTCTTTATGAATACGGATTCGAGCGGGTCGATTTTGTATACCAGCCCGGACAGTTTGCCGTCAGGGGCAGTCTGGTGGATGTTTTTTCTTTTTCGAATGAAGATCCTTACCGGCTCGACTTTTTTGGAGACGAGGTGGAATCGATACGTAGTTTTAATATCGATGATCAGATTTCAAAGGAAACCTTTAAAAAGATAACCCTGATTCCGAACATACAGGGTGAAACGATGGAGGGCAACCGGATATCATTTCTGGAGTTTTTTGATGCTCAAACAGTTTATTTGGGAAACAACCTGAACCAGTTTTTCCACCTGGTGGATGATGTGCACCGGCAAACCATTCTGGCAAAAGCCGAAGAGGAAAGCCTGACAGGAAGGATTATTTCGGGAGATGTGCTAAAGAAGCAGTTGCAGTTGAAAACAGTTTGCGACTGGGGCAACGATGTTGCATTTGAACCTGATTCATTGTATAAATTCAACAACTCCCGCCAGCCGGTATTCAACAAGAAGTTCGACATGCTGGGGGAAAACCTGGAGGAGCATCAGAACAGTGGGTTCGAGGTGTTTATTCTTTCAAACCAGGAAAAACAGATAGAGCGGCTGCAGGCCATTTTCAAAGATATTAAAGCAACTGTCCATTTCACCCCCGTAAATTTTACACTGCATGAGGGCTTTGTTGATCATGATTTAAAAATATGCTGCTATACCGACCACCAGATATTTGAGCGCTACCACCGGTTTAAGCTGAAAACAAGAAAAGAGCAGACGGTAGCTGTGTCGATGAAGGAGCTGAGCAAGCTGCATCCCGGCGACTATGTGGTGCACATCGACCACGGGGTCGGGAAGTTTGCCGGCCTGGTGCGCACCGAAATAAATGGCAAAATGCAGGAGGCCATCCGGCTGATATACCAGAACAACGATTCGCTGCTGGTGAACATCCACTCGCTTCACCGCATTTCGAAGTACAAGGGCAAAGACGGAGGCGAGCCGTCGCTGAACAAGCTGGGCACCGGCGCATGGCAAAAGATGAAAAACCGCACCAAGGCTAAGGTGAAGGACATTGCCAAGGAACTGATTGCACTGTATGCCGAGCGCATTGCTGAAAAAGGATTTGCCTTTTCGCCCGATTCCTACCTGCAGACTGAACTTGAGGCTTCCTTTATTTATGAAGACACCCCCGACCAGGAGAAAGCTACTGCAGCCGTAAAGGAAGATATGGAAAAAACGGTTCCAATGGATAGGCTGGTGTGCGGCGATGTGGGTTTCGGAAAAACAGAGGTGGCCATCAGGGCAGCCTTTAAGGCAGTAACCGATAACAAACAGGTGGCCGTGCTGGTGCCCACAACAATCCTGGCACTGCAGCACTACAAAACTTTTTCCGACCGGCTGAGCGATTTCCCGGTGCGGGTGGAATACATCAGCCGGTTTAAAACAACGGCTGAAATTAAGGAAACATTGGCCGATCTGGCCGCGGGGAAGGTTGATATTCTCATCGGCACCCACCGTCTGGTAAGTAAAGATGTAAAGTTTAAAGATCTGGGCCTGCTTATAATAGATGAAGAGCAGAAATTTGGAGTATCGGTGAAAGAGAAGCTGAAGCAGCTAAGGGTAAATGTTGATACCCTCACCCTTACGGCCACTCCTATACCACGCACGTTGCAGTTCTCGCTGATGGGAGCCCGCGATTTATCGGTTATACAAACTCCCCCACCCAACCGTTACCCAATCATTACTGAGGTGCATGGGTTCAACGAGCAGCTTATCCGCGAAGCCATTTTATACGAAGTGGCCCGCAATGGACAGGTATTTTTCATTCACAACCGGGTGCAGAATATTTACGATGTGGAAGCCACCATTAAACGAATCGTTCCGGGGATTTCCACAGCCGTAGGGCACGGGCAGATGGAAGGCCCGAAGCTGGAAAAGGTGATGCTGGGTTTCATCAACGGCGATTACGATGTGCTGATAGCAACTACAATAATAGAGTCGGGGCTTGATATTCCCAATGCCAATACCATTATTATAAACCACGCCGAAAATTACGGGCTGAGCGACATGCACCAGTTACGGGGCCGCGTGGGCCGGTCGAACAAGAAGGCATTCTGTTACCTCATTACCCCGCCGCTGGCAACGGTAAGCTCCGAGGCGCGGCGCAGGCTGAAGGCCATCGAGGAGTTTTCCGATTTGGGCAGCGGCTTCAACATTGCCATGCAGGATTTGGACATCCGGGGGGCCGGCAATTTGCTGGGCGCCGAGCAGAGCGGGTTCATTGCCGACATAGGGTACGAAACTTACCAGCGTATTCTGAATGAAGCCATGCAGGAGCTGCGGCAGGAAGAGTTCAGCGGGGTGTTTAAGGAACAGGACGAAAAGCAGGCGCAGGCTTTCCTCAACATTAAGTTCACACAGGACTGCCAGATCGATACCGACATGGAGCTTCTGCTGCCGCAGGAGTACATCCCCGGCAGCTCGGAACGGATGCTCCTGTACCGCGAGCTCGACAACATTGAAAATGAAAAACAGCTGGCACAGTTCCGCCACGGACTGGAAGACCGCTTTGGCAAACTGCCACCTGAAACCCGCGAGCTTTTAGAAGTGATAAGGCTCCGTTGGAAAGCCATTGAGCTGGGCATGGAGAAAATAATCCTGAAGGAAGGAAAAATGATCTGCTATTTTATTTCCGACCAACAATCAGCCTTTTACCGCTCTCCGCTGTTTATGAACATTGTGCAGTACGTACAGAAAGGCAAGTTCAGGGGACAGATGAAAGAACGCAACCACAAACTCACCCTCACCTTTGCAAATGTACCCAATGTGGAAACGGCGGGGTATGTGCTGGAGGAGATTATTGGGGAGGCAACTGCTAAGAGTTGAAGAAGTTCGATGGGTTTGAAGTTGTTTGAAAGAGTTCGAAGGGTTTGAAATTGTTTGAATGTTTCGCCACGGCGGGTTTCCGCTGCGCTACAATTTGAGGGGCTGAAGGTTGTTTCTGGTTAATGCTGTTTATTTGATATATGCTTTATTGTTATAAGCCATTTGACATTCCTTTCCATACCATGGTCTTCAGGACTTTAAAGACCTTAGAAATTAGTATCGGAATTATGAAGATTACATTTATTTGGTTCTATTTGTTTTAAATAATTATGAAATACCTATGGAAGCAGAAACCAAATATTTTACAGACAGGCAGAAATGGAGAAATTGGCTTGAAGCCAATTTTGAAAAGAAGGATGAAATTTGGCTGGAGTATCCCAAAAAAGATACAGGCAGAAAAAGAATATCCTACAACGATGCCGTCGAAGAAGCCCTTTGCTTTGGATGGATAGACAGCACGGTAAAATCGTTAAATAAAGAGACAACCATACAACGATTTAGTAAAAGAAGAAAAAACTCTACTTATTCTCAGCCCAATAAAGAACGACTAAAATGGTTGTCAGAAAATGGAAGGATCCATCCTTCGGTTATCGAAGATATTGAAAAAGTCATTCAAGAAAAATTTACCTTTCCAGATGACATAATTAGCCGGTTGAAAGAAGACAAAACCGTTTGGGATAATTACCAAAACATGCCGGAATCATATAAAAGGATTCGGATAGCATTTATCGAAGCGGCAAAAAACCGCCCTGGGGAATATGTAAAAAGGCTTAATAACTTCATTGAAAAAACAAGAACTAATAAACAGATTAAGGGATTTGGTGGTGTAGAAAAATATTATTGAAGAAGAACGTTTTTACATGAGATAGAATTGGTTTATGTGCTTAAGGATGGCATTCTTATCTTACCACGACCTTAAGGACTTTACAGACTTTAAAACTTACTTTTATTGTTTTCCAATAATTGCTACTTTTATAGTTTCTCTGCCACTTTGGGTAAAATCGGTGTGGTTTGTTCTTATATAAGGAAATTAATATGGACGAGATAAGGTATTTTTACCCGCTGCCGGTATTACATTTAGGTAGCTCTATGTTACTGAAGGACAACATCCCTTTCCTTGCCAAGACCTTAAGGACTTTAACGACTACAGAAATTAGCATCAATAGGGATGCCATTTTTTTTCAGCAAATTCCGTAAATCTTCAGCTTTAAAGAAGCGCGTTCTTCTTACCCAAATTGATGTTCATTTACTTGCTGTGAACAATAAGATTACCTTCCACAATAGTTTTTTTACATAAATGAGGCCAATCTGAATGGTTCCCTGCATCAGGAACAAAGGCTCCTTCACTGCTGTACCATCTCCATGTAATTCCATCATTACCGGCCCCGGGAGTACCGCCATCATGGACTTTCACTGCTATTATCTGACCGACCCTGGGGAGTTTACCGCTCAATTTGCCACTGCTTCCTCCACTGCCACCTTCGCATGATTCCTCATCATCATGAGTACAACCATCGTCACCTTCCTCTCCGTCATCATGGCTGCAGCCTCCTTCATCATCAGTACAACCGCCATCACATCCTCCGGCTTCATCTTCACCATCTTCATGACTGCACTCTTCACCGTCATCATGACTACAACCACCATCATCATGATCAGAATGCTCATCTTCCAGGCTTTTGCTGTCGTAATAAACGATGCCGGTAAACCATGCTTTATTTTCATCAGCATCGATAAAAACATCCTGTACAATTGCCTTAATTTCTCGGTGTAATACTAATTCATCTTCGAATACCTGTAATATAATCTCGCCTTTAGGATCCCGATTACTGATTTCTTCATGTGCATCAAATTGAAAAAATGCCTGGCGGGTTTTCACCCCGTCATCTGTTTCTTTCTTTTGACCACCACTTTCCCAAAAAACCTGAACAGAACCCGTTGCCTTTAACCCAGGCATGACTTTTCCACTTTTATTCATGACTTCAAAGGAGTCGGTAATTTCCTCATCGGCACATTGCACTGCTATTAAAGCAACAGCCACCAGGAACATCAAAAAATGTGATTTTTTTTTCATTGTGTTTGGATTTGATTAAACATTTATGGATTCCGGAATCATGTAACTTAAGTAAAGTTACCAAAAAAACATGATTTGATAAGCAACAAGTTAGCAAAAAAAGATGCTCATGAAGAAACTATTAGAGCCGGTCTGATTTTTCAAAACAGATTATGCTTACAGAAAGTATATAATTTAATTATATTTGCCCCACTTAACGACTAACACCCATTCGATATAAAAAAAATATGCCTTTGGGGGAAGTTGGACAAAAAATACATTTTTTTGTATTTTTAATTTAACCTTTTAGATCTTCATTAGTCAAAACTATTTGAATTGAAAAAAGAATCTTTAAAAAAATATTTAAAAGATAATACCACGTGGCAACAAAAAGCATTTTTCGCATTTCTACAACTATTATTTTAATACTTGTATTGGCAGGAATAATTTTTTATCCGAAGCTTGAACCTATGTTTGGGCAGCAGGCAGGAGACGGTCCGCAGGCAGGGCCGGGAATGGGAGGTGGCCCGCAGGCACTATTTGCCAGTGGCTTTGTACTTGTACCTACCCGAATGAATGAAATGATATACAGCACGGCATCGCTTTTACCCGATGAAGAAGTTGATTTGGCTTTTGAAACTTCCGGGAAAGTAGTTGGCATTCATTTCGAAGAAGGCACACAGGTGCGAAAAGGTGAATTACTTGCAAAAATTAACGATAAGCCTTTACAGGCGCAGTTAATGAAACTGCAGGCGCAGAAGAAACTGGTGGAAGAACGCGAATTCAGACAGCGGCAGTTGCTCGACCGTGATGCCATCAGTCGCGAGAGTTATGACCAGGTGGCCACTGAGCTGGAGACCATAGAAGCCGATATCATGCTGATTGAAGCCCGCATTGCCGAGACCGAATTGCGCGCTCCTTTCGATGGAGTTGTTGGGCTACGGTTTATCAGTGAAGGAGCTTTTGCATCAACGCAAACCAGAATTGTGCAGCTTGTTAAGAACCGCCCGCTAAAGATTGAGTTTTCAATTCCTGAAAGGTATGCAGGCGAAGTTACTGCAGGTTTTCCTATTGAATTTACTGTTGATGGAATATCTGAATCATTTAATGCAAATGTATATGCCATCGAACCTAAGGTAGATGTAAACACCCGTACAATTGTGGTGAGGGCACTTTATCCGAATACCAGCGAGGAACTTAAACCCGGAAGATTTGCAAGCGTAAGGGCACAACTTTCACAGATCGACAGCGCCATTTCCATACCAACCGAAGCATTAATACCAGAAATGGAAGGAGAAAAAGTGTATATCGTAAAAGACGGGAAAGCTGTTGAACGAAGAGTGTCAACAGGACTTCGCACCGAATCAAACATTCAAATTACCAAAGGCCTCGAATTTGGTGACACACTGCTTACCACTGCAATCCTGCAGCTGCGGGAAGGCCTATCTATACAACTGGATACATTAGTTACCAACCAACATTTATTAAGTAAATTATGAGTTTATCCTCCACCAGCATAAAACGTCCGGTACTGGCCACGGTATTCTCTCTGGTCATCCTGCTCTTTGGTGGTATCGGGATGACTTTTTTGGGGGTAAGGGAGTTTCCAAGTGTGGACCCTCCCATCATATCGGTAAGTACATCCTACCCGGGAGCCAATTCTGACGTAATTGAAAGCCAGATAACCGAACCCCTGGAGCAATCGATTAACGGGATACCCGGCATTCGCACCCTTACCAGCAGCAGTAGCCAGGGCCGGAGCCGCATTACTGTGGAGTTTGAACTTTCGGTTGATTTGGAAACCGCTGCCAACGATGTACGCGACAAGGTGTCACAGGCACAACGTTTCCTCCCCCGCGATGCCGACCCTCCTACAGTTTCTAAAGCAGATGCCGATGCTGAACCTATCCTGATGCTTGCAGTTAAAAGCCCAAAACGCTCACTGCTTGAACTCTCAGAAATTGCAGAACTTACATTTAAAGAACAGCTGCAAACTATATCAGGAGTGAGTGGAGTTCAAATCTGGGGAGAAAAACGATACGCAATGCGCATCTGGCTTGACCCTCAAAAGTTAGCCGGATACCAAATGACACCGCTCGATGTACGCAATGCCATTATGAGGGAAAATGTAGAATTACCGGCAGGCAGCATAGAGGGAAACACCACAGAACTTACCATCCGTACACTGGGGTTGATGACAACCCCGCAGGAGTTCAATAACCTTATCCTGAAACAGGCAGGCGACCAGCTTATCAGGGTTCGCGATATAGGACGGGCAGAATTGAGCCCTGAAGATCTTCGGGGTATTATTAAAATGAATGGTATTCCTATGATTGCCGTGGTTATTATTCCGCAACCGGGTGCAAATCATATTGAAATTGTTGATGATGTCTATGAAAGGCTGGAATTTATAAAACGAGACCTTCCGGAGGATGTTGGAATTGAGTTCGGATTTGACAACACTGAATACATCCGTTCTTCGATTAATGAAGTTCAGACAACTATCTATCTGGCATTTTTCCTGGTTGTGGTTATCATCTTTTTCTTTCTGCGCGACTGGCGCACAACCATCATCCCGATTCTGGTAATTCCGGTTTCTTTGATAGGGTCCTTCTTCATAATGTACCTGGCAGGGTTTACAATTAACGTACTGACTTTGCTGGCCATTGTTCTTTCCATTGGGTTAGTGGTGGATGATGCCATTGTAATGATGGAAAACATTTATGTGAAAATTGAACGAGGCATGAATCCACGGCAGGCAGGCCTGGAGGGGGCAAATGAAATTTTCTTCGCCATTATTGCCACTACCATTACTTTGGTAGCAGTATTCTTTCCTATTGTTTTCCTCGAAGGTATGACCGGGAGGTTGTTCCGCGAATTCAGTATCGTCATTGCGGGGGCCGTTGCCATTTCATCGTTTGTGGCCCTTACCTTTACTCCAATGCTATCCACCAAACTCTTAAAATCGAGGCAGAAACACAACCGGTTTTATAACTGGTCGGAAAAATATTTTGTAAGACTAAACAATGCTTATCAGCGATCGCTTGAGAGTTACCTGAAGCATAAATATGTCACTGTAGCTATTCTTGTGGGTTCCTTGTTCCTGATATATGGATTATGGAAAGTTATTCCTGCAGAGATGGCACCTATGGAAGACCGTTCGCAAATGAATGCCCGTATTACCACCACCGAAGGAGCCACTTATGAGTATACCTATGATTATGTGGAAGATGTTTCAAAGTTGGTGGAAGATATTATACCCGAACGCGATAATATAACTACTATGGTGCGGGGAACTTTTGCTTTTGTAAGGGTCACTTTAAAAGAGCCCTCTGAAAGGGAACGTTCGCAACAGGAAATCGCCAGCCATTTGTCTGCCGAACTTCGCAAGAAAACCAAGGCCCGTGCCAGTGTGGTGCAACAATCAACATTTGGCGGAAGACGGGCCCGACCGCCAATCCAGTATGTGCTTCAGGCTCCTACCATTGAAAAGCTTAGAGAAATTTTACCGGCATTTATGGCTGAAGTGAACAGCAATCCCACTTTTGTAATGCCTGATGTTGACTTGAAATTCACCAAGCCGGAGCTTCAGATTGAAATCAATCGCGATAAAGCTAACCTGTTAGGAGTTTCCACCCAAAACATTGGACAGACCCTTCAGCTGGCACTCAGCGGTCAACGTTTTGGATATTTTATAATGAACGGAAAGCAGTACCAGATACTTGGCGAATTGCACCGTCAGGACAGAAATAAACCGCTTGATTTAAAATCATTGTATGTAAGAAATGATAAGGGTCAAATGATACAGCTCGATAACTTTGTTACATTAAAGGAATCAACGGCTCCACCCCAGCTGTATCGTTACAACCGCTTTGTAGCTGCTACCATTTCATCGAATCTGGCCGATGGCAAAACCATCAGTGAGGGAATTGAAGAAATGGATCAAATTGCAGCCAAAGTGCTTGATGATTCCTTCCGTACTGCACTTGACGGCGACTCAAAAGACTTTATGGAAAGTTCTTCGAGTTTGATGTTTGCCTTTGTACTGGCCATCGTGCTTATTTTCCTTGTTCTTTCTGCACAGTTTGAAAGCTTCAAGGATCCGGTAATTGTAATGATGACCGTGCCACTAGCTTTAACAGGAGCCTTATTGTTCATGTGGTATTTTAACATTACAATGAATATTTTCAGCCAGATTGGTATCATCATGCTTATAGGGCTGGTATCCAAGAATGGTATTCTCATTGTGGAATTTGCCAATCAGCGAAAGCTCGCCGGAATGAACAAACAGGAAGCTATCCGATATGCTTCGGCAGCACGTTTCCGCCCTATTCTGATGACCAGCCTTTCAACCATTTTAGGTATTCTGCCTCTGGCACTCGGATTTGGTGAAGGAGCTCAGAGCCGGGTGGCCATGGGTACAGCAGTGGTCGGTGGACTTTTTATAGCAACCATCTTAACACTGTATGTTGTGCCGGGTATTTACCTGCTAATCTCAAGTGAATCAAAAAACATTAATGAAAAGACTGACAGCATTGAAGACTCTAAAATTCCTGCTTAAAACTACCCCTGCATTATTACTTCTTTTTTGGAATGCACCTCTTGTTGCACAGGAGGTGTATGATCTCAATCGTGCAATTGTAACCGGGCTTGAACAAAATTTCTCTGTGAAGGTTGCCCGAAATCGGGAGGAGGTTGCAGAGAACAATTATACAAAAGGGAATGCCGGGTTCCTGCCTGTAGTTACAACCACCAACAGAATAGGGGGCAACATTACTTCAACGGTTCAAAACATGAATGATGGTTCGCAGAGGAATACCGACGGCATTCACAACACTACAGGCCTTGCATCGCTCAATCTCGACATGCCTTTATTCCGGGGGTTCAGTATTCAAACCACATGGCAAAGACTGAATGAATTAAAACAGATGGGAGAACTGAATACACAGATGGCAATGGAAAACCTGGTTGCCCAAATCGTATCGGAATACTACTACCACATTCAGCAGCTAAACCTTTCGGATAACATGGACTATGCTGTTTCGCTTTCCAGGGAACGCGCGCGTATAGATGAAGAACGTTACCTGCTGGGAGCTTCCTCGAAACTTGAACTCCTGCAGTCGATAGTTTATCTGAATGCAGACAGCTCAAGGCTTGCTCGTCAAAATGAAGCCATCCTGGAATCGGCGGTGAGATTAAAAACATTGATGTCGCTTGAAGACCTGACGGAAATTATAGCACTGGAGGACACTTCAATTATCTATAACCCAGAGCTTCAGTACGATGAACTGTTGGAATCGACTCTTGAGTTCAACACCAGCCTTCAGATTGCAAGGAAGAATCAGGTTATTTCAGAACTCGATTATAAACTTATTGCATCTCGCTCCTATCCGTATCTGAATTTGTCATCGGGTTATAATTACAACTACAGGGGATATGGTTCGGGAACCATTAGCGATTATGGAGAACTGGCATTAAGCAATCAGCAAAACAGAACATTCACATACGGAGTTACTCTGGGGATGGACATCTTCAACGGATTTAACCGGCGCAGGGAAAAAACCAATGCCCTTATTGCGGTTGAAAACCAGGTTTATCAGTTACAGGAAATTGAACAGGAAGTGAAAGCCGAATTGCTCACCATTTACTATGCGTATGAAAATAACATAAGACTGGTGGCAATGGAAGAACAAAACCTGAATGTAGCCCGTGAAAATCTGGAGATAGCACTTGAACGCTACCGCCTTGGGGCGCTCTCAGGTCTTGAACTGCGGGAAGTGCAAAAAAGCTTGCTGGATGCAGAAGAACGCCTTATTTCAATAAAATTTCAAACAAAACTGGCTGAGATTTCATTGATGCAGATTTCAGGCAGAATAATGGAATATGTATAAGGTTATCGCCCCTTCAGTTGGCACCCGCTTGTTCAATAACAGGTGTTGAGTCTTAATTTTTAAAGGTTCCTTTTCAAATCTGTCAAATGATGTAGCCATTTCTGTCAGATTTTTAACTTTGTTACCTTAAGACTAAATAACAGCAACTCAATATTAATACTATATCAACCAGGATGTTTACTAAAAAAGACAACAATCCTTTCCACAAGCTGATGGAAGGAGTCCACATGAGGCCATTGGCATATGGTGAGAATACAAACCTTTGTGAATTCAGACTGCAAAAAGATCATCGTTTACCATCACACAATCATCCTTATGAACAAACAGGAGTGCTTATTTCCGGCAAATTGAATTTCAGGATTAATTCCAACTGGCAAATAGTAGAAGCCGGAGATAGCTGGAGTGTTCCCATGAATGTGGAGCATGAAGTGGAGGTACTTGAAGATTCAGTGGTTTTGGAAGTATTTTCTCCTGTACGTCCCGATTATCTTCCTGATTAAAAAAAGGTTTGAGTAAAAAAGTATATTTCCTTAAAAGAAATAGTAACTTTGCCGCGCATTCAGAATCAGTCATTTAATGCAAGTACTTGAGTTTGATACCATTATAATAGGAAGTGGTCTCGCAGGATTAACTTCTGCCTATTATTCATCACAATACGGTTCAGTTGCCATAATTACAAAAGCGGAACTGGACATAAGCAATTCATATTATGCCCAGGGAGGTATAGCTGCAGCAATTGCGGATGATGATTCACCGGAGCAACATATGGATGATACATTAATTGCAGGCAGAGGCCTTTGCGATGAAGATGCTGTAAAAGTATTGGTTAATGAAGGGAAAGACCGCGTGCTGGAATTTATTGAAATGGGCATGCAGTTCGACACAAAAAACGGACAACTGGTGCTTGGTCTGGAAGGCGCACACAGCAAACGCCGTATATTGCATGCAGGAGGAGATGCCACAGGAAAAAAACTTACCTGCTTTATTCTGGAAAAAGTAAGGAACAAAGAAAATATAACAGCTTTTGAATTTACTACCGCGGTTAAACTCCTTAAAAGCAATGGGAACATAGCAGGGGTGCAGGCTCTTGAATTTAAAACCGGCAGAAACATTCTTTTCAAAACCAAAGCAGTTATATTGGCAACGGGTGGTGTTTCCCGGTTATATGAACGTTCAACCAATCCGCATACTGCCACCGGCGACGGAATTGCCCTTGCATGGGAAGCAGGTGCACGTGTCACCGATATAGAATTCATACAATTTCATCCTTCTGCATTGTACATTCCCGGCAAAGAAGCATACCTCATAAGCGAAGCTGTCAGGGGTGAGGGTGCCTGGCTGCTTAACCACCAGGGCAAGCGGTTCATGGAGAATATACATCCTGATGCTGAACTGGCACCACGCGATATAGTGGCGTACAGCATTTTTAAAGAAATAGAGAAATCAGATAAAGATTATATCTATCTTTCGCTGAAGCATCTGGATGCAAAAAAAATAAAGAGTAGGTTTAAAAATATTTATTTGCATTTGAGCGAACTGGGGTTTGATTTAACCAGCGACCTTATTCCTGTAGCACCGGCAGCTCATTACATGGTGGGCGGAATAGGTACAAATCTGAATGCCGAAACAAATATCAGGGGCCTGTATGTATGTGGCGAAGCAGCGTCAACAGGGGTTATGGGCGCCAACAGACTTGCCAGCAATTCCCTGCTCGAATGCCTGGTTTTTGGTAAACGTGCCAGCCAATCAGCTGTACATCTTAACTGGCCACAGGAACAACTTCCTACTGTTCAGCCGGTTGCCTTTAATCAGAAAAATGAAAAAGCCTACCTTGATACCCGGAATACCATTGCAAAACAGATGATGAAAAGCCTTGGTGTTGTGCGAAACAAAACAGGAATTAAAGAGGCTGTAGCGTTGTTTGATGAAATCTTAAGCAATTTTGAATCATCAGAAAACGATTACAATCTGCTAAAAATAAAAAACATGGCCACTGTGAGCAAATTAATTGCAACAGCGGCATTACGAAGAGAAGAAAGCAGGGGTGGTCATATCCGTACCGATTTTCCGGAAGAAAGTCAGGAGTTTCTGGCACATACCATCCAGCAAAAAAATGAGGAAATTCGGTTAGAAAAAGTTAGAAGAACAAAAGAAGATGGATCAGAAAACACTGAAGTCGGCTGAAGTATTGTTTGAGCTTGCATATGCCGAAGACATAGGTGACGGGGACATCACAACCAATAACCTGGTCCCCCCCCATTCAAATAAAACTGCCGTGCTGATTGCAAAGGAACAAGGAGTAATAGCAGGATTACCTGTCGCAGAGATGGTATTTAAAAAATTTGACCCAAATTTAGAATGGAATGTTAAAATATCAGATGGCAGTAAGGTGAACCCGGGTGATGTGATTGTTGAATTCAAGGGAAACTACAGGGCACTGCTAACCGGAGAACGTAAAGCGTTGAATTTTTTGCAACGCCTGTCGGGTATAGCCTCTTATGCCAACAAATGCATGAAGGAGGTGGAAGGGCATAAAGTGGAAATCCTTGATACCCGGAAAACGCTTCCCGGTTACCGGCATCTTGATAAGTATGCCGTTCGGATGGGCGGCGGCTCTAACCACCGTTTCGGATTGTACGACATGGTAATGATAAAAGACAACCACATACAGGTGGCAGGAGGAATTAAGCAAGCTGTGGAAGCTATCCGCTCGAAAGTTCCAAAAAGCATAAAAATAGAAGTGGAGACTACTAACCTGGAACAGGTTCAGGAGGCATTGGAGGCCGATGTGGATATTATCATGCTCGACAACATGAGTTCTAAACTGATGAAAGAGGCAGTCGCTCTCATTAATAACCGGGCTAAAATAGAAGCTTCAGGAAATATGACCCTGAAAAGAATACGTAAGGTGGCAGCCACAGGAGTGAACTACATTTCCATTGGAGCCCTTACTCATTCGGTTAGGGCTCTGGATATAAGCCAGCGGATAATTGACTGAAATGAATCTTATCATTGATATTGGCAACACACGCACTAAGTTCTCGGTTTTTAACCGGGGAGAAGAAATGATTTCTGTCCCTTTAGATGAATTGCTGCCGACTCATATTGAAGTGCTTCTTAAAGAGCATCCTTCAATAAACAAAGCCATTCTTAGTTCGGTAAAAGATTATTCACCTGAGTTAAAAGCATATCTTCAACAAAAAGTGGGAACTTTCATTGAACTCAATGAAAATACTCCGCTTCCAATCGAAAACCTTTACCTGTCAAAAAACACACTGGGAAAAGATCGACTGGCCGCGGCAGCAGGTGCTGCGCATCTGTATCCCGGAGCCAATGTCCTGATAATTGATGCCGGAACGGCCATTACATACGACCTGATAAACGACCGGAAACAATATTTGGGTGGAAACATCTCGCCGGGACTTCAAATGCGTTACAAGGCACTCCACCAGTATACAGGAAGTTTACCAATGGTTGAATTTAACAGCTTTAATAAACTGTTTGGACAAACAACAACAGAAGCTATACAGGCAGGAGTCCAACACGGAGTGATTTTTGAGGTAGATAATGCCATTAATGCTTTTAAAGAATTTTATAATAATTTATACGTTATTATTACCGGGGGCGACTCCAAACTCTTTGATAAGAAATTAAAAAATTCTTTCTTTGTACATTACAATATAGTAGCCATAGGTTTAAACCGCATATTAGAACATAATGGGGAGATTTAGAAGTGTAAGTTTGATGGCAGGATTAATTCTTCTGCCTTATTTATTGTTTGCTCAATTTAATAACAATACAAGTTCACCATACTCGCGGTTTGGACTGGGAGACCTTCAGCCATACAGCTTTGGCCGGACCGCAGCAATGGGAGGTGCTTCCATAGCCAGCAGAAACAATCATCAGATTAACATGGCAAATCCTGCATCTTTCAGTGCAGTCGATTCGCTGGGATTCATGTTTGAATTCGGTCTGTTTGGTAAGTATTCAGAATTCAGCAACGATTTAACCAGTATGGAAGCCAGTGATGTAAACTTCCAGTATTTTGCCATGAATTTCCAGGTTACAAACTGGCTGGGAGCTTCCATGGGATTAACTCCCTACTCTGATGTCGGATACAATGTAGAGGTCCAGGAAGAAGTGCCTAATACTGTCAACATTTTAAACCGTTACTACGGTGAAGGTTCCTTGTCAAAAGCTCATATAGGATTTGGTGTCGATATTCTTAAAAATTTATCTGTGGGGGCAAATTTCAATTACCTGTTCGGAATGTTGAACAGCAATTCTGAAACACTTTTTCCAACAGGAAGCGGGTTCTATGATAACCAGAAATTTGAATCCCTTCGCCTGCGCGATTTTAGTGTAAGCCTAGGCGCACAAGCAACCATACCGTTAAATGAACAAAACAAAATCATATTAGCTGCTATTTACGAAAATCCTAATTATACCGGTTTTTTTTCCGACATCAGGAGTAAATCCTTAACTGTTCAACAAGGTACTTCAAGAATTACTGATACCAAAATAGATACTATAGGATTCCAAAATCAAATTTCCGTTGATTTACCACTCACTTATGGAGCAGGAATTTCATACGTAAAGGAAAACACCCTTGAAATCAATGCAGATTACTACCATCAGAAATGGTCAGAAACAAATCTTCCGGGCAGCAGAGGTGGAAATTTAACCGATTTAAATAAATTTGCATTTGGAGCCGAATGGATTCCGGATCGGTTTTCTATACAAAGTTATTTGAGCAGAGTGGCATACCGAATTGGAGCAAACTATACGAATTCATACCTCAAGATTGATGGTCAACAGATTAAGGATCTTGGCATAAGTTTTGGAGTAGGTTTACCAGTATATCGTTCCAATTCAACAATTAATATTTCAGCTGAATTAGGTAAAAGAGGAACAACCGATAACAACCTTGTTGAGCAAAAATATGCCAGGTTAAATTTGAGCGTTAACTTGTATGACCTTTGGTTCATTCAACGAAGATTTGATTAATAAAAAAACGATAAAATTTATAACACTATGAAATCTGTTTTTCGCATAGCTCTTTTGGTGATAGCTGTAGCAGCTTTTTCTGCCTTTAACCTGCAGGCACAAAGAGTTATTAAAGGTACTGTATATAATAATGGAGAGCCTGCAGCAGGAGTAACTGTAGAAGCACATCGTGGAGGCTCAATGATGACAAGTTTTGACGGTAAGTATGAAGTTGAAGCTAACGACCGGACCAAATGGATACGCTTTACTTCTGTAACAGAATCAGAAAGACTCGACATTTCAGATAAACAAGGCAATACATTTGATTTTGCTTTCGACGGTAAAATCCCCGGTGATTCCGAAGAGGAAGGAACAGATGTGGTTCTTAAAACGGCAGAAGAATTGATCAAAGAACAAGACAGGGAATTTATGAACCAGTATTCGTTGTACGATCAATTTTACAAGCAGAATAATTATGAATCGGCACTCCCACATTGGAAACAATTGTACAATAAATACCCAAAATCATCGATTAACCTCTACATACGTGGGGTGAATATGTACGAAAAATTCATCGAACAGGCAAATTCTCCGGAAGAAAAAGATGAATATGTTGATGAAATGATGAAGGTATATGATAAAAGGATCAAACATTTCAATGAAGAAGGTTATGTATTGGGTAGAAAAGCCACACATTGGCTGGAGTATAAGTTAGGAGGTAACAGGGATTTAAGCAATGAGCAAATGAAGGAAATCCTTCAAAAAGGGTACAACTGGATTCAGGAATCCGTTCAACAACGTGGTAAGGATACCGAATTACCGGTTTTGGTTCTGCTCATGCAAACTACACGCTCACTCTTTTTAATGAATGAATTACCAAAAGAAACAGTAATTAAAAATTATAATACCAGCAATGAAATTCTTGCAAGTATTGTTGCTGAGGAAACCGATCAGGAAAGATTAGATAATGCAGCCCTTGTTCAAACTCATGTGGAAGAAATTTTTGGTTCATCGGGTGCAGCAGATTGCGAAGCACTTGCAACTATTCTTACACCTCAGTTTGAAAAAAATAAAGGGGATGCAGACTTTGTTAAAGGCATGCTTCGTAAGCTTAGAAACGCCAATTGTGACGAAACTGATTTGTTTGCTCAAGCCACTGACCAGCTATACCAGCTGGAACCTTCTGCTGAAGCAGCTTATAATATGGCTCGCAGATCATTCAGAAAGGATGAAATTCAAAAGGCCAAAGATTATTACCAGCAGGCAATTGAACAGCAGACAGATGATGAACAACTTGCAAAATATTATTATGAATACGCTGCTGTAATTTATGCAAAAGAAAATCAGTTGCAGGAAGCAAGAAAATATGCCCGTCAGGCCCTGGAAATTGATCCCAATTATTGCGAAGCGCTGGTATTGATTGGTGATATTTATTCTTCTGCCAGCCGTAGCTTTGGAGAAAACGAATTCGAAAAGGCAAGCGTATTCTGGCTGGCGGTTGATTATTACGAGCGTGCCCGTTCAAACCCCGATTGCGCAGTAGATGCTTCTAAAAAAGCCAGCGACTACCGGAAATATTTCCCAAGTAAGGAAGAAGCATTCTTCTTAGGCTTGCAGGAAGGTCAAACCTACAAAGTGGGAGGTTGGATTAATGAAACTACTAAAGTCAGGTTTTAAAATCCTGAAAAAAAAATACATTTATCGAATTGCAGTCCTTATTTCGGGGACTGCAATTCTTTTGTCATCCTGCGAAAGTAACCTTGAGCAAATAAAGGCATTCTCATCTCCCGAGAACCTGCCGGTAGTGGAAGCATCAAATTTTGAAACCATGTATACCGACAGTGGTGAAGTGCGTTTTTCATTGAAAGCTCCAAAACTTTTACAGTTTGAAGCGGATGGTAAAACCTATATCGAATTTCCTGAGGGCATTGAATTAATAAAATTCGATGAAAACCAGAATATAATTTCCAGCATCACTGCCGATTATGCCAAAAATTTCGAAAAAGAAGAAAAATGGGAGGCAAAGAATAATGTTGTTGCAACTAATGCCCAGGGAGATACCCTCAAAACAGAGCACCTGATTTGGGAGGAAAAAACAGAAAAAATCTATACTGAAGAATTTGTTCGTATAATAAGAGACGATCAGGTGATTACAGGAATTGGATTCGAAAGCGATCAGTCGTTACAAAACTGGAGAATTAAAAATCCCAAAGGGGAAATCTATATTGAAGTGGAAGATAATCCTCAAAATTCCACAGATATTTCTTCTCCTCCACAATTAAAGGAAGAATTTTCACAACAGGAAAATGAAAAAATTCTGCAGTTTGAAAAATGATTGTTAGTCTATAAAAGTACATCAGGATTAGAATTCTCATAAAAATATTACAACAGGTGAACTGTTATTTATATTATTACCTGAACTTCATTCATTTACCTCCTGATACGATAAAAACCAAAAATAAATAAAAACTTATGGTTTCTTTTGAAAATTACTATCTTCGTAGCTCGAAAAAAATTAAGTAAAAACTGCAATAAAAGAACTGTAAATCAATGGCAACGTTACAAACGATTAGGACGAGGGCAGGATTATTGGTAGCAATTGTGATTGGAATTTCACTTGCTGCTTTTATACTTG
This sequence comes from Mariniphaga sp., assembly GCA_041687255.1. GTDB lineage: Bacteria > Bacteroidota > Bacteroidia > Bacteroidales > Prolixibacteraceae > Mariniphaga. The sequence continues at coordinate 411,967 of JAWLCL010000003.1, read as the reverse complement.
GCGATATGTTTCAGGGGGGATCTGCTCTAATGGGAAGAAACCAGATGGAAATTGGAGAAATAAACGGTGAAAGCATACAGTATCCTGATTTCCAACGACAAGTGGAACGACTGGGAGATATTTACCTTATGAATACAGCACAAAATCAGCTGGATGAACAAACATGGGTACAGGTGAGGGAACAAACCTGGGAAAATCTTGTGCGGGAAGAGGTGATGACGGACGTGTATGAAAGATTGGGCATTAGTGTCAGCTCTGAAGAGCTTTTCGACATGCTTCAGGGAACAAACCTGCATCCCATTATCCAGCAACTGTTCAGAAATCCAAATACCGGTCAGGTCGACCGCAATGCTGTTGTCCAGTTTCTGCGTAACCTTGAAACAGGTGTTGCACCTGAGCAACGCCAATACTGGCTTTACCTGGAAGATCAGATTGTTGATGAACGTATTCAGGCGAAGTACAACAACCTTGTCAGCAAAGGCATCTATGTTACCGGCATGGAAGCAGAAAAGAGTATGGAAGCCAGAAACAGGCAGGTAAATTTCGATTACATCATGCTTACCCATAACTCTGTAGCCGACAGCCAGGTAGTAGTTACCGACCAGGAACTAAGAGAATATTACAATAATCATCAGCAAGCTTACGAACAAGAAAAGCTACGCAGAATTGAATATGTTACTTTTCCTGTCACGCCTTCAAAAAACGATTATCAGCAAGCCGAAGAATGGATTAATGATATTGTAACTGAATTTGCCAATGCATCCGATAATGTTGCATTTGTAAATGCAAATTCAGATGAAAGTTTTGACAATACCTGGTACAAACAAAACGAATTGCCACAAGACATAGCAGACTGGATTTTTGAAACAGGTGCCGAAGTAAACGATGTTTTTGGACCTTATTCTGAGGATGATTCCTATAAACTTGCAAAGTTGCATGCATCGGCTATGATGCCCGATTCGGTGGAAGCAAGGCACATTTTACTGCAGGTAAATACTCAGGAGGAAGCAGCAGCTATGCAAGCCCTTGCCGACAGCCTGAAAACTGCCATTGAGGGAGGCAGTAATTTCGGTGAACTTGCACGTGAATACTCTGCTGACCAGGGTTCTGCCCTTCAGGGAGGTGACCTGGGTTGGTTTAGCCGCGGACAAATGGTTAAACCTTTCGAAGATGCAGCCTTTAATAATGAGGTTAATGAAGTTACCATTGTTCCTACACAATTTGGCATTCACATTGTCCAGACAACAGACCGTGGCAATGAAACCCGCCAGGTTCAGGTTGCCTATCTGGTACGGAATGTTACGCCAAGCACTCAGACTTACCAAAATGTATATGCCAAAGCCAGCGAATTTGCAGGTGAAAACTATACACAGGAAAGTTTTAATGCAGCCATCGAAGAACAGGATTTAATTAAACGTACAGCGTCTGTGCGTGAAAGTGATCGTCAGATTGCCGGACTGGAAAATTCCCGCCCGCTTATTCGTGCGGCCTATGATACAAAAGTGGGCAACCTGATTGAAGACCAGCAGGGTTCTACAATATTCGACCTGGGCGACAGTTTTGTTATTGCCACTCTCGTCTCTGCTACTGAAGAAGGCATTGCCGACTTTGAAGATGTAAAAGCAAGAGTTGAACTGGCTGTATTGCAGGAGAAGAAAAGTGAATTCCTCATGGAGAAAGCAAGAGCTGCGCTTGAAGGAAAATCAGATCTGAATAGCCTGGCCTCTGAGCTTGGGGCAACTGTCAGAAATGCTGCCAATATCAATTTCAACTCGGTTCAGGTTCCCGGTGCAGGCATGGAACCCCGCGTGATAGGAACAGCCGCCAGCCTTTCTGCTAATGATCTTTCTCAGCCAATTGCAGGAAATAACGGTGTTTATGTTGTGGAAGTCACTTCAGTGAGTGAAGGTGATGTAAACCTTGAAAATGAAAAAATGAGACTGGCCCAGAACATGAATTTCAGGGCAGCTTCACAGGCTTACACTGCACACAGGGAAAAAGCTGAAATAGAAGATCAACGCGCTAAATTTTATTAGCATTATATATTTTAAAACAGGAAAAGCTGTCCGAAATTAACCGGGCAGCTTTTTTTGTTCCTGCATCTGTCCTTTTTGCAGGAAACAAAAATTTGTTAAATCAATTTCAACAAGTTGATTGTTATTTTTCAAATGGATTAAAAAGAAATACATTTGTTTCTTCTTAAATAAACAATAAATAAAAAAGAATATGGCTGACATTCAAAAAACACTTCTGATGATCCTTGATGGGTGGGGAATCGGTGACGGGTCGAAGGCAGACATCGTATCACAGGCTTCAACTCCATTCGTGGATTCTCTTCTGGAAAAATATCCCAATTCACAGTTGCTGGCTGCCGGTGAAAATGTAGGTTTACCCGAAGGGCAAATGGGTAATTCTGAAGTAGGCCACCTAAACATTGGTGCCGGCAGGGTCCTTTACCAGGATATGGTGAAAATCACACGTGCCATAAAGGATAAATCGTTGTGGGAACATCCGCAGATTAAAGAAGCATATAGTTATGCAAAAGAGTATAATAAAAAAGTACATCTTATCGGGCTTATAGGTTCTGGAGGCGTCCACGCCCTAAGTACACACATGAGAGCTCTCTGCCAGATAGCAACCGATATGGGGTTGCAAGATATTTTTGTGCATGGGCTGACCGACGGCCGCGATACTGATCCGCGTTCTGGTTACGGATTTTTAAAAGAAGATATGGAAGCGCTGAAAAGTACAAATGCCCGCTTTGCTTCCATCATAGGACGCTATTACGGAATGGACCGCGATAAAAATTATGATCGCATTAAGCTGGCTTACGATCTTTATACAGAAGGCAAAGGAAAGAAAACTACCGATTTACTGGCCGCTGTAAAAGAATCATACGATAATGAGGTTACCGATGAATTTATAAAACCAATTGTTGTGGTTGATGAAAATGATGAGCCATTGGCAACTATTGAAAATGGTGATGTGGTAATCTGCTTCAACTTCCGCACCGATCGTCTGCGGCAAACAACAATTGCTTTCACTCAAAAGGATTTGCCTGAATACGGCATGGAAACCATGGATGTGGAATGGTATACAATGACAAATTACAATTCCGACTTTAAAGATGTTCATGTAATCTTCGACAAGGAAAACGTGTCGGAAACGATGGGAGAAGTGGTTTCCAGGGCCGGGATGAAACAAATTCGTATTGCCGAAACTGAAAAATATGCACATGTTACTTTCTTCTTCAGTGGTGGCCGGGAAAAAGAGTTTGAAGGAGAAAGCCGGATATTGATTCAATCGCCAAGGGTACCAACTTATGATCTTCAGCCTGAAATGTCAGCTTTCGAAGTAAAGGATGCCATTGTTCCAAAACTTAAAAATCAGGAGGCACATTTTGTTTGCCTTAACTTTGCCAATGGTGATATGGTGGGTCATACAGGTGATTATGAAGCCATTAAAAAAGCCATTGAAGCCGTCGACCAATGCACTAAAGAGGTAGTGGAAGCGGCACTGGAAGGCGATTATGATGTGATGATCATTGCCGACCACGGTAATGCCGACAATGCTGTTAACGAGGATGGCTCAGAAAACACTGCACATTCGTTGAACCCTGTTCCCTGCATCTATGTCAGCAACCACCGGCAGGATGTTAAACTGCAGAATGGCGTGCTGGCCGATGTTGCCCCTACCCTGCTTACAATAATGGGCCTCGAGGTTCCAAAAGCAATGACAGGAAAAAATCTTATATCCTAAAGTTTTATAACTGCCTGAAGAAAATCTCAAAATTTTTCTTCAGGCAGTTTTTTATATAAAAAATTTTAAGGCATCTTTTTTGTTTGCCTCCATACCATTATGATTGAAATAGGACGCACCATAATTAGCCGCGATATATTTGAACAACGATTTGTATGTGACTTACTTAAATGTAAAGGAGCTTGCTGTGTAGAGGGAGACTCGGGTGCCCCACTGACTCCTGAAGAGGCTGAAACAATTGAAAAAGATTATATCCATTTTGAACCTTATTTACCCGAAGAACACCGGGCGGAAATAAAAAAACAAGGTTTCTCTGTTATCGATGATGACAAAGATCTTGTAACACCTCTTGTAAATAAACGGCAATGTGCCTACTCGTTTTACGATGAGAAAGGCATTTTAAAATGCAGCATCGAAAAAGCTTTTAATGAGGGTAAAACTTCGTTCAGAAAACCCTTATCGTGCCACCTGTTTCCTATTCGCATAACCGAATATCGCCGTTTCGATGCCCTCAATTATGAAGAACTGGACATTTGCAAACCCGGCCGCGAATGCGGTAAATCGATGAAGATGCCCCTGTTCCGGTATCTTAAAGGCCCTCTTATCCGGAAGTACGGAGAGGAATGGTACCGGGAGGTTGAACTGGCTGCCGAATACCTTCAAAAATCCGGGAAATAATCCACACTAATTTTACTCCCTGATCTGTTTTTTCTCCCAACGAATTTTTTGCAAATGTGTAGAATCAGATATTGACTTTGCATACCTTTTGCCTATACCTTTTTACATAAACCACTGATAATAAGCCCCCATTCGCTCTTGCCTGAACAACTTATTGCTTCATTTTGTTAATTAATTCTCACTATTAACCTGATAGTTATCCTTAACTGCTAAAGCACAAGCCATAAATAATTTAGTAGTAACGAATTTATGTTTTATGAAGAACTTTTACTCAAAAACAAAAAGTTTTGTGCTTTTGTCATTTTTACTGTCATTGCAAATTTTGCTTACATCAGGAGATTCAAAAAAAGAGATCATAACGCTTGATGTTTTGGCCACAGCCTACAATTCAGTTCCGGAACAAACTGATGACACTCCATTTGAAGCAGCCTGGGGCGACATCCTAAAACCGGAAGTTAAGAGTATAGCCGTTTCAAGAGATTTGCTGGAAATGGGTCTCACAAAAAACAGCAAAGTGGAAATTGAAGGACTTCCTGGAGAATATGTTGTTCTCGATAAAATGAATAGCCGTTGGCAAAAGAAAATCGATATTTATATGGGTACCGATATTGAGGAAGCTCTTGAATGGGGCGTAAAAAAAGTAACAATAAGCTGGGAAGCTGAACAATAACGCATTCAGCTTCCTTAAACTATATTTTAAAATTCACCGCCGCCCTCATCCATTCCACCTTCTCCGCCATAATCGCCGTTTCGTGATTCCGAGCGGAAATTATTTATCCGGTAGCTAAGGGTAAGCATTACAACACGTGGTTCGCGTTTCCACTGAAACCAGCTGTTGAAATCAGGTCCATACGACTCCCGTTCAAATTTTCCTGTTCCCAGCGGGTCGCGTACACTAACAGTTGCCGACAGTTTCTTGTCGAAAAACTCATGGCGGTACGAAACATTCGTAAAGATCATTGATTTTGTTTCCCCTTGCGGTGAAACTGAAGGTCCACGGAAGAAACCGTTTATCTGCATCCGCGAATTTTCAGCAAACTTCACTGTGGTATTCAACCTTCCATTCCAGTTAGTGCTTTCACGATCAACCGAGTTCCCGTTAATTTCACCTGTTATTCTGTAGTTATACATTGAAGCAGTGGCATTCACCAACAACCAGTCAGTAACATTAATGTTTCCTGTAAGCTCCAGCCCGGTAGAATAATCTTTATTAAAATTTCCCGACCTCAGATAAAAGATTCCATCTTCCAACGTTTGATAGCTGTCAATTTTATTTCGTGTAACCCGGTGAAATGCATCAAGTGACAGGTATGAGCGCCCAAATCTTTTCAAAGCTCCCACTTCATAAGAGTCGGTGTATTCTGGTTCCAGGTCCGGATTTCCAATTCGGATGGTATACCGGTTATAGTAGTTTGGATTGGGATCCAGATCCCTGCCGTTTGGACGATTGATGCGCCTGCTGTAGCTGGCCATCAGTTCATTTTTTTCACCAATTTTATAGGAGCTGTGAAAGGTCGGAAACAAATCGAACCGGTTAAGTTCCGAAGCTTGCGCCTGGTTCGTGTTTCTGATCTCTCTCAAGGTAAGTTCACCCCTTAATCCGGCCATATATTCAAAGTTTCCAAATGCATTGCTGAAAGTTGCATAAGCTGCATGAATATCGCGGCGAAAATCTGTAACACTCGTATAATCGGGATTAACTTCCCAGGTGTTCGTCTCAGTATCGAACATTTCAAAGGTAAGGCCTTCAATTTCCTTATCTATTCTGCTCAGGGCACCGGCTTCCAGTCTCCCTGTTTCACTGAAGGGAAAGGTATAATCAAGTTTAAACCGCAACTCTTCCTCCTCCTCGGTCTCAATTGCCGAAACCCGCTCTATATATTCTCCGGTAGGGTTAAACTGATCATCTGTAACCAACTCATCTTCCGCCTCAGTGTCGCTTCCCTCTTCTGATGAATAAAAGGCCATTGCCTCTATTTTATGGCCTTCATTATTGAAATTGTGCTGAAAATTCAACGTGGCGCTGTAAAAATCATTAACCCTGTCGGAGATCTCTTCAGTAACTGAAAACATCCGACTGCTTTCCGGAACTGTATACTCACGGGTTTCTCCTCCGCCTAAACTGGTTCCTTTGCTTTCTCCCAGTTCACCCGATAATGAAAGAGTGGTTTTATCAGACAGGTACCATTCAATACCAGATTTAAAATTATGCCCGCTGCGCACAAAATCGCGTGAACCGTTAATAAGAAGATAAGTGGAGGTATCGTTTTCAAAAGTTTCACGACTGGAAGACATGCTTCCATATCGCGTTTCATCGCGCCAGTCTGCTCCAACAGTAAATTTAAACTTTTCGGTGCGGTAATTCAGGGTAATATCTCCCCGGTACTTATCCCTGGTCCCCACTGATGCATTAACAATGCCGCTAAATCCATTTAATGAATTCTTTTTGGTAACCAGGTTAATAATTCCCGCCATTCCATCGGGTTCATATTTTGCCGATGGATTTGTTATAATTTCTATAGATTCAAGCGCAGAAGAAGGTATCTGGCGCAAAGCCTCACTCCCATCCAGAACACTGGGCCGTCCATCAATCAATACAGTGAAGTTCGAAGAACCCCTGACACTTACATTTCCTTCAATATCAACCTGCACAGAAGGGGTATTTTCAAGAACATCTACAGCAGTACCTCCAATGGCGCTGATTACCTGGCTTACATTCACTACCTTTTTGTCAAGTTTAAACTCAACCTGGGGTTTATCGGCCACTACATCCACACCTCCAATTTCAACTGCTGAAGGACTGATTGCTACCCTGCCCAAATCAACCGTCGAATTGTCCTCAGCAATCACTATATCATCTACGTTAACCTCTTCAAATCCAATAAACTTGGCCTCTAAAAAAAACTCGCCATAGCCCAACCCTGAAATCTCAAAGCGCCCATTTTCATTGGTTATACTACCGGAAACCAATGTGGAATCCGAATCTCTGTAAATTGCCACATTGGCAAATTCAAGAGGCGCTTGTGATGCTTCATCAATAACAATCCCAACAACCCGGGTTGGCTTTGTTTCGTCATCTGTTGGCATGCCATAACTTCTTATTGCAGGGTTTACAATCAAACCCATAAAAAAGATAACCGCTATAAGTAATTTTAATTTTTTCATCTTGCTTTCTTTCACCATTTAGTCGTTCACATTTTAAGACAAAACTATCTTTTATAAGTTTAATTCGAAATTTGTTAACGACTTGTTAATTAGCTTAATGCAGTATTAACTTATTTTATTTCAGCAGATTAACAAAGAAATTTATTTCCTGGATGTGTAAAATGGAGCACATAAAAAACACTAAAACAAAAAAAAACTAATCATTTGTTATTAAAAACAGGAACGTTTACGCTTCATTTTAGAACTTATTGCAGTAAATTTGAATTTATACCTAATAAATAGTCAATACTTAAAGCATTAAATGATGAATGAATATCCGGAACAAAGGCAACCGGCTGCACAAGAGCCACCACCCCCCAATTATTTGATATGGTCAATCCTGGTTACAATTTTTTGTTGCTTACCCTTAGGAATCGTGTCCATAGTATATGCAGCACAGGTAAATTCAAAATGGCAAACCGGTGATTATGAAGGAGCCAGACTCACAAGCAAAAATGCAAGGCTTTGGGCTTTGATAGCTCTTGGTGTTGGTATTGTCGGAGGTATTATCTGGTCGTTGCTAGTCTTCCTTGGCGCTGTGGGAAGCATCGGCATAGAAGCCTTTGAATCGTGGGGTTAAACCATGGCAAAGTTTGTTAAATGGGGGGTTATTATTGGTATTCCTTTGCTGGCAGTTTTGTATTATTTGCTGCAGCCGGGTGAATCGGATGTTTTCCCCCCCTGTATCTTTTATTCTGCAACAGGCTTATACTGCCCCGGCTGCGGTTCGCAAAGGGCAATACACAGTATGCTTCACTTAAACCTGGAAGGAGTTGTTAGCAACAACATGCTTTTTATACCGGCTTTTTTAGCCATTGGTTACCACTACATTCACCCACCTCTGAATAAAAAGTTTCACTTAAATCTGCCAAATATCTTTTACCTGAAAAGCACTCCCTGGATTATTTTTGGTCTCATCATGCTTTACTGGATATTGCGCAACCTCCCCTGGTACCCGTTAACAGAACTGGCACCGGAATAAGTCGTTCCTTTTATGTATTAGTGCCCGGAAAAATTATATTCTACCACTACCCGGCTTCAGAATGATTATAAAGTTAGCTTCTCACTAAAGTAAAATTCCTGACAGTAGAGTTTAATTAGGAACTAAATTGAAGTGAAACCTTAAAATGCCCTCTAAATTTAATGAATTCCTGAGGAATAAAACGGATAGATCGACCTTCAGCTTTAATATGAAACGAGCATGAGCAAGATGACGCATCAACAGTTGAAGATTACCCGGAGAACTTTCGGGACATGCAATTTCCATAATCGAAATTTGAAGGTAACCATTTTTAATCGCATGAAACTAAATCTTTTCCTTTCAGTATCTATCATTATAAGATAAATCAAAATGAGCACATTAAATAGTGAAATAACAAGGGTAAAGCGAAGTAAAGCCGACGCAAAAGCGACTTACGATAAAATGAGCAGATTTTATGATTGGGTTGCCGGTATTTTCGAAAAAAAATATGAATATAAGGCATTAAAGATGCTTGATATCATGCAGGATGAGATCGTTCTGGAGATTGGTTCCGGAACAGGCAGGTGCTTAAAAAAAATGGCTGAAAAAGTGGGACATGTTGGTAAAGTTTATGGCATCGATATCTCTTCAGGAATGGTTGATGTCAGCAGAAAGCGATTAAAGAATGCCGGATTGATTGACCGGGTTGATTTATATTGCGGTGATGCCATGAAAATGCAATTTAGAGATAACAAATTCGATAGCGTTTTTATGAGTTTTACCCTCGAGTTATTCGATACTCCCGAAATACCAACAGTTTTGTATGAAACCCGGAGAGTTCTGAAACCTGATGGAAAGATTGGTGTTATCAGCCTTTCGAAAAAAAAAGGAAATCGGAAATTGATTAAAATGTATGAGTGGTTACATAACAGATATCCCCGCTTCATAGACTGCAGGCCGATCTTTGTTGAACAATCCCTGCAACAAAATGGGTTTGAAATAAACCAAACAAAAACAGTGCACTTGTTTGGGTTACCCGTCGAAATTGTGATTGGTACAAAGCTTTTATAAAAACCTGCAGGCAAATATGAAAACATGCATTGTCGCATCACCTGATGAGATGAAATAATGAACAACTTTTATCAAAGGCTACTCAAAACAAAACCACCAGCCATTTTCACTTAATTTTTAACAGCAATTACTTCTCCCGCTCACTCTTCATTCCAAATTTAGGATCATATCTTAAATAGTTGATAATAATAAATCCCGGAATGGTACATATCATTACCCAGACGAAAAAATAGCGGTATCCTATCATTTCCTGTATCCATCCGCTAATCATCCCCGGCAGCATCATTCCAAGCGCCATAAACCCGGTGCATAAAGCATAATGAGCCGTTTTATGCTGCCCTTCGGAAATATATATCATGTAGAGCATAAATGCTGTAAAGCCAAAACCGTAACCAAACTGTTCGATTACAACCGAACCGGTTACTATCCAAAGATTTTGAGGTTGGACAAATGCCAGAAAAACATACATCAGGTTTGGCAGATTCATTGCTGCCACCATAGGAAACATCCAATGCCTGAGACCATTGCGCGAAACCAGAACACCACCCGCAATACCACCCAGAGTGAGAGCTATTATTCCTGCAGTACCGTATATAAACCCGATGTTGCTGGTTGAAAGTCCGAGGCCTCCTGCTTCAGGGTCATCGAGCAGAAAAGGAGAAGCCAGTTTTACAAGTTGTGCCTCCCCAAGACGGAACACAAGGATAAAAACCAGCGACAGGACAATACCCTCTTTTTTGAAAAAGGTTACAAACGTATGGATAAAGTCGCGGAACACTTGCTTTACCGATTTCGACTCCCTCCGCACATCGGAAACAGGATGTGGCAGAATAAAGAAATGCCAGATGAAAAAAGCGATGAACAAAGCAGCAAATATATAGAAGGTAATGCTCCAGGCCCACTGTATGTTTTGTCCTGAAATCTGTTCCATCTGCCCGGCCAGAATTACAAGCGGGCCCTGCCCGGCCAGCATTGCAAAACGATAAAATGTATTTCGTATCCCTACAAAAAATGCCTGATCGTGGCTCGAAAGTCCTAACATGTAAAAACCATCGGCAGCAATATCGTGTGTTGCCGAGCTGAAGGCCAGCAGCCAGAAAAAGGCAATGGTATACTGGAAAAACTTATCACCCGGCAGGGTAAAGGCAATGCCGGCCAATGCAGCTCCAACAATAAGCTGCATTACCACTATCCAATACCTTTTGGTTTTCAAAATATCCACTATAGGGCTCCAAAGGGGTTTTATTACCCATGGCAAATAAAGCCAGCTCGTATAAAGAGCAATGTCGGTATTCGAAATATCAAGCCGTTTGTACATGATAACCGAAACAGTCATTACAAAAACATAAGGTAATCCTTCGGCAAAGTATAACGATGGTATCCAAAGCCATGGATTCCGCTTCGTAGCTTTCGGCATAGTCACTGATTTAATGATTTAAATTCATATCCCCTTGAAGAAAAGTGCCTGATCATATCTTCCAAAATACGGTAAAATTTATCTTCCCGCTCCGGCACAGTTCCCGGATGAATTAGCAGAACAGCTCCATTCAATCCGGAAGGATTGTTTTTTTCAAAATTCAACAGATTAGCATATATTTTTACAGAAGTTTTGTAATTCTCCATACCGGGAGTAGTATAATCGGCATTTGTACCGGTTCCGGGCGTAAAATTTACAGTTTCCAGTCCAAGTTTCCGGCTCCAGCCTACAACCTCCCGATTGTACCATTCATAAGGCGGCATGAAAAACCGGGCTTCCCCGGGAGGTATCCCAAACTTTTTCAGTTCCCTGAAATTATTCAGGATGTCGGTTTCAAATTCTGAATAAGTAATAAGTGTTGAATCCCTGTTTTCCCAATCGCAGTAAAGCAAATGTAGATCGGAATGAATACCTATATAATGCCCCTGCTTCTTTATTCTTTTTACAGTTTCCTCAAACTCCCTGTTTCGGAGGAAATTCCCGGTTAAAAAGAAAGAACCTTTTATGTTTTTCTTCTCCAGCACATTGAGAATGTGAGCACCTCCCTCAAAAAGAGAATCGGCAGTAAATGCCAGGTAAATGTTTTTTTCAGACGGATTGAACCTGACAATGGCGCCATGTTCATCCTTTACCCGAAGATTCCCGGTTTTTTCCCGGCCCCCATTGTTTTCAAGAAAAGCCAGGTAAAAGCTTAGGCTTGCCGTCCCATCCATGGTAGGTTCATTTGTGGAATAATCTCCGATATCATCGTGATACACTGCTTTACCATTGTTCCAGGCAGCATATTCATCCTCCCCGGTCAGTTTAATACCTATAAGGCTGTTATATATAGAACTGTAAACGGGGCCATCTACCAGTCCTCCGTAGGTATTAACGCCTTGCAGGACGGTATATGAAGAATGAGGAAGCGATGGTGAGTCGTCCACACCGGGCAAACCACAAATCATAGCAGTGCCCCAGGGGTTGCATCCAAACAGCCAGTCTCGCAGTGCAGCCTCCATTTCCAGGAATCGTGTTTCGCCGGTTTGCATATGGTAAAGCCTTGCCTGAGTTATAGCTGCTGCCACCAGGTTATTTGAGCACCATATAAATGGTATACCGTTAAAAAAAGGATCATCCTTTCCCCGTTCGAAAAGATGATTTAGTCCAATGGCATAATACCCTGCAAACTTATCCTTCTTTTCTTTTGCAAGAAAATTGTGCCCCAGGTTTATAAACGGGTAATACTGATAATGCCTGGCCTCCCCTTTTTCCATCCATGGAGTAACAGGTTCCTGCTCTCCCCAGTAGGAGGCTTCTTTTAAATAGCGTTCCTCACCGGTTAAGCGGTAAAGCTGGATAGCGGCCAGCTCCAGATCATCGGCAAAATTGCTTTCCTCATAATAATAGGGCGATACATTGCAGGCAGTTTGTGTGTACCCGGTATCGGATAAGGCAAACGTCCAGGCACCCAAGGCTTTTTGCCTGAGCAGGTCTGCAAACTCAGTATCGCTGTCTTCAAAAAGACGTGCCGCCATGGCAAACCCTGAAGAAAACTTACCGGCAATGGAAGAAACCCCTGTGGAAGTATTTTTATATTCAGCAAGTCCCTGTGGCTTTCCGGTAACGTAATAAACTGGCCGGTATTTCCCCAAACCATAATCCGCCGGATCATCAACCGGCAACCTGAACCCAATATGGTCACGATCGTCGGCAATCTGGTTATACATTTCCCCCGGCGAGGGGTTCATCTTCAACATCCACTGCAATCCCCATTTAATCTCATCCAGAATGTCGGGAACATCATTAGCACCGGCATGCCCCCGGGCATCATACTTATCCCCAAACACTTCAGGAAAATTTTCATACGCAAACATCATCTGAAAAACTGTATTGACCGATGTTGTAGAGTATTGAAGGTAATCTGTTGCATCGTGCCAGCCTCCGGTTACATCGACAAACGCTCCCGTACGTCTCGGATGATCTACAATAATGCCGTCATGAAGATGGCACGAATCTTTTAAATAAGGATTATAGCCGCAACGCTGTTGCCTGAGATAATTCAAAAGAAAATCAGCCGTACCCTCATAAACATCGTTGTGAATCCTGAATTTCGGTGATTTCACATCTCCCACCTTCACATAATAACCTCCTTCAGTGTTGAATTTTGAAAAGTCGAGACGACCGGCAACAGCCATACCCCAGTTTTCAGCATTCTTGTTTTCAACAGTGCCGCTAAAAACTTCCTCATCGGTTATCGACTCATGTAAAGTAAATTTTTTAACATTAACCTTTTCATCCGAAAGAAATACCGCCACTTTCACCGATTGCGGAAGATACCCTAACTGATTGATGCGTACAGCTTTATTTTCGGCAAACAAATCGAAGCATGTCAATATAAAAGCTCCGGCTAACCACCAAAATAATTTTGTCTTCATAGGTTGAAATTTGAATGCTGAAGATAACAGGATTAAGAAAAAAATCAATGCCGGAACTTATGTTTTATAAATCTTTTTTAATTCTGTCCGCGGGAAATAATGACTTAAAATTTGTTTGTACGAATATCCCTTTTCACCCATAACGGCGGCACCAATTTGGCACAATCCAACGCCATGCCCCCATCCTGCCCCGGTTAACACAACTTTTTGAGGAACGCCGTCCTGCAAATCAAAATGATCAATCACAAATGCCGAGCTGTACAAGTGTGATTCCGACAACCACTTCCTAATTTCAAGCTCCTTACCCACTGTAAGCGTTCTTTTGGTACCATGTATCTTAAGTCTTATAAGTCTTCCTGAGTGCCCTCGCTGCAAAGGTTCAAGCTTAATAATTTGCCCGAAATCAATTCCTGAACGCTTTCTGATAATTGCTGCAAGCTCATTTTGGCTGTACTCTTTTGTCCACCGGTAAAAATCAACTGTACTCTGATCGAAATCCGGCAACACCTGCGATAATACCTGCCGGTCGGTAGTATTGCAAAAAGCGTGGGGAAAGGTTCGGATCCAAACTTCTGCCTCCTCATTCCTGCGCAAATCAACACAAGTGGTATCACCAAATTCAGAATCAACAACTTTGGTAAGATAAGAATGCCTGACAGGCTCCCACACATTTTCAAAATTTTCGGAAACACCACCGCAACATTTCGAAAACCGTGCATCACAAATTTTGCCCTCACTGGTAATTACCTCACCCCTTGTTTCATCAACTGCTTTTAAAGCCTTATCAGTAAAAATTTTTGTAATCCCCTGGTATCGCTGGCAATGGTCGTCTGCACAAACATCAAAATTCAAATGATCTTCCCTGTCGTACCACCTGATTATCTCATCCTCGCTTTCATGTGACGTACGGTAAACACCTCCTCCGGCTTTAATGTTCTTTGTTTTCTCAACCTGCGCCAGTAACCAGCTGCGGGAGATTACCGAGTGTGCTTTTAAAAACTCCGGCGAACTGGTGGCACTCATCTCTGAAGAAATAACACTTTTAAGGTAATCTTCCAGCCTTATACTGTTTATTGCACGAACCTTTCCGCTTTCTGCCATTAGCTTCAATTTGCCCCGGAACCGCTGATTTTCTTTCTGCTCCCAGTGGAAACCAACTCCTATGATTACATCTTCCAGCTCAAACCAGGTGTCCGGAGAATCGTCTGAAGGAGTAAACAGTTGTGATTCAAACCGGAGCTTTTCACCTGAAGGTATCGTAATTTCTACTTTATTATTTTGGCAATTTGCTTCATATCTCCCGGCTGAAACTTGCCGGTTCCCAATACGAAAACCTTCTGAAAGCAAAAAGTCCACTTTTTCATAAGCTAATATTCCTACTTCAATTTCTGGTTGTTCATTCATATTGTAAAAAGTTACAGTTCAATTCGTTTTATTGATGATTCATCATTGCATTTATCGAGCAACTGCCGGTTAGTTACTTTCAATACAGGATGCTGAAAATTAGGAGCAATTTCATTTAGCGGCACAAGAACAAACAACCGCTGCGCAATTTTAGGATGCGGAACAATAACTTTATCGGTTGTGAGCGACTTATCATCGTAATACAACACATCAATATCCATTTCACGCGAAACATAATACCCGGCATCACGAACGCGGCCAAATAAATCTTCAATTTTCTGAATTTTCCCAATTAACTCATCCGGTTCCAGCTGCGTTTTTACATGCACTACCTGGTTCCAGAAATCTTCTTCTGCCAAAAAACCCCAGGGTGGCGTTTCATAAACCGATGACTGCTCCAAAATTTCTCCTATTTCTTTTTCGATGTACAGTTTTGCTTTTTCAAAATTTTGACGCTTATTGCCAATATTCCCGCCTATGCCTAAAAAAACATGATGCATTGAACACTATTTTTGTAATTATTTCGCATATAAAATTACCCATCATTTGTCGAATAAAGGTAATGAAATAAAAAAAATAAAAAGATGACCGTATATTTGAAGGCATCAAAATGATTACTAACAGTTTAAAATATGAAAGATTTTTTTAAGTATGTGCTTGCTACAGTTGTAGGTGTTATTGCAATCTCTATAATCGGATTCTTCCTGTTTTTTATGATAATCGGGGCTTTAATTTCCTCGGCCGAAAAACAGGTTACAATTGCTGAAAATACAGTGCTGGTGCTTGATTTGGAACGCCAGATAGTTGATCGTGCTCCGAACGATCCTTTTCAGGATTTTAACATACCCGGAATACCACAAACCAGAACCATTGGTCTGGATGAAATATCAGCTGCTCTTGAAAAAGCGGTTTACGACGACCGTATAAAGGGAGTTTACCTTAAGCTTTCGATGCTGAACGGGGGGATGGCATCGGTGGAAGAAATCCGCAATGCCCTTATTGTCTTTAAGGAAAAAAGCGGCAAACCCATTTATGCTTACGGAACATTATACGACCAGAAATCGTATTACCTGGCTACCGTAGCCGACCAGGTGGTTGTTCACCCAATGGGTTCGGTCGATTTCCGTGGCCTCGGGAGTGAAATGATGTTTTTTACCAATGCCCTTGAAAAGTTGGGTATTGAGATGCAGATTATACGGCATGGGAAATTTAAAGCCGCTGTTGAGCCATTCATGCTTGAACAGATGAGTGAAGAAAACCGTCAGCAGCAGCTGGTTTATATGCACAGCCTCTGGAACCACATGCTGCAGGGGATTTCTGAAACCCGCTCAATACCCGTTGAACGACTGAATGAACTGGCCGACCAGGTGCAAACCTTCAACCTTGGCGACGAAGCCGTGGAAGCCGGTCTGGTGGATGCCGCCAGGTACAAAGATGAAGTACTGGATGATCTGCGTGCAATCATCGGTGATCAGGATGCAAAGGAAATCCCTGTTGTTAGCGTTGCAAACTATAAGAATGCCACAGTTAAAGGTTACAGTAAACCATACAGCAGGAACAAAATTGCCGTTATCTATGCAAGTGGTGATATCGGGATTGCAATGGGTGGAGATGCTATTATAGGTGAAGTGCTGGGTCGTGAAATAAGAAAAGTACGCAGGGACAGCGCTTATAAGGCAATTGTACTTCGAATCAATTCCCCCGGAGGCAGTGTATTCGATTCAGAAGTTATATGGCGTGAAGTGAAACTTGCTGCCGAAGAAAAGACAATGGTGGTTTCATTTGGCGATGTGGCAGCATCTGGTGGTTATTATCTAGCCGCCCCGGCCGATAGGATCGTTGCACAGCCTAATACCATTACTGGCTCCATTGGAATCTTTGGTATGATACCCAATTTCGGAGAACTGATGAACGATAAACTGGGCATAACAACCGATGTGGTAAAAACAAACGAAAATTCAAACTTTATATCCTTAACAAGGCCACTTACCGATTACGAACGGCACCTGCTTCAGCAAACCATTGAAAAAGGTTACGACACCTTTATTTCGCATGTTGCCAACGGGCGAAACATGACAAAAGAACAGGTCGATGAAATTGGCCAGGGCAGAGTCTGGAGCGGTGAAAATGCCCTTGAACTTGGACTGATTGACCAATTCGGCGGTATTGAAGATGCTGTTGAACTGGCTGCTGAAATTGCAGGCATAGAGGAATATCGTACCGTTCCGCTTCCCTCACAGGCCGACCCCTTCGAAGAACTTTTTAAATCGGGCACTGAAAACCTGCGCGTCCGGTTTATCAAAAATGAATTGGGTGAAGCCTATAAATACTACGAACAACTGAACAAATTGCCTCATATGAACGGCATCTATGCACGTATGCCATATGACACTGTAATTAATTAAACAACAAACCTTTATTGCCGCCTCAGTAAGTTTTTCCTGAGGCGGCTTTCTTTTTGCCCTTTCATAAATTTTGTTCCCCTTTCAGGTTCTCCAATGGATAATTCCTACACCCAGCTTGACTCTTCTTTTTCTAAAATTACAACTACTTAAAGACCTATCAAAACCATACCTTCGCCGTACCAAATTCAATGTAAACTCAATTATAAATGGCCAAGGTATGCTTCTTAACCGGTTCATGAAACGGGAAAATAATAACAATACCGTTATTAAAATGCTGTTATTAAATCTTAAGAAAATGAATTTCGAAGAAATATATACAGTTCAACAGTACATTCTTGCTCCAAATCCCAAAAACAAACGCAGAAATTTTCTGAACTGTACCGTACTTAATTATTTGCAAACTCTTTTATTTGTATAAATACTTCAGGGAATCCATAAGGTTTTTCAGTTCAGCGAACGATTTATCGCTGTAGTTCTGAAAAACCGAACTGTGAAATTCATCAATTTCTTCAATAACAGGCAAAGCTTTTTTCCACTTATTAGCATTAATGGCTGTCAGAAACATTTTATACTCCTCACTCATACGTTTATTGGCAAGATCCAATATTTCCTCACCTTTTTCTGTCAATGCCAAAAGTCTTACCCTTTTATCCTGCTCATCGGGAATTTCATTTAACAGACCATTGTTTGTTAACCTTCTGATGGTATCCATTCCTGTTGTATATTCAAGGTTAAATGCACTTATAATGTCAGTTTTTCTTGCCTTTTCCATCAAATGGATAGCCTGCAGGAATAAATATTCCAACCGGGTATTAATAATTAAATCTTTTAAGACTTTACGGGAATACAGTTCATGATACCTGGCTATACGGGTTATGGATTCAAGAAATCTTGTCTTTTCATCCATGCTTTTCACCACTGAGAATCCTTCATTATAATTTTCGGGTTTCTTTTCTCTGGAGGCTTTTTGAATCAGGTCAGGTTCTTCTTCCAGTTTTTTGATCATCCATTTTGCAAACGAAAGCACATCCATCTGGAGTTCAGCTGAATCGTACTCTTCATATAATTCAATAATTTGCTTAAGAATAATAAACCGGCTTTTTCCCATTTCCCATAATTTGTTGCAAATGTATAATTTAATTTGTATTATTGTATCGGATACGATGTTTATTAAAATCGGATACGATTAAAAAATTAAATACTATGGAAAACACAATTAGCATAACAGAAAGCGATTACATCAAGCTTTGTGATTTGGTGAGAGCAGCAAAAAACCTGCACACCACTGAAATAAACAATCTGAACTATCTGGGAGCTGAGATTAAGCGGGCAAAACGCATTAAGGACAATAAACCTGATGAAGGCATTATTACGATGAATTCAATGGTTGAAGTTATTGATCTGGATACCGGCAGGGAGATGAAGGTAAAACTTGTTTATCCCGCAGAGGCTGATTTCAGAAAAGGAAATGTATCTGTTCTCTCAATGTTCGGAAGCGCATTGTTGGGATATAAAATTGGCAGTACAGTTTCATACAAAGCTCCGGCAGGGATAAAAAAAGTAAGAATAAAGAATGTGTATCAATCTGAAGCAGTTCATTAATCTGTTTAAAAAGAGTTACAATGGCTAAAAAGCATTTTGCTCCCAAAGAGGCTCAAAAGAGTTTAAAAGAGAAGCAGCAAGAAAAAAAGATGAGGAAACAGGAAGAAAAAATAATGAAACGTAAGAACAGGGTGTAAAGATACCCTACTTGATTTTTTCAACCGGTTATTCGTATAACGAGTGGCCGGAATAATACAAACAACAAAACATTTTGCAGGGGATGCAACACATTGAGAAAAAAAACCGGGTCATTCGTGGCCCGGTTTTTTACTGTATTTTCTCTATGAATGTTATCTCAGCTGGCTTTCAGGCGCCTGATGCTAGATCTGTCCATTTTACTTTGGGCATATTCACGGGTAATGACCAGATCGTCCACTTTTTCAGAGGGCATCTCGTACATGGCATCGTTCATAATGCTTTCGCAAATGGAACGCAATCCACGTGCTCCCAACTTAAATTCTATAGCTTTTTCAACGATATATTCAAGCGCTTCTTCTTCGAACTCAAGATTGATTTTATCAATTTTGAAAAGCTTTTTGTATTGTTTGATTACTGAATTTTTCGGGTCAGTAAGAATTTGCCTCAATGCATTTTTATCAAGCGGATCGAGGTGAACCAAAACCGGCAGCCTTCCGATGATTTCAGGAATTAAACCGAAAGATTTTAAATCTTGCGGTGCAATGTACTGCAAGAGGTTTTCACGTTCTATCCGGTCAGCATTTTTAGCAGCGCTGTAACCAATTACTTTAGTATTAAGCCTGTTGGCAATTTTACGTTCGATGCCGTCGAATGCACCCCCGCAAACAAACAGGATGTTTTTTGTATCGACAGGTATGAGTTTTTGTTCCGGGTGTTTTCTTCCGCCCTGTGGAGGAACATTCACGATTGAACCTTCCAGCAGCTTAAGCAATCCCTGCTGTACGCCCTCACCTGATACGTCGCGGGTGATGGAGGGGTTGTCGCTTTTACGGGCAATTTTATCGATTTCATCAATAAAAACAATACCTCGTTCAGCAGCTTCCACAACGTAATCGGCAGCCTGTAATAGTCGGGTTAGAATGCTTTCAATATCTTCACCAACATAACCGGCTTCAGTGAGAACGGTAGCATCGACAATGGTGAAGGGAACGTGCAGCATTTTTGCTATAGTGCGTGCCAGGAGGGTTTTTCCCGTACCGGTTTCACCAACCAGGATGATGTTTGACTTTTCAATCTCAGTTTCGTCCTTGTCCAGTGGCTGAGTCAACCTTTTGTAATGGTTGTAAACAGCAACTGAAATAATCTTTTTTGCTTCATCCTGCCCAATTACATATTGATCAACAAATTCTTTTATCTGTTTGGGTTTCAGAAGCTGGACTCCGGCCAAATCAAAAACATTATCCTTTTTTATTTCTTCCTGGATAATAGAATAAGCCTGCTCAGCACATCGATCGCAAATGTGCCCTTCAATACCGGCAATCAAAAGGTTCACTTCCTTTTTCTCGCGACCACAAAAAGAGCATTTATCCATTCTGACTTTGTTAACCATTTAATGTTTTTATTTACTTATTCCTGAACAGTATTTCGTCGATCATACCATACTTCACTGCTTCATCGGCAGTCATCCAGTAATCACGATCGGCATCTTTTTCAACCTGTTTTACAGGCCTGCCGGAATGTTCAGATATAATGTTGTAGAGTTCTTTTTTGATTTTAAGTATTTCCCTGGCTGTAATTTCAATGTCGGAAGCCTGCCCCTGGGCACCTCCCATTGGCTGATGAATCATTACCCGCGAATGTTTTAGAGCTGACCGTTTGCCATGGGCCCCGGCTGTAAGCAATACAGCTCCCATTGAAGCAGCCATGCCGGTGCAGATTGTTGCCACGTCGGCTGTAATGTACTGCATGGTATCGTATATGCCTAATCCGGCATGCACATGTCCTCCGGGTGAGTTGAGATATATCTGAATGTCTTTCGAAGGATCGGTAGATTCCAGAAACAGAAGCTGCGCCTGGATAATGTTCGCCACAGTATCATCGATTGGCACTCCCAGAAAGATGATCCGGTCCATCATTAACCGGGAAAAAACATCCATTGAGGCTACGTTCAGTTGCCTTTCTTCGATAATTGTGGGTGAAATGTAATTACTGTAAGCCGATGCGTAACTTTCCAGTGTCAGGCTGCTTATACCCGAGTGTTTAACGGCGTATTTTTTAAATTCGTTTTTATTTTCCATGTTTTCTTTTTTAACCTAATATACCGTAAAGTTACAAAAAATTCCTACTGAAATAAGCCGGTTTATTGTTTTGCCAATTCTTCAAACTCTTCGCGGGTAACTTCTTTTTCCTCTACGGTAATTTTCTCCTTGATAACTTCAACCGATTTGTCTTCAAAAAGTTTATTGTACAAACGTTCTTTTTCTTCCGGTTTTTCAAGTATCATCTTAGCAAACGACTCCAGCTGTTCTTCCGGAGCATCATAAATTCCGTACTGGCTGTACTGTGCCTGTGCCAGCTGTTTTGCCAAATCGAATGCCTCAGCCTCTTCAACCTTAAGGTCATTTTCTTTTCGGATAGCATCTTTAATTAGCTGCCAGCGCAGATCAGTCATAAAACTTCCGAAATCTTTTTCTATCTGCTCGTCGGTTACTTCCTCGTTGCTTTCCTTAAGCCAGCGCTTGAGGAATTCTTCGGGCAGTTCGGGGCTCAGTTTTTCTACCAGCATATCGCGGACATCGGTTGCAAACCGGCGGTCGGATGATTGTTTCAGGTTGGCTGCAATTTCTTCCCGTAGCTTATTCCTCAGTTCTTCTTCAGTTTTCACTTCAGTATCTTCGCCATATATTTTCTTAAACAGCTCCTCATTCAGCTCCGCTTTTATAAACCGGGTAATTTCCTTAATTGTGAAACTGAAAGTGCTGTTCAGTTCGTCAGCCTGTTCATGGCTAATCTTCAGCAGATGCCCTACTTCGTGTCTGTCCTGGTATGCTTTCACAGGATCGAAAGTAACTACATCCTCCTTTTTCTTTCCCAGGAATTCTTGTTTGATGGAGTCGTCTTTTATCATTTTTACTGAAAGCAGCACGCCATCAGCACGAATACCTTCAGGTTTTTCCTGTCCCTGATCATCAAGTTCAACAAAATCACCCCTTACCAGTGCTTCTTCTTCAACCTCTTCGGCTTCCACGCTTTCACCCATTTGAGAAACAATCATTTCAACCTGCTGGTCGATCATTTCATCGGAAACCTTTATGGTATAGTAATCCAGTTTATCGTTTTCATCCACGTTTACCTCCACTTTTGGAGCCAAAGCCACATCGAAAGCGAATTCAAAACTTTCATCGGTATCCCAGTTGATGGGCTTCTGGTGATCAGTGCTTGAGAGCGGCTCGCCCAATACCTGCAATTTTTCCTCCATCAGGTAGCGGGTAAGATTTTGCGAAAGCATTTTGTTGATTTCTTCAGCAAGCACAGCTTTACCAAAACGTTTGCGGATAAGCCCCATAGGAGCTTTGCCGGGCCGGAATCCGGGAAGAGCTGATTTTTGACGGTAATCTTTTAATGTTTCCTCAACGGTTTTTTCGTAATCCGTTTTTTCAATTAAAACTTTGATTACAGCATTTACATTGCCGATATTTTCCCTGGTAATATTCATCTTGTTTCTAAATTGTTAATTTTTTTGCTACCCGACATTCACGCCGACATCAATTATTCATTGTCAATGAACCGGCAGCGTATCAATACCCATGCCGGCAAGTTTGATAAATAAGTTAAATGTCACACTATTTATAAAGCCACCGCCGGCAAATCCCTACGGGAAGGGCCGGCGATGTGAGTGCGGACGAAGGGACTCGAACCCCCACGCCTTACGGCACCAGATCCTAAGTCTGGCGCGTCTACCAATTCCGCCACGTCCGCGAAACAGGGCGCAAAGTTAATTATTTTTTTATAAATCAAGAAAGTTTATTTCCAATCTACAACAGTTCCCCTTGTTTCGTTTTGAAGTTCCTGGGGAAGGGCTGCCTTAATTTCGCGCCAAAGCAGATTAATCAGCTTATGTTTGGCAAAATGACGCGAATAAGCCAGGCTAACTTCTCTTAAAGGTTTCAGGTTGCTGAACTGACGGACATTTTTTAAACGGCTTTCAGACATGCCCAGCTTTGCCAGTTCAGGAATAAGGGTTATTCCTCCTTCCCGGTCAACAATATTCATAAGCGTCTCAAGAGAACCTGCTTCAAAATGAAATGGCAATCCGCTGTCAAGGGTTCCAAGAAAAGAACAAAGGTTGATTACCTGATCCCTAAAACAATGGCCGTCGCTTAACAGCCATATTTCAGGAATGGCAATATCTTTTAAAGTAATGGCTTCTTTCCGGTACAATTCATTTTCAGGGTTAATGTAAACCAGCATTTCCTCGTAAAACAAAGGCTTTTCAATTATCTTTTCCTCTTTCAAAGGAGTAACTAATATGCCCACATCAATCAAATCCTTTTGCAGAAGCTTAACTATCTCTCCCGTTGTTTTCTCTACCACCTTTATGTGGATATTGGGGTACAATTTTTTATACCTGCCAATAAAAATCGGGAGCAGATAAGGTGCAAGAGTGGGTATTATCCCTATCCGTAACACACCCGATACTTCATGCTTATGATCCTTTACAATGTTTGTGATTTCCTCGGATTCCTTTAAAACCGCCCGCGCCTGTTCAATTATCCGCTGGCCCACATCAGTGGGAATAAGGGGTTGTTTACTTCGATCGAAGATTATAATTTCAAGATCTTCTTCAAGCTTTTTAATCTGCATTGAAAGCGTTGGTTGTGTAATGAAGCACGATTCTGCGGCTTTTCCAAAATGGCGATAGGTATCAACCGCTACAATATATTCCAGCTGAGTGAGCGTAATCATAAACCATTTAATTTGGCGCTAAAAATAGAAATAATCTATTGGATCAAAAAAGAATGCCGCGCTTATCGAAGACTTGAACCAAAATTTAATTTTCATTTTTTCGTTTAATTAACATCCTTTAAGTTTCTCCGATTTTCAGATGAGCTGAAAAGTGTAAATTTGTACAAAAATTAGAAAATGAAAGTTACAGCATATTTATTCCTGTTTTTACTGGCCGTAGCCTACGTTTCGTGTGGTCCATCCGATGAGGATAAAGCCCGCGTAAAACTAAAACAAGCCCAGACACTTTTAGAAAAAAACGATACCCTTGCTGCTCTTCGTCACCTCGACAGTATTCCCGGTTTATTTCCAAAAGCCCAGTATGCCGTTAATTCTGCAAAGAACCTGCAAAAAGAAGTTCAATTTGACCTGCTTCACAGAAAAGAAGCTCAGCTGGATTCACTTAAGGTTAAAATTGCCGTTCTGGAAAAACCTTTTCAAAAGGAAAAAACTGAATTCGACCGGTATTCACAATATATCCATAAGCGGCAAAACTTTGAGCGTGCATGGGACCGTTCATTTATCCAGATTCACCTTGACGAACGGGGCGATATTTACCTCAGCAGCAATTATCATGGCAAAAATTGGCTCAACCATACTGCCCTGAGGGTTTACGACCAGGGAGATGATGCCAAAACAGAGGAAATTCCTCTTAACACTGCCGATAATCACCAAAGCGATTTTATGGAAGCAAAATGGGAAAAGGTAAGTTACCGCAATGGAAAAGATAACGGGGTTATGGAATTTATTGCCAAACATGCCGACCGGAACCTGAAGGCAGTGTTTTTAGGGAAAGAGTATTACTACATTATTTTGGAAAGCTACGACAAGCAGGCCGTTATTGATGCCCTTGCCCTTTCAAAAGCGCTTGTTGAGAAAAGAAATGCTGAAGCTGAAATTCAGGCATTAAAGAAAAAATTAAACATTACATAATCTTCTCTACTGCTTCAGGAGGATTGGCCAATACGGCCTTTTCGTTATTTACCACAATAGGACGATGCAGTAAACGAGGGTTCTCTGCAATTATCTTTATCCATTCGTCATCCTGAATGTCCTGACCCTGGTATTTTTCCTTGTAGATTTTTTCTTGCGTACGTATAAGTTCTGCAGGCTTTAGTCCTGTTTTTGCAATAACATCCCTCAGCTCATCTTCTGAAATACCTTCAGTAAGGTACTTCCGGATTTCTACAGTGTAACCTTTTTCCTCAATATATTTTAATCCCGCCCGGCTTTTAGGGCAACGGGGATTGTGATAAATCTTCATAACAACGAAGTGCTGCTTTTTAATAAAGTTGTAGAAATCTTCCTGTGCCCTGTGGGTATTGTTTCCATTGCTTGTGTTGTAATTGTTCTGGAGCATGGGATCAAGTATTCGTGCCTTTGTATTATCCTGCAGTTGAATGCCCAACATTTCTTTCAGTTCATTTCTGATTTGTTCATCATAAATGGGGCAGGCGATTTCAATTCTTCTATTAAGGTTACGGGGCATCCAGTCAGCAGAAGAGATATACATCTTCTCATTTCCATCATTTCCAAACAGAAACACGCGTGAATGCTCGAGGTATTTATCCACTATACTAATGGCCTTAACATTGTTCCTGCTTTTTTTTGTATCGAGCTTCAACCCGAAAATGCCCCTTACAATAAGTTCTATTTTCACTCCGGCCTTAACTGCCTTATATATCCTAGCCATCATCCCGGGGTCAATAAGGCTGTTCATCTTCAGCACCATCCAGGCTTTTTTCCCCTGCTTTGCAAGTTCTGTTTCCCGGTCGATTTGCTCCATAAATACATTCCGCATAAAAAAAGGGCTTACCACCAGGTGTTCATACTTGTTATGCCTGTAATTTTGCTTAAAGAAATTAAAGACCATTTCCACCTCATCGGCAATACGGGGGTCGGCGGTAAGCAAACCGTCGTCGGCATAAACACGTGCAGTGCCTTCATGAAAATTGCCGGTACCTACATAGGCGTAATTCCTGTCACCATCCTCTTCCTTACGCTTCACCCAGGCAAGTTTGCAATGGATCTTCATTCCCGGAATGCCATTGATTACATTGGCGCCCTCTTCCTGGAGTTTGTTTGACCACATAATGTTTGCCTCCTCATCAAATCGTGCCTGAAGTTCAATAACCACTGTAACTTTCTTCCCATTCCTGACGGCATTCAGCAGAGCATTCACAATCCTTGACGAAGGGGCTACCCTGTAAAGAGTAACTCCAATTTCCTTTACCTGAGGGTCTATTGCCGCTTCTCTGAGAAAATCGATAATGTGGTTAAAAGTCTGATAAGGAAAATGCAGCATAACATCCTTATTGCGCAGAACACGCAATATACTGGTATGCGGAGGTAAATCCTTGTGCCTGAAAGGGGGAAGCTTCGTATAGTAGTGCCTCTTCTTCCCGATTTCAGGAAATTCCATGAAATCCTTGTGATTATGGTATTTTCCTCCGGGAACAGCATTTTCCTCATTATCGAGCTTCATTTTCTTCAGGATAAAATCCAGCAGGTCCTGAGGAATCTCCCTGTCGTATATCAAGCGAACCAGTTTCCCTTTTTTACGCTTCTTAAGGCTGGAGCTCATTTTTTCTATGAAGCTTTTGGATATATCGTCATCAATATCCAGCTCTGCATCCCTGGTAATTTTAATGGTGTAGGCTTCGTAAATATCGTAATCGAAGTAGAAAAAGAGGTCGTCGAAACAATAGCGGATAACATCATCGAGCAACATCACGTATGTTTTCTTGTTCTCTTTTGGCAACACCAGGAACCGCGGAACCGACCTTCCGGGAATCCGGATAAGGGAATAAGCAAAATCATCAGGGTCCGATTTCTTTAAAAGTTTCACTGCCAGGTATACCGATCGATCGCGCAGGTATGGAAACTTATTCTTCTTGCTGAGCATAATGGGAACCAGGTTTGGCAGCACCCTCTCATAAAAATACTTCTTTACAAAAATTCCTTGTTTGTGACTTAACTCCTTCTCATTGATGATGGAAATATTGTTCTGATTCAACTCCGTGAGGATATCTCTTAATATCTGCTGCACCTTAAGCTGATGCCCATATACAACTTCCAGTATTTTATCGTGCAGTTCACGTGGGGTAAAATCACCAAGCAGGTTTTCCTCATCTTTACCTATATCCACCATGCGCCTGACAGTTGCCACACGAACCCTGAAGAATTCATCGAGGTTATTTGAAAAAATTCCAATAAACCGTATGCGTTCAAACAGCGGGGTATTCGGATCTTCAGCCTCCTGCAATACCCTTTCATTGAATGAAAGCCAGCTGATTTCCCTGTTTATAAAATGTTCGTTTGAATACATACAATTCAGTTAATGGCACAATATTAAGGCGCACGGTCATTTATGACTTAAAAATATAAAAAAAACCAATGCGGTTTGTTCATTTACTGAATCATTGTCCTCCGAATTCCATAAGATAAGCCTTCATAAAGCCATCCAAATCACCATCAAGTACAGCACCTGCATTTCCGGTTTCATAATTTGTCCGAAGATCTTTTACCATTTTGTAAGGCTGCAGAACATAGGACCGTATTTGCGACCCCCACTCAATCTTCTTTTTCTGCGACTCTATCTCCATCACCTTTTCACGCCGTTTTCGCAGTTCCATTTCGTAGAGCTGAGATTTCAGCAGGCGAAGTGCATTCTCTTTATTACCGCCCTGGGTACGACTTTCGGTGTTTTCAATGACAATACCTGTAGGAGCATGGCGCAGACGAACACCTGTTTCCACTTTATTCACATTCTGCCCCCCTGCACCACCGCTGCGGAAAGTTTCCCAGGTAATATCGGAAGGATTTATTTCTATTTCGATGGTATCATCCACTAAAGGAGCAACGTATACTGAAGTAAAGGAAGTCATACGTTTGTTTTGTGCATTGAAGGGTGATAGCCTTACAAGCCGGTGCACTCCATTTTCACTTTTCATGTAGCCATAAGCAAAATCGCCTTCAACCTCCACTGTGCAACTTTTTATACCGGCCTCATCACCCGGCTGCATGTCGGCTACCTTAATCTTATAGCCTTTATCCTCGCACCAGCGGGTATACATGCGAAAAAGCATTTCTGCCCAATCGTTGCTTTCAGTGCCCCCGGCACCGGCATTAATTTTCAGCACTGCCCCCAGGTGATCCTCTTCACTTCGGAGCATATTTTTTGTTTCCAGTTGCTCAACCTTGTTCAGTGCATCGGCATATGCCTTATCCACTTCCTCTTCACTAGCCTCATCAGCTTCAAAAAATTCATAGATAACAGTGAAATCTTCAACAGCCTGGTCTACCCTTTCAAATCCGCCCGTCCAGTCCTTAATCGATTTGATGGCTTTCATCTGAACTTCAGCCTTTTGCGGATTAGCCCAAAATTCAGGGTCTTGTGTTTTTAATTCTTCCTCTTTAAGCTGGAGTATTTTAGCATCGTAGTCAAAGATGCCTCCTTAGCGCATCCCGGCGCTCCAGGAGATCTTTTACCTGGTCTTTTAATATCATTGTTTTATTTTATTTGTGATTTGCAAAGGTAACAAGAATCGCATTTATTCTACTACTTCATTAAGGTAGCGGTGAATCAATTCAGGTTCATACCCTCTGTTTTGAGCAAAACGTATTATCTGCCCCATCTTTTCGTACCTGCTTTTCCTGCGCACTGCACGGGCTTTTTCTTTCATCGTCATGAGCAGCGCCTGCCGGTACTTATCCTCATTGATGGTATCCAGCCCCTGTTGAATTATTCCGTCCGAAAACCCTTTCATTTTAAGATAATGCCTGATTTTTACCTTTCCCCACTTATTGAGCTTAAACTTATCTGATACGTACGAGCGAACGTAACGCTCATCATCTATAAACCGTTCTGCTTTCAGTTTATCAATAACATCATCCGCTTCCTCAGACGAAAGACCTGTATTCAGAATCTTATTCCGGATATCGAATGAACATTGTTCGGAGCGGCTGCAAATTGCAGCCATTTTGGAATAGATTTCCTGTGCATTTTTTTCTTTGTTCTCCATGGGAAAAGATCGTTAAGGGCAATAAAGTTAAAAAAATAACCATTCACCGGAGGTCAGTTTTACATGTTTCCTCTGTATCAAATGAAGTTTTGCGATGCAATGTAATAAAGCATCATTTTTATTTACCTGAAAGGAAAATGCCCTATATCTGAAGCATCTTCCTTTTTTGTCATAATTCTTCAAGAAATGAACTTTCAGATTTCACCCCCGTAAAGAATTCCTCCAGCTCAGCCAGTGTAGAATCGGTTCTTGGTACATCTTTCACAACTTGACCTTTTTCAAGAATAACGATGCGGGTGCTTACATCAGCCACATGATCCAGGTCGTGGCTTGAAATCAGCAGTGTTTTGTCGCCGCCGGCTGCATACTCCTTTATCAGTTCGCGCAGCTTATATTGTGAAGTTGGGTCAAGATTTGCGAACGGCTCATCCAGAATCACCACCTCGGGGTTTCCCATAAAAGCTCCTGCAACTCCAACCTTTTTCTGATTCCCTTTTGATAAATCGCGGATGAACTTCTTCTGCCCAAGGATTTCCCCGTTAAAAAACCCTTCAAATTTTACATGAAACAACCCAATATCATCCCTGTTCATATTACGCAGTTCTCCCAGGAAATTGAAGTACTCATCGGGAGTAAGGTAGCCAATGGTGAAGCTTTCATCGATGTAGGCGCCTGTATAGCTTTTCCATTCTTCAGAGCGGGCTACGTCAGTTTCATTGCTGGTTACCTTTCCTTTAGTTGCACGAATCAAATCAAGAATCAGCGAAAACAAAGTAGTTTTCCCGGCTCCATTGTTACCCACCAGCCCGAATACTTCTCCGCGTTTTATCATCAGTTCCGGTAAATCCAAAACAGTGGTTTTATTATAAGCTTTTTGTAAATTAATCGCATGTATCATCTTTGTGATTTTATTTATTGAGCCTGTCTTTCAGTTTATTTGAGTATCATTTTTTAAATATCAGATTTATTCATTTAAGCACAAGAAATCATGTACTTCGGTATGCCGCTATCATCCTGTGCTTTCTTCGCAGGTACTGTTTTGAAAAATAATCAAGCAGGCGGGGATGAAGCACAATACCTACCAGTCCTAGCCCTCCAAGAATAAAATAGGCTGCAATTTTTCCAAATAACAACGTCAGCAAGCCATAAACAGCCATTGGGCCAAACAAGATGGGAAAAGCGATAAGCCACTGGGTAGCTCCCATTCCCTGGTAGTTAAACATTGCGCGGGTATCGATGTCAATCGAGCGGCGGCTGTTAAGCCCCAGTGCAAATATTACGAACGAATTCACCCCAACATTGTAAAGCATAACTGACAGATGAATGTATAGCACTTTAGGTGTAACAAACATATACCCCAGTGAAAGCAGGTAAAAAACTATGTTAGTGGCGGCCATCAGAAAAAATGCTGATTGCAGTACCTGCTTCATCTTTACATTTTGAGTCATAAGCAGCGGGTAATAACGGCTGTGCCAGGCCGGGAAAAACTGCCCGTAGGTCATGCTGAAGATTCCTGTCATAAACATTCCTCCGAACACCAGGAGAACTTCAGGCGCCTGTTCATTGTAATCCTTATACAGAAGCAATCCGTAGAATATAAACAACACCGACATGATTGCAGACATACGCGGACGTTTATTTCGCATTATCATTTTCACCTCCAATGAGAGCATCTTACCATATTCGCCCACACGTGCCAGCCATGAGAAATCGTGGGCAGAAGCCTGTTTCTTCCTTTGCGAAAGTTCATCGAGGTAAAACCGGCTTAACAGATACCGAAGATTTAACAAATATAAGCCGGCCGTTGCCAAAGGAAACACAAGTACCAGCGACGGCTGATTAACTACCCTGTTGTAAATTTCTCCAAAACCGCCTGTTAAATCCGCTATTCCAAAGTAATCAACCGCAAAAACAGAACCTGCCAGAATCAGGAACCCATAAAAATATCTGTCATCTTCATTGGTGCGCCACTTAATATAAAGCGCAAGAAAATGATTTGTAAATACTAAAAATATAAGGCCGGTAATCCAGGCTGCCAGCTGAATTCCTTCAAGTTCATGCACAGCCGTTTTGAATATGAATGGCAGAATCAGAAACAAAGGAAGGAGATTCAAAAAATGGAACAACGACTTGTTTAGCATATACCGGGCAATACGCTTCTTTTTTACAGGAACTGTTAAAAAAGGCTGAAAGCCGAAAGTAGGCAGATTCTGAATCATAATGCGCAGCACCAAGTCAAAACCGGCATAAATTAGGATTAGGGAATTAAATGCCGGTATGGGTGATTGCCCGGGATAATTTTCATTCAGAACATGAGTCAGGTTGAGGCCAAGTACGAGGGCAACCAGAGAAAAGTACAAAGCCAGAAAAATAAGCACCCCTTTGGCCGCCATATTTTTCCCGAAATAGGCCGAACGGGTAAGTTCCCGCCAGGCAAAATATGTAAAACTGCGTTTCATTATGCACTGATAAGAAGATTAGACTTTAAAATGTCTGTTATTATCTATTGGTTCTGTTTTCCGGTAAAAGTTACATTACATATTCGGAATAAGCTTCTAAAAAATGTTGTTTGACTTTACGGGGAATAACAAACGTCTGTCCGTACAGTAATATACCACATGCTACAATTGTCAATGAACATCCAAACAAAAGCAAAAAATTATCTATAACTATTTTATTTGTAGCAAATGCCAGCTGAAAAACAATATTGGGAAGCTGTGAAGCAATAATAATAACTGTTCCTTGAAGACCATTCAGGTAATCGATCAGCAAAAATTTCTTTTTAGCCTTTATTTTCAATTTAGGAGCTTCAATAAAAAAATATACCAATACGTAACTGATAAGTAACGCAAAAAAAGTATAGAAAACAATTAAACTGTTTTCTACCACCTGAAAAACAGTAAACACGAAGGAAGTAAAAGCAAATGTCATCAGAACTTTTGGCCATCGGTAAAATTCAACGAAATATTTCCATAAAATCCGGTTATATTTTCTTCTTAATTCCTTTTTCTTTTGCTCCTTTATTTTGCCAAACCCATAGACACCAAACTTTTTATATATATCGTTTAAAGCTTCACCAAATGAAACTTCCGGGTTGCTCTCCCATTTATCCTCAATTGCCGAAGCGAGATGATCAACCAATTCCACTTGCAAATCGTAATGGTAAACAAAATGGTTCTGGCAGAAATCATACAGTTTATCAATCTGGGGAGGTGTTACCTTTCGGTTCATTTTATGCAAGTTTAGTATCAAGAAAAATTTTCATGGTATTGACATATGATCTCATATCCTCTAATAGTGAGACTTTTTCTTTTTTCCCTTTTTCGGTGATATAATAATATTTACGGATCCGGTTATTCACTTTCACCACCTCAGCAGAGATTAACTCTTTTGCTTCCAGCTTATGTAATACAGGATAAAGTGCACCTTCCTTAATGATTAATTCTCCATGAGTTAAAATTTCTACTTCACGGGTTATTTTGTAACCATACATTTTCCCTTTTTCTGCTAAAAGAGAAAGAACTATAGTTGCCAGGCTCCCTTTATATAAATTCCTTTTCGACATTGGTCAAATATAAAAAATAAAACATACCTAACCAACTTAGGCATTACTAAACTTCAATTTCTTCTTGCCGCCAAGATGAGACGAGATTCTACTCCATCACACCGGTTAAAACAACCCCATCCTTAAAACGGTACACTTCTCCTTCGGCATTAAACAACTCGAGCATTACTACATACACCCCAACCGGCAACAGCTGGCCTGTTTCATCCTCACCATTCCATTTAAGTTTACCGCTTGTTCCAAGGGTTTCGTTTTTAAGAAAATGCCGGATAAACCTACCGTTTGCATCAAATATTTTCAGGTTGGCCACATACCCCGGTTTTGCGAGTTCATAACTGATTAAATATTCATCGTTGTAACCATCATAATTGGGCGAAAAAGCATCAGGCTCAAAAACGACAACAGGTTTCCCGGTAATGCCGCCTCCTGCCTGGGAATTCTTATAACCCGGTGTTGCGTATCCTGCATCCTGAGCCGCCGAATGCCAGTTGTTGTATGCATTAGCCGGTTCCGACAAAGAAACTCTTTCGAGAGAAATTCCTTCGGTATCGGCTAAAAATGGGGAATGAATGTTCTCCCGGTATGTAAATTCATCAATTATTGTCATTTCCTCATTAAGCAAAACCACATCACCCTGGTCATTTGGAAATGACGGAACCCGGTTCATCTGCAAAAAACATTGCGGACATTGAATAGAATACCACGGAAAAATCGCATTGGTGTCTTTTGTCAATACCAGGAATTCCCCGGGCAAGAGTACTTCGGATTCCGGGGTCAACTCATAAACCTGGTTCAGCTCTTTTTCCTTATTGCGGTTGGCAAGCATCAACCGTTTCAGATTAATAAGTTTTTCCGACTTATTGAAAATTTCCACAAAATCATCCCCCCCGGGAAAAGGATCAAAAAGAATTTCATTGACAAGCACATCCCCTGGCTCAATGAAATTCCACTGAACTTCATATTGTTTATCGATAAGTGCATTGCTGCATTCATCGGTGAGCCCTGTGATTGTTAAACTGTAAATTTCATTCTCCTGCAGGTTTATTGGAAAATGAAGCAGAATCTTCTCATTGAGGAGCTTTATTATCGCATCCGGATTACCAATCTCATGAATTGAATAATTGGATGCCACAATCAGAGCCACAGTATCGATAGGTTCCGAAAAAGTCACCTCCACTTCATTGGAGGAAACAGCCACTGCATATTTAACAAAAGGAGAACTGTTGTCGCTGTTCTCCCCAAAAACAGAATTCTTGCTTCCCGGTGTCCCCCCTTCGGGATGTATGCTTGCACTCCAGTTGTCCGGCTGATTACAGCTCCTTTGCGGATCAATGCGCTCAAGGCTCCAACCGCCTTTCTTTTTCTCATCGTCACCAAACCAGCTATCGGAGTAAGCAATCCGGTCAATCACCACACCTTTCTCATTTAAAATTTCCACCACAGCTCCTTTATTCAGCAGCCCCTGGAACCCCGGAACATTGGACACACCACCATACGGTTTTAGGCTATCGAGCGAACCCGTGGCACATAAAAGTATATATCCATCAGATTCAAGAAAGATATTCTGAAGCTTCTTACCCACTCCGTTTATACGCAATTCCCAATTCTCTGCATATACAGTATAATTACATTTATTGTACAATTCAATATATTCAACATCAGGCAAGCCTTCAGGAGGATAGGGGTCGGTCATTAATTCATTAATAACCACATCAAAGGGATTCACAGGAGGCTTTAGTTCAGGTTCATTCCTAACCACTACTTCATCCAGAATAACTTTGTCGGCCGCATAGTGGGTGGAGATACAGCAGACTACCTGCAGCAGGTTACCCTTTAATCCCTCCTGCCGGGCTTTCAATGTGCCCCAGTTACCGGCATTAGCGCCATTTTCGCTGAAAGATACCTCCTCCCCTTCATCCAACCGGTAAAAAACATTCATATATTTGGTTGAGGCATTTGCCCCGCTGCCGGTTTCAGCTGATATCAGTTCAACCACCACATTTTCAAGCCCTTCAATGTTAATCCATTCCGAGCGCCACGTTACTTCCCCGTTGATATCCCTTGCCTCAAACCGTCCCCCCGATGTAGTTACTGTTTTGGCGTAATCGTCGGAATTAAAAAGTTCAACAGAAGTATATTCAAGAGTCCATGAATTAACACCGATGAAATCCGATTCAATAGTGCCATTTTCTCCGCCCATAACACCTTTCCCCGGAACAGAAAAGCTTTCCTTCCACACTACCTGCGCATGTAAAGGCTTAAACATCGTCAGCAAGCAGATTGTTAAGGATTTTAGAATAAATTGGGTCATTTTGATACAATTACAGGCAAATTAGTAATTTTACGGAAATTAATTTTAATCATTTTAGAGTTTAATACGAAAAAGTTTAAGGAATGAAAGTTGCAATTGTTGGTGTTAGTGGAGCAGTAGGTCAGGAATTTCTTCGTGTACTTGATGAGCGGAATTTCCCTCTCGACGAGTTGGTATTGTTTGGTTCAGCTCGCAGTGCAGGAACAGAATACGAATTCAGAGGAAAGAAATTAACTGTTAAGGAATTAAAGCATAACGATGATTTCAAAGAAATCGACATTGCCTTAACTTCGGCCGGTGCGGGAATTTCAAAGGAATTTGCAGACACCATTACAAAGCACGGAACCATAATGATAGATAACAGCAGCGCCTTTCGTTACGACAAGGACGTACCGCTGGTAGTTCCTGAAGTCAATGCTGAAGATTCAAAGAACAGACCCCGTAATATTATTGCCAATCCAAACTGTTCTACTATACAGATGGTGGTAGCATTAAAGCCCATCGACCAGCTGTCAAAAATAAAACGCATTCGGGTAGCAACTTACCAGGCAGCCAGCGGTGCCGGAGCACAAGGCATTGCCGAACTCGAACAGCAGGTGAAAGAAGTAGCCGACGGAAAACAACCCACCATAAGCAAATTCCCCTATCAACTGGCCATGAACATCATCCCCCATATTGATGTCTTCCTCGACAACGACTACACCAAGGAAGAGATGAAAATGAACTGGGAAACAAAGAAGATTATGCACACTGAAGCAGAGGTCAGCGCTACCTGTGTCCGCATTCCTGTGGCAAGGGCTCACTCTGAAGCCATTTGGGTAGAAACCGAAGAACCTCTGTCAGCAGAACAGGTGAAAGATGCCTTTGCCAATACTAAAGGACTCACAGTAGTTGATAATCCTGCGGAGAAACAGTATCCCATGCCATTATTTGTATCCGGGAAAGACGATGTTTATGTAGGCCGGATTCGAAAAGACATTACCGACCCCCGTTGTATAACCTTCTGGTGCGTAGGAGACCAGATAAAAAAAGGCGCGGCCCTGAATGCCGTACAGATAGCCGAATGGTTAATAAAAGAAGGAGAAGTCAGCTGAAGCCTGACCGAACAATATTTAAAGACATCCACACAAACATAAATGCCTGTCATACGGGCATTTATGTTTATAAAAGATAACAACACCTCGAATATGGAAAATATAGGAAAAGTTGAATTACGACAACTGACCATTTCAGATTATGAAGAACTGAAAGAGTCGTTGCTAACAGCCTATGCCGCATGGCCTGAAGACTACTGGAAAGAAAATGACATCAGAAAGCTTATACAGATTTTCCCCGAGGGCCAGCTGGCTGTTGCTGTCGATGGAGTGGTTGTTGGATCAGCTTTATCAATAATTGTAAAATATGAACTTTTCGGTGATGATCATACCTATGAGGAGATTACCGGAAAGTATTCCTTCAATACACATACTCCGAAAGGAAATACCCTCTATGGAATTGATGTGTTTATAAGGCCCGGATTCAGGGGCATGCGACTTGGACGAAGGCTCTATGATGCCCGAAAAGAATTGTGCGAACGGCTCAACCTGAAGGCAATAATTTTTGGCGGACGAATACCTAATTACCACCTTTACTCCGACAAGCTTTCACCCAAAGAATACATTTATAAGGTAAAATACAGGGAGATTTATGATCCGACACTTACCTTTCAGCTGTCGAATGATTTTCATGCCAAAAAAATCCTTAAAGGGTATATGCCCGGCGACAAGGAATCGGAAGAGTATGCGGTTCTGCTGCAGTGGGACAACATCTATTACCAGAAATTTTCGGGTAAGGCAATCGCATACAAATCGGTGGTTCGGTTAGGCCTGATACAATGGCAGATGCGACTATACAAGGATATCGATGAGCTGTTTACCCAGGTTGAGTACTTTGTTGATGCGGTAGCCAGCTACAAAAGCGACTTTATCCTGTTTCCTGAATACTTTAATGCACCACTTATGGCCGACTACAACCACCTCAGCTATGCGGAAGCCATCAGGAAGCTGGCCGAATATACCGATGAAATCAGGGAGCGCTTCATGAACCTTGCCATAACATACAACATCAACATAGTTACAGGAAGCTTTCCTCTGGTCAGGGACAATAATCTTTACAACACCGGCTACCTCTGCCGCCGCAACGGAACATACGAAACTTACGAAAAAATTCACATCACACCCGATGAAATAAATACATGGGGGCTTTCGGGCGGAAATGAGATAAAAGTTTTTGAAACCGACTGCGGACCGGTAGGTATTCTTATCTGTTATGATGTGGAATTTCCTGAATTGTCACGCCTGCTTGCACAGCAGGGGATGAAAATTCTGTTCGTACCATTTCTTACCGATACTCAGAACGGATACTCAAGAGTTCGCTATTGTGCACGTTCCCGTGCCATAGAAAATGAATGCTATGTAGCCATTGCAGGCTCAGTGGGCAACCTGCCGAAAGTGGAAAACATGGACATCCAGTTCGCCCAATCGGTGGTGTTTACCCCCTGCGACTTTTCATTTCCTACAACAGGAATAAAAGCTGAAGCAACTCCCAACACTGAAATGATTCTGGTTGCCGATGTCGACCTTGATTTGTTGAAGGAACTTCACAACTTTGGCTCGGTACGCAACCTGAAAGACCGGCGCACCGATTTATATTCAGTGTGCTTAACGACTGAAAAAACGAAAACGAAAAATATAACCCGGGTGTAGGAATTCCTGCCTTGCCCGGGCAGGGTAAGCTGTTTATTCCTCCTCGTCCCAGGTAATATTATAAAGATAATCGTTGTATGGAAACCTTTGTGAATGGATGGTTTTCACCATATCGTAAAGAGATTTTTTCAACTCATCGATGTTTTCCTTTTGCTTGGCCGATATAAACAATGCCGGGACATTCTTTTTAGCCATCCATGAATTTTTCCATTCGTCAAGGCTCATATTCTCCTGTGTCCGTGGGGTCAAATCATCAGCATCCTTTTCAACGTAACTAAAGGCATCGATCTTATTGAAAACAAACAGTGTAGGCTTATCTCCTGCACCTAATTCTTTCAAGGTATTATTTACCGTATGAATTTGTTCCTCAAAACCGGGATGTGAAATATCGACCACGTGCATAAGTATATCCGACTCGCGCACTTCATCGAGAGTTGATTTAAACGATTCCACCAAATCGTGCGGCAGCTTGCGTATAAACCCAACTGTATCGGCAAGCAGGAAAGGAATATTTTCAACAACCACTTTCCGAACGGTGGTATCAAGGGTAGCAAACAATTTATTCTCTGCAAACACTTCCGATTTGGCCAGCAGGTTCATCAGCGTTGATTTGCCCACATTGGTATATCCCACCAAAGCCACCCGCACCATTTTCCCCCGGTTTTTCCGTTGTGCCGCTTTCTGCTTATCGATTTTCTTCAGCTGTTCCTTTAGCCGGGCAATCTTATCGAGGATAATACGCCGGTCGGTTTCAATCTGTGTTTCACCGGGCCCCCGCAGTCCAATTCCCCCCCGCTGCCGTTCAAGGTGCGTCCACATTCGGGTAAGCCTTGGGAGCAGATACTGGTATTGTGCCAGCTCAACCTGTGTTTTCGCATGAGCTGTTTTGGCGCGCCGTGCAAAAATATCGAGTATAAGATTGGTACGGTCAAGAACTTTGCAATCAAGCCTTTTCTCAACATTCCGGAGCTGAGTGGGCGTCAGTTCATCATCAAAAATTACGGTATCAACCTCCATCTCTTTTATGTAGGCTCCGATTTCCTCCAGCTTCCCGGGGCCAACAAACGTTGACACCACAGGTATATCAAGCTTCTGAGTGAATTTTTTCAGCACTTTAGCCCCGGCAGTATCGGCCAGAAATGCCAGTTCATCAAGGTATTCAATCGCCTGTTTCTCTTCCTGATTTTTATATATAATACCTACTAATACAGCCTTTTCGGCAGGTAATGTTGTTTCAATCATACTATGGGTGTTAAGCATAAAAAACTCCTGACCCGGATAGGGATCAGGAGCTCCAATTTCCTTATTAATATTTTACTGAAGCTGGAAGTTAATCGGAACGGTATACGAAACACGTACCGGTTTTCCTCTTTGCTTACCAGGTTTCCATTTAGGGAGCATACTAACCACCCTAAGGGCCTCCTTGTCAAGTGAGGGGTCCACTCCCCTGGCAATACGAGGTTCAGAAATACTTCCATCAGCATCCACAACAAAGGTAACGTATACCCTGCCCTGGATTCCGTTTTCCTGGGCAATTACAGGATACTTAACAGAGTTGGCAATAAATTGCCTTAAAGCAAGTTCTCCACCCGGAAACTCAGGCATCTCTTCAACAATGAAGAAAACCTGGGTATCTTCTTCTTCCACCTCTTTTGAAGTTTGAACTACCGGAGCCACGTCGATAATCATATCATCAGTAACCTCGGTATCTTCAATCTCCAGTTCATCTTCAATTTCCACCTCATCGTCAACAATGTTTAATACTTCAACAACCGCTGGCGGTGGTGGTGGCGGTGGTTTAATCTCCTGCTCACGGGTGATGGGAATAATTTCTTCTTCAATTTCCTGCATTTCTACCTGCCCCAGCGACTCTGTCTTCTTAGGTGAGGTCTTGTACTCAAAAGCCGCAAGAGTCACCCCTAAAGCTACTACCAAACCCACTAAAAGAAACATGTTTCTTTTACTTTCAAGGTCCGCTTTTGGTGATTTTTTAACTTCCATTGTTCTTATTTTTATTAGTTTTTTTTAATTATCCACCCCATTTTGAGAGGGCTAAAGATAAAAAATAATTGTCACTTGCAAATCAATTTTTTTGATATTTCAAAATATACAACATTTCCTTCAATAAACCCTGTTCATGAGCAATTAATCAACTATTTGTCATTAAATAAACCACAAAAACTTTACCATAAATATATTTCACAGAAAATAATTTTTTATATATTTGCCCCGCATTAAAAAAATAAGCAGGCTGTGTAATCCAATTACGATATTACAACCTGCAG
The DNA here is from genome assembly GCA_041687255.1 of Mariniphaga sp. Taxonomy (GTDB): domain Bacteria; phylum Bacteroidota; class Bacteroidia; order Bacteroidales; family Prolixibacteraceae; genus Mariniphaga. The sequence continues at coordinate 372,137 of JAWLCL010000003.1, read as the reverse complement.
AGTTCTAAAAACATGGGGCATTAGCTCAGTTGGCTAGAGTGCTTGACTGGCAGTCAAGAGGTCACCGGTTCGACTCCGGTATGCTCCACACAATAAATCAAAGAGTTACAAATCTATTTTGTGACTCTTTTTTTGTTTCTGCCAGAAATTTGCCAGAATGAATTCTTAGAAAAATAACTTGATCTGACAAACCTCCTTCCATTTTACAGAATATTTGCTAATTCATTAGTAGTTTTATCAGCGAATTTTAAAACTAGCTGGTGCTACAAAGTTTTTAAAGAAATGAATAGTCACCAGTCCCATTAAAGTTTGTCAGTTTAATTGTACACGTCCAGATACCCGCTTCACCTCCTTCAGGTGTTGTTCCATCTGCTGATTTAGGTCCTGAACCTGCCTCTAAAATCTTATCCAATACAACTGTACCCGAAGCGTCTTTTAGAATTAATTGAAAACTACCGCTTGTAGCATCATTTATAGTCATATCCCATCCAGCCCTGGTGTTGGAATTGTTGAACGTCCAGGTTTTGGTTGCGGAGCCTCCATCACCCCATACATCACCAGACTTATTGTTTGGTTCCATCACATTAATTGTCGCAGTAAACTCATCCTTTTCACAAGATATGAGCGAGAATATTGTAAATGCTAGTAAGACGAATATACCTACTTGAATTCGTTTAAATGTTTTCATGTTTTTAATTTATTAGGTCCTATATATTAATTTTCAGTGTTGCACCCTTTTATAAAGTGGGTTCTTGTTCCCATTTTTAAAATTCAAATATAATATTATTTTTATCTAACTGGTGGCTAGCACTTCTTTTGTCCAAAAGTGATTCCGAAAATCTCTGTACCTATGATGTTCACTGTTCCACATCCCTTTTTTTCTCAGCTGGCTAAAGTGTCCCGATCGGCTCATCGTGAAGGTCATCGGTTCGACTCCCCCACGTTCCACTCAAAATGTTGATGAAATATGTAAGTAGTAACTGCAAGTGCACATTTTTTCGTAATCAGGAATGCACAAAAAACTATTGCCAATAATGACATGAAAAGTCCGCTGCAGGTTGTATGGTTTTAATACCAGTTGTTAAAAACTACATCGAAACCACGATCGCAAAGCACATTTCGAATCTTCGAAAATGGGGTGGATTCTTAATTTTTGTTGGTGAAATGCTACCCATTCCTCATTCAGTGGTTGGCTTAGCTTCAGGATTGATTAAGTACAATTTCAGACACTATTTACTCTGGGCACTTTTCAGGTATGTACGTTTTGTATTGCACGCTTTGGTTGTATTTCGAATATTTTAGTTGTAAAGTCTAAAAGATATTGTCTTTTGTCCAATTTCCATCGCTTGAAAAAAATGCAGCATCAAGAACACATGGATAAACATTAGCTTTCTCGCATATCAACTGAATTCCATCCGATACAAAATGATAAAATGCTTTATCCTGAAGTGCTATAGGTGAAAAAAAAATCGGAAAACCAAAATCTTTCAGCCAATTCGTCATTCGTGAGTCAATAGGAATTTCATATTTTGTCAGACCCAAAGCCTGAAGAAAATTGCGTGCCTGCTTGCCTATTCCATTTCAATCTCTATTTCGCTGGTATCATCTATTGCATCCTTAATAATATCATAGATGTCATAGTTCTGATCGGGACTGATAATAATTATATCATCCTCGGCAGTAGCTGAAGAAAGTAATTCCCCTGCCTCTCCCATAAACCAGGCATTTGGATCGATTGTAATGTATGCAACCATTGTGCTACTCTCCTGTATATTGTATTCACCCTCTATTTCCAACGAAAATGTTTGTCCCAAAGGCATTAATAATTTTAATGGATGGGATGTGCCATTGGCATCAGTCCATGTCCCCTCAAGATCAATTGACGGCTGTTCTGTCTGATCCCAAAGTTCAAATTCCAGCTCTATCTCTGTATAAGTACCGGGAACTATCTCAACAGTTAATAAATCAGGAGTTATTTCACCCGTAGCAAAATCAATGGTAACATAACCATCCAGTTCAAAATCCACTTCAATTGAATCTGTATCTGATTCTGTTTGAAATTCTATGTTTTCCAGAATAATGTGCCCACTTGTAAACTGAATACTATTGGCCGAAGCACTTTTAAGGCTTGCCTCAGATGTTACTGTATTGAATTTCAGCTGTAAGGTTGGTTGACTTAGTTCTTCCTTTTCACATGAAATTAATCCAATAATAGCCAGGCTGAAAAATGTTAAAATAAAAGTTTGTTTCTTCATGATGTTTTTAACTTTAGTTTTGTGTTTTTTATGTAAAAGACTTGTCATAAATTTAAATTGTTGATCTCTGCGCCCTTTATTTGAACGGATTTTGCTTCTTTTTATTGCTTGCCATAATCGTTTACACAGGATGACGAATTCATTTCCTTGTTTTGCAAAATGTCCTCCTGTTTAAAAAATTTAATGTTGGTAATAAAATTATCCACTTGATTGAAATAACCCTACCTGGGAATTTTAGGTGAAATAGATTTAATATATCTTTTCCGGCATTTACTGCTATAAATACCTAATAATAGAATCCCAACTTCAGTTATATTCATCCGAATTGACCCTGTTATAAAACGGATTTAACAGCATATTCCTTGTTTCCATTACCTGAATTATCCTCTCAGTCGTCATCGTCATCATCGTCATCATCGTCATCATCATCATCATCGTCATCATCATCGTCATCATCGTCATCATCATCGTCATCATCGTCATCATCATCGTCATCATCATCATCGTCGTCATCGTCGTCGCCGTCGTCATCGTCATCGTCGTCGCCGTCGTCATCATCATCGTGGGCTCCTTCATCATTCAGGTCATCATCATCTTCGTCATCGTCATCCCAATCCATGTCATTATTGTCTTCATTCCCTGAATCATCTTCATTACTGTCGGTTCCTTCATCAATGTCACCTCCTTCATCAATGTCACTTCCTTCATCATTGTCGGTTCCTTCATCAATGCCATCTCCGTCATCTCCTTCATCATCGTGGACTCCTTCATCATCGTCAGCTCCTTCGTCATTTATGTCTCCTTCATCAATGTCACCTCCTTCATCAATGTCACCTCCTTCATCAATGTCACTTCCTTCATCATTGTCGGTTCCCTCATCATTGTCGGTTCCTTCATCAATGTCATCTCCGTCATCTCCTTCATCATCGTCAGCTCCTTCGTCATCTATGTCTCCTTCGTCATTTATGTCTCCTTCATCATTGTCACCTCCTTCATCATTGTCGGCTCCTTCATCAATGTCACCTCCTTCATCATTGTCGGCTCCTTCATCAATGTCACCTCCTTCATCATTGCCGGTTCCTTCATCAATGTCATCTCCGTCATCTCCTTCATCATCGTGGACTCCTTCATCATCGTCAGCTCCTTCGTCATTTATGTCTCCTTCATCATTGTCACCTCCTTCATCATTATCACCTCCTTCATCATTGCGGTCATCGTCATCATCATCTGCTTCATCATTCCGATCATTTTCATCGTCACCTTCATCATTACCCCAATCCACATCATTATTGCCTTCATTCCCCGAATCTACTTCTCCCTCATCATCTCCTGCATCACTATCCGAGCCTTCTCCATCTGGCTCATTCCCAGAATTCTCTTCATCATCATTTCCTGAATTATCTTCATTTCCATTTCCAGGTGAGACTCCATCACCCTCATCAGGGTTATTGCCATCACTACCTGGTTCGCCATCATTGTCTTCCTCGTCTGCAGGCGCTTCATCATCATCTTCTTTATTTGTCCCGTCTTCGTTGTTGCCCGAATCACCCGGTTCACTGTCGCTATCTTCTTCATCCGGATTGTTTCCTGAATCGTCATTTCCACTTTCATCTTCTTCTCCCGAATTATCATCGTCCGCATCACCATCAGCCCCGTCCTGGTTCGTATCGTCGTCACCTTCTTCTTCGGAATCCTCATCTTCTTCCGGGACATTCTTATCCGGAATTTCGTCAATCCTGTTCACCGGGAAATTACCATCATTAATACCAAAGCTGCTGAATGCCTCAAACTTGTCAACCAGCAAAGCAATAGTATTTGCGCCATCCTCTTCAGAAAAAACCGCAATTCCCTTATCATTTATATTTAATGAATTTACATCAATGCCCCTGAACAAATCCGACAAATCAAATACAACCAGCAAATCAACAGTTTCTCCTTCCCGGACTTCAATGCCGGAATTGTTTTTGATATTTAAAGTGTAATCCCTGTCAGTCAGCAATTCGAATGGAATGACATCTGAACCATCATCAGGCATTATCGTCCCTTTTAAAATGATGGACATTCCTGACGGAAGGGTTTTATGAGTTTTAATTTCAATTTCCCTGTAATAGCCCGGTTCTGCAAAAATCCATCTTATAGCAGGTGAAATGGTGCTATTTAAAAGATCAACGACATACGGTCCTTTGTAAACAATTTTTTCGATTGCTGCGGAATCGGCTTCGCCTGCACGTTTCAAATCAATATTTCCTATCCCGATATATGCCTCTTCAAGAAATATGCTATCGGCAGAACTCTTAAGCAAGGATGTGGCACGGAAGGAGATTTTTACACCATTTGGTTCTTCGAAATCATCATCTTTACAGGCATCAAGTAAAAAAAAGCCTGCCAGTAAAATTAAATATCTAATATAAGGGGTAACTTTCATGGGCCTGTATTTAACGTCAACATTTAATCATAGAACATCATTCTTATAATGAATGTTTTAATAAATTAGTTAAATTCCTTTTGGGTATTGTCTAATATAATACCGAATCTATCATCAGGAAGTTTATCATTAAAAAATAAACTAATTTTAATTTTGGAGTCATGGTTTTTCTATTAATGGGAAGCAGAGATTAGGAAAAGTCCTGTCTTAAAACAAATTTATTTCACAGAAGGAATAAATCAAAGGTATAAACAAGTTTCCCTTCATTAGTGATCAGTTCATTTGCTTCGGAAAGGACCATTAATGAAATATAAACTTCAAATTATTTTCATAGTGTGGAAGTATGAATCAACATTGAATTAAAAATGAATTTGAAGTGTAACAGGTATAGGGTATTAATTAAACATGGTGGGGAAAAATGCAATTGGCTAATACCTTAATCATGGAAATCTATTCACCAGAAAGAGCAGGAAGATTAGTGGTTCTGAGGAAATACAAATAAAAAACCTTGAAGGTTATCGAAACCTCCAAGGTTTTTTAATAACGGATTAAAATCAGAACTTCAGCCGTTCAACTTTTTCTTCAAGCATTGGATTACCGTAGGTGATGTTATGTCCTTTTTCAAAGTCGTAAAGGGTAAGCTCCCGGAGCCTGTAATAGGCCACCCAGTAATTCCGGATAGAACGGATGTAGTCCCTTTTCGCTTGTTCGCGTTCCTGGAGGGCGATGTTCAGATCGGTAATGCTGAGTTCGCCGTTCTGAAATTTGCGTAGAGCGATCTGGTATCCGTTTTCGGCAACCTCATCGGCCTCATCGGCCGTTTCGAGCTGGTCGCGAAGCAGGCTGAACTGCTCCACCTGAACAACCACCTGCCGGTCGAACTCCTCGATGTCTTTATTTACATTGTAGATTGTAAGTTCCCGTTCCGATTCCGCAAGTTTAACAGTAGAAGCCGACCGCCCCCAATCGAGTAAAGGGATACTCATAGACACGCGTACGATCCTGTCTTTTTCAGGTTGTTCGTATATGCCGGTAAAAGTTTCAGCGCTGTTCGAAAGACCAAAACTGCCATGAAGAGTAGCGCTCAAACCGGTACTGCTTTTAGCTTGAGCCAGTTCCCTGTCGGCATTGATGAGTCGCCTCTGAAATAACGAAGTTTCCCTTCTGTTTTCTTTTGCCTTCTGCAACGCCACTTTGGGGTCGATATCGAACAACGAAAAGTTAAGAGGTATTTCTAGGTCAATCTGCATGGTTTGGTCTAATCCCACATACCTTTTCAACTCAAAATCGGCATTTTTTAAATCCATACGGGCCTGATTAAGTGCTTTCTGAGCATTTAAAACCGAAAGTTCGATACGCGAGTAATCATTGTCAGAGATTTGCCCAAGCTCTTTTTTGGTTTGAGAAATCTTAAGGTTATCGAGGCTGTTTTTAAGGTTACTTTCGGCCAGATTATAATTGGTCTGCACCGTGAGGAAGTTAAAATAATGGTAGGTAGTAGTAAGGGCTATTTCTTCTATTTGCTCAATGAACTGTCTTTGCGCCTCATCGAAAATCATAGGCTCAGTTTTCCGATACCACTTCATCCAGTTATAGGAAAACAGGGGCTGACTGAAACCTATCACATAGGGGCTGCCCGAAAAGCTGATTTCATCTTTATTGAGGTTTTGAATTCCGTGGGCCGAAGTACTTGCCCAAATGGATGTTCCCAATTGAGGAATTGACTGCTGGAGCGACAGATTACCTGATGCTGAAAGATTGGAAACCTGCCTGAATTCGATACTCCCATCGGGTTGGGTAATGGGTTGCGTGGTATGTGAATAATTAGGTATTGTTCCATTAAGGGAAAGCTGAGGCCTGAACCGGGTTTTAAAATTCCGGTACCTCCAATAATAATTCACATTCTGGTTTTGTGTATACTTTGCTGATGATGATTGGGTAATTGCCATATCAATAACCTCATCCAGGGTAAGACTTATATTTCCGGTGTTGTTCTGCCCCCTGGAAGGACTGTAAAATGCGACCAGAACTAAAAAGAATAACAAATACTTATTGAACAGCATATTTTTGAACAGATCGATTTGTTTAAGCAAAAGACTGATAAATGTTTTAATCATTTTCTAAATTGTATTTACAAAGTCACTGTTGCGATGCAAATTTTTCTTTTTCGATTTCCACTTCATCGAGGTGTTTGAATGCGTTCAGACCATCAACAATAACAACATCCCCCTCTTGCAGGCCGGAAAGAATTTCGCAGTATTCGTTCCCTACAACTCCAAGGGTGAATTCTTTTTTAACGGCTTTGTCACCGGCAATTACAAAGAGCTTGTGAGAAGGAATGTTTTCACAGCCTTCAAATTTTTTAATACGCAAAGCACTTTCTTTCAAATCACTTATAATTTCAATTTCCACTCTCTGATTGGCAATCAGTTTGGGATTGCTGTTGTCTTTCAGGTGCACATTAAACTGAACCTGATTGTTTTCAACCATAGGAGTTATATTTCCCACCGTTCCTTCCAGCTGCTCGTAGTCAACATTTACCAACACGCGTGTACCTGTTTTTAACATATTGGCATGCTGCTCTTCCACTGAGCCTGTAATTTTAAATGAAGAAAGATCAGACATCCTAACCAGCAGGTTATCATTTCCCACTTTTTCACCTTCCCTCCCCGACACTGAAAGTATGATTCCGTCGGATGGAGCTTTTATGCTCATTTTTTCAATCAGATTTTCTTTTTCCTCCAGTTCTTTTTCCTGCATCCGAATCTGCAGGAGCAAACCTCTCTCCTCCGATTCCAATTGTTGCAGCCGGATGGAATTTTTCTCCGTCATGGTTTGCAAATCTTTTTCAGCAAGTACAATCTCCTGGTTGGTTTGAGCAATTCGGGCAGGAGAGATACCTCCAACATCCAGCAATTGTTCCTGGTCGGCCAGTTGTGATTTCAAAGAAGTAATCCTGAGTTTTTTCACCTCTTCGTTATACTCCAGGTCGAGGCGGGTGCTTTGGGCATTAAGCCTTGTCCGTTCCAGATTGTTCTTTCGCACTTCAATCTGATCCCTGATTTTTTCAATATCATCAATAACAGTTTCAGTATCCAGCTGCATAATCAGGTCATCCCTTTTCACCCGGCTTCCGGGCTCAAAATATATTTTCTGAATAATAGAAGTACCGGGACTTAATATCAGCACTTCATTTTCCGAATCGACCACACCTGTGGCATTGATAGAACGCATTACTGTTCCTCTTTCAACAATACCGGTATCGACATTTGTAGGTTTTATTGACTTTGGCACCAGCACTCCGCTAAAATAGATTATTCCGGCAGCAGTGAGCACCAAAAAGGCAACAAGAAAAACCAGAAATCCTTTTTTTCTTTCCATGGCTTCTTAAGAGTTGGTTAAGGTAAAAAGCAACAGAAATACTCCATGCGGAATAAAATCTGTTAGCTGAGGGTCAAAATTAACAAAAATCGTTTAACTGCGGGTAAATAAATTACCAGATTTTCCCAAGATAAAGTTTTCTCAAATCCTTCAGGTAATCTTTATCGTTCTTGCTGCTAAGTATTCTCACAAACTCAGTAAGTTTGCCATCTTTATAGAAAGAACCGGAGGCAGCATCAAACTCATGGCCTTCCCAATTGTACTTAACATCCATGGTTACTTTGGTAAAAACATCATAGTTTAAATATTTCGGTATTTCAATGTATCCGAAATTATGGTCATCTGCTTCTACATATATTCCCTCATCGAGCTCCTCAAGATTTAAAAACTTCACAATTTTCACTTCGGCTTCAAGTTTTCCATGCAGCTTCTTGTTCATAAGAAAACTGATGTTGTGTTGCTGATAAGCTTCCTGGATTTTTTCGACCAGTTCAATCTCAGGTAAATGGCGCAAACGGATCACATTTAGCATTTGGGATCCTATGTGCATATAGCCTTTCCCTGAATCAAAACTCCAGTTGGTATACTCTTTTTCAATGCTTTGGGTAGCCCGGAGCACTTCTTCCAGCGGATATTGTCTTGCAAGCACCAGGTAAATGTAAATTGGCTGTGCCAGCATTGGCGCTTCATGATAATATCCGGGAAATTGATTTAAAGCTTCAAATACAAGACTTCCCGGCAAAACTTTGTCTTCTACTGAAACAATTGTTACATGTTTGGTAAGATTGGCAAAAACTTCTAATTTTTTGTTCTGTTCCATAATATGGTATCTTTGGTCGTATTTTTAGTTAAACGAATGCCAAACAAAGTAGTTCATTATAAAAGCATAGGTCAGGTAACTTTTTTTAGAAACCGTCGCTCAAAAAGTATGAAAATTAGCGTTAAACCTGACAAATCGGTGCTGGTTTCGTTTCCTTTTTTTGTTACAGAAAAGGAAATATTATCGTTTCTGGTCAAACATGAAGCGTGGATTCGACGTCAACAGGAAAAGTTAACGGCGCGCAAACAAATGCTTAGTCCAGGAACAATTCTGAAAACCAAAACGACTACAGTTGAAATGTGCAAAGCTGACACCTGCAGAGTTGAAGCAGACGGAACGCACATTAAATTTTACGCTCCCGAATTCACTTCCGGAGAAGTAAAATCAACCGTTGAAGAAATTATAACCAACCTTTACCGGTTGGAAGCCCGCAAATTGCTGCCCCCGCGGTTAGCAGCCCTTGCCCGGATGCATGGGTTCAGCTATTCAAAAGTGACAATCCGTAACAACAAGCGGAACTGGGGAAGCTGTTCGTCGCGAAACAACATAAGCTTAAACCTACAGATGATGAAACTGCCCGATGAACTTATCGATTATATCTTGCTGCACGAATTGGTACATACCCAAATAAAGGACCATAGCGAACGGTTCTGGAAGCGGCTTGACCAACTGACAAACAACAGGGCAAGGGAGCTGGCAAAGGAGGTAAAGAAATATTCAACTTACATACTGTAGGATTAAAATTCCAAAAAACAAATAACAAATAACAAAAAGGCAAGAAGTAAAATTTCAAAAAACAAATAGCAAATAGCAACCAGGCAAGAAATAAAATTTCAAATAACAAATAGCAAATAGCAAACAGGCAAGAAATAAAATTTCAAATAACAAATAGCAAATAGCAAACAGGCAAGAAGTAAAATTTCAAATAACAAATAACAAATAGCAAGCGGGCAAGAAATAAAATTTCAAATAACAAATAGCAAATAGCAAGCAGGCAAGAAATAAAATTTCAAATAACAAATAGCAAATAGCAAACAGGCAAGAAGTAAAATTTCAAAAAACAAATAGCAAATAGCAAGCAGGCAGGAAATAAAATTTCAAATAACAAATAGCAAATAGCAAACAGGCAAGAAGTAAAATTTCAAATAACAAATAACAAATAGCAAGCGGGCAGGAAATAAAATTTCAAAAAACAAATAACAAAAAACAAAGGAATAATAGTAATAATTCTCAACAGATAAATTTATGCACTGGAATCATTTGCTTTCAACAAAAAGACTGGGGCAGGAAACATGGAAAGCATCGGCAAGCCCTGAAGACCGCACGCAATTTCAGCGTGATTATGATCGCATCATCTTTTCTTCACCTTTCAGAAGGATGCAGAACAAGACACAGGTGTTTCCCCTTCCCGAGCATATTTTTGTTCACAACCGTCTAACCCATAGCCTGGAAGTAGCCAGCGTCGGACGTTCATTAGGAAACCTGCTCGCTGAAAAGCTGATACCCGAACACCCTGACAATTTGCTGTTACAGGAAATTGGAACCATAGTATCAGCTGCCTGCCTGGCTCACGATTTGGGCAATCCTCCTTTCGGGCATTCGGGTGAATCGGCAATTTCCGGGTTCTTTCAAACGGGTGCGGGCAAGGAATTCCAAAACCGGCTTACTCCTGAAGAATGGAGCGACTTCATTAAATTTGACGGCAATGCCAATGCCTTCCGCATCCTCACCCATCAGTTCAGCGGGAAACGCCCGGGGGGATTTGCACTTACCTATCCGACACTGGCCAGTATAGTAAAATATCCATTTGAAGCGCCCCTGGCTAAAAAACAAAAATTTGGTTTCTTTCAGTCGGAAAAAGAAGAATTTATAAAAATCGCAGCCGAACTTGGCATCCCTTCCAAACCGGGTGAACACCTTTCATTTCAACGGTATCCTTTAGTTTACCTTGTAGAGGCTGCCGATGACATTTGCTATCAGGTTATGGACCTTGAAGATGCCTGTAAACTTGGCATTTTAAGCTACGAACACGTAAAAGAACTATACCTGAATTTTTACGACCGCCAGGAGGATAAAGAACCGCTGGACAGAATAAAAAGCACCCTCGCCCGGGTAACCGACAAAAACGAACAGATAAGTTACTTACGGGCAGGTGTTATTGGTAAACTTATTCGCGAAAGCATGCGTATTTTTGAAGGAAATCATCAGGAAATTATGGCGGGTAACTACAACAAGAGCCTTATCGGGTCGCTTGAAAACCGTCAGGCAGAGGCCATGAAACAGGTAAAAGAGGTCTCTTTCAAAGAGGTATATGCTCACCGGAGTGTGGTTGAAATAGAAATTGCCGGTTTTAAAATTATAGGAACGCTGCTTGAAGAATTTGTTGGTGCAGCAGTGAACCCCAAAAATGGATACAACAAAAAGATACTTTCCCTGCTTCCTCCTCAGTATCATCCACAGAACGAAAACCTCTACCATAAAATCCAGTCGGCAGTGGATTTCATTTCGGGGATGACCGATGTATTCGCCCTCGATTTGTACCGTAAAATAAGAGGAATCAGTTTACCGGGAGTGGTTTAGAAAGACAGGAATCAGCGGTAGCCGGGAGCAGACAGCCCATTAATATAAGATACCGGCCAACAGCTTCCTCTAAAAGACTATGCAGGAGTCAGATGTTGGTAGCAATACAATGTCAATATACTCCCGGTTTCTTTAGCAGTTGAACCGAGAGGTGTGCCTGAATTGTGGCGCCAGCCAGACAATAAAAACTGAATTAATTGGAAGGATCCTGTGATTGGTGGAGGTGGCAATATCCGTTGGGGTTGGTTGTTATATTCCGGCACTTCAGTCCGGTTGATTTGGACATCCCCTTGCACTGCACTGAAACTTCCGCATCAGGAGCATTGGAAGTGAACTCAGTAAATTCCCAAAGCGTTGCATTGGAATTGGACTCCAGCCTGTTCTCAAGGGTATCGGGCAATGCTTCAAAAAAATCGATTCCCGTCAGCGCCTCAACATAATTAACAGTAACCACATACTCGGGCAGTTCTTTTTCTCCCCTGGCATTTGGCAGCACCAGGGCAATCATTTTAGGTTCACCGGTAGGGTCAAAAACCACCTTATAGAAATAGCCGGGTATTGTAACATTACTTTTGGGCAGCACACCCAGATTGTCTTCAAAAACAGGACCGGTAACCACATGTATCTCCTTTTCAACATCTGCCCAATTCCTGACCGTTGCCTCCAGCTTCTTCCAGATGCCCCTGTTAAAAGCAGGTACCTGGGGCGACATATTCGACATATAAAACGATTCTGTCATTGATACCAGGTTTAAATTCATATCTCCGGCAGGGCATAAATGCCCGCGGTCGTATCCTGACCCTTTATAGTCATCCGGATGCGCCGACACAGTTGATACATGATTATCAACTCTGAAATTATCGGTTCGCGGAGTGATACCTTTTAACATTTCATCGGTAAGTTTATAGTAGACCCATATTGCCTGTTCGTTTTCTTCGGAATAGGAAAGGGTATACCAGGCATGTTTTACTACCTCACCATCTGAAACCGGACTGAGATCCCTATCGGTAAGTATTCTCCTGTTTTTATTTTCTTCAATTAACCTGGAATATTCCTGTTCAATTAGCTCTATCTCCTCTATCTTTTGCAGGAGAATCGACTTTTCAACCTTCAGGCTGTCGAGCGATTTTTTAAGAAGCTGAATATCTTGTGCCGGCAGGAAAATTGAGACTACATTTAGCACGATAAATATTACTAACCGGGAATACATGCTTATTAATTTTTACTTGTAAATTCAATCATGAAGATAATTAAAAATCAACTTGAATGGAATATCAACATAAAATGAATTGTAACAGGTGCATTCCCTGGTATAATTCAGTCAGTTTTTTTATTGATTCCCGAATTATATCTATTTTTGCTTAAAGCGTTGATTTCAAATTATGGTTCAGAATATCGGGAACAGGTTGGTGCCGGCCATTTCACGTCAGGCTGAAAAAGCGGGGTATTTTTGTACGGCCGGGAATATATCAGCCAATCAGCAGGTTCATGAATTACGTCGTGTATTCAAGCGACTAAGGGCGCTGTTACGTTTTTTCATAGAAGTTCCCGACACCCCTGCTGTTCAGCTGCTGGAAGACATCCGCAATTTTGGTAAGCTGCTGGCACCCTTGAGAGAATCGGCAGTGAACCTCGATTTATTCGACAAGGAAATTGCCGGCAACCAGCTGCTTTCAGAAAAAAAGATACGCAATGCCCGGGAGTTGCTTGCTGAAAAAAACAGGGTATTGCTGGAAAAAGGGTTCAGAGAAAACAACCTTGACAATACCATCCGTACTTTCTTCGATGGGTTTACCGATATGCTTGTCATAAACAACAGCGAGCTGCCTGGAAAGCTGCACATGTACCGTGAAACAAGCCGGACTTATTTTTCAAGTTACAGCATATACCTGCAGTTACCCCGGGACCCTCACCCGGAGCAGTGGCATGATTTACGCAAAAAGTTAAAACGCATGTGGTATCAGCTCGATTTTATCCGGTTTCTTCATCCCCGTTATTTTAAAATGAAGACTGACCAGTTGAATAAGATAACCGACCAATTGGGCGATGATCATGACTTGCATATATTTTCCGAAGATTTACTCAGTGGTGATTATGGCTTCAATGAAGAAGAGCTGCACATCATCAAAAATCAGGCAGAAAACCTCCGCGAATTAAACCAGCTGAAGCTTCAGCCCAGGCTAAAACAGTTCTTCAGCGCTCCGCCGATAGAATTTGATCAGAAGCTGGAGCGGTTCTTCAAACTCGACTCCAGGACTTAAGAGTCGGCGCCTGCAGTAAAACTGCACGAAATCGGTATGCTGTAATTATGAGGTTCTACTTCATCTGTAAAAACTGCACCTCTTTGTGCGACAGGAAGCGCCACTTTCCCCGGGGCAGATTTTTCTTAGTGAGTCCAGCAAAATAAACCCTGTCGAGTTTTCGAACCCGGTAGCCAAGGTGCTCAAATATGCGCCTTACAATCCGGTTGCGTCCTGAATGGATTTCAATGCCCACCTCATTTTTGGCGGTTGCATCAATATAGCTTATGGCATCAGCAGTAATGGGGCCATCCTCCAGTTCCAGTCCATCAGCAATTTTAACCATATCATTCTTAGTAAGTGGCTTATCAAGTGTTACCTGGTAGATTTTCTTCATCCGGTGACTTGGATGTGTGAGGCGATCGGAGAGTTCACCGTCGTTAGTGAACAGCAGCACGCCGGTAGTCGACTTGTCGAGCCTTCCCACAGGGTATATACGTTCTTCGCAGGCATCTTTCACAAGGTCCATAACCGTCCGCTCGGCATGCGGATCATCGGTGGTTGTAACAAAATCCTTTGGCTTGTTAAGCAACAGGTACACTTTTTTCTCAGCGTTCAGCTTACGGCCATCGAAACGCACATCATCTTTCATTTTAACTTTTACACCCAGTTCGGTAACTGTTTTGCCATTCACTGTAACCAATCCTGCTGCTATATATTTATCGGCTTCACGCCGGGAGCATACTCCCGCATTGGCAATAAAGCGGTTCAGGCGCATTTCCCCGGTAGTTGCAGTTTTAAGGGGCTTATTACGGATAACAGAAACCCTCTTTTTCGGAAAGGACTCCGTTTTACTATTCTGTTTAATAACTTTTTTCTTTGCTGCCAGACTTCCCAGGCCTTCACTGCTTGTTAACTTCGGTCTTCCTTCTTTTCCTGCAAATTTACTTCTACCTGTATTTTCTCTCACTCTGCTTTTCCCTTCCCGTTTACCGGTGGGCCCATTTTTACCCTTAGCAGACTTATTTGTTCGGCCTTTATCAAAATTCCTGTTCATTTATGCTTACCTATTTTTTGCAAAGGTCGTAAAAAATATGCACTAATTATTAGTTTCCAATTTTCTATTGTTTTATTTTTAGGCTGAAATTAAATACAAAACGATATGCAATCGCACGAAATTGACTACAAAATTATAGGGCACGATGTTCAGCTTGTTGAAGTAGAACTTGATCCGGGAGAAACTGTAATTGCAGAAGCAGGGGCCATGTTGTACATGGAAGATGGGATAGAATTCACCGCCCGCATGGGTGACGGTTCAAATGTGAACGCAGGATTTTTCGACAAGCTGTTGTCGGCCGGCTCAAGACTGATAACCGGCGAGTCGCTGTTTTTAACACACTTCACCAACCAGGGATGGGGAAAGAAGCATGTGGCTTTTGCAGCACCATATCCGGGAACCATAATTCCGCTGAACCTTGCCTCATTGGGCGGGCGCATCATTGTGCAGCGCGATGCCTTCCTGTGCGCCGCTTTAGGCACTAAGATTTCAATCACTTTTAACCGCCGGTTGGGTTCAGGCTTTTTTGGCGGCGAAGGATTTGTACTGCAGCAGCTTCAGGGCGATGGCAATGCATTCGTTCATGCCGGTGGAACCGTCATTGAAAGACAACTGAATAACGAGGTACTGAAAGTAGACACAGGCTGCATTGTAGGATTTGAACCTTCTGTCGAATACAGCATACAGCAGGCGGGTAACCTGCGCTCCATGATGTTTGGCGGCGAAGGAATATTCCTGGCAACACTCCGCGGAACAGGCAAGGTATGGCTGCAGAGCATGCCTATCCGCAAATTGATTCAGGAACTGTCACCCGGCGGCGGCAATACCCGCAAAGAAGCCCGTGGAGGATTGCTCAATAATTTACTGGAGAGATAACCGGGAGCCACAATTGCCAACGGGGCAGTTTTTCAGAAGTTTGCATGTGCAATGCACAACCGGAGTCCGGATGATTCATGCCTTGCATGCAATTATCCGGCACCCTGCGTGTGGTCTTCCTTTTGAAGCACGATTGATATATTCTTCTGCAAAAAGATGTTGTTGGCAATTGAAATCTTCTCCTTGTTCGGTGTTTTTATGTGCACGAAAAAGAAGGTAATGTCGTTAATTGTCCCTTCTATTACGAAGTCTTTTTCTATAACCTTAATATGATCGCCCAATTTAAGCGGATGATTAAAAAAGAGAATAAGCCCTGCAGTAATGTTCGACAGCAGCGACCACTGAGCAACAAAGGCAATTCCCAAAACTGCCATTATTGATGAAATGAACACTGCCATCTGTGATTGCTTAACACCCCATATAGCAGATATGAAAATTATGGCTGTAATGGATAACAACAGGTTTATTATTCGTATGGTAAGCTTTCTGCGCTGTGAAGAAAACCTGAATTTTTTAAGAAACTTTTTCACTACATTCCGGGTGAATACATTAGCAACTATAAGCAGCAGTATTACTACACCCGTTTGTATAACCTGGATCATCTGAATGTTCATTTCAATAAAAATAAATTAAAGCACCAATAATAACTTCTTCTTTATGAGTTTATATTAAATTATTTAGCCGGTATCAGCAATATATTATCTGTTCAATTCTTACCGGTAATTCTTCCTGCGATATGAAGGATCTGAATATTGGATCATGTTTTATAAAGAAAATGCATTTTTCTAATCAGGAAGAGAAAGATGAATATATTTTAGTTAATGCACTAAAACGCCGGCGTTATATAATTTCAAAACCGGTGTAGGGTACCAGGGCTTTTGGTATTTTAATTCCTTCCGGAGTCTGGTTGTTTTCGAGCAGGGCAGCCACTATGCGTGGAAGCGCCAGGGCACTGCCATTCAGGGTATGTGCCAGCTGAGGTTTTTTGGAGCTTTCATCGCGGAAACGAAGTTTCAGGCGGTTGGCCTGAAACGATTCAAAATTAGAAACAGAGCTGACTTCGAGCCACATTTTCTGAGCAGCCGACCAAACTTCGAAATCATAGGTAAGTGCCGATGTAAAACTCATATCCCCGCCACAAAGTTTTAATATACGGTAAGGCAATTCCAATTTTTCAATCAGTCCGGCCACATGTTTTACCATTTCCTCCAGTATATCGTACGATCTATCGGGATGTGCAATCTGCACAATCTCCACCTTGTCGAACTGGTGCAGGCGGTTTAATCCGCGTACATCTTTCCCGTAGGAACCGGCTTCACGACGGAAGCAGGCGCTGTAGGCAGTGTTTTTCAGTGGTAATTCCTTTGCATCAAGTATAACATCGCGGTAAATATTGGTCACCGGCACTTCGGCGGTAGGAATCAGGTACAGGTTATCGTTTGTAACATGATACATCTGCCCCTCCTTATCGGGCAGCTGCCCTGTTCCAAATCCTGAATCCTCATTCACCACCAGGGGAGGCTGTATTTCTTCATAACCGGCCCTGCGATTTTCATCCAAAAAGAAATTTATAAGCGCCCGTTGCAGCTGAGAGCCTTTCCCCCGGTAAACAGGAAAACCTGCGCCGGTGATTTTCACTCCCAGTTCAAAGTCAATAAGCTTGTACTGTTGTGCAAGTTCCCAATGAGGTAAGGCATTATCAGCCAACTCCGGAATTTTTCCCCCTGCAGCAACTTCTTCATTATCCTGGGCACCTTTTCCTTCAGGCACCTTATCATGGGGTAGATTGGGCAGCATAACCTGCAGTTCGGCCACTTTCCTTTCTATATCCACAAACTGTTCATCCAGTTGCCTGATTTTATCCTTAAGTTCCGCTGTTCGGGCTTTTGCAGCATCTGCCTCTTCGCGTTTACCTTCCCTGAAAAGGAGACCGATTTCCTTCGATATGCGATTCAATTCGGCTTTTGCCTGTTCAGCTTTTTGCTGGGCTTCATTTTTCTGCCGGTATAAATCAACAATTTTCCCTACAATATCTTCTGCATTGAAATTTTTCTTTTTCAGTCTTTCAACAACCTCCTGCGGGTTGTCCTGGATGAATTTCAGGTTGAGCATGTTTTTCTATTTAATAAAAATGCAAAACTAATACAAAATAAAAAATCCCCTGTTGATTCCAACAGGAGATTTTTAAATATCGTTAACAGGATAGTCCTGCTATTTCAGAATGCACTTGCCTGAATGATTTATACATCAGGACATTGTTACCCGGAGAAGTGGGCATAATTACTACTCCTCAGTGCCTGTTTCCGTTTTTTCTTCCTTTGAAGGTTCTGCTTTTTTAGCAGCAGCCGGAGCTTCTGCAACAGCAGTTTCCACATCAGTTACCGGATCGACCGATACATACGAACGATTTTTCCTTTTTTTCTGGAACATAACCGTCCCGTCGATTAAAGCGAATAATGTATGGTCTTTACCAATTCCCACATTTTCGCCCGGATAATGTTGAGTTCCACGCTGGCGCACTAAAATATTACCAGCTTTTGCATATTGACCTCCGTATATTTTTACTCCCAGTCGTTTGCTTTCCGATTCGCGTCCGTTTTTCGAACTACCTACACCTTTCTTATGAGCCATGGTAATGAATGTTTTTTAGTTATCCAACTATGTTATCAATTTGAATCTGGGTAAACTGCTGACGGTGTCCGTTCAGTTTCTTATACCCTTTGCGGCGTTTCTTTTTAAACACCAGCACTTTATCACCTTTTTGATGACCCAGCACTTTTGCGGTTACTTTTGCACCACTAACTGTTGGAGTTCCAACAGTAATCCCGCTGTCGTTGCCAATCAGCAACACTTTATCAAAATCCAGTGCGTCGCCTTCGGCGGCATTCAGCAGGTGTACATACAGCTTCTTTTCCTTTTCTACTTTGAACTGTTGTCCTGCAATCTCTACAATCGCGTACATAATTTCAACATTTAATATTACACCGGCAGGCGGGATTCCATCGGGTTTCCTCTTATCGGGCCTGAACGATTCAAAATTTCGGACTGCAAAAGTAGTTATTTTTAGCACATTGGCAAATGTTGATAAAACAAATTTTTCACGGCATAAATCATCAAAGCCAAATTAACCCGAAAAGAAATAGCTTAACTATTCATACTTTAATCAAATCATTCTTATATTTGTTAACTACAATAAAAACCAGATTTTGTAGAGGAATGCAAAAAATAAGATTGAACATTCTGGGATTATCAGTAAGCCAAACACAATCAGGGGCTTATGCTTTAGTTTTATCAGAAGAAGGTGGCGACCGCCGGATTCCGATCATTATTGGACCGGTTGAAGCACAGGCTATTGCCATCCAGCTGGAAGGATTAAAACCTCCTCGCCCGCTGACACATGATTTAATTAAGAACATTGCCGTTGCTTTTAATATTGTGTTGCTTGAAGTAGTAATCCATAAGCTTGAGGAAGGAATTTTTTACTCCGAACTATTATGTGAGATGGACGGAAAAGAAATCAGGATTGATTCGCGTACTTCGGATGCTGTTGCTTTGGCTCTGCGGTTCAGATGCCCTATTTTCACCACCGAAGATATTCTTGCTAAAGCTGGTATCGTCCTGGAGTCGGATGAGCCAAAACCGGCGAAGCCTAACCCTTCAAAAAGAAAGCCGGGAACGAAGGAATCCTCTCCTTTTTCACATTACACCATGCAGGAACTTGATGAAATACTCAATGAAGCCGTGCAGAATGAAGATTATGAAAAAGCTTCCATCATTCGGGATGAAATAAATAACCGAAAGAAAAACTAAACCTTTTAGATGAAAAAATTATTTGCATTGCTGGTTATCTTCGCCGGCATTTTCTTTTTTGAGCCCCTGCAGGCTCAAACCACTGAACCTATACAACCCCGTAAAGAAAATATAGAAATTGACACAACAGCTCCGATGAAAGATACATCGGTAATACTGCTGTCGAAAGAACGTGACAAACCATATTCAGCCGGCACACTATTCAGGGGCTTGCTGGGCATGGCAGTTCTGGTGGCTTTGGGCTTTCTTTTAAGCTCCAACCGAAAGGCAATTCCCTGGAAAACGGTTGTGGTGGGAATCATAATTCAGGTACTGCTGGCAATAGGAGTATTGTATGTACCATTTATACGGTACATGTTTGAATTCCTGGGACAGATTTTCGTTAAAATACTTGATTTTACAAGGGCCGGGAGTGAATTTCTATTGGGTGACCTAATGGATGCCGATACCTACGGATTTATTTTCCTGTTCCAGGTGTTGCCTACCATCATTTTCTTTTCAGCACTTACCAGCCTGCTTTTCTACTGGGGCATTATCCAGAAGGTTGTCTGGGGACTGGCATGGCTGTTCACCAGGGCGCTGCGCATTTCCGGTGCTGAATCGCTTTCTGTAGCCGGTAATATTTTTCTGGGTCAGACAGAATCTCCGTTAATGATTAAGGCTTACCTCGAGAAAATGAGCAAATCAGAAATCCTGCTGGTCATGACAGGAGGTATGGCTACAATGGCGGGGGGTGTATTAGCCGCATATATAGCCTTGTTAGGGGGGAACGACCCTGTGTTAAGGCTTGAATTTGCAAAACATCTGCTGGCAGCTTCCATAATGGCGGCACCGGCTGCCATTGTGTTTTCAAAAATGCTTGTTCCTCCAACAGAAGCCATCGATAAACAGATTGAAGTCAGCCGTGAAAAAATCGGCAGCAATGTGTTGGATGCAATAACCAATGGCACCAGCGAAGGAGTTAAGCTTGCAGTAAATGTTGCAGCCATGCTGCTGGCCTTTATTGCATTTATTGCCATGTTCAATTTTATTGTAGGAAAAATTGGCCAGTGGACCACTCTGAACCAGCTAATCGTGGAAGGCACAAATGGCCGCTACGACGGACTTTCACTGCAGTTTATTCTGGGTTATACCTTTGCACCGCTTATGTGGCTTATAGGTGTCGGTACCGAAGATATTGTTCTGGTAGGCAGACTGCTTGGGGAGAAGTTAATTCTTACCGAATTCATAGGCTACATCAGCCTGGCCGATTTAAAAGCCTCGGCTGCCTTTACCCACCCCAAATCAATTATTATGGCCACTTATATATTATGCGGCTTTGCAAATTTTTCCTCAATCGGTATACAAATAGGCGGCATTGGAGCTTTGGCTCCCGGACGCCGGGTACTGCTTTCAAAATACGGGGTGCCTGCACTTATTGGCGGAACACTTTCTTCACTGATGTCGGCAACTATTATCGGAATGATAATGGGCTGAAAACAGTAGCAGGATTCAGACCTCATATGTGCCGGAACAAAATTGCTGGCACCGAATTCGCGGTATGCTCAATGTAATTAATTCGTTAATCTTACAACGTATAAATTATTACACATGAAGACGTATATCGGTTGCAGCGGCTTTCATTATTCCGATTGGAGAAATAAATTTTACCCCGAAAAACTTCCCAAAAAAGAGTGGCTTAATTTCTATTCAAAGCATTTTAAAACAGTAGAAATAAACAATACCTTTTATAAAATGCCGGAGGAAAAGAATTTCCTTGACTGGATGGAAAAAACCCCTTCCGATTTTAAATTTACAATAAAAGCTAACCGGTATTTCACACATCAAAAGAAATTAAATGTCGATGATGATTTTCGGGATAGATTTTATGCCTTCGATGATGCAATTAAAACACTGGGCAGCAAACTTGGTTGTGTACTTTGGCAGCTTCCCGGCAATCTTCATAAAAACGAGCCTAAACTTGAAAAATTTCTCAAGCTGCTGGATGCACGTACGCATCATGTTGTTGAATTCCGTCATGAATCATGGTTCGATGAACCGGTTTATTTGCTTCTAAAGAAATATAAAATAACCTATTGCATATTATCAGCGCCAGACAATCTTCCTGAAGATGCTGTGTCAACAGCCAAAACTGCATACGTTCGGTTTCATGGTAAAAGCAGCTGGTACAATTACCGTTATTCGGAAGATGAGCTTAAAAATTGGTATAAAAGGTTGTCAGAAATGAAGGAGGTCGATCGTTTGTACATCTACTTTAATAACGACCATAATGCCTGGGCTGTTAAAAATGCACAGAGTCTTATGAAAATGTTCAGCTAGCATTTTTTGTACAACAATTCTACAAACTATGTGAAAATCTTCCCCATCGCAATGGATTAATTTTTAAAGTTCCCCTGATAAAGAACAGCTCACGTTTTGGCACAGATTTCTTAAAGTGGATGTGTGAAGTGAAAAACAAATAAACATTAACCATTAAAGAGGAGGAATTATGGCTATTAATTATGAAAAATATGCAAAAGACGGAAACAGTTTTTTAAAGAATCTGGCTTCACGTCTAGGGCATGAAGATGAAATTCAGCGAACCGGAATAATACTGAGGGCAGTGCTTCATACGCTTCGTGACCGGTTAACTGTAAGTGAAGGCATGGATTTAATGGCCCAGTTACCGATGTTTCTTAAAATGGTCTATGTAGAAGATTGGACATACAGGGAAAAGCCAACACAAATAAACACCCTGGATGAGTTTATTGAAGAAGTGAAAAGACATCAGGACAGGTATGGTGAATTCCGGTTTGATTGGGATATTCATACAATAGATATTGTCCATATAGTTCTTGAAGAACTGAGTCCTTATGTTTCGCAAGGAGAAACAAGACATATCCTGTCGCAGTTACCTGAAGAAATAAAACAACTGGTTGAAGAAAGCATCCGATAAAAACGCAATAACTATGGCATTTAATTTAACAAGCACAGCATTCGAACATGGAGCGTCCATACCGGACAAACATTCATGCAAGGGGGAGGATGTACCTCCTCCCCTCCGGTGGGATGAAGCTCCCAAAGGAACTGTTACATTCGCACTCGTTCTGGAAGACCCGGATGCACCGGGGGGAACTTTTCTGCATTGGCTGATATACAATATTCCTTCAGACGTGAACACCCTGAATGATGTATCACCGGTAGAAAAACATCTGAAGAATGGAGCACAACAAGCTAAAAACGATTTTGGCAAAACAGGATACGGTGGCCCCTGCCCTCCCAAAGGGGAAGAGCACAGATACTTTTTCAGGTTATTTGCCCTGAAGAAAAAACTTCCGCCGGAATCAATAAATAAGGTGGAAGATTTTTACAAGGCCGCTAAAGGCATAACTCTGGATAAAACTGAATACATGGGAAAATTCAGAATATAATTCACTGGATGTTTTACTTTACTTAATTTTTTTGACAGGAAGGACAAAAATAAGTTGTCCTTCCTGAAATCTTTGTCATCTCCAGTTTACCCTTACACCCGGGGCAGCTGTTACCTTCTTTCCGAACAGGCAAAAGGAAGTCTCCAGGCAATTTATTAACATCGGCACCCTTTTCAATGGCAGTTTCCAGAACCCGTTTCATTTCATCAAAAAGCCTGAGCATTTCTTTATCTGAAATCTGATTGGTTCTTTTACGAGGATGCACCCTTGCCTGGTAGAGTATTTCATCGGCATATACATTCCCTATTCCTGACATCATAGATTGGTCAGTAAGGGCAGTTTTTATCATTGAATTTTTATTCCTGAACAAATTCAGGAATTCTGATTTGCTCAGTTCCATGGCATCCTTCCCCAACTCTTTTTCATTAATGTACCTTTCGGAATCTGCTGCGGATTCAATGTACCCCAATTTGCGACGGCTTATAACATGCAGGGCATGTTTATTTTTAAAGAAAAAGCTGCACCGGGTATATTTTGGGACCTCTTCATTTTTTTTTAAATAATCAAGATTCCCTGTCATGCCAAAATGCATAACGATAGCCTCACCTTTCTCCGCCGTAAGAAACAGATATTTACCCCGTCGCAAAACTTTTTTAAAATGCTTACCCTTAAAGATTTTATTCAATTCATTTTCTGAATTTTTCACAAACTTAGCATCGAAAACTTCTATACGTTCGATTCCTGAATTTTTACATTTTACAGCCTCTTTTCTAAAAATTTCCACATCGGGTAATTCCGGCATAACATCATTCATTTTTGCAGGCTAAATCTGCAGTATTTATTTCTCAGCTTTCACAATATTTTCAATTCCGGTAGCTACCGCGTCGGGATTAAATGAGATGCTGTCGATACCCTGCTCCACAAGGAAGCGGGCCATTTCAGGGAAATCGCTGGGAGCCTGGCCGCATAATCCTATCTTTTTCTTTTTCTTATGTGCTTTTTTAATGGCCATGCGAAGCATTTCTTTTACGCCTTCGCTCCGCTCATCAAACAACTCGCTTACAACTTCTGAATCCCTGTCTATTCCAAGGGTAAGTTGCGTAAGATCGTTAGAACCAATTGAGAAGCCGTCAAATATTTTTGCAAATTCTTCAGCCATCAGTACATTGTTTGGTATTTCTGTCATGACATATATTTCCAGGCCGTTCTCTCCGCGAACAAGGCCGTTTTCTGCCATCACCTCCTGCACTTTTTTGCCTTCCTCCACTGTCCGGCAGAAAGGAATCATCAGCTTGACATTGTTAAGGCCCATATCTTCCCTAACAATACGCATGGCCTGGCATTCGAGAGCAAAACCTTCACGGTACTTTTCATGATAGTAGCGGGATGCTCCCCTGAAGCCTACCATTGGGTTTTCTTCAGAAAGTTCAAATTGTTTGCCTCCAATCAGGTCGGCATATTCGTTTGATTTGAAATCGCTCATCCGTACAATAACATCACCGGGATAGAAAGCAGCAGCGATAGTAGCTACGGCTCTTGAAAGTTTTTCAACGAAATACTCCTTTTTATCTTCATATTCCGATGTAAGCTTCTTAATTGCTCTTTTGTCTTTTCTGCTTTTTAATTTATCGTAATTAATCAGGGCCAGAGGGTGTATTTTTATAGAACTGTTAATTACAAACTCAAGGCGCATCAATCCCACCCCGTCAACCGGCAGCATGGCGTTTGTAAAAGCAGCCCCCGGATTTGCCAGTATAAGCATTACTTCAGTTTTGGGTTTGCCAAGTTTTTTCAAATTTATCTCCTTTTCATCCCATTTAAGGATACCTTCATAAATCATCCCTTCATTCCCTTTGGCACATGATACGGTAACCTCCTGTCCATCCTTCAGTTTTTCAGTGGCATTTTTTGTACCCACCACAGCAACAGCACCAAGCTCACGTGCAACGATCGCAGCATGGCTGGTACGGCCTCCGCTGTTTGTAATAATAGCAGCCGCTTTTTTCATTACCGGGTCCCAATCGGGGTTTGTAATTTCAGTTACCAGTACATCACCTTTTTCAAGCTTATCCGATTCTTCAGGCGATTTCAGCACTTTTACCTTTCCGGCGGCAATTTTATCACCTATTCCTATACCGGTAAGCAGAGGAGATTTACCTTTCTCCTTCATGCTGTACTTCTTTAATTTATTGGTATCTTCTTTTGAAGAATGAACCGTTTCAGGCCGTGCCTGTACTATATAGAGCTCTTCGGTATTGCCATCTTTTGCCCATTCTATATCCATGGGCTTTTTATAATGGTTTTCAATGTCGAGGCACCAGTTGCCCAATTTCACCAGTTCCTCATCGGTTAAAACATACTTTCTTCTCAATTCCCCGGGTGTACGCTTGTTAATTGTTGTTTCCCCATGCTTTTTCTTTTCATTGTAAACCATCATTTTGGCTTTCGAGCCGAGTCGTTTAGAGAGAATAGGCTTTTTCCCCGATTTAAGGGCTTCCTTAAACAGGTAAAACTCATCGGTTAAAACGGCTCCCTGTACTACATTATCGCCCAAACCCCACGCGCCGTTAATGAGTATTACATTCTCGAATCCGCTTTCAGGATCGATTGTAAAAGCAACTCCGGCTGAGGATTTATCGGAACGTACCATTTTCTGCACCCCTACCGACAGGGCTACTTTCATATGTTCAAAATTGTTCTTTTCGCGGTATTTTATGGCTCTGTCAGTAAATAATGAAGCTACACATTTTTTCCAGGCATCAAGCAACTCCTCCTCTGTTTTGATGTTCATAAATGATTCGTGCTGGCCTGCAAAGCTGGCTTCGGGTAAATCTTCGGCAGTTGCACTGCTACGGACGGCCACACTTTCCAATGACTCCTCACGCTTTTTCAGATCTTCAAATCCCGACAGAATCTTTTCTTTAACCACTTCAGGAATAGAACCGCCCATAACCAATTCCCGGCATTTTGCCCCAACTTCCTTGAGGTTTTCAGCATCTTTATCGAGAGAAGCCAAAGCCTCCTTCAGTGAATCTTCAATTTTGTTTTCCCTTATAAACTTCCAGTAAGCTTCAGCCGAGGTGGCAAAACCATCCGGAATTTTAATTCCTTTTTTGCCTAAATCGCGGTACATTTCACCAAGGGAAGCATTCTTCCCGCCCACTTCCTTAACTTTTTTATTGTCCAGTTCTTCAAACTTGTATATCAGTTTCATATCTTTAATTTTAATTCAATTTCAACAATTAATTAACGCCTTCTTTATCAAAAATCTTTAAGATATTCCTCCATCATCAGGATGTATTTTTTAGCATCATCCAACATTTCTTCATTCCCTGATTCGGGGTTATTTTTCATATCTAAAAGGATCACTTTCGCTCTTACACTGGCCCGGTAACTTTTATAATAGATAAATAACCTGCGGCTTTGAGGATCGTCCTCTATACCATAAAATTGAAGGTACTTATCATAGAAACGCTCGCTTAAATCCTGCTTTCCAAAGAAATCAAGATCAACACATAAAAAAGCAATGTCATTAAGAATGTCAATTCTCCGATAATCGCTGTTAAATTCAATACAGTCGAAAATCACCGGATCATCGTAGAGAAAAATATTGCTGGCGTTAAGGTCACCATGGCAGTTTTTATGAAAACCGGTAATCACCCGGTGGTTCGACAAATTTCGAATCGAATTAAGGTAGTTAAATGATTTTTCAACACCTTCATTGATCCGGCTTTCCCATTCAGCGCCTGCTTTTTCTGCAAGGAAGGTGCTTACATGTTGTATATCAGCAAAACGTTCCTGAAAGTTAAGTGTGGCAAAAGCGTTTTTTAAAACCCGGATTTTCTTATGGAATTTTGCAACTTTTTCGGCGAGCCTGTCGATATGGTGTTCAGTCACCTCATCATTGGCCAGCATCTTATCCATCTCAAGGGTATCGTCCATTCGCTTCATCTGGACGGCATGATCAATAACTTCCTTCTCCTGTTCCTCATTTGCCAATCCGGCCATCTGATTCGTTACCGGGATTACCTTAAGGTACATTTCCGGGGCGGTTCTTCGGTTCAACTTGATTTCCTGATGACAATAAAATTTCCGCTTTTCGGAAGAGGAGAAATCAAGAAATGAGAATTTTACCGGTCGTTTAATCTTAAAGGCAAAATTATCGGTTAGCACAATCCACGAGATATGTGTTTCTTTTAACACCGGCTCATTGCAGGTATCGGGGAATGTGCAGTGATTCATCATATATTCCACCTGTTCTTTATTCATAGATGTATTGTTTTGCTTTGTTTACCAAATCTCCAATTTTAGTATCGTTCGACCACAATTCAAGATGGTCCTCCTCCTCGTTTTCATATTCCTGCTCCAGGTTTTTGTACACCTCGAAATCAGCTTCGCTGTTCTTGCGTGTTTTTTTCAGGCGTTTTTTAACTGTTTTTTCATCGGCTTTCATTTCAATAAAATAAACGGGCTTATTTATTTCATCCGCCATTCTTTTTATCTGTTCCCGCCGGATATTTTTATGAAAAGTACCGTCAACAATAACATCCTTATTACCGTTCAGCTCTCTCATCACCTGCTTATAAAGTTCATTGTATACCTGTTGCTTGGTTTTATCGTCATATTGACCTTTGACATTCAGTTTTTCACGCACTATATCAGTATTCAGGTGCACAGCACCTGTTTCCTGGGCAAAATGCCTGGCAAAAAATGTTTTCCCGGTTCCGGGTAATCCGTATACTAACACAATCATTATTATCTTTTTTATAATGTATAACTAATCACATCAACGTTCATTCTCTGTCTTGTCTGCCATCATTTCCCCAAAACATCACATTTACAGCAGTTCCTTCTATTTTTTCAGCAGCCTTCTCAAGCCATCCAACGATTGGGTATTTAGTACATCTTTCTTTTCGAGCCATCCCCGTCGTGCCTGAGCAATGCCGTACTTCATATACTGCAGGCTGTTTACAGAATGTGCATCAGTCGATACCGAAATTTTAATCCCCATTTCTCTTGCCATGCGGGCATAATTATCATTTAAATCAAGCCGGTCGGGATTGCAGTTAATCTCAAGGAAGCAACTGTTGTTCTTCGCCTCCTTCATTACAGCTTCCATATCAAAATTCAGTTCCTCCCTTATTCCTATCATCCTGCCAGTTGGATGGGCAAGAATATTGAAATACGGATTCTGCATTGCCTTTAAAATACGTTGGGTTTGTTTCTTTCTGGTAAGCTTGCGGTAATAATGAACCGAACATACCACCAAATCAAGTTCCTTTAGGATACTGTCGGGGAAATCCAGCGTTCCATCTTCAAGTATATCTACTTCAGTGGCTTTCAATATCCTAAAGTTAGTTAGTCTGGCATTCAGATCTTCTATTGCCTCCATTTGCTTTAACAGCTTTTTTTCGTCCAGTCCCCGGGCAATGGTAACTTTTTTAGAATGATCGGTAATGGCAAGATATTCATATCCCATTTCTTTAGCGGCATTTGCCATTTCTTCAAGTGTACCGGTTCCATCAGTTTCCGTTGTATGGGAATGCAGGTCCCCCCTGATATCTTTCAGGCTGACCAGTTGTGGTAGTTTTTGTTGTTGAGCAGCTTCAATTTCTCCCCTGTTTTCCCGGAGCTCAGGTTCGATATATTGCATATCAAAGACTTTATACACTTCTTCTTCATCGGCAGAAGCAAGTACCTTTTTTCCTTTAAAGATTCCGTACTCATTTAGCTTCAAATCCCGTTCCTGTGCCATGGTTCTCAAGGCTACGGTATGTTCCCTGGAACCTGTAAAGTACATCAATGCAGCACCAAAAGCTTCTTTTCCCATTATGCGCAGGTCAACCTGCAATCCGGAATTTAGCAAAACCGAAGAACGGGTATCTCCTTTTGAAAGAATACTTTCCACTTCTTCATACGTTGTAAAAATCTCCATGGCCTGCTTCGGATTGGTGCTGACAGCCACCAGATCGATATCACGAACAGTCTCTTTTTTGCGCCTGAAACTGCCGGCTACCGTTAATTTCTCCAATTTATTGTTAAGAAAATCAAGGAACGGTTGTATAAGCAGTTCTGCTTCACTTCTTTTAATTCGGGATGCACCTCCTTTAGAAGACCAGAAATTAATTTCATGTAAGATCTTCTCAGCAGTCTTTTTCCCAAATCCTTTAATGTTTTCAACTTTTCCTTTTTCGAGGGCTTCTTTTAATTCATCAATGGAACGAATATTCAGTTCTTCACTCAAAATTTTAGTGCGCTGCGGTCCTAATTGTTCAAGTCTCATTACTTCCACCAGTGATTCAGGAACTTCTTCACGCAGTTGATTTAACTGCTCCAACTGGCCCGTTTTTACAATCTCTTCAATTTTATCGCTCATGCTTTTGCCAATTCCCGGGAGAGAAGCCACATCTTCATTGTTTTTAACCATGTCGGATATACTGCGTGTGACTCCTGAAAGAGAACGTGCAGCATTCCGATAAGCTCTTATCCTGAACTGATTCTCTCCTTTAATGTCCAGCATATCGGCCAATTCGGTCAACTTATTGATAATTTGTTTGTTATGAACAGGCATTGGAGGTAACCTAATTATTAATGTACGTTCTCTAAGCAATAAAAAGTAAAAACTGCAACTCCCTGCCAAAAAAATTATTAGCAGGGAGTTTTCGTGATTGCTGCTTATCACGAATAAAAGTCTGCTATCCTGTTGTTTACTTTAATATGGGTACTACGAATCAAGATTTGCGATTTACAGGATAGCACCTTCTTACCTGTCAATTTCAAATGAAATCTTTGCGTTTACTGCAAAAGAAACAATCTTGTTGTTTTCTACCGAAGCTTTCATTTCCTTAATGTAAACCGATTTAATGTTTTTAACTGTCTTTGCAGCTTCTTCAACTGCCTTTCTTGTTGCGTCAGAAAAATCTTTGTCGGATACAGCAATAACTTCAATTACTTTTACTAATTTTTCCATAATGTTGAATTTAATGTTTTAAATTTTTTTCATTGTTTATTAATACCAAAACCACTCCAAAGAACCCTGTATTAATCTGAATTTTGTTCAAATAGAGTATAGCTCTGACAAACAAGCACATTGCTGCATTAAAAAGTTTGAAATTTTCCGGAAAAATTATGTTGCTTCAATGTACATATGTGTAATCATTCTACAGAATTATCTGTTTATTGTGCCCGCTTCAACAATTAAAATAATTATGAACGCAACCTTTTGGCAGAAAAGAATGTCAATAAGGTGTTGAACAAAAAAATAATTGAAAAATGAGAAACAGAAAATTAATCCTGTCAGCAGTAGTTGCTTTATTGGTTGTAACTTTTAATGCCTGTATAGAGGACCCGGAACCGGCCCCATTGGATGTGGCTGCTGATGCTTTTGTACAAAAAACCATTTTGAATGGAGAGGAAATGTATGCACCGGCTTTTTGGACGCTCGCCAATAAACCCCTTGAGTCGGTTACAGTTGAAGCCCCCGATGATGAAACGTGGCAATTGGAGAAAGATCCGGGCAGTTCACTGGTATTTAGTCATTTCCCCGAAACAGCTCAATACACCGATTCCCTGCCTCCATCCGGAGATTATGTGTTTACGGTTGCCAGCACCCAGGAAGGCGAAGCTCCGATCACAGTTGTTGACAAACTGGAAGATAGCGAGTTAGGCGCAGTCAGCATTGATTCTGCGCAGTTTGTAAATGCAAAATTAAAAATCACCTGGGCAGCTGTTGAAGATGTAGACGACTACCTGGTGAGACTTTATGATGAATCGAACAACCTCCTCTTCGTCAGCCCCTCTCTTGCAAACAATAAAACAGAATTCACCTTTGGCATAAATGATTCAGGATGGGCCGATGCCAACGACAGAGCTGAAACCGGCGAAAATTACAAGGTTGAGCTACTGGCATTACTTTACGAATCTACCAGCACAACTTCCAATAAAAATTACAACATTCAATTTATTTCTTTTGATTCTAAAGATATAGTTTGGGACGAGTAAAAATAATTCATTCAGCAAAGGCGTTTCTCATCGGGAAGCGCTTTTGTTGTTTAATAATGCAGCTGCTTCGTTAAAAGTGGCGCAGAAAGCTTTAAGGTTTTAACTTCGAAGGAACCCGGGAGATTATAATTTGCTGAAGTATAAGTCAAGGTATGCTATACGATTTGCCATCCATGTCTGTATGTATATATGTTGATGCTTTAAATCAAGATTCTTTCCCCAGACATTATTCTCAACATTTATTATTCCTGATTCATTTAATATCTGAAAGTACTGGTTGAATTGATAATTAAGTTGACTTTCATCAAATAACGTTTTACGTAATTCATCCCACCTGTCCTTAACTTTGAGTGTAAAATTCTCCGCATTGGTTTCGAATAACCTTTGGTACAAAGCATTGGTTAATATTCCCTCATATCCCTGGGACAACCCGTCGTGAGCTATTCCCCAGCTACCGTCCAGATCCCATGGAATGATTTGAAACAGTCCGTCGCTGTACTTTTTATAAAGAAATACATTTTTCCCGGTATTATCTCCTGCAAAAATTAAATTCAAAAAGAGGTAATAATCAATAAAATTATCGACATCGATTAACCTGCTAATGTTTTGTTTAAAAACAGCGTCTTCAGGAGTTGTTACCACCTCATATAGTTTGATTAAAGGTTTCCAGTCAAGGTGCTCCCCACAGTCCGGAACTATCTGCTCCCAACCATTCCAAAAGCAGTTTGGTGAAACATCCGGGTTGAAATTTTCAAACTTAGCAGCTCCTCCTGCCCAATCAATTGCCTTATAAAGAACATCTCCCGGAGCAGCTTCGAGAAACTCATGATTGATATGCTCCGAAAACACATAAAAGCCCTGGCATTTGTTGTTTACAAAAACTTCAGCTAATCTGACGTTTACTCCAATGTGACTTTCATTGTTTGCACTGCCTTTTTTAACAATATTGCCCCAAATCGTCATGGAGATCAAATTTCTGATTCCGGAAGGATCTATTGCAGCCCCGTTCAGAATCCAATCGGAATTACTTTTTAGTCCCAGCAAACGAGCAGAATACTCTGAAGAGCTTGTCATGGTCTGCCATAAACTAAACCCTATTGATTTTTTATCCAGATAGCGTGAAGACTGACCTCTGTATTCCACCCCGGCATAGGATGTCAGGCAACCCTCTTTCTCAGGTGCCGCAATGACCATGCGGGCAAGGCTTTTAGGTTCATCCCAAATCTTCGTGTCTGTTATAAGCTGAAAGACAGGAAGGTTAGTGAAAACAAATTCAAATTTGCTAACTTCTTCGCCATATTCAACAGTTAGTGTATAGGATTTTCCAATTTCTACTGTGCCGAATTCATTTACCTTGTTATTCTGGAGTAACAAGTTCTCAAATCGTACTTTTGATGATTCACGAAATGAAGTAAAAGCAGAAAAGTTATTTGTTGAATCCAAAACTACCGGAAAACGTATCATATTTAATTTTGTATCCAGAAAAACTTCCTTTCCGTCGAATTTAATTATGGAGGGAAGCTGAAGTTCTTTATTTGGTTCAGATTCAAAAGTAACTACTTCCTTATAGCAGGAGGCAGTTAGCACCAGAATTGCAAAAACATATATTTTAATCTTCATACTATCCATTACAGCTCAAATTGCCATTGCATTTTAACAATAAAGAAATTGTACGGATCATTGTTGTTTAATCTATGCTCATATCCGAAAGCGATATCAATCTCACTTTTATTAACATTAACAGCATTTCCGGCAAATATTCTGTATTTACTATAGATAGGATCTCTCGACTTCTTTATCAACCTGAAAATTTCAGCCGATATATACTGCTGATTATTTCTGAAGCCTTGCCACCCTATTTTAAGACGGTTCCTGTAGGTGGTCTCATAATAATTTAAAAATTCATTGAATACAGCTGAATCATAAAACTCTTTCTGATATTTCAGCCGGTAATAAAGTTTAACAGTTTCACTAATCCTGGTATCAAACTTAAAGAATAAGTCGTATCTGTAATCATTTTCCACTGTTTCATCGTAATGTTTATTTCTCTTGTACCTGCCATTGGTGCCAATAGCAAACTGTTTGTTGATTTTATACTCCAGTTCCAACTCAAAAATGTAATCATCGAAAGAGGAGACATTTCTGTTGAAGCGTATATGCTGCCCCAGTGATAATTCAAAATCCTTTATCACCTCTTTATTTACTTTAAGCTCAGTCCATAATCCTAAATCACGAACAACCTTTTGCTCTTGTCCCATTGTGGAGCCAACAATACCCAGGCAAGCTGCAAAAAGTAAAATGAATCGTTTTTTATTTGCAAAAAAGCATGATTTCATTTGGTTGCAAAAAGTTTGAATAGCTTTTGTTTCCAGCAAAGGTAAAAAATGGAATTTGATATAATCATTGCTTTTCCCAATAAAAACTTTAAACTTTTCCTTGTACCTTTGCACCTCAAATTTTAGGTAGAATTCTGAAGTAAAAGAACATGGAAATTCCAAGCAAGTATAACCCGTCAGAGGTAGAAGAGAAATGGTATAAATTCTGGATGGAACAAAACTTCTTCCATTCCGAGCCCGATGAACGTGAACCCTATACCATAGTCATTCCGCCGCCAAACGTTACAGGCGTGCTGCATATGGGGCATATGCTTAACAATACCATTCAGGACATCCTGATTCGCCGTGCACGTATGATTGGCAAGAATGCCTGCTGGGTACCCGGAACCGACCATGCATCAATTGCCACAGAAGCAAAGGTGGTAAACAAGTTAAAAGCGGAAGGAATCGACAAGTACGATCTTTCACGCGAAGAATTTCTGAACCACGCCTGGGAATGGACCCGCAAGCATGGAGGTATTATCCTTGAACAGCTCAAGAAGCTGGGAGCGTCTTGCGACTGGGAACGCACGGCTTTTACTATGGATGAAGCCCGCAGCGAATCGGTCATCTCCACTTTTATCGACTTATATAACAAAGGCCTTATATACAGGGGCGTGCGAATGGTAAACTGGGACCCTGCAGCAAAAACTGCTCTTTCCGATGAAGAGGTGCTTTATAAGGAAGTAAAATCGAAGCTGTATTACCTGAACTATAAAATCGATGGCGACGAAGGATATGTTACCATTGCCACCACAAGACCGGAAACCATACTTGGGGATACTGCAGTATGCGTAAACCCTGCTGATACCCGTTTCACCCACCTGAAAGGGAAAAGGGTGCTGGTGCCGCTGATAAACCGTTCCATACCGGTAATAGAGGATGAATATGTAGATATGGAATTTGGTACCGGTTGCCTTAAGATCACCCCTGCCCACGATGTGAACGACTACGAAATTGGAATGCGCCATAATCTGCCTTCTGTCGACATCTTTAATGATGACGGCACATTGAGTAAGGCGGCTGAAATCTTTATCGGCGAAGACAGGTTTGCCGTGCGTGAAAAAATTATACCCCTGCTGAAAGATGCCGGTAACCTTGCCCGCATTGAAGATTATACAAACAAGGTAGGCTTTTCGGAACGCACCGACGTAGCCATTGAACCCAAGCTGTCGGCACAATGGTTCCTTAAAATGGAAGATCTTGTAAAACCGGCACTGGAGAATGTAATGAACGACACCATACAGTTTCATCCTCCGAAATTTAAAAACATATACCGTCACTGGATGGGCAATATTAAAGACTGGTGCATCAGCCGACAGTTATGGTGGGGACATCAGATACCGGTTTACTACTTGCCGGATGGCAACTATGTATGTGCCGGTTCCGCTGAAGAAGCCCTTGATCTGGCACGACAGAAAACGAACAACAGCAGCCTTTCGGCTGACGACCTGGTGCAGGATGAAGATGTGCTGGATACATGGTTCTCAAGCTGGTTATGGCCCATGTCTGTATTTGACGGAATTCGTAAGCCCGATAATAAGGAAATGGAGTACTACTACCCCACTTCCGATTTGGTAACCGCACCCGATATTATCTTTTTCTGGGTGGCACGAATGATTATTGCCGGGTATGAATATGAAAGCCAGTACCCGTTTAAGAATGTCTATTTCACCGGAATGGTACGTGATGCGCAGCGCAGAAAAATGTCGAAATCGCTGGGCAACTCACCCGACCCGCTCGATTTGATTGCAAAGTATGGTGCCGATGGGGTGCGGGTAGGAATGCTGCTGTGTTCCCCTGCCGGAGGAGACCTGCTGTTTGATGAAAACCTGCCGCAACAGGGAGCCGGTTTTGCTACAAAAATCTGGAATGCCTTCCGGTTGGTAAAAAACTGGGAAGTATCATCTGAAATTGAACAGCCTGAACATTCAGCACTGGCCATCCAATGGTTTAACAACAAGCTAAAAGAAGTAGTTACAACACTTGATTCACAGTTCAGCCAGTTCCGTATCTCTGAGGCATTGATGACAATTTATACCACCGTTCGCGATGAGTTCTCGGGATGGTTGCTTGAAGTGGTAAAACCTCCCTATCAGCAACCTATTGATTCGAAAACCTATGGTGAAGTGGTAGAATTATTTGACCAGATGCTGCGGCTGATGCATCCCTTCATGCCTTTCATCACAGAAGAAATATGGCAACTGCTTAAAGAAAGGAAACAGGGCGAGAGCATTATGGTATGCCAGCTTCCTCCGGTTGAAGGTTTTGATGGCGAAATGCTGAACGCATTTGAAAATGCAAAGGAAACCGTTTCAGGAGTTCGAAAGATAAGAACCGACAGGAACATTCCCAACAAAGATGCCCTTGAACTGAAAGTACAAAAAGGCGATAAAGGATATGAAGAAGGATTCAACCGCGTTGTAATCAAACTGGCCAATCTTTCTTCTCTGGAACTGGTAGATCAGGAAGTACAGGGAGCAGCTTCGTTCAGGGTTAAATCGACGAATTATTACATCCCGATGGAGGGATTTATCGATGTGGATGAGGAGTTGAAAAAACTGGAACAGGAACTGAATTACACCAGGGGATTTCTGAATTCAGTTATGAAAAAGCTGGGCAATGAACGCTTTGTCAATAGTGCACCCGAAGCTGTGGTAGCCAAAGAAAAAGCAAAACAGGCCGATGCAGAGGCAAAGATAAAGGTGCTGGAAGAACGAATTGCTTCAATGAAAGAATCCGGTTAAAATTCATCGCATGTATTGAAGACATCCGATGCAGATCTATTAGGTATCAATTTTTAAAAGCCTTCCAGGTAAAAATCAGCGGCAGGGCTTTTTGCGGAACAGAAATAAGCAGATGCACAACCAGTACCTGAAAGAGAACTCCATAGTAAATTGAAACAATGGCATCGATTAAAAACCAAATTCCAAATGCCACAATTATTGCCGTCTGCGCCCATTTTTCCCTGCGTTTAAACGGGTACCGGGCAACATAGGCCAACAGAATATAAAAACCGGCTATTGTGGCACCCATAGGCCCCATGACAAAGATGTAGAGCAGTTGAGTCTCTTCAGGAAAAAAATCCTGCCCAAAAAATATTTCTGCAAGCATCTGATGGTATGGCCTGAAAAAGGGGTTGTTTCCAAAAAAAGCCAGCACAACTCCTGCTGCTGCAAACAGAAGACTGCTGTAAAAAAGCCATTGCTGCCAGAAATGAAAATTCTTGTCGTTATGGGTTGTTTTGCTCATCATTATTTTCTGATAAAGACCTTCCTTAAATATGCATTAAATGCATCAGCTCCCTGTTCATCCGAACGGCTGGCGATATACATATCGGGTCTTACTAGATACCATCCGGTCGATTTAATGCCGAACTGAAGATACAAGCCGCTTGTTTCTGAGCTAAAGTGCACAGGTAAAAAGTTAATTGTACCACGATATTTTCTGACTGCTTTCTCCAGTTTGTGCAGGTTAGCTTCATCTCCAAATGCAAGAAGATGAAACCGGTTTCCACTCAACTTTTCCGCGAAGGCCGAAGTTTTATTCTGCTGATAATGCTTCAGAAAAGGAAACCTCTGCCCCGGCTCAGGAGCTGTGGAATAAATGCTATTGGCACTTTTGGCATTCACAATGTTCAATGGATAGGAAATACCCACTCCTGAAATCTTTTTAAAAACTTTACCTGCCAGCCAATCATTGTTCATTAAACGCAAAAACAACTTCATTAACGGGGGCAGCAAATAGATCCTGAAAAGCCGGTATTGCACTTTTCCCGAAGCAGCCAGTTTAAAGAACCTGTCGGATTCACGGCACGTTTTTATTGCAACCGGTTTTCTTTCGTTCTGATAAGTGTCCAATATTTCAGGCAATACTTTTCGCTGCAATACCATTGCAAGTTTCCATGCCAGGTTACAGGCATCCTGCATGCCGGTATTCATTCCCTGCCCTCCTACCGGAGTAAACAGATGAGCTGCATCACCCACCAAAAATATCCGGTTAATCCGGCTATAATTTGCATATTTTCCGTGTGAATGAAAAACAGAGAACCAATCCGGATTACGAATGTTGGCCTGCAGTTTAGTTTTCCGGTTAAATACACGCTGCACTTTGTCGAAAGTCAATTTCTCCTCCTTTTCCTTCATCTTCTGAAAAGCGGCATCAATCCTCCACTTGCCTTCAGAGAGAGGAAAGAATCCGCTGGTAGCCTGCTTTGAAAATGAAAAGCAGATTTCCCCCGGGGGCAGATCTATATCGGCATCGGCTTCAATAATCGATAAGTTCTTATCGTGTGTTTTGCCTAAGAAAGGTATTCCAAGCGACGAGCGAATAGTGCTCCTTGCTCCGTCTGCAGCTATAAGATAATTCGTTCTGACCACTTCACTCCCACCCCCTGAAGAAATAAGTGTTGTCTCAATATGGTCTTTTTTATCCGTGAAATCATCCAAAAGGGTTTCCCATTCCACACGGCATCCTTTCTGCTGCAGGTATTCGATTAGGAGTCGCTCTGTTTTAGCTTGCTCCAGCATGAGTATGTAAGGAAATTCCGACAGATTAACGGCTTTATCTGCAAGGTTCAGCCAACTTTTTTTCTTACCGTTGAAATAAACATTCAGGGCATTTATTGGAGTTCCCTGTTTTACTAATTGTTCTGCCAGACCAAGCTGTTTGAACAACTCTATTGTCCGGGCATGAATAATCATGGCACCCGAAAACGATGAAGGCGATTTCTTTTTATCGATTATGCGAAACTGAACGTTGAACTGCGCCAAACGACAAGCCATCATTAAACCGGAAGGTCCGGCACCTGTTATCAGCACCTCGGGTGTAATTTTGTTAACCTTAGCCATACGTTTACAATTTAAACCAAATTCAAACCTTAACCTAATGTATTTCCGGCCACTACAAGAAACCTGAAAAAGGGCCGTTTGTAAATCCGGTGATGATTAATCCCGGCATTTTTCAAAAACGTTTTAAGTTCTTCTTTTTTAAATCCCCGCAGCACCGAAACCGGCCCATCATGTCTTGACAGGGGGCTGCCCCGGAATACTGCAGTAAAGGCTTTGGCTCCGTAATAGGCCAACGGATTTCTACGGAGATCATTAATAACAAATCCAACCGATGCCTTCCTGTTCATATGCTCCAGCAATTCCAGCAAATCTTCATCATTGAGGTGGTGGCAAAAAAGCCCGCAATGGAAAACATCGACCTGTGCACTTGTTATGAAGTTCCTGTAATCACCTGCATAACCTGTTATTTCCGGGAAGTTGCTGCTTTTCCTGTTCAGGTACTGAATGGCGTCTTTATTTTTATCAACTCCTGTTAATTCCAGTTTAAAGTTGTTCTTCCTTGCCCATTCTGCAGTGTAACGAAGCCAGTCGCCACTGCCGCATCCCAGGTCGGCAATACGATACGTCCGGCTTTTATCGCTAATCAGCAGCTTAAGCCCTTTAAGGCTGAGGGCATGACCTCCTGTTTTCCGGTTCAGAAAATCCAGCTCATGCAGGTTCTTCACCAGCAATCGTGTGGAAACATTTGGTGAATCAAGCAGTTCTTCCTGCATCGAACGTTGTTTAAATTTATCCTTCATAATGGTATAAAACAGTGTCTACACTTATGCCCGGTCCAAAACCGATAGCCAATATCTTCTCTCCGTGTTTGAGTTGCTGGTCAAGTATCAGGTTCAGAATAAAGAGTATGGTAGGCGACGACATATTGCCGTATTCTTTCAAAATCCGGTAAGAATAATCCAATTGTCCGTTGGTCAGCCCCAGTTGTATTCTTACCTGGTCGAGAATCTTTCTTCCTCCCGGATGAACGGCCCAGCGGTCGATTAATTCTGGCGAAACCTCCAGGTTACGGCTGGTATCAGAAATAAACCGGGTTATCTTTTTACCAATGAATGATGGAATACCGGCATTCAGCACCATTTCAAAATTCAAAGGCTTCACATTCCAGCCCATTAATTCTTTACCTTCTCCCAATACACCGGAATAGAATCCGTCAACTGAAATTCCTTTAAAGTTTTTTTTTCTGGCATATTCATCCGAAACCATCAAGCATGCTGCTGCGCCATCGCCAAAGATGGTGTTTGAAAGCAGGTTATCGTTATCGTCTTTAGGTTGAAAATGTATAGTGCATAATTCCACACAAACTACTAAAACCCGCGCATTGGTATCGGAACGGGCAAAGGAATCGGCTATTTTCTGAGCCGGAAAAGCGGCATTGCAACCCATAAAATTAACGGCAGTATGAAAAATATCGAAAGGCAGTTGCAGGCGTTCCATGATTTCGGTCTCCAGGCCGGGAGAGTATAACCCGGTACAGGTCACGGTAATCAGATGCGTAATTCCAAAATCCTTTATCTCTGAATTCAGCTTTTCAAACAGGTTATTTATAGCAGCAATAGCAAGACCGGCAGCATTTTGGCGGTAAAGTTCCATGCGCTTTTCCACGTCCGGCTTACCATTCCCGAAAAACAACAATTTACTGGCAGTATTACCAAAATCGGGTACCACCGAATGACGTGTTTCAATCCCACTTGAATGGAACAGAATGCGCAGCTTCCGTGAAACTGTTTCATCGTTATAGGCCCCGCTCATGTAATCAAGAATGGTCTCCTGTGCCGTGGTGTAATCAGGTACTGCCGTCCCTGTGGAAATTATCCTGCTCATACTATAAAAGTAACAGTCGGTTATTAATAATTAATATCAAAAAAAACAGATTCATACTGCCTGAGGATATCAGATTTGCTTTCATTGTGTTTTCAAAATTGGCATACTTACTGTTTTTGCGCACTTTCCCAAACCACTTCGAAAGGAAAACAACTGCCGGAAGAATGAAAGCCACAAAAAGTACCTGAGCAGTATAGTTGTCTCTTTGGCCAAAGTAGTAAAACAACAGGACAGACGCTGCAATAAACAACACCGCTGAAAATACGAATGTTCCATTGTATCCCAGTACATAGCTGATGCTTTTCACCCCATCCTTTCTGTCAGCATCATGCTGATAAATCTGGGTAAGCGGGTACATGCTCCCTATAAATAAGCTTGATATAACCATACAAATTAAAGTGCCCCGGGTTAAATAGCCCGGAAAAAACTGATCGGAAACAGCGGTTAAAGTCATCAGGTAGACATATCCTCCCTGGAATAGAAACACAACCAGAAAACCGGTGAACGGATATTTTTTAAGCCGGATACCCCGGTAGCTGTACATTCGCGACATCATGATAAATACCAGCAGCAACAATGAAAACAACCAGGAAATAAGTAAAGCAGCAATGAGGGCAACGATGTCGAAAAGAAAGGTTACATAAAAGAGGTTTTTTGTAACTTCCGGCGGATCTTTCAACCCTCCGATACTGGTTTTATCCCGGTCCTGGTAACTGTTGTATCCGTTGCTGGCGGGAAAAACCAAAAAATGTAAAATTACAAAAGCAGCAATGGCCTTAACCCAATCGACAAGCAACGCCTGGCTTAATGCAAACAAGAAAACCGGCAGTAAAAAAAAGGAAAACGGAAATCTCAGATGTTTTATCGTATTCCTGTCGAACCAGCTAATTACAGAGAATTTGGTCATTTACTCAAAACAAGGTGAATCAGCTATTTGTTTATTCAAAACCTTCATTACTTGCCCCGAAGGTTTATCCTTTGCCGTTGTGCAAGCTTTTAAATACTATTCCGTTTAGAATACCAAAAACAACATGTGCAGCCAAAAGCTGTGCATAAAATTTTTTATGCTTAACACACGGAGGAGAAGGATGCAGGGTAAAAAATGCCTGCCATCCGGCAATACCTGTAAGTCCGTTAAAAAATCCGGTTGCGAAACCGGATAAAATTCCAGGATGAAATCCTGTATTCTTCCAGAACTTATAATGCAGAAACGAGAAAAATGTCCCCACTCCAAAATGAATAACAAAACCGGCAGGATGATTTTCTCTTTCTTCCTTCTTCTCTGGAAAAACCAGCTGGTTGAGCAGTACTGTTTCAAGAAACTTCTCCTTAAAAATACGCGCCAGCCCATGGCTAAAAAGCGTCATTCCCGAAGTGGCAATAATTGCCATATACAATATCTGCTTCATATTTTACACGCATTTATTTTATTAACCCCTGATGGCTTAGAAAGTTTATCAAAATGCATCTTCCTTCAATTCATTTAAAACTTGTTAAAAACCATTTATAAATGGAGGTATTTTCTGTGAGAAGCAATCTTTTGCATATTTTTGACCCACAAACAACAAGGAATGAGGATCATATTTTTCATAGGTTTACTGGTTATATTTGCAGGCAATTATAGCTATGCGCAAACCGATCCGTTATTGGTTGATCCCATTCTTGTAAGGCTGAAAGCACGGCTTTTAAATGCTGCCGACAGTTCTGCCATTCCCTATGCCAACATTGTAAACAATCGCAACCGCAGTGGTACAATCACCGATAATGAAGGTTATTTTACACTGGATGTTCTGAACATCGACAGCCTTATTGTCACTTCAGTGGGATACCAAAAGAAAGTGCTCTACATTCCGCACAATTATATGGGTTATGAAACCCTTACCTTCACCATGGATCCGGTGAGCTATGCCGTCGGAGAAGTAGATGTAACAGGAGAAAAACCAAGGGTGGCTGAAGGACTGGGTACCGGAAAACCGGTTGAAATACCGGTTGAACTGCGGGGTGATGCCTTCAATGAAAAACCTCCGCTGTTGGCTGCGTTTTTTAACCCTATTTCCTATTGGAATTACTACCTCAGCGGGCGTGAACGTGAAAAACGAGATGTGCGTGAAGCTATGGCGCTGCAAAAAAACTGGGAATTGCATTCGCTCAATTACAATAAGGAAATGGTGATGAAATTAACAGGTATTGATGAAGCTACCGCCGACAGCTTTATGTTGTGGTTTAATGCTCAAAACGTACTTCCATATGCTTCAACAGAATATGAAGTACGTGCTTCCATCAGGTATTACTTCGAAAAGTACAAGGAAGAAAGGGATAATTAAAACGGAAAAAGCTTAAGCAAAGAAAAGTCCCGGTTCGTCATGTTTTACCGGCAGGAAAGAAGATGTTAATCGTTTCCTGATCGCACCTGACAAACCGGAACTGTTCAATAATGTTTAATCTTCTCCGGATTGTAAAAAATCCAGCTTTTAAATTACAATTCCCTGACTTTTATATCACGCCATTTCACCTTAATTCCTCCTCCGTCATGAATCTGCAGGGCAATGGCACCTTTCCCCTGTGCAATTTTCTGGTCTTCGATATCAACCATTTGCTGTCCGTTAAGCCAGGTAGTAACTTTCCCCCCTACCGCACGAATTTTCAGCTTGTTCCATTCGCCCATTTTCAGGATGTCTTCCTTTTCTTCAGGGATCTGCACCAGCCATCCACGGCCATATGATTCATAAATACCGCCTGTATCATGTCCCGGAGGAGCAACCTCTACCTGCCAGCCGCTTACTTTTGTTCCATCGAAGGTTGAACGGAAGAATACACCGCTATTGCCATCGGCTTCCTGTAAAAATTCAAGCTCCAGTTCAAAGTCATCATAATTCTCATCGGTCGACAGGTAACCGTAATCCTCATCCGGACCGCTCTCGCAAACCAACAGGCCATCTTCAACATACCACTTTTCGGTACCATGTACATTCCAGCCCTTCAAATTTTTACCGTTAAATAATGACTTCCATTTGGCGCCACCGGCAAACACAGACATGC
Organism: Mariniphaga sp.; assembly: GCA_041687255.1. Classification (GTDB taxonomy): domain Bacteria; phylum Bacteroidota; class Bacteroidia; order Bacteroidales; family Prolixibacteraceae; genus Mariniphaga. The sequence goes on along the minus strand of JAWLCL010000003.1, from coordinate 329,194 downwards.
TTACCATGGCAAGCACGAGAAAAAAAGCAATCTTTTTCATAAAATAATAATTAGTTGTTTATAATGGCATTATATGTCTGCCTGTTCCTGCAGGCAGGGAATTCGCATGCCCCATCAGCCTTCGGGTTAATATCAGTCACCCGGTATGACCTACAGCTCATGCTCATTTCCTCCTTCTATTTTTGATTATTATATTAATTTCCTCCAATTTCCTTCTTCAGAAGGTTTACATTGTTTTGAAGACGGGTAATGGTTTCATCTTTTTCCTTTAGTTGACCGTTTAAGGCTTCAATCTCTTCCTTCAACTTTTCCATCTGCTGTTGCAACTCTTCGCGTTGCTTTTCGCCCCGGGCAATTTCAGCTTCCAGAGCTTCCACCTGGTCGTTGAGCACATTAACGCGCAGGTTTCGTTCATTAAGAACTGAACTTTGCTGCGAGGATTCACGCTCCATTTCTTTAATTCTGGCTTCAAGTGAGCGTATTGTATTTTCCCTCTCTTTTAGCGTTTCAGCCAGTCTCTCCTTTTCAAATCCATATGTAAAGGTGCTTTCCTGAAGCGATTCTTCTTGCTGGCTCAGCTGACTTTTAAGTTCTGTAATCTCTTTATTCAGATTATCAATATGTTGATCCTTTTCTGCATTGCTGCCCAATAATTCATTCTTCATGGTTTCAAAATCGGAAATCATCGTCTTGATGCGCTCAGCCCGGGCATTGTTTTCCTGGGTAAGCTGACGAACCTGCTGTTCTGCTTTCAACCGGCCATCCTGCATCTCGAGATACTTCTTTTTTGTCACACATGATGTAAACAGCAATGCAATTACTGTAATAAAAAGTACAGACCATTTGTTTATCATGTTATTTTCTTTTTGATTTTAGCAAATATAGTAAATAATAAACCGGTAATAAAACGTTATATTTCCAGTGAATTATATTTGCAAACTACTTTTTATATAAAAAACAATTGAAGTTTTTTAATTCCCGGTAGTTTAAACAACGTTAAGCGCGATTGGTTGTAATAAAAAATAAGAACAACAATGAAAAATTTTATATTTATTCTGATAGCTGTATTACTGACCGGAACAGCCAAATCCCAGACTGAAACACGCGTAGCCAAAGCCATAAAAGGCAAGGTGGTGAATACCGCCACCAACGAACCGGTGGCTTATGCCAATGTGGGAATTGAAGACACTTTCCACGGCACTGCCAGCGATGAAAACGGTAATTTTCAGCTTAAAATACCGGAAGAGATGGTTTCACGGCAAATTTTCTTCTCCTCGGTAGGTTTCCAAAGCAAAAAGCTGCCGGTTTCCACCCTGTTTGAAAAAGAATTCAACATTATTAAGCTTGAACCTCAAACCTATGACATCGAAAAGATAGACATTGCAGGACGCTCAATGGTGCTAGCAAGAATTCTCAGAATGGCTTCCGAAAATACCCCCTATAATTTTATCAGCGGCCCGGTGAACCTGGTTGGCAATTTCAGAAATGAGAAGTTAACCAACGATACAGTGCAGGAAATCCAGGTGGCTGAAGTGCTTATCTATGATAAAAGCGGTTACCGCACACCTTCCAAAACCAATGCTTACAATATGCGGACTTATGAATGGAAGCAACAGGAAACGCCTTACAGTTTTGCTTCCGGAGTCATTAATTTTGACGAGTTGCTGCATCTCGACTGGGTGCGAAATGCATCATCGGTGCTAAACCCGGCGCTTACCGATCGCTTTGAACTTGCCCTTACCGATGAGCCGGTAGTGGATGAAAAACCCGCCTGGGTCATTTCATTCAGCCAGAAAAACCCTACGCCGTCCGGTTCACAGGATTATCACGCCACAGCATTTAAGGGAGAAATTACAATTTTCAAGGACGATTATTCAGTTAAAGAAATTAATGTTTCGGCCAAATCAAAAATGCACAACCGACAGGGTAAGTTTCTGGCAGTGGGCAGCAACAATTCAAATTATTATGAAGATGTTGCCTATAATTTCAAAGTGACATACTCGAAGTTAAAACCTGAAAAGATTGCAATTGTAAAATCCTATCACTACAAGGGAGATCGTGTAAAGGAAAGCACTGAGCTGCTTATAAAAAGCGTACAGGTGGAAAATGTAAAAGAAGTAGCCCGCCGTGACTATTTTGCTGAATAGAAGTTATTCTCCCGAAAAAAGTTCTTCTTCCGAAACAACTTTTATGAGCATGCTGTCCTGAAGCATGCGGCTGATTGCATTATATGGGGCCGTAATTACTTCATCGCCCTGGGCAAGACCTTCTTCAATTTCAATGCTAACATTATCCTGAATCCCGGTATGTACCTTCACCATTTTTGCACGGCCATTGTCATTGACAAAGACTACCTCCGACGATTCATCCTGGCTGTTTAACACCGGCTGAAGGCTGGCTGATTGTACTTTAACCGAATCGTTTCCCGGGGAGCGGGTAGTAACAGCTGCTATAGGCACTGAAATAACGTTTTCACGTGTTCGGGTTAGAATATCAACCGTTGCCGACATGCCGGGTCTGAAAGGATAAAACCTGCCGGCGGTGGAATCAATCAAATCGGTATAGGAATCCTGCAGCAGAAAAACTTTCACATCGAAGTTGGTTACCTGGTCGGTAGTGCTACCGCTGACCTTTGCCGAATTGGCAATTTCGGTAACTACCCCTTTGAACTTCCGGTTAAGATAGGCATCCACTTCCACCAGTGCAGTATCGTTAAGTTCAATTTTTACAATGTCGTTCTCATTAACCTGGGCCAAAACTTCCATTTTATCAAGATCGGCCACAACCATCATTTCAGTACCGGCATACATGTTAGTCCCCACCACCCGTTCACCCTTTTCAACATTGAGTGATGAAATTGTGCCGGCAATGGGTGCAAAGATACGGGTTTTGGTCAGCTGCTCACTGGCCTCAGCCACAGAAGCTTCCGCACTCTTAACGGTGAATTCGGCGGCTCTCACCTCGGCCTGAGCTACTTTCCAGGCAGCCTCTGCAGTTTCAAATTCCGAGTCGGGAATGGCCCCCGATTCAAAAAGCTGCTTTGCCCGCTTAAAAGCCAGACCACGCTCAATTTCCTGTGCCTGGGACTGTGCCTGCCTGGCTTTTGATGAATTTAACGCTGCTTCGGCACGGCTTAACGCCGAAATGTAAATGTCGGGCTTTATCACACACAAAGGTTCACCTGCCTTTACCTGATCGCCTTCCATTATAAAAAGCTCAATGATCTCTCCCGAAACATCGGGACTGATTTTTACTTCCATCTTGGGCTGGATTTTTCCATTCGCAGTGATAAACTCCGTGATGGTTTTATTTTCCACCTTTTGCACTGCTACACTGACAGCAAATTCCTTCCCTATCCAGCCAGCTTTCCTGCCAACGACCAGAAAAACAATCAGAAACACCAAAACTGCAAGGGCAATAAACAGAACTCTCTTTTGTTTCATTGGTCTAATTTTATTTATTTCTAATTTGCAAAAGCCTTTTGTCCGGCAGACAGAAAGTAAAATCCTGCACCCGGAAAAAACTCCGGGTATGCTGTATTGAATGTGTATATAAGAATCCCATGCTCATTCCAATGTTATCGTATTTATTCAATTGGTCAGAGTAATGAATTCAAAATTACAGGTTCCCCAAAAGAACTGTATGATATTTTTTTCGAATGCTATTCCTTTACCAGCATCCGTGCTGTAAGCCTGCTGTGCTGCTCCAGGTAAATATCTTTTTCTTTAACCATCCAGTCGAGTGTTTCTTCGGTATAATGCCTTATTGTGATCAAAGTCAATCCCGTATTGTAGCGTACACTGTAGTATGGCTTAAGTTCATTCATCAGCCAGTCCCAATCGGCTTCTGCAGAATCAAGCACCAGGTTCAGATCGATGGCCGACTGTTGCATGAGGGTCACTTTAACTTTATTCTCGAGAAGAAAATTAACCACCCGGTCGATGTCTTCAATGCTGATAAATGAAAAATCTTTTGGAGAAAGTGTTATCAGCACCAGGTTTTCGCGGAGAATAAAAATTGGAGGCAGTTCAATTTTATGATCGATTTCATGGATAACTGTTCCAGGGTCAGCAGGCGACAGAAATGACTTTACATACAATGGTATTTTTTTATTGTGAAGCGGTTTCATGGTTTTGGGATGAATAACTTTTGCCCCTGAATGGGTCATTTCCACTGCTTCACGATACGACAATGCCTCTATTTTAGTAGTACCTTTCATTTTCTTCGGATCAGCACTCAGCACCCCCGGTACATCTTTCCAAAAAGAAACACTTTCGGCATCGAGTACATTTCCTAGTATTGCTGCTGTATAATCAGATCCTTCCCGTCCAAGTGTGGTGGTAAGACTGGCAGGTGTTGAACCTATAAATCCCTGGGTGATATAAATGTTATGCTTTTCGAAAGTAAAAGTTCCAGACGACAACTCTTCTGTCAGTTCCCAGTCAATCGCAGCATCGCGGTAATTGTCATCGGTGCGGATACAATTTCTTACATCAACCCACAAATTGTCCTTTCCCGAAAAATTCATAAAATCACTGACAATACGTGTGGAAACCAGCTCCCCGAATGAAACGATCTGATCGTATTCAAAATCATAATCCAGTGATGGAGCTTTCCTGAGCTTGTTTTCCAGCTCATTGAAAAAGATGTTTACTGATGCGGGAGTTTGCCCTGAACCAAAAAGCTGTTCACATATCTCCATGTGGTAGCTTTTAAACTGTCCGAAAATCTCAAATTTCTGTTCCTCACCCTTAAAATATGCTTTCACCAAAGTCTCGAGCAAATCGGTAGTTTTTCCCATTGCCGACACTACCACTATCAACTTTTCATTGTACCCGTTCAGGATACTTATCAGATTGCGGACAGCCTCCGAATTTCTTACTGAAGCGCCGCCAAATTTGAAAATTTTCATCAATTCTGTTTCATTAAATTATTCAGCAAAATAATGAAATAATAACGAACCTAAATAGTAAACTTTCACAAAACTCACTTGTTAAATAGAAAAACCAACTACCCATTGAACAAAAAATAAAATTTATGATAAAAAATATATCAGAGCGGATAAAACTTAATAACGGTATTGAAATGCCCCTGTTGGGTCTTGGAGTTCTAAGGCTGAAAGAAGGAGGGGAAGTTGAAAGAGCAGTGCAGACAGCCCTTGAAAACGGATACCGGCTTATTGACAATGCAGCGATATATCATAATGAAAAAGGTGTTGGGAAGGGCATCAGGGCGAGCGGTGTACCCCGTGAGGAGTTGTTCTTGAGTTCTAAGATTGCAAACGATCAGCAGGGTTACCACGGCACCTTTAAAGCTTTTCAACGGAGCCTCGACTGGCTTCAAACCGATTATCTCGATTTATACCTTATACACTGGCCCCAGGCAGAACTTTCGCTGGAAACATGGAAAGCCATGGAAGAATTGTACGAAAAGGGGAAAGTGCGTGCCATAGGAGTGAGCAATTTCTGGCTGCACCATCTTGAATTTTTTCTTCCAAAGGTTAACATTATGCCTGCAGTTAACCAGGTGGAGTTCCATCCTGAATTGACACAGCCCGAACTTCTTGAATATTGCAAACTGCACAACATACAGGTGGAAGCATGGAGCCCTGTAATGCAGGGAAAAGTTCTAAAACTACCTGTAGTCCAAAAAATTGCAAAAAAGCATGGAAAAACTCCTGTGCAGGTGGTGTTGCGGTGGGACCTCCAAAAAGGAGTAGTCACCATTCCGCGGTCGGGAAAACCAAAGGAAATCATTGAAAATGCGAAAATATTTGATTTTGAACTCTCAGAAGAAGATGTAGCGGAAATTGACAGTTTAAACCGCAACAAAAAAATATTCCCTTACTACGATAAGATACCGTTTTTGATAAAAGCTTTAATTAATAATAAACAAAAGCTACCTGTTGTTACCGAACTTATAAAAGCAACAGGTTTCAAAGTCAAAAACCGCCTTAACATGATGATTGCACCTAAAGACCAGCCCCAACCACAAAAAGTTAAAGTTCCTGTTAAAAAATAATCAGAAACTTTGAAGATGAGATAACCGGTTAAAGTGACATGTGATAAGTAGTACGGACCGGTTCTATAACAGTACCTATCATGATTCAGTTATGTTACAAACAGAAAGCCAGGCATGCAATAAAAAAACAGAACAAAACATCATAAAAAAAACCGAAATATGGATATTACATCAACAACAAAGCTGAATAACGGGGTGGAAATGCCGTGGTTCGGACTGGGTGTTTTTCGTGCCGAAGAAGGAGGGGAAGTTGAAAATGCCGTTAAGGTGGCTCTTGAACATGGTTACCGCAGCATTGACACTGCTGCTGTATATGAAAATGAAAGAGGAGTAGGAAAAGCCATTGGTGAGAGCGCCGTAAAACGGGAGGAAATTTTCCTGACCTCCAAAGTCTGGAACAGTGATCAGGGGTATAAATCAACAATTCAGGCATTTGAAGAGAGCCTGGATAAGCTTCAGACTGATTACCTCGATCTGTATCTGATTCACTGGCCAAAAGGGAAACTGTCGGTTGAAACCTGGCAGGCCATGGAAGAGTTGTATGAAAAGAAAAAAATCCGCGCCATTGGAGTCAGCAACTTTCTGGTACATCATCTCGAAGAGTTTCTCCCGGAATGCAATGTGGTCCCCGCTGTAAACCAGGTTGAATTTCATCCTGAACTTATTCAGCCCGATTTGCTGCGGTACTGCCAAAGTAAAAACATCCAGCTGGAAGCCTGGAGCCCAATAATGAAAGGGCGCGTAACAGAAATACCGGTAATGCAGGCCCTGGCAGCGAAGTATGGTAAAACACCCGTACAGATCGTCCTCCGTTGGGATATACAGAAAGGAGTGGTTACAATTCCCAAATCGGTAACTCCTGAACGGATCATCTCAAATGCCGATATCTTTGACTTTGAGCTCAGCGGGGAAGACATGGCAAAAATCGACCGGCTCGATAAAAATGAACGCATAGGCTTTCATCCCGATAAAGTGCCCTTTTAGCTGGTTGTATGGCGGCAGAAAAATAAATGTCCCTCCATTGCCAGCAAATTTGAAGGTGCTGCTCAGGACAGCCGCTTCATTTTAATGTATAACTTCCCTTTTTGTGAATATTCCTTGCCCAGTAAACAAAAGGAGTATCGGCTGCGGCTACCACCCATTTCAGTACATAAGTGGTAATAAATATCTCGAAAAGCACAGCAGTTTCAAATACGCCGTAAAAAGCAACCAGCACAAATACCAGGCTGTCGATCAACTGCGAAACCATGGTGCTGAGGTTATTGCGAATCCAGAGCTGGTTTTCTTTAGGAAACCGCCGTTTCCAAATATGAAAAGCCCACACATCGTGCCGTTGCGAAAGCAGGTAAGCAGTCAGGCTGGCCAGCGCTATCCGCGGCATCAGTTTAAAGATGGTGCTGGTAGCTTCATGAGTGATAACAGCAAAATCATCCCCTGCAAGAGGTATAAAATAAAGTGTGAGATTCATCAGCAATGTCATGGAAATAAGACTGTAAAAGCCAATCCACACGGCTTTTTTTGCCTCCTTTTTCCCGTAATTTTCAGAAAGAATATCTGTCACCAAAAACGAGGTGGCATAAACTACATTGCCCAAAGTGGCTGCAAGGCCAAAAAGCTTTACCGTTTGTATTACCTGTATGTTGGCAACAATTACCGATACCGGAATCCACATGATAAGGCCCCATTTACCAAACAGCCTGTACGCCAGAATAATCAGAAGGAAATTGGCCAGTATCTCAACCAGCCAGAGAATCTCGTTTTGCATTTTTTTTATTTTTATCCGCAGGGTGATGGAACCTGCGGGAGTTAAATAATTAATTTTTATCGGGCTGCAAATGTATTACTTTTCTTTCAAACAGCTGTAAACCTAAATATTTAATTATTTCGTGACTTTCCTCCTAATTCCCAACCCAACTGCCATGCCCGGTTTAGTCCTACCAAACAACACTTAAACTTCTGGCAATTAACCTTCAAACTCTCGTCAACAATTTCTCAAACTTTCCCCTGGTCTTACATCATACCTCAGACATCTTAAATTCAATGTAAACTCAATACAAATTCAATATTAACTCAATTCAAACTCGGGTTTAATTGAATTTACATTGAGTTAAATATGAGTTTATATTGAATTTACCTAGGAGAATATATATCCGGGAATGGGTGTTAAACAGTAACTTTATGCTGGTATTGTCTGGATTAAAATAAAACTGAATACAGACACCAGTTGGGCAGCTTACCTGTTCAGGGGGTGATAATGCTATGTGGTGCTAATATAAATGAAACTGTACCGGGTTCTTTAAAAGTTTTATTTTAGCCGGAAATGACTGATAGATTTTACAGTGACCTGGGCTGAGAGAGCGGCAATTATTCCTCCTGCTTCTAAGTTATCTACTGTATTTAAACCGAACATCAAGATGAATAATTTTGACCAGCTTTTCATTTGAAGGTATATGCCTAATTTGATGAGATTGCTTTTCCGTCAGCTGACGGAGCAGGCAATGACGGCTCCGAAGCGGGGACAACAAGCGGCGCTTAAAGTACCATGTTATTTGATGAAACATATGCGCCGCAGAAAAAATCTCCCTTAGATTTGTTATATAGTAGGTTACAGCAGCCCGATTCATTGTCAAACCATATTCACATCGCGTTTGATGTAATTTTCATAATCTTTAAGGATAGGCTGGTAGTTTTCATGAAAGAGAGTCGAGGATATTATAAAATCGGCCGTTGAACGGTTCGATGCAGTTGGGATATTATACAGGACTGCAATCCGAAGAAGCGCTTTCACATCTACATCGTGTGGCTGAGGCTGCATCGGGTCCCAGAAGAATATGAGCATATCCACCTTTCCTTCTGAAATTAATGCGCCCAGTTGCTGATCACCTCCCAGCGGCCCAGATTTCAGGCGGATTACTGTAGGCGGTACCACGCCGTATTCGAGGCACTTCTCTGATATGGCCTCTTCAATGAGTTTGCCGGTGGTGCCGGTGCATATCAGGTTATGATGTACCAGTTCTTTCCAGTTATAGGTTACCCATTCTATAATGTCTTTTTTGCGATTGTCGTGGGCAACGATTCCTATATATTTTTTCTTTTTCATTTTCTCAGGTTTATAATTCTATCCCACTAAATGCCAAAGGGATAAAACATGTTTAACGGTACAAAGATATTTCATACTTTACCCCCGGCTAAGCTTTTCCCAAAAAAAGAGCCCAATTTTATTTAAATTTAATTCCGGTGCATAAAGCCAGAAACATATACATACAGTTACACAATTCAACCAACAACAAAACAGCACGTTGCATGCAACCACAGCTTACATAAGCGGCCGTTGAATTCTGGGGAATGATTTAATCGAATGTTAACTGTTCAGGCAAGAAGGCCTGCTTACAGAAGGCTTCTGATATCTTCCATTATCTCCAGCGCCAATTTTCCGGCACCATCTTCTGTTTTAGCTTCGGCATAAATGCGGATGATTGGTTCGGTATTCGATTTACGCAAGTGCACCCACGATTCGGGGAAATCGATTTTCACGCCGTCGATATCGGTAATCTGTTCACCTGCATATTTTTCCTTGAGCTTATCCAGTAAAGCATCAACATCGATACCTGGTGTTAATTCAATTTTATTTTTAGATATAAAATAATCAGGATATGATTTTCTTAGTTCCGAACATTTCGTGCCGCTTTTGGCCAGGTGGCTAAGAAAGAGTGCAGCTCCCACCAGTGCATCGCGACCATAGTGGCTTGCCGGATAAATAACCCCTCCATTGCCCTCGCCTCCAATAACCGCATTGGTTTCTTTCATCTTAGCCACCACATTCACTTCACCAACAGCTGCAGCAGAATAGTTTTGCCCGTGCATTTCAGTGACATCACGCAGCGCCCTGCTTGATGAAAGATTGGATACTGTATTTCCCGGAGTATTTTTAAGCACATAATCAGCAACGGCCACCAACGTATATTCTTCGTTAAACATGGAACCATCCTCATTGATTACCACAAGCCGGTCAACATCGGGGTCAACCACAAATCCTAAATCGACATTGCTTTTGCTGATGATTTCGGAAGTTTCCCTCAGGTTTTCGGGAACAGGTTCAGGAGTATGGGCAAAATGCCCGGTGGGATCGCAGTTTATCTCCACCACTTCTTTAACACCCAAAGCCTTAAGCAACGCAGGCATAGCAACCCCTCCAACTGAATTTACGGCATCGATGGCCACTGAAAAACCGGCCGCTTCAATGGCATTTTTATCGACCAGTTCCAGTTCAACTACTTTTTGAATGTGTAAAGCTGTATAATCTTTCTCAGAAATTTTACCCAGATCATCCACTTCTGCAAATAAGAATTCGCCTTTATCGGCCAGTTGAAGAACTTTTTCCCCCTCTGCAGCATTCAAAAATTCACCGGAGGAATTAAGCAACTTCAAAGCGTTCCATTGCTTTGGGTTATGACTGGCTGTTAATATCAATCCTCCCTGCGCTTTTTCTTCCACAACAGCTATTTCGGTAGTGGGCGTGGTAGCCAGTCCGATGTTAACCACATCACATCCCATGCCTGCGAGCGTTGCTATGACCAGGGAGCTAACCATTTCGCCTGAAATTCGTGCATCACGACCTACAACGATCTTCATTTTATTTCCGCCTGCCTGCTCTTTTGCCCAAACAGCATACGCTGCAGTAAATTTAATAATATCGAGCGGGCTTAAATTTTCACCGGATTTTCCCCCAATGGTTCCGCGAATTCCAGAGATTGATTTTATTAATGTCATGTTCTTATGATTTGAGTTTTTAAAACTATAAAATGCAATTTTTAAGTTATTGTTCAACTGTCGATTTCATTCAGCTCACGCAAGGTCTGTTTGAGCTTGTCGATGTAGTTGCCGTAAAGCCGGCGGAATCCCCAGCGCATAAGCAAATAAATACCCCCTACAGTGAAAACCAGCACCAACAGACCGATTCCGGTAATTAAAATCCATTTTTCAACAGGCACTTCAGAAAGATGAATCCCCTGGGTTTCCATATCGAATGCCATTCCCGTATACATTCCCGATACAAATTGTAAGGAAAGGGCAAGCGCTAAAATAAAAAGTGCAAGGTAAAACAAACGCTGGTAAAGACGAAGGGTTTCGATGATGCGAATGAGTGTTTCTTTCAGGTTGCAGGAAATATCACAGATTTTCCTTACCCGGTAGTACCTTATCACAAAATAGATGAAAGTACTGAAAATAAGCACATTGCTAAATATGCTTATAAATACCAGCCATTGGGGCATTTCCACTGCCAATTCTCTTTCACCGATGAGCATAGGGGCTAAAACAAAATCATCAAAGACAAACAGGATAATCAGCGCCAGGAGAATAATAAACCCGATTCGCACATTTCGGTTTATCCGGTCGATGAGATTGCTGGTTCTGTGTTGCAGCATTCCCCTAATCTGATTCTCATCGAGTTCTTTAGATGATGACAACCTGCTCCAGGTTTCTTTTAATTCCTTCAGTTCCATTATTGCTCCTCCTTATCCATCAATGCCTTCAGTTTTTTCTTAATCCTGTTCATTTTCACCCTCACATAGTTTTGAGTGATTCCGGTTATTTCAGCAATCTCTTCATACTTTTTATTCTCAAGAAACAGCAGTATAATTGATTTTTCAATTCCGGTCAGCTGAGCCACTGCACGTTTAAGCTCTCTTATCTGCTCTTCCGTTTCATTATCATATCCGTCATCGGCGATCTGGAAATTTTCAAACGACAGTTGGTTTCGGTCGGGCCTTCTTTTACTCTTTTTAAATGAAGTAATGGCTGTATTCAATCCTACACGGTACATCCATGTTGTCACTTTTGAATCGTTTCGAAACGATGGATAGGATTTCCACAACTGCGCTATTATTTCCTGAAAAAGATCGTTGCGGTCTTCTTCCAAATCGCAGTAAATGTTACAAACCTTATGAATGATACCCTGGTTTTTCCTGATGATATGCAAAAACTCCTTTTCCAAATTACTGAATTGGTATATTACTTTCGAACATCATTACAATTGTAAACTCATAATCACTCCTTCCGCAAACTATTGTTTGTCACTTTCAGTTTTTCTTTGCCGGCCTGTGTCATTCACTGTGCTTTTCATGAAATTCTCATAACCGTTGCACCGACATCCCGCCGTCGACCATCACTGCCTGACCGGTAGAATAGGGAAGATTACCCAATGCCATGGCAGCAGCTACTTTACCAACATCTTCAGGCAGGCCCCATCTTTTTTGAATGGCGAGCCCTTCGCCGAACAACCGGTCGTATTTTTCAGTTACCCCTGATGTCATATCGGTTTTTATAATTCCCGGCCGGATTTCGTAAACCGGTATATTATATTCGCCAAGACGGGCGGCCCATAATTTGGTTGCCATAGCGACACCTGCTTTCGATATGCAATACTCGCCCCTGTTTATTGAAGCAATGTGAGCAGAAACGGAAGAAACATTAATGATGCAGCACCAAAAATCCACTTCTTCTTTTTTAACCTCTACCATATGGTTTGCAAACAGCTGCGTCAGGAAATAGGGACCCTTCAGATTGATATCCAGCACTTCGTCGAACACATCCTGGGAAGCTTCCAAAATATCTTTCCGCTCACGGGGTGCAACACCTGCGTTATTAATCAGTACATTCAATCTTTCAAATTTTTCAGTAACGCCATTAAAAATCCGTTGCCTGTCGACATTTACGGAAACATCACCTTGCAGATAGATAACTTCGTTTCCAAAGGTTTTTAGTTCATCAACTACTTGCCTTACCATATTGTGTTCCCTGACACCATTTATGGCCAGGTTAAACCCTGCTTTTGCCAGTTCCCGCGCAATACCCAGCCCAATGCCACGGGTACCTCCTGTTATTAGTGCTGTTTTATTCATTATATTGTTATCTGTGATTTATCTTCTAAAACGCTGATTTCTGAAATTATGGGCAAGCACCTGCTGCATTTGTCTGCAGTTTTATACCCTAATCCCTTTTACAAAACCTTAGCAGAAAGCATCTTCCACCATAACAAATAACTTCATTACCTTATTTTTATACCTCCTGCAAACCGAACTTCCAATAAGGTAATAAGGTCACTCCAGAGGGAATGCGAATATTGCTACTAAGGTTTTTTATTAAAAATAAGGTTTTTCATCTTTTTACAAATACTATAATCAAATTTAGCTACATCTTTCTCAAAATAGAAATGTTGCGGTGCGCTGCACCTTCAAATATCGGCATTACCCGGAAAGCTACAAATATTTTGGTGCGCTGCACCTCCTTATACCAGATTAAGAAGGGTGCATTTTTCAATAGTTCTCCAGCCTGTTCATTCTCGGCTCTCCTCCCTGTGACCTCTTCTCTCCAGGCTCTTTACCCTCTGCCCTTAGCTCTCTGCGCTCTGCTCCAATAAGGTAATAAGGTCACGCCTTAGGCTTTGCATACACTGCTACTAAGTTACCCCCGGTAATCAAACCGAACTTCATGGTGAATAACTTTATTCGGCCTTTCATATGAAGGTATCTGCATGATAGCCAAAGATTGCTTTGCTGCGCGCGCGATGACGGCTCCATGGCAAGGGGAGTATGCGGAGCAGAAAAAACTTTATTATTTGATGCATCATGTGCGCCGCAGATAATGATACCCTCTAGTTTGTTATATAGTAGGTTATCTATTAAAAATAAGGTTTTTGTTTAAGGTTAAAATTCATATCATCCCCATTCTATCATTTATTCATTTTGTAACCCTGCCCAATAATCAAAAGGACTGTTTACTTTAAACGATGAACTTTAGACTTTAAACTTCTCTCTGTCTATTCAACATCAGGCACCTCCACCCAGGCTCTTTTGCCCCAGCTTTCCAGCCCTAATTCGGCCAGTTGCACTCCTTTGGCTCCCTCGAGCAAGGTCCAGGGGAAAGGTTCGTCTTTTACCACATGCTTAAGAAATAATTCCCATTGCGCTTTAAAAGCATTATCAAAATGTTCCTGCTCCGGGACTTTGTTCCAGCCATCATAAAAATTTATGGGCTGTGGTATATCGGGATTCCACACCGGACGTGGTGTATTTCCGTAGTGTTGGGTCCAGCAGTCCCTTAAACCGGCTACTGCCGATCCTTTGGTGCCATCGACATGCAGGGTCACCAAATCATCGCGGCGCACGCGGGTTACCCACGACGAGTTAAAGTGTGCAATCACATTGTTTTCCAGTTCGAAGGTGGCATATGCAGCATCGTCGGCAGTGCATTGGTAAGCATTTCCCTTTTCATCCACTCTCTCCGGAACATGGGTGGCGCCAAGGCAAAACACTCCTTTTACTTTACCAAACAAATTATCGAGAACATAGCGCCAATGGCAAAGCATATCGACGATGATGCCCCCGTCATCCTCCTTACGGTAGTTCCAGCTGGGCCGTTGCGGAGGAATGGTATGCCCCTCGAACACCCAGTATCCGAATTCGCCGCGCACCGACAGTATTTTTCCAAAGAAACCATTTTCCTTCAGCCGCTTCAGTTTAAGCAGACCGGGCAACCAAAGTTTATCCTGTACCACCCCATGTTTTACCCCAGCTTCCTCACACAAATGAAAAAGATCAAGGGCCGTTTGGGTATAGGTAGCCACAGGCTTTTCACAATAAACATGTTTTCCAGCTTTGGCTGCCTTAATTACTGCCGCGGCACGACGGCCGGTTGTCTGGGCATCGAAATATATGGAATAAGCCGGATCGTTCATCACCTTATCCAGGTCGGTTGTCCATTTCTCAACCCCTGATAGTTCGGCCAGCTTCTTCAACTTTATTTCATTCCTGCCCACAAGGATCGGATCAGGCACAATGAATTCCGAAGCATTTACCTGTACGCCTCCCTGTTTAATAATTTCGACAATCGAGCGCATCAGGTGCTGGTTGGTTCCCATTCGTCCTGTTACGCCGTTCATAATAATCCCTACTTTATGAATCATGTATTATTGTTTTTATATCCTGCCAAATAACAATTACTACACCCGATAGCCATCAATCTGCTGTAAAAATTTTCATAACCGCCAAAACCAGTATGCAAAGGCTGAATAACTATCAATGTGTTTTATTTTAAGTGAAATTAAGGTATGCATTTTTAATTTTCTCAAGATACTCTTTTTGGTCCATTGCCCAGTATTTATCGGAAAAAATTTCCACTTCATTATACCCGTTAAAGCCGGCATTCTCCATCCATCCTCTAATCTCAGGAATGTTTATGCAGCCCTCCCCCATCAAGCCCCGGTCGTTCAGAAAATCAACAGTAGGAACCTTCCAGTCGCAAACGTGAAACGCAAAAAGTTTTTTGTTCCTGCCGCAGCGTATAATTTCCTGCTGCAGGGTATTGTCCCACCACAAATGATACACATCGACAGCCACTCCCACAAAGGGATCATTAATTTCTTCCGTCATTTGGTTAGCCTGTGCCATTGTGTTGACAGCCGAACGATCGCCGGCATACATCGGGTGCAAGGGTTCGATAGCCAGTTTGACACCGGCCGATTTTGCTTCAGGCAGAATGCGGAGTATACCCTCCTTTATCTGTTCCCGGGATGCTTCTAGCGACTGCCTCCCATCGGCACCACAAACCAGCACCAGCAGGGGAGCGCCAACAGCTTCCGCCTGTTCAATGGCAACCAGGTTATCCATAATTGCTTCTTCTCTTTTGTTTTTTTCCACTGAAGGAAAGAAACCTCCCCGCGCAACAGATACCACCTTCATCCCATAATCGCTGAGCATCCTTTTTACCAGTTGCAGGTTCTGCCCTTCAAGCACATTCCTCCAGATGGTTATGGCTCCGATTCCTGCAGCATTGAAATTTTCGATGCATTGCCTGATATTCCAGGGTTTTGTGGTTAGCGTGTGCACACAGAATTTTGAAAATCCGGTTACAGGTGTTGTCATCCCACTTGATTAAAAAAATGTGTAATATTCTTTATTATTCAGCATCCGGTGAAGATACAGGGAAGCTTCGCGGATATGGTAATCGCCCCACATTGAAGATTCCCCGCAGGGAATTTTTGTTCCGGCAGGAAGATGATCCCAATTATTGGGATAATGGTAAATGCTGTGCAGCAGCAATCCCTGATGATCGGGATTGGTGCTGAGGTAGGGATAGTCGAGCAGTGACTGCATCACTGTCAGACCCGCCTGCCAATATTTTTCTCCGGCTTGCTGTTCATTTTTCTCTTTCAGGAACCGCCCCAGTCTTAACAGCCCCTGGGCGCCTATGGCAGCGGCAGAGCTATCGACAGGTTCCCAGCCGTTATAAGGGTCGGCAGGTGTATTAAGATAATCGCCCATACGATGCAGGTCAGGCGCCCCTGTGTCCCAATAGGGAATTCCATCGGCAGGTGTGTTTTCGATGTAGAAATCACAGGTGGCACGGGCAGCTTTTAACATCATTTCTTCAATTTCAACCTTATCCCCCGGATTCCTGAAATCGTTTTCGCTGATAAATTGAAAGGCTTCCAGTTCTTCGGCAAACCCCAGCATTGCCCAGGCCAGGCCACGGGTCCAGGTTGAGAAACCGGTATATCCCTGCTGTGAATTGGGGCACCTGAAACTGCCGTCGTTAATATTGAAGATGCTCTCGTGAGCCGTTCTTCCCCAAACATCATAACGGTCGCGACCCTCGCCATAAAACACTGAATATTTTGCTGTGGACGATATATGCTGCAGTGCACGGTCCAACAGAGAGATTTTTTCATCGTTTTCTCCCTGCAGATGGTGCCCCAGAAGGTGAGCAACAATCAATACGCGACAGGAGCGGATAGTATCAACAAACAAGGAATGTGGCCCGTTGAACGAATAGATGAAACCACCGGTTTTTATTTTTGTCCAGCGACTTGCCTGTACGGCACCCGAAATCTTGAGGGCCAGTTCATAGAAATTCTTCTCCCATTCATTTGCAGGGATTTTTCCTTCCTTCATAAGGCGCAACAGGTTACCGTATGTACTGAGGTTATTGAATCCGTGGTCGTGAACTCCGGTGTGGCTTATGTGCACTGCCATTTTATCGAGAGTGGCTTTTCTTCCCGCTTTCAGGAAATAATCTTCCCCTGCAGCATCAAACTGAAGGATAGCGGAGCCGAACTGAAACCCCTGGGTCCATTCGGTCCAGCCGCGCGTGGTGTATTTACCATCGACCGTAAAAACAGGTGAACCTTTCGAAGGATCATAATTTCGATCGATGAGCTTAATTTTTTCTGCCGACAGCTCCCAAAACAGCGCCAGCTTTTTTTGTAGAGATTTTAGTTCAAGATGGTAATCGATGTTAATCATTCTGTAAATTGGTTTAAGAAGGTAAAAATAACAGAAAGCTATAAAAAACAGCTTTATGATTGCAATTTTTAAGGTATCTGCCCACAGGTTTTATATTTTGGTTAACCAACCGGCAACCTGAATGCATCAATTGGCTATTGGTTCAGTAAAATGAGCTACATTTGTTACAATAAATCATTCATCTTTTCTGCGTAAAAAATGCCTACAGTAAAAACCTACGAAGAAATTAACCAGAAGCTGAAGCAGGGAAAGGCGGTTGTTCTCACTGCCGAGGAGGTAGCCCGCATGGCAAAAACAGCAACTCCTGCTGAAATTGCTTCGCATGTTGATGTTGTTACCACTGCAACATTTGGTGCTATGTGCTCCTCAGGGGCGATAATTAATTTTGGCCACGCCAGCCCACCCATCCGCATGGAGAAGATAAGGCTGAATGGGGTACCCTGCTATGAAGGACTGGCTGCAGTTGATTCCTATATTGGAGCCACAGCCTGTGATCCGGAAAACCCGGCATACGGAGGGGCACATGTCATCCAGGATTTGCTGGAAGGGAAAGATGTTGTTCTGGAAGCCTGGGGTAAAGGTACCGATTGTTACCCGCGGAAGCATATCCGCACCACTGTCAACATCAGCACAATAAATGAATTTACACTTTTTAATCCCAGAAATGCCTACCAGAACTATAATGTAGCAGTGAATACCACCAGGCGAATGATTCACACCTATATGGGAACCCTGCTCCCCGGTATGCGCAACGCAACCTATTCCACTGCCGGAGAGCTAAGCCCCTTGCTGAATGATCCTGAATTGCGCACGATAGGTATAGGCACCCGTATTTTTCTGGGAGGCGCACAGGGTTTTGTGGTCTGGCACGGCACCCAGTTTAATACCACACGTCCAAAAAACGAGCTGGGAATACCAGTTACCAATGCTGCAACCTTGTCAGTTATAGGCAACCTGAAGGAAATGTCGGCCGATTACCTGCAGGCGGTTTATTACGAAAAGTACGGCGTAAGCATGTTTATCGGTATAGGCATTCCCATCCCTGTTCTTGATGAGGACATTGCAAGAAGGGTTTCGGTTAACAACAGCGAAATAGAAACCTCGGTGCTGGATTACGGAACTCCGGGAACGCCCAAACTGGGTCAGGTTACATACGAACAACTGCAGTCGGGCACCATAAAGATAAACGGAAAAAAAATACGGACAGCTCCTGTTTCAAGCCTGTCAAAAGCCCGCAAAATTGCGGATGAACTGAAAGCATGGTTGCTTGACAGGCAGTTTGAAATCACTCAGCCTGTGCAGTTATTCCCAAAAAACACTTCGCTTAACAGCTTAAAGGAAACGGAGGCCGCCAATGATTAAAAAAAGGTATATTCTTAACTTCCCGCCGGAAAGCGGCGACAAACCCCTAAGTTACCAACTGGTGCGCGATTACGACATTCGCATAAACATCCTGAAGGCAGAGGTATATCCCGGAAAACGCGGAAGTTTACTGCTTGAGTTGCAGGGGAAAAAGGAAAACATAGAAAAAGGGGTCGCGTATCTTACCAAACACCATGTGATTTGTGAACCCATTGAAAAGCGCATTCACTTTAGGGAGGAGAAGTGCATCGACTGCGGAAACTGTACGGCTGTTTGCTTTGCTGGCGCTCTTGTAATGAACCGTCAGAGCTGGAAACTGGAATTTAATAAAAGTCAGTGTGTGGTTTGTGAATTGTGCATACCGGCATGTCCGCTGCATTTGTTTGAAATAGATTTCAGGTAACCCGGATTTACTTTTATACCTTTTGGTATAATACCAGACGGTATAAACCGAATAATAAAAAGATGTTCCAGGAAAGAACCTACAGAGCATTGTTTAATACCAAACGCTTTAAGGCATTTAAGATCAGTCATTTTGAAACCGATCTATGGATAGGCACTGATAACGATTCTTATCAGGAAGCGATGGAGAAGCATGCACTGGCAAGAGTAATGGAGCTGAGGCAAACACTGGACACCTGGATTACCCGTGAACCTCAGTTTGCCCTTTCAATGCATCCTTTTCAACCTTCAGATGAAGCCCCTGTTGAAGCCAGGGAAATGGCAGCGGCAGCAGCTCGGGCAGGTGTAGGGCCAATGGCATCGGTGGCAGGATTGTTTTCCCGGGAAGTTGGCTATGCGCTTTTGCAAAACTTTTCAGTTAAGGAGTTGGTTATAGAGAACGGTGGCGATATATTTGCTTTAGTTAAAGAAGACCTTGTGCTGACGGTTTTTGCAGGAAAGTCACCGTTGTCGGAAAAAATTGGCTTTGTTGTTCCTTCCGGCAGCGGGAAGTTGGGGGTTTGTACATCCTCGGGAACAGTAGGCCCTTCATTTAGCTTTGGAAAAGCCGATGCTGTGGCGGTGGCTTGCAGCGATGTGTTACTTGCCGATGCTCTTGCAACAGCAATAGGAAATAAAATTAAGCATCCGGATGATATTGAAATGGTACTTGAGTATACCGAAAAATTCCCTGAAGTGCTTTCGGTCGTAATTATTTGTAAAGATAAAGTGGGCGTACGGGGAGAGTATGAAATAAAACTATTGAAGTAAAATTATTAGCCTTCGCTGAGAAAATTTATTATAAAAAACTGGTTCAGGCTGTTTAAGCAATCTGATAAGTAGAATACAAAAAAGTAAACATGTTAAAAAAAGACATACAAGAAGAGTTGAAGTCGCGCGTGCTGGTACTCGATGGAGCAATGGGCTCACTTTTGCAGGAATATAAACTTACAGAAGAAGATTACAGGGGCAATCTGCTGAAAGAAACATCACACGACCAGAAAGGGAACAATGACATTCTTTCGCTCACACATCCTGAGGTTATTGCCGAAATCCATACAAAATACCTGGAAGCAGGCGCCGATATCCTTCTTACAAACACTTTCAATGCCAACAGGATATCGCAGGCCGATTATAATTTACAGCATCTTGTATACGACATGAACAAAGCGTCGGCAGAAATTGCACGCAGGCTGGCTGATAGTTTTACGGAGCAAGACCCAAAAAAACCCCGTTTTGTTGCGGGGACTCTTGGGCCTACAAATAAATCCTTATCGCTTTCTCCCGATGTGAACGACCCCGGGTTTCGGGCAGTGTCGTTCGACGAAATAAAGGAAGCCTACCGCGAGCAGGTGGAGGGCCTTATTGACGGAGGTGTCGATTTGCTGCTTATTGAAACAATATTTGATACGCTCAATGCCAAGGCAGCTATCTTTGCTATAGAAGAAGAGCTGGAAAAAAGAAACCTCCGGCTGCCGCTTATGATATCAGGTACCATTACCGATGCAAGCGGACGCACCCTATCGGGGCAAACCCTTGAGGCTTTTCTGAACTCAGTCTCGCACATCGATCTGTTGAGCGTAGGATTAAACTGTTCGTTAGGCGCCACCGATTTGCGGCCATACGTAAAGGAACTTTCTCAAAAAGCACCGTTTTACATCAGCGCCCACCCCAATGCAGGGCTGCCCAACCAGTTTGGCGCCTATGATGAAACTCCGGAAATAATGGCCGGGTATATAAAGGATTACCTCGATAACAGCTTTGTAAACATCATTGGCGGGTGCTGCGGCACAACACCTGATCATATAAGAGCGTTTGCAGAAATGGCGGCTCATGCCCATCCCCACCGGGTAAACCTCAAAGATGAGCATACAAGGCTGAGCGGCCTGGAGCCGGTTATTCTTACAAAGGAAGCTAACTTTGTGAATATTGGTGAACGCTGCAATGTATCGGGGTCACGGAAATTTGCACGCCTCATCCGTGATAAAAAATAT
Source organism: Mariniphaga sp. (assembly GCA_041687255.1). GTDB lineage: Bacteria > Bacteroidota > Bacteroidia > Bacteroidales > Prolixibacteraceae > Mariniphaga. Next base: position 308,073 of record JAWLCL010000003.1, on the reverse strand, counting down.
GAAGAAGCGCTGTCAATTGCTCGCGACCAGGTGGAAAACGGGGCACAGGTGATTGATGTGAACCTGGATGATGCCATGCTTGATGCCGAAAAGGAGATGGTGACCTTTCTTAACCTGATGATGGCGGAACCCGACATTGCCAAACTGCCGGTAATGGTTGACTCCTCGAAGTGGAAGGTTATTGAAGCAGGATTGAAATGCCTCCAGGGAAAAGCTATTGTAAATTCCATCAGTATGAAGGAAGGGGAGGAAAAGTTCATTGAACAGGCAAAAACAATAAAACGTTTTGGAGCAGCAGTGGTGGTTATGGCTTTCGATGAAAAAGGACAGGCTGACAACTTTACACGCCGTATTGAAATCTGCAAAAGGGCTTATACCATATTAACGGAACAGGTTAAATTTCCTCCGCAGGACATCATATTTGACCCTAATGTACTTACGATTGGCACCGGAATAGAGGAACATAACAATTATGCTGTCGATTTTATTAATTCGGTGAAGTGGATAAAGGAGAACCTGCCTCATGCCAAAACAAGCGGCGGCATTAGTAATGTTTCATTTTCCTTTCGAGGGAACAATGTGGTACGTGAAGCCATGCATTCGGTATTTCTTTACCATGCCATTCGTGCGGGTCTGGATATGGGGATTGTAAATCCCGGCATGCTTCAGATATATGATGAGATACCAAAGGACCTTCTGGAAAGAACCGAAGATTTAGTGCTGAACCGCAGGCCCGATGCTACAGAACGGCTGTTGGAGTTTGCCGAACAGGTAATACAGGAAGACAAAAAAGAGGTCAGGAAAGATGAGTGGCGGCAGTTACCGCTGGAAAAGCGGCTTGAGCATTCGCTTGTTAAGGGCATTCCCGATTACGTTGAGCAGGATATAGCCGAGGCACTTAAAAAATACCAGCCTACCCTGAACATTATTGAGGGGCCGCTTATGGACGGCATGAATGTGGTAGGTGACCTGTTCGGTTCAGGCAAGATGTTTTTGCCTCAGGTGATAAAGTCGGCCCGGGTTATGAAAAAAGCAGTTGCGATTCTGTTGCCTTACATAGAAGCAGATAAAGCACGGTTAAAAGACACCAGTAAACAGAAAAGAGTGTTGCTGGCAACGGTAAAAGGAGATGTGCATGATATCGGCAAGAACATTGTAGGGGTGGTTTTAGCCTGCAACAACTATGAAATCATCGATCTGGGAGTTATGGTTCCAACCGAAAAAATCCTGGATGCGGCTATCAGTGAGAAGGTGGACATTGTGGGACTGAGCGGCCTGATTACTCCTTCTCTTGAAATGATGGCGGACATAGCCAAAGAAATGGAACGCCGGAAAATGAATATACCTTTGCTGATTGGCGGAGCTACCACTTCAAAGATTCATACTGCAGTTAAAATTGAACCTGAATACTCTCACCCCGTTGTGCACGTGAAGGATGCTTCACTGGCTGTAAATGTTGTTTCCAGCCTGCTGTCAAAAAACGAAAAGTATATCCAGTCGGTAAGGGAAGATTATGAACAGGTCAGGCAGTTCCAGGGCCAGCGTAAACCCAAAGAGTACCTGAGCCTGGAGGATGCCCGCAAAAACAAACCTTCAATCGATTGGGAAAATAGTCCTTTATACAAGCCTAACGTTTTGGGAGTACATAAACTCATCGACTATCCACTTGATGAGTTAAGGAAATACATCGACTGGACTTTCTTCTTCCTGACCTGGGGAATGAAGGGGCACTACCCTCAGATACTGGATGATGAAAAACAGGGTGAGGCCGCGCGTAAACTTTATGCCGAAGCCAATGAATTTTTGGATGAAGTGATTGAAAAGAAAATGCTGCAGGCTAATGCGGTTTATGGATTATGGCCGGCCAATTCGGACGGTGACGATATTATCCTTTGGGAAGATGAATCAAGGCAGAAAGAAGCCGGTCGTTTTTACCATTTGCGGCAGCAGGAAAAGAAAAAACAGCAAACAGACAACTTATGTCTTGCCGACTTTGTAGCGCCGGTGAATTTCGAAAAAACCGATTATTGCGGAGGATTTGCCACAACAGCCGGAATAGGAATTGAGCCCTGGAAAGAAATATACAGGAAAGACCACAACGACTATAAGGCAATTATGCTGGAGGCGCTTGCCGACCGGTTAAGTGAAGCCTTTGCCGAACTGCTGCATGAAAAAATCAGGAAGGACTATTGGGGGTATGCACCCGAAGAAAGCCTTTCACAGGAGGAGCTTCAACGGGTTAAATACCAAGGCATACGTCCGGCTTTGGGATACCCTGCCTGCCCCGAACATTCGGAAAAGGCAAACCTGTTTAACCTTCTAAAGGCTGAAGAGGTTGGAATAAACCTGACAGAACATTATGCCATGTATCCCAATGCATCGGTTTCAGGTGAGTACTTTGCCCATCCCGATTCAAGGTACTTCAGCCTGGAAAAAATAGGTCGTGACCAGGTGGAAGATTATGCCCGGCGTAAAGGACAACCTGTTGAATACATTGAGAAATTTCTGCCGGCAAATCTGAATTATAAGTAATAAATCAATCGCAACTTATGGCCTGAAAACAATCCATGATTATTATTTTTCAAAAGAATAGTTACGAGGTGTAGGCGACATTGTAGTCATGAATCCCACCGCTTCTGCTTTACTTAAACAGTTCAGTTGCCGGTTATTTTCTCTTTGAATCGGGAATAAATTCAGTTACCTTGAAGGAAGCTGGATATTCTTTACCAGCAACCAGTTTTATAAAAACTGCTGCAGCAATGCATTTCATAAGGCTTCAGTTCCTTCAAACCATTATATTTGTATAAAATTAGAATATTATGAGTTTTACTGCATTTCGGGGAATGAAGCCTTTTTCACAACTCATGTTTTCAATATTTGTAATTCTGGTCAGCTTTTTAATTTTTATGCTGATAGGGATGCTGGCAGCAATTCCGCTTTTCGGACTGGATTCCATTATGAACATGTCAGGCATATCAAATTTGTCAGACCCTGAGAGCATGCGGTTATTAAAATTCTTACAAGTGGTGCAATCCATTGGTTTGTTTATTATTCCCCCGTTTATTTTGGCCTGGCTTTTTTACGGAAAAGCAGATCATTACCTTTTATTGAACAGGAAGGCATCAACCATGTCGTACCTGTTGGTTGTTGTTTTAGTTTTCTTCACCCTACCACTGATTAACTTTATAGGAGAATGGAACAGTCAAATGCAATTTCCTGATTGGCTTTCCGGTGTGGAAGAATGGATGAAAAGCGCGGAAGACAGGGCGGCAGAACTCACCGAAGCCTTTCTAAAAGTAGAATCTATAGGAGGGTTGATGTTTAACCTGTTTATGGTTGCTTTCCTGCCTGCCATTGGTGAAGAGTTGCTTTTTCGCGGAGTCATCCAGCGCATATTTACAAGATGGACACAAAATCATCACTGGGGCATCTGGATTTCTGCCATACTTTTCAGTGCTTTACACATTCAGTTTTATGGATTTGTCCCACGTCTTTTACTTGGTGTACTGTTTGGTTACCTGCTGGTATGGAGTGGCTCAATGTGGTTGCCCATAGCTGCTCATTTCTTCAATAACGCATTTGCGGTTGTAGCCATGTACCTTGTAGATAGAAATGTCCTTAATCCACAGGTAGAGGAAATTGGCTCCACTTCTGAAAGCTACTATGCTGCTGTCTTAAGCCTGATATTGGTTCTGATTTTAATGTACATGATCAGAAAAGACAATCGTGGAAATGAATTAAAACCTGCAGAACTGACTGTAGAATGACCTGGTTACAATCAGGTGGGCTACAAGCATCCTTTACATTTCCAGCCTGTAAAGTTGCCGGCAATCGCCAGCTGCAGGGGATCTGATAATGAATCATAATAGTAATAAAGCAATGGTTAATTCCATTAACCAGTAAAAAAAATGCCGGGCAATGATAACTACCCGGCATTCGATATAAGATTACTTTACTCTTAGCTTTACACCCTGTTGCTGTAGTGGATTATTTTTCAACTTAAAGGAGTTTCCTGATTTTGTAAGGGTCACCTTCTCCAGTTTTTGGTCGGACGGCAGGCAAACAAAACCTTCTGCAGTTTTTGCTTCTGTGGCATAAACCTTCAGCTCCAGTTCCGACCAGTCCATATCCTGAGTCGACTGTGCCAGTTTAATGTGGGGAATTACAGCGCCATCCCTCACAAGAATAACTGCCGGTACTTCACCTGCTTCGATGTGGTGCCATCCCTGGCTGTATACTTTTCCGGTCTGATAATTAATCCATTTCCCGCCAGGCAGGTAAACATCCCTGCTTGTTACACTTTCAAACAACGGAGCCACCAGCATGTCAGCGCCGAACAGGTAGGCATCATCCACGAGCCATGCACCGGCATCTTTGGGAAATTCAATGAACATAGCCCTCATCATTGGCAGGCCATTTTCAGAAGAATGCTTTGACTGGGCATAAATGTAGGGCATTAATCTGTACCTCATCTCAGTGGCCAGACGGAACGCATCGTTAAAACTTTTATTATACTCCCAGGGTTCTTTGGGAGGAGCACCGTGAGTACGTGAATGTGACGACAGCAATCCAAAGGGCAACCAGCGCCGGTATAGGTCTTCAGGTGTGCGTTGAACAAACCCTCCTATATCATGGCTCCAGAAAGTAAATCCTGAAAGCCCAATCGATAACCCTGAACGCAATGTAGCTGCCATAGCCGTGTTTGTATTGGCCGCATCACCTCCCCAATGCAGAGGGTAACGCTGGCTGCCGGCCCATGTCGACCGGGCCCAGATTATATTCTCCCCGGTTACTTCTTTGGTAATGTCAGCAACCACTTTATTGTAGCGCAACGGGTAGAGGTTATGTTCATAGAAACCGGTGCGTCCGGAAGCATATATTCCATCGGCTGGGGCAGCTTCTCCAAAATCCACTTTAATGGCACCCACTCCCAAATCCAGCAATCCTTTTATTTTTTCCTGGTACCACTCAACGGCATCCGGATTGGAGAAATCAAGAACTGCATCTTCAAATGGAATATTGCCCTTGGCATTTTTCACATACAATCCTTTATCTATAATTTCAGGAAACAGGCTGTTCTTGGGAACAAAGTAGGGCAACTGCCACAAACTTGTTTTGAACCCCATCTGATCCAAATCTTTTATCATACCTTCAGGATCGGAAAAACGGGAGGGAGCAAACTTATAGTCGCTGCGCCAGTCCACTTCAAACCAACCGGTATCAAAATGTATGACATCGCTGGGAATGCGGTTTTCACGTAACTGTTTGGCAACCCTTCGCCCGTCTTCTTCTGAAAAATAAGTAATACGGCTCATCCACAGGCCAAACGACCACAGAGGAGGCATGGAGGCTTTTCCGGTAAGGTCGGTATAGGCATCAAGTATATCTTTTGGTTCACCAAGGAAAACAAACAAATCGAGCTCCTCATCCCCTATCATCAGTGACATGGTACCATTAAAATATTTTCCGAAATCGCAGGTAATGGGTGAAGAAGTATGCATAAACATGCCATACCCTCTGCTGCTCATAAAAAATGGAATAGGCTTGTACATGGTTTCATTTTGAACACCATTGGGGTCGTCAATCCACAACACCACCTTCTGCCCGCGTTTGTCGAGCCCCTTGAAATTCTCACCCGTTCCATAAATCTTCTCTCCCGGCGACAGGTTAAAAACAGCATTCATGCTCCTTGAGTAATCGGAAGCCCGGCGAACAAAGGAGAAAGGATTTACAGGAGTGTAAGTACTGCTGTTATCTGTCGGATGGTTCGTTTTGGTAAGCAGCTTGCCATCGGCATCGTAAAATTCAACGTGCCAGGGATGTTCACGAACTATAACAGAACCATAGCGATTGGAATATTTATGTCCTCCTTCAATCTTTGAATATGCCCAAGAATCATCTATTCCTGCAAAACCTTCAACAAGCATCAGGGACTCTTTATCCTGTTCCGCCTTAAATCCCGACTGCATGCGAATCCTTACCGTACGGGGAGAAACAAACTCCAGTGTAAATCCCAGCTTAGGATGGGTTTCATATTCAACTCCCGGAAACTCATTTCCTTCAACCTGCGACAGACCTGCCAGCGTGTTATTAAAAGCATGACGGGTTCGGAACTGATGCCTCAACCACTTCACTTCACCTTGCCCCGTTTCAGGATTAAAAGCAGTGAGGCTGTCGGCCACAAAGTATGTATTGGCAAAATTGTAAAAATCCTCACTTATATCGAAAGCATCGTTTAACAGCTTTTGGTTTGGCGCTCCGGAAGCAAGAGGCAATTGTGCCATGGCATACCCAGACAAACCAATCAATGAAAAAAGGAAAAATATTTTTCTAAGAAATCTCATTTGTATTTAGTGTTAAAATTTTCCACATTCGATGACTGCATGTTGGGCAGTCAATTAATTCATTATTCTGTTTCATTAACGGGAAAAATTCAAAATCATTATTTAATATTTTCCCTCTAAATCAGGCTCAGGAGGAAATGAAAATCACTTCATACTGATATCCACAACAGCAGGTTTCAATCCATCGGCGGAGGCTGTCAATACAGCACTTCCTCTTTCTTCACCTGCCTGCAGCACTGCGAGGCACTTACCATTAAAAGCCTTTATGGTTGAACCTTTCATTGACTCATGGCTTAAGGGGTTACCGTTGTCGACACCGGCTATAAATGCATTGCCTTCAACTTCAAACTTAACTTGATTTGCAGCTTCAGGAACAACATTACCGTCCTCATCCAGAACTTCAACAGTGATAAAGGATAAATCGTAACCATCGGCACTGATTTCACTACGGTCGGCTACAACTCTCAACAGTGCAGGTTCACCGGCAGTCTTTATTTCTTTTTCACTGACTACCTTGCCGTTTTTCAGGGAAACCGCTTTCAATGTTCCGGGCTCAAAAGGGATGCGCCACATTAGGTGTAAATCATCTTTCCCCTTTGTTTTTTTGCCAAGAGATTCTCCGTTCAGGAAAAGCTCCACTTCATCTTCACTTGAATAGGCCCAGACATCCACAAGCTGTCCCGGTTTCCATCCCGTCCAGTGCGGAAAAACATGCAACACATCTTTATCGGTCCATTCACTTTGGTACATGTAATAGATGTCTTTTGGGAAGCCGGCCAGGTCAATTATTCCGAAGTAAGAACTCCTTGAAGGCCACCAGTAAGGCGTAGGTTCTCCCAGGTAGTCGAATCCGGTCCATATGTATGTACCTGCTATATGGTCGTACTTTTTAACGATTTTCCAGCTCTCTTCATGCGATGATCCCCAGGGCACATGGCAATTGTCGTAAGATGAACACTGCTGCTCCGGATTACCGAAAGGCTTGCCGGTGGGCGGATAACTGTCGGGCCAGATAAAAAAGCTGTCGGAAGGCATCTGGTAAAATCCGCGGGTCATCAAACCCGATGTGGATTCACTCACCAGAAAGCTCTTGCCGGGATAGTTGGCATTGAAATCTGCAAAATGTTCATGGTGGTAGTTAAAGCCGTAAATATCGAGTGCTTCCGACTTAAATAAACTGTTCCATGGATTCACTTCATTGCTGCCGGCGGTAACTGGCCGGGTTGGATCAAGGCCTTTTACGATGTTGACCAGTTTGGTGGTAAGCAACGAATTAACCGACATTTCACCCGATTGTATAACGTCCTCATCAACATTCTTCTCGAAGTTAAGCAGGAAGTTGGCCTCCTGAATGCTCAGGGTATCGGCCTCCACGTGCTCCCACTGCTCAAGCACCTCATTGCCCACGCTCCACATCATCACAGAAGGATGATTCCTGTCGCGAAGAATATGATCGGTGAGATCGCGTTCATGCCACTCTGCAAAATAGCGTGAATAATCGTACTTCGTTTTTCTTTTTCGCCACATATCGAAGGTTTCATTCTGAACGATGAAGCCCATGCGGTCACAAAGTTCAAGCAGCTCAGGTGCAGGCGGATTATGTGCTGTGCGAATTGAATTGCACCCCATCTCCTTCAAAATCTCCAGTTGCCGCTCCAAAGCACGCACATTAACGGCTGCACCCAGGCACCCTAAATCATGGTGCTGACATACCCCCAGCAGTTTTACCTTTCTCCCGTTCAGTGAGAAACCTTCATGCGGATCGAAATCAAACTTCCTGATTCCAAATGTTGTTTCGTACTTATCGGTCAACACCTCATCGTTATATACATTAGAAACAACTTTATACAAAACAGGATTTTCTATATCCCAATGTTCGGGATCCTTTACATTTGTTTCCTGGGCAATTACGCCCTTTGCCCCCGGCGCAATTTTTTCCCATTTTTCGGCAGAGGATACCTGCTCACCAGCCTGATTAAAAATAAGGGTTACAAGCTTCACGTAAGTCGAATCAGGCAACCTGTTTTCAATTGTAGTTTCTACGGCCACCGTTGCATTCCGATCCGTAACATAAGGAGTTGTAACATATGTTCCCCAATGATCCACGAACAACTTTTCAGTTTTCACCAGCCACACATTCCTGTAAATTCCTGAACCGGAATACCACCTTGAGTTTGGCTGCTCTGAATTGTCAACCTTTACAGCCAAAACATTTTCCCCGCCAAAATTCAGATAAGGTGTCAATTCGTATCTTACCGAAGCATACCCATATGGCCGCATGCCCAGACGGTGGCCGTTGATCCAGACCTCACCTTTCTGATAAATGCCATCAAACTCTATAAACAACAGCTTGTTTTTATCGGAAGCCGGAACATCGAATGTTTTACGGTACCAGCCAATCCCCCCAGGCAAAGCTCCTCCCCCAGGAGTTGCCGGATGTTCACTGCTGAATTCTCCCTCTATGCTCCAGTCATGGGGAAGATTCAGCTCCCTCCATCCGGAGTCATCAATAGCAGGATTTGAAAAATTTATGGAGTCAGAAAGGATGAATTTCCAGTTTTTCGTTAAAAGAGATCGGACTCTTAAATCATTATTGCCCTGTCTGTTGCATGACATTAATAGAACAATAAAAACAAACAGAAGCCATGATTTCTTCATTTTTACCAGGTTAATGATGATTTCCTGCAAAAATAAAAAAATGACACACAGTTACTGTAAAAAATACAAATTAGTTAAATTCGAACATTAGATCAACCTGCAACCCCTGGGCTTTAAGCTTTTTCTTTTCATTGCGCCTGAACACATAAACAATACCATACTCCTGAGCATACTGCCGACGGTTCTTGTCGGGATAATTCCCAAGGTTTTCCTCAATTTCATTCCATAATTTGCTGATAAAATCATTGGTTGATTTTCGCAATTGCTGCAGCTTTTCATACGAGCGAAGCGTATTTCTTTTAAGGTTTTGCTGAAATACCGCTATCTCATTAAAGTCTTCTACTTTAATTTTCACAAGCGCAATGGAAGGGTTATAAATAGGGCTGCCTCCTTTTTGCATCCGTTTCTTTTCACCCTGAATGATCTTTCTTCCCCACTCCATCACTTCCTGTTCCGATACCAGAGAAGGGATTTTACCACCGGTATCCTGCAAATCATAAAACGACAGAACATCATCCTTTAATTCCTCCCGATCGATGTTCATAAAAAGCACCTGGATAAAATGAGAAACATAAATCCGGGCTTTATCAAAAGCAGCCTTATACTTAACATTCTTTTCCGATTCAATTTTCAAATCCAGTTCATGATGCACCAGGTGATTTTCGAAATTGGATTTTACATTTTTCAATTCGAACAAGGTGTGTTTCGAAAAAGCCAGTTTTCCTGCATCACGGTCGGATGCAACAGCAAGCGCGGCTTCCAGCGCCCGGAGCCGGGCTTTATCGGTAGTGGGCAATCGGCGGTAGGGCATTTTCTTTCATTTAGTCGTTTATGCGAAGTTAAGGGTTTTTGAATGCCTTATTGCGCTGTTCGCGCCATTATTTATGCACATTAAATTGTGAATAAACCAGGCAATAAACGATGAAAAAATAAACCCTAAACCACTACTCTTCTGGATTCCTGTTTACATTTTCCCTATTTTTACCCAAAATACATTTGCATGGAATTAGTTTTCGCAACAAATAACCGGCACAAGCTGGAAGAACTGCAGGCTTTATTGGGTGACCATTTCAAATTGCTTAGCCTTGCCGACATCGGTTGTAATGAAGAAATCCCTGAAGAACAGCCTACCCTTGAAGGGAATGCTCAGCAAAAGGCATTTTTTATCTACGAAAAATACGGCTATTCCTGTTTTGCCGACGATACAGGTCTTGAAATAGAAGCACTCAGCGGTGAACCCGGAGTCTATTCGGCCCGTTATGCAGGCGAAGCAAAAGACCCTCAGGCCAATATGAACAAAGTATTGGATAAGCTCCAAAAAATAAATAACCGGAAAGCACGTTTTAGAACTGTTATCTCACTGGTGATGAACGGCAGTGAAAAGCAGTTCGAAGGAACGGTGGAAGGAGAAATTACCAGGGATAAAAAAGGCGGCTCGGGATTTGGGTACGATCCCATCTTTCAGCCGGCAGGTTTTGTAAGTACATTTGCCGAAATGGGCATGGAAGAAAAGAATCAAATCAGTCACCGTGCCCGGGCAGTGCAGAAACTGGTTGAATATTTACACCAAATTGAAAACAGCTGATGTCAATGCGTAAAATTCTGATTCTAATAGTGGCTTTCGGGATGGCCATTCCCCTAATGGCCCAACAACAGCAAAGCAGCTGGCAGGAGCACCTTTCTTTTGCCAACGGGAGTAAAGTTGCAGCCACTGATGACAGGGTTTACTGTGCCACCGAAGGAGGTTTAATTTATTTTAACCGCACCGATAACAGCCTGAATAAAATTACCCGGGTAAACGGCCTGAACGATTTTGGCATTCAAACCATTGCATGGAGCGAAAAGCACCGGATGCTTATTGTAGCCTACAAAAACAGCAATATCGATTTGATCAGAGACAATACGGTTACAAACCTGTCCGACATACAGAGAAAGCAAATGACAGGTGATATGAATATTTATAACATCACCGTCAGAGAAGATGAAGCATTCCTTTCATGTGGGTTCGGAATTGTAACAATTAACCTTTCCCGGCTGGAGATTAAGGATACATGGTTTATTGGCCCCGGCGGCAGCGCCTTAAGGGTGAACGATGTAGAGGTTCATGACTCTTTTGTTTATGCTGCCACCAACAACGGCATCTACAGGGCCGATATCAACAGTGCAAACCTGCCTGATTACCATTATTGGGAAAGAATAGAGAACATACCAATGGCAGAAGGAAAATTCAGCCATCTCATAGTACATGCCGGATCATTAATTGCCAATTATACCCCTGATGAATACAGCCAGGATGCAATGTACCGGCTTGAGGGAACTGAATGGGTGCCATACATGGCAGGAATACGATACATCCATGATGCCCAGGTATCGGGAGGTTACCTGGCAATTGCCAGCCGCACCCATTCTCTAATAATCGATCAAAATCATACATTGGCTGCAATCATTGACTCTTATCCCCTTGCCGGTAATAACATAAATCCTATTTCACCACGCAGCGCAGTCACAAGCAGTGACGGAGTAATTTGGATAGCCGATGCAAATTACGGATTGATACGTATGTCAGGCCAGAATGCAGAATCGTATTTTCCGGAAGGACCATCAGACAACAGGGTATTTTCGCTATATACCAATAAGGGCGATTTATGGGTAACACCGGGAGGGAGAACCGATGCATGGGTAAACATATGGCAGCGACCAAGACTGCAGCATTTTAACGATGGAGCATGGAATACAATTAATTTAAGTGCAGTTCCGGAATTGAGTAACGTTTTTGATGTAACAGAAATTGTTGCTCATCCCGATAATCCTGCTCATCTGTTTGTTGCCAGCTGGGGCGGAGGGCTCATTGAAATCATCAACGGTGAGGTTGTCAACCATTATACCAATAAAAACAGTCCGCTGCAGACAGCTCTTCCCCTTCAACCCGACGAACCTTACGTAAGGATTGGCGGTATCGGTTTTGACTCTAAAGGAAACCTTTGGATAACTAATTCGGAGGTGGAAAAAAACCTGCTGAAACTTCTCCCATCAGGCGAGTGGGAATCTTTCACACTATCGGGCGTTACAAGCAATCAAATCGGAAAACTTATAGTAACACAGAATGACGATAAGTGGATACAGGTTCCCCGCGGAAACGATGTATACGTGGTTAATAACGACGGCAGCACAAGAAAAAGATTACAGGTAACTTCCTATTTCAATAACGGACAACAGGAAATCCTTAACCGGATGAGTGATGTATATTCCATTGCAGAAGATTTGGAAGGTGCCATTTGGATAGGTACTTCGAAAGGGGTTGCTGTTTATAATAATCCGCAACGGGTCTGGGAAGAGGGCAACTTACTGGCCATTCAGCCCAGTCTTGATTTAAAAGACGGACTTTATCATCCGCTGCTTGAAACGGAAACAATCACTGCTATTGCTGTGGATGGTGCCAACAGGAAATGGATTGGCACACGCAACTCAGGGGTTTACCTGGTATCGGAAACAGGTGAAAAAGAGGTGCTGCATTTCACCACCGAAAATTCACCACTGCTTTCAAATACCATTACTGCCCTGGCCGTTGATGATAAATCGGGAGAAGTATTTATGGGTACCGGTGAAGGCCTGATTTCATATAGCGGCGATGCCATTGCGGGAAAAGACAGTTATGCCGATGTATACATTTATCCCAATCCGGTAAGGGAAACATGGGATGGGCCGGTTACCATTACCGGACTCGTTGAAGAAACCGATATCAAAATTACCGATATCAACGGTAACCTGGTGCATCAGAGCACTTCACTAGGCGGTCAGGCTACATGGGATGGACGAAACCTGAACGGCAACCGTGTAAGAACAGGGATATACCTGGTTCTTTGTACCGATGAATACGGAGAAAGAACACATATTGAAAAACTGTTGTTTATCCACTAAAACGGATAAGGATGTTCAGCTGCAAAATCTTTTAACTATACAGTGATGCTTGTCTCAGGCGAAGGAGTTGTTCTTCACAGCGTTAAGTATGGCGATAACAGTATTATTGCCACCGTTTACACCAGGGAATGGGGCAGGCAGGCCTATATGGTCAATGTTTCCCGAAGCAGGAAGTCACCAAATAAACTGGGCATCCTGCAACCGTTGTTTTTTGTAAATTTTGTGGCCTACCAGAAAGAAACAAGGGAGGTTCAGCGAATAAAGGAAGTTAAAAACCAGCCGGTATACCAAAGCATCCCATTCGATATAATTAAATCGACCCAGATAATGTTCATTGCCGAACTGCTTTACAGGCTTTTACGAGAGCAGGAAAGTTCGCCTGAGACCTTCAGTTTTATTCAAAACACACTTCTTTATTACGATTTAACAGATGCCCCTTCAGCAAATTTCCATTTGTGGTTTATATTAAGGTTCACTGAATTTGCAGGAATTATGCCCGCTGTAACAAAAACAGGATTTGAAGCCTGGTTTGATATGCGGAAAGGGGCCGTGGTGCCTTTTGAACCTTCTCATCCGTTTTTTATAAACAAAGAAGCCACGGAGGTATTGATAAAACTTGCCACTGTAAAAATCCAGGATATTTCAAAGCTGCGCATTCCGGCAGACCTGCGCATTTCACTCACCTCAAAGCTGGTGGAATACTACCAGCTGCAATTCGAGCACCTCGGAGCTGTAAAATCGCTGAAAGTGCTTCATGAACTGTTTACCTGACCTCACATTTTCAGGGATGCCTTTGAAAAGATATGTTCAGGAATATCCTGATTGAATTTTATATCCAACACCTTAAACTCAGTTCCATCGCCCTGTTTCAGCATGTCCTTGTACAGGATTGTTTTAGGAAACCAACGCCCCTCCACCTGAACCACATCACTCATTAGTGAACGCTTAAGCAGCTGTCCGCTTTTGGCAAACAGATCTTCCCTGAGAGGAATATATCTTTCGGCATCCACCCACAATTTCCGTGAAGCATAAGCCACATCATCGACCTTTGCTGTCAGTTCGAGCACCCAGGCTTTTCTGCCGTCAATTTCTTCACTTCCTGTAACCTCTGCATTATATGTCTCCGTGAGCTTCCGGTCGTCCATCATATCTTCGTACGACAAGTCGGAACCCATTACCGACTGGCGTAACATATGACCTGAAATCTGGATGGTACGGTCGGTAGCAGGGGAATATATCCAAAGCTGGTCTTCCAGCTTCAGCATTTTCGTACCCTGCTCACGTGCCGGTGACAGATATTCAGTAAACGACTTCTTATCACCGACCGACCATGTTTTGGAAGTAATTGTCCGGCTGCTCCGTTTTCCGTGAATGGTCATCGACGATTCAAATACCCTGTTCTCCGACGACATATTTTTATCAACTCTTTCCAGAATTTCACCGGCTTGTGGCTGACTGTATCCGGAAAGCGTCCAAACTGAAAGTATAATTATCAGTAAATGCTTCATTTTATGGTTTCTTTAAAATTATTCATCCATTTGTTATCATTCTTCACTTTTTCATCAGGCTTCAAGTTCCTTGAACAGCTGCGATGTTTTCCGCTTGTAAATCCCAATACCGGCAAGCATGGTGCCAATTACGGTTGAAAACAAACCGGGAATAAATCCTATATAGTAATCGACCGGAGTAATGCGGGTGCGAATTGTTGAAGGCATCATCATGGAAGCCCCTTCCATCATTCCCGATATATCGATTCCGTATTCCTGCACCAGGAAGGCAAAAAACAAACCGACAGCTGTTCCGATGAAGGTACCTGCGATGCCAATAATCACCGATTCATAAATCAATGTCCGGTACACATGGTTCTTCTCTTCACCCATTGCAAGCCTGACCCCAAATTCCCCATACCGGCGCAGGCCACCAAGTAAGCCGGCATTCCAAAGTACCAGTGCCATGGCCAGCACAAAAACCATGGTAATATATACCGCCCACACATTCGACAATTCAACATATTGCCCCATACTTCCCTGCTGGCTCAGTGTTTTCATTACGGGGGCAAACTCACCATCACCAGCTGACCGGTTTTCATTAAAGGCATGGGCTGTTTGAACAGCCTTTTCATTGTCGTAAAACCCAGATTTAAGAAATCCGACAACTTCTCCGGCAGCATCGTACATATCGAGCGCCAGTCGGGCATCTTCAATATCAACAAGAATGCTTCCCCGGTCAAGCGCTTCAGTGCCAAAAGATACGGTACCGGCTACCCGAAAGTTATACATGGTCATGCTTCCATGCATGGTAGAGCCAATCAGGGTTACCTCATTCCCCGGTTTTACCTTCAACTTCGAGGCAAATTCATCGCTGAGCAGCGCTTCCCCTGGTTTTTGAATCATATGCCCCCGTACCAATGCATTCTCAATGTTCAGCCTCTTTGCTTCCATACTCCCTTCCGAGAGGAAATCCATTGCAAACCCGGCTGCCGGGCCCTGGGTTCTGGTCTCTCCCTGTTCGTCGGGAGCATCCACCAACCCCCCGAACTGGATTCGGGGTGTCCAGGTGTAGGCAGGATATTGCTGCTGTAAATCATTCAGCAATTCCCCTACATCCATTAAGGCCAAATCCAGGGGCAGCTGATTCATGTTTTCGGAATAAGCCCCGGTCATTACTTTAACATGACCATGCGAAAAGCGTGCATTCATCTCGATGGTGTCGCCCATGAAACCGGTAATATATGCATGAAGGAACACGGTAAGCATCACCCCAATGGCCACCACAATAACCGGCAGCCGGCTCCGGCTTTTATCGCGGAGCAGTCCTTTAAATAAAAATTTTATCATTGTATTCTCCCCCTTAAAGCTTCTGTTGGATTCATTTTAGCGATTTTCCGCGATGGCCAGTAACTGACCACTGTAGTAACCAGCACAACAATCAGCACAGTGGCAATCACAAGCCCGGCGCTGTATACCGGGTAAAGCGTTTGAGCAACAGCCATCCCAAATTCACTGGCCTCTATCGGCATTGTCCAGCCCACCTCTGCCTGCCACCAGAGAAACGGAAAGCCGTAGGCTGCGGCAACCACGGCAGCAAGCACTGAATGCATGGCTCCCTCAACAGTGAATAAACCAACTACTTCCCGCCGGGTATATCCCAACGCAATATAGGTTCCTATTTCCTTCTGTCGCCTGAATATTGAAAGCACCTGGGTATCGAACACCGCCAACATGGCCAGCAACAGTAAAATGGCATAGAAAACTGTCTGCCCAATAGTTTTTGTTTTAATGATTTCATCAATTGAAGCAGTGAGTTCATTTTTCGACTGATATACCCACTCCCCCACATCTGACCACTCTTTTTCACCATCGGAAAGGACGAACAGAGTTGCTTCACCTTCAAGCAAAGTCATACTCCTGAGCCTCTCCAGCGGCACGTATACCTGCCCAGCTTCCACTGCAGGCACATTGCTTGAAAAAACTTCGGTTACAAGAATCTCAGTGGCATCAAACATTCCGTTAACATCTCTCCAACGCATGGTCAGGCGATCGCCCTTCTGTATCTTCATATTACGCGACAGAATGCTGCCGATGACTGCTGGCACCGCATCTGTCAATGCAGTATCCATCTTATGCGTGGGAATCATAAGCACCTCCTGCCCGGGGTTGATACCGGTAATTGAAACCGGCTGCATCCGCCCCTCCGGGTAAATGGTACCCTGCACCACCAGTATTGGCTCCATTGCGCCAAGGGCTATTTCATCGCTGAATATGGCGGGGACAGTTCCGTGGCTTTCAGTCAGCGTAAACGGATCATACGGATCGTATTGCTCATGCCAGAACTGGCCCTCACCAATTTGCCAGTTGGTCATGTCGGTTTTGGCCTGGTAATCCCATCCTGCCATAAGGCCTTTCATCCAGATAATAACCACAAAGGAAAATGAAAGCACAAGCACATTAAGCCAGGTGCGAAGACCGGCTCCGATGAGGTTGCGATATGCCAACTTTAATGCTGTTTTCATTTTATAAATTTTTAATCATCGTTATTGTATCATCGAACAGTAAACAGTAAAAGGTAAAAGGTGAACAGTCCTTTTAATTGCTGTGCAATATTGCATGAGAAATAACTTTTCAGAGTTCCGTATTCCAGGTTTCGAGTTCAAAATTCCGGAGAGAAGGGATTCCATCCTTATCCCCATTTGAAAATCTGCCTTAGAATCAACGCATTTTACCCGAACCAGGTTAGGATGGAATCCCTGTCCACTTCGCAGGAACTTTTTAAAGATCTGACTCGATAATTCCCTTAATTTTTTGTAAGCTTCCAAATCCCGAAAACTTCTCGCATACCTTGTATTCTTTTCCATTTGGCTGATTGATTTATTTGTTGACTAATGCTACTGATTACAAACACATTGCTTGCTTTACACTATCTTATAACTATAACCTTAACCCACAAATTACTAAATCTTTCACTTCTTGTAAAGTTGGCAGGAATCCCATCCTTGCCTGGCCTGCAGAAAGTGCAAGGAAAGAAGGTCAGGAGGGAGAGGTTGTATTGTTACTCCAGGCCCCAGCATAAATGCTGGGGTTATAATCCCCGCTCCAACTTTCAGCCTTATGCTCTGCGCTCTGTGTTCCATGCTCTGTTAACTATGCAATTTATCTATTATTCCACATGCAATACTGCCACAGCAATTAAAAGATCTGTTATCCGTCTACTGTTTACTTCAAAAGCCTTCCCCCGCCTCCCACACTCTCCTTCTCCCGCTCAGCCTCTTCAACCACCTCCTCCTTATCAATCCTGCCATCGAACAGATAAATCTTGCGGCGGAGGTAACCAATCACCTTTTCGTCGTGTGTGGCAAACAGGAAAGTGGTATTCAGCTCACGGTTCAGGTTACGCATTGTCTGCAGAATGTTATGGGAATTTGCAGCATCGAGGTTAGCTGTAGGCTCATCGGCCAGTACCAGCGAAGGCTTCTTCACCATAGCACGTGCAATGGCCACCCGCTGGCATTCGCCACCCGACAACTGAGGTGGTTTTGATTTCGTCTTACTTGTTAACCCTACCCACTCGAGGGCATCCATAACCATTTTCTTTCGCTCGCCCGCTCCCATTTTAAGCAAAAGCAGGGGAAACTCTACATTTTCAAAAACCGTATGCACAGCCAGCAGATTATAGCTTTGAAAAATAAACCCCATTTGTTCTTTTCTCAAACGTGCCGCCTGCTTTGCCGACAGTTCACCTATTGAATGGCCCAGCACCACAGCTTCCCCCGATGATGGAGAATCGAGCGACCCTATGATGTTCAGCAATGTTGTTTTACCCGAACCGCTGGGACCAATTAAACCCGTAAACTCTCCTGTTCTCAGGGTGAGATTTATTGCGTTAAGCGCCGTAAAAGTGGATTTCCCCATAGGAAAAGTCTTTTTCAGGTCCCTGATTTCAATGATAGTCGTGTTTTCCATTGCCTGTTATTTAATTTAGATACTTGCCTAATTAATGATTAAACACCAGCATTACCTGCAGCCCTGTGCCGGCAAACAATATGTCGGAAGTGGTAACCGTTGGAATCCTGTAGGATTTTGGATTTGAATAACCCATAAGATGCACGGTCAACCGATTAAACTGTTTCTGCCAGTTCACAAAATTATAAGCTGCACGGTTACGCCAGTCGTAATAAAGTATGTAACTGATGTTATCGAACAAACCAACCGGGTATGAAGCATTTAGAAGCGAGAAAGTAATGCTTTCGTTGAAGCGGAACGGTTTCTCATCATAAGCAGCTAAAAGTTGTTCATAAACCACCGTCAATCCGTTTCCAAGGTCAAAAGTATAATCTAACCCAAGGTTAAGTATTTCCTGGTTGGAAAGCATGCCCAGATCCTTTCCCATGGTTTTCCAGGAAGCCTCTATCCAGTAACCAATCACCCTGTCGAAACGGGCATCAAAACCCAGCCTGTGCTCAGGCACCTGTTCATACCGGAGGTGTTCTTCTGCCAGATCCCGGCTGTCGGCGACTCTGTAGTGGTACGACAAAGCCGCCTCACCGCTTCCTGCCGGCAACTGGATACGACCTCCTGCCTCAGGAATATGGGCATTTGTTTTAACGGCCTCCCATCCTTTGAGGTTATCGTTCCCGTAAAGCGCCCACAACCAGAATGTAGTGTTGTTCAGCGTATAGTATCTCCCCAGAATTCCCCACACCCCGTCGGTAAGCTGCAAAGGGTCGCGGGGATCCATTTGATCAAACCACATGAGCGGCCGCAGGATGGACGCCGATCCAAAATTTATCTTTTGAAGCCCTCCCCTGATTTCCAACTGGGGGGTTGAATACCGCACCCACATTCGGTATGGCTTTAAATCACCGTTTGAGGAAAATGCTTCAAAATCTCTCATTCCTATATTCCCGTACATATTTGCCGATGCTTCAAAATCAATCAGCCGCCCCGATTCAGAGGGAATTTCAAAATTCACCTGGGGAAGGTATCTCCCCCCATTCCACCATGGATATTCGTTATCGGGATTAATATGGGCATAAGCCGACAGCTGCCCTTTAAACCTTATCCGCTCCTGCGAAAATGCCGGCTGAAACAGCAAGAAAAATATCACTGGCAAAACAATATGTCTGAATCCGTACATTTTATGTTCTTGGCGTTATTCCGTATGCAATAAACTTTGTAAATTCAAGAATGAGCTCCTGGGGCGAGCTGAAAAGACCTGCAAGCTTTTCATCCTTCATAAGCTCAACCAGTCCAAAGGAAACCTGTATCAGAAATTCAGGCTTCAGGTCATCACGAAAGATGCCGGCCTGCTGCGCTTTCTTCCAGCTGTGGAGCATGCCTGTCCATGCCTCGCGCGTTTTTGCCTCCACAAAGGTTTTCAATTCCGGCTCAGACCCCATGTAAAAATCCTGCATAAATTCCTTGCTGATGTTATTGGTTCCTTCAGCCTTCAGAAGTATCATCTTTTCTATTTTATCATGAACCGAAATATCTTCATCAATCAACCGGTTAAACTTCACAATACTGTCATCTACTTCATTGGAAAAAACCTGTTTCGCCAGTTCAGTTTTATTTGAAAAGAATTTATAAAAGGTCATCTTGCTCACTTCTGCCTTCATGCAAATTTCCTGAACTGAAACCCGCTTAAACCCATGCCTCCAGAATAGCTCTCGTGCTGTTTTCACCAAAGCTTCATACTTAGGATTATTTTCCTGCTTATCCATCATTCTATACGATTACAATAACAATTTACGAAATTAGTTATTTTTTATGAAATTCGTATAATAAACAAGAAAAAGTATAAAAATTATTGAATAAATTAATATTGGCAGGAATTACAGGCATGTACTACCGCCAAAGCTATTAATTGCCTAATGAAAAAAACATTAAAAAAACATTCAACAAATCAAACTCAATTTTAACTCAATATTTATTCAATATAAACTCAATGTAAATTCAATTATAATTGAATTTACATTGAGTTTATATTGAGTTTTAATTGAGATAACATTGAGTTTAATACGGTTAAGGTATAGAGAAGATAAAGGGAAATGATTGCCGGCCGTCATTGCCAGCCACCGCCTGCTTAATTAAAAAGCCATAGTTGCCATACAGCCTTTCACTAAATCAGTATATAAACCTTTGCGCATAGTGGCGGGGGTGCAGCAAACTGTACCGATTGGCAGCAGCCTTTTGATGATGTGTGTATTTGAAAGTACCAATATGAACAGATTGCCCGCCTGACCGGACGGGCAGGCTTTGCTCCATGCGATTGCCAAGGTTCTTTACAACGATGATACTGTGGTGGCTGATGGGAAAGCCTGTTTTTCAATGACAACCCGCGCGCCTGCCTGACCGGCAAGGCAGGCAATGACGTCTTGGAGGTTTCGCATGGCAGGGGTTAGTCATTCATGCGGCCCTGTTCGGCAGGCAAGTAATCCCGATGTAAAGTTATTCATTTTGAAGTTCGGTTGAATGCTGCGGGGGGATTTAAAACCCTCCGGTTTTTCAAATTCTGCCACAAAACTACCCTCTAAACACAAATGCCTCATAAATATAAATGTCGGCATTTTTCCAGCCGTTCCATTTTAGGCCAGCTTTATCGCGCGCGCAGTGGCCAAGAAATTCTTCCACTGTCCAGCCGGTTTTAACTGCCACCTTTGGCAGAAATGTACCCGATTTCGAATCTTTTTTAATGTAAACTCCATGTTTTCCCAGCACAATTTTATCGATTGATTTTATTTTTCGAAGGGGGGATAGCATGGAAATTTCCAGCTCCATATCCTCAAACTCCTCTCTTTTAAGCCAGTCGAAGCGGTCATCGCAGCATGCAGAAACAGCAAGATGTACCAGGGTATCATCTAAAATACCTTTTCCATTCAGGCTGCCAATGCATCCGCGCAGTTTTCCCCTGACATATATGCTTACAAACATACCGGCAAATTTTTTTCCCGGACTAACCGACGACAGTGGATGATCTGATCGCCCGGTTGTCAAAAAGAGCAAAATAGCCTTACGCGCATTCTTCAACATCTCGGCCTGCTGAAGCCCGGAAACCGTCAGTTGCTCTTCATCGTTATAAACTGCCAAAGCCCAATAACCAACAACCTTTTCCTTTTCGCCATAAACGGGTACATCACCTGAATTACTGTATTGTACCGGGACATATTTCAGACTTTTCCCTTGTGTTAAGTACATTAAAGTGAGAACGGATGTCCAGCCGCATAATGAAGTAGCCAGGTTGTTGATTTTTCTGCTTTTGTCAAGAGTTTTAAGCAGTTCTTCAGGATTATTGCTGCAAATGGCCAGTGCTGTATTGAGATCGTTTTCAACAGCATCGTCATAGGCCGGATAATGTGAAAAATCGGTACTTATAACAAACAGATTTTCAGGAGTAAACCACGGCTCAAGTAAACGGGCGATTTTCTCGCATACTCGCGAATCGTGTGTGCCAAGCACGATAGGAACGAGCATAAAATTCCCGCCCAGTTTATGCTGAAGAAAAGGAAGTTGCACCTCAAGGCTATGTTCATGGCGATGGGCTTCCGGACGATACTGCAGCAGGTCGTCCATCTCATGAAGCTTTTCTGTTACAAGTGTATCAACCTTTATTTTTCCAAGAGGAGTTTCGTAATAGTGGGCGTTACTTACTGAAGCGCCATGAAATGTAGAGTGATGGCTTGAGGCCAAAATAAATACTCTTTTATAAACCGCTTTCTGCGTTAATTGACTGTATGCTGAAGCAGCCACCTGCCCACTGAATACATAACCTGCATGAGGCGCAATAATTGCCTGTGGCAGAGCTTCAAAAGCAGGTCTTTCCGCTTCTTCAGAAAATTTTTCAAGCTGCGTTGTAAGAATATCTTTGGAGGAGGGATAAAAACTTCCGGCAAAAACTGGTTTTCTTACCAGTGGAGAATGTCTACTGTACTCCTTCATTACTCTTTCATTAGATAACAGAAATTTAAATATTTCAGCACTTACTTCCGATACAGGTCAGGATGTATACCATTTAACACCACCAATAAAATGCACAGGCACATTCACTTTAATTACAGCGAAACGGACCTCATCAGCATCAGGTTTCCCACCTTTGGAAATGCTTCCAGTTTCTGGTTTAAATAAAACCATGCATCAAGGAATATTTTTTGAACCAAAGCCCTGAAATCAAATAACTATACGTTTATCGGGTCATCCTATTCATAAGGTAAGCCGCCTTTGAGGTAAGGCTATTTGCATTTTATATTCCCTTATACGTTTTTTTTCATGATTCGTTCAGAAAAACCGCAAGAACAGAGTAAATTTACTCATGAAAACTGGTGTTTGGGAAGGAAGTTTGTTAAGCAGAACTTTTCTGTTTGGTTTTATTGCCTTACATTCGTTAAAGGAATTTTAAACAATATATCACCATGAGAGCCAGAACAATATGGATATCAAAATTTATTTTTCTTGCAGCGGTATTATTTGCAGCCGGGTGTGCCACTCAATCGGTGGAAGTCATACCGGCAAATCCTCCCGGTTTTTTGTGGGGATTGCTGCATGGGTTCATTCTTCTTTTTAGTTTTATTGCCAGCCTGTTTACCGATTACCGTATATATGCCTTTCCAAATGTGGGGGGCTGGTACGATTTCGGATTTCTGCTGGGGGTTCTTTTCTTTTTTGGTGGCGGAGGTGCAGGTTCACGCCGCTAAAAGTTATAAACCACCAGCAATTGTTTCAAACAGTTACCTGTGCAAAACTTCCCGTTAAAAAGAACCTGGATATGAAAAATTAGAAAAGGTTTTACATATATTTGCCTCATAAAACTAGAAAAAATTAAGAGATGAACCGGTTAATTTTATTTGTTGTTGTTTTGGGACTGGCTTTCACAGCCTGCAAATCAAAGAAAGAGTTGGCTCAATCGCCCTATACTACCGATCCTTCTGCTCAACCTAAAGTATTTACCGTACCGGCAAATAATACCCCGGCAGCCCCGGCTCCGCGCCCGGAGCCTGTGGCCACTGTAACTGAACCCGTTGCTATGCGTAAGGAACAGGTAACCTTTACCACTCAGGAAGATAAGGCACAGAATGAATCAAACAACTTTTTTGTTATACTTGGCTCTTTCGGTGAACTGAACAATGCCAGGAATTTCCGTGAGACGCTTTTAAACAGGGGATTTACACCTATCATTCTGCACAGCGAAACGGGCTATTACAGGGTTTGTGTAAATTCATATCAGAATGAAACAGAAGCCCGCAACAGGGTGGGACAGGTACGCAATACCTATCCTGAGTATAAAGATGCCTGGCTCCTGATAAAAGATTGACAGATTCTTAAAAATATTTAAAAGCCGCTTGTAAGCGGCTTTTTTTGTTTATACTGCACCTGAATGATTTACCTGCGGTATATAATTTGCACCAATATTAAAAAGGTGCACTATTTTTGTAATCACTAATTGTATCTTGCTACCAATTATAATCCGATAGAATGGAAAAGGAAAATAAGCAGAAACTTCTTGATCAGCGTTATTTGAAAATGGCACTTGTGTGGGCACAAAATTCCTACTGCAAACGTCGGCAGGTAGGCGCTTTGCTGGTAAAGGACAAAATGATAATATCAGATGGCTACAACGGCACCCCCTCAGGTTTTGAAAACATTTGCGAGGATGAAAACAATCTGACCAAACCGTACGTTTTACATGCTGAGGCCAATGCCATTACAAAGGTGGCAAAATCGGGAAACAGCAGTGATGGGGCTACTTTGTATGTAACATCATCACCTTGCCTCGAGTGTTCAAAGCTTATTATACAGGCCGGCATTAAAAGAGTGGTATTCACAGAAAATTACCGGCTCGAAGATGGTGTAAACCTGCTTAAAAGAGCAGGTATTGAAGTGAAGTATGTTGAATTGGAAATTATAGAAGATGATAAATGAATAAAAAAACAATAATAATAATCCCCCTTCTGGTAGCTGTTTCAATAGCTGCGGGTATCTTTATCGGAAACCTGCTTAACCAGAACACAAAAATTATTCAAAGCCCTATAATGGGCTATTCCCGTCCCAACAAGCTGGCCACCATACTTCAGCTTATTGAAAACGGGTATGTCGACAGTGTCAACGCCAGCAATATCGTTGAAGAAACCATCCCCGAAATCCTGAAAAACCTGGATCCTCATACAGCGTACATTCCTGCACGCAACATGCAGGAAGTACATGAGGAAATGAGCGGTAATTTCTCGGGCATAGGCGTTCAGTTTTCAATACAGGAAGATACCGTGCGGGTAATTGAAGTTATTCCAAACGGGCCTTCAAGCCAGGTAGGCATTCAACCTGGTGACAGGATAGTTACGGTAAACGATTCACTCATTGCAGGAGTTGATGTCAAAAACAATACAGTGCTAAAACTGCTCCGGGGTGAACGAAATACCAAAGTTGAAGTAGGTATCATCAGAAAGGGACATGACAAAGAACTCGAGTTCGAAATTACCCGCGACAATATTCCGCTGACAAGTGTCGATGTTTCTTATATGATTGATGATGAAACAGGTTTTATTAAGGTATCCCGCTTTTCGGAGCAAACCTACAGTGAGTTTATGCAGGGAATGGAGCAAATTCACAACCAGGGAGCAACGAAGGTAATTGTGGATTTACGGCAAAACCCAGGGGGTTCGCTTGGCAGTGTTTTACAGCTGTTGGATGAATTTCTTGAAAAAGGGGAAGATATTTTGTACACCGAAGGGATGAACCAACCCCGCAAAACCTACAAAGCATCAGGAAGAAACCGGTGGAGAGATAAAGAAGTGTTTGTATTGATAGATGAATTCTCAGCATCTGCCAGCGAAATATTTGCCGGTGCATTACAAGATAACGATCGCGGACTGGTTATTGGAAGACGTTCGTTTGGAAAAGGGTTGGTACAGGAGCAAATCCCATTAATGGATGGATCAGCGCTGCGCCTTACCGTTGCCCGCTTTTACACCCCCAGCGGAAGAAGCATCCAAAAGCCCTATGAAGAAGGCGTTGAAGAATATTACCAGGATTTGCATGCACGGTTCAGCCATAACGAACAGTTGAGTGCCGACAGCATCCATTTTAACGATTCACTGAAATACCAGACAAAAGCGGGACGTACCGTTTACGGAGGCGGAGGCATTATGCCCGATGTGTTTGTTCCATTGGATACTACAGGTAATTCGGAGTATTTCGAAAAATTATACAGAAAAGGCCTGGTTTATACCTTTGCTTACAATTATGCCGACAATAACAGGGAAAAGCTTGCAGGACTTAAATCCGCTTTAGAAATTGAAGCATACCTCGACAGGCAAAACGTATTGAACGATTTCGTAAAATATGCCGAACAGAATGAGATTCCAAGAGATGCGGAAGGGCTGCAACAATCGGGTGAATTGATTCATACCCAATTAAAAGCTTATATTGCACGTAACATTATGGGGGAGGAAGGATTTTTCCCGATTATCAGTCAGGTTGACAATACCCTTCAAAAAGCCATAGAGCTATCGAAGCAAAACCTGATGGTCGACAACCTGTTAAAGCAAAACAGGTAGTTTATTAAAAGACAATATTGCAAACTAATTTCCGGAAGAAAGTATGCGTATTTTTCTTCCGGAAATTTCCACTTCATCGCCATCCCTCAGCTTGGCGCGTTTTCGCAGTTCAATCTGACCATTAACCAATACCTCACCTTGTTCAATAAGGAGTTTGGCATGTCCTCCGGTTTCAGCAAAGCCCAGCAGCTTAATTAACCGGACCAGTTCAATGTACTCGTCGTTCAGTATAAATTCCTTCATAAATAATTCTTCTTAATTCAGGTTGTGGATTTATTCTTTACTGCCTCATTCTTTTTTCGAAATTGACAACAGACCGTGTACAATTATCTGTTACAATTTTCTAAAGATTAAGATTCCGGGTCACACCAGCAACTGTCGGCAGTTGTTTATGCTCACGCTCAATTAGAAAGATTCAATTTTTGCCTGATATGTTCAGGAATTGATTCCTTATTCACCATAATGGCCAGTGTTTTCAGCCGCACGTAGTCTTCGGTCATGTGCAGGTAACCTCCCAGGTCATTACTGGCAGCTCCCCATGAATTTTTAGTATAAAACATTCGCTCTCCCTTGCCGTTTTTGGAAATGCCAACTATGTGCATCAAATGATCGTCGGTAGTGGAACGGTTGTAAAAAGTTTCCTGCCGCAGTTCCTGATCTGCCTTACCTTTTTGTTTTTTGGGAAGATCGGCTACTCCGTTATTATGACTAAAAGTTCTTTCACTGGTATCGCCATCCCAGGCCACGGTATAACCATTTTCGAGCGCATGGTACATTACTTCCACCAGCTCGTCGACGGGCAGATTGTAATAAAGGCCGTGCGCCCAGTTGTCGGGCACTTCCAGTACGAAGGGCCTGTAAAAGGGCTGGTGGTTGTAAGAAGTGAGTTCCACATAATCATCTGGATTGATTTCATACTTATCACGAAACTCAATCGGTGTAAACTTCTTTGATCCATCAGCAACTTTTTTGGGCAGTTTGCCTAAATGGCTGCTAAGTATATCATCAAAGGTCTCAAGATCTCCTGCAGTAAATCCACTCTTTCTTTCATTCAGTTCCGATGCTGTTGATGTAACCTCCCTTATAAGATTGCGGTGATTGTGGCGATTGTTGTCTTCAACACCCGGAAAAGCCTCATTTGTCACCATTCCAAATTCCTGCAACACATTTATTACATCATGCGCCTGCCCACCCTGCCCGTGGTTATTGTTGCCATGAAAAAGAAGGTACCTTAAGGCCCGGTTTTTATAGGCATGGTATACAAAGAACATTTCCGACAAATCGGTTTCCGGATACCCTTTGCGAATAATTTCCGACTCCAGAAAGCTGGTGGTGGCAAAGCTCCAGCAGGTACCGGTACTGCCCTGATCGATTACCGGAAAATGTTTTACTACCGTCTCAAGGGTAAATTCGCCGGCACTATCGTTTGCAAAAACTGGTGTGCCGGTGAGAAATAATGACAGAAAAATGATTGACAAATACTTCATACCGGGATTATTTATATCTTTTTAAATTCTTCTTTTTGTTTTCGTGATAAGCTTCCAACAATTAATTCATAAGATTCATCGATAAGCTGCTTTAATATGTTTTCGGGAATGGATCCATCGAGTTCAACGGTGTTCCAGTGTTGTTTGTTCATATGGTATCCAGGATTTACCGCCGGATATCTTTCACGCAGTTCAATGTTTTTTTCAGGATTATTTTTCAGATTCACCGACAAATCACCTTCCAAATCTGTCAGGCAGAACATTTTTCCTGCCACTTTGAATACCAGGGTAGTTTCACCGAAAGGAAACCCTTCGGTGACTCCTTTCTTTTCCAAACAATATATCCTTAATTCTTCAATATTCACAGCAACACAAAAATAACAGATTGTCGCGGGATTACAAACAGCTATAACGTCGGATAGAATGCATCCTTAAAATGCTCAAGCTCAAAATTATTACCCCTGAAAATAACAGTAATTACATCAAAACGTGTATCACAATGCAGGTCCTTTTGATAGATATAAGCTTCGGCAGCTTCCACAACCCGTTTAATTTTAATGTCGGTAATTGCCTCCGACGGGTGCTCATAACGGGTTCCGCTGCGTGATTTCACCTCTACTATTACCAACTCCTCGCCATCAATGGCAATAATATCAAGTTCAAGGTGGGCAAAATGCCAGTTCTTATCCTTTATTTTATACCCTAATCCCAGCAGATGCTTTTCTGCAAGCTCTTCGGCAACATCTCCAATGAAACGGTTTGACGGTAACATAACAGAATCAAAAATAGTTAAGGAATTAAATTGTTATTGGCTGTATCAGTTTTAGTGTTGAATTTTCATCAGTTACTCCCAACTCCCAGATAAGGCCAAATGCCAGTGCCAGGTTTACCTCATCGTGACCGGCAGGCAAGCCAAAGCATACTGGGAAATCATACTGCTCCACCGCCTCGGCAATGATATCCCGAACATTTTTACCGAAAGGAGATTCATTGTCCTTCATGTCGGTAAAGTTTCCAAGCACAAGGCCAGCCAAATTCTCCAGCTTGCCACCAAGCTTCAGCTGGTACATCATACGGTCGGTATGATACAAAAACTCATCGATGTCTTCCAGAAAAAGAATTTTCCCGGCAGTATCCAGTTCACACGGGGTTCCCTGCATACTTGATACTATGGAGAGATTTCCTCCCACCAGCTCACCACTTCTGGTTCCGGGCCGGTTGCTTTCCACTGCAGCAAGTGTATATGAAATATTCTCTCCGGAAAGCAGCTTTATCAGCGATTGCAGGCTTTGTCCCGGCTGCCCGCTTTTATTGAAAAAGTACCGGGGCATTACACCATGTATGCTTGCCATCCGGTGGTTGTTAAGGCAGCTGTGCATAAGTGTGATGTCACTAAATCCCACTAACCACTTAGGATGCTGAAATAAACCGTCGTACTTGATTTTACTAAGAATACGCACTGTTCCGTAACCTCCGCGGGAGCAAATTACAGCAGCGGCATTCGGGTCATCGAGCGCCTCCTGCATATCCTCAAGGCGCTGCGAATCGGTACCTGCAAACTGATAGTGCGTCGAAAATACATGCCTGCCCAACTCCACCCGGTAGCCTTCACCCTTAAGCCAGTCGACAGCAGGAAGTACATGTTCCTCCTTTACCTTTCCGGCCGGTGAAACAATACGGATTTTATCCCCGGGTTGTAATGCAGCAGGTACAATCATTTTCTTTCAGATTCAGTTTAAAGATACCTCAATTCGAGCAGAAAAAACCTGATTGGTGTCAGTTCTTTGCTCCAGCGATTCCCAGAGAGTGGCTATGGTACGCGCCGGTTTTTTGTTATAAATAACTTCCCCGTTGTATTCCACTTCAACTTTTTTGTTAAGGTTCATCATTTTATCATTCAGATAAATGTAAAGGGTGTCAATATTTTCTGCCTTTTCAACGATCACCTTCTGCCCGTTACGGGAAACCACAAGATTGGCATCAAATCTCTGCCTGTCTTCAGGCAGGGCAAGCCAGTAAAACCTGGAATGTTCTTTTCCGTTCTGGTCCCACACTATTTTTTCGGGGTAGGGATTCCTGTCGAACCGGGCCATCCATTCAATGGCAACGGTATCGCGGCGTTCCATCCAGTGCCCCAGTCCTTCGTGAATCTGCACATCGTGAATGTAAGCCTTGGTATCGTTCTGTTGCAGCTCATCCAGTTTCCGGCCCCATTCGGCTGCAATCTTATTTCTGTCGTAAGCGGCATCCTCTCCTCCCATATGCAATGCAAAAGGCAGGTTCCGCAGACTGGCAGCCGAAGCATCATTGGGGTGCCCCGCCATCATTGCCGCAGCAGCCAGACGATCAGCCATACGGGGTGCCAGCTGATAGGTGCCGTCACCTCCGGCAGAGTAACCCGTAAGGTATACCCTGTTGGTATTGATGCCTTCATAAACATCGGCAAGCTGGATGAACAGGCTGAACAGGCTGTCGACATGGGGCTGGTGCCACATGTTCCATGAGTTGTCGGGGGCACGGGGTGCCATGTAGATGCCTTCCTTCGGCCGGTAAAGGTTAATCTGATTCTGCCACTGTTGGTCGTTCATCTCCTGGCTTGTATTTCCACCTCCATGCATTGAGATGTAAAGACTCCAGCCTCCGGTCGGTTTTTCACCAAACTTTTTATACTCAAACTGCAAATTATGCCTGCCTGTGGTAAGGGTCTTATCTTCCCACTGAGCAGAATACTTTGCTTTCAGTTCTTTTTGAAAATGGCTGTGAATAAGGCTTATTGCCTCCTGTGCCTCCGTTTCCGAAAGGGGTTTGGCAGCAAATTTTTGTTCCTGCAAAGATTCAGATCCTGCAGATTGCTCAAGCCACTGATTTAGCTGCTCTACTTTTGAGGAATCTGTCTGACATCCTGTAACTAACAGGAATATCACAATTGGCAAAAGGTACTTCATATTAAGTTCTATTTGATAACTACGGCAAAAATAAATTTTTACCTGAGAAATAAACAGGAAACAGCTGCGCTTTACAGAATAATAACAGGAAACATAAAGAATTTTACTTTCTGCTGTTACGTCAAAAGATCGTACAAATCATCAACTGTCTCTGCCCACAAATCAGGTTCGGCGGTTTGCAGTTCCTCCGGTTTTCCGAACCCGTACATAACGGCAATTGTTGACAGCCCGTTCTGATTGCCTCCAACAATATCAAATACCGTATCGCCAATCATAACAATCTGTTCGGAAGGAACCAGTTTCTGCACCTTCAGCAAACCTGAAATGATGGTTGTTTTGGTAGCATGATCCCCCTTGTAGTCAGCTCCTTTAAGCTGTGTGATGTAACGGTCGAAGCCAAAATGAGTAGCTATCTGCAAGGCAAACTTTTCCAGTTTAGATGTTGCGATAAACAACTGTTTACCGGAAAAATGCAGTTCTTCGAGCAACTCTGAGATCCCTGGGTAAGGATGGTTTTCAAAAAGGCCATTGGTGGAATAGTATTCACGAAAGTATTCAACTGCCAGTTCAGTGTTTCTGTCATTCAGGCCAAACAACTCTTTAAAGCTTTGCTGTAACGGAGGACCAATAAAACTATCGGGAACCTCACCGTCGAAACCTTCTATGTTCATCTTTTCAAGGGCATATCTAATTGAATTGCCAATACCTTGACGGGGATCGGTAAGCGTTCCGTCAAGATCAAATATTATATGTGAAAAAGCACTCATTAGAATTGGTTTATATGCAAAATTAAAGGAAATACTTGTTAAATGAAGAACAATTTTATATCAATCCATTAAGAATACAAAATGCATGGTATGAAATTCAGGCTTTTCCTGCTTTTCAGCTATCTTTGTGGCCTCAATAAAAGAACCGATTTCAATTAAAGATTTTCAGCATGGGTGAATTTAAAAGAACATTGATAACCACGGCACTTCCTTATGCCAATGGACCTATTCACATCGGACATCTTGCAGGAGTATATGTTCCTGCCGACATTTATGCCCGTTACCTGCGTCTCAAAAATGAGGATGTACTGCTTATTGGCGGCTCCGATGAGCATGGCGTTCCCATTACTTTAAAGGCCAAAAACGAGGGAGTAACACCGCAGGATGTGGTAGACAGGTTTCATGAAATCATCAAAAAATCGTTCAGCGATTTTGGCATATCATTCGATGTTTATTCACGTACAAGCTCTAAGGTTCATCATGAAACTGCTTCCGATTTTTTTAAAAAGCTTTACGATGAAGGTAAGTTCATAGAACGAACCTCGGAGCAGTATTACGACGAGGAAAATAAGCAGTTCCTTGCCGACCGGTATATCATTGGCACCTGCCCTAAGTGTGCATTCGAAAGGGCTTATGGCGACCAGTGTGAAAGCTGCGGAACATCGTTAAGCCCTACCGAATTAATAAATCCCACTTCAATGATAAGCGGCAACAAGCCTGTGCTGAAAGAAACAAAACACTGGTACCTGCCGCTCGATGAGTATGAACCCTGGCTCCGGGAATGGATACTGGAAGGGCATAAGGAATGGAAGCCCAATGTTTACGGCCAGTGTAAATCGTGGATCGACAGCGGATTACAGCCCCGTGCCGTAACCCGCGACCTCAACTGGGGCGTTCCTGTGCCGGTGGCAGATGCTGAAGGCAAAGTGCTGTATGTATGGTTCGACGCTCCTATCGGTTACATTTCGGCAACCAAGGAGCTGACACCGGAGTGGGAAACCTACTGGAAAGATCCGGAAACACGTATGCTTCACTTTATCGGGAAAGATAACATAGTTTTCCATTGCATCATTTTCCCATGCATGCTGAAGGCCGAAGGTACTTTCAACCTTCCTGAAAACGTACCGGCAAATGAATTCCTGAACCTTGAAAACGATAAGATATCCACATCACGTAACTGGGCTGTCTGGCTGCACGAATACCTCGAAGAATTCCCAGGCAAGGAAGATGTTCTGAAATACGTATTAACAGCCAATGCTCCCGAAACCAAGGACAACGATTTTACATGGAAAGATTTCCAGGCGCGCAACAACAACGAACTGGTGGCTGTACTAGGTAATTTTGTTAACAGGGCTCTGGTTCTTACCCAAAAATATTTTGACGGAGCAGTACCTGCCCGGGGTGAGCTTTCAACATACGACAAAGAAACACTTACAACAATAGCAGCCATCAAGGCTGAGACAGAAAAGAGCCTCAACAGCTTCCGTTTCCGCGAAGCTCTTAAAAATGCTATGGACTTAGCCCGTCTGGGCAACAAATACCTGGCCGATGAAGAGCCATGGAAGCTGTTTAAAACTAATCCGGAGCGGGTAGAAACAATATTAAATGTTTGCCTGCAGATTACAGCAAACCTCACAATAATGCTGGAGCCTTTCCTTCCCTTCAGCATGAACAAGCTGCGGGGATTTCTCAATTTTGACAAACAGGAGTGGTCGATGCTTGGCTCCATTGATTTAATGCCTGCAGGCCACAAGGTGAACCAACCAGAATTGCTGTTTGAAAAAATAGAAGATGCTGTTATTGAAGCCCAACTTACAAAGCTTTTAAGCACCAAGAAAGCCAATGAGGCAGCAGGAGCCAAAGCCAAACCTGCAAAGGAAAGCATCGAATTTGATGACTTTGGCAAAATGGACATCCGTGTGGGGACAGTGCTGGAAGCTGAAAAGGTGCCAAAAACAAAGAAGCTGTTGAAGCTTAAGATCGACACCGGTATCGATAAACGGACTGTAGTGTCGGGCATTGCAGAATATTATGAACCCCAGGATCTAATTGGAAAACAGGTTTCCATACTGGTAAACCTGGAGCCTAAAAAACTAAAAGGCATCGAATCACAGGGTATGATACTGTGTGCGGAAAATGTTGACGGAACCTTATCTATTGTATCGCCCGACCAGAAAGTAAAGAATGGTTCGGAAATAAAATAACAGAAAACAAATCATGCATTTATAAAAAACCGCTTTTGAATCAAGAGCGGTTTTATTTTTTACTGCTTACCCGTTACCACTGGATGCATAAAATTCAGTATCTTTTAATCTGAAAAATTAATCAAACAAAATTCAGATGAAAAAGACACTCATTCTTTTAACAGGCATTTTTATGATTGCAACAATGCAATTACAGGCACAGGAGAAGTTCGGCAACGGCAACATCACCCAGATAGGTCTGGTGGTAAACGATATTGAAAAAGCAACAGAAAGGTGGACCGCCTTTTTAGGGTTTAGTGAGAAACCGCAGATCATCACCACCGATGGTTATGAAAAAGCCAATACCCATTACGAGGGAAAGCCCACTGAAGCCAGGGCTAAGCTGGCTTTCTTCCGGCTCGATAACATTACCATTGAACTTATTGAGCCAATAGGAAAGAATAGTACATGGTACCAACACCTTAAAAAGCATGGAGAAGGATTCCACCACATTGCTTTTAATGTAAACGGGATGGAGAAAAGCATCTCCTTTTTGGAAAACAAAGGAGGTAAATTGCAGCAGCAGGGAGATTTCACCGGCGGTAGCTATTCCTATGTAAACATGCCGGAGGTTGGGATTATCCTGGAGCTGCTGACCAGCACCGGCAATTGACACCACCTTGTTTTTAAAAGCAAAAAAGCCTCTCTGCGGGTTGCAAAGAGGCTTTCCAGCTATATCTTTTACTTTATTCCGATAACCTGGCTGTAAGGTATTCTCTGTTCAACCGTGCTATATGTGTAATTGAAATGTTCTTCGGGCACTCCACTTCGCAGGCGCGGGTGTTGGTGCAGCCCCCGAATCCCAGTTCGTCCATTTTGGCTACCATGCTGCGGGCACGTTTTTTGGCTTCTACCCTACCCTGGGGCAGCTTACCCAGGTGCGAAACTTTGGCCGCAACAAACAACATGGCCGATGAGTTCTTACATGCAGCAACACATGCACCACAACCGATACAAGAGGCTGCATCCATTGATTCCTCCACATCTTCGTATGAGATCGGAATGGAGTTGGCATCGGGCACACCCCCTGTACGCACTGAAATAAACCCTCCGGCCTGCAGTATTTTTTCAAAGGCGGTACGATCGACCACCAGGTCTTTGATAACCGGGAAAGAAGCTGCACGCCATGGTTCAATAGTAATGGTTTCGCCTTCTTTAAACTTACGCATGTGAAGCTGACAGGTTGTAATATCCTCATCAGGACCGTGCGCCCTGCCATTGATAAATAAGCTGCAGGTTCCGCAAATACCTTCACGGCAGTCGTGGTCGAATGCAATGGGATCTTTGTCTTCCAATATCAGCTTATTGTTCAGGATATCCATCATTTCAAGGAAAGATGTACCGCCGGAAATGTTTTCAATGGTATAAGTCTCGAAATGACCTTCAGCAGCTGCATTCTTCTGCCGCCACACCTTTATATTGAGTTTCTTAAGAATCTTATCAGCCATATTACTATAAATTATATATGAGTAATTCGTATTGAACTTAGAGTTTATTGATACTTCTTTACCTTTTACCCTGTGCCCTTTACTTTATCAATTTACTTATAACTTCTTTGAACAAGTTTCACATTCTCGAACACTAATTCTTCC
Source organism: Mariniphaga sp. (assembly GCA_041687255.1). Lineage (GTDB taxonomy): Bacteria > Bacteroidota > Bacteroidia > Bacteroidales > Prolixibacteraceae > Mariniphaga. Next base: position 273,077 of record JAWLCL010000003.1, on the reverse strand, counting down.
TTATGAAGTACCGGCTCCTTTCTTTCCCCTTTAAATTCCCAGCACGAAACATAAGTAAAGTTTTCATCATCGCGTTTGGCTTCGCCGTCTTCTGTTACCGACTCTTCTCTGAAGTGGCCTCCGCACGATTCATTTCGGTCGAGTGCATCGATCGCCATCAGTTCACCGATATCAAAAAAGTCGGCCAGACGTCCTGCTTTCTCAAGCTCCGGGTTCAGGTTATTTAGTTCGCCTGTAACTTTTACGTCTTTCCAAAACTCTTCGCGGGCTTCACGAATAAGTGTAATTGCTTTTCTCAAACCTTCAGCATTACGCGACATTCCCACGTAATCCCACATTATATGTCCAAGCTTTTTAAAGAAATAATCAACCGGTTTGGTACCTTTAATATTGAATAACTTTTCAATCCGCCCGGCAACAGCCTTCTCAGCCGCTTCAAATTCCGGCGCTTTGGTATCGGTTTTTGGAACCATGATTTCGTCTGCGAGATAGTCGCCTATGGTATATGGCAACACAAAATAACCATCAGCCAGCCCTTGCATCAGTGCTGAAGCCCCCAGGCGGTTTGCACCGTGATCAGAGAAGTTGGCCTCGCCAATGGAATATAATCCGGGGATGGTAGTCATCAGGTTATAATCAACCCAGGTCCCTCCCATAGAATAATGTATTGCCGGATAAATCATCATCGGCTCCTTGTAAGGATCGACATCGGTAATTTTTTCGTACATCTGAAACAGGTTACCGTAGCGTGCTTCAATAACCTTTTTGCCAAGCCGCTCAATGGAATATTTAAAATCGAGGTAAACTGCCTTTCCTTCGGCATTTACACCATATCCGGCATCACAGCGTTCCTTGGCAGCCCTTGATGCCACATCACGTGGAACCAGGTTACCGTATGAAGGATACCGGCGCTCGAGGTAGAAATCACGTTCTTCTTCAGGTATATCATTAGGGCCAATATCTCCTTTGCGCAGCTTTTCAGCAACTGCCTTATCTTTAGGCACCCATACGCGGCCATCATTCCGCAATGATTCCGACATAAGTGTCAGCTTCGACTGCTGGTCACCATGCACGGGGATGCAAGTTGGATGTATCTGCACAAAACTGGGATTGGAAAAGAAAGCGCCTTTTTTATAACACTGCCAGGCTGCGGAGCCGTTGCTTCCCATGGCATTTGTCGACAGAAAGAACACATTTCCGTAACCGCCGGAAGCCACCACCACAGCATGTGCCCCAAAACGTTTTATTTTCCCTGTAACAAGGTCACGTGCAATAATACCGCGTGCTTTTCCATCAATAAGAACCACATCGAGCATTTCATGGCGGGAATACATCTCCACATTTCCTTCGGCAATCTGCCGGTTTAAAGCCTGGTAAGCTCCCAGCAGGAGCTGCTGACCGGTTTGCCCACGGGCATAAAACGTACGGCTTACCAATGCTCCACCAAAAGAACGGTTTGCCAGCAAGCCGCCGTATTCACGGCCAAACGGCACGCCCTGAGCCACACATTGGTCAATAATGTTATTCGAAACTTCGGCTAACCGGTATACATTAGCCTCTCTTGAACGATAGTCGCCACCTTTGATGGTATCGACAAAAAGTCTGAATACTGAATCGTTATCGTTTTGATAGTTTTTTGCGGCATTAATACCACCCTGCGCTGCAATGGAGTGCGCCCGCCTCGGGCTGTCCTGGTAACAAAATGCCTTCACCTTATAACCCATCTCGGCAAGGGAAGCAGCAGCTGATGCCCCACCTAATCCGGTTCCTACTACAATGATTTCCAGCTTTCTTTTATTAGCAGGACTTACTACTTTAATGGCAGTTTTATGTTTAACCCACTTTTCTGCTAACGGGCCCTGTGGTATTTTAGATTCTAATATGCTCATAATGTAATCTTTTAAAACTTAATGAAGAAGTACAGTGGAATAACAGAAAAACCAACGGCAATAATTACTGCATAAATCTTACCTATAATCTGTAACCGGTTCATCCAGTTATCATTATTCCATCCCAAGGTATGAAAAGCCGACCAAAAGCCGTGTGAAAGATGAAAGCCAAGTAAAATTGCACTGAGGATATAAAACACATTATAAACAAGGCTGTACTTAAATAAATCGGCAACAAGTGTATAGGAATCTTCTATATGTTCTCCATTGATGGTCACTGAATTCATTTCATGAGGATTAAATCTTATGATCCAATAGAAATTTATGATGTGAATTACCAGGAACACCAGAATAATGCCTCCAAGAACCAGCATGTTCCGGGATGCCCATGAACTTGTTGCACTCTTGTTCTTCTTATTGTATTTAACTGGCCGGGCCTTCCAGTTGTTATACTCCAGCACAAACGACCAAAGGATATGAACCAGAAACCCCAACCCAAGCAAAGGTTCTATAATCCGGATTGCAGGATTGGTTGACATGAAATTGGCTGCCACATTATATAGCTCCCCGGTGTCATCAAATATCAGTAAAAGATTAACGGCAAGGTGAACAGCGAGAAACAGCACCAGGAAAAGACCTGATACGCTCATAATGAATTTTTTTCCAATTGAAGCACTAAGAAAACTGCTCATAAGAAGTTGTTTATATTGTTGATATTAAGTTCCGGTACAAAAGTAGCTGAACCGCCAATTTTCCCCAAAAAGAATCATCTAATATAGGTAATTTAAAATGTTTCTAAGGAGCATTTTGATGACATTTATCAGGTAATAGCTTTAAATGAGCTATGCCACTCCCTAAGTGTGAACTGGTCGGATAATGCAATTAGCTCTGAGGAATAGAAGCTTCCATCCATCTCCGCACATCGGACGGTATCGTACACACATTGCACCGCCAGGGTATTTCCGTTCATTAAATTAATGTAACCTTTTATGCGGTAAGCTTTGGGAGCCCATTCCCCAAGAAACGTCATTGCCTGTTCACGGGTAGTTTTTCTTCCGCTTTTAATAACCATCGAGTTTACTGCTGGACGCTCAAGTGGCTTTACCGCCTGGTGATAAACTTTTGTCAAGGCTGCTTTCCCAAGTTCAAAGTCAGCCTTGCAATATTCCGTTTGTACTATTTTTGCAAAAGGATTCATTTCCCTCACTTGCTTTTCAACTGAACTGCAGTCCTTCAGCAGATCTGTTTTATTAAGGAAAACCACATCAGCCATGCGTACCTGATGCATCACCCGCTGCCTCATCAAACCGGTTCTTGAAAAGTTCAGACCATCAACAATGCACCAGTTGGTAGCCAGGAAGATTTTTTCAGCAAGCTTACCTGTGGAGATGACTTCAGTAACGGCAGTAGTATCGGAAAGCCCGGAAGCTTCAAGTATTAAAACATCGGGCTGGTGTTCATCTACAAACTTTTCAAGAGAGCGGGAAAAATCACCTAACAGGCACACACAAAAAACGGATCCTTTATTAATTTCCAGAAGATCAAATTCCCTGCCTGATGCTTTCAGTTCTGCGCCATCGATACCCGATCGTGCAAATTCATTCTGAATAATTCCAAGCTTAAGATTTTCGGGGCACGATTCGATTATACGCTTAAGAAAGGTAGTCTTGCCACTGCCCAGGAAACCGGAAACGATATGAAATGGTATTTTCATTTGAGCCGGTCGGTCACCTCCCTCACCCTTTTTATGTGTTCGGGCGTGGTGCCGCAGCATCCTCCTATAATATTTGCACCGGCATCTATTAATTTTGGAATAAGTGCAGCCATCTCCTCCGGTTTTTCAGGAAACACGGTTTCGCCTTCATCATATACAGGCATACCTGCATTTGCATGCACAAGTATGGGTATAGCGGCATCAGCTTTCCTTATTTCCTTCACAATGTCCACCATTCCGGCTATGCCGTTGCCGCAATTGGCGCCAATAAGTTCAGCTCCCGCATCTATCAGTACATTCACCATATCGGTAGGGGAAACTCCCATCATTGAGCGGTATTCACCTTCAACAGTACGTTCGAAAGTCATTGTGCAGAAAACTTCCAGCTTTGTGCTCTCCCCGGCAGCCTGAATGGCAATCCTTGCCTCATCCAGATCACTCATCGTTTCAATCATTATGGCATCCGCACCGCCGGCTTCCAACCCACGAACCTGCTCGCGGAAGGCTTCATACAATTCTTTTTCGGTCACATCGCCCATCATCAGTATCTTACCTGTGGGGCCAACCGACCCCAGAACAAACTTATCACCGGCAGCCTTACGACTGATTTCTGCAGCTGCCTTATTCAGTTCAAAAACTTTGTCGCCCAGCCCAAACCGCTCCAGTTTAAAGCGTGTACCTCCAAAACTGTTGGTTTCAATCATGTCGGCACCGGCATCAATGTAGCTTCTGGCAATGTCCAAAACCTGGTCCGGATGGGTTAGATTCCATTCCTCGGGGCATTCGCCGGGTTGCAATCCTTTTTGCTGGAGGAAAGTTCCCCATGCCCCGTCGGAGACCAGTACCTTGTCTGATTTTAAACTTTCAAGAATCTTACCCATTTCCATTTATATTATCTTGCTAATTTACTAAAAATTCACAACTCTTTTAGCCATTCTTTTATCACTTCGGTTGAAGGTACAGCACCCTCAGCTTTAAGCTTATAGCTAACAGCCACAACGGCCGGCGCCTGAGCAATTCCATATGCTGCAAGCTTGTCTTTTCCGGTTTCAACCTGCACATCCATTTCCTTTCCAAGCTCGGTAAGCGCATGCTGCACCCTTTCATTAAGCTCTTTGCACTGGCTTTCCTCTTCACCCAAAAGTATAAGTTTACTTCGCTGCGACTTGATTTTAAGTTTCAACTTCTCATTGATACGCTTCTGAATGGCTGCCACAAGCTCCCGTTCCGGCGGTATTTTTGAAACAAAAGCTATTTTCCCGTCGATACATATGGTAGGTATATTTTTCACCATCAACGACGACATAAAACTCACGGCCTCCATCCGCTTTATGGCATGCTCGCGCCACTCCACCACCCCTTCAAAATAAGGTGCAATTCTTTTCACGGCCTCCACCATATACTGGCAGGGAGCACACGATTCAGAATCCAGTGTTATGACATCCACAATCACCTTATCGGCCTGGCCGTAATCTTTCATGTTAAACACCTCGAGCGAACTTTCCTTACGTTCGAGCGTGCGAACAACATCCTGCTGATAAGGATCGTGGAGCAGTTCCGTCACTGCCTTCAGATTTTGGGGTGGTGTTTCCCGCGGCAAATCACATCCCGGAGCCAGAATGAACCCGGTATTGCCACCCATATCGAGACATTCAAGTGCATGCTCCCGGCAATCGTCAGGAGTTCCCATCAGCAATGTAACTGTAAGTTTCAGGTTTCCGCCAAAGCTGATGCCCTTTTTAAGGGCTATCTCCTTTACAAAATCGACCGGTATGTTTTCATCGATCGACACATTATCGGGCCGGCAGTTGCACATGGCTTCAATATTCTGCTGGGCATGCCCGCAAACAAAAAAGGAGCTGAGTCTGCCGTACTGCCGTACCCGTTCAAACAGTCGGGTAACATAGGGCGAAACAAACGAGTCAAAAGTATCTGTATCAATCTGGCTGGTCATCGGGTCCACAACAGCTATAACATCACTGCCTGCATCCAGATAATACTCTGCCATATTCAGCCCCACCCGGGTGCAAAACTCCATTACCCGGTGTACCTCATCGGGCTGCTCAAACAGCTTCATAAAAATATCGGTTCCCATCAGGTGCAGTGCCAATGTGAAAGGACCGGTGATGAGGCCATAAATAGCCAGATCAGGATATTTTTCCCTGACAATTCGTGTAGCTTCCAGGCATACCTTAATCCGTCCGTCGGCAGGCCCCGGAACCTTCAAATCACTTAGCAGTTTTCCTTCAGCCAGCGGATGAGAAACTACTGCAGGCGGACCCGATTCCGACCACTTCAGTTCACATCCCAAAACTTCAGCTTCCACCTGCAAATCAAAAACCACAGGAATTCCGTCAGGATTATATTCCTCTACAGCCTTGCTGATGCCCCTGACAATTTCCTCAGACGATTTAAGATACGTTGCCGCATCGGTGTCGGTAAGAAAACCTCCGTGAACACCTACAAAAGGTACCCATGGAACACGCTCCACCGGTTGAAGGGTAAATGCCTTTCTTATCAATCCAAGACCATTCATTTTTTAAGAATTTGGTAAAAAGCAACAGGTAAACCTATTGTCAACTTTCAGCAACTTAAAGGATTCATTCATGAAAAGTGCTATTCCTTTTCCATTGGAAACATGGAACTTCTTCATGTTGTCTTTAAGAAGTAAAAAAAAATTATAAGCAAATAGTGTTTTTCCGAACCCCTGTCTTTTTACACCAGCTGTAAATTAAGGTATTCCACCAGTCCCTGAGGATCGGGACAATAGATATCGGCTCCAATTCTTTGCCGGAACCCGTCGGTAACGGGAGCACCTCCCACGGCCACTTTCGCCTCAGGAACAGCTTCCTTAATGGCTTTGGTAATCTTTTCCATGTTCACCATTGTAGTAGTAAGCAGTGCCGACAATCCGACATAGGCATCCTGATGTTCCTTAAGCGCTGCAACAAATTGCTCGGCCTTAACATCAGTGCCTAAATCAACCACCTTCCAACCGCTGCCTTCCACCATCATGGCTACAAGGTTCTTACCGATATCGTGCAAATCGCCTTCCACGGTTCCTATAATAAAGGTTCCTTTTTCCTTCACTTCACCCGACAGAAAATAAGGCTTCAGGTGCACCATGGCTGTGCTCATAGCCTTCGCCGACATCAGCACCTGGGGCACAAACACCTTGTTCTCCCGAAACTTGATGCCCACTTTTTCCATCCCCACCATCAGCCCTTCGTTCAGTATCTGCTTAGCTGAAATGCCTTCATCCAATGCCTTACGGGTAAGCTCGTCGGCACCGTCCTGTCCCTTCATATTCGGAGGAAAAGGGGCCACTTTATTAATTTTTCCAAACTCAATGCACTCGGCAATCCTGGTTAAAAGTTCACTCATGTGTTGTTTATTTTGGTTTTATACAAATTTACCTCCAGCTAAGGTGGCATAAAATAGTATTTCCATTGAAAAAGATGGATTATATTACTTTATCACTAAATTTGATAGTAAAAAAGTCTAAATTAATTATTTTTGAACAATGAAAGGATCAACAATATATTCAATTGGGCATGGAAATAAGCAAATTGATGCTTTCATAAATGAATTGAAATCGTTTGACATATCCTATTTACTTGATATTCGTTCAAATCCGTATTCAAAATGGAATCCTGCGTTCAATAAGCAACCACTTGAAACAACATTAAAAGAACATAACATCACCTACGTATTTTTAGGGGATAAACTGGGAGGACTACCATCTGACCGCTCCTGTTACGATGAAAGCGGTAAAGTTGTGTATGAGCGTATAAAAGAAAAAGACTTTTTTCGGGAGGGCCTGAAACGGTTACTCAGGGCCAATGAAAAACAGGTGAGGCTGGCTGTTATGTGCAGCGAATCAAAGCCGGAGGAATGCCACCGCAGCAAACTGGTAGGCCAGGAGTTGCTGAAATCAGGCGTTTCAATGAACCACATCGTTTCACCAAAGCTGGCAAAATCACAGGAGACGGTAATGACGGAGCTTACCAAAGGGTTAGGCACTGTTGATTTATTTGGCAATACAAAAGAGTTTGTTTCCCGTAAACCGCATTAACCAATGGAATTCTTCACTATAGGGGTTTATAATTCGGAAGCAGAAGTTTTTTTTGAAAAACTGACCGGAAACGGCATCGATACATTTGCCGATATCAGGCAGCGAAGAGGGGTCAGGGGAGTCCACTATTCATTTGCAAACAGCAAGCGACTCCAGAAAAAGCTGCAGGAACTGGGCATCAGGTATGAACACATCACCGGGCTGGCTCCTACCCCTGAAATCAGGCAGGTGCAGGAAACTACAGATAAACAGCAAAAGCAAAATAAAAAAGACAGAACACAATTATCCGGGGCTTTTGTGCAGGCATTTAAAAATGAGATACTTAATCGGTTTGATTTTAAAAAGTATCTTCAGGAGCAGAAGAATCGGGGAGCAAAAAAAATTGCCCTATTCTGTGTGGAGGAGTTTCCCGAAGCCTGTCACCGCTCAATTGTTGCTGAAAAACTAAATTCAATGGGATACAACATAACTCATTTGTAATGGAGGTTCTGATAGTGGCAAAAACACATTTAACCGAGGGAGTCTGCATCGGCGCCCTCGATCGTAACGGTCGTTTTTTGCGGCTGCTCGATGAAAACGGAGGCCATCAGCCTGTCGGTTGCCCGTTTGAGGTTAAGCAGGTTTGGGAAATCATATTCAGAAAGGCAAGCAAACTCATAGCGCCGCATGTGGAAGATGTGAAGGTTTTGCACAGGAAGTACCTGCGGACTCTGCACCAGGGAAGGACAATGCTGCAGGTGCTGGAGAAATGCAGGATAAAAATTTGGACCGGAAACCCGGAAGTTCTTTTCGACAGGTGTCTTTTATGGACTGAAAAAGGCAGCGGATATGTTTCGGGGTTAGGTTGTATTCCTCAACACAGTGTAGGCTTTTGGATGACCGATAAAGATCTTCTTAAATATAATGTTTACGAAAAAATCCGGTACAGGTATCCCGATTGGCGTTTTCACAGAACCTTTCCGTATGTTGGCTTTGAAACACCGGCTGAAATAATTCCTGCCGGAACCCTGATGCGGGTTTCACTCGCGCGCTGGTGGGATAAGGAAGGTGAAACTGAAGAAAGGTGCTCCCTGCAGTTATCGGGATGGTACGATTTACATCCTGAAGTTCCTGCTGCCGGCCAGGTTAATGAAGGTAACACGGAAGCCCCATGGTAAAAGAAATCAGGCATTTCATGATACCGGACTCTGCTGTTCACGCTCAAAATAATGTGCCGGTACAATGTGATTTTTATTTAACTGAAGCCGGAGAACTGGAAGTGGAGCAAGGCACAATCTGGAGCCATAAAAACAATAAATCTTGCCTGCTTGCCTGGTGCATCCGCGGTGAGGGCATTGTTGTTCTTGCAGGTGAACAGGTGCCGGTAAACGGCGATCAGTTTTTCATTGTACCGCAGGGAGAAACCTTTAAGTATTATTCAGTGCTGAAAAATAACTCACGTTTCCTTTATGCAGGATTTAACGGCACAAAAATGCATCACATGAGCGGAGAGTTTTCGGTGGTTCGCAACCTGGTACCCTCGGTTAACAATATGGTTGCCAACCGGGCTATGCTGTTTGAAGAAATCTTCAACAACCTTTCAAAAGGTCTCCATTCCCGCATCATTGAATATGTAAACCTCTGCTTCGGCCATCTGCTGGGGACCTTTATTTATGCAAGCCGCAACAGTGAGGATCTTGCAGAAGAAGCAAATCCCGTAATCCACCATTCCATCCAGTTTCTTGAAAAAAACCTGCACAAAAAACTAACCCTACAACAAATTGCTGCTGAAGCCGGTTTATCACCCACCTATTTCTCCACTCTTTTCCGCAAGCAAACCAATTATTCGCCATTAAACTATTTTTCGCACCTGAAAATACTCAAGGCATGCGAGTTTCTGGATTACACCCGAATGAAGGTAAAAGACATTTCCTTCCGCCTGGGCTATGCCGATCCTTATTATTTTACCCGTGATTTCAAAAACAAAATGGGTATGTCGCCGCGGCAGTACCGGAACCGGGTAAGGATGCCGTAGGCGTTGGCTGCTGGAGGTGAAGCCGGTGACAGAATGATGGGCCGGCAGCAACATGCGGGAGCAGAAAAAGAAGTAAACAGTAAACGGTAAACAGTAAACAGTCATTTTAAGTAGGCAGGCAGGCGGGTGTGCGGGTTCATAATGGCTCTGTAGGAGTCAAATATGGGTAGAAAGCAGGCCTCCCCCTAATCTCATTGTCGATGAGCAGGGCGACGACCGGGTTAATGAAGCATTATAATGGAAGCAAAATATAGCTGATAATTAAAGGATTGAGATTTTAGTTATATGATAGTAAAAAGTCATTCAAAGTTCCCGGACAATACTTAAAAACCCGGAATGACAGGCTCAGGTGCAGTGCACCTTAACATTTTCAGCACGCCGAAACACGAAACCTTATTTCAAGTGCAACGCACCGCAACAATTATCTTTTATGTCTTTCCATAAACAGCTGCATTGCAAAATTTGCACAACAGCAGGTAAATCCTTATTTTACGTCCGTAAACTAACAAGGCTGATATGTCAACACCTTTTCTTGTCTTTATTGTGATATCAGCAGTGGCATTGCTGCTGTTCATGGTACTAAAGCTTAAAATCAGTGCATTTGTCTCACTTCTGATTACAGCCATCTATGTAGGTATAGCAGCAGGCATGCCCCTTCAGGGAGTTATCGGTGCAATACAGGAAGGGATGGCAGGCACCCTGGGGTTCGTAGCAACGGTGGTCGGGCTGGGAGCCATTTTCGGGCAGATGCTTGAAAGTTCAGGGGGCGCCGAGTCGCTGGCCCATTACCTTGTAAAAAAGTTTGGCAAAGACAATGCCTCCTGGGCGATGGTTATCACCGGGTTCATTGTGGCCATCCCGGTTTTCCTGGATGTAGGTTTCATTATCCTGGTGCCAATCATATATGCACTTTCCCGCGATACAAAACGTTCGCTGCTGTATTATGCCATACCACTGCTGGCCGGACTTGCAGTTACCCATAGCTTTATTCCGCCCACCCCGGGGCCTGTGGCCGTAGCCGACATTATAAATGCCCAGCTTGGCTGGGTAATTCTTCTGGGCGTTATCCTGGGATTCCCCACTGCAGTGATTGCCGGCCCAATCTGGGGAAAGTACATATCAAAAAAAATATACCTGGAACCCCCATTTGAATACCAAAAACCGGCACAGGAAGTGGACCCTGAGAACTATCCACCCTTCCGGATGATTGCCATCATCATTTCAATTCCTTTGTTGCTTATCCTGGTAAACACTTTCACCGGACTGGCAGTGTCGAAAGAAGTCGTGCCAAAATCCATCCTTACCGATGCCCTGGAGTTTATCGGTCATCCGTTTTCAGCATTAATTATAGCCACTCTTGTTGCATCATATTTCCTGGGAATTAAAAGAGGCATGAGCAAGCAGAAAATCCTTGATTTAAGTACCAAAGCCCTGGGACCGGCAGGAATCATTATTTTAATCACCGGGGCAGGAGGAGTTTTAAAACAGGTCCTTGTTGACAGCGGTATTGGTCAGATAATGGCTGAATCGATGGCCAATTCAGCGCTGCCGCCCATTTTACTGGCCTGGATTCTTGCTGCTGTGGTAAGGGTTACACAAGGTTCAGCAACAGTGGCCATGATAACTGCCGCGGGTATAATCGCCCCGGTCATCAGCGAATTCGGACTGAATGATCCGCAGCGGGCCCTGGTAGTAATTGCCATTGCGTCGGGTGCCACGCTGCTGTCGCACGTTAACGACAGCGGGTTTTGGCTGGTAGGAAAATACTTGGGGATGAACGAAAAGCAAACCCTGCAAAGCTGGACAGTTATGGAAACAATAATTGCATTATGCGGACTCGCTTTCACACTGCTGGCAAGCCTCCTGTTCTGACATCACCCCCATAATACCATCTGCTGACGGTTAATGCGAAAGGATGAGTTCCGGCAAGATGGGCATACAGCTTGTTTTAAACGGTGAATATTGGTAAGCTTCAAACGCGTCCTGCACCGTAAACATCGAAATTCACTCTTGTGCAAAGATGTGCCATCTTTCATTACCTTAACTTCCACTTTATCGTAAAGCAGATTGCAATGAGGACATTTGTAGATTTTGAAGCCGGCATCAATGGTTAATGATGAATCAGACCGGGCCAACCTGCGCAATACATTATGGGTCTTATAGTGAAACAGAACCCGCCTGCTGTTCAGGTAAACTCCTAAAGGCTGACGATGAATATGGTAACCGTTTCCTTCATTGAACCGTGCCTCGTAACCGCAGCGGTCGCACCGGTATGTATATGCCTGTCCCATAGCTGTAACGTGTTACCTAAAATTACGAAAAATACTGATTGCCAAACTACTTCCATGTATCAATTTGCAGAAAATCACTGCCATTCCTGTTCCTTAACATTATCCCCGGACATATCTTATTCAGTACAATTTCAATCTTTATTCAATATTAATTCAATGTAAATTCAATTAAACGCGAATTTACTTTGAGTTTATATTGAGTTAATATTGAGTTTAAATTGAGTTTAATTAGACGAAGGTATATTCTACGTTACGGTTTTACACGCACACGTTAAATTGTCCTGCATCATGATCAAATGATTTAAAGAAGGATATCATTGAAACTTTTTTCCTTCTTAACTGTATTATTTACAGAATATAATCTAAATTTTTCACTATGAAAACACTGTTTGTAGTACTATTTTCAGTTCTTTCCCTCGGACTGTTTGCACAGGAGGGGCTTCAGGTGGGTGATAAAGTTCCCAACTTTACGGCTGTTGCCGATGATGGCGACAAATGGGAATTCAAGGAAAACCTTGACAATAAATACCTGGTAGTTTATTTTTATCCGGCTGCCATGACCGGCGGATGTACTGCCCAGGCCTGTGCCTACCGTGATTTAAGCAGTGATCTGGAATCGCAGGATGCGAAGGTGGTGGGAGTCAGCGGTGACAGACCTGAAAACCTGAAATTTTTCAGACAGGCGCATAATCTGAACTTCACTTTGCTTTCTGATATGTCGGGTGAGATTGCACAAAAGTTTGGCGTTCCTGTGCGTGAAGGAGGTGCTAATAAAGGCGAGTTTGAAGGGCAGGATTATCAGTTTGAAAGGGACGTTACTACCAGCCGCTGGACCTTTATCGTTGATAGGGACGGCAAAGTGGTATATAAAGATGATGAAGTTGATGCAGCAAAGGATTCAGAGCAAGTTGTTCGTTTTTTGAAAAACAACACCTGACACAACTGTATTGCTATAAGCCGGTAATCAATCAGCTCAAAGGCAGGTCCTGCTGAACTTCTTCTTCCTGCAACTCGTCGGGTTGAATCTCTTTTTCAAGCAGCTTTTTCGGGAGTTCCCGCGTTGCCTTTGCGCCCATTTTTCTCAGGCGCTCAGTGGCATTCACCAGGTTTCCGCGGCCTTCCGATAACTTTTTCATGGCATCACTGTAAGTGTTCTGAGTGATTCTCAAATTATTACCGATTTTTTCCATATCGCCAACAAAGCCGACAAACTTATCGTACAGCGCACCGCTTTGCCGGGCAATTTCTATGGCATTTTTCGTCTGGTTTTCATGCTGCCAGATTGATGAAACCGTACGCAGGGTAGCCAACAGTGTTGACGGGCTCACCAGCACAACTTTCTGATCCCAGGCATAGGAAAACAAGTCGTTGTCGGCCTGCACAGCCAGGCTGAATGACGATTCAACAGGAATAAACAGCAGCACAAAATCGGGGCAGTTCAGCTTCAGGGCCGCCTGGTAATGTTTTTGGCTCAACCCCTTAATGTGTGCTTTAAGGCTCACCAGGTGTTCCTTTACGTGCATTTCCCTTTCCTCTTCACTGACGGCATTCACGGCACGTTCGTAGGCAACAAGTGACACTTTTGAATCGATAACAATGTGCTTATTGTCGGGTAGATTAATAACAACATCGGGTTGAAGCCGTTTTCCCTCCTCCGACATATCGCTATACTGCTTTTGATACCCCTGCTCTCCCTCGTTCAGTCCTGAACGTTCAAGTATACGTTCAAGCACAACTTCTCCCCAGTTGCCCTGTTTTTTCACATCGCCCTTTAACGCCCGAGTAAGGTTCCCCGCTTCTGTAGTCATGCGGTTATTCAATTCATACAGCTTCTTCAGCTCGGCTCTTAAGTCAGTCTGGTCCTTCAATCCTTTCTGGTAGGTATCCTCCACTTTCCTTTCAAAAAGAAGTATCTTTTCCTTCAGGGGAATTAACACCTCGCCGATATTTTTCTGGTTGGACCGGGTAAATTCCTCGCTGTTCTTTTTTAGAATTTTACCGGCAATATTTTCAAATTCGGTGGTAAATTTTTTCTGTATCTCTTCCAGTTCTGATTTTTGGGTTTGAAGTTTTTCATGAAGGTTCAGGTATTCGGCCTTAGCCTTTTCAAGCCGTCCGTTTAGGAGCATGTTCTCTTCTCTAGTTTTTGCCAGTTCGGCTTTGAGGCTGCCGGCGTCCGATTTCAGGATGGTATATCGCTCATCGGCAATCAGCGCCTGTTTTTCAGCTTCAACACGCTGGTTGTTCAGATTTTTTTCCTTTTCCAGAAATTCACCCGATAACAGTATGATTTTCTTCTGACATTTTTGGCTGACAAGCCATATGAAAGCAACGGCAGCAAGTAAAATAAGGCTTACTATCGGAATAAAAAGAGTAATGCTCATTTCGATTAAATTTTGAAAGGTTATAAGAACGCCTTAAAATAACCAAAATGAATGGCATCTGTCACGGACAGAGAAAAAAGTTTTTACCACTTATATACAATAGAGTTGATATTCATGCCGGCGCCTACAGAGCAAAACACAACATAATCGCCCTCATTGATTTCCTGTCCCTCAATTTTACCTTTCTGCACCAGGTCGAGCAGCGTAGGCACAGTGGCTGTCGATGAATTGCCAAGATAACGTATGCTCATTGGCATAATGCCTTCCGGAATTTCCTTTTGGTGGTATAACTTGAACAAGCCGCTGAGGATGGCCTCATCCATTTTTTCATTGGCCTGGTGAATCAGTACCTTTTTAACATCGCTGAGATCGATACCTGCCCGCTCAATGCTTTCCTTTACCACTCCGGGAACGGTTTTGATGGCATAGATATAAAGCTTATGCCCTGCCATTTTTATCCACAATTCATTGCCATCGAACTCAGGATTGTTCGAACTACCTAAAGTAAGCAGGCTGGCATAACTCACTGAATCGGAACGACTGGAATGAGAAATAATTCCTGTTGGCTCATCACTTTCCACGGCTTCAACAATTGTTGCTCCTGCACCATCGGCATAAATCATGGAATCGCGGTCGTGCGGGTCGGAAATCCTTGACAGGATGTCGGCGCCAACCACTACGCCACGTTTCATAAATCCGCTTTTAATAAAGGCATCGGCTACAATCATGGCCTGTGTCCAGCCGGGGCATCCGGAAATGATATCGTAGCATACGGTGTTGGGATTTTTAATGTGCAGCTTCATTTTCACCTTATTGGCAAGACCGGGCAGCATATCACTGCGCACATTCCCTTCATTTATATCGCCAAAGTTATGGGCAATAATCAGAAAATCGAGGCTTTCCTTCGATATCTCAGCCGAGTGAAAGGCATCTTTAATTGCCAGTACAGCCAGATCGGATGTATTTTGATTGTCAGCAGCATAGCGTCGTTCTTCAATGTTGGTAATGTCCCTGAACTTCTGAATGATTTCCTCGTTGGGCTTATCAAATGGTTTACCTGTAGAAGCATCGAAGAACCGATGATTTAAAAAGAAATTGTTTTTAACAATTTTAGGAGGCAAATAACTGCCGGTGCCTACAATGCGCGTATAAATTTGTTTTGCCATAATTTGCTTCAACTTATTTCTCCCTCAAATACTTTCAGAGTCACTTTTTCACCATCAAAAACACCATATGAAAAGCTCTTCATCCAGTCGCCCAATAAAATCATTCTCGATTGGTCTTTGATTTCAACATCAGCCATCCGGTGACGGTGCCCAAAGATAAAATAATCAATCCACTCTTTCTCCAGGTAATTTTCCGCAAAGCGATACATACTTTCATTCTTAACATTAAATTCTTCTTTCCTGTACATTTTCGACAGGCGGCTTGATTTCGACCACCGGTGAGCGATACGTAAGGCAAAATTGGGATGCAAACGGGAAAACATCCACTGCAGTTTTTTATTTGAGAATATTTTTTTCAGAAACAGGTATCCTTTATCCTCAGGGTCAAGACCATCACCATGAGCAAGAAAAAACTTCTTTCCCATGATAGTGGTAATAAGCTCTTTTCGATGAATTTGAAGGCCCACTTCCTGGGGCAGGTAATCAAAAACCCACAAATCGTGGTTACCTGTAAAAAAATGAACCGGGATTCCCCTGTCGGTCAACATTGCCAGGCGCCCGAGAATACGGCTAAATCCTCGTGGAACCACTTTTTTATATTCGTACCAGAAATCAAAAATATCACCAAGCAGGTAGAGTTCCTTCACATCGTGGCTGATGCAATCGAGCCATTTGGCAAAAAGCAGCTCCCTTTCACGATTATTATTCAACGCCGGAGCACCAAGGTGTACATCTGAAATAAAATATATGTTTCCTTTTTCTGACAAGATATTTTAAATTGATGTTTCCCCTGAAGACTAATTAAGAAGTTCTGATAATGTCCTGTCAAGCCGTGGGCCTACAAGATTTTGTGCAATAATTTCCCCATCGCTGTTAAGCAGGTAATTGTAAGGTATATTTTGAACGTTGTACATCATTGTTGCACGATTGCTTCCTTTCATATCACCCACGTTAATCCACGAGAGTTTATCCTTGTCAATGGCATCCACCCATTCGATGCGATTATCATCGATACTTACCTGGTAAATTTCAAATCCCTTGTTCTTATATTTACGGTAAGCCTCCACCAAAGCTTCATTTTGAATACGTGAATTACGGTCGAGGGCTGACCAGAACTGCAGCAAAACAACTTTTCCCCTTAATGAAGACAGCGCCACCTCTTGTCCGTTTGGGTTTGGCAGCACTATATCGGGGCTGTTTTCACCCTGCTCACGTATTATCTGCCGCAACTTAGCATTCTGCTCTTCTTTCATCAGTTCCAGCGTATTGTTGTACAAAGCCTTTACATGGTTTGAACCGGGATACACGGTATTTAAAGCAGAGGCTGCAACACGCAGGGTATGCAAATCCTTGATGATGTATTCACTGTCATCAAATTTTTGGTAAACAGCCAGCACGCTGGCCATGGAAAAAGGATAATCCATAACAAATTTCCGGGAAAATTCCACCTGCTTCTGTTTGACTGAGTCGTACATCTGGCTCCATTCCCTGTTCCTGTTAACAAATTCAGGACCGGTACCCGACATGTTCATCAGCGATTGCAAAGAATCCAGTTTTTTGCGGGTCTGATACCACTGATCGTTTAAAATTTTTACCTGCTTCGATCCCGGTGAACCCTGTACACTGTAATTGCGGTGAAAATTAGCCGCATCGGCTTCTACAACTAACTGCTCAAGAGAATCGACCAGAAGAGTAATGTGTTGATTCTGACTCAACCGTAGGAGGTAAAAGGCAGGTTTGCCTGTTGTCCCTTCAAACCGGAAGTCACCGTCACTCTTCAGTTTTACTGAATCGAGCAGGCTTGTGGAAGCAACCTGTAATTCTTCAAAGTAGAGGGTTTTTCCTTCGCCATGTGTGATTTTACCGCTAACTGTAAACTGGCCTTCATTCTTACTGCAACCAACTGCAAAAAAACCTGCAACTAAAACTGCAACAATTAACCTGCTATACTTCATCTGTATTATTTTCAATCCAACTTTTTTTAACATCTGAACTGCCTGTTTCCGGCTAATCCCTGTTTATCTTTATAACCTCAAGGATATTTTTAACGTTTTGTAAAAACAAATCCTTTCTCCAACTCATTCATTCAAGGGCGTAAAATTAAAAATTTCCACAGTTCATAAACCATCATTTTCAGAAAATAACATTATTTAAAGTTTTACGGCTCCATTCAACTTTTCGGGTTTATTACCGTTGAATTCAGGAAAAAGTTTTAAGTTCGTTGATCATTAAGACAGAAGAGTGAAAATACATACTGATATAAACCGTTTTGAAGCAGTAAACCCTGTTGTCACCATAGGCACATTTGACGGTGTTCATCTTGGTCACCAGAAGGTGATTTCCAGGTTAAAAGGATTTGCCCGGGAACATGATGGAGAATCGGTTATATTCACCTTCTACCCCCATCCCCGGTTGGTAACCCGGCCTGAAGAATCGAACCTCAGGCTGTTAACCACCCTTGAGGAAAAAAAGGAGCTGTTTGCCCGCTCTGAAATCGATCACCTCATCGTTTTCCCGTTTACCAAAGAATTCTCGGAACTCACCTATCCTGAGTTTGTGAAACAGGTACTTGTTGATAAGATGAAAACGCATTGTTTGGTAGTGGGATACGACCACCGGTTCGGTAAAAACAGGGAGGGGAGCTTTGAATACCTTCAATCGTGTGCCGACAAATATGGGTTTATAATCGAAAAACTTGATGCACTGCTGATAGATGAAGCCAATGTAAGTTCCACACGTATACGCAATGCACTTCAACAGGGTCAGATCGGGAAAGCCAACCGCTATCTTGGTTATCGTTACACCCTTCACGGCTCGGTGGTGGAAGGCCAGCGGGTAGGCCGGAAAATGGGTTTCCCAACGGCCAACATCGAAGCCTCCGATCCACATAAGCTTATTCCCGGACATGGCGTCTATGCAGTGGAAGTAAAGCTTGCGGATATTATTTACCAGGGCATGCTGAACATTGGGACCCGCCCTACATTCAATAAAAATGCCGATAACCGAAGCATCGAGGTTCATATATTCAGCTTCCAAGGTGACCTTTACAATAAAGAAATCACGTTGATGTTTGCCGGCAAAATAAGGGACGAGCAACGTTTCAGTAGTATTAATGCCCTTACAGAGCAACTGAAGAAAGATAAATCAGCAGCCTTGAAAATTCTTTCAAGAAGCAGAACTACCGCACCATGAATTCCCGGTCAAGAAAAGTTCCGTCGGGCTGCCTTACCTTCAGTACGTAAGTTCCCGGCTCCTCCAGCGAATATTTTAACTTCTCCCTTACAAGTTCCACCTCCACATCAGGGCAAATGTAAGTATTGGCTTTTAGCTTCCCCCAGGCTTCAACTAAAAGAACAGTATCCTGTTTTTCAGTAATAAAACGGTCAAAACTGGAACAGCCATCATGTCCAATGGTTCCGGAAAGCCTCACTTCAAAAGTTTCGTCTGCACTTACCTCTTCCGGGACTGATATGCTTTCAACCGGAACTAAAAAATATTTATAATCATCGGTATCGCTGCATGAAGTAACAAAAACAATTAAAAGTAACGATAGAATAAAAAATACCGGGAAATTGAACTTCTTCATGGTTGTGCTTTTTTGTTGTGTAAATGTTAATGGTTGATGTAAAATCTTATCAAACGGGTGCTTTACCTAATCATCCTGAAGTGCTTTTTTAACCAGAACAGCAGATACGGGTAAATGATCGGAATATCTGAAATCATGGGTTTGAAAATTAAACGATTCGTATTTGTCGCTGTGAAAAATGTAATCAATCCGCAATGCGGGCAGCTTGTTAATGTAGGTGCGACCGGCTCCTTTACCCGAACAAACAAAAGCATCCTTTAACCCTTTCCGCAGTTGCTGGTAGGAAAAGGAGGCAGGGGTATCATTTAAATCGCCACATACGAAAACCGGATAAGGCGATTCATCAATCAATTCCCTTATGGCCATTACCTGACTGGCGCGCATCTGAAACCCGGTCTTGAGTTTTGAACCCATAACTTTTGCCTCTTCCAAATCTTTTTCGTTGGTGACTCCCGAATCAATAATGGTAAAATCCTTTGGATCGATCCCATAGGAGTGAAGGTGAACATTAAACACCCTAATGGTATCGGAATCTACAAGCAAATCGGTATAAATGGTTATGTTACGCGAATTCTCAAACCTGATTTCGTTCATCCGCAGTATAGGATACTTTGACATGGTCACTGAACCAAAGGTGTTACTTGTGCGGGCATACTGGTAATGGTTAATAAAATCGAGTTCCTCAACTGTCTTTGCCAGGTTGAATATCTTATTCTGACGGAGCCTCACCTCCTGCAGACAAATGATATCGGGTTGATGGGAATTTAAAAAACGGATGATTTGTCTTGATGTACTTTCCTGCGAATCAGTTTTATCACCCCGGAAATGGTGCACATTGTACGACATAATTTTTATATCGCCCGATTCAATTGTATTCTCCTGAAGCTGCAGGTACCGGCCCATAAAGCCCCACCCTGCTATCAATGGAATTAGCGACACCAGCATATACCGGGGACTGGTAACCAGCCATAGTATTATGAAAACAATGTTTATACCGGCGATGACAGGATATGCCAGTCCAAAAAATGAAGGAATCCACCATCTTCCGGGCGATACATAACCTGAAAGATAGGCCATGAGCAGCGCTGCAACAGCCAAAAGGTTCAGTGTCAATAATAAATATTTAATCAGCTTTCTCACATCTAACAGCTCATTTCGGGTTAAAACGCAAAATTGCCAAACTTATTGAATTGTGACTGCTTTTGAGCAACAAAAATTTTTGCAGGCTGCAGCATTCCATGAAACATTATTTGCGACACCTAAGCATCCGTTTTTTGCCAAACAAATCTTTTCTTATTGTTGCTTCCTGAAAACCAAACTGCTGCACCAATTCAAGCATTTCATGGCCAAGGCCTTCGTTGATTTCAAAAAACAACAATCCGCTTTTGTTAAGATAGCGTTCGGCAAACTCTGCAATTCGCCGGTAAAAAATAAGCGGATCAGAATCGGGCACAAACAAGGCTTCTTCAGACTCATACTTCAAAACGTTGGCTTCCATTTTTTCCCGCTCCGAATTCCTTACATAGGGAGGATTGCTTATGACAACATCAAAGTTACGCCACGAACCGGCCTCCCAGTCCAGAATATCGGCCTTATAAAATTCCACTTCCAGGGCGTTTAAAACTGCGTTTTCCCTTGCCAGTTCAAGTGCCTTGTCCGAAACATCAACTCCCCGCACCAAAGCATCAGGAAATATATTTTTCAGGGCAAGTGCAATGCATCCTGAACCCGTACCAATATCAATTACATAAGGGTTTCCTGCCAACCCTGTTTCTGTTACCCACTGCACCAGCTCTTCTGTTTCCGGCCGTGGTATTAACACCGGGGGAGTTACCTTTAGCCTCAGTCCGGCGAATTCTGTTTCTCCCAAAATATATTGAATGGGCTCATGGTTCTTCAGACGGCTTACCATTTCATTAATGGTGGCTTTGACTGAATCGTCCAGTGGTTTGTCTTTCAATAGTACCTGTTGGGTATAATTAAGTCCGCAAACATGCTCCAGCATTAACCGCGTGAACGCCCTGATTTCAGTTTTGGGAAACAAATTGCCCAATTCCTGTTCAATATGTTGAATAGTCGCCCTCATTGTGCTATTTTTGGAAAGTCAAAGATACTTTTTTCCGGCAAATGGATATTGAAGAAAAATATATGGAACGCTGCATTGAACTGGCCCTGCTGGGCTTGGGCAATGTTGCACCCAATCCTATGGTGGGCAGCGTGATTGTTTGCCGGGGCAAGATTATCGGGGAAGGATTTCATCAGCAGTATGGCGGTCCTCACGCCGAAGTAAATGCAGTAAATGCAGTTAAAGATGCCGATCTGTTAAAAGAAAGCACGCTATATGTATCGCTTGAACCTTGTGCCCATTTTGGCCTTACTCCACCCTGCTCGAATCTGATAATCGAAAAACAAATACCCAGGGTGGTTATTGGTACCACCGACCCATTTGCTGAAGTAGCGGGGAAAGGAATTGAAAAGCTTAGGAAAGCAGGCATTGAAGTCACCGTTGGTATTCTGGAAAAAGAATGTCGCGAGCTGAACAGACGTTTTTTTACATTTCATGAAAAGCAGCGGCCTTACATAATATTAAAATGGGCACAGACAGCGGATGGATATATTGACATCGACCGTGAAAGAGTAGATTTCGGTACACCTACCTGGATTACAGGAGATCTTGCCCTGAGGCTGGTACATAAAATACGGTCGGAAGAAGACGCCATTCTGATAGGTACCAATACGGCTTTGAAAGACAACCCATCACTTACAGTACGCCACTGGTCGAACAGCAACCCGGTGAGGGCTGTTATTGACAGAAATCTGCGGCTGCCTGCCTCGCTTAACCTGTTTGACGAATCAGCAAAAACTATTGTTTTTAATTCGGTGAAAGAAAAAACAGAAGGCATGAACTACCTGATAAAAATCGATTATGCCAAAGAGGTAATTCCTCAGATTCTTAATAGCTTATACCGGCACAATATTCTTTCGGTGATTGTGGAGGGGGGAAGGCAGCTGATCGAAAGCTTCACCCAATTGGATTTATGGGACGAGATGCATGTATTCACCGGCAATAAGTTTTTTGCACATGGGGTCAGGGCACCACATGTAAAAGGCAAACTGGCAGCTGAAGAACTGCTCGATTCCGACACCCTAAAAATATTCCGCAGGCTTTAAAAAACAATGCTTTGAGGACCTCCGGGCATAATTTGTATACCCAGCTCATTTTCCACATACTGAAAATAATAAAACAGTTTATGGTCCAACTCAAAATTGTAATCGACAGTAGGATCATACCCGACTATGGTTTCAAAAAAACGATTGCCGGGACGGGTTGCATTAAAGTTCCAGGCAGCTACATACTGCTGGTTCCAGTTCTCGTAATATTGCTCCGAACGATACTGCGAAGGCCGATCCTGAAGGTTATACCACGTTTCAAACCTGCTGTCAAATGTCTCAAGTTGGTATTCAATAGAATCGGTTTCTGCAGCTGCTTTCCCATTACTGTTTATCTTTACCGTATTGCGGGTTGAGGAACAGGCAACAGCCATTATAAAAACAACTGTAAAAAATAATATCTGTTTCATAACTAATTCTTATGTGTTTCTTACTATAAGTTACGAAATTCATTCCAAAATTGTTTTTAAATTTGACTTTTAAGAAATTTATCACGCAAACTTAAGCATCGTGTTGATATGGGTTTTGGATTGGATTCCTGGAAAATATTTTCACTGTTATTCCTCTTAACAGCCATTCCTGTTAGCATAATGATTATTCTGGAAAAAAGGTCGCCCTATAAGACAGCGGCCTGGATACTTTTTTTAATACTGTTGCCCGTATTTGGGGTGGTATTTTACCTGTTCTTTGGCCAGGAATATCGAAAGAAAAAACTATTCTCACGTAAGGGATTAATAAGCCTGACCAAATTCAGAAGGCTTTCCTTCAGACAACTGCGACAATTCAGGCAAACGCTTCGCAACCTGCCGGCTCAGATCCATGAAAAGGAAAACCTCATAAGACTTCTGCTTAACAATTCCAATGCTTTACTCACCAATGCCAGCCGTGTGAAAATACTAAATAATGCAGATGAAACCTTTACAGCCATTTTTACTGCAATTGAGAATGCCACTCACCACATCCATATGGAGTATTATATCTTTGAGGATGATAAGATTGGCAATCAATTTAAGGATATTCTGATAAGAAAGAGCCGGGAAGGAATTATCGTGCGCATAATTGTTGATGATGTAGGAAGTTGGGGATTGAGCAAGCAGTTTCTCACAGATCTTCGCATAAACAACATCGAAATTTATTCGTTTATGGAGGTGATGTTTCCACGCCTCACCTCGCAGGTAAACTATCGCAACCACAGAAAAATACTGGTGGTGGATGGTATCATAGGTTTCACCGGCGGAATAAACATCGCCGATCGGTACGTGGAAGGGCTGAAAGATATTGGTCCGTGGCGCGATACACACCTTCAGATTGAAGGCGCTGCCGTTAGTGGATTGCAGGTGGTGTTTGCTGCTGACTGGTATTTTGTGATTCATGAGAACCTGGCAGGCAAGCGTTACTTTCCCAAACCAATGGAAGAAAAAGGAATACCGGTGCAAATTTCTGCCAGTGGTCCCGATTCCGACTGGGATAGTATAGCCCAGGTATTTCATGCTGCCATTGCCGGGGCAAAAAGTAAGGTTTACATTGCTTCTCCCTACCTGATGCCTACTTCGGAAATACTCTATGCCCTTAAAGTTGCCGCCTTAAGCAATGTAGATGTGCGCATACTTATGCCATCGAAAACCGACAGTGTCATTCCCCGCTGGAGTTCCTATTCGTACATTGAAGAACTGCTGGAGGCAGGTGTTCGGGTTTATTTTTATGAGGCGGGATTTCTACACAGCAAATACCTGATAGTGGATGACACCTTTGCCACTGTGGGAACAACCAACCTCGACTTCCGCAGCTTTGAAACCAACTTCGAAGTGAACGCCTTCATTTACGATAATGCCTTTACAGCCTCCTTGCAAAAGTATTTCTTAGCTGATTTAAGAAGCAGCCGCGAGATAAAGCTTGACGAATGGAAAGAACGATCCTGGCATTTCAAACTGAAAGAATCGCTTGCACATATCGTGAGCCCGATGTTGTAGGAATTACAATGGGCTTATGAATTGAAAAACATTATAAAAACGGCAGCTTTCCCAAATCAAGGTTACCTCCCGAAAGAATAATTCCTGCCTTTTTACCCATTACATCCACTTTTCCTTCAAGGATGGCAGCCATGGGAACGGCCGATGAAGGTTCGACAATAATTTTCATGCGTTCCCATATCAGGCGCATGGCTTCCACTATGCTTTCCTCGGAAACGGTGACAATATCATCCACTTTATCCATTATAATGTTAAAATTACGTTCTCCCAAAGAAGTAAGCAGACCGTCGGCAATGGTTTTTGGATTTTCCGAAGGTATCAGTTTTTTTGCCTGGAACGAACGGTAAGCATCATCGGCTCCGGCAGGCTCAGCAGCTATAACCTTGCATCCGGGTAACAGGTGCTTTGAAGTAATAGCAGTCCCGCTTAATAAACCACCCCCTCCCACCGGGGCAAGAATCACATCGAATGAACCTGAATCTTCAATCAGTTCTTTGGCAGCGGTTCCCTGCCCTGCGATTACGTAAAAATTGTTGTATGGATGAATTTCCGTTGCGCCCGTTTCTTTTATCACTTCTGCCAGGGTGCTTTCCCGGGCCTGCAATGTAGGTTCGCAAAAGGTTATTTTGGCGCCGTAGCCGGCCACTGCCTTCTTCTTAATTTCAGGAGATGTTCGCGGCATAACGATATGAGCGGCAATTCCCCGCATTTGTGCAGCCAGGGCCAGGGCAGCAGCATGATTTCCCGAAGAGTGGGTAGCTACTCCTTTTCGAGCTTGTTCCTCATTTAATGAAAATACAGCATTGCATGCTCCGCGGAACTTAAATGCACCCACTTTCTGGAAATTCTCACACTTAAAAAATAAGTTGCTTCCTGTAATTTTATTTATACTGGCAGAGGTTAACACAGGTGTGCGATGCGCATACCTCTGAACAATCCGGTGGGCCTTTTCAACGTCGGTAAAGTCAGGTAAAAATTTCATTTTATTATAAGTGTATATTTTCAAAGGTATAAAATGGAATTCGCATGAGGTTTTTTATTATTACAGGTTAATGTATTTTCCTGCTCATGCTCATTTCATGTTGATATCAGCGTATGTAGTTTAATTATTTTCCACATCAGGCATCCTTTTGAAGCTTAACTACTTTCTTGATCGCTCAAAACTCGCCTTTGAAAAAGAAAGCCTCAACCCCTTTCACACCGGGCCTTACTTTAAACAGTCCTCCGGCATGGGGAAACTCGTCAAGTTCCTCATCACTGGTTCCCTGCCGGGCAGTGGTTATGTAAAGTGTACCCAGATCGTTGTCACCAAATGCACAGGAGGTAACATTTTTGGCAGGAACACTGATTGTACGCAGCAGCTCTCCGGTTTCAGGGTTCCAGCAACCTACGGCAGCGCCGCTCCAAAGGGCAATCCAAAGGTTACCATCTGCATCAATAGTCATTCCATCGGGGCTTCCCATCTCTCGCGGCACCTCAACAACAATCTGAGGATTGTTTATTTCTCCGGTTTCATTTTCATAATCCCACGCTGTTACTTTTTGGGTAGGAGTATCAATGTAATACATCTTACGCTGGTCGAGCGACCATACAATTCCATTTGAAATGCTTACATCGCCAATCATTTTGCGAACTGTTGTATCGGGATCGAGCCGGTAGAGAGCTCCCGAATCAGGTTTTCCCTCCATATGCATGGTGCCTGCCCAGAGACGACCTGCAGGATCACACTTGCCATCATTGAAACGATTGCCGGGCTTATCTTCTTCAGGATTGGCAATAAAAAGTTTTGATCCGGTTGCGGGATCAAGCTGATAAAAACCATTTTCAAGGGCAACAATCAACTTTCCGGATTCAGCAGGTACTACAGTACCAATCATTTGCCCGGTGAGCATCTCCTTGTTAAAATCAAGAAATGGATTATAAACATTAAGAATTTGATCGGAAATATTCACCCATATAAGTTCTCCTGTTTTATAGTTCCAGATTGCACCTTCCCCTAAAGCCGATTGAGTATCCAGTACCAGTTCCACTTTATCTTTTTTTGATGAACAACCTGAAATCAAAAGAAATGCAAAAACAACTGCCCATATATACTTCATTTTCTATTTATTAATCAATCCATTGAAGCTGCAGTACCCAAAAAGCATTCAATACATCCAGGTGTATTACAGGCTTTCTATCAGTTTCTCCATGATAAGCCTTAACTTTGGTTCGGCTTTCATAGCCACCTGCTGCACTTCCTCGTGCGAAATTTCAACGATTTCACCCGGCACCCCGCTGTCGGTAACAATGGAAATTCCAAACAGCTTAATGTTCATATGCTTTGCCACAATCGCTTCGGGCACAGTTGACATTCCTATGATATCTCCTCCCAATATACGAAACATCTTATATTCGGCAGGAGTCTCAAAAGTTGGCCCCTGCACGCCTACATAAACACCTTCCCTGATGTTAATGTTGTTTTCAAGGGCAATAAGTTTGGCTTTGTTACGCAACCGTTCATCGTAAACCTTGCTCATGTCGGGAAAGCGCACTCCCAGTTCATTCAAATTCTTGCCCCTAAGCGGGTGCTCCGAAAAGAAATTGATGTGATCGGTAATAATAACAATATCGCCTACATGCCATTCGGGGTGTAACCCTCCGGAAGCATTCGAAACAAAAAGTTGCTTCACTCCCAGGTATTTCATCACCCTAACAGGAAATGTAACCTCCTGCATGGAATAGCCTTCGTAATAATGAAACCTGCCCTGCATGACAAGGATTTCCTTTCCTCCAAGCTTACCATAGATCAATTGACCGGTATGACCGTCTACAGTAGTTACAGGAAAATTGGGTATTTCATTGTAAGGCAAAGTACTTATGATTTCAATATCTTCTACCAGTCCCCCCAATCCGGTTCCCAGAATGATTGCAATTTCAGGTCGTGCGTTGAACTTTTCTTGTACGAAGTTCGAGGTTGCTTTTATTTTCTCCAACATAATTCAATATTTTCTTATTAAACAGTTTCCCCTCTTCATCAATGAACTTAACTTTCACAGGAAGGAAATACAGCGCGTTTTTAAACTGTTCATCCAAATCGGGAATTTCAGCAAAACGAACAGCATCCTTTTCTGTAGTTATTATTATCTTTTTCTCATTTTTCAACTGCGCGAATTTACCCATAATCATCCGGATATCGTCGGTTGAAAAGTTATGATGATCAGGAAAACTAACCATTTCGGTTTCAGATGTAAATTGCTTCAGGTATTCAGGTATCAGTCGCGGATAAGCAATTCCCGTAACAATGAGAATAGCATAGGAATGTTTTTCATAGAAATCTTTCCCAAGATCTTTGGCATCAAAAACAGGTTTCATTTTTCCATATTCATAGGTCGTAAAGAACATGGACTGATAAGGTTTAAGCCCCACTTCATTTTGCATAACCCTGCGCATAATAGGTGTGACTTCTGCAGGGGGGCATTTGGAGAAAATGATAACATTAGCCCTTCGCAATTGGGAAGCGCTCTCCCGCAATGAACCCGCAGGCAAAAGGCTGTCGTTTTTAAGCGGCCGGTTATAGTCCATCAGCAGGATATTAATTACCGGACTTATTCTGCGGTGCTGAAAGGCATCGTCAAGCAAAATTACATCGGGTGACTTCTTCTCCTCTTTCGCCAATAGCTTTTCAACACCTTCGACCCTGTTTTCACAAACAGAAACCGTAACATCCGGGAACTTTCTTTTGATCTGGAGCGGCTCATCACCTACTTCCCTGACGGTAGAATCGGTATTTACCTGGTAAAACCCCTTCGTTTTTCTTCTGTATCCGCGACTAAGCGTTGCCACCTTAAACTTTTCCTTTAGCAAATCAACCAGGTATTCGACATGAGGCGTTTTACCTGTTCCACCTACAGTTATGTTTCCAATTGAAATTACCGTAACATCAAATTCCTTTGATTTAAAAAGGTTTAAATCGTAAAGCATGTTACGGAAATGTACAATTAGGCCATATAGCATCGAAACCGGATAAAGCAATATCTTTCGCATTGGTTATTTTTTAAAGTAGGGGGCTAATATATACAATTGCTCTCAGCATTACGAAAACATAAAACTATATCCTGATTAATTTAAACCAATTTGATGAGAATTTAAACTCATTGCCCAATTATCTTTATTGTCTTCCCTGACTGAACCTGGTCAGTGAGCTCCATATTATTAAGCAAAGCCAGCTCTTCCAGCTTATCCTGCGGAACACCCATGCTGCTCAATACATTAGAAAGCGTGCCCGATTGCTTTACCTGCTGCAGGCGAATGCGTTGGGGCTGCCTGTTCAATTTGGAAGAATCAGTAAGGCGGTCAAAATTGGCAAAAGTAGCTTCAAAATTCCTCTGATAATTGGCGAATCTTTCATTAGATGATACCCCATGAAAGACATATATATTGCCTCCGTATTCAATGAAATAGGAAAGCACCCTAATGTGTTGTTCCTGCCCTGTCTGTTGATTTTGAGTAATGCGTTCCGAAACTGTGGCAACTGCAGGCATCCCATTTACGGTTATACGCTGCGATTCAAGAGGTTTAAGCTCAAGTGTACCCAGGACACTCTCAGCTGCTGCCTCAGCCGATTTTTGGTCCGACAGGGTAAACACTATCAATGCTTCCCCACCTTCAGGGGCAATTTGCACCTGTGAAGGAGAATTTACAAGCATCCATCCTGATGGCTTGGGAAACCTGAACTTTAGCTCCGGATGGTAAAATACATTGTCTTCCTCAAATCCCTGACGCGGGTCTTCTCCATATACCATCCCCTCAATCATACGTAAATAACTGTCTTCCCTTACCAGCCATTCATCGTTGGGAAGTTTTTCTTTCCATTGCTCTGCGCGCTTGGAAACGGTTCTATACCTGTCGCCCGGGTCGGGATGAGTAGAAAGAAAAGTTGGAATTCCTCCCGGCCCCTCTGTAGCATTCATTCTGCTTAATGTATTAAAGAAATTGGCCATCTGCTGTGGATCGTACTGAATTTTGGAAGAATATTCCACACCAAGCTTATCGGATTCACGTTCAGCATCACGGCTGTACTTCAGGAATAACAATTGCATGCCCTGCATGGCATAGGGAGCAAAGTCACGGAAATCCTCTGAAGCAATCATGCCCCCTATAAGTAACAACTGACCCAACTGCTGCTTGCTTTGCTGACTAACGGTATGACGGGCAGTTACATGCCCCATTTCATGCCCAAGCACTCCAATAAGTTCAGCCTCATTATTAAATTGGGCCAATATACCTCTGGTAAAATAAAGATAGCCACCCGGAACGGCAAAAGCATTTACAACAGGTGAATCCAAAATACGAAAATGGTAAGTCAAATCAGGCCGGTGAGAAATTTTTCCCATCTCAGTTCCTTTCTCCTGTATGAATGCCAGCAAATCTTCATCTTCATACTCGCCAAAGGTAGCAATAACCTGAGGATCATACTCTTTGCCCATGGCTATTTCCTGTTCTTCGGAAATCAAAGCCAACTCTCTTTTGCCTGTGACCGGGTTCACAGCACAAGAGTAAGTTAATGCTGCTGCAACTATTACCAACAACAGCTTTGAAATTATATTTATCTGTCTCATAATCATGTTTTTTATATGTTATTAATGCACTTACACTATTAAAAATGAAAAAGGGGTGGGTTTTGTTTACCAATGAATTGTTATTTTTAACAATTATTATAACAAAGTTAGTAATTCAATTTTGAACAAATGAAATGATAGTTTATAATCCTTCAATTTATCTGACCTTTTTTCTATTATTCAGTTTAACTGGATTTACACAAGATTTAAACCGGCATGATGTTTCAGAAGAAAATCTTAGCAACCATCTTTTTTATCTGGCCTCCGACAGTTTGAACGGTCGTGGTATAAACTCTAAGGAGCTAAATTTTGCTGCAGAATATATAAAAGATAACCTTCAGCAGTTGGAAATTTCGCTGCCGAAAGAAGGGTTCTACCAGCTTTTTACATTAACCTCTCTGAATTCCGCTAAAGAAAATTCCTTTTTCAAAGTATTGAATAAAAGAGGAAAAGAAAAAGAGAGCATCGAACATTTTATTGCTTTCAATCAAAGTTCAAATGAACTTGACATACAAGGTGAATTACTTTTTGCTGGTTTTGGTATGATTAGCACCCTTCCTGCCGAAAAAAATTCCGAAGAAATTGATGTCAAAGGCAAAATTGTTTTGTATTCAGCAGGAACACCCCAGGCATTCAGGGAAGGAAATTCTCACAGGTTTAATAATGCCCTGGAGCGGAGGAAGATGGAAGACATGCAAAATGCAGGAGCCAAAGCTCTTATCCTGGTTACCAGCATTCAGGATACAGCCAACACTACCTATAATCAAATCCTGCATATGGCAGAGAGGCAAAAGTTTACAATGAATGACAGTGAAGTGAACAAGCTACCCGATATTTTTATTGTTAATCCTCAAACGGCCGATGAGATAACCGGCAAAAAAATGAACTGGGAAAAAACACTGAAATCAATTTCAGAAAATGAGCAACAGAATTTATTTTCACTGAAAAACAATAGGGTACATATTCATTCTTTTATAAATGAACAAAAAGTGGAAGCAAAAAATGTTATTGCCTTTGTTGAAGGCAGTGACTCGCTGTTGAAAGACGAATGCATTGTATTTGTTGCACATTACGATCATCTGGGAATTGCTGATAATGGTGAAATATACAATGGCGCCGATGACAATGCTTCAGGGGTGGCTACCCTTCTTGAAGTTGCACGTATGTTTTCCCTTCTGCCTGAAAAACCAAAGCGCAGCATTCTGTTTCTTTTTCCCACAGCTGAAGAAATAGGATTATACGGCTCGGAATATTACAGCCTGAATCCGTTATTCCCGATGGAAAAAACCGTAGCCTGCATTAACCTCGATATGGTGGGAAGGGTTTATGAAGAACGTGATTCGGTATGGTCGGGTTCTCCCAAACAGGTAAAAGATTTCAATGGGATATATACTCTTGTGAATGATTTCAGCAAAAACCTGAAAAACATTACAAAAGAGGCCTGTACCCATCTTGATCTGACACCCGATTTCTCACTTCCGCAACAGTTTTTTTACTCCAGCGACCATTATCATTTCCATAAAAACCGGGTGCCGGTGTTGAATCTTTCAACCGGGTACACAGCCGATTACCATAAAACTACCGATACTGCTGACCGCATACGTACCGATAAAATGAAACGTGTTGCCCAGCTTTGTTTTACATTGGGAATGAAATTGGGAAACCGTTAATAATAAAAAAGAACAAAGGAACAGGATAAACCATATCCTAAAGATGTTTGTCTGCTTAAAAAAATATTGTTTATGAAAATTGTAATACTGGATGGATTCACTGTTAATCCGGGAGATTTAAGCTGGGAAGGAATCGAAAATTTAGGCAATTGCACAATTTATGACCGCACTGCCCCGGAAGAAACAATTGACCGGGCAAAGGATGCCGAGGCTGTTTTTACAAATAAAGTTGCATTCAACCGTGAGGTAATTGAAAAGTTACCACACCTGAAATTCATTGGTGTGCTGGCCACAGGTTATAATGTGGTGGATTTGGAAGCAGCTGCAAAAGCAGGCATTGTTGTTACAAACATTCCGGCCTACAGTACAGCTTCAGTTGCCCAGATGGTTTTTTCACACATCCTGCATCATGTGCAGAACATCTCCCTCCATGCCCTGTCTGTCCAGAAAGGAGAATGGGCAAACAGCATTGATTTCTCGTACCACATTACCCCCCAAACCGAGCTGGCAGGAAAAACCCTTGGCATTATCGGGTTCGGACAAATTGGCCAGACCGTGGCAAAACTGGGTGATGCCTTTGGGATGAATATCCTGTACAACAATCGCAGCAAAAAAGAGACTGATCTTCCGGCACGCCAGGTCGATTTGAACACCCTGCTTTCCGAAAGCGATTTCATAAGCATCAATTGTCCGCTTACAAATGAGAATGCAGGTTTCATAAATAAAGAAGCAATTGAAAAAATGAAACCATCGGCATTTTTAGTTAATACAGGGCGGGGGCAGCTGATAGAAGAAGAACATCTTGCCGATGCCCTGAACAGCGGAAGAATAGCAGGTGCGGGTCTGGATGTGCTTTCTGCAGAACCTCCGGCCCCCGACAATCCTTTGGTAACTGCAAAAAACTGCAACATTACCCCGCACATCGCCTGGGCCACTACCGAAGCCCGTATAAGGCTCATTGAAATTGCCACGCAAAACCTGAAGGCATTCATTGAAGGTAAACCTCAAAATGTGGTGAAATGAACTTACTGCTTTAGCAATGACAAAAGAGGAACTGCACGATTTAATAAATTCATGGGAGAACCATGAACTTATAATCAATGAGGCGCTAAATAACTCCCAATGCCTTCACCTGCTTCTTGAAATAGCCCTTTACAGTAATCGTCCAAAGAGCTGGAGGGCAGCCTGGATTGTGGATAAAATAAATGACAATAATCCGGAACTGATTGAACCCTATATCAGCAGGATGATCATTCAGCTGAAAAAGGAAACCGGCAGCAGTAAAAAGCGGCAGTTTCTTAAGCTCATCAGCCTTCATAAGATGCCCCCGGAGCACCATTCTTTCCTGCTCGAATACTGCATCAAATGCTTTACATCGGCCGGAGAGCCAATAGCGGTAAGGGTTTATGCCCTGCAGGTATTGTACAACATTTCGGAAAAAGAACCGGAGCTAAAATCCGAATTGTTTTCAATCATACAACACGAAATTGAACTCCATTCCTCTGCAGGTATTAAATCAAGAGGCATAAAACTGGCGAAAAAGCTTCAGATTGAAATCAATGAATCAGGAATCCAACTCTCCTGACAATAGTTCTATAAGTTCCTGCAACCGACTGTCGATTTCTTCCGTCAGTAATGTTTGGTTGTATTTCCGGGTAAGTACCATCAGGTTTTGCAGGATATTCATTTCCATTTCCTGCTCCCTCTGCATTGCCTGGGCAAATCCTGGTGGAAGGTTAAGGTAATAATTCAGCATTTCAAAACTGTTTGAAGCAATTTTACGCACTTTTTCACTGCCTTTCTCCACTGCTCCAATTTTGAAATAAAGCTCTGTTGCAGAAAACGAGTCATATGTCAGAGGCATCTTTTCATCAGGAAACAATTCAAACATCCGGTCAATCACCCTTTCTGCCTCTGCAGTTTTACCTTCCTCAATAAGTGCCTCTGCGAGGCGCGAAAACATGGGCCTTGCCTGAATCATCCGCACCGCACGTTTATTGTAATCATCAAGATAAACCTCCGGGTCGTTTACATTTCCCCACGAGAACTTTTCCATTACCTTCTCATGCAAAATCCCTGCGTTGATATGACCATAATCCTGACCATTGCTTTCCGTCCGTATAGGTACAAAACGGTAAGCAAGCCCCTCCATCTGCAGCCAGTCGGTAATAAAAACATTTCCTGAATACAGCAGGCTGTGATTGATGTATACCGGCCGTTCCCAATCGTTAACTGCTATCATATTCAGTACTGCCCACTCACTTTTAGTAAGATAACTTTTATTGACACTGAACCGGATTGTATCTTGTATTAGGTGTGCATCTTCAGGTTGTACTGTACCTGTAGCCAAAACTTTCTCCTTATTTACAGGAAGGTAGAAGTCCGTATCCGGGAAATAGTCGAGCACCTGCCCGGCATTCATTTCAACCTTTGTCCGTTCGTCGTCGCTTCCCATGAAAGCCATTGCATCGCGCAAATCGACAGCTCCCTCAATTCTGTCATAAAGCAGCACGGCATCACGTCGGCCCATGTAATATTTTTCCTCATCGAACGAAAAAGGGATGGGCGGCGCTTCATAAGTAGTCTGCCGGTGCTGATTGATGTACCAGTCCATACCAAGATAGCTGATGTTAATCACCTTGATGTCGGTGCGCACACCTTCCACCTCCTGTGCGTACCATAGCGGGAATGTATCGTTATCGCCATAGGTAAAAAGGATGGCGTTTGGAGCACACGACTCAAGATAATTTATGGCATAGTCGCGGGTCATGTACCGCCCCGAACGGTCGTGGTCATTATAGTTTTCGGCAAGTAAAAGGCCGGGAACCCAGGCCAGCGACACCAGAACAACCAGTGTGGCGCCGGAAACACCACTCATCACTTTAGAAACAGCCCTGTATAGAGCCGGCACAGCCAGACCAACCCAAATGGCGAAGGCATAAAAAGACCCTGCATAGGCATAATCCCGTTCGCGGGGCTGAAGGGGTGTCTGGTTCAAATAAACAATAATGGCAATGCCGGTAAAAACAAAAAATGCGGAAACTGCAGCAAATCCTTCCCTGCCCTTACGGCTGTGGTTATACTGATAAAAAAGACCGATGAGTCCAAACAACAGCGGAAGAAAAAAATAGGTATTATGTGAAGGATCGTTCTTCATAAAGGCAGGCATGTTCTCACGCGGGCCGGTGCGCGGATTGTCAAAAGCGCTTATGCCGCTGACCCAGTTTCCGTTGCTGAAACTGCCATGCCCCTGCACATCATTCTGCCGGCCGGCAAAATTCCACATGAAATACCTGAAATACATATGCCCCAGCTGATAGGTAACAAAAAACCGCAGGTTCTCGGTGAAACGGGGTTTCATTAAAGTAACCTCCTCTCCATCATCCTGAACCTTGACGGGCTTTCCTTCAACCGCACCCCAGCTTTTATACTGAGCCACATGGCGGGGGTCACTGCTGTGCATACGCGGAAAAAACGTCTTCATTGAAGACTCGTATACCGTGCCGCCGGCAGAAGAACCTGTCACAACATACTTCCCGTCGACCCGGTTATAATAGTTTTTCTCACCTGAGGCTGCAATTGCCGGAGTATTATAATAGGGCCCATACAATAACGGATGTTGTCCATACTGGTCGCGGTTCAGGTAACGCAAAAGTGCATACGCATTGTCGGGATGGTTCTGATTCATGGGCGGGTTGGCTGATGCCCTGATTACTATCAGTGCAAAGGTGGAATACCCGATTAGTATCACAATAAAAGAAAGAACAACAGTGTTCCAGACCACAAGCTTTCGTTTACGGGTAAAATAAACTCCCCAGGCTGAAACAGCAAAAAGCAGAACAATAAAGGTGAGCATTCCTGTGTTAAAAGGAAGTCCCAGCGTGTTTACAAAAAACAAGTCGAAAAGAAAGGCAGTACGGGGAATACCGGGAATGATTACAACCTGAATAACGGCTAATATTCCCATTGAAATTAGAAGTGCCAATGTTACTCCCCTCCATGAAAAAGGATATTTTTTAAAATAATAAACCAGCCCGATAGCAGGAAGAACAAGAAGGCTAAGCAGGTGGACACCTGTTGAAAGCCCTACCAGGTATGCAATAAGCACCAGCCAACGGTCGGCATATTTTTGTCCCGCCTCATTCTCCCATTTCAGGATAGCCCAAAAAACGGCAGCTGTAAAAAATGACGACAATGCATAAACCTCCCCTTCCACGGCCGAAAACCAAAATGAGTCGGTAAAGGCAAAAGCCAGGGACCCCACTACCCCGCTGCCAAAAACCACAATCATTTCCGGAAGTGCCAGCTGCCTTTCACCTGACAGCTTACGCGCCAGGTGTACAATGGTCCAGTAAAGAAGCATAACAGTGGCAGCGCTGGCCACACCCGATAACAGATTCACCATATAAGCCGCCCGGGAAACATCGCCTGCAAAGAGACTGAAAAAACGACCTAAAATAATATGAAAGGGCGCGCCAGGAGGATGTCCTACTTCAAGTTTATATGCACCGGTAATGAATTCGCTGGCATCCCACCAGCTCGCTGTTGGTTCGAGCGTTAACAGGTATACTAATGCGGCGACAACAAAAACGACCCATCCTATAATGTTATTGATTAAACGAAACCGGTGCATTGGCTTATTTTTGAATTGCCGCAAATATAAGATTTTAAAAAACAAGCCTGCCCATTCATCTGTTAAGCTAAATGAATAAAAACAGATAATCTTTAAAAAAAAACAGGTAAGCGGGCCGAAAAGAAAAAAAATTATATTTTTGCACCGTCTTTAACGAAAAGACACCGAATGATTGTCCCGTGGTGTAACTGGCAACACGTCTGATTTTGGTTCAGAAGAGTCCAGGTTCGAGCCCTGGCGGGACAACCAACTAAGAAAGGAGTACCAACAGGTGCTCCTTTTTTTTTGCCTTTCATCATTCTGCTTCGCCTGAATTCTGCTGAATGAAATGGAAAATGAAAGGGCATAAACTGAATCTGAAACTAGTCGTAATGAAACCTGCAGGCGAAAATCTGAATTTCATTATCCTGAAACTTATATACCAGCCGGTGCTCCCTGGTAATCCTCCGTGACCAATAACCAGTCAAATCAAACTTTAATGGCTCAGGTTTTCCCATTCCTTCGAAAGGGGTTCTCTGGATCTCTTTGATCAGATCATTTATTTTACGAAGTATTTTTTTGTCTTCTTTTTGCCATGAAAGATAGTCTTCCCATGCATTTTTTGTAAAAGTTATACGCATCAGTCTTCTATCAGGTTCTCTTTAATACTTTGTCCTTTTTTCATCTGATTAATTGACTCATATAATCTTTCAGCATTTCTTTTGGAGCTTAAAAGATGCATGGTTTCAATAAGCGAGTTATACTCATCAAGCGAGATCAAAACAGTACCCTTGCCGGTTTTCCGCTTTATAATCAGAGTTTCATTATTATCCTCCACTTCATCAAGGTATTTTTTTAGTCGTGTTCTGAACTCAGAAAAATTAGCTGCAATCATGATTTTATTCTGTTATTTTTTTTACAAGTACAAATATAAGTACATATATAGTAAATATCAAACGATAATATATTTTATCATTTCCATAAGAAACAGAATAAAACACCAGTTTTTGATTCAATAAAGTCCATCTAAATAGAAAATAAAAATAACTTCTTTATGAAGGCATTTTCCAGGAAAAAGGAAAGCATTGCCAATTGCATTCTTTTACCAGATTCATTATTTTTATAAGAAAAAGATGGAATTTAGAATTAAGCCCATAGGCTTCATAAAAGTACAGGACGGGCAATATTCACTGCACCTGCATGAAGAATATGTCACGGGGTTAAAGCATATTGAAGGGTTCAGCCACCTGCAGATCATCTGGTGGGCACACCTTTCTGATGATCCGGAAGCCAGAAGCAGAAATTTGGCCAAAAACCTTTTTAAAAATGCACCCGATGAAGTCGGCGTTTTTGCCTCACGAACACCTGAACGTCCAAATCCTTTAATGCTCAGTACTATAAAAGCAGAAGGTATTGACCTGAAGAAAGGAATCATTACAATGCCTTTTATTGATGCTGAAAATGGTACGCCTGTGCTCGATATAAAACCTTATTTTCCGGTGGAAAGGATAAGAAACAGCAAGACTCCCCAATGGTATGATCACTGGCCAAAGTGGGCAGAAGATGCCCACCGGTTTGATTGGAAGAATGAAATCAGTTTCGACGGACTGTAAGGAAGCCTAACCACTATACATTTTAGCCAAACAAGAACAGCCTTCACAACCCATATCTCTTAAATTCAATAATTTACAATTACAATTCCCTTTATTTAGAATCCCTACAAATAGGGATTGTGGATATAATACTCCGGTAATAGTTTTGCGGCTGATGATTTTAAAGTAAACATTTTAGCAGGCGGATGAGAATAAAGGAAACGAAACGTATAACCAAATTTATTTTATTTTTTCTTTTTTCGGTATTCATAAAGCCTGGCAGCATTTACAGCCAGCAAATGAATACAGGCATTGAAGGCATTGTTCTTGACGGGCAACAACAGCCACTTCCATTTGCATCCGTATCATTAAAAAATTCACTTAAAGGAGCTGCCACCGATGTGCAAGGCCGCTTCAGAATAGAAAACATAGAGCCGGGAACTTACATTCTTCAGGCACAAAGCCTTGGATATGAAGGAAGTGAAATCACAGTGCAGGCTGATCCCGGAGAGGTCGTAAAGTTAACTGTCATACTGCATGAATCGACAATCGATCTGCAGGAGGTACAGGTTGAAGGAAAAAGCAAAGCAAGGCAAGTGCGGGAAACTCCCTATGCTATTACTTCGGTAGATGTTGAGCAGCTTCATAACAGCAACCAGGACATCAATCTCGTTCTAAATAAAACCACAGGCCTGTTGGTACGGGAAGAAGGAGGACTCGGATCGGGATTTAATTTTGCAATAAACGGACTTTCGGGTAAGCAGGTGAAATTCTTTATCGATGACATTCCGCTTGTAAGTACCGGCACCTCCTTAACAATGAATAATATTCCTGTAAATTTAATTGAAAGGGCAGAAGTCTATAAAGGAGTAGTACCCGTCCATTTGGGCTCCGATGCACTGGGCGGAGCTGTAAACATAATTACCAGGCAGACGTTGAAGAATTTCTTTGATGCTTCCTATTCCATCGGATCGTTCAATACCCACCGACTGTCACTAAACGGACGGTTATACAGTGAAAAAAGCGGGTTAACACTCAATGCCCGGGCTTTTTACAACTATTCGGATAACAACTATAAAGTAGAGGTAAGGGTTGTAAATCCGGAAACCGGCACCTATGGTGAGCCCGAAAATGTCCGCAGGTTTCACGATGCCTATGAATCACGAATGATTCAGTTGGAGACGGGATTTCTGAAAAGAAATTGGGCCGATGTATTTCTTGTTGGCATAACACTTTCCGACAATTATAACGAGTTGCAGCATGGTGTAAGCATGGACCGGCCTTATGGCCATGTGTACAGGAAAGACCAGGTATTGACGCCTTTCGTTAAATATAAAAAAGATGATTTCATTATTAAAGGTCTTGAGGCAAAAGGGTATCTATCGTATGTGGAAGGAGAGTTTCTGGTAGCTGATACCAGCTCCCGAACCTATAACTGGAGGGGAGAATACACCGTTAACAACGATAAAAATATTGGCGAAGCCAGCTGGCAAAAATCACTGTTTATATTTAATGACCAAACTCTTATTGGAAATACAGGTTTAGCTTATAACATTAATCCGCTGAACCGTCTTGTTTTAAATTACACATTATCAGCTGTTGAACGTGTTGGCAGCGATCCGCTGTCGAGGTATCCGACTGCATTCAGTCAGCCCAATTCCCTGAACAAATCGATATATGGGCTGTCTTTTTCCAATAAATCATTCAACGAAAAACTTAACACCACTCTATTTATAAAATACTACGATTTTCAGTCGCATGTAACAGATGTTGATTATGGAGGCCAGCGAACCATCTATAATTCAGGATATCAACATTTCGGCTATGGTTCAGCAATTACATGGTTTTTTACAGGAAACGGGCAGCTGAAAGCTTCTTATGAGACAGCCTACCGCCTTCCTGAAGGTTATGAGATGTTTGGGGATGGATTGAACCTGCTGAGCAATCCCAACCTGCAACCGGAGAGAAGCAGTAACATCAATCTGGGTTTACTGTGGAGGCTTAATCAACAAAACCACCTGCTGGAAACCGAAGGCAATCTTTTTTACCGCA
The DNA here is from genome assembly GCA_041687255.1 of Mariniphaga sp. Taxonomy (GTDB): domain Bacteria; phylum Bacteroidota; class Bacteroidia; order Bacteroidales; family Prolixibacteraceae; genus Mariniphaga. Next base: position 233,291 of record JAWLCL010000003.1, on the reverse strand, counting down.
ATGCGGAAGATTTTATCAGAAACCAGCCGCTTGGAGCTACCAGCCGCTATGTAAATCAACGCGATGTGGTAAGTTCAGGTGCAGAAGCTGAAATACGTTATACGTGGAAGCAGGCCTACTTTATCATTGTAAACGGCACCTGGCAAAATATTATTAACAATACCGAATTTGAAGAAGGTCGCAGAAGTAATGTATACAGGGACCGCATTCCAAACATCCCATGGCTGTTCGGCAATTTTACAGTTGGCTCAAGATATCAGAAAATATTAGGCAAAGGCGATCAATTTTCCTGGCAGTTAAACAGCCGGTTTGTTGAGGAGTATTTCCTGAAATGGCCAAGCCAGGGAAGCAGGGAAAGCAAATACATCATTCCGCGCCAGATATCGCACAATGCTGAAATAACCTATTCCCTTGCACAGGGCAAATACAACTTTGCATTCGAATGCCGTAACCTGCTCGACGAAAAACTGTTCGACCATTTCAGGCTTCAAAAGCCGGGCCGGTCGTTTTCATTAAAATTCAGGCTTTTTCTGGAGAAATAATATTCATTAATAAATAATTTAAAACAAGTAATTATGAAAAGTTCTTTTAAGCTTCTAAAGCAAACAATGCTTATTCTGATGCTGTCACTCTTAGTTATATCCTGTACCAAAGAAGATATTGAAACCGATGTTCCATCTGCAGAAGAAAAATATACCGTTGCCCTCCAGGTGATGGGCTCAAACGATGAGGCTGCAGATTACCTGGTGCAAACTCCGGAATTAACGGAGGGAACAATAACTTCCGAAGGCCAGGGAGTGGAACAAACAGGCTGGCGGTACTTTACTCATGTGAATAATACGCTGTTCAGTATTGGATACTACGCCGATAACAATGCTATTGCCTACCGGCTTGATAACGAAGGAAATCTGGTTGAGCATGGCAGATTTGTTTTTGAAAAAACGCTCGATGTACTTGCACCGGCCGATGACAATACCCTGCTGGCAATGGAAGTTCCAAGAGCAGGTGTAAACAACCGGGTTCTTCATGTAATTGATGTCGATAATGTATCGATAAAAAGGAAAGTAGAAACTGAAATCTATAAACCTGTGGGAGACACTCTGGTTAAATGGCCTACCGGCATGGTTGTCAAAGGCGACAAGCTATTTGTATCATTTTACCCGATATCTCCTTCCGGAAATTTTACAACTCCCGATGTAGATACTGCACAGGTGGCCGTTTTTTCCTATCCTGAAATCGAATTTCAGAAGGTTCTGAGCGATACACGCACCAGCCCGGTTGGAATATATGGGAATGCAACAGGAATAATTGAATCGGACAACGGCGACCTGTATACCTTCTCTTCCTCATCGCTGGCAGCAGGTTTTACACAACAAACCAAGCCATCAGGTATTTTACGCATCAAAAACGGAGAAACTGAATTCGACCCCAATTACTTCCTCAATATTGAAGAAGCAACAAATGGTGGAAAGATTGTTTATTTTGCCTCTGTTGGGAACGGGAAAGCCGTTGCACGCGTTGTAACTGATGATTCTGCACTATGGGGTGCATTTTCAGTGACCAATCCAATCTGCAAACTTGTGATTATTGACCTGGAAGCGGCAACAGTTACCGATGTAAGCGGGGTACCACTGCACGGCGGACAGTATGCAACTCCCTCATTGGTCGAGAATGGCAAGGTATACATGAATATCACCACAGCTACTGACGCACATATTTATGAAATTGATCCTGAAACTGCCACATCAGTTAAAGGAGCTGAGGTTCAGGGCCTCGAAGCCAAAGGTATTTTTAACTTAAACTAAACCGGAGGTGTCGGGTCTGCAATTTAAGAAAACTGTAATGAAAATTCACCGGTGGCTCGGACTAACATCCGGGCTGCTGGTTTTCCTGATCAGCATTTCAGGAGTAATTTATACTTTTCATGAAGAGATTTTTAATGCCTTGCATGCTGAAAGCATTTATATAAATCCTTCAGAGAAACAGGCTTTACCGCTGGACAGTCTGTTTCATATTGTGCAGGCCGAATTGGGCGAAGAACATCCCATCACCTATGTAAATGCATATGTGGATGAAGATTTAGCCTGGCGTTTCAAAGCCTACAGGTACAATCCTGAAAAGATTACCTATTTCTCATGGTGTGAATTCGATTATGTGGTATACGTGAATCAATATACCGGCGAAATTTTAGAAAAAATCAATCATAAGTATGAGTTTTTCCAGCTGGTAAAGATGTTCCACTGGAGTTTTTGGCTCCGCACCGAAATTGGCCAGCCAATAGTAGGCTGGACAGTTGTGGTGTTCTTAATATCCATAATCGCAGGCATTTTGTGGTGGTGGCCCCGCAATAACAAGTTCAGGAAACGGATGTTCACCATCAGGTGGCGCAGTGTCTCTCTGGTTATTTATCGTGACTGGCATATTGTAACCGGTATTTTCAGCCTTCCTATCCTATTGATCCTATCGTTCACAGGCATGGTCTGGGCATTCAAGTGGTTTATGGCGGTGGTTTATTTTGCCGCCAATATGGGATATACTTCTCCGTCGGACTCCCCACAGGTAAAGGCAGCTTCCGGTTCTGTTATGCCGGCGGTTTATGAATCAATTTACAGAGAAAGCAGAAAATTACACCCAGAGGCACATAATATTGCTGTTTACAGTATTAATCAACAGGAAAACACCGTTGCTACCTACGTTAAGAATCGTAAAGAAGTTTATTACGATGCTAGCCTCGAAACCTGGGATGCTGTAACAGCAAACCTTCTGCATGAAAAGTCATACGAAAACTTAAACCGCGGAGAGAAACTGGTAAGTATGAACTATGATATTCACACAGGGGCTGTACTGGGAATATGGGGTAAGATTATTGTTTTTATTGCCGGAATTGTTGCAGCAGGTTTGCCTGTATCCGGATTTATTGTGTGGTATAAAAAATACCGTATAAGAAAATCGCACAAAATTTAGTGCAAACATCAACAGGCTGCAAAAAAACCTTTCCGAACTCATTCATTGCTGTTTAACCGGCCGGAATAACTGTCAAAATCAATTTCCTGATAATTATTGCAGCAAAATATTGTATAGTTTTTCGCAATAATCAAACAATATTAACACCATAACAAAGCCATGTATAATTGAATTTACATTGAGTTTACTATGGACAAGGTATGGACAAGGTATTATGAAAACCTGTCGGGATGGCTCATGAAATTATGTAATTTTCACTCAATCTGATATCTTTTTTAAGACAAGCAATTCCATCGGAAAGATGCCCGCTAAAATCGTGTCTGTTTTTCTTTATCATAAAAAAACTTTTTTGTTAAATTAACATCAGTTGCATCATCATGCTCTCTAATAATCAAATCAATGCCCAAAAGCTACCGTTTAGCGAACGGTATTGTTTATAGAAACGTTCTTAGAATTAATTTCAGGGTTCCGCAACTTAATTACGATTGAGATGTTAATTGATGCTGCTTCACAGAAGTAGAGAGAGCTTTAATAATATTTTGTAGAAAACCACACCAGAAGTTGTGGTTTTCCCCGCTTTATGAAGGCTGATGTATAGGACGTTGATATACTTGCTAACTTTCTGGTTTTCTATTATAAATGCTGAGATTTTGGTTAGTCCGGATAATTTGGCATAATTTTCCGAATAGCAGAGTGTGAAAGATAACCGGATTGATGCGAATAAACTTAAATAAAAATTTTTAATATGAATTGGAGAACCTTAGGCTTAATCGCATTACTGGCGACATTGTTGTTTTTAACCGCAAAAGTGTTGGCTGATGTCAAAGCAGAAAGGATTAAACTAAAGATAGACCACACCTGCACTGAAAAAGTGGAAAAATTGGCAGGAACAATTGAAGGCGTGATAGAAATTAACTGGGATGAAGAAAAAGGAGAGCTGGAAATAGTTTTCGAACAGGATGTAACAAGTTTGCAAAAAATAGAGAAAGCAATTTCGGAAGCAGGTTTCGATACGCCTATGTATAAAGCATCGGAAGAAGCTGCAGCAAAACTTATAGATTCGTGTAAGGAAGAGAAATCAGCCGGCTTATAGCCGGAAGCTTTAAAAAATGCAATAGCAGGTACAAAATCCGATAATGTACCTGCTATTTTTTTATATCAGTATTGCCGGTCAACGGGAATTTTGTTAAACCACCGAAATTTCGTCATGCAGATAAACGTCCTGTATCAGGTTCAGCAGCTTCACACCTTCATCCATAGGCCGCTGAAAAGCTTTTCTCCCGGAGATAAGGCCGGAACCGCCGGCACGTTTATTAATAACAGCGGTACGTACAGCATCTGCAAAATCGTTTTCACCTGAGGAAGCTCCGCCTGAATTAATCAGTCCTATTTTTCCCATATAACAGTTGGCTACCTGGTAACGGCACAGGTCAATAGGATTATCGGAAGTCAGCTTATCATACATATCGGGATGCGTTTTACCGAATTTTAACCCTCTGAATCCGCCATTAACATCCGGCAGCTTTTGTTTAATGATATCGGCCTTGATAGTAACTCCCAGATGATTTGCCTGCCCGGTCAGGTCGGCGGCAGTATGATAATCCTTTTCATCGGTTTTGAATCCGCTGTTACGGGTATAGCACCATAAAATGGTTGCCATACCAAGTTCATGAGCCCGCTCAAAGGCGTTTGCCACTTCAATTATCTGGCGGTTCGATTCTTCCGAACCAAAATAAATGGTAGCGCCAACGGCTGCGGCTCCCAGGTTCCATGCTTCATCAACACTTCCGAACATTATCTGGTCGTAAGTATTGGGATATGTCATCAACTCGTTGTGGTTAATTTTAACAATGAACGGGATTTTATGAGCGTACTTGCGGGCATGAAGTGCAAGTCCTCCGAAAGTAGTAGCCACAGCATTACAACCTCCTTCAATAGCCAGCTTTATAATATTTTCCGGATCGAAATATTGCTGGTTGGGAGCAAACGATGCTCCGGCAGTATGTTCTATACCCTGATCGACAGGGAGGATCGACAGATAGCCGGTACCGGCCAGCCGACCGTGATTATACAACTGCGATAAACTTCTCAATACCTGGACATTGCGATCGGATATACCAAAATGATAATCAATGAAATCGGGACCAGGTATGGCCAGGTTTTCTTTAGAAATACAAGGTTCATTGAAGGTTAACAGACCTTCTGCATCGGAAACCAGATACTTTTTGATTTCCTCCATGTTGTTGACAGGATTTTCCATGTTGATTATATTTTTGAAATTCATTTAATTGTCCCCCGCAGAAAAGAAAAGATTATGCCAAATGAACGGCAGCCCATATCCTCAGGCAAACTGCAATATTGACGTTCATTAAGTGTAGAAGTTTTTCCACAGGTGAATTCTTATTCCCCATTACCCGGGTCAATCCATTTAATGCTAATCAATAAAGGATTTCACTTCACAAAAATTAATTGCCTGCTGCAGGAAAATTTATCGTAAATTACAGCAACAGAATAAGCATGAAAAGAAATTCACATCATCCGCCAATAATTATTCCAGATGGTTTTGATACTTTCGGCTTTACGGTCTGCCGGACAGGCAGGCATCTGGAGCCTTGAAAAACAAAAAATTGTTATCCTATGAATAAAATGCCTGATTACCTGGACAATTTTCTGGAACTGATATACCCGTCGCAATGCATTACCTGCGGGGAGAGGCTCAATTCACAGGAAAAATACGTTTGCATGAATTGCTGGATGGATATGCCTGTCAGCCGCTTTAAGGATGAAACCGGAAATAAGGTGGCTCAGCTTTTTTGGGGGAGAGTACCCATTGAATTTGCGACTTCATATTTTCAGTATCGGAAGGGAAGCCGGTATCAGAAACTTATTTATTCTATAAAGTATAAAGGATTGAAAGAGCTTGGGCTTGAAGCAGGCAAGCGGTTCGGTGATTTTTTATTGCACAACGGAGCCACTGACAGCATTGATATTATAATCCCTGTGCCGCTTCACAAGCGTAAACAAAAAAAACGGGGATTTAACCAAAGCGAATGGATAGCATCAGGCATAGCTTCAGTTTTACAAAAACCTGTGGTGACAGGAAATCTGTTCAGGCTGGTGTACACTGCCACCCAGACCAGAAAGAACCGTTATGAACGGTGGCAAAATGTTGAGGGAATTTTCGGGCTAAGACATCCGGAGGCTCTTTCCGGCAAGCATGTTCTGCTGGTTGATGATGTTGTAACCACTGGCTCAACACTTGAAGCCTGTGCCTGTGAGCTTGTAAAAGTTCAAGGTATAAAAATAAGTATTGCAACGCTTGCCTACGCTGATATGTAAACAATGATTAACCGATAACCGAAGGAAATTCAACCTCTTTTCGTTTTGATTGTTTAAGGGTCTGGAAAGGAAAAATGACATGGAATTTCAGATAGTTGATTATTCACCCCGGCAGCGTCCTGAGGTCAGGCTGCCGTCATACGATATGTATAAAGTTTTGGGGGAGGAAGGCATCCGCCGGCTGGTAAGCGATCATTACGACCTGCTTGCTCAAAGCCCGGTAAAGGATCTATTTCCCGGTGATGAAGCAGGCCTGGAGCGGGCAAAAAAGAATGCCGCCGATTTTTTTGTACAGATATGCGGTGGCCCGATGTATTTCAACCGGAACCGCGGCAGACCAATGATGTATAAGCGGCACCTGCCGCATAAGATTACTCCTGAAGCCCGAAAGGTGTGGCTCGAATGTTACCGTGAGGCGCTGCAAAAGCAGAATATCCCTGATGAAACGGCTTTATCGTTCTGGAACTACCTGAACGATTTTTCAATGTGGATGGTCAACTCTTAATCAGTTTAACCTATTTTTACGGTACCGGCTGAAGCCAGTCGATTGTTTTCTTTATAGCCGCCGGCAGGAGAGTTATCGTGTAACCCAGTTGAGTAATTGCCTTGCCGCTCGATACCAGCTGGTGTTGCCGGTACCGGTTTGCCCATCCGGGAGTTATCAAAGGTGTGATTCCAAATTTTTCAGCAAGGAAAAGTTCAACTTTTGAAAATACTGCTATTAATGGAAAAGGCAGGTGAAACAGCCTGTATTTTTTGCCGCTTACATTGGCCAGTTGTCTGAAAAATTCATTAAATGAAACGTTTGCACCACCCAAAATATATCGTTCACCGGGCACACCATATTTCAATGCAAGTACATGCCCGGCTGCAACATCCTCAACAAAGGCAAAATTGCCGGTATACCTGCCGCTTCCGGGCACAAACCGCCATTTCCCGGCAAGGTATTTTTGTATGATTATCGCTAAGGAATTGCTTTTATTCAGCGGGCCGGGCCCAAATACACGGGTAGGATTAACCACCACAATATGAAGTCCCATCCTGCCATATTCATCACAAAGCTGTTCAGCTTGTCGCTTGGTAATTTCATAGTCAGTATTGTATGACTCGGGCATGGGAGTATTTTCATCCACCGGAATGGTTCCATCCGAAGGAGATAAAGTACCTGCCGAAGAAGTATAAACAACTTTTCCAATATCGTTTTTTAAAGCCGCCTCAAGAATGTTCCCGGTTCCGGTTACGTTCACCTCATAGGGGATCATTTTGTCCTTTGTCCACACACCAGCAAATGCTGCAAGGTGAAAAACTGCATTGCAACCGTGCATAGCATTGTTGATGCTTTTCTTGTCCAGTATATCACCCTGAAAAACGCTTACCCTTTTCCTGATTTCCTCCGGCTGTTTATGGGGAGTCCGCACAAGAACATTCACTTCAAAATCCTGTTGCAACAAATCTCTTACCAATTGGCTGCCTATTAATCCGGTTGCACCGGTTACCATACACCTCATCTTCTTTCAGGGTTTAAGTTTTCACTGTATATTTTGCAGTTTAAAAATGAAACAATAACCGATCACCGGTTTACGCCCAGATTATAATAAAGCGCCAACGAAATAACATTGTTAAACTGGTTGTTTAGCCAGTAAGAAGTAGTGGCATCTTCTCCCGGCTGGCCACGTATAGGCAGGACCGAGAGGGCGAAGCGAAGATCGAGTTTAACTTCTTCGAGGAGGGCAAACTGGAAACCCAGGAACGGTTGTAAGTCAAAGTTATTGAACTCATGCCGGTCTTGCGGTTGAAACAATCCATATTCATCATATTCTCCCGAATGTACAAGATAGCCTGCCGACACCCCGGCAATTACTGCTCCAAGGTCGTTTGTTCGAAAACCAACGAAAAATGGCAATTCGACATACCCCAGCCGCATGATGTATTTTTCCGGCTCAGGGTCACGGGGCGGTATGCGCTTACGCGAACCTTTCTGTGAATATTTAATTTCCATTCCTGTAAATATGGTTGGAACGATATCGGTTTGAACAAAAATTCCGGCCAGGATGCCCGGCTTATGGTATCCTTTAAAGTTGTCGCCCTCCACCTGACTGCCATTGAACCCGGCCAGCAGGCCGGCATCGAACCGCTGTGCCGTAAGGATATTAACCAAAAGCAAAAGCGCTGCAGAGAGGATTATTTTCTTTATCATGCTATTTAAATTTTTCAAGTTCTTGTTTTAAAATACCAACTCCTTTTCCCGCTTTCTCCTGAATGAAAGTTGCTTCCTTGTAGTACACTTCAGGCACATGCGGGTCGACAACAAAAACAGGCGTTCCGGAACTGATGTAATGAAGGAGGCTTGCAGCAGGATACACCATTAATGAAGTACCAACAACAACAAAAATATCGGCTTTCTGAGCTACGGAAATGGCGTTTTCAATTTCAGATACAGCTTCGCCAAACCAGACAATGTGCGGTCTGAGCTGACTGCCCTTTTCACATTTGTCGCCCATTTTCAATTCCCAGTTACTGAGGGTATATACTAAAGCGGGGTCGCATGTACTGCGTGCTTTTCTTAATTCGCCATGGAGATGCAGCACTTTTGTACTGCCTGCCTGCTCATGCAAATCATCAACATTCTGAGTAATTACTTCCACATCGAACCACTCTTCAAGCGAGGCAATACCTTTATGCCCTTCATTGGGCATTGCTTCAAAAAGCTGCCTGCGGCGTTCGTTATAAAATTTCATTACAAGTTCAGGATTTCTCTTCCAGGCTTCGGGGCTGGCCACCTCAGTAACATCGTACTGTTCCCATAGTCCTCCCATATCACGAAAGGTTTTCAAACCACTTTCCTGACTGATTCCTGCTCCTGTTAACACAACCAGTTTTTTCTTCATAAGGAAAAAGATTCTGGCTTAAAGATAGGTGAAAAACTTAATAAGTGGTGAAAAAACAGGGATGCTGCTTCCATTCAAATATTCTTTTTTTCCGAAAAACCGGAAAAACAGGAGGAAGATCTACATTGTTACATCTGCCATTCTTTTTATTGAAAAACTATATTCAAAATAGCTACATTTGCAACTCATGATTGATCATTCCACCATACAGCGCATTCTGGACTCTGCCGATATAACCGAAGTTGTTTCAGAATTTATTACCCTTCGCAGGCGGGGGGTAAACATGCTTGGCTTATGCCCTTTCCACAATGAAAAGACACCTTCGTTCACAGTATCGCCTGCCAAGGGAATTTTTAAATGCTTTGGTTGCGGCAAGGGTGGCAATGCTGTTAATTTCATCATGGATCATGAGAACCTGAGCTACCCTGAAGCATTAAAATGGCTGGCACGGAAGTACAACATTGATGTGGTGGAGGAAGAGGAAACCGAAGAACAAAAGCAGCTTAAAGACGAAAGGGAAAGCCTGATGATTGTTTCGGCGTTTGCCCAAAAGTTCTTCACCCGCACCTTATGGGAAGAAAATGATGGCCGCACCATTGGACTGAGTTATTTCCGGGAAAGAGGCTTTCGCGATGACATCCTGAAGAAGTTTGAACTGGGTTATGCTTCCGACGGAAAGACTCCATTTACAGAAGCAGCCCAGAGGCAGGGCTACAAAATGGAATTTCTTGAAAAAACCGGCCTGACGATAAAACGCGATGACTGGATGCGCGACCGGTTTGCCGGCCGGGTAATGTTTCCCATCCATAATCTGGCCGGAAGAGTTATCGCCTTCGGCGGACGTCTGCTGAAAGAAGATCCGAAAGCAGCAAAATATCTTAATTCTCCGGAATCGGAAATCTATCATAAAAGCAAGGTGTTGTATGGTATTTTTCAGGCCAGGCGGGAAATTGCACGCAGCGAAAAATGCTACCTGGTGGAAGGTTATACCGATGTACTTTCCATGCATCAGGCAGGCATTGAGAATGTGGTAGCCTCCTCGGGAACAGCCCTCACTCCCGAGCAAATCAGACTTATAAGGCGGTTCACGCCAAATATCACAATCATTTACGATGGCGATGCGGCAGGCATTAAAGCCTCCTTGCGGGGAATTGACCTGGTGCTGGAGGAAGGAATGAACGTAAAAGTACTGCTTTTGCCTGAAGGTGAAGATCCCGATTCATTTGCCCGTAAAAAAGGTGCCAGCGGATTTCAGGCATTTATCGATGAAAATGAAACCGATTTTATACGCTTCAAAACAAACCTGCTTCTTAAAAGCGCTGAGAAAGACCCCGTAGCAAAAGCCCGTCTTATATCGGAGGTTATCCGCTCGGTATCAGTTATTCCTGATACCATAACCCGCTCGGTTTACATCAAGGAATGCAGTAAATTACTTGACGTTAGTGAAGATATTTTATATACCGAAATACAAAAGCAGAAACAGAAACAGACCGAGGATTTCAGGAAAAAAGAGCGGCAGAACAATACTGTAAAAGCCTTTCCTGAGCCGGCAAAGGCAAGCCCTCCTGCCGAGGAAGTTGCAAAACCCGCGGAGTTACTAATAGAAGAAACCGAATACCTGCGTTTTCTGCTTCGGCATTGCAATACGGTGCTTTATGAGAAGGAAGGTGAAAACCCACATGTAACCATTCAGGTGAAGGTCAGCCAGTATATGATTGAAGAAGTGGAAAACGATGACCTGGTGCCGGAAAATAAACTATTCAGGCAGATCTTTAACGAAGTGAAAGATAATTTTGCCAACAACAGCTTCGATCCCTGGAAGCATTTCATTTACCACCCCGATGAAGAGATAAGCAAACTGGCTACCGATTTGCTTTCCGAGAAGTATATCGAGAGCAAACGATGGACTAAAGCAGGTGCTTACACAGAGAAAGAGGAAGATATACTTGATTACCTGGTGCCCCGGATTATCAATGAATATAAGCTGAGAAGAGTGAAACTGATGCTTGAGGACACCGAACGGGCCATTGCTGTGGCATACCAGGAAAAAAACGATAAACAATTAAACCAGGAACTTGCCAGAATCATCAACCTTAAACAGGTAGAAAAATCACTGGCTGACATGCTTGGTAACCGAACAATAATTTAATTCTGATGCGGACTGTATTTATAGAGCAAAGAGAAAAAATTGAACAGCTGATAAATTCGTGCAAAGTATGTTACGTAGCCATGTCGGAAGACAATGTGCCCTACATTGTACCAATGAATTTTGCACTCGATGGCAATACGGTTATCCTTCACTCGGCACAAAGCGGCAGGATGTGGGAAACAATGAAAAGCAATCCAAAAATTTGCATTAACTGGACAATCGGAGAAGGGCTTGCCTGGCAGGATGAACGTGTTGGCTGCAGCTACCGGATGATATCTTCATCGGCTCTGGTAGAAGGAACAGTCGAGTTTATTGAGGATTATGATGAAAAGGAACGTCTCCTGCACATTATTATGGCCCATTACAGCAAACGTGAATTCAAATTCAATGTCCCTGCTGTTAAAAATGTAGGGATCATAAAAGTGCACATCGATAAAATAACTGCCAAAGAATTTGGGGTAAAATCAGTTGCGGGAAAAAAAAGCTAAGGTGTTTTTTCAGTAGTCGTTGTACATCCGGAAATATACTGTGCCAAACGGAAGCTTGTAAATTTATTATCTTTACAGAAAAAAGTCTTTATGATATTTGTAACCGGAGGAAGTGGTTTAATTGGCTCGCATTTGCTGTACCGGCTGGTTCAGGAGGGCAAAAAAGTGAAAGCCTTGAAACGCGGGACCAGCAACCTTCAGCAAGTGCTCAGGGTTTTCTCCTTTTACACCGAAAATCCGGAGCATCTTTTTGACCGGATAGAGTGGGTAACCGGCGACATTCTCGACTATTTTAAAATGGAACAGTTGCTTAAAGGTGCCGATGAAGTTTATCATTGCGCTGCCATTGTTTCATTCAACGCTGGTGACAGCCGGCAAATGATTACAAATAATGTTACCGGAACGGCAAATATGGTGAATGCATCGCTTGAAAACGGGGTGAAAAAATTCTGCCACGTAAGCTCTGTAGCTGCGCTGGGCCATAACCAGAATGGTTTTCCAATCGATGAACAAACAAATTGGATTCCTTCAAAAAAGGTAACCGCCTACTCCGAAAGTAAGTTCTTTTCAGAAACTGAAATCTGGAGGGGAATTGAAGAAGGGTTGGAAGCCGTGATTGTAAATCCCTCTATAGTATTAGGTCCGGGCAACTGGAATGAAGGCAGTCCAAAACTTTTTAAGACCATTGCCGACGGATTACGGTTCTATACCAAAGGAGTAACAGGTTACGTGGATGTGATGGATGTGGTAAAGGCAATGATTTTGCTTATGAAGGATGAGAACTTCGACAGGTGCAAAAACCAGCGGTACCTTTTGAATTCTGAAAACTGGAGCTATCAAAAACTGTTTAACCACATTGCTGATGCCTTGAATAAACCCAGGCCAGCTTATTTTGCTTCAAGCCTGGCGCTGGGATTTGCATGGCGGGCAACTGCCGCAATGAATTTGTTTTCAAAATCGAAATTACCAATTACCCGCGAAACAGCTGCAGCTGCAGGTTCAAAAAACAACTACGATGGCAGCAAGATCAAAAAAGCAATTGAGTTTGAATACCTGCCGGTTGCTGAATCAATTAAGCAAACAGCAGCTTTTCTGCTTCACGAACTCAAGTAAGAAAAACCTCATCAACAATATAAACTTTCACATAAACAACCTGCTGATAAATCATCAACCTGCTTTAGGCATGAAATACCAGCAGAGGAGTTTTCGCATGAAATACCATCTTCTTTGCAACACTGGGGTTAAAGATTCTTGATATCATGTTCCGTTTATGTGTCGTTAAGGATATGATGTCAATCATTTCCTCATCGATAAAGCGGTCAATTTCTTCGAGAAGGTCATTGCCCACCAGCAAGCGGCAATCAAAATCCTTTTCGGCATATTTATTTTTCAGGATATCTTTCATTCCTTCCAGCCTTGCCTTATTCCATTGCGAAGTGTCCTCTTTACCAACATGAACACAATAAACCTTAGCGTCAAAAGGTTTCAAAATGCCCACCAGCTTCTCAATGGCCACAAAATCCTTTTCATCGAAGTTAGTGGCATAAAGCACCTTGCTGAAATCGTGCACTTCTTTTTCAGGCATCTTCTCGGGAATAACAAGGACAGGCACTTTTGCATTATATATGACATCAACGGTAACACTGCCCACGGTAATTTCCGAACCGCCGCCTGTTCCCATAACAATCAGCCTTGAATTGTTTTCATGAGCATATGCCAGAATATCTTCATCGGCATATCCGGGTTTGATGATGTATTCAGCATTTACAGTTTTCCATCTTTCAATTCCTATCTCGTTGGAAAGAATTTTAATAAAATCCTTGAATTTCTCATTGGCATGTTTTTCTGCATCATCCATACGGGTTAGCAGTGTGGAGTCATACACATACACATCGGCATAAGGTACAGAATGGATCACTGGATTTATGTAGCAATGCATAAAAACCAGTTTTACATTTAGGTGAGATGCAATATTGAAGGCCAGTTTACAGGACAATAACGAAACTGGTGAGAAATCCACGGGGACAAGGATATGATCGTCTGTTGATGATTTATTTTTTTGCATTTCAGGTTTTTTTCCTAAAAATTCTTCCAGGATGGGTAAGGCATTCCAGATATCTTTGTCCAATATTTTCACCTTAACCGCTGAAGCAGCATCTTCCATAAGGTTAATATCTTCCAGTTCGCTTTCAATATCCTGTTCTTCCAGCCGCACTTTTAGAATTTGTGCTTTGGAATAAGGCAACACCACTATAGTGACCAGTTTTTCTTTCATGATCTTCAGGTTTTAATTGAACATTTTACCATAAAATTATTCGATAAAATCCATTATATGTTTCAAAAAGAAGTAAAAAAAATAAAAAAAGGGATGAATTAAAAAAATCATCCCCTTTCGTATATTATTGTATTGGCTCCGGAATCATAATCCGAAGGTGGTTTTTATTACATCAACATATTCAAGTTTTTCCCAGGTAAAAAGTTCCACCTCTCTCACTGCCGGTTCACTTTCATAAGGTGATTCAAACTTTTTGGTAACTGTTATGGGAGTACGGCCCAAATGCCCGTATGCAGCAGTTTCGAGGTAAATAGGGTTACGAAGCTTAAGCCTCTCCTCAATGGCAGCAGGCCGTAAATCAAATATGTTCTGTATTTTTTCGGCAATTTCGCCATCTGAATAATGTACATTTTTCCTGCCGTAGGTATTAACATAAACTCCTACCGGGCGTGCCACCCCGATGGCATAGGCCAACTGTACAAGAACTTCATCGGCAACACCGGCAGCCACAAGATTTTTGGCAATATGCCGGGCAGCATATGCTGCCGAGCGGTCAACTTTTGAAGGGTCCTTACCTGAAAAGGCACCTCCGCCGTGAGCTCCGCGACCTCCATAAGTATCCACAATTATTTTACGGCCGGTTAAGCCGGTATCTCCATGAGGGCCTCCAATTACAAATTTACCTGTAGGATTCACATGATAATAGATATCGTTGCCAAAAAGCTGCTGCACCCGCTCCGGCAGTTTTGCCTTTACACGTGGTATCAAAATGTCAATAACATCCTTTTTGATTTTTGCCAGCATAGGCTCATCGTCATCAAATTCATCGTGTTGGGTCGATACCACTATGGTATGTACTTTCAGGGGAAGATTTTCATCGGTGTATTCAATGGTAACCTGCGACTTTGAATCGGGACGCAGATAGGTCATTTCCTTTCCTTCGCGGCGTATTGCAGCCAGTTCTTTCAAAATAAGGTGTGAAAGTTCAAGCGGCAAAGGCATGTAATTGTCGGTATCTTTACAGGCATAACCAAACATCATCCCCTGATCGCCGGCGCCTTGCTCATACTTGTCAGCCCTGTCAACCCCACGGTTGATATCCGGGCTTTGCTCATGAATGGCTACCAGTACTCCGCATGAATCACCCTCAAAACGATAGGCGCCTTTTGTGTATCCTATCTTGTTGATTACACGCCGGGTAACCTCCTGAACGTCGACATAGGTTTTGGATTTAACTTCTCCGGCTACTACAACCTGACCGGTTGTGACCAGTGTTTCAATGGCAACTTTCGAATTGCTGTCAAAGGCAAGAAACTCATCCAATAAAGCATCAGAAATCTGATCGGATATCTTATCAGGATGACCCTCGGAAACCGATTCACTTGTAAATAAATAACTCATAGTCCTAAAAAATTAATTCTGAATCTCTGTTACAATGCATTTCAAAACATGTTCTGTTTGCATTCTGTCATTCAGATTGTTAAACAATAATTTTCAGGCTGCGGGATATATCGGATTGAAAATGTGAAAAAAAAGCACGATTGCTTTAGCATTTTTTCCTGTGGTTGCAATCAATCTCAAATCCTTCCACGTAGCGACAACAAATGTAATATTCTTTGCCAAATAAATAAGGACTTTTTTGAATTAAATACAAAAGGAATAAAATTTTTAAACATCAAAAATCTCATTTCTTGCTCAATTCAGGAAAGATATGCTCCGATACAGGCACAGCAAAAGATTCTAACTTTCAATAATTTAAGCAATTCTATTGCTAAATTCACATTAAATTTGTAGTTTTCCATCGGAATTTTGTTCCGGAATAGATGAAAAACTGGATGAAACAATCTCTGACTTTAACCTTACTTCTACTTTTATTTGGAATTAGAGGTCTTGGGCAGGAGGGACGACGCTATGTTCAAATGGAACCTATACTGACCCAGTACATGTTTAATATCCAACCCATAAATCCGGCATATACCGGAATGTGGGAAAAAGTAGGTTTCTCCTCCCTTGTGCGAAAACAGTGGGCAGGCATAAATCGTTCGCCGTTAACTCAGGTATTTTCCTTTCATACTCCGCTTAATACAAAGGTAGCCGTAGGGTTAAATGTTACCAACGATAATTTTGGGCTGGAGAGCAAGCTGGGAGTTTTTGGAGACTATGCCTATGAAATTGCCGTAACTCCACGAACGCGTCTGCGCATGGGGCTGAAATACGGGTTTGTAAACTATAAAAACCCCCTCACTAACTATCAGCTGTATCCTGATGGAAAATATGACCACGCCTTTGCCGAAGACGTTGATTTAAAATTTCTTCCAAACTTTGGCGTTGGAGCCTTTTTGTATGAGGATCATTACTACATCAGTTTATCAATGCCAAAAATGTTGAAAAACGACTACAGGGCTAATATTAATAATTACAATATTGAAGCACAAATACAAACCGTTTATCTTTCTGCAGGGTATGTTTTCCGGTTCATCCGTTACAATCAATTGATTTTTAAGCCTACCATGATGATTACTGCAAATTGGGGCCTGCCCCTGCAATATGATTTTGGTGCAAATTTTATGCTGCGCGATCAACTGTGGCTGGGAGCTATGATGCGATCGGGCAATGCGGTAAGCTTCGTTTCTCAATGGATTATGGATAATAATCTGCGTATAGGATTTGCCTTAGACTTAACCTATAATGAAATCTTTCCATACCAGTATGGCACATATGAATTTTCAGTAGGTTTTAATATGGATTTTTTTGGCAGAAGCTACATCCGGGCAAAGTATTTTTAATTTAATACCCGGTTAAAAGCTGCTTATTTTATAATTTAATTGTTTCCATCGTCAAATTATTATTTTTGTGCTTCACAGATCAAAATTATGGAGAACAATTTTATTAAAACCAATTATCAGCTTCAATCGGTAAAAACCGGAAAAATATTTGAAGATAAGGGATGGATACTGGATGCACCGGGTGAAAATGATCCGACACTTATCAGAGCCATCTACGAAAAAAAACAATTAAGAGTAAAAGATGCATCCTGGGGACTATACCGGTATGCCGACTGGCTGCCTGTCAGCCGAAAACTTAAAGGCTCCTCGGCACCGGTTACCTACAAGAGCAGACAGTTATCCAAAAAACTGGGGATTGAAAATCTCTGGATTACTTTCAGCGGGTATTGGCCGGAAAAAGATGCCGGCATGACCACCTGCAGCTTTAAAGAAACGGAAGCTTATTCGGTATGCGGTCGCATGGTTCCGGAAATGGATAAAGTACTGGTAGTGGCTTCTGCAGGTAATACATCCCGATCGTTTGCGAAGGTATGTTCTGAAAATAAAATACCGCTTTTAATTTGTGTTCCTGAAGATAACATCAATGCGCTTTGGTTTGAAGAGCCACTTGATGATTGTGTAAAGCTGATTTGCAGCAGGTCAGGCAGCGACTATTTTGATGCCATTCATCTGTCAAACATTGTGGCAGCAATGGAAGATTTTGTTCCGGAGGGAGGAGCTAAAAACATTGCCCGTCGTGACGGGATGTCAACTACAGTTCTTTCCGCGGTAACCACAATTGGTAAGATACCGGAATATTATTTCCAGGCGGTGGGAAGTGGTACAGGTGCCATTGCAGCATGGGAAGCTAATCTCCGGTTTTTGGAAGACGGACGTTTTGGAACAAATAAAATGAAGCTTATGGTTTCACAGAATGCTCCCTTTACACCGTTGCATGATGCATGGAAAGCCGGTTCGCGAGCCATGCTTCCGTTTAATGATACTTTAGCCCGAAGACAGGTAGAAGAAATCGATGCAAAGGTGCTGTCGAACCGTAAACCTCCCTATCCTATAGCCGGAGGGCTTTTTGATGCCCTTACCGATTCAGGGGGTGATGTAATTGTTGCTACAAACGATGAAGCAAGAGCCGCTGCGCGTCTCTTTGAGGAAACTGAAGGAATTGACATCCACCCTGCCGCAGCAGTGGCCACAGCCACTCTGATAAAAGCAGCAGAAAACGGCACTGTCGGTAAAGATTCCCTCATAATGCTTAACATTACAGGAGGAGGAGAAAAAAGATTTAAAGCAGAAAAGAAACTTTTTTATCTAAAGCCGGATTTAATTTTTGATATTGACCCGGCCCCTGAAGAGGTTGAAAAAAAGGTAAAAATGCTGTTCCAACCGGTTGTAAAATAATAATTAGCTACAAAATTTAAATATTTAAACATTTAACTTTCAATATTATGAACAAAGTCAAAACCTTGCTTCAACTATTGCTCTCCTCTGCATTACTGCTTGCATTTTCCTGCACGCAGTATACCAATTATGCAGATGTTGAATGGGACGAAAAAGAGACCCCCCCATGGGAAGATCCAAAAGTTAATGAAATTAACAGGGAAATGCCCCATGCCCATTTTATTCCTTATGAAAACCTGCAACAGGCGCGAACTGAAGATAAGTGGCAGTCGCCAAATATTCAGTCCCTCAACGGGATGTGGAAGTTTCATCTGGCACAAAACCCTTCTCAACGCCCTTATTGGTTTTTCAAAAATGACTATGACACACGTGATTGGGACGAAATAAAAGTGCCCTCAAACTGGGAGCTGGAGGGATATGATTATCCCATTTATACGAATATTACCTATCCACATGGAAAAACACCTCCTTTAATAACAAGTGAACACAATCCTGTCGGTTCTTACAAAAGAACATTTACCCTTCCTTCCTCATGGAAAGGAAAAAAGGTCATTCTGCACTTTGGAGCCGCCAGTTCAATGCTCAATGTTTGGGTAAACGAACAGTTTGCAGGTTACAGTGAAGACAGCAAAACTCCTGCAGAGTTCAACATCACCGAATACCTTGAACCGGGAGAAAATACATTGGCAGTAGAAATCTTCAGATGGTGCGATGGCTCCTATCTCGAGGACCAGGATTTTTGGCGCATAAGCGGTATGACACGTGATGTATACCTGGTTGCACGCGACCAGCAACACATAAAAGATTTCCGGGTTATATCGGGGCTCGATGAAACTTACACCAACGGTATTTTCTCACTCGGAGTAGATGTTGTGAACCAGGGAGAGAATGCAGGTTCGGCTGTGCTCGAAGCTGTTTTATATGATCAGGGGAATAAAGTGGCCGATTTTTCCCGTAAGCTTGAACAGGGAGAGCAGAATGTTCATTTCGAAAGTGAACTCCCTGAAGTTAAAAAATGGTCGGCCGAATATCCCAACCTGTATGAACTGGTAGTCACTCTGAGGAACAATGAAAATACAGTTGAGGTAATCAGACAGGAAGTAGGTTTCCGTACCGTTGAAATTAAAGATGCCAACCTATTGGTAAATGGCCAGTATGTTTATCTGAAAGGAGCTAACCTGCATGAGCATCACGATGTAAACGGACATGTGGTTGACAAAGAAACCATGCTCAAAGATATATTCACAATGAAATCGCATAACCTGAATGCCGTTCGTACTTCCCATTATCCGCAACCGGAACTTTGGTATGAGTTGTGTAACAAATACGGATTGTATGTTGTGGATGAGGCAAATATCGAATCGCACGGAATGGGATACGGAGCTGAATCTCTGGCCAAAGATGAGAACTGGAAAGAGGCACACCTGTTCCGCACACGCAACATGTACGAAAGGGATAAGAACCAACCCTCTGTTATCATCTGGTCATTGGGAAATGAAGCCGGTAATGGGGTAAATTTTATGGCCACATACAATTTCCTGAAATCGGTTGACCAGACCAGGCCGGTGCAATATGAACAAGCACACGGAGGAGAGAATACTGATATTACCGTACCGATGTACATGCGTATTGAAGGCATGGAAAAATATGCACAAGGCAATCCAACCAAACCACTTATCCAATGTGAATATGCGCATGCCATGGGAAATAGTGTAGGTAACCTGCAGGATTACTGGGATGTTATTGAAAAATACGAAGCGCTGCAGGGAGGTTTCATCTGGGACTGGGTCGACCAGGGACTGCTAACAAAAAATGAAAATGGCGAGGAATTCTGGGCATATGGCGGCGACTTCGGCCCCGAAGATGTACCTTCCGATGGTAACTTCTGCCTGAACGGACTTGTAAACCCCGACCGTGGAGTTAAACCCCATCTGATGGAAGTAAAGAAAGTATACCAGCACATAGGCTTTGAACCTTCAGATTTGAATAAAGGGTTAATTAACATCAAGAATAAATATGCATTCCGTAATCTTTCTGATTTCAGTTTTACCTGGGAAATAACAGGTAACGGGGATGTTATTAAAACCGGACGGTTTAATAATGTGCAAGCAGTACCCGGAGAATCGGTACAGGTTAATTACGACCCGAAAATAAATGCCGAAGCCGGTGTGGAGTATTTTCTTACTGTAAAAGCATCGCTTAATAATCAGGATGGTTTGATCGAGGCCGGCACTGAATTGGCAGCCGAACAATTTAAACTGCCCACATTTGCCCCGGCAAAAAAGATGAACCTTGCCAACCTGCCTCCAGTTTCAGTGGATGAAAGCAACAATTCAATACTGGTTAAAGGTGAGGGATTTGCAATCACCTTTGATAAAGCATCGGGAGTAATCAGCAGCTATAAAAATGGTGACACGGAATTGCTGGAACAGGGTCCGGTGCCAAATTTCTGGAGGGCGCCTATCGATAATGATTTCGGCAATAATCTTCCAATAAGAAGCAGAATATGGCGTGAAGCAGGCAAGAACAGGAAAGTTGCCAACGTATCGGTGAACAGAAAAGCCAACAACCTTACCGAAGTCGTATACCTTTTCGACCTTGTGGATGAAAATCAGGAAAAAATTGCCGACTATAAATCAACTTACGCAATTTACGGCTCAGGAGATGTTATCGTCAACAATCATTTCAAGATGAGTAAAGATGAGCTTCCTGAAATAGTAAGGATGGGCATGAACATGATTATGCCACGCCAGTACGATCAGATGGTATGGCTTGGAAGAGGGCCCTATGAGAGTTACCAGGATCGTAAAACAAGCGCATTCGTTAACGCTTATAAAGGGAGTGTGGCCGATCAGTACTGGGCTTACCTGCGCCCGCAGGAGAATGGTAATAAAACCGATGTGCGCTGGATGACCATTACCGATACAAACGGTAACGGACTTTATTTTGAAGGAATGCCGTTGCTGGAGGTAAGCGCTCATCATAATCTGCAGGAAGATTTCGAATCTATGGGAAGAACTGATGGACGCCAGCGCGAAGGTGAAGTTGTTATAAACCGTCATACAACCGATGTAAAACCTCGCGACCTCACTTCAGTGAATGTCGATTACAAACAAATGGGAGTTGGTGGCGATAACAGCTGGGGTGCGCGAACTCACGACCAGTACCGTCTGACGGATAAAGAATACAGTTACAGTTTTCGCATGAAGGCTATAACTCAGGGTGATGATCCTAAATCACTCGCAAAACAAAAATTGTAGAAGAGGTTATTATCAAACAAGGAAAAAGGTGCTCAAGGCAAAAACTGCCTGGGCACCTTTTAAACCTCTAGGCTAACATATTCCTGCTTCGACTGTTTCTTAACAAAAACTATGACCAATGAAAACTGTACTTGCTTTGCTTATTGCTTTTTTCCTTGCCTTATGGGCAACCGGACAGGGAAACTACATGAACCTTAAAGACATACAGGCAAATAATTCTGAAATCACCAGGCTTAGAAAAGGAACAGGCTTCGACAGTCAGATTCTTCATGTTCAACCCGATGCCAATAACCAAACTGTTGTGGTGTGGCAGGGAGATGATGTAACTCAATGGAGCCGTGCCCGGTACATAGTTATTGAAATCTGGCACAGCAACGATTTTAGCGCTGTTATTAACCTGGAGTTTTACCGGAAAGCAAACATGGCAGGTGCAATTGTTGCTCAAAGCGGAGATGAAGCCGGCCAGGACAATGATACACCGCGAATGGCAGCAAAAATAGGCGTACTCCCCTCCCTGAGAACCAAGGTCATATTTCCGCTTAAGCACCTCGACGGACAGGAAATTTTTATGGACCGTTTCCCCAGGCAACTAAAAGGGACAGTGCTGGGAAGTCGGATGAAACCTGAAGATATCTCCAAAGTTGCTATTCGTTTTGCTCCAATGATGGAACCCCATTTTGAACCGGTGTTTGAACTGGCAAATGTTTACCTAACGGATGAACTGCCTGCCCCCTTCCCCCAACCTGAAGTTCCCGTTGTTGATGAACTGGGACAATGGGCATCAAAAAATTGGCCGGGAAAAACAACCGGCGAAAAGGATTTAAAAAATTTGCTGGAGGCTCAGCTTGCTGAAGCAGCAACCTCCTCCTTCCCCACAAACTGGAGCAAATATGGGGGCTGGAAAGAAAAAAGATTCGATGCAACCGGGTTTTTTCGAACACACCACGACGGCAGTCGCTGGTGGCTTGTCGACCCTGAAGGATATGCCTTCGTTTCGGTTGGTGTGGATTGCATACGAAACAATTCCTCAGGGACAGTTTCGGGGCAGGAAGATTTGTTCAAGTGGCTCCCTTCCAAAAATGATCCGCTATACAAGGAAGCTTACTCCAACCGTGGAGAAACGGTAATGGTTGATTTCTATCAGTTGAACCTGATGCGCGTTTTTGGAAAAAAATGGCAGGAAAACTGGGAAACTATCACTTCCGGGCAAATCCGTGAATTCAGACTGAATACCATTGCAAACTGGTCGGATATGGACTACGCCCGAAAATCAAATATCCCATATGTGTTGCCCTTATCCAATTTTCCCTCCACCCCGGTAAAGCTTTTTCGCGATTTTCCCGATGTATATTCTGATGAATATGCTGCCAGTGCCGGGGAATTTGCAAAACAGTTGAACGAGTACAAAGGTGACCCCTACCTGATAGGATATTTCCTGCGCAACGAGCCTCATTGGGCATTTGGTGCCCATGATATTGCTTTTGAAATGTTTGCCACACAACAGGCTTCCGAATCAAAACGCAGGTTTTCACAATGGCTTTCAGAACGTTATCCAAACATAGAGTCGTTTAATAAGACATGGAATATGGATATTGAAAGTTTTGAAAAACTTTCTGAACAGGTGTTTGAAGATTATCCAAGTGATAAAGCCCGGGAAGATTTCTGGCAGTTTTCAGAGATTCTTGTAAAAAAATATGTTGATGTTCCATGTGATGAAGTTGAAAAAGTAGACCCTGACCACCTGAATCTGGGCATGCGTTACGCCTGGATAAGTTCTGATTTGCTGTACAAAGCCGGCGACAGGTTCGATGTTTTTTCCATCAACGGATATGGAAATCCGGGGCCTCCTGAAACAGAAGAAATTGCCCGCATCAGCGGTAAACCGTTAATGATTGGGGAGTTTCATTTTGGTGCAACCGACCGCGGGCTGCCGGCAACCGGCATACAGGGCGCCTTAAATCAAGAGGAGCGCGGTAAAGCATACCGTTATTACCTTGAACAAGGACTGGCGCGTCCGGAACTTATAGGCATCCACTATTTCCAGTGGCTGGACCAGCCTGTGTTTGGCAGGTTCGATGGCGAAAACTATAACATCGGTTTTATGGATATCTGTAACCGGCCCTATAAAGAATTAACGGAAGCCGCCATTAAAAGTCATTCTAAAATTTATGAAGTGGCCAGCGGAAAGGAAGCTCCATATGAATATATAATTGAACGTATTCCTTCTATTCATTATTAATGAACAATCGTATGATTTTTATTTATCTAATTCTCTTCCAGGCACTTTTGGCCTGCAATGAAATCGAAAGCAAAAATGCAGATCAGAATGATGTGCTGGAAATCACCCTGATGCCGGAAACCACCTACCAGACAATTCACAATTTTGGTGCTTCCGATGCATGGAGTTGTCAATTTGTTGGCAACTGGCCGGATGAGCAAAAAAACAGGATTGCCGATTTGCTGTTCAGCATGGAAAACGGTGAAGATGGTTCGCCAAAAGGAATTGGGTTAAGTACCTGGCGGTTTAATATCGGAGCAGGAAGTACCCGTCAGGGAAGCAACTCGGGTATTGATGACCCCTGGCGCCGGGCAGAAAGTTTCCTGCAAGATGATTTGACTTACAATTGGAACAAACAGGCCGGTCAGCGCTGGTTCCTTCGTGCTGCAAAAGAACGGGGAGTGGAAACATTTATAGGATTTGTTAACAGCCCCCCGGTTGTACTTACAAAAAATGGTAAAGCCTTTTCCGATGGAGGCAATTCAATGAACCTGCCGGCTGAAAATCTTCCGGAATACAGTAAATACCTGGTTGAAGTAATCCGAAACATAAAAAATAATGAAGGGGTGCTTTTTGATTATCTTTCGCCGGTTAATGAACCTCAATGGGATTGGAAAGGTGGACAGGAAGGTTCTCCATGGAAGAATTCAGAGGTGGCTCAACTGTGCAGGATTTTAGGGAAGGACCTGAATGATTCCAATCTACCCACACAGGTTGAGATTACCGAAGCCGGACAATTAAATCATTTGTATGAAGCCGGTAACGATGCCAGCCGCGGTTTTCAGATAAAAGATTTTTTTACCCCTTCTTCTGATAATTATGTTGGAAATGTTCCAAATATGGCTCATAAAATTGCAGCTCATAGCTACTTTACCACCACCAACAGCCAGGTACTGGAAAATGTAAGAACCCGATTGCATCAGGAAATTCTGGCAACTGACCCTGAGCTGGAATTCTGGATGACAGAATACTGCATTCTGGGCGACAATGATGGTCTTAAAGGAAATGGAAGAGACCTGGGCATGCAAACTGCTTTGTTTGTGGCCAATGTTATAAGGGCCGACTTAACCATTGCAAAGGCAAGTGCATGGCAATGGTGGCTTGCTGTAAGCCCTTATGATTATAAAGACGGACTGGTTTACATAGATAAAAGTGAAACAGGAGGTAACATTTATGAATCCAAGCTGTTATGGGCATTGGGAAACTACTCCAGATTCATCAGGCCGGGAGCTACCCCAATTATGGTTTCCAAAAGTAAAAACCCTGAATTGAAAGTATCAGCCTATAAAAATGAAAATGGAGAGTTGGTTTTGGTTGTGCTTAATGACAATTCCACAAAATTGAACCTGCAGATCAACGTACAGGGGGCCTACAATTCAGGAGCGAAAGTATATGAAACATCAGAAAAAAACAACTTAAAGTTAACGGGAACCTTTGATATTGGCGAGATATTGGAAATTACAGAAAATAGTGTAACAACCATTGTCATGTGAAAGGAGACAATAAAAAATAGAAATCCATAATGGAGACACATCATACATATAGATCCTGATTAAAGTTTTTACTTTAACTTTGCCCGAAAAAATTGCACATGGAGTTCCGGAATTATACCTACCTGTTGCTTATGCTGGGCACCATTGCCGGCCCGCTTGCCTTCAGCTTTGAAAAGGAAGTGAGATTTTACACCAAAATAAAGTTTCTTGTTCCGGCAGTTTTGTTTTCAGGAGCCATTTTCATTTTATGGGATTTACGTTTTGAGGAACTTGGAATCTGGAGCTTTAATCCCCGTTACCTCACCGGCATTTACATCCTGAACCTGCCGGTTGAAGAGTGGTTGTTCTTTTTGGTCATTCCTTATGCCAGTGTTTTTGTATACGAAGTACTTAACGTAAAGCTTTCCACTTTCGAAAAACCCAACCTCTTTGTGGCCGTAAGTCTGGTGCTTTTGGTTGCATTTGCTTATATGGCCTACTCGGCACGGCAGCATCTTTATACCTTCTTTACCTTCTTCCTGCTGACGATCTATTTTGGGTATACCATTTTCAGAAACCGGTTTAAACCTCATTATACCAAATTTTATCTCACCTGGCTAATCCTTTTGATTCCCCTTATGATAGTAAATGGTGTTCTTACAGCACTTCCTGTTGTGGAATACAACAGCAGTCACATACTCGGGTTACGCATATTTACTATACCGGTTGAGGATTTCTTTTATTTTTTTCTGCTGCTGCTCATGAACCTTACCATATACGAATACATGAAAAAACAGCGGCTTTTTAATCTTTCCAAACGTCCATTTTAACTGTTGAACCATGGAATTCCTATACCATGCAGGTATTTATTTTTACCTTTTAGTCGTTAAAATTGCAGCCGTATTCAATGCCAAAGCACGTTTATTTGTATCCGGAAGAAAAAACTGGCAAAAAAATCTGGCTGCAAAAATTGAAACCAATTCCCGCTATATATGGTTTCACTGTGCCTCACTGGGGGAATTCGAACAGGGAAGGCCACTTATTGAACAGGTACGTAAACAATTTCCTCAATTCCGTGTTGTTTTGACATTTTTTTCTCCCTCAGGTTACGAAATCAGGAAGAATTACGAGCAAGCCGACATCATTATGTACCTGCCACCGGATACAAGGAGGAATGCCAGAACATTTTTAAAAATGGTTCAGCCCGAAAAAGCCTTTTTCATAAAATATGAATACTGGCATTTTTATTTCGATGAACTGAAGAAAAGAAAAATACCACTTTTCATGGTTTCTGCAATCTTTCGCCCGGATCAGCAGTTTTTCAAAAATAACCTCTGGGGAAAGTGGTACATGAAGATGCTTAAAAAAGTCTCCCATTTTTTCGTTCAGGATGAAAATTCGGCAAATCTGCTGAAGTCATCAGGCATTGACAGATATACCGTATCGGGCGATACACGCTTCGACCGGGTTGCAGCCATCGCTGAAAACGCACAGGAAATTCCGGTTATAGAAAAGTTTAAAGATGGAAACCTTTTACTGGTTGCCGGCAGCACATGGAAACCCGATGAAGAACTTCTGGCAACCTACGTCAATGAACGAAGCAACATTAAAACCATTATAGCCCCGCATGAAGTTACCCCCGCAAACATCAGCCGGCTTGAGCAGCTGTTTAATGCATCGGTAAGATTCAGCCGCCTGAATGAAAATGATGCAATCAATTACCGTGTACTTATTATCGATTCGATAGGAATACTTTCATCACTCTACCGCTATGGTGAAGTGGCCTATATAGGAGGTGGGTTTGGGATTGGAATACACAACATCCTTGAAGCCGCCACATTTGGCCTGCCCCTGGTTTTTGGCCCCAATTACCAGAAGTTCAGGGAAGCAGTTGAGCTTAAAAATGTGGGAGGCGCTTTCCCTGTTGATGATGATGTTTCCCTTGAAAAAATACTCCAGTCGCTATTGCTTCATACCGGTGAACGGAAAACTGCCTCAGAAAAGTGTAAAAATTATGTAGCCCAAAATGTGGGGGCAACACAAGTTATTATAAAAAGTGTTTTTAACATCTGATCAGGTTTTGCACAACTTTTGTTAGTATTTCTTTTATTTAATATTAGGTTTTTTCGTTCGGAAAATCAATAACATTTATTTTGATAATTACACTTTAAAATTTTCTTTTCTGTAAACTTTTTGACGAAAGTAACAACCTAAAACATTTTATTACAGACACATAACCATTCAAAGTTGATAACTTTTCATTTTTTTAACCCACAAAGTGTACCGTCTTTTGTGTTTCTGTTTTATCTTGGTATCGCAATTCAGAGCAGAATCCTTAAATACAGAAAAGGAACATATTATAATAATATTAACTGAACACTATGGCATTTGAAGAAGTATCGGTAAAGACCTCGTCAGGTAAAAAGATCTATTCACAGGAAGAGGCAATAAACGCCTCCCGCATTTTTTTTAAGGGAGACGATTTAGCGGCAAGAGTATGGGTAAACAAGTATGCCCTGAAAGATTCATTCGGAAATATATTTGAATGTACTCCCGATGACATGCACCACAGGCTTGCGAAGGAAATTGCAAGGATTGAGAAACGCTATCCCAATCCGCTTACTGAAAACGAGATTTACCAGGTGTTAAGAGACTTCAGGTACGTTGTTCCCCAGGGAGGACCAATGACCGGTATCGGCAACGACTATCAAGTTGCTTCACTTTCAAACTGCTTCGTAGTTGGAAATGATGGCAGTTCCGATTCCTACGGAGGGATAATGAAAATTGACCAGGAACAGGTTCAGCTTATGAAAAGGCGCGGCGGCGTTGGTCACGATCTCTCCCACATCAGGCCCAAAGGATCGCCGGTTAAAAATTCAGCTCTTACCTCCACCGGCATTGTACCTTTTATGGAACGTTATTCCAACTCCACACGGGAAGTGGCACAGGATGGCCGCCGGGGAGCGCTGATGTTGTCGGTGTCAATAAAACACCCCGACTCGGAAAGCTTTATCGATGCAAAGCTCGAACAGGGAAAAGTTACCGGGGCAAATGTGTCGGTTAAAATTGAAGACAACTTCATGAAAGCCGTTGAGCAAAACATCTTATATCAGCAATCCTACCCTATTGATGCAAAAACGCCGGTATATAAAAAAGAAATCGATGCAGGTAAACTGTGGAAAAAGATTGTTAAAAACGCCTGGCAATCGGCTGAACCCGGTATTCTTTTCTGGGATACAATCATTAAAGAATCGGTTCCCGACTGTTATGCTGATATGGGGTATCGAACCGTTTCCACAAATCCTTGCGGTGAAATACCTTTATGTCCATACGACAGCTGCCGGTTGCTTGCTTTAAACCTGTATTCGTATGTCGAGGAACCGTTTACTTCCAAAGCGCGGTTTAATTTTAAACTCTTTAAGGAACATGTCCATTATGCCCAGCGCATTATGGATGATATTATCGATCTGGAGCTTGAAAAAATTGATGCCATTCTGGAAAAAGTGAATGCCGACCCGGAAGAAGAAGAAATAAAAGCAGTTGAAAAGAGGCTTTGGGAAAACATCAAAAAGAAAGCACAGGAAGGCCGCCGTACCGGTATCGGAATTACGGCAGAAGGAGATATGCTGGCAGCGCTCGGATTGGAATACGGCAGTGAAAATGCTACCGATTTCTCGGAAGAAATACATAAAACAGTAGCATTGGAATCATACCGCTCTTCGGTATATCTGGCAAAAGAACGTGGCCCGTTCAGCATCTACGATACCGAAAGAGAAAAAAACAACCCGTTTATCGAACGGTTAAAAAATGCCGACTCTTCACTTTATGAAGAAATGGCAAAGCACGGAAGAAGAAATATTGCCCTGCTTACCATTGCCCCTACAGGGACTACAAGCCTGATGACCCAAACCACCTCAGGCATCGAGCCTGTATTCCTGCCGGTATATAAACGACGCCGTAAAGTGAACCCGGGCGACAAAAATGTAAGGGTTGATTTTGTGGATGAGCTGGGCGATCACTGGGAAGAATATACCGTTTTCCACCATAAATTCAAGGTGTGGATGGAAGCCAACGGTCACAGCCTGAACAAGGAGTATTCACAGGAAGACCTTGATGAACTGGTAAAACAGTCGCCCTATTACAAGGCCACTTCAAATGACGTTGACTGGCTTTCAAAGGTGAGAATGCAGGGAAGGATTCAGAAATGGGTCGACCATTCGATAAGCGTTACAATCAATCTTCCTTCCGATGCTACTGAAGAGCTGGTGGGCCAACTCTATTTTGAAGCATGGAAAAGCGGATGCAAAGGTGTTACCGTTTATCGCGACGGCTCCCGTTCAGGGGTGCTGATTTCAAACAGCGGGTCAGAAAAGAAAAAGTCGGGATTCCCTACCAAACGTCCCGAAAAACTTGATGCCGATGTTGTAAGATTTCAAAACAACAAGGAAAAGTGGATAGCATTCATTGGCCTTCTTGATGGCAAGCCCTATGAAATTTTTACAGGTTTGTCTGATGATGAAGACGGCATCCTTCTTCCCCGCTCAATTACCCGCGGATACATCATTAAAAACTATGACCCCGACGGAAACTCGCGCTACGATTTCCAATACGTAAACAAAAGGGGGTACAAAACAACCATTGAAGGACTTTCCTATAAGTTCAACCCTGTTTTCTGGAATTATGCAAAATTAATATCCGGAACTCTGCGCCACGGCATGCCTATCCATAAAATAGTTGAACTGGTTACAAGCCTTCAGCTCGATAACGAAACCATTAATTCATGGAAGGCAGGTGTGGCCCGCGCACTTAAAAAATACATACCTAATGGTACACTGGCTGAGGATGCCCTTTGCGATGAGTGCGGCTCCGATGAAGTGGTATACCAGGAAGGTTGCCTTACCTGCATCTCATGCGGGTCATCAAAATGCGGATAATTGAAAACAACTGAAGAATATCGCATATATTAAAAAACCAGGGCCGTTTGTTGCCCTGGTTTTTTTCTTTTTCCTGTAGCCTTATAAAAATCTGCCGGATAATATTAACACAACTAACTGCATTCTTTAAAACCCGGTCAGCCGATTTTTATGCTTCAATCATTTTTTTATAGTCATCGGCGCTCAAAAGGTCATCAAACTGTCCGGGATCTGTCACTGATATTTTTATTAACCAGCCTTTTCCGTAAGGATCTTTATTTACCAGCTCGGGCTCATCGGCCAAAGTTTCGTTTACTTCGGAAACGGTGCCTCCAACCGGCATAAACAGGTCGGAAACTGTTTTAACCGCTTCTATTGTTCCAAAGGTTTCACCCTTGTCAAACTCCTCTCCTTCTGTTTCAATTTCAATAAAAACAACATCCCCCAATTCATTCTGGGCATAATCAGTTATTCCAACAACGGCTGTATCTCCATCCATCCGTACCCATTCATGGTCCTCGGTGTACTTTAAATCTGCTGGTATTTTCATCTGTAAAATTTTTTATTAATTATAAAAAGTAGGTTTTTTTAATTGCAGTGCGAATTGCTCCTGCAGCAATTCCATTTCAAAATTAATACTTTTTACTGAATTGATCGTTTTATAACACACCCAATTACCTGACTTATGTCGCATTTATTGGTTTCGATTGTGCATATCTGAGTTTCATTTTGTAATATTGTATGAAATCCACAGCGGAAGAATACATTTGGAATACAGAACAGAGCAAATTTGGGAAATTTGATTTACAAACATGTTTTCAGTTGAGCTAAGCACTATAAAGTCAATCGAAAAGGCAGCAAAAGAACTTATTGAAAGGTTTCCTCAACAACGGATTTTTGCCTTTTACGGAAAGATGGGAGCCGGCAAAACTACTTTTATCCAGGCTATCTGCAGGCAATTGGGAACTCGCGACAACGTGACCAGCCCTTCTTTCGCAATTATAAACGAATATAAAACCGGCCTGGGCCATTCCATTTACCATTTCGATTTTTACCGTATAAAGGAGATGGAAGAAGCTTACGATCTGGGGTATGAGGATTATTTTTACAGCGGGAACTATTGCCTGATTGAATGGCCAGAAAAAATTGAACCCCTGCTGCCCGCGGATTTTGTATCTGTAAATATTGAAGTGGAAGATAAAGAAGTGCGAAAAATAACTGCTTCGCTCTGAAAATTTTAAAATTAATGAATTAAGTATAACTGTTTATACTATAAAACAAGCAGCTTATGACAGTGAAAGAGGAACCACAGGAAGATTTACCGGTTTCAAAAACCATGTTGATGCCCAAAGAGGAAACCCTTGAGATAAAATCCCGGGGTCAACGCATTAAAATTGGTATTCCATCCGATTTCAGCAAAGTGGAGTTCAGGGTTCCGTTGACTCCGCAGGCAGTTGATCTGCTTACATCTTACGGCCACGAAATATACATTGAAAAAGATGCCGGTAAGATGGCCAGTTATTCCGACCAGGCATATCGTGAAGCCGGAGCTGTCATTGTTGAGGATAAGGAACAAGTATTCCAGTGCGACATCATACTGCGCGTTGCCCCCTTCGACAACGATGAGATTGATATGCTGCGCGGCGGGCAGGTTATATTTTCGTTCATGCAGATACAAGCCCACTGCAGGGAATCGATGCAAAAGCTAATGCAGAAAAAGGTTACCACCATAGCTTTCGAAAATATTGAAAACGAGGAAGGTTTTCTGCCCATTGTCCACCAGATGAGCCAGATTGCCGGCGTTACTTCTATCACTCTGGCCAGCGAATACCT
Organism: Mariniphaga sp.; assembly: GCA_041687255.1. GTDB lineage: Bacteria > Bacteroidota > Bacteroidia > Bacteroidales > Prolixibacteraceae > Mariniphaga. The sequence continues at coordinate 201,251 of JAWLCL010000003.1, read as the reverse complement.
GAGCAATGCCCATAATGGCAAAGGGGTGCTTTTTGGCGAGGTCACCGGCATCACACCGGCCGAACTGGTCATCATCGGTACCAGCACTGCCGCCGAATATGCTGCTCGTGCCGCCCTTAGCCTGGGCATTTTGGTAAAGGTATTCGATACCTCAGTTTACGATTTAAGCAAGCTGGAAGAAAAATTGGGGCGCCCGGTATTCACATCGGTGTTTTATCCCAAAGTGCTTAAAAAAGCACTCCTCTCGGCCGATGCCGTTATAGGAGCAATGATGTTTCACACCACGCCTAAATTCAAAGTCTCCGAAGACCTTGTAAAACAGATGAAGGAAGGCTCTGTAATTATCGATCTTAATGCCAGCCAGGGTGGCTGCTTCGAAACCACCCGGTGCACCGATTTAAATAACCCCACGTATCTCAGGCACGGAGTGGTGCATTATTGCGTGCCCAATTCCCCTGCAATCGTTGCCCGCACGGCATCAATTTCCCTGAGCAACATCCTGATACCTATATTGCTTGCCATCGGGGACATTGGCGGTGTAGATAATTACATTAAAAATTCAAAGGGTTTCCGTAAAGGCGTTTATATCTATCACGGCATTTTAACAAGCAGTGATATAGGAAGCTTGTTCAACATACCTGCGAAAGATATCGAATTGTTGCTGGCTATCTTTTAATGGCTATTGAAAATCGCTGACACCAATCAAATATGTTCTCCCGGGCTGAGTATCCATTGATACAGTTTCCCCGTTGTATCTAAGTTTTAACCTTTTACCAAGCACCGATTCAACTTTTAAGGAAACGAGCTTGCCATTTTCCCAGGTTATGGAGAACTGGAAGCCTCCGCGACCTTTTATTCCGGAAATTTTCCCATCCTCGAAACGTGAAGGCAATGCCGGAAGAAGATCCTGGTAATAATCACCATTTTCATCTCGCAGGTGCGACTGAAGCAGCATTTCCACAATCCCCGAAGCAGCTCCGAAATTCCCGTCAATCTGGAACGGAGGATGGGAATCGAAAAGGTTATTGTATAAGCCGCCCCTGTCTTCATAATTTGTTTCGTTACTTTTTGAAGGTACCATCAGATTTTTCAGAAGCAGAAAAGCATGGTCACCATCGAGCAGGCGTGCCCAGAAGTTTATTTTCCATGCTCTTGACCATCCTGTACCTCCATCGCCACGGTGCGAAAGGGTTACCTTTGCAGCCTCAGCCAGTTCGGGCGTGGTTAACGGATGGATTTCACTTCCCGGATGCAGGCCCCACAGATGAGAAACATGCCGGTGCTGCTCATTGGGATCGTCAACATCTTCAATCCATTCCTGCAACTGGCCATGCTGTCCTATCTGGTTATGCACTATGCTGTCGCGTTTAAGCCGCAACACTTCAGCAAATTCTTCATCTATATTCAAAATTTCTGCAGCTTCTATGGTATTGGAAAACAATTCACGTATAATTTGGTGATCCATTGTTGGTCCCATTACCAATCCTCCCAGCTCAGGGCTGTTACTTGGGCCGCTTACTAGCCATTGCGGATTTTCAGGCCAGGGTATCAGGTAACCGGCAAAAAATAGTGAGGCTTTCTTAAGCGCCGGATAGGCCCTGTTTTTCAAAAAGCCTGTATTGCCATTGTATTGATAATGCCACCACAAGTGCTGCGAAAGCCAGGCGCCGCCGGTAGGCCATATACCGTGGTTTGCATCGTTTATAGGGGCTGCTCCCCTCCACAAATCAGTATTATGGTGAGCTACCCAACCTTCCAGGTCATAATGTTCCTTCGCCACAGTCTCCCCGGTTTCAGTAAGATCTTCCACCATTGAAAACAAAGGTTCAGCGCATTCGGCCAGATTGGTCATCTCTGCCGGCCAGTAATTCATTTCGGTATTTATGTTTATGGTGTATTTACTATCCCAGGGTGGCGCCAGTCTGTCGTTCCAGATACCCTGCAGGTTGGCAGGTTGAGTTCCCGGCCGTGATGAAGAAATCAGCAAATACCTGCCGTAATTAAACAACAGGGAAACCAGGCTTGGATCTTCATCTTCATGAAAAGTAAACAGCCTTTCATCGGTAGGTCTGTTTGAGATTTCGGAACTTTCCAGCTCCAGGGAAGTACGGCTAAACAGATTTCGATAGTCTCTGATATGTTCGTCCTTAAGCGTCTGATAGGGCTTTCCTTCAAGATTGGCCAGGTACTCCTTGCAGCGGCTTGTGGGATTCCCGCTGATATCGTTGTAATTAACAAAGTTGGTTGCTGCCACAAGGTATAACGTAACATTGCGGGCATTAACAACACCTATTGAATCATCGTATTGCACCAGCCCCCCTCCGTCGGTTTCAATTTTCAACCGGGCTTCAAAGTTAAGCCTGCTCCTGGGATATGGGAACCCATTTCTTCCTCTTTGCTGATGATAATCGTTCGCTTTCCCTCGCAATATAATCTGGTCGTTGTCAACCACTACCTCGTAATCAGAATGGGGTGAGGTTAACCCAGCAGTAAAATTGAGACCTTTGTTATCGGATGACTCCAGCCTGACTATTAATGCCTGTGCAGGAACTGAAGCAAAAACTTCCCTGCGGTATTGAATGCCATTGTTTCTGTAGTAAACAGAAGTAATACCCTCCCTGAGGTTAAGGCGGCGCCGGTATGATTTAGCTTCATCATGCCCTGGAAAATTTAGCAGTATGTTCCCAAAGGGAAGATAGCTCATTTGCCCAAAAGGTTCAGACATGAAATGAGCATTGGCCAACTCATGAGCCTCTTCCTGTTTTCCCTCCCAAAGCAGTCCGCGAATGTCGTCAAGATACCTGTGAGCACCACGGTTGGCATAGCTGTGAGGCTGACCGCTCCATAAGGTTTCCTCATTGAACTGAACATTCTCTTCTTCAATTCCTCCATATACCATAGCTCCAATTCGTCCATTACCTACCGGCAAGGCTTCAGTCCATTCATTGGCAGGTTCATCGTACCACAATGTAGTAGAAGGATTGATGGTCATCTGCGGTTCAATGAATTCATTGCAGGATACCAATGAAATCAAGAGGAAGCTCACGAGAAAGAGTCTGAAATCTAATTTAAGCATTCTTTGATGTGTTAAAAAACTAAAACTTCAAATACAGTTTGCTCACAAATTTAAAAAAATGTAACTGAAAAGCAGGCTAATAAGGCAATTATATAATCTGTATAGGTTTGGAAATATCAACCTTATCAGGATATCTGCTGTTTTTGATGTTGTTACCCGGCATACAGAATGAAACCATTTAAGGTTATTTCACATCTTTATTGTCTATTACAGGCACACCATTTGCTTTCCATGCAGAGAAAATATTTAGTAAATAAAAAATGAAATTTAAATCTTTTAAAATGCACTTTGAAAAAATGTTTGGTGTTTTGCTTGTTTTTGCTTTTGCAGTCACAGGCGTGTTTGCCCAATTGCCCCAACAGGTTTTACCACAGCAACCATCGGAAGTCAGTGATGAGGAGCTGGAAAAGTTTGCGGTGGCATTCAGTGAAGTACAAATAATTGACCAGCAGCTCCAGGAAGAGATGATGAATGCCGTTGAGGCAAAAGATATTGATGTTGCCCGGTTTAACGATTACCTTGAGGCACAACAAAATCCGGATTTGGAATTTGATGCAGACAACAAGGAACTTGAACAGTTTGAAACAACATTTAAAGCAATTGAAGAGCTGCACGATACGGCAGAACAGGAAATGCAACAGGTTATTGTTGACAATGAATTGTCAGTGGAGCGTTACCAGCAAATCGCAAAGTCTGTTCAGGAGGATCCTGCCTTGCTTCAGAAACTGCAACAGCATTTCCAGGAGTAACGGGAGGGCTGATTCTGATTATATACAAGTACTTATAAAGGAATTTCCCGGTCAATGAACTTTCAGCTGTGTGTTTTAACCGAACAGCTGAAATTATTAACCGGGATATTTTTTTTATTCTTCCTGCACTAATGTGGTTACCCCTTATGCTTTAAGCTTTCATTCTCTTTTCCCGATTTTTTATCCTATCAAAGACATATATTGTCAGCATTGAAAGTGTAAACGACTTTTCCAATGATCTTTATAAATGATTTCCGGAAAAAGAAGAAATTTAGGCGTATACGTTTATAAAATCCTGGCAAAACCATTGCTGATAAGCAGTCATATTGTTAAAAAATTAAAATTAAAAAATCAGTTGTCTGGCTAAGTCAAGTAATAGCAGTTTAAAAACCAGTGAATGAGCATACACAGAGAAAAATTAAGCCTTTAAATTACCTCCGGGTTTACGACAAAATAAATAAACTACGCTTTCCATCATGGCAGAATTAGCTTTTCATTAAGGTTTTTTGACATTGATTCTTAATACGAAAAGGAGTTGATTTGTTTCTTTGTTTAAGAGAAATAGAAAATTAGAATTATAAATTTAATATTTTAGTTATGAAATTGAAAAAATTATTTAGTGTGCTTTTTATTTTTGCAATTGTAACAACCGGCGCTCTGGCACAAGTGCCGCAACAAATGCCTCAGCAGCAATCTACCGAGGTTTCTGATAATGAAATTGAAAAATTTGCAACGGCATTCAGGGAAGTGCAGGTAATCGACCAGCAGGTTCAGCAGGATATGACAACAGCAGTACAGGAAGAAGGTGTTGACATACAACGCTTCAACGAATACATTGCAGCACAGCAAACCCCCGGACAGGAAATGCAGGCAAGTGAAGAAGAGATGGAACAATTTGCTGAGGCCTACCAGCAGATAGAAGAAATTCAAATGGAGGCGCAAAAGGAAATGGAAGAGGTTATCACAGAAAATGATTTGACCATACCCCGTTACCAGGAAATAGCAATGGCTATCCAGGCAAATCCGGAGTTGATGCAAAAACTGCAGCAACAAATGGAACCTCAGGGAGAATAATCATCCTCACAATAGTTTAAATGCACCGGTAAGTTATAAAACTTGCCGGTGCATTTTTATTTATTACCATTCACCTCCCGGCATGTTGGCTGATTTTATTTGGTGCCACACAGTACCAATATAAAATAATGCTACCGTTTAATAACTCATTCCTACCGTTTAATAATTTACTCTTTTAATTTTCAGCTTTTTGTGCCACCTTTGAATAAACCAAAATTCACCGGCTATGAAAAAGGTGCATTTCCTGCTGACTGTCACATTTATTTTTATTCACAGCATCACAATACATTCCCAGGATGAGCAGCCTGTGCTTTTGCCTGAACTGGATAACCGGTACATATATGAAACAGTGTATAAGGAATATATACCAAACGAGACCGGGGAAAAGTATACCGATAAAATAAGCAGGAAGAAACTTCAGATTGATTATAAACCCATGCTCCCCGATACCAGGAAACTTCTTTTGGTTTCTGTAATTGAAAATGAAGTTCTAAGGCCTGATTTTAATCCTGTGCAATATGTAGATTATCGTTATCCTCATTTCAGGGATGGATTTACTAAGTATACAAATGATACCTATTTTCAGGAGCTTTTATCAACGGTGGTATTTCAATATGAACTGGATGTGAAAAAGAAAGAGGTAAAGCTTCACAACAGAGGTGATGTACTCCTTCGGGTCAGGGAAACCCTAATTAATAAAGGGTTCGACAAGAAAGGCATTGAAAGGCACACCGAAAGTTTTAATACCAAAGGTATTCCGGAAATCAGCAGGTATCTGCAAAAAATATTTTTTGCTTCTGATGACCTGTTCATAGCAGAGGGAGGCAATCAAAGCTTCTTTAACAGAAAAACAAACCAGCAGGACTCACTGATTATTGTATTACATGATAAGAAAGACGAAACACCGGGCCTCAAACATTTTGAATATATTTATAACTCCCGGGAACAGGTACTATACGAATTTAAGGAAATAAGAATTGATACACTAAAATGGCCTGCTACTGTTTTCAACAAAAGAGTTAACCAATTTTTTACAGAAGAAACATTGCAACTGGTTTCCCGGCAGCAAATTCCGGAAACCAAGCTTACTGTCGCAGGGGTAATCGAAAATGTGCGAAATAAAAAAGTAACGGTGGGAATCTTACGCGAACCGTTTGGTACAGAACTTCATATTGAAACTGCTCTCCTCGATGAAAATAATGCTTTTGAAATTGAAACCGATTTTGCGCATGCAGGTATGGTACACCTGCAATTTGGGCAGGCAACAGATGCGAGAAATCTGCCCATGCTGATGTTTTATGCTGAGCCGGGAAACCGTATTCATGTAAAAATAGACGGCTCTGCTTATCCGGAGAATGTTGAGTATAGCGGTGATAACAGCACGGAAGCAAAAGCAATCCATGAATTCAGATCGAAGTACGGATTAAGCTTTGGCAGCTTTAATTTCAATACCATCTATGCTTTTCCGGACGCTTCTAAGTATAACGATTTTTACAATGCCCTGTCAAATCTTGAGCCATTTATGAATAAGTTAACAGGCAAAGTAGATTCCCACACTCTTAAATTTATCAATGACGAAATAAAGGCTCAGTTATTAGGTATGGCATTTTATTTTTTAAAGTATAAAGAAAACTGGATGCCAATGGCATTTAACAGGCCAGATGATCCTGACCGGGAAAAAATAGATGCAGAATTCATTAAGAGGCATATCAATAAATATGAAATTTATAACAGTTACAATAATTATGGCATACATTCACGGATGCTGGCAGGTGAAATGCTCGATTATTATTTTACCACCTCAAGGAAAGTGAGCCCATTGAGAAGTGCACACACTATTGGTTATGCCATAGCGTATTCCGAATACCGGTATATCGAAGATCTGCCTCATCAGGTAGAGGTAGCAAGAACAATTCTTGCCGGCTACCCTCTTTACAGCCAACTGGCAGGACTCCTGCAGCATGAAAAGATGCGAATTTCAAACAATATCGCCGAGCGGGGAAATTATGAAAACAGTGAGATTGAAAAATACCTGGAATTGATGCTGCGACTGGTGAATGATCCCGAATTCACCGGTTCCATCAATCGGATGATGAATAATTATCACCTCTGGCAAAAGGAAGATTATGTGCCTGAAGTTGAATTCCTGAACTTAAAAGGAGAAAAAGTACAATTGCAAGACTTTTTGGGACAGAAACTAACAATTTTTTATGTCACACAAGAATGGGGTACTGAACGCTACCTGTGGGATGACATGGCAAAGAAGAATCCAAATATGAACCTTGTTCTGGTAATGGAAGGCAGTAATTTTGATGAATGGACGGATTACATCAAGAGGGCAGAGCCGGTTGCCCACCAGCTTTTTTTAGTTACTGAAAGTTTAAAGATAAAAGACATTTTTAAATCAGATACCAGACATTTTATTGCATACGGTAAAGATGGTTACCGGATAGGTTTTGCCACAAATCCTATAAATGCAGTAAACCTTGTAAAGCAAAGTCTGATGGACGAAAAAGAAGAACCCGATAAGTCGCAGTTGATCTTTTTCATTATTATCCTGGCAGGTTTGTTCATTTGCTCTCTTCTGGTTTTAGTGATATGGAAATGGCGGGTCCGGCAGCGGTTCCGAAAAGAGCAGCAGCAACGGCGACTGCGGGAGCTGGAGCTTACAGCCATACGGTCGCAGATGAACCCCCATTTCCTGTTTAACTGCCTGAACTCGGTGCAAAACCTGGTGCAGCAAAACAAGGGCCGCGAGGCCCATTCATATTTAGCTGAATTTGCAGGGCTTATACGAAAAGTGCTTAACAACTCTGAAAAAGAGGAGGTGTCGCTGGCCGAAGAGCTGGATATGGTGCAGCAGTATCTTAACCTCGAAAAACTGCGCTTTGATTTTAGTTACCAGTTAAAGGTTAACGATGATGTAGATATATACACTACATCGGTGCCTTCCATGCTGCTGCAACCCTTTGCTGAAAATGCCATAACCCATGGCCTTCAAAATAAACAGGGAAACAGGCACCTCCTGATTAATGTACTAAAAGAAATTGATGCACGAAATCCTAAAAATACCGGCAAAGGAATCTTAATCAGTATCGAAGACAATGGTATAGGGAGACTGGCAGCACAGAAAACCGAAGTTATTAAAAATGGCAAGGGCACACGACTGATGGAGGAGAGGCTGGCTATACTGCAGCAGAAGCACAACGAAAAATATTGGCTGCAAACAACCGACTTGAACCACAATGGTACAACGGGGACAAAGGTGGAAATTTTTGTACCCGAGGAAAATTAATTAAAAGTGAAGCACATGAAGGCATGCAAACTATTAAAACTGGAATACCAGTTACGCAACTGAAAAAATAGTTGCAAAACTGAAATATCAGTTGTATATTTGAATGTAAAACAAACGAAGTATGCACTTCTGCTATCACTATTAAAAATTTGCACCATGAAAAAGCTTACACGGAAAGAAGAAGAGGTCATGAAAATCCTTTGGAAGCTAAAAAAGGCTTTCGTAAAAGACATCATTGAAGAATATGCTGATCCGAAACCGCATTATAACACGATCTCATCGCTGGTCAGATTACTGCAGGAAAAAGGAATTGTAGGCTATAAGCAGTACGGAAATACATACCAGTATTATCCGCTCCTGTCAAAAGAAGAATACCGCCGTTCATTTATGAAGCAGGTGGTAAGCGATTATTTTGACAATTCGTATAAAAGTGCAGTAACATTTTTCGTAAAGGAAAAAGGTCTCTCTCCTGAAGAACTGGAAGAGTTGGTTAAAATGATTAAAGATGAAAAATAATGGAAACATACCTTACATACATTAGTAAGGTGGCTTTTGCCACCGGGGCATTCTGGCTGGCTTACCTGGTTTTGTTTCAGAACCGCAAACATTTTGTTTTCAACCGTGTGTATCTGCCGGTAATGCTGGCGCTGAGTTTCATAATCCCGCTGATAACCTTCACCATCGTTAACTATACAGAAGCTCCGAAGACGGATGTAAACAGCTATGCCTATCTTAGCGCGTCCACTGAAGTTATCCAGCAAGTAAAATCCTATACCGTTTGGCCGCACTACCTGTTTGGAATCTATATGCTGGGCGTTGCAGGTTTCCTTTTCCATTTAATTACCGGCCATATAAAAGCCATGCTTATCATCAGGGCCAGTCGGGTAAAGCATATTTTTGGCTGCAAAATTAATGTCACCGAAAAGGATGTGCACCCTTTTTCTTTTTTCAGCAGAATTGTAATCTCCGAACGTACCTTAAACAGCCGGAATTTAAAAATGATTGTTGAACACGAACACATTCACGTACAGGAAAAACATACGCTTGATATTTTATTTACTGAAGTTCTCTTCCTGCTGCAGTGGTTCAGTCCATTTGCGTGGTTGGTTAAAGATGCCGTCAAAAATAACCTGGAATATAAAACCGACAACGAAATAATAAAACATCATAATCCTGCTTCCTATCAGCTGGCAATGGTAGCACTGGCCGACAAACAAGGTGTAGCGCCGTTTCTGACTGCTTTAAATGGTTCACAACTAAAAAACCGCATTATCATGATGAAAAAGAAAAATGAAAACAGGTTCATGCTTTTAAAACAGTTGGTCCTGCTCCCGTTGCTGGCAGTACTGGTTATGGGGCTTTCGAACCGCGAGGTAAAAACTGAATTTATTCAGCCACAAAATGATAACATTCTGCAGCAACCTGAAACAAAGAAAGAAAAAATTGTATCGGGGACCATTGTTAATGAAAAAGGAGAGTCATTGGCAGGTGTAGCTGTTATAATTAAAGGGAAAACAGTTGGAACCATATCCGACAACAGCGGCAATTATCAGATTCAACTGGAGCCGGCAGATTCAACATTGGTTTTTGCTCTTCCGGGATACGAAAAACAGGAAATTAATATAAATGAAAAAAACAAAATAGATGTTGAATTAAAACCAATCCGTTCAGAAGGTTCTTTACGCTTAAAATCCAATGAACCTAGCGGCAATGCACAGTCATTTAACTCCACACGTGATTTTGATAACACAAACGAACCGCTGTACGTTGTTGACGGAAAAATTACAAAATCCATTACCCAGATTCCACCGGATGATATTGAACGCATTGATGTTTTAAAAAACAAATCAGCAGTTGATTTATATGGTCCGGATGCAAAAAACGGCGCGATTTTGATAACCACCAAATCGAAGTCTTATTCCTATCGGAATGATGATGCCCAAATTGTAAGGCCCAAACCAAAGGAAAAGTTCGTGATGCCCGAAATGATGCCTGAATTTCCGGGCGGAGATGAGGCAATAAGGCAATACATTGCCGATAACATTAAATACCCGGAAAGTGCAAGGGAGAACGGAATTCAGGGCACAGCTTATGTATCTTTTAAAATTACAAAAGAAGGTGAAGTAGCCGATGTCAGGCTGGCAAGGGGTGTTCACCCGCCACTGGACAAGGAGGCAATCCGCGTGGTAGAATCAATGCCCGACTGGAAACCGGGAATGACGAACGGACAGCCGGTTGATGTGCCGGCATTAACAGTACCTGTTAATTTTACCATAGAAAATCCCGTTGTTAAAGTTAAAAGCTATGCGCAAAGCCTTTCAATTCCGGGGCCCCTTTACATTGTTGACGGGGAAGAAACCAGAAGCATAAAAGACATTCCTCCCGAAGAAATCAAACACATCGATGTTATAAAATCACCCTCCTCAACAGCACTTTACGGACAAAGAGGAAAGGACGGGGTAATTCTTATTACAACCAAACAAGGTGCGCCGGAGAATAAGTTAATTACTGATTTGCAGTTGCGAAAATTCATTGCAGAGCACATCAAATACCCTGTTGAAGCACAACGTAAAGGATTGCAGGGAATGGTAAGCATGGTAGTTGATCCCGAAAAACCAAACCAGATTATTGCTAGAGAAAATTACTCATGGAAAGATGTTCATGAGTTGGGATGGGTTGTAGTGACAGGAACCGGAGGTGATACCTCACCAACCAACAATCTGCAAAAAGATTCACCCCTTCTTTTTTCAGAAGTGGAACGTGTGCTGCAGATGTTGCCTAAAGTTGATATACCGACAATAGACAAAAAGCTGATACGGGTAAACGTGGAATTTAAGTTGCAGACTATAGAATGATTTTAATAATCTTTTAAGCCCGGGCAGTTTGCGGAATGCAGTTGTGAGTTTAAAACCCGCGGGATAAAAATCCTCCGGGGCAAAATAATTCAATGAATCTTAACGAATTTTAATACACCGAAAAAAGCATTTGAATAAGTTAACATCACACGCAGTAATATTTAACTTTTGTTAATAAAGAATTTGTACTTTAAACCGGATATTTGACTTAAATAACTAAATATCAACAATCATGAACAGCATCATTAAACTTATTGCAGCATTCACATTCATCATTTTTACAGTAAATGCGAACGGGCAGGAAAAGAAATTTGGCCACATCGACCTGCAGGCTTTAATCCAGGCACTTCCGGAAATTAAATCAGCTGAAGCTGAAATGAATACTTTCCAGAAGGAACTGGAAGATGTTCTGGCTGAAATGCAGCAAAATTATCAGACCAGTTTGCAGAATTTGGAACAGCTGGCTCCGGATGCTTCCGAGGTTAAACGAAATGCCGCAATATCGGAGTTGCAGAACCTGCAGCAGCGCATTCAGGGCTATCAGCAAAATGCCCAGCAGCAGATTCAACAGAAATACCAGGAGTTGCTAAATCCGTTATATGAAAAGGCCACAGGTGCAGTGGAAGAAGTTGCCGCGGAACTCAAATTGATTTATGTCTTTGATACCGGGACCAATGTACTTTTATACAAATCAAACGAAAGTGTCGACTTATTGCCCCTGGTAAAGGAGAAGCTTGGTATCGGGCAATAGAAAATGAATCCGGTTAAGCCTGATTTACAACCTGTAACAAGTTTCAAATAATAAAAAAGGAGGAGGATGAGATAGCAACTTTATTGCATTCAGATTAAATATATAGTGTTGAAAAGCCAATATTCATTTAAAATAATCACTATGAAAAAACTATTCACCACTGCTTTTTTGCTGAGCCTTTTTGTGGCACTAACTGCCCAGGAAATCATTGAGAACCCCCGCTATGGGATTTCTTCAACCGGTTACATCCGGTTAACCCGGGTTGAACTTACCGACGATGCAACAATTTTGTCGTTTCATGTAACCATTCCACAGAACAACTGGGTGGCCATTCATGAAAAAAGTTATATCCAGCCGGTGGGCGATACCACCCGGTTATACATTACCAAAGCCGAAGGGGCTGAAATCGCTACCCAGATTCAGTGGGAAAAAGACAAAAGGGAGGAAGTCTCCTACCGGTTGTTTTTCCCTCCGCTGGATGCCGATGTTACAAGAATAGATTTTGGTGAACCGGTGGGCAACAGCTGGAATTTTTACGATATCGAAATCAGGGAAGTAACTGACCAATCGCCTGTACCGGCCGAATTACGGGGTCATTGGTTTTCTGAAGAGGATGGACACTGGACCTTCAGTCTGCTTGACTCACTGGCTGTTTACAGCGCCAAAACATGGAAGTATGAATCTGTTTTACCTTCAGAAAAAGGTTTTACAGTGAAACTTAAGAACGGAAAGGATGAAATTGTTTTGCTGTGCCGCTCCGAGAATGAAAATTCCTGTTTAATGCAAGCAGGGGGAGATCTGCTCCGCCGGTATTCCAAAGATGCCGATTTGGTGGATAAGATATCTGACTCCGAATTATTTGAAGTTCCGGTAGTGAATCCCGGAAAAGTTACCTACAGTGGATTTATCAGGGGGTTTTCAACCCGATTGGGTAGCAGCACCGGGTTAATCCGCTACTTTAATCCATTAATAAACCGGCAGGAGACGTTTGTCATTCCGATACAGAACGATGGAAGCTTCAATGTTGAATTCCCGGTTGATTTCCCGCAGCAGATTACTGTAAATTTACCTTCAGGAAGTGAGCGGGTGTTTTTCGAACCCGGCAAACCGCTTTTTCATCTTGCAAACTCCGGAATACAAGATTCCCCCTCATTGTTTATGGGAGAAAGCGCTGCCGTTAACTACGGCTTGACCAAGACAAAAGACGTTGGTACTCCAATGATGTCGTTCATTGATGGCATCGTAAATATGTCGGACGCAGAATACATCGATTATGTCCTGAAGACCAGGAAGGAGGAACTGGAAAAACTGGAGGAACAGCAAGAAGAAAACTCCATAAGTGCTAAAGCCTTTCAGATAAGATTGCTTGACATTCATTACAGGGCTGCAAACAATGCCTTAAGGTACAACGGAAATGTTAATCTGGCTAAAATATATGCCAACAGGCATCTAAACGAAGATGAAAAATTGCCAATAGGATCTGTAAATTTTGATGTAAGCATGCTGAACCGGTTCAGTGAAACACCTGTGACCGATGACCTGGCTTTTATAAGCACTGAATATTTTCCCCTTTTGCAATCGCTCAAATACACCGATTTAAAGCGCCAGCAGAGTGCTTATTACTATCACCTGCATGAACTGGGAAAGCAACTAACTGCTAATGGTGTCAGCCTGACAGGAGAAGAAACCGATATGCTTGAATTCATCCGGCTGAACCTTATTCAAAATTTCGACCAGGAGAAAAGCAGAAATTTCAACCTGACCTACAGGGAAGTGGTGCAGAAATTTTCTCAAAAATACCAGGCTGAATTTCTGGAACTTTCAAACCGGTTCTATCTTGATAACCTGAAAGAAAATTTAATTGCTATGGGATTAAAGCCGGAAGGGTTACCCATGGAAATTATAAAAATCCAGAATTATTCTTCCAAATTGAATAATGAAAACCCGGTATTAGATGAAGAAGTTTACAAGGAAATTAAGGATGCAGTGCAAACCAGCTATTTGAAGGAGCTGGTAATATCGGCATATTACAGCAAAAAAGCGGAGATGGAAGTAACTGCAAATGCAGGTACCGGTGAAATTAAAACGGAAGGCGACAAGTTGTTTGAATCCATCATTAAAAAGCACAGGGGAAAAGTTATATATGTCGACTTTTGGGCAACCTGGTGCGGACCCTGTTTATCCGGAATTGAAAAGATAAAGCCTTTAAAGGAAGAATTGGCAGGGGAAGATATTGTTTTCCTGTACATCACCAACCCTACTTCACCTGAAGCGGAATACAAAAAAAGAATCCCTGAAATTAAAGGTGAACATGTAAGGGTATCGACCGATGAATGGAATTATCTGACAGAAAAATTTAATATCTTCGGCATACCACATTATGCCCTGGTTGATAAATCGGGAAACATAGTAAATGCCCGTTTAATGTTTATGGAAAATGATGTGCTTAAAAATCGGTTGCTGGAGCAGTTGGAAAAAAACTAATCTTTTCTGAAATAATAGTTTATGAAATCCACATGTTTTGCAAACACAAACACAAATGTACCAAACCCAATAAAACATGTGGATTCCATTCGTTCCATTAAAAATTTAGATTTTGTACGGATGAAACGACCATGAAAATATCACATTCACAAAGGAGCATGATTATAATTTTCATGGGAGTTACATATGATACCGCTGAAAGTAAGGAATTTTAATCATATGAATTTTAAGGCCATTATTGTTGATGACGAAAAGCACGGTCGGGAGAACCTGGTGAAAATCCTTCTGGGTTACTGTCCTGAAGTTGAATTTATCAGTGAAGCAGAATCGGCGGATGAGGTGCAGTCTCCGGAAGTGAACTGACAGAATTAATTTCATTTTTGGTTAATACGTTAATCATTTTTTCATATTTTTGATTAAACCAATAACCGGTTTGACATGAAAGAATTGCTGTTATTGTCGGAAAAACTGGAGAATGAGGTTAGTGATCATTTTATCCGTGATGCAATCCGGCTTATTGATACATCCGACCGGCTTATTGGAATTAAGGGAAGCAGAGGTGTTGGAAAAACAACTCTGTTGCTTCAATATTTGAAAACCCGCCTAAAAAATGAGAAAGCAATTTATATCTCACTCGATGATATTTATTTCACAGAGAATCGCCTGATCGACTTTATTGACGATTTCGTAAAAAACGGAGGCAAATATATTTTGATTGATGAAATTCACAAATATCCTAACTGGAGCGGGGAAATAAAAAATGCTTACGATCGGTACAAAGATTTAAAGATTGTTTTTACAGGATCAAGTATACTGAAAATCAGGCAGGCAAATGCTGATCTTTCCCGACGTGCTGTTATTCACTCACTGCAGGGTTTATCATTAAGGGAATACATTAATTTGACCGAAAAAAAATCGTACAATATACTGACACTGGAACAGATATTATCAGATCACCGGAGGTTAGCCAGAATTATATGGGAAGAGTTGAAACCCCTTGAAAAATTTAATGAATATCTTGACTTTGGATATTATCCCTTTTTTATGGAAAATCCAGGTACTTATCACCAAAAGCTAAAAGAAACCATTTTGCTGACACTGGAAACAGACCTGCCATCAGTTGCTGAAATAAGTTACACCAAAATTAACAAGATAAAGCAGTTGCTATATATTATCAGCACAAGTGTACCATTCAAACCCAACATACAAAAATTGAGCGAACGAACCGGGATTAGTCGTAACACATTAAAAAATTACCTTCATTTACTGGATAAAGCTGGAATTATTGGAATGCTTTTTAGTTCCAAAAAGGGAATCAGTATTTTAACCAAACCAGAAAAGATTTATTTTAACAATCCGAATCAGATGATCAGTTTTTCCGGAATGGAAACGGATCGTGGAACAATCCGGGAAACTTTTTTTTATAATCAGGTTAGTCAGATTCATAACTTAAATTATAGCGATAAAGGAGATTTTTTAGTGGAAAGAAAGTATATATTTGAAATTGGTGGAAAAAATAAAACAAAAAAACAAATTGGTGGTCTGGAAAACGCATTTGTTGCACTAGATGGTATCGAATCGGGATATAAAAAAGAAATCCCGTTATGGCTATTTGGTTTCTTATATTAAAAGTTTATCAAATAAAGCATCCGTTCTTAAATAATGTGCGCTCTTAACATGATAAAGAAAAGTTATGAAACTCAAATCCATAATAGTTGATGACGAAAAGCACGGGCGCGAGAATTTGGCGGGTATCCTCCGGCGTTACTGCACCCAGGTGGAGCTTATTGGCGAAGCAGCTTCAGTGGAGGAAGCTCTTTCGCTGATAAATAATGAAGCTCCCGATTTGCTGTTTCTCGATATTCAGATGCCCCACGCAAATGGCTTTCAGCTGTTAGAACACCTTCAGGATTACAATTTTGAAGTGATTTTTGTTACTGCTTACGACAACTACGCCATAAAAGCCATCCGCTTTTCAGCAGCCGATTACATCCTGAAGCCTGTCAACATCAACGATTTGTTGGCTGCCGTCAACAAAGTGGCTGAACGTATCAGGCAAAAGCAGGAAAACCGGCAAATAAAACAACTGTACAACAACCTGAGCCGGAAAAACAATCCGCGTATAGGCCTTCCGGCAGGCGACCGAATAGAGTATTCTGATGTAGCTAAAATTATCCGTTGCCAGGGTGAAGGCAATTATACAAACATCATCTTTGAAAACGGCAATTATCTGCTGGTGTCAAAAACCCTTGTGGAATATGAAGATTTACTGCAGGAATATAATTTTGTAAGAGCACATAAAACCCATCTGGTTAATCTTAATTACGTGATTGCATACATCAAATATGAAAATGTGCTAAAACTTAAAAACGGTGAGCTCATTCCGGTTTCCCGCAGGAGAAAGGATATTGTTCTGGAACGGCTAAAAAGAACAGTAAAATTTTATTAAAATGAATTCCTGATGGTTAAAATAAAACCAAAAACAGCATTGGCAATACTGTCGTTAGCTGCAACAGTTTTGATGTTTCTGTTGTTTCTGCCTGAAAAGAGAAAAAACAGTTCCATTGTAAAGTTAAATGCATCAGTGAAATTCGACGGCAGTAAATTTGTTGTCAGCAACAACGACACACTTGATTATCTGGATGCAGAATTAACCCTTAATGGTTATTACAAAATACAGCACTTAAACCTTATGATGGGAGAAACCTACACGCTTTGGCCGGTTGAGTTTTCCCATATCAATGGAAACAGAATGCCAGAAAAACAAAAACCCCTGCAATTTGCCATATGGTGCAGACTGGCTGATGAAAGAAATGGTTATTATTCGGTTGAATTTACAGGAAAATAATATGTTGCCGGAGGTGCAGAAAATAATAAGCGGGAATAAAAGCAATAAAAACCTGGCACATCATTTTAATATGCCTGCCGTAAAACCCGGGCCTGCATTTTCTTCTAACATGCCGGTAATGGGACCCCAAAGTTCGGTACAATATTACATCCTGCAGAAGCGAATCAGCATAAATAAGCTTCAGCCCGACTCAAAAAAACAGAAAAAAACAACCCGGGTAAATGCCCGGGCTGCTTCCAGTTTTTGAAGTGAGTAGTTATGAACAGGCACGATTTATGCCCTGATTTTGTCATGGCTCTGTATCATTTATATGCGGGCAATATCAGATAGGTGTATATATAGCATCCCACACATATTCCAAATGCAAACTCAAGAGTGGCAAAAAATATAAGAATTCCGGCAACAATCATTGAAGCAGTATAAAACCCCAATATGAAAAAAACAGCAATGAAGAGTGTCATTACAAACCCCATGCGTGCGGCAAAGATCTTTGGAGCTTTGTCAATTGGCTTTTTGCCCAACTGAAGCAAGCTTGCCAGGCCTGAACTGATAAACCCTACCGGACTGTATTTTGAATTTCCAAAAGCCCGGATAAAGAAATCGGCAAGCAGCAAAAGCGGAAATAATACTGAATTGAATATAAATCCCGCGGCTACTATTAAAACCGTAAAAAAGGCATTTAACCTTGTAAGGCGCTCATTTACCTTTTCATTCGAGATGGGACAAACCAACTGCTTCATACTTTTTATCTTTATACAACAAATAAAATACAAAAAAGTATTCTATTGACCAATATATTAAAAAACAGTTGATTTTGATTACAATTAATTAACAAAATACTCTTTAACCTTAATAAATGCTGTTTTCAATCTGAGTGTCAGACTTAACCCTTTGAGCACAAAAGGCTCCGCTGTCAGATTTTCACAGGATGTACACCAGTATTTCATTAACAGATAATATGTTGCCCCTAATTACTTTTCAGGCATTTCATACAGGGCGGAATAGCCTCTTTAAATCGGTTTAATATAAAAATTCTGTTACATTTGCGGGGCAAAAAAAAACGGATGAAACGGTCGCTAATCGTACTTTTTTCTATGGGTATCTCCACCAAGCTTCTTGCCAGCAATGAAATAGGCCCTGAAGGATATAAACTGGCATGGTTGTTGATTTTTGTGGCTGCCGGTATTTTGATCGCATTAATTTTCATTGGAAGGAAACAAGGCAGTGGGGGTATTTCGATAAAATTTCCGATGCGAAAGAAAGTAACAGTTGAGCTTAAGAAAGACCGGCTTTATTATCCGCGTTATCTTGAACTAACAATAACCAACAATGGTAAGGCGGATGTTGATATAGCAACCCCGATGCTTTTGCTAAGCAGCATTTGGGTAACCCGCAGGTTCAAACTGAAAGGGACAAATAAAAATTGGTATTATCCGTTGTACCTGGCAAAAGACCAAAGTCATAGCTTAAAAATCGATTTGCATCGGTTTTACGGATTTGACAGAACACTCAAAAGACTGCCCAGGGCCAGAATTATCGTGAAAGATGTTAAAGGCAGGAATCTGGGCAGCAAAAAAGTATTGTTGCGAAAAACATTATTTAATATTTAATGAGGGACTGGAAATTTAATCATATTGATTTCTCTATATATCCAAATTACGAAGGTGATGATTTAGGTGTCTTCTGGACTCCTGAAAAAACAACAGTGAAGATATGGGCACCAACCGCCAAAATGGTAGAATTCAGGCTATACAAAGACGGGAAGAGCGGTGAGGATTTTCATAAAACACAGCTTCAGGCAAGTGGTGACGGCACCTGGTCGACAGTTTTAACGGGCGATTATGAAGGCAGGTTTTATGCTTTCCGCATAAACGACGGGGAATGGCTGAACGAGGTTCCCGATATCTATGCCCGCTGTGTAGGGGTGAACGGCATCCGCGGGATGATATACAATCCGGCCAAAACCGATCCTGAGAACTGGGAATCGGATGTTGCCCCCAAGCTGAACAACTTTACCGACGCCATCATTTACGAAACACACATTCGCGATTTCTCCATTGCCGAATCCTCGGGTATTCGCAACAAGGGCAAATTCCTTGGTTTTACCGAAGAAAATACCCGAACTGACGACGGCTATGCAACAGGCCTTGAACATCTTAGAGAACTAGGAATAACGCATGTTCACCTGCTGCCTGTAAATGATTTTGCAACCGTCGATGAAGAAAAACCTTTCGACAAGTACAATTGGGGATACGACCCCTTGCACTTCAATGCACCTGAAGGTTCTTATGCCACCGACCCATACGACGGGACAGTGCGTATCAGAGAATTAAAGAAACTGGTACAGGCATTGCATGCTGCAGGCATCGGGGTAGTGCTCGATGTGGTATACAACCACACCTATTTTGCCAAAGAATCGGTGTTCAATCAAACCGTGCCGGGTTATTTCTACAGGCAAAAAGCCGACGGCACCTTTGCCAATGCATCGGGATGCGGTAATGAACTGGCAACCGAAAGGCATATGGTACGCAAGTATATTGTGGATTCACTGAAATACTGGGTCAGGGAATTCCATGTCGATGGTTTCCGTTTCGACCTGATGGGTATAATGGACATCAAAACGATGAACCGGATTAAGTCGGAGCTGCAAAAGATCAAACCTGGCTTGCTGCTTTACGGTGAAGGCTGGGCAGCCGATTTCAGTCCTATGCCCGAAGACAAACGTGCCGTAAAAAGAAACATGGTAAAGCTGTCCGGAATTGCTGCATTCAATGATGATTTGCGTGATGCCCTGAAAGGCAACCACAGCAGTAAGAAAACGAAAGGGTTTGTCAGCGGTCTCGAATTACGGGAAGAAAACGTCAAATTTGGAGTGGTGGCTGCAGTTCAGCATCCACAAATTGTATATGATTATGTAGAATCATCGAAACAGCCATGGGCTCCACATCCGGTGCAATGCATAAATTATGTTTCCTGCCATGATAATTACACCCTTTGGGATAAGCTTAAATCAAGCTGCCCAAAAGCCACGCCGCAGGAAATGCGCAAAATGGTAAAGCTTGCAGGCGCCGTTATCCTTACCTCCCAGGGAATACCATTTTTACACTCCGGCTCCGAATTTTGCCGTACAAAAGGTGGTAACGGTAATTCGTACAAGTCGCCCGATTCAGTTAATCAAATCGACTGGAGGTGGAAAAAAGAGAATTTTGACGTTTTCGAATACTATAAAAACCTGATTACCCTGCGCAAAAACCATCCCGCATTCAGAATGCCTGATGCAGGCCTGGTTCAGCATTCCATCCATTTTTGCTCTCAATACCAGATGGGTGTTGTTAGTTATTGCATTGATGGCAAAAATGCCGGTGACCAATGGGAAAATATCCTGTTGATCTTTAACGGAAATCGCAAAAAAATAACCCAGCAGCTGCCGGAAGGCAAATATCGGATAGTGGTACAAAACGATAGGTTCAACAACGAAGGAATTGCTGAAATATCAGGGTCAGTAGAAGTAGAAGAAATTTCAATGACCATTCTGATTAAAGCCTAGAACATTTTTATTCCTGCTTGCCATTAAAAGTTGTGATTTTTGCGGGAAAAAATGAGTTTCCTGCAAAGGAAGTAATTTTCCTGTATGTTAGGCTCACATGCAGTTGCAGCACAATACACAGGCACGCAAACATTTAACGCATAAAAATACTGCAGATTTAAAATTTATTTCCTATCTTTTCCGGCAAGATGCGGCCTTTTTAAAGAGCAAAAGAAGATTTTTCGATATCTGAAAATAAACAACCTGCGAAAAATTAATCTCTTTAATAATTACTTAAAGCCGGAAAAATGAGTGTTTCTAAACCTGCCAATGTTGAGGAATTGCTGTATCAGGAGTTTATTGCTTCCAAAGTAGTTTATAAAATTACTAAAAGGCTTTGCATTCAACTGCCGGACGATCATCCGGAAAAAGCAGAAAACTTAAAAAAGCTGCAGGAATTCAAAAACAAGCTTGATATAATTAACAAACATTATTTAAAGCATATTGATGACTATGTTGATCTAATGGATCCTGAACTAAGTTCTTCGCTGAGCGAAGATGATATTATTCTTTTGCGTAAAGAACTTAATGAGGCGAAAAAGACACTAATGTCCATGCGCAAGTAATCCGCATCTCATTCAAAAGAAATATAAACTCCCGCCTTTTCAGGTTTAACAGTCATACAGCCAAAGAGAATAGACATAAACCGGTTTTCCGGTTTTTTTCTTCAGGCCATAACAATATAGTTCTCTCCTTCCCTGTAATTTAACCCTTCCAGATATTGTCTTATCTGCTCACGTGCTCCATATTTCCCCACCATAGCTACAATGAACATATCTCCCTGTTGCGGAACCTCAGAAAAGTGGATGACAGTTTTCAATGCAGTTTTCTTTTTTACCACATCGATATATCCTTCAATTCGAATTCCATTGTTTTCCAGAAATTTTGCCCGCTGGCGTGTTTTACGACCGGCACCCCAAACCCACACTCGTGGATGAATCACATTATTATGTACCGACCATTTTGAAAAATATTCGGCCTTCACCCTGAAGAATGCTTCAGAGAAATACCTTTTATCGGTGCGGGTTAAACGGTGACTGTAATCATGCCATTCAAGCAAAGGCTCAGGTAATTTTGCCATTCTGACACCCGCATCAAGAAAGCGCAGGAGCATTTCATAATCTTCAGGAAAATTACCATGCCGGCACCCCCCATGCTTCTGATACAACTCCCGTTTAAACATGATGGTGGGATTAACAACCGGGATTTCGATAAACCGGTAAGTTTCTATTTCGGCAGGAGTGCAAAAAGAATTCACCCAATTTATAAAACGCCAGAATCCTGCAGTCTCGTTGCTGTGCGATACATACGAAACCTTACTTCCAACCAGGCCGTATTCAGGATTGTTTTCCAGGAATTCAATCTGCTTTTCGAGCCTCTGTGGATACGACACATCATCGGCATCCATTCGGGCTACATAATTCCCCTGTGCATTTTTCAATCCGCAATTCATAGCATGATCCACTCCCTGCCTGCTCTCCTGCAAAATGCGAACACGTTTATCTCCGGAGGCAAATCGTTGTGCCATCGTGAGGCTTCCATCGGAGGAATTGTTATCAACCAACAGCAATTCAAAGTCTGAAAACGACTGGTCCAGTATACTTTTTACAGCACGCTGCAGGGTGTTTTCTGCATTGTAAAAAGGGAGTATTACCGACACTAAAGGTTTCATCACCATTGATTATACCCCGGACTCACTTCCGCGGGTCAGCTGATGGAAAATACCCTCAAGGTTTTGTTGTTTCTGCAAAAGGGTAAGCAGGGTAAGGTTATTTTCCACGGCAAACCGGAAAATAACAGGGCGGATATCAATGCTGCTTTCAGCTTCTATTTCCCAGCTTTCTCCATCATAACTTGCAGCACGGACCCCTTCCAATGCTAAAAGCATTTCTGCCTGCACCTGCTTGTCAAAAGCAGCAATCACGTACTGATTCTGGATCATCATGCCGCTTTTAATACCCGCGATGCTTCCATCGGCTACTAATTTTCCTTTGTTAATGATTACCACACGAGAACACACAGCCTCCACTTCCTGCATAATGTGCGACGAGAGAATAACGGTTTTTTCCCGGCTGATGGAACGAATCAGTTTGCGTACATCATCAAGCTGATTGGGATCAAGACCTGAAGTCGGTTCATCAAGTATCAGTACTTTTGGATCGTGGATAAGCGCCTGGGCAAGTCCCACCCGCTGACGGTATCCTTTTGACAGGGCCCCTATTTTCTTATGCTGCTCATCACCAAGGCCTGTCAGCTCCACCATCTCTTTAACCCTTTGCTTCCTGTTCGGCAGCCTGTAAAAGCCGGAAGTTATTTCCAGCGATTCCTTAACGTACAAATCGGTATATAAAGGATTGTGCTCGGGCAGGTATCCAATCTGCTTACGTATACCGGCATTTTCGGATGTCATTTTTTGATCGTCGAACCAGATTTCTCCAGAAGTTGCCGGCAGATATCCTGTAATTATTTTCATGAGGGTCGACTTACCCGCTCCGTTTGGTCCCAAAAAACCAAGCAACTCACCATTGGTAACTTTAAAGCTTACCTGATCAAGGGCTTTTTGCTTTCCAAATAATCGTGTTATTTTATTGACTGATAAATTCATATAAATATATGTGTGAACAAAAATAAGGGAATCTTTTTATATTAAAAGCATTAACGTAAATTTGCACGTCTAGCATATTAAATAACAATGGAAGATTTACACTTTAATTATATCAACGATATAACTCGTTTTGAACGTCAAAAAACCTGTGAAGTTAATATTGGAGGTGTAGGCGTTGGGGGCAATAATCCCATCCGCATACAATCGATGACCGACACCAGCACCAAAGATACCGATACCACAGTTGAACAGATTATTGAACTGGCAAAAGCCGGTGCCGATTACGTCCGGCTAACAGTAAAGGGTATCTACGATGCCGAAAACCTGAAGAATATTGTTACCGCCCTGCGCGAAAGAGGCTATACCACTCCACTGGTTGCCGATATTCATTTTAACCCGCGCCTGGCCGATATTGCAGCTAAATATTTTGATAAGGTACGCATCAATCCCGGTAATTTTTATGATAAGCGTGCCCGCTTCGAGCACAAGGTATATTCCGACGAAGAATACAAAGAGGAACTTGTTAAAATAGAAGAACAGTTTATCCCGTTCCTTGAAATGCTTAAAAGCACCAAAACAGCTTTGCGAATTGGGGCCAACCACGGGTCGTTGTCCGACCGGGTAATGAGCCGCTTTGGTGACTCTCCCTCAGGAATGGCCGAATCGGTTCTTGAATTTTTACGCATTTGCAAAAAGGTCGGGTTTGATGACGTGGTGGTGTCAATCAAATCGAGCAACACCCGTATGATGGTGTATACCGTGCGGCTGCTGAATTATAAGATGCGGCTCGAAGACATGCAGTATCCCATCCACCTGGGAGTTACCGAAGCCGGCGAAGGAGAAGACGGCCGTATTAAATCGGCTGTGGGAATTGGGGCATTGCTGGCCGATGGAATAGGCGACACAATCAGGGTATCGCTTACTGAAAGCCCGGTAAACGAAATCCCCGTGGCCCGAAAACTTGTCGACCATTTCAAAACGTATAAAAATCATGAGCCGGTAACCGCATCGCTCATCGCTCAGACCAATCCGTTTGAATATGAACGCCGTTCAACACGCGCGGTCTTAAACATGGGAGGCGAAAAACTTCCGGTAGTAGTGGCCGATCTCGGTGATCGTAACCTTAAGGAAATGCTTCCGATAAGGGGAAAAATGGTACCTGATTATTTCATTTCAGGCAACAAGATAATGGATATCAAAGGTGAAAGCTATCCAATCATTTCCCTGGAAGAGTATCTTTTCGAAAGTACCCGCTGGGGAAGGATGAAGTTCATCCGTACAAACAAGATGGAGTTCGACCGCTTTATGGCTAAGAACCCTGAAATTATTATGAAGCTGAAACAAACCCGCAAAACGGTGCTTATCCTCGAAAGCTTCAATAAGAACCCAATGGCCGAACTCAGGGCATTTTTTACCACACTGGAGTCGCACATCTGGAAAGTACCTGTGGTGCTTTACCGCAGGTATAACGAAAGCAGCCTGGAAGATCTGCAGATTAAAGCATCTGCCGATTTCGGAGGATTGCTTATCGACGGATATGGAGATGGCATCTGCATTACAAACGAGAATGAACGCATTACATTTACCGAACTCAAAGATTTGAGCTTCGGCATTCTTCAGGCAAGCCGCATGCGCATGAGCAAAACTGAATTTATTTCGTGCCCGGGCTGCGGCCGTACTTTATACGATTTACAGGAAACTACAAAAAATATTAAGGAGCATTTCAAGCACCTCGACCACCTGAAAATTGGCATTATGGGATGTGTGGTTAACGGACCCGGTGAAATGGGCGATGTTGATTACGGTTTTGTGGGGGTAAGCCAAAACAAGGTTACCTTATACAAAGGACTGAAACCGGTGAAACGACATATCCCGTTTGAAAATGCAGTGGAAGAACTTGAACTGCTGATCCGGGAAAACAACGACTGGAAGGACCCGGAATAAATCACATTGTATGGCAAAAATCGACTGGAAGCCCGGAACGATGATTTACCCGATTCCGGCAGTGATGGTGAGCTGCGGCCATGAACCCGCAGAATACAACATCATTACCATCGCCTGGACAGGCACCATCAACAGCGACCCGCCCATGTGTTCCATCTCTGTGCGCCCGGGGCGCCATTCCTATGACATCATTAAACGTACGGGTGAGTTTGTAATCAATCTCACTACCGAGGAACTGGCACGTGCCACCGACTGGTGCGGATGCCGCTCAGGAAGAAAATTCAACAAATGGGAAAAGATGAACCTTACTCCCGTACCCGGAAAAGTGGTTAAAGCGCCAATCATTGAGGAGTCGCCGGTAAATATTGAGTGCGTGGTAAAGAATATCGTTGAACTGGGAACCCACCACATGTTCCTTGCTGAAGTGGTCAATGTATCGGTCGATGATAAATACCTCGACGAAAATCAGGCTTTCAGCCTTGCCAGTGCTCATCCGTTGGTATATAACCACGGGCATTACTTTGGCCTGGGCAAAATGATTGGGAAATTCGGCTGGTCGGTGCAAAAGAAAAAGAAGGCAAATTCTTAATCGTTATTCTTTTCTTTGCTGAGGTAAATGCTTTTCCAGCGGTTAAACACCGTTTTGTGAACAATACGGTAATGCCTGTTATAGGTTTTGTTGTAGTGTTCACTGTGGTGCATAACATATTCATCCTTTGCCAGCAAAGCCTCAATGGCCTCTTTATCCGATTCAAAATCAGCTATCTCAATATTCATTGCTTCAATAACTTTCATTACATCCTGCCACTCTTTTTTCCAGGTTTCCATATCGGGATTCCTGGCAAGCACTGCACTTTCGACCATAGCCTCCAGCAAAACTGAACGGGGTATAACACCTTCTTTTACCAGGGCCAGATTGATGCGGTAAAAATCATTTGCCGGTCCAACGGCCTGCCATTTTAATGTGTCGCCTATGGGTTGCTGCAGCTCATAATTCAAATAGCCGCCTGCATGGGCAGTGTCAGGAATAAGGTGCCCCGGACCAAAGGCATCCTGAAAAAAATTCTTGTAGATATCTCTTAAACGGGCTTCAGGATAATGCTTCAACTCGGTTTGTATCGCCCTTTCTATCCGATTTTCATTATCGGGAAGAGACATTAAACAAGGAACCACAAGAATCAATAACATTTGTAGCATAATATTCCATTTTAGTAATTAAGCTAAATGTACAAATTATTAGCTTTTATTTAAAAGGATTGTATTTTTGCCCAATTATAACAGCCATTCAAAACTTATTCTCTTATCAGTCAATTGATGAATAAGCGATTTAATTTGAACAAAAAAAAGCAAACTTCATTAAAGAATGTAACATAAATGAAAAAGTTGAAATTATTAATACTCTTAAGTATCTTATCGGTTATGGTAAATGCACAATCAAATCCCCTGCTCAAAGAATTTAACACACCACATGAAACCGCGCCATTTGGCCGGATAGAGAACGAACATTTTTTGCCGGCATTCAGGGAGGCCATCAAAAAAGGAGAAGCAGAAGTACAGGCCGTTATTAAAAATACGGAACCTCCTACGTTTGATAATACGGTTGTCGCCCTGGAACGTGCAGGTCGTTTGCTCAGCCGCACTTCCGGCATTTTCTTCAACCTTACAAGCGCCGAAACAAGCGATGAACTGCAGCAACTTGCACAGGAAGTATCTCCTTTGCTGACAAAATTCCAGAACGACATAACGCTCAACCCGGAATTATTCAGTCGCATAAAAGCTGTCTACGAAAACAGGGATAACCTCAAACTCTCACCCGAAGACAGTACCCTGCTGGAAAATACTTACCTTGATTTTGTCCGTAAGGGAGCCAATCTATCAGATACCGATAAGGAAAAGTTCAGGCAAATAAGTACTGAGCTCTCGAAGCTGAACCTCAAATTCGGAGAAAATGTGCTGAAGGAAACAAACAAGTATGAATTGCATATTGCCGATAAAAACAAACTGGCAGGATTACCGGAAAGTGTGCTGGAAGCTGCAGCGGCAAAAGCTAAGGAAAAGAAAAAGGAAGGCTGGGTTTTCGATTTAACCATGCCCTCCTACCTGCCGTTCATGAAATATGCCGACAACCGCGATTTACGCAGGGAGCTGTATATGGCCTATATGTCGAAATCGTTTAAAGGCGATGAACTGGATAACCGCGACAACATTGCAAAAATGGTTAACCTAAGGCTCGAAATGGCAAATCTGCTGGGTTACGACTCCTATGCCGATTATGTTCTTGAACGCCGTATGGCAATGAATTCAGAAGGTGTATACAAACTCCTGGATGATCTTTACGAGGCCTCCTACAAAATGGCTCTGAAAGAAAAGCAGGAAGTATTGGACTATGCCCGCAAAACAGGCTTCTCCGATGAACTGATGC
Organism: Mariniphaga sp.; assembly: GCA_041687255.1. Taxonomy (GTDB): domain Bacteria; phylum Bacteroidota; class Bacteroidia; order Bacteroidales; family Prolixibacteraceae; genus Mariniphaga. Next base: position 173,562 of record JAWLCL010000003.1, on the reverse strand, counting down.
CATGGGATTGGGCCTACTTCAGCGAAAAGCTGAAAGAAGAAAAATTTGATTTAAACGATGAAATGCTCAAACCCTATTTCGAATTAAGCAATGTTATTGACGGTGTATTTGGGCTGGCTACCGAACTGTTTGGAATAACTTTTAAACCCAATAAGAATATACCGGTATATAATGAAGAAGTGATTCCATATGAGGTTTACGATAAAGACGGCTCATTTTTGTCGGTGCTGTATGCCGATTTTCACCCCCGCCCCGGCAAACAGGGAGGCGCCTGGATGAATGAGTTTAAAGGACAGTGGAAGCAGGACGGCAAGAATTCACGGCCGCACATCACCATCGTAATGAATTTCACACGGCCAACAGAAACAAAACCGGCTCTGCTCACCTTCAATGAAATGGAAACCTTCCTGCACGAATTCGGTCATGCACTTCACGGAATGCTGGCCAATTCCACTTACTCCAGCCTTTCGGGCACCAGTGTATACCGCGATTTTGTTGAGCTGCCCTCCCAGATTATGGAAAATTGGGCCGTGGAAAAAGAATTCCTTGCCCGTTTTGCAAAACATTATGAAACCGGTGAGGTTATTCCCGATGAACTGGTAGAAAAAATAAAAGCTGCCCAAAATTTCCAGGCAGGATACCTGTCGGTACGTCAATTGAGCTTTGGCCTGCTCGATATGGCCTGGCACACGCTTGAAAAACCCTTCGGGGGAGATGTAAAGTCGTTTGAAGAAGCAGCCTGGAAAAAGACACAGATATTCCCGGTTATCGACCAGATAGCCATGAGCACACAGTTCGGCCACCTTTTTGCCGGAGGATATGCCGCCGGTTATTACAGCTATAAATGGGCCGAAGTGCTCGATGCCGATGCCTTCAGCATGTTTAAGGAAAAAGGGCTTTTTAACAAGAATGTAGCCCAATCGTTTCGTGAGCATATCCTTGAAAAAGGAGGTACGGAACATCCCATGATCCTCTATAAGCGCTTCCGCGGGCAGGAACCTACCGTCGATGCCCTTCTGGAACGCAGCGGAATGAAATAACAATCGCTGGCGAAGGGGCAGGTTAATAAGATATTCATGAATATAATACTCCAAATTTATTAAGCTGCCCTTTCAGGGCGCCCATAAATCGCGGTTTATCACTTACCCGTCCGTCATCTGAAGGATTGCCTGAAAAGGTGCAGCATTTTTTACCTGGTGCACCTTTTTTTTGCGCATCAACATTATGTCTTCACCATACCAAATTCGGAAAATCGCGAATTTGATTAGGCCAGGGTATGACGAAGGTATGAGGGCATTATGACCTCCACCAGGTTTATACCCGTTCATTTAAACCCAAAGGACACCAAAATCATCCGGAGAAAATTTCAATGCCCTTCTTTATAATTATATATTCTGGTAACGGTGAGCCTGCTTAATTTTTACATCCCGAACCTCAGCACTGCATTTAAAGGAGAACCGCTTTCAGGCATATCGCCAATATCTTCTATGAATACTTTACCGCCTTTTAAAAAAACAGTTCGTGCAGCAAACTCGATAAGACATTTATCCACTGGTTTTTTATCTTCGTGTATAGTAACTTCACTGGTTTCTTCATCAAACTCGCCCCACAGGTTTCTGCCTTTTTCAACGAACAATGTCTCTACCTGTCCCATATAGGCCGCCTTAATCACGTCCTGGGTATCAGAAATGATTTGGCTGTCGGGGGCTTCAAGGTATTTTTCCTTCTTTTCGTTCTTTTGTTTGTCGAAATAGGGTTTAAGCAGTTCGTTCGCCTTATTGTGAGCAAGCAGAATATTATCGTTATCAAAATTGCCGGGAATGCATTTGGGGTAAAGGTTTTTCAATGTTGATGCTTCTTTCAGCTGGGCAAAAATACTTTCCACTGAAGCAACAACCACAGGTTGCTGATATCCTTCAAGCATTTCTTTCAGGCCATCATCAATATCTTCCATATACTTTAGCACCTCAGTTTCCTTATAGTCTCTTCCTTCTCCCTTGCCATGAAAAGGGGCAAATTCTTTTCCGGGCATCCTGCTCCTGTATTCAAGCGATTTTTGAACAACATCATGCCCGGCCGATTCATAGATGTTATTCGGAAAAACATCTTCCGATTCAATTTCAGCTATTTCATGCTGAGTCGCCTCATACAGTTTATTTTTCTTCAGACTAAGCAGGAATATGAAATAAGTATTGTTCTGATTGAACATATCGAGCATCGGTAACAAATAATACCTTTCGGAAATCAAAAAGAATTCTTTGGTTTTCAAAGGCAGATTTTTTACCCAAAAATGGTCTTTGCTGCGAAACATAACCATGGTGTCGGATAAAAGCCTCCAGATTGAGGTATCATCTACCACCTTCCGCACAGGTTCCAGGTATTCTTCAGCTTCAAGCTTTTTCATGCCCAGCCCAAGGAGTTGCTTTTCTAAAGCCGAAACAGTATTTTTCAGGGTTAGCCTGCTTTCCTTATTCTCTCCTACTCTCTGGGTTGGTATGTAAATCGATATACAGTAGTCGTTTCTTACTGATGCTAATTCGTCAAATTCTTTTTTCTGAAATAGTGTCATTACGTTAACATTTTAGTTTGATGTACTTTTTAATCAGAATGGATATGCGGTGTAATACAGAAATAGTTATTTCATTCCTTTTCCATTTAAGTGATTTATTTCCGGATTAAAGACATACAACACCTGTACCTAAAAGCACGGTTGTTCCAAATAATAACGACACAAATGCCTAACCATAAGGAGAAAGATTAGCAATTTAGCTTGTTGTTTCCAAAATTATAATGGCAGAGCAAGTGGAATTAAGAGGAAAAATGTGGAATTATTTCACACCCTCCGTTAGCAGCAATCCTAATTAATTATAACAGGCAATTACTGTTGCTGTTTAAAGTTCTACTTCTATTATTTCGCTGTTTTCACCGGTTAATGTATTCAGTCCCTTTAGCTCAACAATATTCTCTCCTTCACCGATCGATACCGCAAAGGTGCCGCTTTCAAATAGCCTGGGCTGGATTTCATTTCCATGAATCCTGAAAACATTTACTACTTCCGATGTTTCTTCATTAACGATGCGGATTAACTGGTTTTCCTTGTTTACATTGATAACAGGCAATACATTTTCAGCGCCCTTGCCTAAATTATCGAATTGTGAGATTGTTAAAGGCCAGCCGGGAAACTGGTCTCTTACCGGGTTTGGGTTTTCAACATCGGCCAAAAACCGCCAGGAATCCATCTTAATTGTACGTTCCCGGTTATCGAAAGTAATCATTCCAAATCCGGAAACCCGAAGCTGTGCATTTCCATACCGGCTGCTGTTGTCGACAGTTATTTTCCCGGGATTACCTACAGCATAAACGTAATTTTTATTTCCAAAAGCATCGGTATATTTACCTGTATTCGGGTACCCGTGTTCAGGACGGTCGACAACAGGAATATCGAGTTCATCGGGTAAAAACCATCGCATGTAAAAGTTGCAGATAGCCGGAGTATTAAAGCTCCAGCCCGCATCGCGGTATTCATCAAGTCCGTATTGCACCAGGGTTGGAAGGTGCTGGTCGCCATTGATGTGCAGGGCGGCTCCCTTTCGCAGCAGGCGGATTACCTTATCGCGGCCCGATTTGGGCCAGCCTCCCGAATCAAGATCCCCATAGAGATAATTGTCCAGATTGCCATGATGAGTGGCTACATTTGCAAATACAGTTTGTGATAGCAACACTTTCATATCGGTATCTTCCCAATCCGTTATCCAGTCTTCGAGGAACCTGGTCTGGCGTTCTCCAATCATCTCCACGCCGGGTTGGTCAAGAAACGATAAATCATCACGTGGTTCTGTCATATGATCATGACGCCCCTCCCATTTGGATACGGCCTCCGGCCCGGTTTTAAATATACGATCGCTTATAATGGCAAAACTTACTCTTCCATAGTTAAGCCCGGTATACCAAACACTCATCCCCTGACTGATGGGTGTGGGATCATAGGGATCGGGCAACTGACCACACTGGGTACGGTTTACAACATTTACCATTTCAACCGATTGCATGAATCCGCGGGTGTCGCTGCTACCGGCCCCTCCGGGTTTTTTAACCCCTCCTTCACCCCACAGGTTCCCGTGGAATACATCATGGTCATCGGGGGTGCAGATGGTTGGCCTGTCGCGCATCAGGTCGCCAAAAGCCCAGCCAAACATGTAATATTTCCCCAGGTAGCTTAATATTGATGCTTCAACCGGGGTTCTTTTAATCGGATAGCCACCATTGGGCTCATATATCTGGTCACCGGAAAAATAAAGCATGTCGGGATCAAGTTCTTCCATATTATTCACCAGTGGGGTATAGGGATATCCAGAAGTGAACTGACAGGTAAGTCCTGCAAGTTTTAACGGCCGGCTTACAGGATCTCTTTTAATAGTTCCATGATACCAGGAGTTTGATTGATTTCCCTTTTCATCGGTTTCAATATACCCTACCCTATAATCCACATTCCTGGAAGCATCCCAGTTATCAAGTTTAAATACAGCAGTTCTTGAATCAGGTTCTATAGGTTCAGTGGCTGCCCGCTTCCATGAAAGTCCCTGCTTCAACTCAAGGGTAACCTCATTATTGTCGTTTTTGCCCAGTGGAGGCAGCAGGGCCATAAGTTTTATCTGGTCTTTATTGAGGGTGTACATTGTCCAGAGTACCGGACCAAACGAATTTTCCTCCTTTTCTTCCACTTTTGTTCCTGTCAGCTTAAAGTTGTCAAAAGTGAAATTTGAATTACCCGGTTTTTCATTAGAGCCCGTATGCATATTTGCAGCTAAAGCAATAAGGCCGTCAATGCTTTCGGTATCCAACGATAAATCTTTGACGCGAAGCCCGTTTTTATCGGTTACTTCCATTTTCAAACGTTTGTCGCTTCCTTTCAGGGTGATGTTAAATTCTTCAAAATCGAACTTTTCAGGAAGTTCAATCTTCTCATCCAACAAAAAAGCATAACCCTTTACACTAACCCCGGCCGGAATGCCTTTACCAAAATAACAGGCTGCCCTGATATCAGGGTCTTCCTCATCCTTCAGCCCTACAAGAAAACCCGCCGAACCGGGTACATTTCCTCTATTGGTAAGACTTATAATTATTGAAGCTTCAAAATCACCTGCCCCCGCTGAAAGCACATGGGTAAGCATATTTACCCTTGCCTGCGGAACTCCACCGGCACAATGCAGCTTCCCGCCTTCCACTTTCCAGTCCTCAAGCGGTATTGACCAAAAATCTTTCCCAATCCACACCCGGTCGTGGGTGTTGTTAAAGTTTTCAAAATAATTGGTTGGTTTATTGCAAGAGGTAACCGACAGCAGGATTAAAATAGAAATCACTACTTGTGCTTTCATCACAATCAATTTTGGTTTTTTTAAATTACCTGATGAAGCAGCATTGCACTGCCTGATTCACAGGTCGTTTCTTAATATTCTTTCACTTTTATTTGATGCTGCAATATATGATTTGTTATTCTATTGGCAAAATAACAACATTTTCCTTCTGTAAATCACTACAGGTAAGCAGAAAATGCTTAATCATTCTATTCTGTTGCATCTTTTCAACTGACGGGTTCTGCTGATGCTGACGCCGGTTCAACCCGCAATCTGTTAATTACCACCTGAATGATGCCACCGACTTTGCCGGCAGCACATATTCAAAATTTCTCCTGCCGTCGCTCACTGAAACAGGTGTGCTTTCTCCCGAATTGTTCTGCATAACCAATGCATAGCTTCCCTCAGTATTTTCAAATGCCGAGCAGGTTATTTCTTCACCTGTCTTCACTGTGGATGCAATGCGTACAGCTCCCGGCTTTGCAACTGCAGCCATATGCCCAATAATATAGTAATGCGAGTTACGGCTGATGGTCCTATAATCGCCGGCATCAATATCAACAGCGCCATAGCAGGTGCGGCAACCGTGTTCACGGTTAGGTCCCCTGTTGCTGTCGAGCATCAGGTTCCATACAATAACCGCCTTGCACCAATTGTTTACAGTACCCAATGCCACTTCTGCCATATCATCGGTTAGCCTGACTGTTAAATCTTTGCCTCTGTTCCACGTCCCTATTGATGTTTCGGTGAATACCAGGTCCATTTCAGGAACCTGCTTGTGAATGTGCAGCAGTTCGCTTCTGTTCCCCCCATAATTATGATATGCCGCTCCTTTAATATACTGTCTGGCCTCCTCATCAGCATAAATTTTAACAGGATAATTAAACTGCTCTTCCATTCTATCGTAGTTGTAATTGTGGTCGAAAACATAAATTTCAGTTTCAAGACCTGACTGCCGGAGCTTTGGACCCAGCACTTTTATAAAATCGCGCTGTTCGTCCCAAAACATTACCAATGAAGCTGAATTTAAATGATTAAGCGGTTCATTTTGCGGCGTGATTGAAGTTACCGGGATACCGTATTCAGCGAAAGCTTGTATCCACTTTACAAAATAGGTAGCATAGTCATCGTAATATTCCGGGTTCAGGTGCCCTCCTGTCCATGAGTTGTAGGGTTTGCGTTCATTCAGGTTGTTTACTTTCATCCAGCGGGGACTTGTCCATGGTGAACCCATTATTTTTAACGTTGGATTAATTTCAAGAATTTCCTTTAAAATGGGGATTATGAACTTCCTTTCCTCCTCCTGCAGGCTGAAATTCTCAATTCCCGGTTCATCGCAACAGGTATATTCACTCAGCGAAAAGTCGGAACAGCCGATTGATATTCTTATGTAACTGAAACCCAATCCTTCTTCATGCGAGAAGGTTTGAACAAGAAACTTTTTCCGGTCGTCGGGAGCCATCTGCATCAGGTTATAACATGTTGAACCTGTTACCGCCGCTCCAAACCCCTCCACTTCCTGGTAACGGATTTCCGGATTTAAAGTAATTACTGCTGAAGAATGCATGGAATTTTTACTGAAGCCGATCGTCATTCTCTCCAAATCGTATTGCCGGTCGGCTGAAGTTAAAATTACTTCTACATCATTGTTCTTTTTCGAAAAGCTACTGCGGTTATTACTACTGCCGGAGCTATGGGTTGAATTCATGATAAAGCCAATAAGGCAAAGGATAGTAAGCAACAGCTGATTTTGCATTTTTATAAAATTTCTTTCAGATAATTCTGTTTTCAAAAGTAAAGAATTGAGTGAAGAAAGCAAACAGAAAGCAAAAAGCCATACTTACATCAAAAAGTGCAGCAATAAACAGGAAAGTGGAAAAATCATTTCACCTTATCTTTAACATTCCCCTTGTCTTCACTGAAAAATTTATAAAATATACCGAAAATGTAACATATGATACACACCCATTATTTGCCGTCTCATATTTTCGCCACCGTTAAAAATGAATAATTAATTAGGAAAAATAAAAGATATGAGCATGTTTTGTTTTCAGTGCCAGGAAGCGGCGAAAGGAACCGGTTGTACAATAAAAGGGGTTTGCGGAAAAACCAGTGATGTGGCTAACTTACAGGACACTTTGCTGTATGTGCTGAAAGGGATCAGCTGGTACAATCAGAAACTTCGCGTACAAAAAATTAATCCTGCAAAAGTGGATAAGTTTGTATTCGATGGACTTTTCAGTACCATCACCAATGCCAATTTTGATAAAACCAGTTTCAGCCGCCGCATTAATGAGGCTCTTGAACTGCGCAATGAGTTACATGCCCGTTGTTTGGCTGCTAATGTTCCACTGCCCAATGTCTTACCTGAATTTGCATCGTGGAAAGCTTCAACTGTAGAGGAATTTGAAGCAAAAGCTGCAGAAGTCGGTATTTTGAGTACTCAAAATGAAGACATCCGCTCGTTGCGTGAACTTATCATTTACGGATTAAAAGGACTGGCAGCCTATGCGGAACATGCATGGAACCTTAATCAGAAAAGTGATGAAATATTTGAATTCATGCAGCGTGCACTCGTTGCAACTACCGAAGACTTATCGGCCGATGAGCTGGTTCAGCTGACCCTTGAGACCGGGAAGTATGGTGTGGATGTAATGGCATTATTAGATAGAGCAAATACATCGGCTTACGGAAATCCCGAAGCTACCCGGGTAGATATAGGCGTCCGCAACAACCCTGCAATTCTGATTTCAGGGCACGACTTGAAGGATATGGAAGAATTGCTGAAGCAAACGGAAGGTACAGGAGTTGATGTGTACACCCACAGTGAAATGTTGCCTGCCCATTATTACCCGGTCTTCAAAAAGTACAGTCATCTGGCCGGCAACTATGGAAATGCCTGGTGGAAACAAACACAGGAATTCGAAAGTTTTAACGGCCCAATTCTGTTTACCACCAATTGTATTGTTCCCCCTAAAGACAATGCAACTTATGCCAACCGTATTTATACAACCGGTGCATCGGGACTTGAAGGGGCAGTTCATATTCCGGAACGGAAAGAAGGAAAAATGAAAGATTTCAGCCAAATCATTGAACATGCAAAAAGATGTGCACCACCGAAGCAAATTGAAACAGGAACCATTACAGGCGGGTTTGCTCATGCACAAGTGTTTGCCCTTGCCGATAAGATAGTAGATGCCGTTAAATCGGGAGCCATTAAAAAGTTTTTTGTTATGGCAGGTTGTGATGGCCGCATGAAAAGCCGCGATTATTACACTCAGTTTGCCGATCAACTGCCAAACGACACTGTAATACTCACCGCCGGCTGTGCCAAGTACCGCTACAATAAGCTGCCGTTGGGAGATATCGGTGGAATTCCAAGGGTTATTGATGCAGGACAATGCAACGACTCCTATTCACTGGCAGTGATTGCCCTTAAACTGAAAGAGGTGTTCGAACTGAACGATATTAATGAACTGCCAATTGCCTATAGCATTGCATGGTATGAACAAAAAGCAGTTATTGTTTTATTGGCGCTTTTATCACTGGGAGTGAAAAAAATTCATCTGGGGCCCACGCTTCCCGCTTTCCTTTCGCCCAATGTAGCCAATGTTCTGGTAAATAATTTTGGCATCGCCGGAATTACTGATGTGGAGTCGGATATGGAAAAGTTCCTTGACACCAGCCACGTCTGAAAAGAAACGTTAACAGAGAGAGAAATGTAGATTATTTGGGGACACCGGCAGGATTAATTTCCTGTCGGTTTTTTTTTGTTGTACTTCAGGCTTCGGCCGACTTAGGAAACAAGTGAATCAGGAAGTTTAAAAAAAGCACGAATGAGCACATATCCGGGTAATAATTAACAGCACTTTCACATTCAACTAATAATGAGCATCATATAATTAAACATCAAAAAAAAGAAGGCCGGGCAGGTGAAATATCATTCTTGATTTTAAGGAGTATTCTCGTTTGAAAATGGTATTGTTAGAAGCTTATTTGTAAATTGCAATGTTCTTCCTTCAAATTATTGTTTGGATCATGTGAAATGAAAAGGAATTAAATCAACAGATAAATGGAAGGGATTGCACTAAAAATTAAGGCTTTATCAACAACAGTCATACATGCGCTGCTTGTTGTTTTACTGTTTCATTCCGGCATTGATGCCCAGCCCGCCTGGAAAAAAGGAAACTTGCATACCCATACTTTTTGGAGCGACGGCGATGAATTTCCCGAGCGTGTGGTGCAATGGTATAAAGAAAATGGATACGATTTTCTTGCGTTGACCGATCATAACGTCATTCTGGAGGGGGAGCGCTGGCGTAATTTTCCGGCAGACCATGCTACACTAAGTAAATATCTTGATTCGTTCGGCAGTGAATGGGTGGAGATGCATAACCATGAAGAAGAAGAAGGTGTAAACCGGGTACGGCTAAAAACTCTTGAAGAATTTCGTTCGTTGTACGAGTCACCCGGAGAGTTCCTCATTATTATGGGCAATGAAATATCCAATCCACATGCTGTGCATCTGCTTGCCTTTCATCAGGACAGCATTATTCCGGTAAGTAAAGGCAACCCGGAAGAACGGGAGCAAATGATTCGCGAAACAGTGGCAAATGTTGCAGCCTACCGGAATGTAAGCGGAAGAAATGTCCACCCGGTTCTGGCCCATCCTAATTTTACATGGGCAATAACAGCCGAAATGATGATTAATGTACCGGAGCTTCGTTACTTTGAAGTGTATAATGGCCACCCGCAGGTTAACAATGAGGGTGATGAGAATCGCGCAAGCACCGACAGGATATGGGATATTGTGCTGGCAAAACGATTGTCAGCCGGCAAGGGAGAACTTCTTTACGGTCTGGCAACCGACGATGCACATCATTATCATGGCGGAGGTGCCGGGCCCGGAAGAGGATGGGTTATGGTACGCGCCAGCGAACTTTCACCTGAAGAAATCCTTGAAGCCATTGACAAAGGCGATTTCTATTCATCAACAGGTGTCGTGCTAAGAGATATAAAATTCGACGGCAAAAAATTAAACATTGAAATTGAACCACAGGAGGGGGTGGAATACACCACTGAATTCATCGGCACCTTAAAGAACAGTGAATTAAACGGACAGCCAGCCACCGATGCCGAAGGCAATCAAATAGAGAACACCACTTTAAAATACAGCAATAAAATAGGTAAAGTGCTTGCTGTCAGTCGCGATTTGAAGCCGTCGTATACTTTCACCGGTGATGAGTTGTATGTCAGGGCGCGGGTGACATCAACTGTTGATCATCTTGATCCTAATACCGGAAAAATTTTTGGTAAACAAAAGGTTTGGGTACAACCTCATATTCAAAAACTGAGCAAATGAACAGGCTGATTTATAGTGCAGGATTTCTTACTGCAGCTATTTTTTTCGGCTGTCGGACCGAAAAACCAACAGGAACTGCCGGTAAGAAGGAACCTGAAAAACCTAATGTCCTGTTTATATTTACTGATGATCAGCGGGCAGATGCAATGGGTTGTGCGGGTAATTCCGTAATTAAAACACCAAACATCGATAACCTTGCCACTAACGGAGTGCGTTTTACAAATTGCTATGTAATGGGAGGTCATCACGGGGCAATCTGTGCTCCCAGCCGTGCCATGCTGATGAGCGGCAAGAGCCTGTTCAATGTATACGATAATCTGGAGAGTGAAGTGACCATGCCGATGTATTTTTCACGGTACGGCTACGAAACATTTGGCACAGGCAAATGGCACAATTCAGCAAAAAGCTTTGAAGCTTCATTTCAAAAAGGGAAGAATGTTTTTTTGGGAGGGATGAGCGATCATTTTAATGTTCCCTGCCGTGATTTAAATCAGGATGGTCAGTTAACAGAACCTATGAATAAGGGTTTTTCTACGGATTTATTTGCACAGGCAGCATTAGACTTTATTGATGAATATGCCAAAGACAACCGGGCGAATCCCTTCTTCTGCTACCTTGCCTTCACTGCACCGCATGATCCACGTTCTCCCCGCGAAGATTACAGGAGCATGTATAACGAAGAGGATATGCCGCTCCCGGAAAATTACATGAAACTGCCTCCCTTTCAGTTTGATGATCTCAACATCAGGGACGAAACGTTGGCTCCCTGGCCCCGGGAACAGGAATACATAAGAAAAACAGTCGCCGACTATTACGCGCTCATAAGCCATATGGATGCACGTATCGGGGACATAATAAGCCTGCTTAAAAAGTCGGGGCTTTATGAAAATACAATTGTTGTTTTTGCCTCCGACAACGGTCTTGCAACAGGCAGTCATGGTTTGCTGGGGAAACAGAATCTTTACGAGCACAGCATTAAGGTTCCTTTTATATTATCAGGGCCTGGAATACCAAAAGATCAGGAACGGGATGCCCTGGTTTACCTGTTTGACATATTCCCTACCCTAACCGGATTATGTGGATTACCTGAGCCGGAAGATATTGACGGAGCCGGCTTAATGCCTGTTCTTCCAAAAGAAGCTGATGAAGTAAGGAATTCGCTTTATACTGCCTATCGCAATACAGTCCGCGCGGTAAGGACAGAGAATTGGAAGCTTATCTGGTACTTACAGATTAAACATCTGCAGTTGTTTAACCTGGAGGAAGATCCGTATGAAATGACTAACCTTGCAGGACTGCCGGAAAATAAGGACCATGTCAACCGGATGGTGGATTTGATCAAAAACCGTTATGAAGCAACAGCCGATACTGCTACCTTGTTCCCTGCTGCCACCCTGCCAATGGAATATGATTATAATAAACTAAAACAAACACCCGACAGACACCAGCCTCCTTATGTTTTAAAACGATATTTTCCAAATTTTTGAAATCATTTGGAAAGTTCAGTTTGAAATAATTTCAGAATGGATATCTTTGGGCGCGATTTGCCTAAATGAATTAAACTTTTTATCCAATGAAGTTAATTATTCTTTGTTTATTTATTCTGTCAGGGCTGTTAACACAAGCCGCTCCAATTAATTCAGAGAAGAATGACACAGTGTTCAATACTCATAATAAGGACTTTGTTTACGATGTAAAAAAAGCAGTTGGAACAATACATTTAGATGGAGTACTTGATGAGCCCGATTGGCAGGCAGCACAAAAAGCAACCCCTTTTTTCCTGGTCCTTCCAGTAGACTCAGGTTATCCCCAACAACAGACGGAAGTAATGCTTACCTACGATGATAAAGCATTCTATATGTCATTTGTGTTTTACGATACCATTCCGGGCAAGCGAATAATGGAATCTTTCAGACGGGATTTTTCATTTGGCAGCAACGATAATTTTCTTTCATTTTTCGATACTTTTCTTGACCAAACCAACGGTTTTTCATTTGGAATATCGGCTTCGGGAGCCAAGTGGGACGGAACCATGAGCAATGGTGCCGCCGTAAATCTCGACTGGGATACAAAGTGGGAATCGAAAACAAAGCATTATGACGACCGTTGGGTTTCTGAAATGCGTATACCCTTCAAATCGATCAGGTATCCATCGGGAGGACAACGCTGGAATGTTAATTTCAGCAGGCTGGATATAAAAACAAATGAGAAATCGAGCTGGGCACCGGTGCCTCGGCAATTTCCCACTGCATCGCTTGCTTATACCGGAGTAATGCGTTTCGATGAACCTTTGCCTAAATCAAGGATGCAGCTCTCTTTTATACCTTATGTTTATGGCAGTTTTGTCAATGATTATGAAGCCGGTACCGGGGCAGAATATCACAGGGATTTTGGATTTGATGCCAAAGTGGGCATATCCTCATCGATGAACCTTGATTTGACATACAATCCTGATTTTGCGCAGGTGGAAGTTGATCAGCAGGTTACCAACATCGACCGTTTTGAACTTTTTTTTCCTGAGAAACGACAGTTCTTTTTAGAAAACAGTGATCTTTTCTCCGGATTTGGATACAACACCGTAACACCTTTCTTTTCAAGGCGCATCGGGTTGGATGCACCGGTTCTGGCAGGTGCCCGGCTTAGCGGTAAAGTTGGAAACGACTGGCGCATAGGGTTCATGAACATGACCACTCAGGAAAACAGCAACTTTTTGGCCCGGAACTTTTCAGTTGGCTCAGTGCAGAAAAAAGTATTTGCCCGTTCAAATATTGGCTTTATTTTCGTGAATAAGGAATACCTAAACCAACCCGATAGTGTCAGTTTATTTAACCGGGTGGCGGGTATAGATTACAATCTTGCAAGCAGCAACAACTTCTGGAATGGAAAGATCTTCTACCACCGCTCCTTTCAACCCGGTAATCCTGAAAAGCAATATGCACAGGGAGCCTCCCTGGGATATAAAAGAAAAAATATCCAGGTTGAACTGTCTCAAACATCGGTAGGTGAGAATTACCTTGCAGAAACAGGATATGTGCGCCGCCGGGGTTATAATTTCCTTGGACCTGAAATTACATATCTTTTTGTTCCCAATAAAAGGGTCGTAAGTCATGGTCCCTCCATTGAACTGGAAAACTATTTTACACCCGGCTATAAAAAAATTGAGCATGAGAATACATTCGCCTATCAGTTTGAATTTCAAAACCGGTCAATGCTGAACCTGGGATACCAGGATATTTTTATCCAACTGGAAAATGATTTTGATCCCACACATGTAAGCGGCAGATATCTGCCGGCAGGCAGCAGGCACAATTTCGGAGGGACATTTGTCAATTTCTCGTCAACACCTAAAAGAATGTTTAAGTGGAATGCCGAAGCAGCTAAAGGAACTTTTTACAATGGGGAAATTCAATACGTACAGGGTCAGATAGGTTATCGTTATCAGCCATATATTAATTTTGCGCTTAACTTTAATTACACCGACATTCATTTGCCACTGCCCTTTGAACGTACGAAATTCTGGTTGCTGGGTCCAAAGCTTGATGTGACCTTTTCCGAAAACATCTTCTGGACGACATTTGTACAGTATAATGAACAATTGGAGAACATGAATGTCAACATGCGCTTTCAGTGGAGGTATCAACCTGTTTCTGATATCTTCCTGGTGTATACCGACAACTATATTCCCGGAGACTGGAATTCACGTAACAGAGCATTGGTGTTAAAAGTTACCTATTGGCTGAATTGATAGTAGTATTACCAAACCGTTAAACAGGTTCTACACAGCATTTTAATTTTTAAACAATGATTAATTAAATTAACTTTGCGATTCTAAAAAAAATTAGTGTATATTTTAACAGTTAATAATTTGTAACAAATTCATATTCAAAATGAAAGTAACAGTAGTTGGAGCCGGAAATGTTGGAGCAACCTGCGCACAGATTGTTGCCCAAAAGAACATTGTCAAGGAAGTGGTTTTGGTTGATATCAAAGAAGGTATTTCTGAAGGTAAAGCCCTGGATTTATGGCAAACCGCTCCGGTAAATTATTACAACACACGGTTGACCGGGTCAACCAACGATTATTCAAAAACTGCTGACTCGGAAGTAGTAGTAATCACATCAGGGGTTCCCCGTAAACCTGGAATGAGCCGCGACGACCTTATTTCAATCAATGCCGGCATCGTTAAAAGTGTTACTGAGAATGTAATCAAATATTCGCCAAAGGCCAAAATCATCATTGTGTCCAACCCGCTGGATGTAATGACTTATGCTGCATATGTAACTGCCAAGAAACCAAAGACTCAGATAATGGGGATGGCAGGCATACTTGATACTGCACGCTACCGGGCCTTTCTTGCCGAAGCGCTTGATGTTTCTCCGCTCGACATCCAGGCTTTGCTGATGGGTGGTCATGGCGATACTATGGTACCACTTCCACGTTACACGACTGTTTCGGGAATTCCGGTTACCGAAATGATTGATGAAGAAACTCTGAACGCCATTGTTGACCGCACCAAAAAAGGAGGAGGCGAGCTGGTTAACCTGATGGGAACTTCAGCATGGTATGCACCAGGCTCGGCCGCTGCTCAAATGGTTGAAGCCATTGTTATGGATCAAAAAAGAATTTTCCCATGTTGTGTTAAACTTGAAGGCGAATACGGAATAAACGACATGTTTGTAGGCACACCTGTTAAGCTTGGCAAAAATGGAGTAGAACAAATCATTGAAGTAGCATTGAATGATGAAGAAAAACAACTGTTGCACAATTCGGCCGGCGCCGTTAAGAGTGTGATGGATGTGCTTGACGGAATGAACATCCTGTAATACGTTCGCTAAAAGTAATTTCAGGGAAATAAAGAATTCAAAATAATTACTGATAATTCAAACGGCTGATTTCAAAAAATCAGCCGTTTTTTCATTTTATTTGATGAATGAAGACAAGAGTAGAATTACAGCTGATTGAACTGGAGGATGATAATTTGCACCTGGTAGTCACCTCGGAATTCAAAGAAGGTAAAACCGGTAACTGGATAATTGATACCGGTGCATCCCGGACAGTTTTCGATTTGAACCTGGAGAAACTTTTCCAGCTTGAAGGGGAAGAATCCGGTCAGGTGCACACTGCAGGCATTGGAGATAAAACAGTCAAAACTGCAATCGGACGGCTAAATACGTTTTCATTGGGGAAATTTACCTTCGAAAACCTCCGGGTGGCTTTAATCGATTTATCACACATTAACCGCTACTATTCACAGGCGGCCGGAATGCATATATGCGGATTACTGGGCGGCGATTTTTTGTTACTGCATAAAGCAGTGATTGACTACAAAAAGAAATTGCTGATACTGGAAGCAAAAAAATAATAGTCTGATTACATCCATGCAGGCAGACTTTTAATCATTGTCATAAAAAAAAAGCAACTACTTTATTATTCAAATTTTCAGGGTTTATACCATTGGAAACCTGAACTATTTAGGTATATTTGCCCCGCTTTATTTTAAAAAGAATGAAATTTAAAATACAAATAACAAGAAAGTTAGTGCTTCAACTGGTGCTGTTCACAGCGCTGGCCGGGGTTGCCAAACTTGTTGATTATTATTTTGAACTTCATCCCGGCTCATTGACAGAGTTGCAGGCAAGCAGCGAACAGGCTGAAAAGGAACAGAGTGTAGTTTACCTGTTTTCGCAAACCAGTAATCTGAGCATCAAATCGCCGGTACAGAAATCATCAGTCAGGAAGCTTTTTGAACAGGCACACGATAAGTATGTTCAGAAATGCCATCAACTCCGGGATCATCTGGCATATAAAGCTGAAAAGAAAGTTCCGCGTAAACCAATGCATCTAACCTGTCATAACCTTCTTTTCAGGCATCATTACTTTACCAACCCCGATGACAAGCCACAGGATTCCTAATCATTATTTCTAAATAACAGGAAGAAAGGAGCGATTCTTTCGTTCCGGTGCTTTTCGATTTCATTTAATAAAATTCAAATATCTATTTTTTTAAAAAAATAATCACATGCAAAACAAAGGTGCAATTTTAACATTCGCCATTCTGCTTGCTGCTGTCTGTTTGTATCAGCTTTCTTTTACATTCGTGTCACAACGGGTAGAAAACAGGGCAGAGGAATATGCCCAGGGCGATCCCACCAAAGAATTTAACTATCTTGATTCCATCTCAGGTGAAGTTGTTTACAACTTTCTGGGACTGAAAGAATTTACGTACAAAGAGGTAAGGGAACAGGAAATCAACCTGGGTCTCGACCTCAAAGGAGGGATGAACGTTACCCTTGAAATTCAGGTGGAAGAATTAATTCGGGCTTTATCGAATTATAACAATGACTCCACGTTCACAGCTGCTTTGGCAAGGGCCAGAGAAATGCAAAAGGGAAGCCAGGAAGATTTCGTTACCCTGTTCGGACAGGCATTTGAAGAAATTGATCCCAATGCCCGGCTGGCATCCATATTCCTGACGCTTGATTTACGCGATCGTATAAACATCAATTCAACCAATTCGGAAGTTCTCGATGTAATAAGAACGGAAACAAATGCTGCCATCGACAATGCATTTAACATCATTCGTACACGTATCGACCGGTTTGGTGTAGCACAGCCCAACATCCAGCAATTGCAGACAAAAGGACGTATACTTGTTGAACTGCCCGGTGTTAAGGACCAGAGCAGGGTACGTACCTTACTGCAGGGAACAGCAATGCTTGAGTTTTGGGAAACCTATGAAAACCAGGAAGTATATCCCTTCCTGCTGCAGGCAAATGAGCGATTGAGGGAGATGCAAATGGCCAATGGAGAAAACACAGCCCAGGATACACCGGATCAGACAACCGGCAATGAAAACCAGGATACTGATACGACAGATGTTGATGAATCGGCCGAAGAGGTAAGCTCACTGCTGTCAGAACTGGAAGCCGGCGCTGCAGATGATACCACTGCAGCCGGTATGGATGACCTTGCTGATTTCCGTAAGGAGTATCCACTTTTTGCAGTTTTAAATCCAAGCACTGACCAGTCAGGACAACTGTTTCAGGGACCTGTTATCGGAATTGCCCATTCAAGAGACACTGCCAGGGTAAATGAATACCTGAACAGAGAGCAAATCAGAAGTATATTCCCTCGTGATATAAAATTCCGCTGGACTGCCAATTCAATTGATGAAGCAGGAAATTTCTTCCGCTTGATTGCCCTTAAAGCAGGCACCAGAGATGGTCGTGCTCCTCTCGACGGAGATGTTATCACTGATGCACGGCAGGATTTCGACCAGATGGGCGCAAATCCTGAGGTATCGATGACCATGAACAGCGAAGGTGCGAAAACATGGCAAAGGCTCACCAAGGAGAATATTGGTAAATCAATCGCCATTGTTCTCGATGATTACGTTCGCTCCTTCCCTACCGTTCAGAATGAAATTTCAGGAGGACGTTCAAGCATCACCGGGCTGGAAAGCATTGAAGAGGCAAAAGACCTTGCCAACATCCTGAAATCGGGGAAAATGCCTGCTCCGGCACATATCATCCAGGAAGAAGTGGTAGGGCCTTCATTGGGCCAGGAAGCCATCAACAGCGGTTTTATTTCATTCATCATTGCCTTTGCACTTGTCCTGGTATACATGTTCTTCTTCTACAGCCGCAATGCCGGTCTTTCAGCCAACGTGGCACTTATCGTGAACATGTTCTTCATTTTAGGCATTCTTGCATCGCTGGGAGCTACCCTTACTCTTCCCGGTATTGCAGGTATAGTGCTTACAATCGGTATGTCGGTTGATGCAAACGTGCTTATATACGAAAGGGTGCAGGAAGAAATACGGGCTGGAAAAGGAATTAAACTTGCCATTTCCGATGGTTATAAAAATGCATATTCAGCCATTATCGATGGACAGGTAACCACATTGCTTACAGGTATCGTACTGTATGTATTTGGTTCAGGACCTATTAAAGGTTTTGCAACAACATTGATAATTGGTATTTTAACTTCTTTATTCAGTGCAATATTTATCACACGCCTGATTTTTGAATGGAAGTTAAAACGCACTAAAAACATCCTGTTTACGACTAAATTTACAAAAGACTGGCTGCAACATACATCCATCAAATTCCTGGAAAAAAGGAAAATAGCCTATTTTGTATCCGGAGCATTGATTGTTCTGTCAATAGGTTCACTGGTTGTTCGCGGGTTAAACTATGGAATTGACTTCAGAGGTGGCCGCACATATGTAGTTCGGTTGGCTCAGGATGTAGAGGTTGCAGATGTACAATCAGCCTTAACTGCATCTTTTGGAGAAATGCCGGAGGTTAAGACTTTTGGAGGCAATAACCAGATTCGGATTACTACTACTTACAAAATTGAGGACGACAGCGAGAATGTTGACACCGAAGTAGAACAGTTGCTAATGCAAGGCTTGAAAGATGCCAATATGCTCGATGCAGATGTGTCACTCGAAGAGTTTACTACCGATTACCAGCTGAGTTCTCAAAAAGTAGGACCTACAATTTCTGATGATATCCGGAAAGATTCGGTCATTGCAATCGGTTTTGCGCTAATTATAATATTCCTATACATTTTATTAAGGTTTACCAATTGGCAGTATGGTTTGGGTGCAGTGGCAGCCATTGCGCACGATGCCCTCATTGTGCTTGGAATCTTCTCTCTGTTGTACAATATTTTGCCGTTCTCGCTTGAAATCGATCAGGCATTCATTGCAGCCATTCTGACGGTAATTGGTTATTCAATTAACGATACTGTGGTCGTTTTTGACCGCATACGTGAATACCTGAAAATTCATCCCAAACGTAAACGGGAACAGAATGTAGATGAGGCAGTAAACAGCACACTTCGCCGTACATTTAGTACATCGCTGTCAACATTTGTTGTGTTGCTGGCAATCTTCATGTTTGGCGGGGCAACCATTCGCGGGTTTATCTTTGCTTTGCTTGTAGGTGTTGTGGTAGGAACCTACTCTTCAATTTTTGTAGCTACACCTATTGCCTACGATTTCCAGAAAAAACTGGCAAAGGCAGTATCTAAAAATAAGAGCTAGCAAACACTGAATTTGTTAAAAAATTTAAAAGAATACATCAGAAGCCTTGCTAATGCGGGGCTTCTGTTTTTTTATTAAAATATCCTGCAGAATTGATTGCACCAATTTGTATATTTGTGAACTAATTTTTAAAAAGCAATGATCAACCATTTAGTATTCATAAGCGGAGGGGAACTTGTACTGGTAATGATGCTGGCGCTGCTTTTCTTTGGATCGAAAGCCATTCCCGATATTGCCAAAACATTAGGAAAAGGAATGCGGGAATTTAAAAAGGCCACCAATGAAATTCAGCGGGAATTGAATGAACACACTTCCGATATAAAGAGAGACATTAATGAGATGAAATCGACGGTAAACAGGGAAACAACCAAAATAAAACACGATTTGGACAATGTTTCTTCAACCGTTGAAAAGGAAACGACTCAAATAAGGCAGAACATTAACGAAGCGACTTCCCTGGAAGAAAAGAAATCAGAACCGGCAAAAAAGGAAAATACCAATCCACCGGAAGATAATACACCAGCAAATTGATTAAAACAACGAACATAAAGAAGTCGTTTGGCCAACTGCAGGTATTAAAAGGAATTGATATTGAAATCCCCCGTGGGAAAATATACTCCATTGTTGGAGCAAGTGGAGCAGGAAAAACTACACTGTTGCAAATCATTGGGACTCTAAGTAAGCCCGATGAGGGGGAATTATTTTATAACGAAAAAAATATTTCTTCGCTGTCGGAAAAGGAACTGGCGATGTTCAGGAACCGTGAAATTGGTTTTGTGTTTCAGTTCCATCATCTGCTTCCTGAATTTACAGCCCTGGAAAATGTAGAGATACCGGCATTTATAGCCCGCCGTACAAAGAAAGAAGCAGAAAAAGAAGCTCTGAGGCTGCTTGAGTACCTGGGATTAAAAGAACGCATCCATCATAAGCCTGGTGAACTTTCGGGCGGAGAAAAACAGCGGGTGGCTGTGGCCCGTGCCCTGATTAATAAACCTTCGGTGGTATTGGCAGATGAACCCTCAGGTAACCTCGATTCAGCAAACCGTGATGAACTTCATGATTTACTTTTCCAGCTGCGCGATGATTTTGGGCAGACATTTGTTATTGTTACCCACGATGATCATTTTGCAGACAGATCGGATAAAATTATCAATATAAAGGATGGAATTATTGATGAAGGCTCTAACCAACGGCAGGATGAAGTTGTCAGAAATTAAAGATTTTCTCGAAGAAAAAACAGATACCTACAATCATCCACAGTTTATAGAGACCGATCCCATTCAGATCCCACGGCATTTTTCACAAAAAGAAGATATTGAAATTTCAGCCTTTTTCACTGCTCTTATCTCCTGGGGCAATAGGACTTCAATAATAAAAAATGGCCTGCACCTGATGCACCTCATGGAATTCCGTCCTTATGAGTTCATTCTCCAGGCTGCGGAATCCGATTATAAGAAACTGAAAACTTTCACTCACCGCACATTTAACGGAGATGACTGCATTTATCTTGCCCGCTCGCTAAAGAACATTTACCTGAAAAAGTCCGGGTTACAGGAAGTAATTCAAAATGGATTCAGAAAGGATGGCACAGTAAAATCGGCTTTGACAACATTACACGAAGTCGTGTTTGAGTTGCCGGGTGAACGGACACGGAAACATATTGCCAATGTAGAACGCGGAGCATCGGCCAAAAGACTTAACATGTTTCTGCGCTGGATGATTCGTAATGACAAAAGAGAAGTAGATTTCGGACTGTGGCAATCAATCCCCCCATCGGAATTGATGCTGCCGCTTGATGTGCATACCGGGAATGTTGCCCGCAAACTGGGAATATTAAATCGAAAACAAAACGATTGGAAAGCGGTGGAAGAAGTAATGCAAACACTCCGTAAATTTGACCCTACCGACCCGGTAAAGTATGATTTTGCACTCTTCGGGCTAGGTGTTTTTGAACATTTTTAATATGGGCAGGAATAATTATTTCCAGTTTAAAGAATTTAAAATCATTCAGGAGCAGGCTGCTATGAAAGTAGGCACCGATGGAGTGTTGCTTGGTGCATGGGTAAATGTGACTTCAGCAAAAACAATACTGGATGTGGGCACAGGGACAGGATTGATAGCCCTAATGATGGCACAAAGGTCGGAAGCCCTGATAACCGGTATTGAAATAGAAAGTAATGCAACTGAAGAAGCTTTAAAAAATGCTTTAAACTCTCCCTGGAGCAATCGCATAACTATATTAAACTCGTCCTTGCAGGAATACGCTAAAACGCACCCCCCGTGCTTCGATTTGATTGTTTCAAATCCTCCCTTCTTTTCCAACAGTCAAAAGTCGAAATGTGAAATGCTGGCCATGGCCAAACACAACCATATGCTGCCACCTGCTGATTTAACAGGATGTGCTGCACGCCTTTTAAATTCTGACGGCAGACTTGCAGTTATCCTGCCGGGCGATTCAAAAAATCTTATAAAAGAACTGGCGGCAAAAGAGCATTTACACCTGCTGCGTGAAACTGAAGTAAAACCAAACAGCCTTAAAAAGGCTCACCGGTTTCTTATGGAATTCGGTAAAACTGCCGGCAAAACGGTTGAAAAAGATGTTATTCATATCCATAATGATGATGGTTATGGATTTACAAACCAGTATAAAACAATTACACGAATGTTTTACCTTAACTTTTAAGCTATAAATAAAAAAGGATTGAATACCCGGTCCATACACCTTGAGAATTTATGAACCGCCTCATAATCCATTTTGTAGGTATTGGGCTTTAACCTTCTAACATTTCTGGCTATCATTTTTTCTAAAAAATTCATCCTTCTATAATCAAACCCGCTTTTGAAAACTGCCGTTGATTTGGCAGCATTATACAATTCTTCGGGGTAAGCGTTCATAAGTTGCTTTTTTGCATTCTCCCCTTTGTTCGTGTAACAGATATACAGTCCAATTTCCTTGTTTCTAAGTTCATCAAGATTTTGGGTGCAAAATGTCCTTAAACGTTTTTGAACCTGGCCAGCCCGGATAGAGCCACCGACAATGATACGCTGAAATTTATCGACCGATGGGACAGGTTCTTTTTTTAAATTTACCAGAACTACATCTTTCCCTAGATCTTCTTTCATCTTTTCCGCAATGATTTCAGCACATCCGTGATGACTGGCATAAATGATAAGTGTTTTCATTTTAGTTAATTGTTTTTTGGCTTACTATAATTTTATATACTTCTGAATTTCATTATTATGTATAAAAATATTGTTAAAGACCGAACAAATGAGTTAAAAATCGGTTAATTCTCTAAAAAAACCGGTAAATAAAGATACCTAAATGTCTTTTATTTGCTTAAGATGCTAATTTTGGAAATTTAAATCATATTCATAATAACATGACAATAGAGATGAAACCTGAGGTACAAATAAATACCAATTATTACAACGTTCAAAAAATCAGACAACTAACCGAAACAACGTTTGTTCTGCAACTTCCCAAATGCCGGTTTAAATTTGAAGCAGGACAGCACATATCCCTTTCAATAGCAGGAGATTACCAGAGTCGGGAGTATTCCATTTACAGTGCAGAGGAAGGAGATAACCTTGAACTTTTAGTAAAAGAAGTTGAAGGCGGCTATTTTTCTCCAAAACTTAAGCACCTGAAACAGGGAGATAAGGTTGAAATTCATGGTCCGTTTGGCAGGTTTTGTCTTGATGAAAAAAAATTAAACACCCATCAGCATGTATTCATAGCAAGTGGAACCGGTATTGCACCTTTCCACAGCATGGTGAAGACTTATCCTGGATTAAATTACCGGATTATTCATGGTGTGCGTCATGCCAATGAGGCTTACGATCGGGACGATTATGAAACCGACAGGTATTTCCTTTGCACTTCGCGCGAATCATCGGGCAACTATAAGGGCAGACTGACAGGTTACCTGCAGGAAGCAAAATTTGAAGAAAACAGCTGTTTCTATTTATGCGGCAACAGCGATATGATCTTCGATGCAATGGAGATATTAAAAGAAAAAGGATTCAGCCGTGATGATATAACTGTGGAAGTTTACTTTTGATTCATTTTTGAATCCACCTTTTCACCGTATGCCAAATCTCCGGCATCGCCCAATCCTGGAGAAATATATGATTTGGGAGTCATTCCTTCGTCGATGGCTCCCAGCCATAACGTTACATTATCGGCAGTTATAGCTTTTCGAACATAATCGACCCCCTGTTTGCTGGCGATAATTGAAACCAGGTGAATATGAGAAGGTGCTCCTTTACTGAAAAGCGCTTCATATCCTATTTCCATAGATTTGCCTGAAGCCAGCATAGGGTCTGAAAGAATCACCACCTTTTCGTCCAGCAACGGCGAAGCCATGTATTCGAATTCGATTTCAAATTCTCCGTCTTCATTGTATTTCCTGTAGGCAGAAATAAAACAATTTTCAGCCCTGTCCAGAATCTTAAGCAAACCATTATGCATTGCCAGCCCTGCTCTTAAAATAGTTGCCAGAACCGGCTGTTTCTCAAGCACAGGAACTTTGGCAATTCCAAGTGGAGTGGTAACATCTTTTACTTCATAATCAAGCTCCTTACTGATTTCATATGCAAATAACTCTCCGATACGATACATGTTTTCCCTGAACCGCAGTGGATCTTTCTGAACATTAATATCCCTTATTTCAGCCAGATATTGATCGATTATTGAATGATTATTACCTAAAACTTTAATTTCCATCCTTGTAAATAATTGATTACCCTTATAATACTGTCCTTTATTTGCCGGCAATAAAGAAAAGCCAACAGGCAACAGCTACGAATATTTATTCCGTGATATTGCGGTGCAAAAATGGTAAATTTCATTTAAATAAAAGCAACGATTTCTCTTTTCGTTCCAATTGATATCAAAGATGTAAGGTTCAACAATTCGGAATAGTTGAAAAGTAAAAAATCATAGTTATTTTTATACGATGAATTGATACTATTCCTGCAACTTACATTGAAATATGAGATTATCAAACCGGGTTATCATTTTATTTATACTTTGTATTGCGGCAATTCTCCGCTTTTACCGGTTTACGGAAATACCTTTCATGCATGATGAATTCAGCGCAGTCTTCAGGACAAATTTTCTCTCATTCCGGGAACTGGTTGAAAAAGGTGTCAAACCCGATGGCCATCCCGCAGGCATCCAGGTGTTTTTGTATTACTGGATTAAACTTTTCGGGAGTAACGAATGGGTGGTAAAACTGCCTTTTACCATTATGGGTATGTTTTCCGTTCTGCTGATTTACCTGCTGGCAAAAAGATGGTACAACGAAACAGTTGGATTAATTACTGCTGCCTTTCTTGCTTCTATTCAGTATACAATCATGTACAGCCAGATAGCGAGGCCATACATCAGCGGACTGTTTTTTTCATTATCAATGGTTTATTATTGGTCGAAGCTGATGGACCCAAATAATAAAATTTTCTGGAAGAATGCTGGCCCTTATATTATAGCCTCGGCATTATGTGCCTACAACCATCATTTCAGCCTGTTGTTTGCAGCCATTGTGGGCATTAGCGGTATGTTTATCATTCCCCGGAAACTTATGCTCCGCTACATCCTCTGCGGCTTATTAATTTTTATGCTGTACATACCCCACCTGGGTATTTTTATGGCACAGTTTAAAACAGGTGGTGTGGGCGGTTGGCTTGCCAAACCTGAGAATTATTTCCTTATAGATTATCTTTATTACATCTTTCATTACTCCTTTGCACCTGTTTTCCTTACACTTGGGTTAATAGTTTTTGGCCTGGTTTATTTCAAGAAGAGAACAATAAGAATCAATAACTATGTTTTGTTTTTCAGCTGGTTTCTGATACCGCTGCTGATTGGTTTCTTGTATTCGGTGAAAATCAATCCGGTTTTGCAGTATTCTGTACTAATATTTTCGTTTTACCCCCTATTGTTTTTATTCTTCGGACACATCCCTGAACAAAAAGCCAATACTAATTTTGCACTGGTACTGGTTATTCTTCTTGTCAATACGTATACATTGATAAACGAAAGAAAACATTATTCCCTTTTCTACAATTCAGCGTTTGAACGCATTGTCACAGATTATGAAGATATTAAAGAAAACAACAGAAATTTTGTACCGGTAGTCGATTCCAATAAAAGAATTACCCAATATTACATTGCAAAACATAAGGCAGATTCAGCCTTCATAAAATTCGATTCTTTTAATACCGAAACAGAGCTCACAAATTTTCTGAGAGAGAAAAGCAAAACATACAATTATCTTTATTTAGGGGCAATGTCTTCAATTAAGCCCAACACTATACCTATAATCAGGCAATTCTTCCCTGTTATGCAGGCCAAAAACAATTACTTTCTCGGATCAACATATCTTTTTTCAAAAAAGGGAGCGGATGAAAGGAAGATTGCAATAAGGTATGGCTTTGAAGTAACACCCCCTGAAGGCTGGAGCTTAGTCAACAATGACAAAATAGTTCGTACAACAGGGTTCAATGACTCTTTCTCTTACCGGATGGACAGCCTTACAGAATGGTCGCCTACTTTTGCTGCCCCGGTAAGTGAACTTATTTCACATGAAAACAATTACATCGATGTGTTGGCAAGGGTAAGAACCGGCAGTAATATAACTGAAGCCTTGCTTATTGCCACACTGGAATCGGAAGATGGCGTGGTCCATTTCAGCGGTGCAGATTTTAAGCCATTTAGTATAGCTTCTCCCGATTCAAATGAGTGGTATACGGTAATTCATTCGCTGAAACTTTCAGACATGAATCTGGATTTCAGCAGCCTGATGCTAAAGGTCTTTATCTGGAACAAGGGGAAAAACAATTTTTTAATCAATGAATTTTTAATAGAAATAAGGGAGGGAAATCCCGTTCTTTACGGGTTGTATGAAAAGATACCTGACTAAGTAAAGGCAACATCACCTTCGCCATCCTGAAAACATTTATCACCGGAAAAAATACCGCTTAATTCTTTAGAATAGCCGGAATGCCGGGAAAGCTTCTTTTGGAAAATTGCCGGAATGCTAATCTTATCAAGAACTTTTAAAATTTCCGGATGAAAAATAATCAAACTGTTAACTTTCTGTTGCAACAAAAAATTCAGAATTACGATAATGGTATTTTGTAAATGCTTACCGCTATAATAAATATAGGGCACTGAAGCATGATGGTCGCGAATGGAAAGCATTAATACAGCAACTGTAATCCCTTCATTTTTTACCACAAGAAACTCCTGATGAAAACTTTCAGCAACTTGAGAAAAAGGATATGAAACAGGAAGATCATTTCCCTTGGTTGCAATCCATGGATACTTAATAATCCAGTTCAATTTTTCCCCATCCTGTTTTAAATAATAATTTGATGAATGCTTCTTAATATACCTATTTAACTCTTCATCAATTAGATTCACAGAATGAATTGTATAGCCCTGATGTGGATTTAATTTCTTCCACGCCTTTATCCGAAACGACCATAAATAATTTAAAACATCATCAGCAGTGGAAAACAAGTTAGATACAACACGATTATAACCTTTTTTACGTAATAAATCACCTGAATAGATATTCAGAAAAATACGCAGGCCGGCAGAAGGTTTTTGAAAGGTAAACAGTCCTGTTCTCTCCAATATTGCTTTAGTATGCTCCGAGCAATCTGTAAAAAACATCCGGCGGTAGCTATTTTGAAGAGCTTTTATAAATACCTGCAATCCATATTTACGTCCACCTTCCCGGTGAACCCACCATCCTGAATTAGAAAAGATTGGCTTTTCACCTTCTTCTGTGCCTTCTGGTAAGATTCCTGCAAAGGCTAACAGCTTATTATTATCCGATACATAAACCAGGGCAATGTCTTTCGGGCTGGCAAAGGGATTATTTGCCTGTGATACTGCCCGCCCTGGTGTTATAGGTTTGGGTTCCAGTTGAGAAAACTCTTCGCTGTGAATAAAATCAATTAAGCCGTCAACCGTTATTTCACGGGTAATCATGACCTAAATTTTGAATGAATATGATCAACCAGGCCCTGTACATCTCTTATTTCAATAATTTCAAACAAATCGAATTTTATTCCAAATTCAGTTTCCAGTTCCTGTATCAAAAGAACATGATTGAGTGAGTCCCATTTGTCAATGGTATCAGCGCTGGCATGTTCATTTATTTTGGTGGTATCTCCAAAAACTTTTCTAAACACTTCAAGTGTTTTATCCAGTATCTGTAATCGATTCATGCTATTTTTTCCAAAAAATTACAAGTTCTCCCCGATGTATAAATCCAAGTCGGGTGTATAAAGTTACTGCTTTTGGCATGGCTTGCAACACTACCTTGCCAATACCCTGCCCGAAAAGTGATTTTACAGCATAGCCCGTAATCCCTGCTGCCAATCCTTTTCCCCGGTAACCGAGCTTTGTGGTTATAAAATACAACCCCGCCACTTTATTTAATCCGGAATATGCCAAAAGGCCGCTCGCCAATTCATCTCCAATAAATAAACCATAAATGTCAATGCCTGCGTGCTGAACAAGCTCCTGAAAAATTTCCCTGTTCACCTTTAGATTCATCATCATGTCGGAGTTGACAAGTGAAACAAATTCATCGAT
This sequence comes from Mariniphaga sp., assembly GCA_041687255.1. Lineage (GTDB taxonomy): Bacteria > Bacteroidota > Bacteroidia > Bacteroidales > Prolixibacteraceae > Mariniphaga. The sequence goes on along the minus strand of JAWLCL010000003.1, from coordinate 145,180 downwards.
TTCTGCAGGTTCATTTAACCGGCGTAACTTATAGCCATCTGGCATTTTAAACTTTAAATCATCGGTGGCATTAATTTCCATTAACTGCCAGTACCCGACAGGGAATATCTCATTAAGCCGAAGCACATCCTGATCGCCGGGGGCAATGAGTGCTTTGTTACATATAGCAAACCTGACATCGGGAAACTCAGAAGCAGTTGAAAATGCTCTGTTAAGAAATACCCCTGCTTTTTTTTCATTTTGACCATCAAAGATCATTTGAGGCCAGCTCCCATGACTTCCTGAAACGGCATAATAACCGCTGCCCTTGACTAAAGAAGCAAATCTCCCCGAGCCTATCAGGCGATAGAAGTCATAAAGATTTTTCTCATTGCTTTCTATCATCATGGCTGAGATTTTAAATAATTCGCAACAAGAGCCTTCTTATCTGCTTTCCCTGATGAAGAAAACGGAAACTTTTCAACACCTATTATCTTTTCAGGTATTTTATAAGAAGGAAAAACCATACCAAGCTTATCAGTTAGTTCTTTTTCGTTTCCGCAGTAGTTTTCTATAAAAACTACCAACCGGAATAAACCCGATGATGTTTCAACCGCTGTTGCTGCAATGTTACCTGCCTGGGGTAGCAGCGAACGAATCTGATTTTCAATTTCAGTTAAATCAACCCGGTATCCGCTGATTTTAACCTGTTCGTCCCTTCTGCCACAAAAGTACAGGAACCCATTTTCATCTTTTCTTACATAATCGCCGGTAGGATAGTAAATGCTCTTCCCGGAAGAAAGTTCTTTAAATGGTTGTTTTGTAGAGTATAAATAGCCTTCCATCACCTGTTCACCGGCAATGAATAATTCCCCGCAATCTGAACTTTGATTTTCTTGGATATGAACTGACACCTTTTTTAAAGGTTTACCTATACTCACAATATTATTTTGAGATTTCAGGATTTCTCCCGGGGCACATTTGTAGATGGTGGCAGTAACTGTTGTTTCTGTAGGCCCGTAAACATTCGATATTTCAGCATTGGGAATATACTGCCGCCATTCTTCCACCAATTCGGCAGGCAATGCTTCCCCGCCAAAATGAAAATGTTTAATGTTTTCCAGGTGAAAGGAATGAAAAAACGGATGCAGGCATGCAAGCAGTGATGGAGTTACCTGCACCCAGCTAACAGGTTTTTCAGAAATAATTTTTGCAACATTAAAAGGTTTAAACCCACCTGCCGGCACCGAAAAAACAGTTGCCCCCAATAAAAAAGGGATCAGGTAACCGGTAAAGGCAGCATCGGCAGTCAACTCATAGGTCTGTAAAAAATTATCTGACTCATTCAGTTCAGGATACAACTCAAGAAATCCTTCTAAAAAAGCCTCCAGATTTTTCAGGTTAATTGCCACAGTTTTGGGGATTCCCGTACTGCCTGACGTACTTAAAATGTACACCATCTGTTCGGGGAGCCAATTGAACACTGGCAACTTTTTCGCTGAAGTTATCATGGCATTGCGCAGAATTTTTACACCATCCATTTTCAAACCTGCAGGAACCTCTCCCGGTGAAAACACCAGCTGCAGATTATACTTTCTAATTAATTCATTATTTATGGAAGGAGGCACCGCCGGGTTCAGCGGCACAAATATTCCCCCTGCGAACCAGGTGGCAAATACTGCTGCATAAGTTTCTGCCGTTTCGTTGCAGAAGATGCCCACAGGTCTTTGCGGACTAAATTCAGTTTGGCTTTCAAGCAACATCCGGCTTCCATTTACCAGAGAGAGAAATTGGGCGTAAGTATATTCTTCGCTGTTTAAACTGAAAGCTACATTTTGGCTGTTTGTAACAAATCCTTTAAAAAATCTTTCAATAAGGTTCATCTTCTTTGTACCAAATTTTTTCCTGCGAGGGCCTTGCCAAGATAATAAAAATACTCCGACCGGATAATTGATTCTGCTCCCTTAAACCCTTTCAACTCCATAGGTATCCGGTGTATATGTCCCGGTGCATTATCCGATTTAATACCGGAAGTGCCGAAACTGGCTCTCACACCTGCATCATTCTGAAGAAGGTAAAAAAAGGAAAGCGGAACACCAATATCGTGAAACGGAAATGAAAAAATTCTAACCTTTACATCCAGTTCCCTTTCGAGAAACTCAAAGCTTCGATTGATTTGATCTTTCATTTCATCTTCCGAAAGCAGGTTAAATTCAGGATGGTCATAACTGTGCGAACCAATAATATATCCGGCATCTTGTAACATTCGAAGTTGCGAAACATCCATGTAAGGTTTATATTTTTGAAGGGCTGTATTAAAATCAACATTGAAAACGACAGCCAGTTCATCAATTGCAGTCGTATCAGCAATTGTAAAATTTTTAATAACCTTTATCAGGTCAACCTGCCGCTTAAACTTCACACCTAAAAGGGTTTCTGCCTCTTCAATCCATTTGCCATTCCCATTACTTAGTATGTGTTCAATAATAAGACTCACCTTCTGCCGGTGCGAAAGCTGACGGTTACCAACAAATGCCGGATTGATAAAAAAAGCTGCGGGCAACTTCCTTTCCTTTAAAATGGGCAGTATAACATTAAAACATTCTGAGAAACCATCATCGAAAGAAAGGAAGAACTTAGGCTTCCCTGTATATGATTTACTCCCGGCAAAATCCAGTACTTCATCGAAAGAGGCAGAATCAAAATTATGCTGCAAAAAATCAAGGTCCTTTATAAACTGCCCTACATTGGAAACCGGGTAAAGATGTTTAACCAGGGGTGAAGGTGCATCGGTTACCAAATGATAAAAAGGTAATATTAAGTTATGATTCGACAGCTGACGCATCAGCCTGAATGGGAAGGTTTTTGAAACGTAGTAAATAAGCCTTTTGCTCAGGGCACGGTTCATCTCTTATCTCTTTTTAAGTAATTAAGAGGAAAAGGCAGATTATTTAAATAGATGTGATAGTAATACTCTTCAGCCGGGCTAAAACCTTTAAAAAATGAAGCTATTCCTTCCACCGAAGATCCTTCAAAGTCGAGAAGAAATCCCGATTTTTGATATTTATGGATAACATCATTTAAGATAGCATACATTGCTTTATACTTTCTGCCTTCCGGAGTTGAAAATGAATTTAAATATATCAACCGCTTCCCGTATTTCAGGAAAAAAGCAGCTGCACATAGCTCATTGTTTGGGGTTATGGCGGCCAGAATTTGCCCATTGCCTTTAACCTGCCCCCATGAAATTATTTTAGCAAGCATTTTAAATGACCTGGCATCTACCTTACGACCAACCTGTTGCCTTTTTAATTCTATATATTCCCTTGAATTTAGTGTATTCACTACTTGAATTCCTTTTTTATAGGCGCTTGAAATATCGTACCTTGTATTTTTTTTGAACTGGGATGCAATGGTTGAATAAGGCTCGTGCAAGGGCAAAATGTAATTTATTTTACGGGTAAGTTCAAACTTTTCAAATGCGTCAGGTATCAACTGGGGATTTACCTGAAACTGGAAGAAGCGATATCTTCCAATCAGTTCTTCAGCAAATTGCGTTTGGATTTCAACAGGAGCCACCGGAAAGATTCCCAGTTGCTGGCAAAAATAAGGCTGGTAAATATAGGTTATTCCCCATTTTCTGCCCACCGGCAAGGGCATAACAAATTCATAATCCTTCCACACCAATGCATGCCACACTTCTGCCGTGCGGTCGAGAAATCCGCTAGTGGCATAAACTCTTGAATTGAAGGCATTGTTAATGCATTGATCCCATTTATCGTAATCAATTTCGCTGTGCTTTATAAATCTTAGATTATTGTTCTGCATTGGACCAACTCAAACCATTTTCATTCATTTTCCTGAAAACTTCTTTATAACCTTTCCAATCGCCCTGATCGTTTAAGGTTTCATTGTGCCATATGTAGGAAAAGGTCCCTCCTACATTTTTTACTTCCTGCATCAGGCTCTCAATCTCTGCTGATGCTTCTTCAGGCGACATTTTCATGTAAACATTTAAAGATACATCCATTACCTGAAACGGCACAATGGTAAGCGAAGTTGCAGCTTCTTTTTTCAAATCGTAAAATGGATAGGGAGTGCATATTCCGGCCCTGAAACCTGCATGAGAAGGATAACCCATGGTATAATCTTCCACAATTCCGGATTTTAAAAGAGTTCGGTAAGTTCTGGGAAAACGTAATCTCAAATAGTGTTGCCGGCTTTTTTTTACTTCTTTTCCTGTTATTCGTCGCAAGCGGTTAATTTCTATAAGTACTTTTCTTTTATTTTTCTTTTTCCCCGATGAAAAAGAAGGATGAATGCCCACATTGTACCGGGAAGCAATATCGCGTATAAGATTCTGCAGTTGCTTATTGTTCCAGGATATATTTTTATCGTAACGCTTGTAATTACCCAGCAAAAAGAAGAAAACCACCTTGTCTTCGTGTCCCTTAAAAACTTGGTCAATAAACTCATAGGTATCATATGCATCTTTTTCCCTGCCCGTCCATATCTTCATACGGTTTCTCAGTTCGGAAAGATTTCCCTTCAAGGCTGATTTTGCCATTGCACCCATGCTTCTCAACAATCCCTTATGTGCATATGCCCAGGCGTTGTCGATGTCGATTGTTGGCAGAAACTGAAACCGCGGCTCGGGAAACTCCAGCCCGGGATACCTGTTTTTTAGCTCCCCTGCAATCATACGTGCCCAGATGTTTACAACCGGTTTTTTGAGTAATCCGTATTTGTGAAGCAGACTCTCTTCCGCAGGAAAACGTCTGTACTTGTCTTTTTCAAAATCGAGGTATTCTTCATAGCGGCTAACCAGATAAAAAGAAGCGGCAAACGGATCGAAAGGAAAAACCGAGTCGGAGGAACTTTCAAAAAAATATTTCTCATTTTCATACCATACCGGCTGAATATCGGGCTGAATAAGAGCCTTACAGTGAAGCAACCTGTGTGGCTTTATATAAAACTCACTGCCAAACCTTTCGTACGAGTAATTGATTTTAGGCGTTTTTGATTTTAGAAACTTATTTGATTTCGTGGTAAATGATACTTCCTTTTGAAGTATTGTGGTAAGCATTAACCTGAATATATATTCGATGCGGGGATTTAATATTTCAGAATAAATAAGTATCATATCAGCCGGTTTAATTCAACATGCCTTCATCGGCAAAGCTAATATAACGGTTTTGTCCGATAATGATATGGTCGAGAACTGTTATATCCATAAAATCGGCCGCCTGTTTTATTTTACGGGTAATTTTCATGTCGGCATCCGAAGCTTCCATGGTACCCGATGGATGATTATGACAGAGGATGAGTGAAACGCCCATTTTCTCGAGTGCATTTTTAAGTATCAGCCTGACATCTATTATGGTACCCGATATGCCTCCCTGGCTGATTTTATAATGGTCGATGATTTTATTTCCCCGGTCCAGCAGCATTACCCAAAACTCCTCATGGTTCAGGTCACCGAGCAGGGGCATAAAAAAATCAGCAGCATCACGTGAACAGGTAATTTTTCGCTTCACAAAAACCTCTGCATCTTTGCGGCGCTTTCCCAGTTCAAGGGCGGCAACAATAGAAATGGCCTTTGCTTCCCCGATGCCATGAAAAGTTTTCAGGTAGTCGATGCCCTTACGGCTTAAATCATTGAGGTTATTATTTACCGAGCTTAGTATCCGCCGGCTAAGTTCAACGGCTGTTTCGTTTGTATTTCCGGAGCCGATAAGAACCGCAATCAATTCGGCATCCGACAAATGGCGCGACCCATGGGAAAGCATCTTTTCCCGAGGCCGGTCTTCAACAGCCCATTCCTTGATGTTTAGTTTTTTGTATTCGTTCATATTTCCGGAGTGTATATAAATATAAACATTTTCCCGGAAAAAAACAGAACCTAAAAATCAGGCAAAAAAAAAGCTTCTCCGCAGAAGGAGAAGCTCTGTTGCTATCATGAAAAAATTTTCTTACAAATTATTAACCTGTAAGGCCAGTTTCGACTTCAGGTTAGCGGCCTTGTTCTTATGAATGATATTCTTTTTGGCAAGCTTATCAATCATAGAAGCAACAGACGGATAACTTTTTACAGCTTCATCTTTGTCTGTCTGATTACGCAACGCCTTAATCGCATTCCTTGTTGTTTTGGCATAATACTTATTGTGTACCCGCCTCTTCTCGTTCTGCCTTATTCTCTTTAATGCTGACTTATGATTTGCCATGTTGTAGTAATAATATCTTTAAAAACTTATGTAGCCCGTAGGGGATTCGAACCCCTGCTACCAGGATGAAAACCTGGCGTCCTAACCCCTAGACGAACGGGCCTTCCTATGTATTCCCTGAATTGGGACTGCAAAAATACTTCAATTTTATTATTCACCAAATTTTCTTTAAATTTTTTTTGCTGCAAGTGATTTTTTTAAATCAGCCAACAATCATTGGTGAAAATCTTCCTACCGAAGCTCAAAATTCTGCCCAAGATACACACGACGCACATCTTCATCATTTGCCAAATCGTATGCCGTCCCTGCTTTCATTATTGAGCCCTCAAACAATAAGTAGGAACGATCAGTTATCGATAATGTTTCGTGTACATTATGGTCTGTTATTAATACCCCGATATTTTTCTCTTTCAGTTTCATGACAATTTCCTGGATATCCTCCACTGCTATAGGGTCAACTCCTGCAAAGGGTTCATCGAGCAATATGAATTTAGGGTCGATGGCCAGTGCACGGGCGATTTCGGTACGACGACGCTCACCTCCCGAAAGCTGAATGCCCAGGCTTTTACGTATATGCTGAAGTCCGAACTCATTTAAAAGCGTTTCAACCTTTTCACGTTGATACTCCTTGCTGTAATTGGTCAGCTCAAGCACAGCCTTGAGGTTGTCTTCTATACTTAATTTCCGGAATACTGAAGCTTCCTGTGCCAGGTATCCGATTCCTTTTTTTGCCCGTTTATACACAGGCAACCGGGTTATATCTTCATTATCCATGAAAATTTTACCCGAAAGAGGCCTCACTAATCCAACAATCATATAAAAGGAAGTTGTTTTACCGGCACCATTGGGGCCAAGCAAGCCAACAATCTCACCTTGCTTTACTTCAAAACTTACACCTTTTACTACTGTCCGTTTCCGGTATTTCTTTACAATATTTTCTGCACGAAGAATCATGAAGGCAAATATCTTGATTTATCCATACAATTATAACTCATCGAGTTCTTTTTCACGTTTTTTAACGACACGGCGTGAAATCAATATACTTACCTCATAAAGAATAAATAGTGGAACAAACACCATCACCTGGCTGAAAATATCGGGTGGGGTAATAATTGCCGAAAGCAGGAGCATCACAACATAGGAATGTTTCCTGTAGGTTTTCATGAATTGCGGTGTCAGAATCCCCACTTTACTTAAAAAGTATGAAAATATAGGTAACAAAAACACCACTCCCGCTGCCAGTGAAATGGAAGTTACCGAACCTATATAGGAACGAAGGTTAATCTGGTTGGTAACGTCACCACTTACATTATAGCTACCAAGAAAGTGGACCGACAGAGGCACAATTAAAAAATAACCAAATAAAATCCCCAGAAGAAAAAGCACTGAGGTGAAGAAAACAGCACCGCCGGCATATTTTTTCTCTGTGTCATACAAAGCGGGTTTAATGAACCGCCAAAATTCATAAAACACCACCGGGGCTGCAACTATAAACCCTGCAATTATTGAAACCCATATATGTGTAAGAAACTGTCCTGCGATTTGTATGCTTATCAACTCAAGCGGCGTACTGTTAATTCTCAGCGCATCAACACCCACCATTTCGGCCAGCCGGGCAAACATACGGTTTGTCCAGAATTCAGGGGTCCGGGGGTTTAATATTACATTATTAAAAATGAAATCCTTCATTATAAATGCCACCACTGCAAAAACCATTATGGCAAGTACCGAACGAATAATATGCCACCTCAACTCCTCAAGATGCTCCAGAAATGACATCTCTGTATAGGTGGTCTCATTGTTCACTTTTTTCTTTTTCCAGCCAAACTTTCCTTTTTTGGCTTCTTTTTTAGTCTCTTCGCTCATTGAATCCTGATTTTTTAAAAACTCCACAAATATAAATACTTCCTGTTATTCAAAACCTTTTTAAATCTTTTTTAAATCTTCCATTAATTAAATGATCGCTATTAAATCTTAAAAAATCAAAAAAGGTATTGTCATTTTTCTTACTTTTAATAATTTAGAATTCGTTTAAAAAAATTTGAAGTAGGATTAGAGGCGGATATTTAATATGAATAAAGATATATCATTAACTCAATATTTACAGCAGTATTTTGGATTCAACCGTTTTAAAGGCCAACAGGAAGAAGCCATAAAAAGCGTACTGAACGGAGAAAACACTTTTATATTGATGCCCACAGGAGGTGGCAAATCATTAATTTACCAGTTACCTGCTCTTTTGCTTGAAGGAACAGCCATCGTAATTTCACCACTCATTGCTCTGATGAAGAACCAGGTGGATTCCATACGAGGAATGCAAACGGAGGATTATGTGGCGCATTTTCTCAACTCGTCGTTGTCGAAGGCAGCAATCCAGGAAGTGAAGTCAGATGTACAGGCCGGCAGAACAAAACTTCTTTATGTGGCGCCCGAATCGCTTACAAAAGAAGAGAACATTGAATTCCTGAAAAACATTAAGATCTCGTTTTATGCCATCGACGAGGCACATTGTATCTCGGAATGGGGCCATGATTTCCGCCCCGAGTACCGGCGCATACGTCCCATAGTTGAAGAAATAGGCCAGGCGCCGGTTGTTGCACTTACAGCAACGGCAACGGCAAAGGTACAGCACGATATACAAAAAAACCTGGGTATTCTTGATGCCAAAGTTTACAAAGCATCATTCAACCGTGCCAATCTCTATTACGAGGTGAAACCAAAAGTAAAACCTGAAGCGCAAATTATCAGGTTTATCAAACAAAATGAGGGTAAGTCGGGCATCATCTACTGCCTGAGCCGCAAGAAAGTGGAGGAAATTGCCGAAACCCTCCAGGTTAACGGCATAAAAGCCCTTCCCTACCATGCCGGGATGGACGCCCAGACACGTTCAGGAAATCAGGATAAGTTCTTAATGGAAGAAGTCGATGTGATTGTGGCAACAATCGCCTTTGGTATGGGCATCGATAAACCCGACGTGCGGTTTGTCATTCATTACGATATTCCCAAAAGCCTTGAAGGATATTACCAGGAAACCGGACGGGCAGGTCGCGACGGCGGTGAAGGACAATGCATCACTTTTTACAGCTATAAAGACATCCAGAAACTGGAAAAATTTATGCACGGCAAACCGGTGGCTGAACAGGAAATCGGACGGCAACTCCTGCTCGACACGGTGTCGTACGCCGAATCGGCAATATGCCGCCGAATCATTCTGCTCCACTATTTCGGCGAAATCTATCCAAACGATAATTGCGGCAACTGCGACAACTGCCTCAACCCTAAAGAACAGATGGAAGCCTCCGATGAAGTCATCCGTGCTTTAAAAGCCATTCTCGAAGTTAACGAAAAATACAAGGGTGAGCACATTGCCAATATCCTCATCGGCAATAAAACTGCCGCTGTTAAATCATTTAAACATTATACCCTTAAGTCGTTCGGCTCAGGTAAAGATCACGATGAACGCTTCTGGAATGCCGTATTCAGGCAATCAATGATTAAAGGCTTAATTCATAAAGATATTGAAAACTATGGGCTGTTGAAGGTGACTCCCCCCGGCCATGAATTTATGAAAAATCCCACCAGTTTCATGCTGGTTAAAAACCACGAATACGAAGAAGAGGATGATGCCGGATCAGCTCCTGCCCCATCGGCAGCCAACAGTGGAGACCCGGTTCTGTTTGCCATGCTTAAGGACCTGAGAAAGAAAATTGCCAAACGGCTAAACCTGCCTCCCTTTGTAATTTTCCAGGACCCCTCACTGTCCGATATGTCGATTCAGTACCCGGTAAACCTCGAAGAACTTCAAAAAATTCAGGGTGTCGGGCAAGGTAAAGCACGCAGGTACGGTAAAGAATTCGTTGAGCTGATTAAAAAATATGTGGAAGAAAATGAAATTGAACGACCTGAAGATTTTATTGTGCGTACCGTTGCCAATAAATCAAAAATGAAAGTGTTCATTATTCAGAGCATCGACCGCAAACTCTCATTTGATGACATTGCCAATTCCAAAGGACTGGAAGTGAAAGATATTATTTCTGAAGTGGAAGCCATTGTTAATTCAGGAACCAAACTTAACATCGACTATTACGTCAACGATGTAATCGACGAAGAACATCAGGAGGAGGTTTTTGATTATTTCCGGGAAGCGGAGAACGATTCGGTTGAAAATGCCCTTGAAGAATTGGGTGAAGATGAATATTCAGAAGAAGATATCCGGCTGATGCGCATTAAGTTTCTTTCCGATATGGGGAATTGATCATTTAAGCCATCTGAAAAAAAGGAAAACCTTAATCCTTCGAAATTGTTACCTTTGCACCGCTATAATGAAAAAATATTAAATAGTTTTAAAATGAGTTTTGCCGTAGAAAAAGAAATGAAATATAAAGTAGCAGACATTAATTTGGCCGGTTATGGCCAGAAAGAAATTGATATTGCAGAGAAGGAAATGCCTGGCCTTATGTCGATCAGGAAAAAGTTTGGAGCTTCCAAGCCCCTGAAAGGAGCACGGGTAACGGGCAGCCTGCACATGACCATCCAAACGGCTGTATTAATTGAAACGCTGGTTGAACTTGGAGCAGATGTACGCTGGGCAAGTTGTAATATTTTTTCCACTCAGGATCATGCTGCCGCAGCTATTGCTGCCGCCGGTGTACCGGTGTTTGCATGGAAAGGGGAAACACTCGAAGAATACTGGTGGTGTACCGACCGCGCGCTGGATTTTGGCAACGGCAAAGGACCACACCTCATTGTCGATGACGGTGGTGATGCTACACTTATGATTCACCGCGGGTATGAAGCTGAAGACGATCCGTCTGTTCTGGACCGCCTGGCTGAAGGTGAGGATGAAATCGAACTGAATAAGTTACTGAAAAGCATTCTGAAAGAAAATCCCCGTCGCTGGCATGAAGCTGCCAAAGAATTTAAAGGTGTTTCGGAAGAGACTACTACAGGTGTGCACCGCCTTTACCATATGAAAGAACAAGGCAATCTGCTTTTCCCTGCAATTAATGTGAACGATTCGGTTACAAAATCAAAATTCGATAACCTTTACGGTTGCCGGGAATCATTGGCCGACGGCATCAAGCGGGCCACCGATGTAATGATTGCCGGAAAAGTAGTGGTTGTTGCCGGATACGGAGATGTTGGCAAAGGCTGCGCAAAATCAATGCGGGGATACGGTGCCCGGGTTATCGTTACTGAAATAGACCCCATTTGCGCACTGCAGGCTGCAATGGAAGGATTCGAAGTGAAAACAATGGAGGAGGCGCTTGACGAAGGCAATATCTTTGTCACAACTACCGGAAACAAGGATGTTATTACCGTGCAGCACATGGCCAATATGAAAGACCAGGCCATTGTTTGCAACATCGGCCATTTTGATAACGAAATACAGGTGGCTCAACTGCATAAATATCCCGGAATTAAAAAACTTAACATTAAACCGCAGGTCGACAAGTTCACCTTTGAAGAAGGAAACAGCATTTTTCTGCTTGCCGAAGGACGCCTGGTTAATCTGGGTTGTGCCACCGGACATCCGTCGTTTGTGATGAGCAACTCGTTTACAAACCAATCGCTGGCACAAATCGACCTCTGGCAGAACGATTACGAGATTGACGTATACCGTCTTCCCAAAAAACTCGACGAGGAGGTGGCTCGTCTTCACCTTGAACAATTGGGTGTAAGACTGACTTCTCTGACCGACGAACAGGCAAAATATATTGGTATTCCTAAGGAAGGTCCCTTTAAACCCGACCATTACAGGTATTAACAATCAAAAAAATACAGACGGAGCTTTGACGGCTCCGTTTTTGTTTAATTGTATACCCGAAGTATGCTGTTGTTAATGAGCGATACATTGTACTGCTTCAGAGGTGTGGTTGCAGGTGGTTTGGTTGGATAAGCGCCGCCCAGCAGAACAAATTGCGAACCGCAGCATGGGCAATCGGCCAAAGCTCCATCATTTTCAACAATGCAGCTCCGGCTGGCTTCATAGGTGCAGGAAGCATCGAAAGCATACCACGAGCCCGGCGCTTCACAGCTGATTATAACGCCACCAAAACCATAATTGGGAAACAACACTGAATTGCCGGGCACATTCAGCTCATTGGCAATGGCCAGGTTCACTGATAAAGAAAAAGGTACATCGGGAATTGGCGATTCATTAATCTTATCGCAGGAAGGAATAAACAGCCCCATCATTATAAATAATAAGAAATACTTACTCTTTTTAAAAACCAACTGCCTCATTTTTATTATTTTTACTACAACTTTAAAGGTAGCTTATTTATTGTCGCAAAACAGCAAAAAATATGGATGACATTATTGTATTAATATTAACACTAGTATTTATAGCCGCCGGAATATTCGGCCAGATGAAGAAACGACAACTCCCCCCGGAACAGCCGGGCGAAGCTATACCCGGCAGGCAAAATTTCTGGGATCCGTTTGAAGAAGAACAGGAAGAACCGATAGGTGTTACCGAACACCTGCAACCCGTAAAAGAAGTTGCCAAAGAAGATCGTTTTCACACTTCAGCAAGTATGATGAAAAGGGAATTTCCCAAAAAAGTTGCTGAAATCAAACCTGAAAAACCTAAACCCGCTATAGCTCAACTGAAAAAATTCCCTTTAAAGAAAGCCGTAATTTACAGCGAAATCTTAAACCGGAAATATTTTTAACAATCGTTAAACTGTTCACTGTTAAGAATTTTAACAAAAGTAGTTTTTAATATCGGGGAAAATATATACATTTGCCGAAGGAAGAGTTTCGGAGAACCGGAATTCTTTCGTTTTTTTTATAGCTCAAAGTAAACGAGGAGGAACTAACAATGTCGCATGTAACATATTTAACAAAGGAAGGACTACAAAAGCTAAGAAAGGAGTTGGACAGACTTGTAAATGTCGAACGTCCGGCCATCTCAAAACAGATTGGCGAAGCCATTGAAAAAGGTGATATCTCGGAGAATGCCGAATACGATGCTGCAAAAGATGCCCAGGGCATGCTCGAAGCCAAAATTGCAGAATTGCAGTCGAAAGTTGCCAGCGCCCGCATTCTTGACGAGTCGAGAATCAATACTTCGGAAGTGCAGATATTGAACAAGGTGACCATTAAAAACAAACGCAATAACGCCACCATGCAATATACAATTGTACCCGAAGGGGAAGCCGATCTGAAACAGGGAAAAATTTCAGCCACCACACCTATTGCCAAAGGATTGATGGGTAAAAAGGTTGGCGATGTTGTGGAAATTAAAGTTCCTTCAGGACTTATACCGTTTGAAGTTGTGGAAATCTCAATTTAACAGCAATGGCAAGTATTTTTACACGAATAGTAAAAGGCGAAATACCGGCATATAAAGTTGCCGAGGATGAAAGCTACCTGGCATTTCTTGATATTTCTCCGGTAGCCAAAGGACATACCCTTGTTATTCCGAAAAAAGAAGTGGATTATCTGTTCGATCTCGACGACCAACTCTATGCCGGCCTGCAGTTGTTTGCAAAAAAAGTAGCCACAGGCCTTAAAAAAGCTGTTCCGTGTAAAAAAGTAGGAGTGTTGGTGTTGGGGCTCGAAGTCCCCCATGCACATATTCACCTCATACCAATGCAGGATGAAACCGATGTCCTGAATTTTCATAAAAAACTGGAAATGAGCAAAGAAGAATTTAAAGACCTCAGTCAAAAAATTGCTGAAAATATTTAACCGCCAATAAGTTGCGGCAAAGGAAGCCGTATCGGATAAAAAATCCGGTACGGCTTTTTTTATGCTTCCTTTTACCATATCCATACATGAGGACATCATACATTCGGTATACCCGCATAGTACCAACGCCTAATTAAATTCGCAATTATTCGAATCAGGTACGACCTTGATATATTGGATGCATGACTTTACAACAGGATGAATTCTATGCAAATCCCGAACAGCCATGGCATATTAAGGCAAGATTTGGAATTTATTTGGCATTCAAGCCAATACAAAACAAGGCTCATTTTTTTATTCCATTTTTTTCAACAACCCATGACCGGCCCCTCTAAAATAAGTACCTTTAGCCAACTTTTTTTGCAAAAAACTCCACCAGAAAAGATATAAAAAATGGTTCCGTTTACACATTTACACGTACACTCGCAATATTCAATTCTTGACGGCGCGGCAAGTGTTTCAGCACTGGTAGAAAAAGCTAAAGCCGATGGTATGACTGCCCTTGCCCTTACCGACCACGGCACCATGTTCGGCATTAAGGAGTTTCATTCAGCTTGTAAGAAGGCAGGAATCAAACCTATCCTCGGGTGCGAAACCTATGTGGCGGTGCGTAACCTTAACGACAAATCGGATGTGGTTGACCGCTACGGCGATCACCTGATATTGCTGGCTAAAAACAAAACCGGTTACAGGAACCTTATAAAGCTGATATCCATAGCCAACACCGAAGGCTTTTACTATAAGGCCCGCATCGATAAAGCCACTCTGCAGAAATACAGCGAAGGATTGATTGTATCATCAGCCTGCCTGGGAGGTGAAATCCCCGGCTTTATAATGAAAAATAAAATCCAGGAGGCAGATAATGCCATTGAATGGTACAAAAGCGTTTTCGGCAGCGATTTTTACCTCGAGGTGATGCGCCACCCGGCTGAAGAACAGAAGCAACGGGAAGAGGTGTACGATAACCAGGTGTTGGTTAATAAGGTAATTGTTGAGTTGGCTGAAAAGCACAATGTGAAATATATCGCCACCAACGACGTGCATTTTACAAATGCAGAAGATGCCGATGCACACGACCTTCTGATATGCCTCAACACCGGGAAGGACTTTGATGACCCGGGCCGCATGCGCTACACCAAGCATGAATGGTTTAAAACGCAGGCAGAGATGAATGCCCTTTTTTCTGACCTTCCCAAGGCTTTGGCAACTACGGCCGAAATCGTGGAAAAAGTGGAGGATTATGAACTGAACTCAGCACCTATTATGCCGGTATTCCCCATTCCCGAAGAATTCGGGACTGAAGAGGATTTCAGAAATGAATTTCCGGAAAACAAGCTGAAAGAAGAGTTTGGTGAAAATACCTTTGAACGGTTGGGAGGCTATGAAAAAGTTTTGCGTGTAAAAATGGAAGCAGCTTACCTGAGGCATTTAACCTTCAGTGGAGCTAAGGAACGGTATGGCGATCCGCTGCCGGAAGAGGTGGTTACCAGGCTCGACTTTGAGCTGGAAACAATTAAAACCATGGGGTATCCGGGTTATTTCCTTATTACGCAGGACTTTATCAACGTAGCCCGCGAAATGGGCGTTCTGGTAGGCCCCGGCAGGGGCTCTGCAGCCGGGGCAGCTGTGTCGTACTGCACAGGTATTACCAATATCGACCCTATTAAATATAACCTGCTTTTCGAACGTTTCCTGAACCCCGACCGTATCTCTCTGCCCGATGTGGATATTGATTTTGATGATGACGGCCGCCAGCTGGTGCTCGATTACGTAACTAAAAAGTACGGAGCCGACAAAGTGGCCCATATCTGCACGTTTGGAACCATGGCTACCAAACTGGCCATCCGTGATGTGGCAAGGGTGCTGAAACTGCCTCTGCCCGAAGCCGACCGGCTGGCAAAACTGGTTCCCGATGCCCCTAAAATGACATTCACAAAGGCTTTTAAGGAGAACCCTGAATTAAAAAAAGAAAAATATTCGGATAATCCACTTATTGCCAAAACTATTAAGTTTGCTGAAACCCTGGAAGGATCAGTGCGGCAGACAGGGGTTCATGCCTGCGGTATCCTTATCAGCCGCGACCCGCTTACCGACCATATCCCGCTGATGCCCACAAAGGAAGAAGAAAACCTTCCGACAACCCAGTACGATGGCCGCTTTGTGGAGGATATAGGTTTGCTGAAAATGGACTTTTTGGGATTAAAAACCCTTTCCATAATAAAGGAAACACTTGAAAATATTAAGATATCGAAAGGTATTGAGGTTGATATAGAGCAAATCGACTGGCAGGATGATAAAACATTCGAACTCTTCAGCCACGGCGAAACAACTGCCATCTTCCAGTTTGAATCGGAGGGAATGAAGAAACACCTTCGCGATCTGAAGCCTAACCGCTTTGAAGACCTGGTGGCTATGAATGCCTTGTACCGCCCGGGGCCAATGGAGTACATACCATCATACATCGCCCGTAAACATGGCCGGCAAGAGGTGGATTATGATCTTCCAATGATGAAGGAATACCTTGATGAAACCTACGGTATTACTGTATTCCAGGAGCAGGTGATGCTCCTCTCCCGCCTGCTGGCCAACTTCACCCGCGGGGATTCCGATTTGCTGCGAAAAGCAATGGGGAAAAAGATTACGGCCCTGATGGATAAGCTTAAGGTTAAATTTATCGACGGTTGTAAGGCAAATCCTAAGTTTATTGCAGAATGCGAACAGGTAGGCAAAAAACCCGACGATGTAATTGAAAAAATATGGAAAGACTGGGAAGCTTTTGCCTCCTATGCCTTCAACAAATCGCACTCGGTATGCTATGCCTATATTGCCTACCAGACGGGTTACCTGAAAGCGCACTACCCGGGAGAATTTATGGCTGCCAACTTAAGCCGTAACCTGAATAATATAACCGATATCACAAAGCTGATGAACGAGTGCAGCCGCATGAACCTGAACGTTCTGGGGCCGGATGTAAACGAAAGCTTTATAAAGTTTACAGCCAACAAAAACAGCGACATACGTTTTGGTATGGGAGCCATTAAAGGGGTAGGTTCAGGGGCTGCAAGAGATGTTATTGCAGCCCGCGATAAAAACGGTCTTTTCAAATCTATCTACGATTTTGTAGAGACAGTAAACCTGCAGTCAGTTAACAAGAAGAACCTGGAAGCCCTGGCTATGGCCGGCGCTTTCGACAGCCTGAAAGGAATAAAGCGCAGCTGTTTCTTTGCCGGTGAAAATGAAAACGACAGCACCACATTCATCGAAAAGCTTATCCGGTACGGAAATAAAATCCAGAACGAAAGCCTTAGCATGCAGCAAAGCCTGTTTGGTGACCTGGGAGCTGGCGCAGAAGTGCAAAAACCTCCCATACCGGAAGTGGAAGAATGGCCAAAGCTCATCCTGCTCGAGAAGGAAAAAAATCTTATCGGCATCTACCTTACTGCCCATCCGCTCGACGATTATAAACTGGAGATAAACAGCTTCTGCACCCGTGATGTTACCCTTCGGGATTTGAAAAACGACATCGAAAAATACAAGGACCGCGAATTCACCTTCGGGGGAATGGTAACTTCAGCTAGGGAAGGAACCTCAAAAAACGGAAACCCTTTCAGTACGCTAACATTAACCGATTACAACGATTCGTACGAGTTTTTCTTCTTTGGACAAGACTACGTCAATTTTCATAAATATTGCAAAACAGGATTGTTTATCATGCTAAAAGGAGCAGTAAAAACAAGGTTTAACAGCGAGTATTATGAATTTAAGGCGACCAATATAGAACTGCTTTCCGAGGCACGGAAAAATTACGTCAAAAGCGTAACAATTAACATGTCGCTGAATGAACTTACAGAATCGGTAATAAAGGACATTGAAATGCTTGCTCAAAACAATAAAGGACAAGCGCTGTTAAAGTTCAATATTTACAACCCGGAAAACAACATGTACATTCATCTGTTTTCCAGAAATACGCGCATTGAACTTACCAACCCATTTTTAAATTATTTTGAGAAAACTCCGGGATTAGGATATAGAATTAATTAATTAGTTTTGTTATAAAAGAGTATTAACTTTAAAAAATAAAAAGTATGGCACTAGAAATAACCGATGCCAATTTCGAAGAAATGGTTGTCAAATCCGATAAACCAGTTATGCTTGATTTCTGGGCAGTATGGTGTGGCCCCTGCAGGATGATTGCACCTATCGTAGAAGAGATGGCGCAGGAATATGACGGAAGAGCAGTAGTAGGAAAAGTAGATGTGGATTCCAATCCGGGAGTGGCCCAGAAGTATGGAATCCGCAATATACCTACCGTTCTTTTCGTTAAGGATGGTGAAGTGGCCGACAAGCAGGTAGGTGCTGCACCAAAGCAGGCATTTACCTCAAAGCTTGATGCACTGCTGTAACTGAAATGGTGGATCATTAAAATACAGGACAGTCTCTGCCGACAGAGACTGTCCGTTGCATTTATAAAAACAGGTTTTGAAGAATATTTTTGACATAGAACAATTTCACCAGTTCGACAACTTGGGTTTGATTGCCCGGGAGGTGGTGGAAGGTTTCATTACCGGCCTGCACCGGAGTCCTTTCCATGGATTCTCGGTTGAATTTGCCGAACACCGGCAGTACAACCAGGGAGAATCGACCAAGCACCTCGACTGGAAGCTGTTTGCCCGCACCGATAAACTGTTTGTAAAGCAATACGAGGAGGAAACCAACCTTCGCTGCCAGCTGGTGCTTGATACTTCTTCATCAATGCTCTTTCCTTATTTCAAGGGAAAGCAACACCTGCAGAACAAATTATCGTTTTCAGTTTATTCGGCAGCAGCACTAATTTACCTTTTGCGCAAACAACGGGATGCAGTGGGATTAACCCTTTTCTCCGATCAGATTGAATTCCAGACCACTCCCCGCCTCTCTTCGGTGAATGCTGAACTGATGTACGGGAAGCTGTCGGAATTAATTCAACCCGGCAACGCTGAGCTGCGAAAAACAACAAATACCACCGATGTGCTGCACCAGATTGCGGAAAGCATTCATAAACGTTCGCTGGTGGTCATCTTCAGCGACATGATCGACAGTCAAAAAACAGAGGAATTGTTTTCAGCACTTCAGCACCTGAGGTACAACAAGCACGAAGTACTGTTGTTCCACGTAACCGATCACAAACAGGAACGGGAGTTCGATTTTAACAACCGCCCCTATAAATTTGTAGACCTGGAGAGTGGCCAATCTGTAAAGTTCAATCCCTGGGAGGTGAAAAACCACTATGTATCGACTGTAAAAAGCTACTTCAACGACCTTAAGGTAAAGTGCGGCCAGTACAAGATTGACCTGGCGGAAGCCGATATTAACAAGGATTTCAGGGAGGTACTGCTGGCCTATTTAATCAAGCGCAAAAAGTTGTTTTAAAAAAATTAAAGTTCTTTCAAAAAAATTTTTTCTTTCCCAAAAAGCTGTTATTTTTGCAACGCTTTTGAAAAGCAAACGTTCTGAGAACAAATATAAATTCCCTAGTAGCTCAGTTGGTTAGAGCGGCGGACTGTTAATCCGTAGGTCGTAGGTTCAAGTCCTACCTGGGGAGCATACAGTACTAAGAGGTCAAAATTGACCTCTTTTTTTTATGTTTGAAATCTCCAGAACAATTGATATCATTAGTGTAGAAAAGTAATGCGATTTTTTATTAATAGGTTGCAACTTATCCTTTCTTCTTCTACAACTTTCCAAATTTTTATACTTAATTATAAGTAAATTACTACCTTAATAAGGTTGCAATTCTTAAAAATGGTATTTTTCCTATCTGCAATTATTAGAAAGAATGTTGGTAATTAACACCTTTCTTACATAGGCAACTGATTTAAATTGCTTTCCCAGTTTTTTTGCTGTAAGAATTGTTATAGGAACTTAGTTCTAATCATTTACAATAGCTAATTGTTTCCTGTTTTTAACTTTCTGAGGTTTTTGTTGAATTTTTATTTTTTTAAACAGAATACTGAATCCGGCCAACAATACCACTGATGCCAAAGTAGTAATTCCCCATATTGCATCCCAATTATAACCCGAAGCCGTTTTATAATAATCAATAAGTTTGGCAGAGAGAAAGTTGCCAACCAGTAATCCTGCTCCGAATGTTACCAGGAAAATAAATCCCTGCGCCTGCGATTTCAGATGCCGTGGTGCTTTTTTGTCGATATAAATCTGCCCTCCCACATAAAAGAATCCAAAAATAAGACCGTGGATTAAAATACCAATGTAATACATCCAAAGCTGAACAATTACACCACCGATGTAAAACGAAATGTAACGAATTGATAAGGCAACCAGGCCCAGAATCATTGTTTTCCGCAGCCCGAATTTTTTAATGGCCAGCGGAACGAGCAGTAAAAACCCCATTTCGGCCAATACACCCCAGTTAATGGTGATGGAAATGAATTTGATATTGATGTATAACAAGAATTCTGAAAAGTAGGAGAAGTACATGGCAAATGGAATCATCGACAGAAAAGAAAAGATGATAAAAATTGAAAAATTCCGGTCTTTCATCAACTTTATCGTTCTCAGCCCGAAAGCATCGATAAGGGTAGCCTTTTGTCCTTTTGCCAGAGCAGGAGTATCAGGTAGTGTAAGGTTGAAAAAAACGGCAAACAGGCTCACACCGGCTCCGCAGTAAAATGGCAGGTTGGTTCCGTCGAAGTCGATGTTCAGAAAATTAATAAAAATAAAGCTAAAAATTCCCGAAGCCACCCAGCCAATGGAGCCAAACACCCGGACCTTTGGGAAATCTTCCGAAGGCAGGTGTGCCATGGCAATGGCACTGGTAAGGCTCCACGACGGCATGTAGGCAAGCATGGCCAATAATAAGCTGATAAATAATATATCCGGATTGTTTGCAGTGCCAGCCCACAGCAGCATAAGCCCATGCACGAAATTTAAACCTGCCAGCACTTGCTGCGCCGGCCAGAACCGGTCAGCCAGCATGCCCACCAGCGGAGATGCCATGCAGCCAATAGCCATTGAACTCAAAATCAGTGCCTTTTGGGTACTCCCCACTTCCAGGTTAGTAAGGTATGCCGCCAGTGGTACCCACCAAACGGCATACATCATGTACTGGAGAAGCATCATCATGGAAAGTTTGAATTTTGGCATAAGTTTTATCCTTAGATTTTGATTAATCCTATTTTTAATTTTCCTCTTTTTTGGAAATTCAATCCTTTGATTTCTTTTTGGCAGCCTTCCATGTTTGACGAGATCTCATATGTCATTTGTTCTGCAAATTGATAAACCGGATATTTTTAGTATTTTCTTCAATTTTCACCTGGGGGGAATTTTCATTTAACAGTTGGTTGAACCATGTAATGTTCTCAAAGGTCACATCAGAAACCATGTGTTCTGCATCGGCACCTTTAATCCATATCGGATACCATCCTTCTTTTTCTGCACCTGTCAATGTTATGTTTTTAAAATGGACATTCTTAATCTTTCCAGGAACCTCATTTTTCATGTATTGGTTAACAGTAGGTCTCAGACGTATTAAATCAAAGTCCTGTGCTCCGCTTTGTTCGGGATAATCAGCATAAGCTGTAACATTTTCCACAGTTACATCTTCAATTGACATCTCCTCCCCGGGTTCAAAAAGAAAAGGTGTCATATTGAAATGCAAAATATCGAGGTTGCGAAGGACAATATGCCTCATATATTTTGCCCGGCTTTCGTGACCCAGCAGGAAAATACGAGCCCGGTCTGCCCAAAGCAGGCAGTTTTCTACCGTAATATTTTCAACGTTATCATTAACCGATCCAAATCGAATTCCTTTCATTGCAATGCAGTCATCGTCAGTGCGGATAAAACAATCCCGAATATATACTCGTTGCGAGTTACAGGGATTGATACCATCATCATTCGGATTTCTGCTGCAAACGAGCTTTATATTTGTAATAGAAACAGAATCGCTGTTGTATATGGGAATTGTCCAGCCCCACGACCCCCTCAGGATGATTCCTTCAACTGAAACATTTTTAGCTTCGCTCATGCGAATCATCGATCCAGGTCCATTTCGCCAGGGCCAGTCGTTACCGCAGAGAATTCCTCTTCCCATGATTTTTATATTATCGCCGGAAACATCCACTCCGCCTTTAACAATAGCACCACCGGCTATATATAGCGTTTGACCAGAGGAAAGTTTGATTTTTTCAGGTTTATGTATTCCGGGACCAAAGTATATTACACCAGGGCCATCATGTTTCGGTGGATTGACTTCAGGTGCATTTGCAAAAATTAGAAGAGGCTCAATCCTTCCTTCAGGCTCTATGGAAAGTTTGCATGGTTTGGTAATCGTAAAGGTTAATGTATTTCCTTCTACTTTAGGATAAATTCCAGCCGATACCGGTCGAATCACCAATCTGTCAAGTGGTTTTTTATGAGAGGTTACCTTAATCGTAATTTCTCCCGAGATATCAAAATAGCTGAAAGAATAAGGACCGCCCACATTTTCCGGATTTAGGGTCCAGTCGGGGCGGTTTTCTACTTCAGCAATTTTAGCCAGATAAATGTCAACAGGTTTACCGTTTACCTCCAATGAATAGTCTTTCGAAAGAATTTCATTTGAAGGTGCAGGATAAATGACTATACGCTGACCATTCGTGGAAAAGGCCTTATTGTGCGGAGCCACCAACAGAAATAGAATGCTAAATAAAAAATGTGAAATAAACTTTCTTTTCATTGCAGTGTGGTTTTTAAAATTAAACACCTGAAACCATAAATTTAACGCCACTTATCTTTAATTTTTTACTTTTTATCTGTTCTATTCGTCCCAGTTATCTGTTCTGAAAGGAGATGCAGGAAGGCCCTCTGTGTTAAACAATGTTCCTGCGGGACAATGAATAAAAGCATATCGGGCGGCAACAGGATTGGCCACTTCTTCTGAAAAAACGGTAACCGTTTTATTTTCGTTTATCGTTGCTGTTGCCGGGTGAAATATTTTATCATTGCCGGCAATTTCAAATCCTGATAATGCCATACCAAAGGCTGACAAT
This sequence comes from Mariniphaga sp., assembly GCA_041687255.1. Taxonomy (GTDB): domain Bacteria; phylum Bacteroidota; class Bacteroidia; order Bacteroidales; family Prolixibacteraceae; genus Mariniphaga. The sequence continues at coordinate 122,250 of JAWLCL010000003.1, read as the reverse complement.
CCATTAGGACAATAATCAAAAAACAAGTTGATTTTTCCGTCCTGGGTAATCTTAAAATCTTTATAAACAGGCCCGCTATAGGCAATTCCTTCAAAACCATAGTCTTTTGCCAGCGCCCAATATGCCAGCCGATCACCTACAATGCGTTTTTCAGGAGGATGAATATAATCACAATCTCCAATATCAAGTGTTACTACCATTCCGGTGTTTTCAATGCTTTGCATACATTTTAACTGTGCTTCCCGCAAATAAACCGGATTGTCTCCCCAATATTTAAACGGGGCTATCTGAACAAAATAAAACGGGAGCTTCTCTTGCTGCCATTGATCCCGCCATTGTTTTATCATGGCAGGGAATAGCTTTAAATATTCATCTGCCTTTGTTATATTGGATTCTCCCTGATACCAGACAACTCCTTTTACTGAATAGTGTTGCAAGGGATGCAGCATACCTTTGTATAACAAGGCAGGGGAATGCTGTGGATATTCTTTTGGAATTTCTTTAGCTATTTCTGTTTCCTTAAATTCGGAAAGGGTTTCTTCGTCCATCCAGGCTTCAACTTTTGAAGCACCCCACGATGTATGAATTAAACCTATTGGTATGTCTAATAAAGCATTAAGTTTTTTTCCAAAAAAATAGCCTGCTGCACTAAAATCATTAACAGACTGAGGATTGGCAACCAACCATTCACCTGAAACATCATCCAGAGGAATAAGACTTGCATTTCGTTTCACCGTAAACAACCGGATATGATCATTTGTAGAATTCAGAATAGCTTCCTGACTTCCATTAACAGGCTGATTAGTATAACCCTTGACAGGCATTTCCATATTTGACTGACCTGAACATAGCCATACTTCCCCAAACAGAACATTCTCCAATAGAATTTTGGTGGCTTCGCTTTCAAGTTTTATAGTTTGTGGCTTTTTACAGCTGGTGGTTTTTACCTGAACACTCCAGTTTCCCTTATCATCAGCTTCAACATAAAGTACCTGTTCCAGCCATGAGGCCTCAATGGTAATTTTCTCATTTGCATCGGCCCAGCCCCAAAGATTTATGGTTGTATTACGCTGTAAAACCATATTTGATGACACAATTGCGGGTAGTTTTACCTCTGCCTGGGCAAAGTTCATCAAAAGCAAGGCAAAGATTATAAACAAAAATATTAAATTTATCTTTTTCATGTTTTATATATTTTTTTGATTCAAGGTCTGCTTTTGAGTAAATATGACCACCTGCTTCCTGCAGCCCTTATCTAAAATAAACACTCCATTATTGACGGTCTGCCAAATTTCAGTTCCATCATACTGAACAACTGCTGCACTTAAATCAAGAATGAAAACGTCCAACAGAATCAGTCTTCACGGCTTACTGAATTGACCTTCCTAAAATTTAATAATTCTATTCTGAAAGTATTTATCTTCAATCATTACATTTACAAAATAAACCCCTGGCATATAACTCTTCGTATCAATCCTGGGATTTGTTTCGGACGAAGTGACTTTATAAACCAACTGTTGACTGGTGTTAAATATTGAGATTTCTTTTTCTCCATCAGGCAACCCTGATAAACTAACAAAGTCTCTGCAGGGAGAGGGGTGTATTGTAAAGTCATTTTTCAGAAAAGTATTAGTCCCCACATAATAACCAAATTTTATTGTTATGTCTTTTGATTCGATTTTAGCCCCTTCAGTGTCGGTGAATACAACTTTTAATGATTGGGCTGCATTGGTTGCGTCAGGCTGCCACTTGAATTGATATGGGAAGGAGTTATCAGAACCAATGAGTGTACCACCAGCATAAAATTCAGCCTTTTCAATTGTCGCTTTAATGTTACTTACACTTGCTTTAATTTCTACTATTTCATTTGGAAATGATACCTCATAATTATCAATTGGCTGGTCGATTTGAGCAATTGCCGATGATATATTGGTTGAATCAAAAAAGGTTATTGTGCGGGTTTCAAAATTTCTGTATGAAAAATCACCAGCAATATCTGCGTAGTAGATTTTTGCTATTTGCCCTGCCTCCACATCCGTATTGCCAATTATTGTCGGGTACCAGGCTCTTCCTGAGATGGAAGAAACGATAATACTTTTAGGTTCTTCCCAATGAACTCCATCTTCACTAACAGATACATAAATTTTTGGGGGAGACCACCCATGCCATACCATTACCCATTTTTTTAGGTAAGTATTCCAATGAACCGAAGGATTCCCACCCGGTGCATTTTCAAGACCAGGTAATTTTGTATGTTGCCCTCCCAATCCGTCTTCTGTGAAGGCTCCATTGTAATATTTCTTCCAGGTTCCAGGTGCTCCGTTCGGGTCGGCAGAGACAGCCATTAAAATGCTATGCTCCTGGTAATAACACATCCATCGGTTGTTGAGATGATCCCATACCACACAACAGTCTCCGGAGCCTCCCCATGCCGGGGTTGCAGGTTTTGGTGCAGGGCTTGTTATAATCTGGTTTCCAGCATTCCATGTTTTTCCTTCGTCTGACGAGTAAGTTACTGCCAGTGATTTCCAGGCAATATCGTTTGTTGTATGCGGATACCAGTGGTCTTCCGCATGGTAAAATCCTACAAAATTTTTACTATTCTGCCGAAATACTGACATTAACCAGGAACCTCCATTGTCCCAAGAATCAAAATTCCCCCTCCCGCCAAATACAGCATTCCCGGGTGAAAACTCTTTCTGTTCCTCAACAAATTGAGATGGCCCCACACTTCTGTGAGATTGAAATTCTGCCCAGAACATAATGTATCCTTCTTCATCAGGAACTATACTTATGTGTCCATCCGGATACCATTTATAAAGCGGGTAACCAATTGTATTTTCTACCTTTTCTGCTTGTGTAAGTTCTACAGACCATTGTCCATAAGTAATTCCTATAGAAACAAAAAAAAATAAAAGTGCGACGAGAACTATTTTACCTGTATTGTCCATTAAACCATTAATTAAAAAAAGAAAAGGGAACATTCCCTTTTCCTTCAAACTAAACTAAGAACTATCGAATTAATAACCTGAGTTTTGTTCCAGGTCACCGCCACTTACCTGTATTTCCCTGTCGGGAATTGGGAAGAATACATGATGATCTCTGATGTTTGCAGCAGCAATAGGGTTACCTAATGTAGATGCCCGAACTAGTTCAACTAATTTTCCATAGCGCACCAGGTCAAACCAACGATGTCCTTCAAAACAAAGTTCCCATTTTCTTTCATCAAGAACTGCCTGCAAAAACTCTGAACCAGAAAGTCCACTAACCCCTTCTAGTCCCGCCCGGGCGCGAACTCTGTTAATTGCATTATACGCATCGCTGTTAGGACTGCCATCAGCGCGGCATTGAGCTTCGGCATAAACCAACAATACATCTGCAAACCGGGTAAGCGGGAAATTAAATGGTGATTGCCATTCCGTTGCATACCCCCTTGTTTCCGGATTGGGATCATGGCGCCATTTATAGGCGCAGTAGATACCATCGTTTGTAGGAGTGGTATTCCCCTGTGCATCGATTACAAGGTAATCTGCAATATTATAATCTCTTCTTTTATCTCCCTCTGCATATGAATTATAAAGTTCGGGCATAGCACGGGTGATTGAATAGGCTATAGTATGTGTGTAATTCCCCTGAGGTCCATCCCATGTTCCTACTTGCCCTCCTTCATTGTCTGTTGCCAAAAATTCCACACTGAAGATATATTCTTTACCATGTTCATTTTCCAGTTTAAAGATATCTTCATAATTAAGTTCCAGATCATAAGGTCCGTTATCAATAACGTCTTTTGCATAGCTGGCTGCTTTTGCTGCTGCAGTTGCATCCTTTAATGGCTCACCGGCCATTTGCAAATATACCTTTGCCAAATATGACTTTACTGCATATTTACTGGCTCTGCCTGGTTCATTAATTGCCGGAATGTTTTCTTCTGCAACTTTAAGATCAGCAACTATCATTTCATATGTTTCTGCTAAAGAACTTCTGATATTTCTAAACTCATTTAAGTTTGTATTTTCGGTTATTAATGGTACACCACCATAGAACCGTGCTAACTGGAAATAATAGAATGCTCTTAAAAAACTTGCTTCACCAAGAATTCTGTTTTTTGTTGCTTCAGGCATCTCCACATCTGTATCTTTAATTTTACCAATTACAACATTACATCGCGATATACCTTTATATTGATATTGCCAAACAGAATTTGGAATTCTGGAGAAGGCCGAATAGGTATAATTTCCGATTTCCTTACCTGTTGCATCCCAGAAGCCTTGATTAACATACATTTCATCAGTACCAGCACGTCCCATCATCATGAGACCCTTAAAGTAAGTACCAAAACCCCCATCGCCGAAATGCACACCAATTGGATCATAGCATCCTGTAAGAGCTAAATTAAAATCTTCAACAGTTGCAAAGAAATTTCCTAATTCCAGGTTGCTTTTAGGAGCAATATCCAGTTCATCCTCACACGCTGAGAACAAGAGAATTATAATAATAATCGAAACTATATTTTTCATTTTGATGTAATTTATTTATTAAAATTGAATTTCGATACCAACCATATATGTTGTAGCTCGTGGAAATCCACCATAATCAAAACCCTGAACAAATGGATATCTGTAATCAACCTGATTTGAGGTTACTTCAGGGTCATATCCGGAATAGTTCGTAAATATGGCAAGGTTGTTTGCCGCAACATAAATTTTAGTACTTTTCATATATAGTGAAGAAGCTAATTTAGAGGGGAGGTTATATCCCAGGCGAAGCGTTTGCACACGAATAAAAGAGCCATCTTCAATCAAATAGTCTGCCGGTCTCAAGGAGGGAACTCTTGCATATTGTGTACTGGTTGAATTTTCAGGAGTCCATCTTACCACCCAATTTGCTGTTTGATTTGGGCTACCTCCCGGGAATGATGAAATTCTTGTCCTGCTGGCATTAAACACATCATTTCCGTATGAATACTGAAGAACAACATCGAGATCTATTCCTTTATAGGAGAAATTATTACTCCAGGACCCATACACATCAGGTAAGGTATTTCCAATAACAGTCCTATCGAAACCATTTATGGTACCATCTTTTTCCAGATCTTTATATTTTATATCTCCTGGCTGTTCGCCGGCGCCTGCAGTGGCAACTCCATCTTTTGGCGTTCCATCTTCATTAAAATCACTGGGCAAGTATATACCGTCTGTTTCATAACCATACAAATCATTAATCGAACCCCCAATCTGAAGAATTACTTCATCTGTGTTGATGGCATCGAAATTAACATCAATATAAATAGGTTCACCATCTGTTCCCAATGCTTTGATTTCATTTTTTGTGTTACTTACATTGAGCTTTGTATTCCATGCAAATCCTGAATTCGTTACTAAATTATAACCCATGGAAAATTCAATACCCGAATTTTCTATTTCACCTATATTGAACCATCCTGATGGAAATCCAGTCGCAATAGAAACAGGAGTTAGTAACAGGAGATCTGTTGTATTGGTTTTATAATAATCTGCCGCAATGCTTAAAGCCCCATTAAATAATCCCAGATCAAGACCTGTATTCATTTGCTGGGTAGTTTCCCAGGAAAGATCTCTGTTTTCAAGATTCTGGGGACTGGCACCACTGTTTACAACCCCGTTGAAACTGTAGTTTGAATAGGTTTGATCGATTAATGCACCTTGAACAGGCACATTTGCATTGCCCGTTTGCCCGATACTTGCTCTTAATTTCAATGCGGAAACAAAGTCTGATTCTTTCAGAAAAGATTCATTCTTAATATTCCATGCTAAAGCGCCCGAATAAAAATCACCCCACTTTTCATTAATGAACCTTGAAGTTCCATCTCTCCTGTAGGATAAAGTTGCAAGATAACGCTCATCATATGAGTAATTTAATCTCGCTAAATATGACATCATAAAAAGTTCATCAGCAGAAGATGTCAAATAAAACTGGGATGCTCCCTGAAGAGAATAATAGCCTAGTATTTCATTTTTAAAGTCTCTGGCTTCCGACCTAATGTATTCACTATTGTATTCTTGAAAAGAAATTCCGCCTACTGCATTAACTCCGTGTTTGCCGAAATTTTCCGAGAGCGTAAAATAGTTTTCATTTACAATATTTACTGAATTTATACTGGCAGCAATTCCCAATCCATTATTTAGGGCTCCTGATGGAGTATTTTTTGAATAAAACGAGTTGTTTTTAAGATTGTAAAAGTCCAATCCTACAGTAGTTCTAAACGATAACCAGTCGGTTAACTGAAAGTTTGTATAAAAATTCCCAATGTATCGGTTGATATTTTTATCAAGGTCTGTATTTTCAGCAATATTTTCAGGACTGCTCTTATCATTTGCCAGGTAGCTATCTAAAAATACTTGCGGAACCCCTGCTCTTCTAAAACGGGCCTGCGTATTGTTATCTAACCGAAATGGCTTTTGAACTAAACTCGATATTACAATTCCTGCAGCGGTTCCTTCTCTACCATCGGTAGGAACTCCGTTATTAATTATATTACTATAAGTAACACTGGCTCCTAACATTATGTTATCGGTAAATTGATGATCCAGCGAAAGGCGAGAGGTAAATTTTCTAAAATCAGTCTCAATCAAAATTGATTTGTTTTGATTATATGAAGCTGAAAACGTATAACTGGTTTTATCTGTCTTTCCTTGCATTGACAATGAATGATTTTGAGTTATTCCTCTCCGGAATATTACATCTTGCCAGTTGACATTCATTAAGTCAGCATCGGGAAATTGATAAGGAGTGCCATCTGCAGCTGTAAAAAGTCTATTGGTTGTATTTTGGGTTTGTTGCAACGTCACATAGTCTTTGAAGCTAAGCATGTCTATCCTTTTCTGCATCTCTTGAATACCATAATACGCATTATATGTTATTCCGGATTCTCCTTTCCTGCCTTTTTTAGTAGTTATCATAATAACCCCATTTGCTCCTCGATTACCATAAATGGCAGTGGCAGAAGCATCTTTTAATACTTCAATCGATTCAATATCATCGGGGTTAATGAATGAAAATGAACTCATTTGTGCAGAGAAATTTTCCAAACCTCCACCTCCTGATGTTGACACTTCATTAATTGGAAAACCATCAATTACAATAAGTGGCTGTGAGCTTCCGCTCACTGAGGTAATGCCCCTGATGCTCATTTTAGTTGCTGCACCCGGTTGCCCTCCGGTTGAACTGACAGATAAACCAGTTACCTGACCTTGTAATGCTTCCTCAATATTGGTAATGGGCCTTTCCCTAATCACATCAGGATCTACTGAAGCAACTGCTCCTGTAATATTACCACGTTTTTGGGTTCCGTATCCTACAACAACAACTTCTTCCATTCCAACAACATCTTCTTCAAGTACAACATCTATTTTCCGATTTTGTCCTACTTCAATTTCCTGCGTTTTCAAACCAACAAATGAATAAATCAGAACAGAAGATGATCCTGTTACTGGAATTGTATAATTGCCGTTTGCATCAGTAACAGCACCATTCGATGTTCCTTTTTCAATAACTGTAACCCCCGGAATGGCCTCTTCCATTTCATCTTTCACAGTACCCGATACCAATATTTCCTGCGCGAAAAGAGCATGAAAATTGAAAAGGTTGAGTACTGTCATTAAAAGAATTATATTTAATTTTCGACTCATGATCTTATTTATTTTAAGTTTGATTTTTGTTTTCATCATCTATTCCACAATTTTTAATGATATCTCGTCAATTGAGATTTTCACATCAGATTCACTTCCGAATATTATATCAGGGAAAGCATTGGATCTTGAATTTCCATCATCAGGAATACTAACTACAACAGAAACATGTTGCCAATCGGTAGTCAGCGTCACAGGAAGGCTGGTTCCTGATATAGGATAATACTCAGAATAACCTTCAGGTTCTCTGCCACCCAATGAACTACTCCACTCCGGAAGAAGGTTAACTAAACGAAAAGTATTCAAACTTGCAACACCTGCTTTAGCAGCTTTCATATACATACTTAAGGTGTAATCCCTTCCATTTTCCAGAGCTACTGTAATGCCAGGATCTTTATCGCGGGAAATCAATTGTGCAAAACTCCAGGAACCTAAAAAAGTAAAGTAAGACGTATAAGCTGTTCCTTTTGCCCCGCCTGCTTCTACAGCATAAGAAAAACCTGCTCCATTCCATGTTTGCCAACCAGTAATTACTCCTGATTCAAAATCACCATTTAGAAGCAACTCCGGAGGGCCAACCTGAACCAAAGCTTCCTTTTCAACAGTAGCAGTGCTGCCATCTGCTGCTCTTGTGATTGTTAATTTAATACTTACAGGCTTGTTTACATCGAACTGCACTGTTGGATTTTGTTCTGTTGAAGTAGCAGGTGTACCACCTTCAAATTCCCAATTCCAGGCAGTGGCTCCTCCAATTGAAGCATCAGTGAATGTAACAGTTTCTCCAACTTTGATTCGGGTTGCCGATGGGGTAAAATCAGCAATTAAAACAGGAAAAACAGTGATGGGAAAACTCATGGAATCTTTACTTCCATCAAAATACTCAATCAGTAAGGTGGGAGCAATATTCCCTTCTTCTCCAAACACTACACCAACTTCAGGCTTAGCAGATGTAGCAGGCTCTCCTCCAGGGAATATCCAGGTTCGGTTTACAACTCCCAGAGACAGGTCAATAAAGGTTAAAGTATCTCCCCCTGCAACAGCTTTATCTGCTGAAACAGTTGCCATTAGTTCTTTAGTTTCCTCCTGTTCTTTACCATACTCCTTTTCACAGGAATTTAATAAAAACAGAGGTACGAATGCGAGAAAGAGCAAGTACTTCAGAGAAGTAATCTGCTGTAAAAACGACTTGTTTCCCATAACTTTAAATTTAATTAGTTAAACCTATATTTTCCTTAATTTGTATATTAGTTGATTTTGTATCAATTTTAATTGATCCATCATTTCCATTAAGCGAATGGTAGGTATTTCCTTTTATTATTGTTTGATTACAGTTCTCAATCCTGAGATTTGGAACATCAGGGAATAGTGGCTGATAGGTTTGGGTTTGAGTTATCTGGTTCTCTTCGAATGTTAATCCATCAACGGAAATTGCCCATAAAATTGATGCATCAAAGGTATTAATGGTGTTATTCCGAATTATTATGTTCCTACTGTATTTTCCATGTATGAAATCAGGAGAATCATATTCCGGCGTTATCTGAATAACGGATTGTGCTCCGTTACCACCGTATACACAATTTTCAAACGTATTATTTTCAATAATCAAGCTGTCACATGGACCTGACTCATTCCATAATCCCAAATCTCCCGGGATGAGCAGACTTGCCATTTGCGAAGAAAAGTAATTATTCCGGACTATGATTTTGCGAGGAACAGAAATAAGAAAGCTCCGTGCCCGGTTGTTTCTGACAATATTGTTTTCGAGTAAGGCAGTGGGATACCAGGAAATATTTTCGATACCGTAATATTTTTCTACTTTTCCCTTGACTGATTCATTAAAAGTTAGGATGGAGATCTTCTCGTTTATTCTTTCAACATTAGTCAGCATAAGGTTATCAGTAGTCGACATCAATGAATTATTTATAATGCTGACACTATCTCCTGCTTCTCCAAAAATATAACCGTTTTGATGGGGATGATAAGTTTCCACTGCCACGCGGTAATCATCCAATATTTTATTTACTCTCACATAAGTACCATGAATGTTTGTGGCATCATCCAACATATTTTCAAAAGTGCAGTTTTTTATGGTAATTAACCCTTTACAATTACAAAAATGCGTGGCATCAGCAGTGGTTGTTACCACACGATTATCTGTGTCTTTTAAAACCACATTGAATCCATCCAGAGTAATGTCAATGCAACGTTCTGCAATCATTCCCATAGCCCCGGCATGATGAACATTTATGTTTTCAAAATATAGATTTTCACTTTTAAATAGACGAAATGCCGGATTTTGACGATTATACAAATATTCACCTTTTGAAACGAAAATGGTTCCAATGGGTGGTACTTCAGGGTAACGAGTTGTTAAACGTACAACTCCTGGTGACAATTCTTCTGCAGGAAAATGGAAAACGTCAAATCCACTATACTTCACGTGGTCGTATAAAGGAGCCATCGTTTCCGGATCCCAAATAATATTTTGCCCAACTATCTGGTCGTATTTTTCTCCTTTGGCAAAAGCAAATCCATATTTTCTTTCATAAGGGGAATCTTCTCTTTCTAATGAAAGGTACAAATGACCATCGCTTACTTTATATGGTGTTTGCACTTCAATGTCAAAAGTTTTATCTGACTGATTATTGTCAACAACTTTGCCTTGCAGATAAAAAGGTACCTCCCAATTGATACTAAGGTTTTTTATCTTAATATTTTTACTTTCCTCAATAATAAAAGGTATCATTTTACCATGAAAAATGAACTCCGAACCATTTCCATCAATTTCAAGCTCATCAAAACCAATTATAGGAAATGCAGTTCTTTTCAACCCGTTGTCATTATTTGTAATGGCACAATACCGGTCTGGTGCAAAAGTTGGATAAAAATGGTATGTCCCTTTGGGAAAATCAATTTTCTTAATTCCTTCTTCTTTACATTTTTTGATTGCTTCAACTAAAACTGGCGTGGCATCATTGGTTTTTTCAATTTCAAATTCTTCAAGATTTAAACTCTTTTTTGAAACTGTATTATCACAGCCATTATTCAGAACAAAAAGAAGCAAAGACAAAATGATGGTTGGTTTATTCATAACTGGTTCTATTAACTAAATCGATTTATAGAAAACGATACACATCTGCAAAATAATGCTATTGGAACTAGAACACTTTTATTCAATTGTAACATGATTGAGTGTGGACGTAACTTCCCAATCATTCACAAAAAGCATTAACATAACAACTTAATAATCAACAAACTACACGACTATCATTCATTTGTATCAATATTCTGCTCTATTGTAACATTTTTGATTTATTTGCAAATAACTGCAGTGAGAATACTAACTTAGCAACCCTTATTATGGATAAAATACGGTATAAATATTTGTTAATGCTCGAAAAGATATTACTGATCCTATTAATTTCCCTTCCAGGTTTTTACACCTCAGGAGAAGAATTGTTTTTCAAGTCCTTAACTGTAAATGAAGGACTAACCCAGCACGATGTAAGTTGTATTCTTCAGGATAGCTTTGGGTTCATGTGGATTGGGACTTATGATGGCCTTAACCGGTACGATGGATTCAATGTTCTAAATTTCTCTCATAAAACCAATGATATTGAAAGCCTTTCCAGTAACCGGATATTATGCCTTTTTGAAGATTCAAAAAAAAGAATATGGATCGGAACCGATGGAAGCGGGATAAACTATTATTCACTGGAAAAGGAAAAGTTCATTCGGGTAAAAACTCCCGAGGGTTATAGTCAGATAAAGGACATTGCGGAAAACAGCAAAGGTGAAATCTTTTTTGCAACCTCGAATGGCGTTTTAAAATTAATTGAAAATGAATTGTTTGCTGTTGAATTGCTTCAGCTACCAATTACGGGATTAAATGTAATGGGCATTACAGTCTCAAATGGTGATCAGGTTTGGTTTTCAACAAATGAGGGAATCTGGACTTTAAAAGATAACACTTGTAAGCAAATCCCGGGCACTGAAAATATTTATTGCCCTCAGTTAATTACTGACAGACATGGCAATATATGGAGCATTCTGAATGGGAAATTAAGTATTATCAGAAAGCCAGAAGATGTATATGCAATAAAGGAAATCAATTCTTTACCAATAGCAGATATCAGGGAAATATGTGAATCCAAAGATGGTACTATATGGGTTGGAACATTGAATAATGGTTTGTTTGGCATTCATCCTCAAAACTATTCAATTCTTCAGCACATTAAACACAATACGAAAGAGGAAAGAGGGCTATTAAGCAATTCTATTCTAAGTCTGTATTGCGACAATTTCAATATTTTATGGATCGGCAACCGGCAGGGACTTTGCTTCACCAATCTCTCTCAAAAAGATTTTAAAAGAATTCCTTTTGAAGGATTTAGCAATGTTCCTGTTAAACCTCATATTCGAACACTATTGGTGGATAATAATTTTCTTTATTATGGAATACAAGACAGAGGATTTTTTCGATATTCCTTAAAAACTAAAGCAAACGAAAAATTTAATACTAATAACAATTTTGACCCTTATTGCCTGAAAGAAATCAACGGAACAATTTATGCCGGCTCAAGTGTAGGTATATTCCTGAAGCGTAACGATGGTTTATCCTTTGAAAAGGAAAAACTGGAAACTCGACACGACCCTGTTTATCCCGCAGAAGTTACCTCTATTTGTGAAGATGAAAAGGGTAATATCTATTTTGGTTCATTTTCCGGACTTATCGTAAGGAAAGGGAATATTACTGACTGGATTCAGTACTTGCATCCGCAAGCAGAAATTCTCAGGGGAAAAAGGATTTTTAGTTTATTGTACGATAAAAATGCAGACTGTGTATGGATTGGTACCATTTCTGACGGACTCTATAAATTAAATCTGACCAAAGATGGCGGTTTTCTTTCATTGGAGGTATACAACGAATCGATGCAAAATAATTATCATATCCCAAACAATTCTATCTGGTGTTTTTACATGGGAAAAGACGGAACACTCTGGATTGGAACGGATGCCGGACTTCTGCAAAAGCCAAAAAATTCAAACAAAATAATTCAGGTCAATGTTGAAGGTATTGTCGACAGAAAAATAATGGGAATCCTGGAAGATGACAGGGACAACCTTTGGCTTACGAATTCACAAGGGCTTATTCATTATGATGTTGCAAGGAGCCATATGCGGAGGTATTCTTACAATGATGGGTTGGAATCCAGTACATTTACTGAGGCTGTAGCAAAAAGCAAGGATGGTACGCTTTATTTTGGCAGCATTCATGGAATAAATTTTTTAAATCCAATGAAGATAAAAGATAGTCCATATAAATCGGCTGTTTCAATTTCAGACTTTAAAATACACAACATCAGTATTTCTCCGGGGCGAAAATATTTTGGGAGTGTAGTGCTGGATCAATCAATTAACCTTACGGAAGAAATTACGTTAAATTATAAACAAAATAATTTTCTTTTTGAATTTACAGGAGCCAATTATGCCAATACATCTGAGAATCATTTTCGCTATAAATTAGACGGATATGATTCGGGATGGATATATAAAACCGGGAATCACCGGTTTGCAACCTATTCCAATCTTAAACCAGGAAAATATATTTTTTGGATAGATGCTGATAATAACGATGGAATCTGGAACGATGCTCCTAAAAAATTTTTAATAAAAATATTACCGGCTCCCTGGTTTTCGGCATGGGCCTATTTTGTTTATTTTTTATTAGCATCGGGTGTAATTTTAGGATTCATATTCTTTCTTAACAACCGCCAGAAACTCAGACATCAAATAGAGCTGAAAAACATCCAGTACAATAAGGATAAGGAAATCAATGAACTTAAACTGATGTTTTTCACTGATGTTGCACATGAATTTAAAACACCACTTTCTCTGATTAACGGGCCGCTAAACGATTTGATAAGTGATAATATATCCATTAATCACCGCAATTTCTGCTTAAAAATAATTTCAAGAAATACAAAAAGAATGATGTTTCTTGTCAGTCAGTTATTGGATTTCCGGACCTTGAATGCAAATAAAAATATTCTTAAAATTTCAGAAAATGATCTTTCAGATTTTATAACTCAAATAACCAAAGCATTTCTTTGGCAGGCAAAAAACGAAGAGATAAATTTTAATGTAATTGCTCCTGAAGCACTTAATTGTTTCTTCGACAAGGATTTAATTGAAAAGGTGGTTTACAATCTTCTTTCTAATGCATTTAAATATACACCGGCTAATGGAATAGTTGAAATTGAAGTAAAGCCCGTTTGGAATAATAATAAACAAATTGGCAATATTATTATTCGCGACAGCGGGAAAGGTATTCCTGATGAACAAAAAGGAAAGGTTTTTGAACGCTTTTTTCATGGGAACGACAGGTCTTCATCAGGCATCGGTCTTCATTTAAGTTATAGTTTAATAAAAGCACATAAAGGAGAACTTAATGTGGCTGACAGTGCTTATGGTGGCGCCGAATTCATTATTATGTTTCCTGTTTCAGCTGGTAGTTATGAAGATTTTGAATTCTACAATTCAAACGACAAAAATTTCCTTGCAGATGATATTCATGTAAAAACAGAAGGTTCAGAAAATGTAATTTCCAAAGAACGTGAAAGCATTCTTATTGTTGAAGACGATCACGATTTGAGGGCGTATTTGAAAAATTGTCTGCAAAAAAAATACAATGTACTGGAAGCAGCCAATGGAGTAGAAGGATTTAATAAAGTGACTGCCAAGTTACCCGATATTATCGTAGCTGATGTGATGATGCCGGAAATGGATGGTATTGAGATGTGCAAAAAACTCAAAGCAAATCAAGAAACATCTCATATACCAGTTTTAATGCTAACTGCAAAAACTGCAGAGGAACAACAAATAGAAGGTCTCGAAGCTGGTGCCTGGGATTACATTATAAAGCCATTTAATACTCAATCGGTACTGAAGAAAATAGATAACATTATTGTTTCCAGAAATAGTTTCAGAAATTCATTCTTAAATCCCGGGTTAAGTTTTGAAATGAAAAAACATTATACCCCTTTCGACCAAAAAATTATATCGAAAGCAATTGCAGTAGTTGAAAAAAACATTGGAAGTGAAAATTTCTCAGTAGAAGATTTCTCTAAAGAGGTTGGATTTAGCAGGATGCAGATGCATCGTAAATTAAAATCACTGGTTGGCTGTTCTGCAACTGAATTTATCAATGCCATTAAAATTAATTTCGCTACCAAAATGTTTGATAATGGGTGCGACCGAATTAACGAAGCGATGGAAGCAGTTGGAATAACCAGTTATTCTCATTTTAATAAGCTCTTTAAAAAGGTAAACGGGAAAACCGCTTCGGATTATATCGCGGAAAAAAATCTGGACAAAATTGGGGAATTGAAATTATAAGGGGCTTGGTCGTAGGAATAAAATCTTTTCAACGAATTTGAAAAACAACGAATTTTAAAGAGATTTCAGAAGCATAATGAATAAACAGAAATCGTAATGGCTTCATTCTTTTCAGGAGATATTGGTGGTAATTCACACCAATCTTTCCCAATTTAGGTTGCAACTTCCGGCTGTCAGGGGAGCAGATAAAACGAAGAGGTCAAAACTGACCTCTTTTTTTGTAGTTGCAACTTCCAAAACTATTGATTCATTGGTGTAAAATTGTAGTGCAACTTTGTCATTACAGGTTGCAACTTATCCTTTTTTCTTCAACAACTTTTCAATATTTTACAATTAATCACAAGTACATTAATAACTTGATAAGGCTGCAATTCTTGAAAAGGGTATTTTCCCTTTTTTATATAAAGAATGGGGTTAATTCCCACCTTACTATATTTCATTACTACTAACAAAAACCACACTTTTTTTGAGATGCAGAATTTTTAATGTTGTTCTTTGTTGGTGGTGAACCCATGAGCCGTTTTGACGATTTAGTGGACGGATATATGTTGGTAATTCTTCATTACCTTTTTTTCTAACAGTTAAAATGTTGAAGTTTCGGAATTTTAAAACTGCTTTTAAAACTGTTCCTTTTGAAGTTGAAGCAAGGAGATTTGAACAAACTCGAAAATAATTATAAGACTTACCCCTACCATGAAAACCTCTTGTCATAAGTGGTGCCAGGCAGGTAGGGAAAATTACTGCTATTCATATGTTTTCGGAACAATTTGACCAATAAATTTACCTTAATCTTGAAAAAGAAGAAAACAAACAATTATTCGAACAAAATTATCCTTTCCTGATTTATTCGCAAACTTGTTTATTTATGCAGGAAAGAAGAGAAACGAAAGGACAACCATTCTCGAATAAATCCGTATTGAGTATATTAAGCACCAGAGTCAGGCCGATTTTGGACTCAATAAACAGCAAAAATTACACTATTGTAACTTTTGAAGCTTTATAACCGAAGACGGAAGGCTTCATTTTCAGAATGTCCGGAACCTGATAGCTGAGATGAACAATCTGATAGATTACGGAAGCTTTTATGTGGTTAAAAACAGAATTAATAGGAACGATTTGAAAGAAAAATAAAATTGAGTTGTACCATCAGCGATCCAGTGCCTGGCGAACCTGTGTTTCAAGTTCAACTTTAAGAGCCGGGTCAATTTTTAGCTGTCTTGCCAATTCTTCCAAATATGATCGCTCCATGAAATTTTCATCATCCACTATCAAAACACTTGCGATATACATCTCAGCAGCCATTTCAGGTGTTTTTGCTACTCTGGCAACATCTTCAGGATCAAGCGGTTTATTAAGTTCAGACTCGAACCAGCGTCGTAATTCCAGATCGTTTGAAATTTTGCCTAATTCCTGATCCAACAGTTGACGCTCCTTTACATCGACATGACCATCAGCCTTCGAGGCAGCAACCAGTGCTTTTAGAATTGCCATGCTATGTTCCTCAACCTGAGGTGCAGGCAAACGATCAATGGTTTGTGGCTCGCTATACCCAGTTTGTGAATTTTGTGCCTGCCAGTTGCTGTATGCTTTGTAAGCAATTACACCAAGCGCTGCCAGGCCGCCATACATTGCCACTTTCCCACCAACCTTACGGGCTTTTTTGTTTCCAAGTAATAAACCAAGTGCGCCACCTGTAGCAACTCCTCCTCCAAAACCAGATAGCACGCTGCCCAAACCACTGTCCGAAAGGAGGTCTCCAAGGCCGCCTAATGGAGAAATTGCATTTTTAGATTGCCCAATGCTTTTCTGACCCGATCCCTGGCCAGATTTAAGTAACAGATCGAGGATGCTGCTGGTATTCATAATTTAACCTCCAATTTAAGAATGCAAAATTTCGTTTTTAATCCACTATTAAAATTGATAATCTCATGGGCAAGTATACTGATATTTTTAATATTTACGCATAATTCTTAACAACATTGTGCGGTGCCGATCCACAATTTATCTCAAGAATTTCAAAAACGATGCTTACCAATGCTGATTTTTTTTAAAACCCTCTAATCAGGGGTAAATCCGGCACTTCAGTAATGAATTTAAAAATTGTAATTATCTTTAATCTTCCGAATGTGGGAGGATTATCTCCCTCAAGGTTCACCGGATTTATGTATTAATTCTGATTAGTCTTATTCCTGACAAATAGTATTTTTGTACTAATGAACAGGAAATAAATACGTGTAAAATGACTGCATCTGAGTTGATAAAATTCCTTCAGCAAGTCCATCCGGATACAAAAATTGTGGTTCGGGGGTATGAGGATGGTTATAACGATATTCAAAAATTGAGAAAGATCAGGATTAAATGTTACCCTGATGCTGAATGGTATTATGGCATTTATTCTGATAGTAAAGATACTGGTTCTTTTGACGCGATTGACCTTTTCGGAGAAAACCCAAATGAGAAAAGATAATCCTTTCTCAAAAATATAAAAAGCTATATCCTTCAAAAGGGGGAAATTCCCACCAACTTTCCCAATTTAGGTTGCAACTTCCGGCTGTCAGGGGAGCAAATAAAAGTATTAGCGTTATATGAATTTCCATGTAACGCTTTTTTTGTTTTATGCCTTTTCGCCTCTATATACTTCTAACATATTGCCAGTAAAGTAAAATGTCTTTTCTTATCATTTTGAAGCATTCCGATAACAGGTTAATAATGATATCTGCATTGTGCAATATAAAGGGTATTATTCTCAGCTTTATATACCAGACGGTGTTCTCCTGTAATTCTTCTACTCCAAAATCCTGAAAGATTTTGTCTGAGGGGTTCGGGTTTGCCAGTTCCTTCAAAGGGTGTGCGTTGACATTCTTTTATCAGGGAATTTATTTTGCGTAAAACTTTCTTATCATTACCCTGCCAGTACAAATAGTCATCCCAGGCAGATTTATCCCAGAAAATATCCATTACTCGGAAAGGTTGCGTTTTACCAGGTTTGTTTTTGCATTAATGTTTTCGATAGCACTTTCAAGCCTTTGACGATTTACTTTACTTTTATTCAGATGCAAGGTTTCCTGCATGGCGTTGTATTCCGCTAACGACATCATTACAATGCTTTTCCCATTTGGCCGGTGAACGACCAAAAATTCTTCATTGTCTGTAACAGCATCGAGATTTTCTTTTAAGTTCTGCCTCAACTCTGAATAATTAACAGCTTTCATCATTTAAGTTATATACGTACAAAATTAAGTACTTTTTTGCAATAATCAAATTTTTGGGATAACTCGTTTATTCGATAAATTACTTCATCCCCACCATCTTTTCCCAATTTAGGTTGCAACTTCCGGCTGTCAGGGGAGCCAGACAGGACAAGAGGTCATTTTCGACCTCTTTTTTTGTGCCAGCATTTAAATGTGTTCCCGATTAACCGGGATGCATTTTTTTGAACATCTTTGAATAAATGAGTTCCTATCAATTGAAATTCAAATAATTATTCTTATATTTTAGGCATATAAACAGCCGGCAATGAATCTTTATCTGGCGGATGATAACGCATTTATTGAACATTTATCCAATATTATTCTTGAAAACCTAAACAACGAGAATTTTGGCGTAAATGAATTAATAAAATCAGCCGAATTAAACCGTAATTACCTAAGTCGCCGAATTAAATCAATTAAGAATATCACAATCAATCAGTTTATTTCTGAAGTACGGCTGGAAAAAGCCTGCGAATTTCTCATCGAAGGCACATACACTGCCTCAGAGGTTTCATATAACGTCGGATTCAGTAGTCCTTCCTACTTCAACAAATGCTTTCGCAACCATTTTGGTTATCCACCGGGAGACATAAAAAAGAGAATTGCAGGTAAACATGAATATAATGTTCAGGAAAGTGAAACTGAAAAAAATTCTGGCAATACGAGCGGCTCAAAATATCTGTTCAAATCAAAAAACAGTAAATCCATTCCAACAGTTACATCATTTGCTGTACTTATTGGAATAATTTTCATTTATATTTTCTTCTTTCAAAACCCTTCATTTTTCAAATCAAATTCAATTGAGAATTCCATTGCGGTTTTGCCTTTTAAAAACCTGAGCGAAAATGAAGCCAACCGGTATTTTGCCGATGGGGTCGTAGAAGATATACTAGACCGGATGTCGAAAATAAGTGAACTTAGAGTCACGTCCCGGACATCAGTGGAGCAATTCAGGGAAAGTAATGAGAGTGCTCCTGAAATTGGTAAAAAGCTAAAAGTAAATTATCTGTTGGAAGGCAGTGTGCAGCGTCACGAAGGGAAAGTAAGAATAATCATTCAGCTGATTGATGCAAAAAATGACCAGCATATTCTTTCTGAAAAGATTGACAGGGATATGGAAGATATACTCGAAATACAAAGTGATGTTGCCAAACTAATTGCAGATAAGTTGCAAGCGGTAATTTCTCCGGAAGAAAAAAAACTGGTTGAAAAAACATACACCAACAATTCTGTTGCATACGATTTCTATTTAATGGGCCGCTATTACTGGAATCTGCAAAGCATTGATTCACATGAAAAATGTATCGAATATTTTGAAAAGGCCATAAATGCCGATTCGACTTATGCATTGGCTTACGCCGGACTTGCAGATGCATATTTCTTTGTGGCCAGGTTTATTCCAACCCCGGTAAAAAATTATGAAAAAGCTGTTGAACTGGCAAAAAAAGCGCTGGAAATAGATGAAAATCTTCCTGAAGCTTATGCTATTCTTGGTGCGGTTTATTCCGTTGGGTATTGGCGTTGGGAAGAGTCTGAAAAGTATTTTAAAAAAGCGATGGAAATCGACAGTAATAATCTGGTTGCCCTCTACTATTATTCAGATTGGTTGAACACCATAGGTGAATTTGACCTCTCACGAAAACATCTTAACCGTGCTCTGGAAATTGACCCGTTCTCGATAAAATTCAGAAGATTGAGTTCCTACTTTTATTATACTGATAACAAAGCTAAAGAAGCACTGCAGGAAATATTATTGGTAGAAGGAATGATAGGTTATCAATCGTATCATCAGCACATTGTTTTTTTGAGGTTTTTAAATGCAGGTGATACGATTTCTGCATTGCAGTATATGCAGAAAATTTTTGAAACAAGTCCATTACATGAGGAGTATAAAGTATATGCTGACCAGGTTTTACAGGTTTATAAATCATCGGGATTAAAAGGTATCTATCAAATGATGTATAAAAATCCACCCAACTGTTGGTATGCTGTACAAATGGATTCTCTTGATTTGGCAATCCATTATCTTGAACAAGTTTATGAAAACCGACATCCGATAACGATTGAATATATTCTTGATCGGGATTATAAAAAACTACACAATGACCCCCGGTTTCTGGAAATTGCTGACAAAACCGGCCTAACTCCGTATTTTAATAAACGATACAAAAAGTAGATGTGCCAGGGTGAATTCATTCGTTTTGAAAGATTAATTTTACGTTGACAAATTTGAAAATTAACATTTAGCGCCGTTCTATACAGACTAAGGGAAAATGGAATTTTTTTTCACTGTGCCTTCGGCATGGTGTATCAAAAGCAACTAAACAAGCTGAGGCTTTAGCCGTTAAAATACCGTATATTAATGGCTAAAGCCTGATTTTATCCTTCACTAAGAACACCGGGTTGAAACCCTGTGCAAAATATAATTGTTTTTTTTGCAAAATTCACACAGTCTGTTTAAGGTGGTGTTTGAAATACAGAATACGTAACTTGAAATTTTCTGCTTTTTTCACCGCCCTAAAGAACGGTTCTGACTTTGTACAAGATTAAATTGTCAAAGTAGAATTAAGTATAATATTGTACCTCCATTAAACATGTTCTGCTAACCTGTTTAATTCAACAGGCTAACACCACCCGATTCAAAATTTGCAAGTTTCTCCAAAATTTTACAAGAAATCATCAGAAATTGAAAGTTTATCTCCATTTTTTACAAGTACTCCGTGCATATATTTTCAGAAATTTAATCATAAGTTTTTTTTCATTTATCAATTTTAAAAATTTACGATTATGAAAACACTAATGTATTTCCTTGTTGTGGCAATTCTTTTTATTGCCGGCTGTGCCAAAGACGACACCATGTTTGAAACCCAGGACAACCTGGAGCTGAAAAAGGCCAAAGTGCCCATTCCGTTCAAAGCTGATTTATATATAGTTCCCGACCTGGAATCAGATTTGATACTTGTAGAGGGACTTAACCCGGAAGATCCCAGTAGTTATGCTAATAGCAGATTGATTGTCAATGGAACAGGAACCCACTTAGGAAGAATAAATGCTGAGAAAAGCTTTTATGAATTTGAAAGTTTAAAATTCTACCTGGATGAAAATGGGTATCCATTTACTTTAAATACAGGTGCTGGTATAATTGTAGCAGCAAATGGCGATAGCTTTGAATTTACCTTTAGAATTATACAGGATGCAATCGACTACAGCTGGTCTGGCACAAATGAAATTATACCCGGAAGCGGAACTGGAAAATTTGAAGGTTATACAGGAACAATCGAAGCTGTTGGTGGATTGCACGAAGATGGAATAGGAATATGGAGCTTAGCACAAGGTTATCTAGAATTTGAATAAAATAGCTTTATGTTTTTAGTGATTACCTGGCATTGTTCAAAAATGAATAGGGGTAAAAATCGCGTTGGCTTTATTCTTTTCAGGAGATTTAGGTGGTAATTTATACCAAACCTTCCAAAATCAGGTTGCAACTTCCGGCTGTAAGGGGAGCACCGATTATAAAAGTATTAGCGTTATATGAGAAATTCATATAACGCTCTTGACTTTGGCCTTTTACTAGATAATATCACAACATTTCTTTGGATGTTGTGATTTTTTTATATATTTTTATCTAGTTATATTACTAGACAAAAAAATAACCTAATAATAAAAATTATGGGATACCCGACAAAAATTCAGTTGATTAAGAGGGCCAAAAGTGAGCAGTGGTATATAAATTTTCCATCTGCCGTAGCCCAAGCCATGGAGTTTGAGCGTGGTGAAGTTGCAGAATGGTTGATTGATGACCATCAGCGATTGGTATTGCATCGGAGTGATCAGGCGGTTTCTTCTTTGAAAAAAAAACTGCACAAGAAACCCAAAACCTGATAGCTGAGTTCGATGCTCTTTTGCATAAAGCTGACACAGCTTTCGGTCAAAAAAGGATTGCGCACTAGTTGCGTAATCTTGCTTTTGGAGCATTGACCTGCCTTGGCAGGCAAACTGTTTCTGGTATTTTAACTGCAAGTGGACAACAATTTGTGGACTGGTCTGCCGCTTACAGAATTTTCAGCCAAAACAGGATTGATATGGATAAATTGTTTAAAGTTTCACAAAAGGAAGTAATGCAAGAGCTTACTGGGGGGCAAATGCTGATAGCTCATATGGATGATACTATTGTGAAGAAGACGGGAAAGAAAATACCAGGAACTTCCTGGCGGCGCGACCCGCTTGGTCCGCCTTTTCAGACCAATTTTATTTGGGGACAACGTTTTCTGCAAATATCAATGGCATTGCCATCCAATGAAGGGATTTCCCAATCAAGGGCGGTTCCTGTTGATTTTCATCACTGCCCTACCGCTAAAAAACCTGGCAAGAAGTCATCCCCAGAAGAGGTTAAACAATATATTGAAGTTAGGAAACAATTAAATCTAAGCATTCAGGGTATTGAACGGATTAAAAAACTCAGGCAATCCCTGGATGAGCAAGGAGCTGGTGATAAAGAACTTTATTTAAGTGTTGATGGCAGTTATACTAATTCCAATGTGCTGAAGAACCTACCTGAGAAAGTGACTGTCATTGGCAGAATCAGGAAAGATACCAGGTTACATAAAATACCGGAAAAGATAAACCATACGGGTAGAAAAAAAGTGTATGGAGAACAAATTCCGACACCGGAAGAAATTCGACAATCAGATGATTTCAAATGGCAGCAGGTTAAAGCTTGGGCAGCAGGTAAAAAACACATATTTAATGTAAAAGTAGTTAAAGACCTGCGGTGGGAAAGTGCCGGTAGTAAGCATGACCTGCAACTTGTAATTATCAGGCCATTGCGTTATCGCCTGACAAAACACTCAAAATTAATTTATAAAGCCCCGGCCTATCTTATTTGTACCGATAATGAGCTTGATATTGAAAAGTTACTTCAGGCATATTTATGGAGATGGGAGATTGAGGTCAATTTCAGGGATGAAAAAACATTACTGGGAGCGGGGAAGGCTCAAGTGAGAAATGAACAATCAGTGGCTAATATTCCTGCCTTTATTGCAGTTATTTATTCTTTTCTGCTCATTGCAGCACATAAAACATATCGCAAGCAAGAACGAAGCAAATTAATTCCAAGGCCAAAATGGTATCCTGCACAACAGGAACAAAGGCTGTCAACTGGTGAGATAATAAACCTGCTTAGAACACAACTCTGGGCCAAGGCACTAGGCTATAATAGTTTTTCCGGCTTCGTTAAACGAGAACATGAAACACGAAGTCGGAAAAACTATGCACCCTCCTTATCTTCTGCGATTTGTTATATGAGAAATTAGCCAAAGTCAAGAGCGTTATATGAGAAATTCATATAACGCTTTTTTTTTTATGTGTGCCTCTATAATTTCATTTGTAATGTCAGTGGCAATTATTTTTATTATCATTTATGGTATTACACTTAAAAGAGGATTAGTAAAATTATATTTGCAAAATGGTAGAAGAACAGCATCATATTGAGCTTATAAAGGTGGTAGGAATTACTTATTTGCAATAAGATGGGAGAAAAATGGTATAGAAGTTTACATGCCCGCATATTAAGGTAGATTGGTCAAAATTCAAAAAAATAAAATTTATTATTGTCCAATCGATAAATTACACTTTTTAATTTAGTCCTTAAACCAAAGTCATCCAACAGCAAGATGATTCAGGTTCAGACCGGAATATTGTCCGGCAATGGGTTGTGTTTCATGCGGGTAATCAGTCAGGCTTTCCTTAAGATGTGGCTATTTATTTACGATGTGAAATAATTCAACAATTTCTGAAAAAACCTTTAGCTACAATAGTTTTGGAAAAATCAAAAATCAAATTGTAGAAAATAATTATGCATTTGCTATGGCATGATTGGGCATCTATAACTAAACACTGCCAAATAGTTGGCATGGTTTTTTTAGCCTAACTCGTATGAAAATATCCGTCTGACATATAAAGTCAAGGCAGATGCACCTGAACAACAGCTTAAGGATTTATGCGCCTATGTTCAGAAAAAACATCTCCGGTGCAGTTTCACGGGCAAACCCTGGATAAAGATGAAGACTACTGGGCCCTGCATGTTGACGCACAACGTAAGATGGTCAAAGTCTGGGTTTTATATGGCCAGAACAAATTCAATGAGGCGCTTGCTTTGATGCATGAAGCAGCAGATCAGGAAGATTCAGTTGACAAGCATCCGGTAACTCCAGGTGAAGTGTTACCTGCCAGGGAATTGCTGGGAGATATGCTTCTGATGCGAGGAAAGCCGGAGGAAGCTCTTGCCGCTTATAAAGCCGCCCTGGAAATTTCTCCTAACCGGTTTAACTGCCTTTTCGGTGCAGGCAAAGCGGCAGAATTAGCAGGCAACACAGACCTGGCGAAATCGTAACTCCATAAAATAGCTGTACCAGAAAAAAGCGACCGGCCTCAAATGGAATATGCAGTTTCATTTCTTGAAGAAAAATAGAATATAAAGTAAATCATAAACAGGATACTATGGAATCTTTACAGTTTTTAAACCCGAATAAAAAAATTAAGAGCTTGAAGGGCGAAGATATCCGTGAATTCAAGTCTGTTCTGAAAGGAGATATTCTGCTTCCGGATGATAAAGACTACCATCGCTCGCGCCAAGTGTGGAATGGGATGATCGACAGGAAACCGGCAATTATCGTAAAATGTGGCAACACTGAAGATATTCAAAAGACATTGGAATTTGCCGGGAAACATAAGATAACAGTGTCCGTTCGCGGCGGGGGACATCATGTAAGTGGAAGCGCAGTACGCGACAAATGCCTGATGATAGACCTGAGTGAGATGAAGGATATCAAAGTAGATGTGGAAAATAAAACCGTAAACTCACAACCCGGTGTTACCTGGGGTGAATTAGACAAACAAACACAAGAACATGGTTATTCCGTCCCGGGCGGAGTGGTATCGACTACTGGTGTTGCAGGCTTAACACTGGGAGGAGGAATTGGTTGGCTGCGAAGAAAATATGGCCTTTCCTGCGATAATTTGTTGTCTGCTGAAATAGTAACTGCAAAAGGAGAACTTCTGGAAGTAAACGAAAAATCGCACCCTGATTTATTCTGGGCTATAAAAGGGGGAGGCGGAGGTTTCGGCATTGTCTCATCCTTTCAGTTTAAACTTCATGAGGTGGGTCCTGAAGTAATGTTTTGTTTTGTATTTTATCCTGCATCGGAAACGAAAAAATTATTAAAGTTTTACCGTGAAAAGGCACCTTCCTTACCTGAAGAGGTAAGTTCGTTCTTGATTTATGGTACAGTACCTCCCGGTGAACCTTTTCCGGAAGATAAATATGGCCAGGAATATATATTGTTTGCAGGTATGTATTCAGGTTCTGTAAAAGAAGGAGAAAAGGCCTTGCAGCCATTTAGGGAAGTTAGCCAGCCGCTTTTGGATTTAAGTGAACCAATGAACTACACAGAAGTGCAAACTATCTTTGATGAAGATTACCCGAAACATAAACTAAACTATTACTGGAAATCACTTTTCTTCAATGAACTGTCTGATGAAGTGATTGATAATTATATTGCATTGGGAAAAACAAGGCCATCTTCCTTGAGCACCGTTGACATCTGGCATTTAGGAGGCGCTATCGATAAAGTAAAACATTCAGATACAGCTTACCCTCACAGAAATGCAAATTATTTATTTGGCGTAGAGGCTAATTGGGAAAAGAATGAAGCAAACCAGCAAAATAGAGCATGGGCTAAAAAAGCCATTGAAAAATTCCAATCTTTATCAAATGGGTATTCTTACCTTAATTTTGAAGGCGAAGGTGCAGAAGGCATTAAAGCAGCGCGGGGAAGACATCATCAAAATCTACAGGAGACAAAAAAGAAGTATGATCCTGACAACCTGATCAGTTGACAAAAACACTATTTTTTTACTATTAAATATTTTGATGACCTCTTGACGGTCAGTCATCATATTAAAAATAAAATATCTAGAGATATTAAAGATTTCATTTTAACAAGTATTAAATGAAAAGAAAAGTGGAAATTCACACCAAGTTTTCACCAACCAGGCTGCAACTTCCAACTGTCAGGGGAGCCACACAGGACAAGAGGTCATTTTAATCTCATTCAACCGATTATTTCAAAGGTATTCGATTGAATTTGAATACAAATTTCGACCTCTTTTTTTGTGTTTGGAACCTGATTTCATAAGTGTAGAGGTAATACAACTTTTTACTAAAAGGTTGTAAATTATCCTTTCTACTTTTACAACCATTCAAATTTATACACTTAATTAACGGCTTAATAAGGTTGAAACTCTTGAAAAGGTATTCTTTTTCCTTTCTTCAATATTTTTTTGGGTAGGGCACATTTCCACAAGGTTAAAAATCAAATATTATCTATAGTTGAAGGCCTCCAAGGAAAAAGTATATTTAGGAACATTAAAATAACCATTTAAATCAAATTGAGTTGTTCTGAAATTATATGCAATCTAAAAATGCGATATCCTCGTCAGTGGAGAGATTGCTTTAGGAGTTTTCGTTTCTCAACCTCATATGCAATGGCGAGACGTCCCTTATTTCCATTGAAGAATCATTATTGCATGGAGAAACAATGAAGAAAAATGATCATATTCCAAAATTCCCTCTATTCAAATTAATAGATTTTTGAACTTTCAATCATTTACACCTTCAATACAATCCGATACCTTGCCTTCCCTTTTTCCAAATGCTCCATTGCTTCATTCACTTTCTCAAGTGGAAACTCTTCAACTATTGGATAAATATCATGGCGAACACAAAATTCAAGCATGGTACGAATTACTGCCGGACTTCCAATTGGACTGGAACCAACCGTTTTTTCACCAACTAAAAGGGTAAAAGCGGGTATGGCCATTGGTTCGAGTACTGCACCTACGTTGTGAAAACGGCCCTTTGGTGCGAGTGCTACCAAATATGAATTCCAGTCAAGCGTCATGTTCGTTGTGTTTAAAATGAAATTCAAACTTCCTGTAATGCTTTCCAACTCTTTTGGGTCTCTTGAATTTATCACTTTGGTTGCTCCCATTGCTAAAATTTGTTCCTTTTTATCAGGACTTGAGCTAAAAGCGATAACTTCACATCCCCATTTATTCAGGAATTTTAATGCCATGTGACCCAGTCCGCCAATGCCAATTACACCAACTTTGTCGGTGGGTTTTACACCAGCCAAAATAATTGGACTGAAGACGGTCGCTCCGCCACAAAGAAGCGGTCCGGCCTTTAGCGTATTAATTCCCTTGGGAAGCAAAATTGCAGAAGACCAGTGACATCTTACTTTGTCGGCAAAACCACCGTGACGGCCAACAATAGTTCCTTCTCCACTTGCACAGAGATGGTGATTGCCCTCCATACATTGATTACAATGCATGCACGATGCAGAACTCCAGCCAAGTCCAACCAAATCTTTGGGTTTGATGTTTTTTACTTCGCTTCCAACGCCAATAACTTCTCCAATAATTTCATGTCCCGGTACAATTGGATATGTTGTCATTCCCCATTCGTTGTTGATCATGCTTAAATCAGAGTGACAGATTCCACAATAGTGGACTTTAATATCAACCTGGTCACTTCCCAATTCGGGTAATTCGTATTTAAAAGGACTAAGTTTTCCTCCCGCTTCACTTACAGCATATGCATTTACTGTTGTCATTTTATATTTGATTTTAATTGTGAAAAATTACTTATACAAGGTAGTTTATTTATTGAATACAATACAAATAAGTCTTAAATTATTGTCTGCAATTATTTATACTGAAATAAAAAAAATAAGGTTTGTTGATTAACTCATTCGTGATAAATGCATATTTTGCACCGGTGGCAAAGTTGAGTTTATTGAATCTTTATTAAAAGTCAATTTTAGTCGACATCATATTTATATCTGTTTTCATATAGTATTGCTCATAATTGGTTTAGAAAGGTGGTAATTCACACCAAACTCTCACAATTTAGGTTGCAACTTCCGGCTGTCAGGGGAGCACCAATATAAAAGTATTAGCGTTATATGAGAAATTCATGTAACGCTTTTTTGTTTTTGATCCTTCAGTTCCTTTTCAAATAGCTGCCTAATCATCTGGTTCAAAGTAATACCATTTTGGATGGCAGCATGTGAAGCCTTTTTTATGCAGCTTAGGACTTATACGCACATTAAAAACGCCTTTTTATGGCTGTTCTGCCGGTTTCCCTTCTCGTTCAAATCAGCTAAGTGCTGATCCACCATATATCTGAACGCAGATTCCAGTTCTTCAACTGTGACAGTTGCAATTTCCCATTCCCAAACCAGGTAGTAAATCGATAGTATAGAATTTTTATAAAACTTAAAATACATTGTATCTTAGTTTAATTTTTATTGAAAATATAAACTAAAGCCAAATTTATTCTTAATTTTAGCGGTTTAAACTTAATATCATGAAATCGTATAAAGCTGGTGTAACAGTTAGTCAGGGCCATTATAAAAGTTTTCAGCCAAATCCTATAAACCGGCAATGGCTGGTGGATGACATGCAGTTACTTAATTTACTTAGCAAAGCTGATCGTTCACTGGGGCGGCTCGACATGTATTCTGAATATGTGAATATTGAACTTTTTATCCGGATGCATATTGCAAAAGAAGCCACTCAATCTTCAAGAATAGAAGGAACCCAAACAAATATGGAAGAGGCATTTCTTGATAAAAAAAATGTAGCTACCGAAAAACGGGATGACTGGGAAGAAGTACAAAATTATATCGGCGCCATGAATGAAGCAGTAATGCAGCTGCATAAACTGCCCTTTTCATCAAGATTAATCCGCCAGACGCATAAAGTTTTACTTCAGGGTGTACGGGGAAAACATAAAAATCCGGGGGAATACCGACGCAGTCAAAACTGGATAGGAGGTGCTTCAATATATGATGCTGTATTTATTCCACCAGTTCATACCTCTGTTCCTGACTTAATAAGCGACATAGAATTTTTTGCCAATGATGAATTGAATCCATTACCCGATTTGCTAAAAGTTGCCATAATACATTATCAGTTCGAAACCATTCATCCATTTCTAGATGGAAATGGGAGGGTAGGCAGATTACTGATAACATTATATCTGGTTAGTAAAGGGATTTTAAAACAACCGATACTTTACCTGTCCGACTTTTTTGAACGGCACCGGTCATTGTATTACGATAATCTAACGCGGGTTCGTACTCACAATGATATGGACCAGTGGTTAAAGTTTTTTCTGACTGGGGTGATTGAGATCTCGAAAAAAGGAGTTGAAACATTTGATGGCATACTACAGTTACAGCGCATTCTGGAAAATAAACTTCAGTCGCTGGGAAGCAGAGGGAATGAAGCAAGAAAAGTTATTGACTACCTATACTCACAGCCGGTAACAGATGCATTTAAAATTGGGAAGGTAACCGCCAAATCAAAAGCTACCAACTATAAACTGCTCAACGATCTGGAAAGATTGGATATTTTAAAGGAGGTTACAGGAGCACAGCGAAATAAGCTTTATGTTTTCAGTGATTATCTGGCATTATTCGATAATGAATAAGGGTAAAATCCCAATGGTTTCATTCTTTTCAGGAGATATTTGGTGGTAATTTACACCAAACTTCCCAAATTTAGGTTGCAACTTCCGGCTGTCAGGGGAGCACCTATATAAAAGTATTACCGTTATATGATTTATTCATGTAGCGCTTTTTTATTTTTGAGAATTTGAGGTTGTGGTTTTTAATGAAAATTATTTATCCTGATAATGACCTGATGTCGCAACAATCAGAACATTTACTCTTTCATCATCGATGGAATATACAAGCCTGTGCTTTTGGATAATTCTTCGGGAAAAGAACCCTTTATATCCATAACCAAGTGGCTCCGGTTTTCCGGTTCCTGTTTTAGGATGCTGCTGTAGTTCTGTTAATAATGCTTTTACTTTTTTGAATGCAGCGGGTTCATTTTTCTTTAATCCGGCAAGGTCCTTTTTAGCTTCATCGGTAAAATAAAGTGTGTAGGTCATAGATTTTCAAGAAATTGGGTTAGTTCTTCTTCCGTTTCTATCTTTGTTACCTTTCCTTCTTTCACTTGTTCTATTGACCTGTTGATTTTTTCAAGCATAGCCGGGGTAAAATATATATCTTCGTCATCAATTGGTGTTAAAAGATAGGCTTGTTTTTTGCCCCTCCTGATTATTACTTTTTCACCCTTATCTGCCAATTCGAAAAAATCTTTTTGTTTGTCTCTGAATTTTCTGCTCGTTGTCTGAATTATTGCCATTTCAAAATATCTATTGCGTACCTAATCTGGTACAAATATAATGAATAATTTCATGCCAGGGCATCTATAACAATCTTTCTAATTGGAATCAAAAGGTGGCAATTCTCAGCAATCTTTCACAATTCAGGTTGCAACTTCCGGCTGTCAGGGGAGCACCGATATAAAAGTATTAGCGTTATATGATTAAAAATCAAGTAACGCTTTTTTGTTTTAATGATTCTCCAGTTCCTTTTCCAGGGCCTGCTTAATCATCTGGTTTAGTGTTATACCTTTTTTTATGGCAGCATGTGAAGCCTTTTTTATGCAGCTTTGGACGGATACGCACATTAAAAAACGCCTTTATATGACTTTTCTGCCGGTTTACCTTCCCGTTCCCAATCAGCTAAATGCTGATCCACCATATTATCTGAACGCAAATTCCAGTTCTTCAACTGTGGCAGATGCATTACCCATTCCCAAACCAAACAATAAATAAATGATTCTTCAAATTTTTTCTTTTTCTATCTCTATGTATACAGGTGAACACATAATGATCATCGTAATTGTAATTTATCATCAACTTGTGAAATGCAAATGCACATGCATTAATGTTATATAGTAAATCAAACTAATCATATTTAATGAAATATTATTTGCTTTCACATGAAACTTAATGTACTTTTGTGAGAAAGCAAAGTGTGCAGTTATGATTTTCAATATTCAACGCTTTTCAACTCACGACGGTTCAGGAATCCGCACAGTTGTCTTCTACAAAGGCTGCCCGCTAAGTTGCTGGTGGTGCAGCAATCCAGAGAGCCAATCGTTTAATCACGATATTCTTTACCATAAAAAAATCTGCAAAAATTTTGGAGATTGTATCAAAGCTGAAAATAATGCTATTAAAAGGAACGAAATTGGTCTGCAAATTGACCGTTCATTAATTGAAAATAAAGAAAGCTTACAAAATATTTGTCTTGCAAAAGCCCTGACGGTTTCAGGAGAAAAGAAAAGTGTAGAAGAAATTCTTACAGAAATAAGGAAAGATCTTCCATTTTATCGAACTGATGGTGGAGTTACACTTTCAGGTGGCGAACCTCTTTCGCAGGGACAAGAGTTGCTGGAATTGTTGCTGAACCTTAAGAACATGAAGGTGAATGTAAATATGGAAACAACCCTTCACATAAAATGGGGAAAAGTAGAACGTTGCATCGGACTTGTTGATACTTTCCTTGCCGATCTCAAACATACTAACAAAGAAAAATTCAGAAAATATACCGGTGGTGATAGCCTACTGGTTATGACAAATTTTGTAAAACTGGATCAATCGGGAGCAAATTATATAATCCGCATTCCTGTTATTCCAGGTTTCAATCATTCTGAAAAAGAAATTTTTGAGATGATCGACTTTGTTTCTTCACTTAAAAACGCGAAAGAAATTCACCTTCTCAGCTACCACACATTTGGTGAAGAAAAATATAAAATGTTGGATTTACCGTATAAGATGAAAGGTGTAAAACCGGTTGAAGATCATGAATTAGAAACATATATTCAATATGCAGCAGAAAAAGGATTCATAACAAAAATTGGAGGCTGATATGATTACCGATAAAAAAACAAAAAAGATCACTGAAAGAATTGCCAGTCTTCGTGAAAAGGTTCTGAGCACGAAACCTTCAGTTTGTACCGAAAGAGCAAAATTCTATACTGAAGTATACCGTAAAAACGAAGATCAGCCTGTGATCATAAAACGTGCTATGGCACTGGAAAAAACCCTACTGGAAATGAGCATCTTCATTGATGAGGGCGAATTGATCGTGGGCAATCAGTCGTCTCAACATCGTGCGGCCCCCGTTTTCCCGGAATACGCTGTTGACTGGCTGCCCAAAGAAATGGATGAACTGGATAAACGTCCGGGTGATGCATTCTTTATTACAGAAAAAAACAAGAATGAATTGCGCGAAATTGCCGTCTGGTGGAAAGGCAAAGTTCTGTGGGACAAAGGCCGCGCATTGATGTCGCCAGATTTGCGAGAACTGCAGGATTCTGCCATCATAAAAGCAACCGGCAATCTCACCTCCGGAGATGCGCACATCGCGGTTGACTTTTATAAAATCCTCGAAGTTGGATTAAACGGATATTTAGAAGAAATTACTTTCCATCAGAAGAAAGTGGATCGCACGAGCGTGGAAGGAGTCAAAAAAGATCATTTTTACAATGCACTTTACATTTCGGTTAAAGCATTTCAGAAATTTATCCTTCGGTTTAGCAAACTTGCACTTTCAAAGAGTTTGCTGGAAGAGAATCCCGAAAGCGAAAAGGAACTGAAACTAATTGCCGACAACTGTGCCTACATCTCTGAACATTCACCCAACACCTTCTACCAGGCGCTACAACTCACCTATTTTGTGCAACTCGTTCTCCAGATCGAAAGCAACGGTCACAGTGTTTCGCTTGGCCGAATGGACCAATATCTTTTCCCGTTTTATCAACGGGATAAAATTACCGGGAAAATTACCGAAGAAAAAGCCAGTGAATTACTTGAAAATACCTGGATTAAACTCATGTCGGTAAATAAAATCAGACCTTGGTCTCATACGCAATTTTCCGCAGGAGGACCTCTTTATCAGAACGTTACTATCGGCGGTCAAACAACTGACGGCAATGACGCAGTCAACGAACTGAGTTTTCTGATTCTGGAGTCGGTTGGAAATATGAAACTTACACAACCAAATTTGTCAGTACGTTTTCATAAGGATATCAACCAACGATTTATGATGGAATGTATGCGAGTTATTGAAATGGGATTTGGTATGCCATCTTTCAATAACGATGAAATTGTCATTCCAGAACTCATTAACCTTGGAGTAGAAAAAGATGATGCATTCAACTATTCTGCCATAGGTTGTATAGAAATAGCAGTGCCAGGGAAATGGGGTTACCGTTGTACCGGTATGAGTTTTCTGAATTTTATGCGTGTTTTTCTCGCCTCTATGTATGATGGCCTGGACAAACAAAGTGGAAAAACATTTTTAAAAGGAACCGGTCATTTCAAAGATTTTGAAAGCTTCGATGAAGTATACAAAGCATGGCAGCACCAGGTGAAATATTTTGCAAAAAAGACCATTGAAATAGACACTGCAGTGGACACTGCTCTCGAAGAAAATGTACCAGATATTCTATGTTCAGCCTTTGTGGATAATTGTATTCCACGGGGAAAAACAATCAAGGAGGGAGGTTCGAAATACGATTTTGTCTCAGGGTTACAGGTGGGAATCGCTAACCTGGGAAATTCACTGGCAGCTATAAAAAAGCTGGTATTTGAGGAAAAAAGGATCACAAAAGAACAACTCCTGCATGCCATCGAAACCAATTTTGAAGGTGAAGAAGGTGAAAAAACCAGGCAGTTACTTCTCAATTTTGCACCAAAATATGGCAACGACGACGATTACGTTGATCTTCTTTTAAAAGATGCGTACACTGAATTTATCGATGAAATTGAGAAGTACCACACTACCCGTCATAGACGCGGACCAATTGGATGCCGTTATTATGCTGGGACCTCCAGCATCTCTGCCAATGTTCCGAATGGAGCAGTGGTTCCAGCTACGCCGGATGGAAGAAAAGCTTTCACACCAGTTGCCGAAGGAAGTTCGCCTTCCTCGGGAACCGATGTATTGGGACCGACAGCGGTGTTTAAGTCAGTGGCGAAATTACCGACCGAAAAAATCATGGGCGGTGTTTTGCTAAATCAGAAATTGTCGCCGGCTACCATTTCAAAAGATGAAGACAAGAAAAAACTTATCTCAATAATTCATACTTTCTTCGCTGATCTGAAAGGCTGGCACGTTCAGTACAACATTGTTTCAAGAGAAACACTTCTGGAGGCAAAAAAACACCCGGAAAAATACCGCGACCTGATCGTCCGTGTGGCTGGTTATTCGGCATTTTTCACTACTTTGTCACCCGATACCCAGGATGACATTATTGCCAGAACGGAGCATTCTTTGAATTTCTAAAAACCAAAAACTAAACTTTGAACCAATGGACAAACTTCTTTGCGGTGTAGATATTGGCGGCACAAAATGCGCAACTGCACTGGTAGATACCTCTGGAAAGATAGTGGATAAGATCAACACCTGTGCGCATGTCAACCTAAAGGAGGAAGAGATGGTAAAACTGATTGCCGATCAGGTTAAAGAACTTTTTAGACGGAACAATTTACAGGAATCGAATGTGGAAGGAATCGGAATCGGTTGCGCCGGTCACATTCGGTTTAAAGACGGTGTGGTCATTACAACATCGAACCTGAAAGGTTTTAAAAATTATCCGCTGCGCGATAAAATGCAGGCGTATTTTAATATTCCTGTCATCATAGATAACGATGCGAATGCACAGGCTTTCGGCGCATTTAAATTCGGGGCAGGGCGTGAATACAACGATATGGTTTTTTTAACGATTAGCACCGGCATTGGAGCAGGGATTATTATCAACAAAAAACTTTACAGAGGATTTACAGGGACAGCCGGTGAATTTGGGCACACCATTATCGAACCTCACAGTGATCTTATTTGCACATGCGGGAATAAAGGTTGTATCATGGCACATGCCTGTGGAATGGCCCTTCCTTTTTTGTATGAAAAGAAAATGAAAGAAGGAAAAGTAAGTAAACTCAATTTGCCTCCCAACTTCGATATCTCAAAATTAAGCGGACAATTACTGAAAAAAGGGCTCGACATTGATGATCCGGTTTCAAAAGAAATTATCTCTGACAGTGCCTATTATGTGGGATTGGGGATTTATAATATTTTTCAAACATTGAATCCACCACTCGTGGTTTTGGGTGGCGGACTCACGAACTGGGGGGATTTCTACCTCGATAAAATAAAAGCAACTTTTAAAGAACTGGCACGTGATATGATATTCGATCCGATGAAAATTGTTATCTCACAAATTGGTGCAGATGCAGGCGTAATTGGTGCAGCTGCCTTAACACTTGAATAATGCTGAACGAGCGTCAAAATAAAATTCTTAAAATACTCGGAAAAAACGACCAAACCTCGGTGAATGAACTTTCCGAAACACTGGAAGTTTCTGCTGTTACGATCCGGCAGGACTTAAAGTTTCTGGAAACGGAAGATTTGCTCAAACGTGTGCACGGTGGAGCAGTACTCAAAGATGCTGATGATTTGAACAACCGGCTTGGTGTGAATTATGAAAAGAAACTGCGCATCGCAAAAAAAGTTGCAGCATTTGTAAATGAAGGTGAAACCATTCTCATTGAGTCGGGTTCTGTAAATGCTTTATTGGCGCGGGAACTACTGAAAATAAGAAGAGTAACTATAATCACCACCAACGTTTATATTGCCAGACAGTTCCGTAAAAACGAACAGGCAAACATTATTATACTCGGGGGTATTTATCAGCACGACAGCGAAACTCTGGTTGGGAAAATTACCAAGACATGCATTGACCAAATTAATATTAACAAGGCATTCGTGGGGATTGATGGCTATTCAAAAGAAGCCGGTTTTACCATTCGGGATCTTTTTCGGGCTGAAATTTCAAGCTATATCATTCAAAAAGCAAAGGATGTCTTTATTGTCAGCGATTCAAGTAAGTTTGGAAAAACCGAAATGACCAACATTTGCTTCCCAGGCGAGATTCAACATGTGGCAACTGACATCGATTTAAAACCTGAATTTAGAGAGTATCTGGAAAATGCAGGAGTGGATGTTATATTAGCATAAGAGAACCCAATGAATTAAAATGTACCTTGTAGCCTCCACTAAGTTCTCGAGTTAAAAGGTAAAATTTTTAGAAACATCTTCAAGGGATTTAAAGAGACTGGTTGAATTAGGAATTTTGAAAGCATCGGGAAGTAAAGGATAAAAGTATTAGCGTTATATGAATTTTTCATGTAATGTTTTTTTGTTTTAATGATCTTCCAGTTCCCTTTCCAGTGCCTGCTTAATCATCTGGTTCAAAGTAATACCTTTTTTGATGGCAGCATGTGAAGCCTTTTTATGCAGCTTAGGACTTATACGTACATTAAAAACGCCTTTGTAAGACTTTTCTGCCGGTTTTCCCTCCTTCTCACAATCAGCTAAATGCTGATCCACCATATATCTGAAGGCCAATTCCAGTTCTTCAACTGTTGAGCCTTCAAATGTTATTAAATCATCTATTCCTTCCACTTTACCAAAAAAAATATGGTCATCGGCACTAAAATTTACTGTGCCTATGAATTCTTTGTATATTATTACATTTTTCATATCAATTTACGATCTTTTAATTCCTGTCCGATTAGTTCAATCTGGTATCTTTTCAAAATATTACCAGGATGTGGCTTATGCAGTTTAATTTTGTGACCACTCTTTTTATTCACAAAGACGACTCTTGACCCCGATTCCTGCTCCTCTGTATAATCAAAAAAATTTAGCAGGCGTTTTAGCTCAGTATAAGTAAAATCCTTAGGCTTTGAAGCAAATCTGGCGATCAATTTCTCCTTTGTTCCCATAAAACAAATATACTAAATGCAACTGAAATTTAGTTGCAGTTTTAAAAGATATTGAAAAAATGAATCCAGATCAGGTTGCAACTTCAAATTATAAAGGGAGCTTGATACAAAAGTATTAGCGTTATATAAGAAATTCATATAAAGCTTTTTTTATATGTGCATTTATAATTTCATTCTTAATATCAGTATATCAGTCCTGGCAAATATTTTCCTTATCATTTAGGCATTACACTAAAAAGAAGATTCGTAAAATTATATTTGCAATATGGTTGAAGAACAGCATCATATTGAGTTTTATAAATCCTTGTTTCGTGCAAGAAAGGACCTATATGCTATACGATGGGAGAGAGATGGAAGAAGTGGATAGATGCCTGCCTATGAAGTTGATTGGTCCAACTATCAAAAACATAAGGCTCAGGGAGGTTCTTTTAAAGATTACAAGGATAAACCAAGAATTACTGTCTTCTTTAATCCGGACAGTTATTAAATCCCTCCAGGTAGTCTTACCAGATTAAAACAAGGAGCGCTGACTCAGGCCAGGGTTAGCAATCTGCTTCAATCATTGGTGTTGCAATAATTAAGATTTTGAGAAATCTTTAATTATATGATAAATAAAACCCACACGACAATTAACGACTCTATTCAAATCAAAAAATGTCGAAACAACTTTTAAAATTCTTCTTAAAGTCTAAAATCTATCTTAAATAAAACTACCTATCCTTTTCTTCAAAAACTTTTCTGATATCAATCGGTTTATTCCTCATGGTTTTCTTTTCTCTCTTTTCCAATCGCTTTTCCTTAGCACTTTTTTTGGGAGATTTTTTTACATTTTTAATAGTCTCATGAATCTTTGACATGATCTTTAAATTTAATTTGTACTTTATATGACTTGAACTGATTTGTTTACGAAAAATATAAAAAAATAGATACAGATTTTTACGATTGAGAATCCAAATTTCTTTAGCCATTTTTCATTCAAGGAAACGCTTAATCAAAATCTTTTCCAATGAGATTTTGTCGCTCGAATTCATGTTATAGTTACCAAATTTTTTTTTATGTAACCGGGTTACTTACAGCTTCCCTGATACCGATGAATCGGGAGAAAAAGTAATAGCGCTATTTGAATTTTTCATTTCACGCTTTTTATGTATATCCTTTACCAGAGGCTTTTAGGTGTTAAAATCCAGACCTGTTTTTAAAATTACAGTTAGGTCTTGCTTAATCCTGAAGAATTCTGTATTTCCTTATTTTTACAATGATAAAATGAACGATTTGATACTTTGCCTTGTAATGATTAGTAAGAAAATGTGAACATTATGAATATTGATAAATTCAGAAACCTACGCTATAGGTTAATGGAAAATGAGAGTTGGCCAATGAAATATATGTTTAAATTCATTTCGCCAAACCGGGATGGTAAGGTGGAAAAAATAAAGGCCTTGCTTCCGGAAACGGGGACAATGACATTTAAACACACCTCTAATTTAAAACATGTATCGATAACATGTGTTGCAATGATGGACTCCGCTGATCAGATAATTGAGATAACAGAAAAGGTGGATGAAATTGACGGGGTAATTGTGTTGTAATGAAGACATAAGCAACTTCCGGCTGTAAGAGACCCCCATAAAGTGGTCGTTTTTGAAACGAACGAATCTCTAATGATATTCTTATGGTCGTCTCATTCGTTTAAACCACATAAATTCTCCTTTGTTGTAATACTGATTTTTTAATTCAGGATTTTTTTCCAATTCTTCAAAAGTATAAGGTTTATGGGGAACAAGCACATCGTCACCTGGATTCCAATTTAAGGGAGTAAGGACATTTTCTTTTTCTGTAAGCTGCAATGCCAAAACTGTTCTTAGAATCTCATCCATATTTCTTCCAACATTCATTGGATAAAAACTAATCGCCTGAATTGTATTTTCCGGATCAATAATAAATACACCTCTAACATCTCTTTTATCGTTAATAGAATGCAACATTCCGTATTTTCTTGAAACTTCTCCTGATAAATCAGCTATAATAGGGTATTGTATTTTAAGTGCTTCATCTTCTTCTTTTAATACTCTTTCCATAAATTCTTTCCATAATAAATGTCTTTCAATTTCATCTATTGAAACTACAGCTACTTTTACGTTAAGCGAATCCAGTTTTTCCTGATTACGCGCAAGACCGCATAATTCTGAAGTGCAAACTGCTGTAAAATCCAGGGGATGGCTGAATAATATTTTCCAGCTGTTGCCAAAATCTTCAGGGAAATTTAAGATTCCATTGGTGGAGTTTGCTGTAAACGAGGGAGCTTTATCACCAATTAATGGAAGTTCATTCTTCTTAGACCAGCTTGTTATCGAAATAAGTACAATCAAAATTGTTGCAGTAAGTTGTTTCATAATTGCAATATTGATTAAGCAAAATACTTTAAAATTTCAAATAAAATAGTCACTTTTAATAACATATCATTATAATGAAGGTTCTTAATGATCAGATATTTTAAATATTATAAGAAATATCAAAAATAATCTACATCGAAGCATGGTATTAAAAACACCAGGAAATTCATAAGTTATTGTTACCCGTCAAGGTAGTTTTTTCCAGGGAATTAATTGCATCAATTGCCAATTATAATGGATTAAAAATTGGTTCAACGTAGATGATAATTCATTTCACAAACCAGCTTGCATTTTACCATTGTCAGGGGAGCATGGATAAAAAAGCATATTTCAACCGAAAGCTAAATTAACTTCAGCTGCTATTTAAACTTTCATTAAAAATCTAAACTAAAATCTCGGGAATTGGAGTTGAAACATTTGATGGCATTCTACAGTTAAAGCGCATTCTCGAAAATAAACATCAGTCGCTGGGAAGCAGTGGGAATGCAGCAAGAAAGGTTATTGATTATCACTGTTCTCAACCGATTACAGGTGCATTAAAAATTGGTATGGTAACCGGCAAATCAAAAGCTGCCATCTATAAATAATCTGGAAAAATTGGGTATATTAAAGGAGGTTACAGTAGCATAGCGCGAATTTCCGGCTTCATATGATCCTGCCATTTCTTTCGATTTAAGATTATTTGATTATCTATTTTTCAAATCATTACATTTATTGGCAAGTTGAGTTTCGCTTGAAATTAATTCTCGAGATATTAATATGAATCCTCTACAGGCCACCAGGTAACATCATCAATTCCACGAACAACCTGATATTCTTCTACCTTTATCCGGATGAGTGCTAAATCCCCTGAGCTCAGAAAATCCACCAGATCCGGATGCCTTTCCAGATGAGCGTGCATAGCATCCTCCATTTCTGTAATCCCAATCTCCTGGGTATTGCCAAAACCGGTAAGAGCGAAACCTTTCTGCTGATTTGAACTGTCCAAATCTTCCCCTTGAATAAGAACTGCAACTCTGCAGTTATGTAGAATGTTTTCGAACTTCCGGGTATTGCGATATGTAGCAAAAATTATTTGCCGCAAACCCTGAACCGGGGTAATTGCTATTAAACTTGCATGCGGCTGCCCATGGGCCACTGTAGCCAGAACTGCCAACCGGCAATTTTGAAGAATGTCCTCAATATATTTTCTTATTTGGACTGGATTGTTCATATCTACTTCAACAAACTGACGTTTATAAAGTTATGGATATTCCCACTACTGCATAATTAAACAATGAAAAATTATAAACCTCATCATTATCAGCCCCTCCTTCGAGTATTCTGTAACCTGTCCTTAAAGCAACCTTGTCAGTTAGTTTATAGGTTAAAGCAAGCAAAACATCTTCTGCTCTTCCCTGCGGGGCAGCCAATGCATCGCCCTCGAGAAGCAAACCAAATTTTTCATTCATTAACCAGTTTAACCTGAAATTTATAATGGGTACAAATCCCACATTTGTCTTTTTTGATGATAAACCATCACTTTTAAGGGCAATTTCAGCATCTCTGATTTTTGCAGTAAAACCAAGCCCAAATTCAAACCTGGTTTTTTTCACAAAATCATACCGGTAAGTAATGCGGTATGAGTTAAAGGTATAAGATGCATCAAGTGACGTATTGGCTGGAAAAGTTATTCCCTCAAAATCAATTGGAAAAGTTGCTGTACCATCTGATTTAACCGTAAGCGGAGCATATAAAACAGAAACAGTATGCCTCGACTTTATCGTATAGCCAGCTCTCAACCGATAAAAAACAGCCGGTATGGCATTCAGATCATCAGTGAGTGAGAATAATGTTCCTGCATCGCCCGGAATCCTGACATTGTTATAACCTGCTATTACCGCGCCGCTTTCAATATCCAGGCTCAGTTGAGCTTTTGTTGTGAAAGGAAAAAAAACTACAGCCACAACAAATAAGACATAAATTGGAATACTCTTGCTTTTCATGGTTTAATGTTTTTAAATTAAACATCCTTCGGCAGGAAAATAATTTTTTATCGCGAACAAACCATATTACTTCATGTCCCTGATTTACCAGGCCAGGAAGAAGTCTCTTGCCGATATACCGGTTGCTCCGGTAAAAAGTATTTTCATTAAGCTAAGATACCCACAAAAAAGGCATTCGCATAATTTTTTTTATTTGTTATTCAGAAGGTTCTGTACATTAATCCAGCTTAATGTTTAAGGAGGAAAAAGCAAAAACAACAGCAACCCCTAATTTAACAGATTGGTTGAAAAATTCAAATTAATAGAAAGGTACAGTGATTTTAGTGCTGGAACCACTTACAAAATACACACCAAACTCACATGCAAGGTTGCAACTTCCAACTATCAGGGGAGCACAGATATAAAAGTATTAGCGTTATATGATGAAATCATGTAACGCTTTTTTTATAAATTCTAAGTTTAATGATTGTCGAAAAGGCATTTACTTAAACGAAGTAGTAAGACGAGAATCCTGATGATACATTTTAAATGTTATAATAAATGTTTAACTGAATATTTTCTCACAGTTTATAATACCTTTTATTTGAAACAACAAATTAAGACAAGCAAGTATTTTATTATAATTCTTTACTGGTGATGAAAATAATACTGGAAAGCTGAATAGATTCTATCCGCCTATGTGGAAGATTAACTATTAATGGCCCTTGGAAGAGCAACTTTTTAAATCCTGTAATATCCCTGAACCTCCAAATTTGTCAAGCCTGCTATCCGGGCATGATTGACTACCTCTTCATACTCTTCGCGGGTAATCCTCCGGGCTATTTCATTATAATCTTTTGCCTGATAAACCGGCGTGTACTGAGACATGATATTGACAAACGTGTCTATGGGCAGGTTTTTGACAATCCAGTCGATCACTTTGTTGCTTCCGCTGACGTTGTTCGGCATCACAAGGTGGCGGATCATCAGGCCTTTTTTCATCAGCCCGTTTTCTGCAGAATGAGCCACTCCCACCTGACGGTGCATTTCCAGAAGGGCATTTTTTGTTACTTCAGGATAAGTTTCGGCACCAGAAGAATATTTGGCAGCTTTTTCACCTTCCATGTATTTAAAGTCGGGCAAATAAATGTCCACTATTCCATCAAGTAGTTGAAGGATTTCCAACCGTTCCCATCCGCAGGTATTGTATACAAGTGGAATTTTCAATCCTTT
The DNA here is from genome assembly GCA_041687255.1 of Mariniphaga sp. Taxonomy (GTDB): domain Bacteria; phylum Bacteroidota; class Bacteroidia; order Bacteroidales; family Prolixibacteraceae; genus Mariniphaga. The sequence goes on along the minus strand of JAWLCL010000003.1, from coordinate 79,569 downwards.
TGAAGCTGCTTCATCTAGGGCCAGAAGAACATGAGCAGAGTAATGTGTTGGTGTCACAATGTTAATGTTAGGGCATCCAATTCTTTGCAAGGCCAGCATCATTCCGGCAAATTGCCCGATACTTCTGCAGCTTCCTTCTTCTCCCTGGCTGACTTTCCAGTTAATACAGAAAACACACCGCAAACTGCAGTTAGTCATGAAAATAGTACCTGAGCCATTTTTTCCGACCAGTGGTTTTTCTTCTCCAAAATGTGGATGAAATGATGAAATCTCCACCCGGGATTTAGAGCCGCAATAACCTCTCTCCCCTTTTAACCGGTTCGCCCCACATTTGCGTGGGCAAAGGCGGCAGTTTTCCATTAATTGCCATAACTTTTCTCCCCGTACTTTCAACTCGCCATTTCGGTGAAGTTTAAGATATCCAGGTTCAAAATCATATCTGTCTCCTTTCTTATACGACACTTGGATTGAATGTAAAAAAGGGGCAGAACTGACAACCGGAGCTAACAGGAGCGATTTGATCATATTTCGGCGAGAGATAGAATGCATTTTCGAACCTTTTCTGTTATTATAAAATTAAAACATCGTAGTCATTCATCAAAATATCCCTTTAATAAAATGCATACGTCACAACTTATACAAAACTCCTACATTCATATAAAAATGAGCCTCGTGTTAGCACATTTAACAGCCCGGGAATTAGGAATCAACCTCAAGAAGCTTGAAATTGCAGTTCAGGGGAATATCAATCCTGCGCGCTTGTTGGGCCAGTAATAGGAGGAACGTGCAGGATTTAAACAAATTGATGTTCAATTTTCATCTGTAACAGATGCTTGAAACCATTAAAATCAGATGCCCGATAAATGATAACCTGGTCTCTCCCACCCCTCTAACATTCAACAATATTCAGAAAAAAGTACCTGCAATAAATTAACTACAATCAAACAAAAACAAAAAGTAGGCATAGAGGGGCAGAAAAAATAATAAAAGGCAGTTTGCTGTTGGTGGGGGACGGTGGGCTGGGCTCGTCGGCAACCCTTTACCTTGCAGCGACAGGAGTAAGCACTGTCGGAAATGATTGTTTGGAATGAGGATCATTTGCCGAATGATATGACTTTAGAAAATTTTGATTTGTGAAATATGCCAGTTAAATTTTTTTTATTGATGATGAAAGCCCATACCAGCCCGGTGTCTCTCTACCCTAATGGGTCTGTATCCTTCCTTATTATACAATTTCCTTTTTGAAAAGAAAATCAACCGGCGGAATTGAATTAAAAGCATTAACTAAAACTTCTTCAGTCTTTTTCTCCCAATCGATATCAGCATGATTCTTTAACGCATCGAGAAACATTGTACTGTTATTTCTGAGTTCACTAACAAGAAACCAGGTTAAATAGGCATCGGTATATTCAAAATCAGTTAGATATTGGAGACCATCTGATATAGTCCCCATTACTTCCCGATATAAATTCTCCTTGGAACGAAAATAGTAGTGAATAATCGACTTGCTAACACCAGCATCCTTAGCTATTTTCTCCATAGTTGTTCCATGGTATCCATATTTAAGAAAAACCTTATATGCAGATAAAAGTATTCTATATTCTGTATTCATACGATACTTATTAAAAGAAAATAATTTAATTTATTGTGTCACATGTATATCATTTTAATGACAATGTTTTTATCAGACTCCAATTCAAATGCAGCTTTCTCAAAAACAGGTTTGTTAAACAGATTCACTGAGTCATAATTAGAAAAACCTATCCCTTCTTGTGGCCACTTAAAAACCTTATTGAATTTTCCATCATTATTTTCATCATGAAATACACTTACCAAATATGTATCAGGAGCTAAATTTTCGAAAGCCGCAACTGTACTTCCATTTTCTACTTGGAAAATTTCTTTACGATGGTAGTTTTTGAAATTCTCATCGGGAAATGATTTTGCATCTTTATATAGAGCAACATGAACAGCACCATTTGAATTTCGTACTCCTGACACCTCAATTGTTAAAGAAAATGTTTCATTCTTTTGATATTTGAAGGAAAAAAATATCAGGCACAGTGCCAAAAAGTAAAAAATATGAATTATCCTTTTCATTTTAAATTATTTATATGAATTTCAACCGGAATCTCTTTCTCATAGTACAAGAAGAAAATTTATTAATATAGCATGTCGGGATTGTATGTATAACCTTTAAACGGTACTTTAAAAAACAAGCGGTAAAGTACCGGAACAAACAGCAGGGTAATCATGGTCGCGAAGAACAGTCCAAATATAATAGCCAGCGTAAGTGGTTCCCAGAGTAAGTCACCCGAAAACCATAATGGCAACATCCCTAAGGAAGTGGTAAGTGTGGTAAGTATGACAGGTCTGAATCGATTGTTGGCTGCTCTCAGAATGGCATCCCGTCGGTCTGCATCGGGATTTTCCGTAATTTCCACATCAATCCTGTCAATGAGGATGATGGCGTTATTTACTACAATCCCGGCAAGGGCTATAACTCCCAGAACGCCGAAAAAACTTACAAACGATCCGCCGATAAACCAACCGGCCACCACGCCAATCATCCCAAGCGGGATAGATAGCACAATGATAGATGCCTTACGGATAGAGTTAAATTGTAAAACCAATAGCAACACAATAATAAAAAATGCAAGAGGCAGATTGGCAAAAATAGCTCCCAGGTTTTCAGCCTTGTCTTCATCTTCACCACCCATTTCATAGTTGTATCCCAAATCCCAACCGGCTTTTTGGGTTTCCAGCCACGGACCGATGGCTTTAAAAATATCGGAGGCAGTATATCCGGCTTCAAGATAGGCTCCCACTGTCATAGTTCGTTTTAAGTCTTTTCGAATCACTTTTCCAAACTGCCAATCAATTTTAACATCAGCCACTTGTGAAAGGGGTACTTCCTGATTTCTGGCTGATGAATAAATAGTAAATGCCTCCACCGTTTCGATGTCATGCTCATCACTATTTTCATTTTTCAGAAAAATGGGAATCTTTTCATCAGTTTGATAAAAGTCACCTATTTTCATGCCTGATAAACCTGTATTCAGCGCCAGTGCAATTTCCATATTTGTTAAACCGGCTCGTTGTGCTTTATCGGGATGGATATCCACAATCAATTTTTTAATTTTCGGTCCCCAGTCGTCGTTAATATTTTTGGCTCCCTCTATAGTAACCAGCTTCTCTTTCACTTCTTTCGAAATAAGCGCCAGCTTTTCAGGGTCAGTGCCCGAAATTCTGATTTCCACAGGTGTTCCTGAAGCACCAGCTCCTGTAAGCCGGTTCACACGGATATCGGCATCAGGAATGTAGTTGAAACAGAAACTGTCCACTTTAGCAATAATATAATCGTTGTCCATATCCCCGGTGGTATTGAGCAACATATGGGCATAGCTTGAATTGGCTTCATTTTTAAAATATCCCAGATCATAGGGGTCGGGACCTTCGCCAATAAACGAAGAAAAATCCAAAACGCCTGGTTTATCTTTTTCGGTTTCAGGATCAATAACCAGGTTTTCCAAAATGTAATTACCAATATCATTTACTGCCTGTTCAGTGTATTCAATCTGCGTTCCTGAAGGAAACTTGATGTCTACTGTTACCAGGTTCCGGTTACTGTCAGGAACCAGCTTAAAAGGCAGAAATTGCACCAGTAAAACCGACAGAACAAATAACGCCAAAATAAACCCCAGGAAAAGAAATGGCTTTTTCAAAACACGAAAAAGTAATCCGTTATACCATAAATTTAGCTTCTCCATATTCCGATCGATGAAGTTCTCTTTCTCCTCTTTATTGGCTTTAACCTTAATAATCAAAACAGCCAAAAGAGGGATGAAAGTAAAAGCAAGAATCCAGGATGCAAGCAATGTTGTGCTGACGACCCAAAACAGCTGTGAGGAAATTTCGCCCATGGGAGTTTGCGCCAAAGCAAATGGGAGAAAAGCTGCCGAAGTGGTAAGCGAAGAAATAAGCAGTGGAACAATCAGGATTTTTCCGGAATATACACTGGCTTTAAATGCACTAAGGCCGCGCTTCATGTTAACCAGTATGGACTCGGAAACTACAATGCCATTATCGACCAGAAGCCCCAGAGAAATTATAAGCGCTGCCAGTGAAACCTTATTAAATCCCAGGTTGAGCAAACCGAGAAAAAAGAAGGAGGTGAGAATTACCATTGGAATAAGGGCTGCTACCAGCGAACCGGTGCGAAATCCCAGGAACAGAAGCATCACGGCCAATACAATGATGATACTCTGCATCAGGTTTACAAGAAAATCATTCACCTGCCCATCTACAACCTGGTCCTGGGATGCCGAGCGAACGACTTCCACACCCAATGGCAGATTGCTGTTAATCCGGGGTAACGCTTTATCCACATCTTCACCCAACCTGACAATATTGGCGCCGTCTTTTAGTGAAATGAAAAGTGCGATGGCCGGTTTACCGTTGATTTTCACCATCTTTTGGCGCGGGGTGATGTAATCACGGTAAATGCGGGTGGTAATATCTTCAAGATAAACTGAAGCTCCGGTGGAGGTTGGAATCAGGATTTTTTTTAGATCATCAATGCTTTCAAAGCTCCCGGAAGGCTCAAGTACAATCCGTTGCCGGCCCATATTTATTTCACCTCCGGGATACAATATGTTGGTAGCTGATATGATATTCCTAAGCTTGATAGCATCCAGGCCATAGTGAGCCAGTTGCTTATCGTCAAACTCAATAAAAAGACGCTCATCCTGAATGCCGCCGTATTTGATTTTAGCAGCATCAGGAAGCAGCAGCAGTTCTTCACGCACCTCTTTGGCATAGTCGTCCAGTTTGTTGTATGAAACACCATCACCTGTGACACCCAGTATTATACCGAATACAGTTCCAATATCTTCATCTTTGACTACCGGTCCAAAAACACCCTGAGGCAGGGTGGGTTTTAAATCTTCCACCTTATTTCTGAGCGTAGTCCATACTGACTGTAACTCGTCCCCACCGACAGCTGTAATCAATTCAACAGTAATAACCGACAGCCCCGGACGAGATTCGCTTGTAATGGTTTTTACCTCTGCCATTTCGCGAATCACCTCTTCCAGCGGTTCCGTAACAAGCGCCTCCACTTTTTGGGGGTCAGCACCTGGAAACTGGGTAACTACACTGGCGATACGAATCGTATATGGAGGCATACTATCGCGTTCCATTTCAAAATAGTTAATAACGCCTAAAATGGCCACAACAAGAATAGCTATGAAGGTAATACGGCTGTTATTCAGTGTTATTTTTGTAAGATTCATCTAATTACAATTTTTTATTTTTAACGGTATTCGATGGAACTCCCATGAAAATTATTTTCATACTCAGAAGTGATAAATTTCATTCATGGTCGTTTCATCTGTTTACATTTTTAATTATCCAGCAGTTTTACCTTCCGGCCATCATACAAAAAACTTAAACCGGCTGTTATTACCATCTCATTTTTGTTCAGGCCGTTTATAATTTCGTATCCATCAGCCCTTAGTGCTCCAAGGGTAACATTTCTTTTTTTAGCAACATAAATATCACTTTCATTGCTTTTAGAAGCAACAAAAACAAAATCTCCAGAATGGTCGTGACCAACGGCATCAGTGGCAATCATTATCCTGCTTTCCAAAGAATCTTCTCTGGTTAGGGGAATTTCTACGGTACTGATCATTCCGGGAAACAGCCGGGAAGCGGGTTCTGCTAATTGAACAATAACAGGATAGGTTGAGACGTTGGGGATACCAGGACTTAACTCAGAAATAATCCCCTGAAAAGTTTTTTCAGGAAATGTACTTAACCGCACCGTTACATCCTGTCCGCGACTGATTTGCCCGATGATGTTTTCCGGTACAGCTGTTCTTACTTCCAGTTTATTTACTGTAGCAAAAACTACAATAGGATGGCCGGTCCCGGTCATTTCATTTTCTTTGGCCATCACCGAAGATACAACACCATCAAAAGGCGCTCTCAAAACCGTATAATTAAGTTGATTTTGTGCTGCGCTTAATTGGGAACTGGTAGTTTTCACCATGGTTTCAGCCGAATCAAACTGTGTTTTTGCTTTTTCATATTCGTTCAGAGAAACATTATTGTTCACGTAAAGGTTTTCAATCCGTAAAAAAGCGGATTTAGCCGCAGCCAGCTGAGCTTCTGCGCTTTTTAGGGAAGCTTCGGCTTTGTTATAATTGATTCGGTAATCAGTATCGTCCAGGCGGGCAATTATGTCTCCTCTTTTCATTGTATCACCCATATCTACTGCAACATATTCAATTGAGCCTCCCACCTTAAAACTCAATTTTGCTTCGGTCGCAGATTGAGTCACCCCGGAAAATGAGCGCACATTTTGAATATTATCGTTCCCTACTTCCTGGTAAAAAACCGGACGAATAGCTTCTCCTTTTTCTTCTTTGCTATCACAACCGGACAGCATCAGAGCAATTAATACGAGCAGTTGTATTTTTGTGTTCATAGTTGTTTTTTATTCTTCGGTTAAATAATTCATTAATCGGTTAGCATAACTCACCCTTTCGGAATCATCTTCCAAAAAGGAAAAATTCCCTTGCAGCCGTTCAGTTTTGATATAATCCAGTATGTACTGATAACGTGAACCAAGAGCCACTTGTCGGGTTCTTATCATCACACTTTGGGCATCGGTTAGTTGTGCAACATTGGCCATTCCTTGTGCATAGGCATCCTGAATTGTGTAAAAGTTCTCTTCAGCGGCACGTGCAGCATTTTCAGCCAGCTCCAATTCTCTGTAAGAAGCCTGAAGGAATTGCACGTTGGTACGGATACCTGTTTCCAGCTTGTTGAGCAAATCATCATTTTGCCAGGCAATCTTATCCTGCTCAATTGTTGCACGCTGCAATTCTTTTCTTTTCCGCCCTCCTTCAAAAATGGGAATGCTTAGACGCAGGCCCAGGTTCCAGGTGATGTCGTCAGGCGGCGAAGGCACAGGCAGTTGTGGATTTCGAATGACTCCTTCCCGCACAAAAGCCTGGTCGGCACTCCCGATAAGTGCCACTTCGGGCAAATACATTTGCCTGACTTTCATTGATTTTTGACGGTCTATCATCTCTCCGGCAGTTGCTAATTGTTGCAATTCAGGTGAGTGGGCCAACATTTCCTTTATCAAAAAGTCAGCATAATTTTCGGTTAATTTTGAATTGCTGAAAAAGGAATCCAGAATATGCTGATGATGGATAATGGTTTCCCCAATATCTGCAGAATCTGGTGTAGCTATGGGGTTATCAACGGGCTGATTAAGCAGTTGGTTTAACTTGTACATTGCTGCTTTGTATCCCGCCTCTGCGTCGTTCAAATCCATTTTGCCGAGGTTCAATTCACTGGTCCAGCGGTTGACATCCGAGACATTGCCTTCACCACTTTTCTCTTTTGCATTGGCCAGTTCAAGGTTTTTCAGGGTAGCAGATACGTTTTCATTTTTAATGTGCAGGTTATTTTTTGCAAAGAGCAATGATATGTATGCCTGTGAAACATCCAGTACAATATCAAGTGTCACTTGCCTGTTGCCTTGTCTTGTACTTTCGGCCACCAGCTTTTTCAGTGCAATATTAGCATAGGCGGCTTCTGAATAAATAACCTGCTTTAACGACACAGAACCGGTAATGGTAAACTCGCCTTTTTGTCCCATTGAAGATTCCACAAGGTTTTCACTTAATTGTATTCCCATCCCCGAAACTTCCACCTGCGGCAAAACATTAGCTTTGGCTATACGGATATCCTTTTCTGCCATCAGCAAATCCTGGTCGATAATTTTGCCTTGCAGGCTGTTTTCCAGTGCCAGTGCGATGGCCTGATGCAGTGTCAGCTCTTCACCAGGCATTTTATCCACGTTTAGTAATACAGCATTTTCAAGGTCAGACCAATTGGGAAACCGATCCATCAGCCGCAGGCTTTTCATATTTATGACAGGTGTTCTCTCCTGTTCATCTGTCATGGAGGGAATATCGCCCAGACTGGTTCCCCCAATAGCTTTTAAAACCCTTACAGCTACCTGCCTTGCCACCTGCTGAAAAGTGAACTGCGGCGTAAATGTGATGGTGGCTCCACGTTCGAGGTAGGCTGATCCATTTACCGATAATGATGGAATGCCTTGTTCGTTCAAGCTGTTAAAAATCGCTTCCGTTGTGGCTTCAGAATGCTGAACCAATGGGAAAACCATTACCCCATCGGTGTCTGAAGGCAATTGACCTAAAGGGTTTTCATTTTCTTCTACCGGCACAAACGAAACATCGTATTGATTTACATCAGCTGTCAAATAGATGGATAAAACTGAAAACTCAGCATATAGTTCCCGGGGAATGATAACTGCAATATTACGGGATTGAAAAGTTCGGGCAAAAGAGAGCACATCGTATTTTAACCGGATTAGCGATTCAATCCAGGTAAAATTAGGAATGCCCGAAGTTTTATCCGGTTGTACCGGCAAGTTTTGAAACTCCGGATCTAAAACGGTTGCAGCAATCACGGGCTTTGGGTACGCGGGCAAAGACGCTGCAGCTTCTGAGGAGAGAAAGCCCAGCGTAACCACTATATCCACTTCCGGATCATTTAGAAAAGTCTGCAGGTTTTTTCTGACCTTTTCAGACTGCCAGTTTGCACTCAGTTCTTTAAAAACAACATCATCTCCAGCATTAAACAAAGCTTCAATTTCAGACTTTACCTGTACTGCGAGTAAATCAAACTCGTTTCCTGAGGCATCTTTTACAATCCCTATTCTTACCGGTTGGGAATGGAGTACCAGCGGAAAAACAAGAAAAGCCAAAATCAATTTTAGTGGAATTGGTTTCATATTAAAAAAATTAATCATTTACGGAACGGTACTTTTTCAGATCGCGTACCATTTTGTCGGTAAGCTGCATATCATTCATTATTCCCTTAAAGCTTCCGAGGATTTCTTTAACAAGAACTTTTGTTTCTGCATTAATTGTAAAAACATCCTGTTCTTTTCCCCGGTCGATTAACCCAGAGAGATAATCATTTGCTATTCTTTTAATTCTTGAAATAGCTATTTCAATGAAAGAGTATTGCTGCTGCAGATCTTTATCGAAAATCATCTCCAGGTAGTAAGGTTTCTTTAGGAACAACTTATGAAGTTCCTTGAAGAGCATTTCAAACTCTTCAACAGGATCATTTCTCCCTGTTGAAATTTTCTCAACAATTTCTTTCAGTTCTTTCTCA